>NZ_UGHV01000001.1:0-1200000 GCF_900451095.1 Helicobacter canis | reverse complement strand
TGTGTGCGGATTTGCGCCACTCTGGCTTTGACATCAGCACTCTTGCCCTTGCCATCGACTATGGTTGTGTTGTCTTTATCGATGACGATTCGAGCAGCTTGCCCAAGGTGTGCGATCTCTGCGTTCTCTAGCGTGAGTCCCACTTCATCGCTGATGACTTCGCCACCTGTAAGGATTGCGATGTCTTTTAGCATTTCTTTTCTCCTATCGCCAAAGCCCGGAGCCTTCACCGCTGCGACATTTAGCACACCACGCAATTTATTGACGACCAAAGTCGTAAGAGCCTCTCCCTCAATATCTTCTGCGATGATAAGCAGCGGCTTGCCGCCTTTCATAGTCGCTTCAAGCAGCGGAAGAATATCTTTCATCGATGAGATTTTCTTATCTGTAAGTAGCAAATACGCGTTCTCTAGCTGGATATTCATCTTATCCGCGTTGGTTACAAAATATGGGCTTAAGTAGCCGCGGTCAAACTGCATACCCTCTACCACACTTAGCTCATCATTGATCCCTTTAGCTTCTTCCACGGTGATCACGCCATCTTTGCCGACTTTTTCCATAGCTTCTGCGATTAGGTTGCCGATTTTCTCATCGGAGTTTGCAGAGATTGTCGCTACTTGGGCGATCTCACCCTTGCCACCGACTTTTTTGCTAGCCTTTTTAAGCTCTTCTATGATCGCTTCAGCAGCCTTATCCATACCGCGCTTAACTTCCACAGGGTTTGCCCCAGCAGTGATATTTCTCAAGCCCTCTTTATAGATACTATGGGCTAGCACAGTTGCAGTAGTCGTGCCATCACCCGCAGCATCTGCTGTCTTGCTCGCCACTTCTTTGACAAGCTGCGCGCCCATATTTGCGATAGGGTCTGCAAGCTCGACTTCCTTTGCCACAGATACGCCATCTTTGGTGATTGTAGGCGCGCCATAGCTCTTTTGGATAAGGACATTGCGCCCTCGTGGTCCCATTGTAACTTTCACTGCATCGTGCAGTTGCTTCACTCCCTCATAGAGTTTGTTTCTCGCGCTATCGCTAAATTTGATTTCTTTTGCCATTGTTTGCTCCTTGTGTTAGTTTGTATTGACTACTTGGACAAAACGCCAAGCACATCTTTGATCTCAAGCACGATATATTCTGCTTTATCAAGCTTGATCTCACTACCAGAATATTTCCCAAATACAACTACTTCGCCCTCTTTCACAGACTTTTCATCGGCGACTTGCTTGCTTATGGCAATCACCTTGCCCATAAGCGGCTTTTCTTTCGCGCTATCTGGGATAATGATCCCTGAAGTTGTCTTGCTTTCTTCTTCAAGTCGTTCAACCAGAATCCGTTCGCCTAGTGGTTTGAATTTCATTACCTGCTCCTTGTTCTAAAAATTAGCACTTAAAAATTTTAAGTGCCGAAAGTGTAGAAATATTATGTAAATAAGTCAAGTATTTATCCATTTACCATAAATATTTATTAGTCTATATGACTAAACTTTATTTACTATACATCTATAAAGAATTATTATCTACATAGTATAAATCCATCATATATAATGCACAATCAATGCCAAACAGCCCCGACTCTGCGGCTCCGCCCCACTCACACTCATACACCCCACACAAATCCATAAGACCAATCAAGCACATAAAGCAAGCTTTAACCAAAGCCTAGCTATGATACGCACACTCTAGCTTAAGGATATATGTTGTCTCCCCTAGTTTCTATCATTATCCCTGTCTATAATGTAGAATCCACTATTGCGCGGTGTTTGGATTCTTGTATCAATCAAACTTTTAGCGATATTGAGATTATTATCATAGATGATTGTGGCAGCGATAGCTCTATACACATAGCACAAGACTACGCCCACAAAGACCCTAGAATCCACATCGTGCATAATGCGACCAATCTAGGACTCTTTAGCACACGCATAGCAGGAGAGAGAGTAGCAAGGGGCAAATATATCTTGCCTCTAGATAGCGATGACTACATAGAGCTACACGCGTGCAAGAGACTCTACCGCCTATTGCACAATCTCGCAGAATCCACACCGATCCCTAAGCTCACACTCCTAGTCAATGAAAAGGCGTGTAAAAATGCCATTGGGGGGGGGCAGCACATAAACCACACAGGCAGCCGCGCTATGCCGCCTAAAGTCTCTATCATTATCCCTGTGTATAATGTAGAATCCTACATTGCTCGCTGCCTTGAGTCTTGCATACACCAAAGCTTGCGTGATATTGAGATTTTAGTTATAGATGATTGCGGGAGTGATAGCTCTATACACATAGCACAAGATTATGCTCACAAAGACCCTAGAATCCACATTATCCATAATGCCAAAAATCTCGGCACATTTGCTACGCGCATTAAAGGGATCAAAGCAGCAAAGGGGGAGTATATAGCCTTTTTAGACGCTGATGACTATCTCACAAGCAATGCCTGCGAGATCTCTTACAACGCCACGCTAGAATCCACACAAGCCCAAAGCCCAGCCAACCCCCACCCCACAAATCTAAGCAAATCTAAGCAAAGCGCGCAAGAGCCTGATACAAGTCCGGATATTGTGTTTTTTGGTATGCGTTTTGAGCCGCCAACGCTTAAGCGCGTAAGTCCCCCTGTGCTATGCAAGCCACTTTTCGGAGATGAAGTGCTTTTTGAAGTCTTCGCCCATTGTGCCACACCTCCGTGGCACATATGTGCGAAGCTTTATAAAGCTTCGCACATACGAGGCGCGATCGCGCAGCTCGTGGCACATATGGGCGAAGATGTCCGCCTAACAATGGCAGAAGATGTGCTTAAAAGCTTCTGGCTAACCGCACTAGCTACAAAAAGTATCGGCATACCCGATAAGCTCTATGTCTATTGCGACTCTAGCTCCTCAATCACGCGCAAAATCGATGCAAAAACGCGCGACAAAAAGATCGCTGATATAGGGCGCGTGATTGATGAGCTTCGTAAGCTCTCGCAAGTTGATTGCCTGCGTGCTAATGCAAGCTTTAGTATCGCGCAAAAGCGTGCGATTGCTATCCTTACAAGCGTGCAAGTGCTAGAGCACCGCTATGATGGGCTGATAAATGGTAGTTGGGGGGGGGCGGCATATCTTATGGCTTGTCTCAAGTCTCTACGCTATCATCGCAAGTGGCAGACCTTTGTGCGCTTGCTTGCTTGTATCTTTTCGCTAGGGTATATCAAGCTCTAAGCCTAGAATCCACTTTTTCTAATGGGGATTCAGCTTCGGGTGAGCAATGTGGCAGTGTTGCGCGTTATGGCAAAGGCACGAACACCAAGTTCGCTAACCTTTACCATAACGCGCAAAGCTCCCACAGCCCCACCGCAAATCTTAGAATCTTGGAAAAAGAAAACAACCAAACCGAGCTAGAATCTAACAAGCTAGATTCTAGTGTGCAAGTGGATTGCCACGCCACTGCTAGCGCAGTGTCTCGCAATGACAGCAAAAACACAATATGTAAAAAAGTGGATTCTAGGAGTGAAGTCCAAATTTTAAACAACTCCGCGCAGGATCCTAGGGAAATGGTGGCAGCATAATGCAAACCCCACTAGAATCCAACGCATTTACCAAAGCGCATATCCTAATCATTCGCTCAAATCCTTGCGACCCAGACTCACGCGTGCAAAAAATCGCCACAAGCCTAGCCAAGCAGCGTGCTAAAGTCCGCGTGCTTGCGTGGGATAGAAATAGTGCGCAAAACTCACGCGCCACACTCACACCACAAACCTCTCATATACTCATCGATAGACTAGGCATTAAGGCTAGCTATGGTGTCGGGCTACGCAATCTCCTGCCCCTGCTACTCTTCCAAGTCAAAGTCCTTGCCTATCTCTGGGCAAATCGCAAGACAATCGATGCCATCCACGCGTGCGATTTAGACACGGCATTACCGGCATTGTGTATAGCAAAGCTGTGCAAAAAGCCCTTGATCTATGATATTTTTGACTACTATGTCGATACCTTTAATGTCCCTAGAATCCTAAAGCCACTTATAAAGTCCATAGAGACCTTTGTCATCAATCATAGCGATGAGTGCATCATCTGTGCGCAATCTCGCCTAGAGCAAATCGCCCCAAGCAAGCCCAGATCCCTAAGCATTATCCACAATGCCCCAGAAAAGCCCGCATATATTAAGCCCTTTGCTCTGCTAGATTCTAAAGCCAAGCGTGTGAAAATCGCCTATGTCGGCGTGCTATGCCACAATCGCTACTTACTTGAGCTACTAGAGCTTATAGCAGCAGATCCACGACTTGAGCTGCATATCGCTGGCTTTGGGATTTTGCAAGATGTAGTAGAGAGCTATGCCGCGCGTGCGGATAATATCAGCTTCTATGGCAAGATCTGCTATGAAGATACCCTAGCCCTAGAATCTGCTTGCGATATTATCACCGCTCTTTATGACCCAAGCGTGCCTAATCACCTCTACGCCGCGCCCAATAAATTCTACGAATCTCTCCTGCTAGGCAAGCCTGTGGTAATGGTAAAAGGCACGGGAATGAGCGAGATTGTAGAGGCTATGGGCATTGGCGCGGTGATTGACTTTAGCCTGCACAATCTCAAGCAAGCATTCATCTCCCTTGCTGCTAGCAACTCTCCCCAGCTACAAGCAAAGCGGCAAGCTCTCTATAAAGAGCAGTTTGCTTGGGGGATTATGGAGCAGCGACTCTGGGAGATTTATGCGCGATTCTTCCCCAATCTGCGCAAATCCCTAATCGCTGTCATCTTTGGCACACGCCCTGAAGCCATCAAGCTAGCCCCGCTCATCAAGCAGCTAGAATCTAGCGAGCATTTTGCGATCTGCACTATCACAAGCGGGCAGCATACAGACTCTATGCTCTCTCCCATTTTGCAAGCCTTTGCGATCACGCCTAGCTACAATCTCCATATCCACGCCCCACACCAAAGCCTAGAATCCATAAGCTATAAGCTCCTGTATCATCTCTCCCCACTGCTAAAGACCCTAGAGCCAGATCTCCTCTGTATCCACGGCGATACGACTACGGCATATATAAGCGCGCTATGTGGATTCTACCAGCATATCCCCATAGCCCATATTGAAGCAGGATTGCGCACGCATAATATCCACTCGCCTTTCCCAGAGGAGTTTAATCGCCAAGCCATAGCACTTATTGCCACCTATCACTTCACCCCCACAAACACCACCAAAGCCCACTTACTTAATGAGCGCGTTGCACAATCAAGCATTTTTGTCGTGGGCAACACCGCCATAGATGCCCTGCAAACCACCATAGCAAGCGACTTTACCCACCCACTACTAGAGTGGCTAGGGACTGATAAATGCCTTTTACTCACAGCCCATAGGAGGGAGAATCTAGGCAAGAATTTAGCGCGGATTTTTAGCGCGATCAACGCCCTGCTAGAATCTATCCCCAATCTTAAAATAATCTACCCAATCCACCCCAACCCAGCCATACAAGCCAGCGCGCAAAAGCACCTTAAATCCCAAGAGCGACTGCGTATTGTCCCACCGCTTGATGTGATTGCTTTCCACAATCTCTTGCATAGAGCAGATATTATCCTAACTGATAGCGGCGGTATCCAAGAAGAAGCCCCAGCCCTGCATAAGCCCGTGCTTGTGCTAAGAGAATCCACAGAGCGCGTAGAGGGGCTAGAAGCCGGCACGCTAAAGCTTGTGGGCACAGATCCTAGCGCGATCTTTGAAGCTGTATATGAGCTTTTGCACAATCAAGCCCTCTATGCAGCAATGGCTTCTAAGAAAAATCCTTATGGAAATGGCACAAGCTCTAAGCAAATTACTAGCATTTTAGAAAATCTCTTAGGGGGGGCAGAGCTAGGCTATAGGATCTATGTTTTTGTAGATTTTAGCCTAGAATCCACTTTTTCTAAAAAGGATTCAGCTTGTGGGCTAGAATCGCGGATTGCTGCGCCGCGCTGTGTCGATAGACCTCCAAGTCTTATCTCCTTGCGCGGCTTGCAAAGCCACGATTCTAGCCACACAATCTTAGAATCCCAAAGCGGCGTGGTGCAAGGCGGGGGCACGCAAGCAGGTTTCTTTAGTAAAGCCCAATCCTCCAAAAAAGCTGAACCACTTTTAAAGGTAGCTTATGTCGCTGCCTAAAGTCTTGCACCTAGCCTCCGACACCTTCAAAGGCGGCGCAGAAAGTGTGTTTCGCAACACCATAGAAGCCACCCTAGAATCCAAGCAGTTTGACATCTATGTCGCAAGCTGTGATAGGCTGCCGCCTTGTGGCATAGAGAGTGCGCGATTTTTGCGCCTTGATGATTGGCAGCTCTATCCTAAGTGGCGCGGGGCATATAAATATGTCTTTAATCTCGCAAATTACAAGCGGCTTAAAGCCTTTCTTTTTACGATCAAGCCAGATATTATCCACACGCAAAACTACCTTTCCCGCCTAAGCCCTAGCGTGCTTTTTGCCCTTAGAGCCTACAAGGCAAAGCACCCAAACGCAAAGCTTATCTACACACAGCACGGCTTTGGACCTTGCGCAAATGGCGGGCTATACAACTATGCCAAGGGGCAAATTTGCGAGCAATGTATAGGGCATAGCAAGGGCTTGCGCATAGCCTATAAAAACTGCGATAGAAGAGGGCGGATATACTCGATTTTAAAGGCACTGCGCTCGCCCTTTTATCAAGGAGCATTGCTGCAAGAAAAAGAGCTTTTTGACACAATCATTTGCGTGGGGGAGTTCCAGCGGCAAAAGCATATCCAAGATGGCTGGGATAGCTCTAAGCTAATCACCCTGACAAACCCCATAGAGACCAAATTCTACAACCCGCACATCTCCCTAGCAGATAAACGCGATTTGCTCGTGTTTTTTGGCAGGCTAGCCCCGGAGAAAAATGTCCCCTTGCTACTCCGCGCCTTTGCCAATCTCATCAAGATCCCGCGCTTCTCCCACTATAAGCTGCTTATCATAGGCGATGGCGATGATAAGCCAAAATGTATAGAGCTAGCTAGAAAGCTAATACCCCAAGCAAGCCCAAATACCAAAATCCTAGAATCCACTTTTTCAAAAGTAGATTCGGTCTTGGGTATCCATAGCGACGATTTAGCAAAATTTAGGGCAACCGCAGACCGCAAGTCTTGCTCTACCCTAAATTTTGCTAAAAGCCCCACTAGCAACACCGCAATTCCTAGAATCTTTGAAGAGAAACAAGCCAGACGAGAATTGTCATCGCGAGCCGATGAAGCCCTTTTCCCGTCATCGCGAGACTTGCAGCAGCACGGCGTGGCGATCCAAAGCCTAGAATCCACTTTTGAAAAAGTGGATTCTAGGAATGCCCTTTTTGCTAACGCAAAATCTATGGATTGCCACGCCGACAAGTCGGCTCGCAATGACAGCGAGTTGGATTCTAGGGCGGATCGCCACGCAGAACATAACGCTTGCAATGATGATAAAAACGCGATGAGTGAAAAAGTGGATTCTACTTTTGAGACTATGGATTGCCACGCAAACGCTAGCGCGCTTGCTCGCAATGACGGAAAAAATGCCGCTAGTAAAAAAGTGGATTCTAGGAGTGAAGCCCCCTTTCTGTCATTGCGAGAAAATCCGCAAGGATTTTCGTGGCAATCCATATCCGCACAAGCGGATTCTAAGCAAAATGCTCAAAATTTAAGCAAACCGCAGGCAGTAGCAAAAGTGGATTCTAGCACCGAAGCAAATGTAAGTAAGCAAGCAAAGCTTCCTTACACCTTCTTGCCAGCACGCTCACCCAAAGAGCTAGCAGAGATTCTAGCTAAGGCAAAGCTCACAATCCTGCCAAGCTTGTGGTATGAGACCTTTGGGCTTACAATCATAGAATCCATTTTAGCCGGCGCGATCCCCATAGTAAGCGATCTAGGGGCTATGCAAGAAACTATTGAAAATTTTTATGGCAAGAGCTTTGGCTTTGATCCGCGCCAAGCCCTACAAGATAGCAATATCCAAAGCCTAGAAGTGTGTATCATAAACACCCTAGACTCTTATGAGAGCGAGTTTGCCACCTTGCTACAAAAGCGCGAAGAGATTATGCAAGATCTCCACAGCTATGCCAAAAAGCTTATAAATCTCTATTTCTATGGGGGGGGGGGGCATAATAACCATTGAGCTAGCTTTACTGAAGCTTTACGCGCTTGCCCACTATCTCAACTCTTCCTTTCAATTTGCCCCTGCCCTACCCCCACAAGAGCTAAAGCAAATCCTAGCTAAAGCCAAGCTCTCTATCTCACCAAGCCTACTCAATGAGACCTTTGGGCTTACCATTGTAGAGTCTATGCTCTCTAGCACGCCAGCTCTCGTGGCAAACCGCCCCGAGCTAAACACCACAGCACAGAGATTTGGGGGCTTTGTGTTTGATGATTTAGAGCAAGATTTGCAAGGGATTTTAGATAAGTATGCTAAGTATTATGAAGATTTCTCACGCAAGCGCGCACAAAGTATCGCTTATATCCTTTCACACCCATATCCTAGAGAGCTATTTGCACTCTACTTGCAAGGATCTAGCCTTATCTAGCACCACAAGCCTGTGCAAGCTAGAAATATAGTCCCACGCTTGCATTGGCATTGATAGAGTAGTAGTCTGCGCCTACTTGTGAAGCTAGCCCAAGCCGCGCGAAATATCGCTTATAGTTTATCTGCGCATTAAGTCCGCCATAAAATCCATGCATACTTAGCTGATGATTTTGGCTAAACCACAAATGCGAAAAATCGCTAAAAGAGCTTTGACTCTGCAAGTTTGTCAAAAGCCGCAAGGTGTAGAATCCAAATCCATTGACACTAAAGCTGATAGACTCTAGCGACTTAGCATAGCCGATATGCAAGCCTAGACTAGAGCCTAGTGTATTGTAAGTCGCGCTCGCATACGATTTGGCAAAGATACCGCCCTGCTCGGCGTAGCTGCCTTGCGCGACTAGAGAGTAGTTGAGCAGTGCCATAGGCTTAAATACCACTGATTTGATAGCAAAATCCCTAGCGATCCCAACTTGCGCATTTAGCAGATACTGCATAAAGGAGCTTTGCAAGCTTTGTGGAGAAGCGATGATAGATCGCGTAGTGGAGTTTGCCCCAAGCCCAGCACTAAGCGCGCTTATCACGCTTATATGCTTCAAATCCCATATCGCGCTACCACCTAGAGAAAAGGCATTCGCGCTAGCTTGCGTGTAGGTGTGCTTGGCTTGATTGGTTGTGAAGTCTAAAAAGCCGCCGATTATGAGACTATCGCTCATTGTGCGCTTTGCTTGGAGAGTGGTGGAGACAGCATTAGAGCGGTAGGAGCTATGGGCAAAATGCGTGTAGTTGGTGCTAAAGGACACTTCATTTTTCTTAGCCCCAAAGCTACTAGCAATGTCTGCAAGCAGCTTTGTCTGCAGCATATTTGTGCCAGCCACAGCTGCAAGTCTTGGGAGCTTGCGGTAGGCTAGTGGCATAGGGCTTGCAATCGTAGAGTCCGCCAAAAACGCAAGGCTATTGATAGAGAGACTTTCTTGAAGTGTAAGTGTGTCTTGCATAGCTTGGAGCGGGGCGTTTTCTGCAAGGCTATCAAGGCTTGCTTGATACAATGGGCTAGCAGCGTTTGTGATCGCGCCAAAGTAGTCTTGGTAGTCTTTTGATAGGCTAGGGTCTTGGAAAATATCTTTCAATGTCTCGCCCATCGTAGAATCCCCACTTGGCTTAAACGCATCAGCTCTCAATGTGGTGCTTAGGGTTTGCTTGGCGTGATCATAAGTAAAATCTAGGACATTATTGCTCTTTGGCAAAATAGTGTCAAATTTATCAGTATGATTTTTGAGTGAGCCTAGATCTAGCTGTATTGTTTTCCCAGCGGTGAGCAAGCTACCCTCGCCGCTATATATGGGGACAAATTCTAGTGTGCCGCCTTGTATGTCGTAGCTATTTGCTTCTAGCTTAGAGTTGAGATTGCCGCTAAAGGCGATTTGCAGCTTTGCATTAGAATCCTGCGTATAAGAGCCATTGATTGTAAGGGTGTTTTGTGAAAGGCTTGTGATAGGCGCAGCTCCAAATCCTGCCATCACAACACCGCCTAGATTCTCCACCTTGCTTGTGCTTGCTTGTATCTCACTTCCTGTGGCTATGCTGCCAGAGCCAGCTAAGACTCCACCATTTGTGAGCTTGACACCAGAAGTAGCAAGTGTCGCGCCGCTTGTGTTTGTGCCATTTATCACAGAGCCTAGCTGGATTACTCCGCCATTTTCCGCATAGGTCGTGCCTTTAATTGTTGCGCTATTTTCAATATGCACGATCCCAGAGTCTTTGGCATAGGCGTTTTTCTCTATCACACCGCCACTTAGGAGCAAGACTCCAGCGTTTTCCGCATAGGCATTGCTCTTTACTAGCTTGCCGCTTTTACTTAGCTCTAGCACACCTTGCAGGACGCGTGTCGCACCTTCATAGGTGTTTGTCCCGCTTAAGGTTAGCTTCCCAGCTCCTACTTTGATAAGCCCTGCTTTTTTGATGTCTTTTAGCTCTTCTTTAGGCGAGTTCCACGCACCCTCTGTGTGCCATTTATCTTCCCATAATCGCTGATCTATATCGTTGCTAAACTCACCGCTTAGCCCCTTTGTATCAATGGTATAAAAGGCTTGATTCTCTCCCTCAAAATGCTCTACGCTATTTTTACCCATACGATTGACATCAAGTCGTGCTAAGCCTTTTAAAGCTTTTTGCACATCTAAGATCCCCTGCCCAAAGACTTCTTCTTTGCTAAGCTTGATAATTGCTTCGGCATCATCGCGGGCTTGATCTGTCTTGCTAAGATTATTGAACATTTTGTCAATCTCGCTATCTGTATAGCCTAGCCCTTTCAAATCCTGCCTTACTTTATCTCTATCTATTTTGCCATTTTTCATAGGTGGTTCATTATCAATATAAATGATATTAAAGGAAGTGTATTTACCACTTGATGTTGGCATAGCTTTAATAGTAATTTTTGGTGCAGTGTAGTTATTGTTCGCCGTAGTAAGCAGCACATCAGCAAGCTGTGCCCCACCTAAAAAGCCAAATTTCTGCTGCACGAGCATTGCCGCCCCGCTTACCATAGGCGTAGCTTGCGATGTCCCACTCATCGCACAAAACTCTTCCTTGTTATCCCCATCGCAAGCAGCCGTATTGTTTCCCCCTGCACTAGAAAAATTCGCATTCGCAGAATCTATATTGCTACCCGGAGCCGTAATCGCATAGAGTGCTGCGCCTTTAAAGGCATTGCTATAACTTGCCGCACCATTGCACTCTGCATTAGCGTTACCACTACATTTACCACTCATAATAGTAATATGCTTTGTTTTCTCATCAATGGTTATCCCCCGTGCGTCTAAAGCCCCTACCACAAGCCACGCACGCACGGCTTCATCATAGCTTGGAGCCACCGCTGTGGCAGCAGGGGTGATCTTACCCTCATTCCCAGCTGCCATAACATTTAGCATATCTTTTTCTTTAGATAGGCGGATAAGGTCTAGAGTAACATGTGGGGTTCTCCTGCCTGTGGAAGTTTCTTCTTGGTTAATCCTCCACTCTAAAAGCGTGTTGAAATAATAATCCGCACTAATTGTCCCGCTATTTTTATCAATGACAGCATAGCCAGAATCTGCATAGTAACGATTATTGAGCGGATACCACCTAGCTACCCAGCTATTATTGATGATTTTGACATTCCAATTCTTTACATCTTCATATAAATTGCCCGTATAGGTTAAGCTTGGATTATTTTTGCCAAGCCCATAATATCTGCCATTATAGGCAATGCCGTGCGGATTCCTATCACCTTGCATCGCACCAATGGCAATGCCAGCGACATGAGTGCCGTGCCACTCCTTTACATTAGAAGAAATACCATTGATTAGCCCCACATCTTTACCGGCTAAACTCGGGTGATTTGGGCTAAAGGCAGAATCTATCACGCCAAGATTCACGCCACTGCCATCTATGCCCGGATTTTCCTTGTAGGCTTCATCAAGGTTGATAAGTTTCCACGATTTTTCAAGGATATGGATCAGCTCACTAGCACTTAGCACAAGCGGTAAGACACCTATACAAAGGGCTATCACATACTTTTTCATTAGAATCCTTACTAAAATTTTGGCGGGATTCTAACAAAAAAAAAAAAAAAAAAACGCTTTACTATTTGTAGCTTTATATCAAGAAGACAAAATAAGTTACCAATATCCACAACGGACAGCACTAAAAAGCAAAGTAGAAAAAAGCTATGAGAGCTACTGCATTGCGGAGATTCCACAATGCAAAGCCACAAGAGAGACAAACAAAGTTTAAAAGGCTATGCCTAGTTCTTATCCTTATCCACAAGTTTATTTGCACCAATCCAGGGCATCATCGCCCTTAGTCTGCCACCGACTTTTTCAATCCTGTGAGCGTTTAGATTCTTTCTCTCTGCATTCATTCTAGCATATCCAGCCTTTCGCTCTAAAATAAAATCTTTTGCAAAGCGTCCTTCTTGAATATCTTTTAGAATCTCTTTCATAGCTTTTTTAGATTCTGCATTTATCACTCTTGGACCACTCACCATATCGCCGTATTCTGCGGTATTTGAGATAGAGTATCGCATATTTGCAAGCCCTCCCTCATAGATTAAATCTACAATCAATTTTAGCTCGTGCAAACACTCAAAATACGCCATCTCTTCAGGATATCCCGCTTCTACCAAAGTTTCAAATCCAGCTTTTACAAGGCTAGTTACCCCACCGCAAAGCACGGCTTGTTCGCCAAAAAGGTCTGTCTCTGTCTCATCTTTGAAAGTTGTTTCTATAATGCCACTTCTACCACCACCAATAGCACTTGCATAGCTTAATGCAATCGCCTTTGCATCGCCCCTGCTTGTGTCTTGCTCTACTGCGATTAAATCTGGGGTCCCACCACCTTTTACAAACTCACTTCTAACCGTGTGTCCGGGAGCTTTAGGGGCGACCATTATCACGCCCACACCCTTTGGGGCTACAATCTGTCCAAAGTGGATATTAAAGCCGTGTCCAAAAGCGATGATTTTATCTTCACTTAAATTTGGCTTAATATCTTGTGTGAATACATCAGCTTGCAATTCATCTGGGATTAGAATCATAATCACATCAGCTTCTTTTGTCGCAGCTCCCACTTCTAGCACTCTAAAGCCTTTTGCTTCAGCCTTAGCCCAGCTAGACCCACCTTTATACAGCCCGATGATGACTTCTACACCTGAATCTCGTAAGTTCTCCGCGTGTGCGTGTCCCTGACTCCCAAAGCCAATAACAGCTACCTTTTTGCCCTGAATAAGCCCTAAATCACAATCTTTATCGTAATATACTTGTAATGCCATTGTGTAGCTCCTTAGTGAAATATGCTCGCAAATGCGCGTGTAGGGCGTGATTGTAGCTAAATATGCTTACAATTTTTTTAAGATGTTTAAGCTAGGCTTGTGTATAATCGCTGATTTTTAAGGACTCTGTATGCGCTATCTTAAAGACTTTCTCTCCCAAAAAGACTTCACCAAGACTCTCATCTATCCGTATCTAAAATGCACCGAGCAAGAAGCAGCGATCCTGCGCTATTTAGTGCTAGCAGCCCTTGATGGAGAGAGTGAGGAGCGCGTGCTTGACATACTTGGCGCGATTTTTGGCAAGCCCACAGATGTAAAAAAGCTAAGGCTAGATAATCTCAAAGATTGGGGCAGGCAAGAGTATATCAATAAAATCGAGCGGACAGAGCATTTAGGCGCGATAAAGTCTCTGCTAGATTCTGGCTGGATCAATGCGGTGGATTTCTCTTTCTTACGCGATAGGGAAGTGGGGCGCGATATGGCACTGCTTGAGCTGCTGCCACTTGAAGTAAGCCTATCATCAAGCTTTCTGCGCTTGCTAGAAGATGGCAGCGTGCAGCAAGAAGTCCCGGCAAACACGCCCTACACAGATCATTTGGAGTATTTGACAGATCAATTTCTACGCATTGGGCTGCTTGCTAGCTTGCGTCATAAAAAAAGTGCCAAAATCGCTAGCCAAATCCGCTCGGTAGAAGAGCGCATACAAGCGCGCTTAGAGCGGAGCAAAAGCGAGATCCCAGCGCACAAGCTGCTAAAAGATCACCACCTAAACACAAAAGAAGAAATTATATTTTTCGCCTTGTTAAAGGAGGAGTATTACGGCGGTGATGGCTACTACCGCGATATGAATAATCTCATCGATCTTGTCAGCCACAATGAATATGAGAAGATCCAAAACCGCGCCTTGCTCGATGAGAAATCCACCCTTGTAGAAAAGGGCTTGCTTGATTATGGTGAAATGCTTAATCCCTTTGGCGGGATTATGCGGACATTTTTTATCCCTGAAGAGCTTTTACGCAAGCTCATTAACACCCCCAAAAAGCGCAGGGGCAATAAGCAAAATCTAGCCACCGAGCTACTAGAGCAAGATATTTTCGAGCTACTTACGCCTAGTGCTAGCTTTGATGAAGTGATCTTGCCAAGTGCTACGCGTGCCACACTAGAATCTATCTTGCAGCAAGTGGATTCTAGTGTGGTGGCGCGATTGAAAGAATGGGGCATTGTCGATAAGCATAAAGGCGTGCAGGCAAAGATCCTTTTCTATGGGGCAGCTGGCACAGGCAAAACACTAAGCGCGCAGGCAATAGCCAAGGCGTTAAAAAAGCAGATCCTACACTTTGATTGCAGCAAGATTCTCTCAATGTATGTGGGCGAGTCGGAAAAAAATGTGCGCAAGATTTTTGACACCTATAAAGACATCGCGCAAAAGAGCAAGAATCCGCCCATACTGCTCCTAGATGAAGCCGATCAATTTCTAAGCACGCGCATACACAGCAATAGCGGCGCAGAGAAAATGCATAATCAAATGCAAAATATCTTCCTAGAGCAGATCGAGCGATTTTCTGGCGTGCTGATTGCTACGACAAATCTTGTGGAGAGCTTTGATAAGGCATTTTCTAGGAGATTTGATTATAAGATCGAGTTTAAACGCCCAGATTTTGCTATGCGCGTGGCTTTATGGGAGAAATTCCTGCCCAAAACCGCGCCTTATGCACGCGGTATCAATGCAAAAGCCCTTGCCAGCACACTTGCTAGCTATGATCTAAGCGGTGCGCAAATCGCCCTAGTGGTGAAAAATACCGCCTACAAAATCGCCACACAAGCAAAGCCGATATTCAAAGAAGAAGACTTTATCCAAATGATTATACGCGAGCAAAAGGGGGATTTTGATGAGCAAAAAAGCGTAGGCTTTAACACACACTAGAATCCACTTTTTGACAAGGATTCAGCTTGCGCGGCTAGAATTGTGGATTTCTGCGGCTTACTGCGTCAATAGACCTTAAGTCTTATTATCCTTGTAAGCCTTGAAAAGCCACAATTCTAGCCGCGCAATCTTAGAATCCCAAAGCGGTGATGAAACAAGCCTAAACCCCCTAGAATCCACTTTTTAGCTACATTAAAATGGCTTATAGAATGCGTGTGTAGCAAGCTCTAGCATAGCTCTATCGCCCTTGCTATCGCCATAGGCATAAATCTCTGCATAGTTGCTTAAATCATAGCGCGCGCGGATACGCACTGCCTTTTGCTCTCCATAGCAGTTTGGCGTGGCAAACTCGCCGCTTACAAAAGTGGATTCTAGGGTTTGTGTGGATTTTTCTAAAGAAACCTGCGAGCTCACGCTCACACCGCTTCGCTTGTTTTGATGAAAAATCCTACCGCCTGCGGCTTGGTTATCAAACACGCTTTCTGCTTTTTCGTTCTGCGATATTTCTACATTTTGTGCGTTATTCCTAGAATCCACTTTTTGACTATGGATTGCCACGCCGCTATCGCGGCTCGCAATGACAGAAAAAGGGGCTTGCTTGCTAGAATCCACTTTTTTATTTTCGGTGGATTTTTCCAAACTGCCCCAATTGGCGTCTTTAAGGATTCTAGGATTTCTAAAGAAACCTGCTTGCGTGCTTGCGCCTTGCACCGCTTCGCTTGTTTTGGGGGCAGAGCAAGAGTCTGCGGCTGCCTCCAAATCCCCAAAATCTGCGGAATGCCTACCCAAGACTGAATCCCCCCTAGAATCCACTTTTTTAAGCTGTGTCGCAAGTCTTGTGCCTATACACTCCATACCAAGCCTAGCACATAAGGGGGCAAGGTATTCTTCAAAGCTTGCACTGACCATTACGACCCTATCGCCCCTATCTTTATGCCATTGCAAGCGCGCTAGAGCAGCAGGCTTTAAGCGACTCTCAAGCTCTGGGCAAAACCGCTCGCACTCTTGCAAAAATTCCTTATAGTCCATACCGGCAAAAAAATAGCGCATCAATGCTTGCTTGGCTTTGGTATTGCTAATAAGTCCTAGCGCGTATCCAATGAGTATAAAACATCGTGAAAATAGCCCCCAATATAGCCTTTTTTTGCCCCGCACAAATGCGACAAACGCTAGCAGACTATCACCCTTTGCCATCGTGCCATCAAAGTCAAAAAATGCGATATTCATTGCGCTCCTTCTATGCTGTGGTAGCTGGGATTGTAGCCAAAACTCTCGCGCTTTGCAAAGCTATATCTTATGTGAGTTAGTGATTTGGCATATATTTTGCTTTCACTTTGGCAAACCAGTTGCAAGGAATATATATGAGCAGTATCACTAATGTATCAAATGACACAAAAGCTATGCAAGATCTTTTCGCCCAGCGTGCCAATCTCCACCAAAAGCCCGAGCTTCTCGCGCCAAAGCCAAGCACACAGGAGCTAGAATCTAGCACCAACACTACGGAAAAAGATCCTATGCTAGGCTTGCTTAGTGCGCTAGCTCCTGTAAAATCGCTTGATAAAATCCAAGGTATAGATGAGACAGATAGTGGTAGCTTGCACAAAGACTCGCAAAAAGACCCCTATGATTCACTCCATAGAATCCAAGATACATTCACACCATCTAAAGAGCTAAGTGCTGCTATGAGTGCCAAAGCCTATGTGAAAAATGGACTTGCCGATGTCGATAGCTTCAAATCTATGGCAAAGCAGCTCC
The DNA here is from genome assembly GCF_900451095.1 of Helicobacter canis. Classification (NCBI taxonomy): domain Bacteria; kingdom Pseudomonadati; phylum Campylobacterota; class Epsilonproteobacteria; order Campylobacterales; family Helicobacteraceae; genus Helicobacter; species Helicobacter canis. Next base: position 1,183,015 of record NZ_UGHV01000001.1, on the reverse strand, counting down.
AAGCAGATGGCGTGCTTAATCGCGATGATATGATGGCGGTGGATTTTCTCAGTGCTAAATCTCCCAATATCAGTCTAAAAGATTTTGATGCGATGATCAAAAACGACAACCTAAGCCGAGAAATGCGCTCGCTTATCTCCCAGCTTGTCCAAAAGCTCCATATGGTAAATTACATTAGCGGCGGCTTGATGAACGCCTAAGCCACATAAGCCAAACACAATCAACACGAGCCACACAATGCGACATATAGAAGGAAAGCCAGAGATACACTACCCCTGCTTATGGGAGTTTAGAATCATAGGGGAGAATAAAGCGCGTTTAGAGCAGATTATCAGCGAGCTTATGACAAAGCCCTATACCCTAGATGAGAAAAATCACTCAAGCAAGGGGCGATTTGTCTCTATGCATTTAAGCGTTGAAGTAGAGAGCGAGGAAGAGAGGAACGCGCTCTACCAAAGCCTAAGCACGCACAAAGAAATCTCTATGGTGCTTTAGCCCCAATTTTAAGCGGTATTTAACGCAAATTATTTTACATATTACCGCGCAGTAATGCACTAGTCGTATAACGCACTAGAATCCACTTTTACAACACAAAGGAAGAATATGCAAACAACAATTACAAAGCTTTTATCACAAGTGCTTTACCCAAACTTTGAAAAAGACATTGTAAGCTATGGGTTTCTTAAGGAAATCAAGCTTGATAATGGTGTAGAAATTATCCTAGCTATCCCCTCAAGCGATCCTAATGTCGCCAAAGCTCTTTATGATAGGATCGATAATGTCTTGCAAAAGGCAAATATCCAAGCGACTATCACCATAAACACCCCACAAATCGCCCAAGAGAAAGCCGCCCCACAAGCGAAAAATCTCTTGCCCCAAGTTAGGCATTTTGTAATGGTAAGCTCTGGCAAAGGCGGAGTGGGCAAATCAAGCGTGGCGACAAATCTCGCCATAGCCCTAGCGATGGATGGCAAGAAAGTAGGGCTGCTTGATGCAGATATTTATGGACCAAATATCCCGCGTATGTTTGGGCTACACGGGGTAAAGCCAAAGCTTGATCCAAGCGGGAAGAGACTTATCCCCTTACAGGCATTTGGCGTGGATCTTATGAGTATGGGAATGCTTTTTGATGAAGGAGAGAGTCTTATATGGAGAGGTCCTATGCTTATGCGCGCTATCACGCAGATGTTTAGCGATGTGGTGTGGAAAGAGCTTGATGTGCTTGTGCTTGATATGCCTCCAGGCACAGGAGATGCGCAGCTATCAATCGCACAAAGTGTGCCAGTAGGTGCTGGAGTGGCGGTTACAACGCCGCAGCTTGTGAGCCTTGATGATGGTGCAAGGGCTTTAGATATGTTTCAAAAGCTCTCAATTCCAATTGCTGGCATTGTAGAAAATATGAGTAGCCATATTTGTGCAAATTGTGGCAGCGAGCAAGATATTTTTGGCAAAGACACCACGCTTCCTTTGGCGCAGAAATACAATACCACAATCCTTGCAAAAATCCCCCTAGATCCTGCCGTGCGAGAAGGCGGAGATAATGGCAAGCCTATTGTGTATTTCGCGCCGGATTCTAGCATTGCCAAAGTATATAGACAAGCCGCGCAAGAGTTATGGGAGTTTTTAGAAAATAATCGCGCAGATAATACCTCTATCCAGCCGCGCTAAAAGATACGCATAGAACCTATGCTATGGATTCTATGCGATTATTACCCAATAGTTATAAATGCTTTAACTACAATAAAAAAATCATAAGAAATAGCTGAAAATAACGCATAATTTGTGCTATAATCCAACTTCAGCATTTCTTAGTATGCTGCAGACATACTAAAAATCACAGATAAGCTTTTTTAAGGAAGGAAATATGCGTATTTTAGTAGTTGATGATGACGCAGCTTTGAGCAAGAAAGTCAGCGAAGAGCTAAACGATAATGGGTATCAAACAGATATGGCAGAGAGCATAAAAGATGGCTCGTATTATGTCAATATTCGCAATTATGATTTAGTGCTTGTCAGCTCCAAGCTGCCTGATGGAAATGGATTAGATCTTATCGCAGAAGTGAAAGCAAAATCTCCAAGAGTGCCTGTTATTGTCTTGGCGCACAAGCCAAAATCCGATCAAGAGATTTTGGCGTTTAAAAGTGGGGCTGATGATTTTATCGCCAAGCCTTTTGAGAATCTCGTGCTGCTTGCTCGCGTTGAGGCTAGGCTTAGATTTTGGGGTTCTAGCACGATTGAAATCGATGATCTAGTCATCAACCCAGATGAAGAAAAGATCACCTACAAAGGCAAAGAGATTGAAGTCAAAGGCAAGCCATTTGAAGTGCTGACCCACCTAGCTCGCCATCGCGATCAAATTGTCTCAAAAGAACAGCTACTTGATGCTATTTGGGAAGAGCCAGAGCTAGTAACGCCAAATGTGATAGAAGTGGCAATCAACCAAATTAGACAAAAGATGGATAAGCCTCTTGGTATCGCTACAATAGAGACAGTGCGCAGAAGAGGGTATCGATTCTGCTATCCTAAAAAACCTGCAGAAAACTAAATATTTAAAAAGGGTGTTTGATGAAAAAAGCTTTGGGTATGTGTATTTTGGCAATGGCATTTATCGGCTGCGGTAATGAGTCTGCAAAGCTCTATAATACTTGGAATATCGTGGCTCTAAGCGATGGTGGAAATCCCATTGATGTGGGACATAGCGAAAGAAAAATCTCTATAACAATCGATAAAGACAAGTTTAATGGCTATTCTGGGTGTAATTCGTTTTTTGGATCATATAAAATCAATGGCGATCAGTTTCAAAGCGCAAATTCTGGTATGACAAGAATGCTATGTGAGCCAAAATCTATGGAGATAGAAGAATCACTCATTAAATTATTTTCCGATAATTCTGTGCGTTTTACACTCCAAGAAGGAAAACTTATCTTTGAGAAAACCGGTGAAAATGGTGGTGTGCAGGCAATTTTTGAAGCACAATCCAAATAACTAGTATTATTTAAGCATTTAGTATAGGCACTTTTGATTAGGGGTTGCTATGGGCGGTGTATTAAATGGTTCGCAAATGCTCATTGAAGCATTGCATTTAGAAGGTGTGGAGATAATCTTTGGCTATCCCGGTGGTGCTGTTTTAAATATTTATGATGAGCTGTATAAGCAGACATATTTTCGGCATATTCTTACGCGCCACGAGCAAGCAGCCATACACGCTGCAGATGGCTACGCACGCGCAAGTGGCAATGTGGGTGTAGCACTCATCACTTCAGGTCCGGGATTTACCAATGCTGTAACAGGCATAGCCACAGCCTATATGGATTCTATCCCTCTTGTGGTTATCAGCGGGCAAGTGCCTGTGGCACAAATCGGCACCGATGCATTTCAAGAAATTGATGCTGTTGGGATCTCGCGCCCCTGCACGAAGCATAATTATCTTGTCAAAGACATCAAAGATTTACCTAGAATCATAAAAGAGGCGTTTTATATCGCTAGGAGCGGGCGATGTGGTCCTGTGCTCATCGATCTCCCCAAAGATATTTCAGCAAGCCTTGGTGATTTCATTTATCCAAGCGAGGTGAATCTCCGCACCTACAAGCCTACTTATAAGCCCAATCAACGCCAGATCAAAAAGCTTATCGAAGCCATTAAACTCTCCAAAAAGCCTTTGGGCTACATAGGTGGGGGTGCGATAGCAAGCAACGCAAGCAAGCTAGTGCGTGATTTTGTCCAGAAAATTGGCTTGCCTAGTGTAGAGACGCTAATGGCAAGAGGCGTGCTAGATTCTAGTGATGTGTGCAATCTCGGTATGGTGGGTATGCACGGAAGCTATGCGGCAAATATGGCGATGTGCGAGTGTGATTTGCTCCTATGCTTTGGGGCTAGATTTGATGATCGCGTTACAGGCAAGGTAAGTGAATTTGCCAAAAATGCCAAAATCGCCCATATTGACATTGACCCAAGTTCTATTGGCAAGATTATCGAAGTAGATTATCCTATTGTCGGGGATATACGCTCTGTGTGTGAAGAGCTGCTTGATATGGCGACACAAGTGGATTCTAGTAGCTTTCAGCAGTGGCGAGTACATTTACAAGACTATCAAAATCTCCACCCACTAGGCTACCAAGACAGCCAAGAATCCATAAAGCCACAATGGGCGATAGAGCAGCTAGGTGAGCTACTAGGCGGCAATGCCATTATCGCCACAGATGTTGGGCAGCATCAAATGTGGACAGCGCAGTTTTATCCATTTAGTGCGCCTAGAGAGTTTCTCACCAGCGGTGGGCTTGGGACAATGGGCTTTGGCTTCCCGGCGGCTATGGGCGCGTATTTTGCTAGCCAAAATAAGCATATCATCAACATCACAGGCGATGGCAGTATCCTAATGAATATCCAAGAGCTTATCACTTGTGTGGAGAGTCAAATCCCTGTTGTCAATGTCATTCTTAACAATAATTATCTTGGTATGGTGCGACAATGGCAGACATTTTTCTATGAAAATAGATTCTCACATACAGATTTATCGCTTCAGCCAAACTTTGTCGCACTAGCAGAGAGCTTTGGCGGGCTAGGATTCCGCATTGAGCGCAAGGAAGACTTTATCCCCACGATACAAAAAGCACTTGATAGCAAGCAGGTGTGTTTGGTTGATGTTGTGATAGATCGCTATGAAAGCGTGCTGCCTATGGTGCCCGGCGGTGCGCCTTTAGATAAAATGATTTTGAAATAAAGAGAGCGAGATGGCAAGGAAAATCATAAGTGTGATTGTAGTCAATGAGCATAGTGTTTTAGCGCGTATATCGGGGCTTTTTGCCGGTAGGGGATATAATATCGAATCTCTCACCGTAGCCCCCATACCAGATAGCGATCTCTCTAGGATCACAATCGCCACAGATGGTGAGGCGCGTGTGCTAGAGCAGATCATCAAGCAGCTACACAAGCTTATCCCTGTGCTAAAGGTTAGCGATGATAGCGATTTATTAGAAAAAGAAAGCGTGCTAATCAAAATTGGCATAGAAGAAGATCTAGCGAGCATACAAGCCCTAGCCCACGCCTATAATGGCAAAATCGCCAATGCTAATGAAAAATACATCATCATCGTAGCCACTGAAAAGCCTCATAGGATCACTAGTCTCATCAAAGCTATGTCGCGCTTCAAGCCCAAAGAAATCGTGCGTAGCGGTGTCATCGCTATGGAGCGGTATTGATCTAGTAATCACCCAAGGATCATAGAAATATTAGGATTCTATGATCTAGGCGAGTGGTCGCTCTGCTCTGCCTGAGATCCCAAAAGAGTATGGAAGCAATAATGGCTTAGAATAATAACCTGCAGCAATGGTGTAAAAAAGTTTAGAATAGGTATGAGCCCTAGTAGATATGTTAGTAGGGCTATGGTGTATTTACGCTTGGCTTTGTGGAGCTTAGGGCAATCATCTCTCCCAAGCACTTCTTGCCCCACATCAAAAAGCATCGTTTGATAAAAAAACACAAAAAATGGCACAAGCATTATCACCCCGCCAATCACAGGGATAAAAACTAAAGGCATACACACGACACAAAGCGCACACAGCAAGACAAATGCCTTAAGAAACTGCTTCAAAGTCACTAGGATAGGCACACTTGCAGGCTTTGGTATATGAGGATAATGATACTTGCGGATATAGCCAACCACAAGCGGTGCGTAAAAAATACTCACAAAGACATTTCCCACAAGAGCTAGCAAAATCACACAAAACCCAAGTAGCGCATATAAAGAAATCGTGATCACACGACCTAGGATACCATTGTCATTGATATAAGCTTGCAAAGATTCTGGCAAAAGCCCCGTAGCATAAGCGATCAAAACATCGCAAAACACATAGAGTATCCCGCCCCACAACGCTACCCCAAATAGCACAGGCAAGATATTTAGCGCAATCATAGGGAGAGAGAGAAAATCGCGCTTACTTTTGCGCAAAATAGCTAAAAACCCAGCCTGAACAGACAATGTAGAATCCATCGCGTATCCTTGAGATTAAAATAACCATAGGATTCTAGGGAGTTTTGCCAAATAGTGCAATAGATTCTACAAACCCTAAACACAGCAAACACACTAATGCCACTACATCTACGCCTTGCGTATTGCACTACACAAGCTCCTTGAAAGCGATTCATCAACATCTCTTTTAAAGCGTGGGGATAAAGAGCGCAAAATCTCCATTGACTTATACTACCCAATCCCCTACAATAAGCCCCAGGTCTTATGCCTAATCAATACTTCAAGGGAGATTATATGAGTGGGGTTATAAAAAAATGCGCTATTTGCGCTGTTTTTGCAAGTATCCTAGGGCTATCTGGCTGCTCGGATTCTCAAGAAAGCAAGCAAAATGAGCAACAGGAGCAAACTATGGCAGAGCAAACAACACAAGCTATGCAAGACACACAAAAACCGCATAAAAACACCACAAAGCCAAATATTGTGATCCTTGCCACAGGTGGGACAATCGCCGGAGCGGTAGATTCTTCACTGCAGACAACAGGCTATCAAGCCGGCGTGCTAAGTATAGAATCTTTGCTGCAGTCCGTGCCAGAGCTTGCGAGTATCGCACATTTAGAGAGTGAGCAGATTGCTAATATTGATAGTGCGGATATGAGCGATGAGATATGGCTTACACTTGCTAAACGCGTGAATGCCTTGCTGAAAAGCTCTCAAGTTGATGGCGTGGTGATAACGCACGGCACAGACACAATGGAGGAGAGTGCATTTTTCTTGCATTTGGTAGCAAAGAGTGATAAGCCCATTGTGTTTGTGGGGGCTATGCGTCCAAGCAGTGCTCTAAGTGCCGATGGTCCTAAAAATCTCTATAATGCTATCTCTCTTGCAGCAAATCCTAAATCCCAAGGCAAAGGCGTTATGGTGGTGATGAATGATAGAATCCAAAGTGCAAGATATGTGAGCAAAATCCATACGCTTAATGTCAATGCCTTTGCTTCGCCAAATACCGGCGATATGGGCTATATCCTTGATGGCAAGGCGTTTTTCTACACTACGCCAAGTAAGCCTCACACCCTGCAAAGTGAGTTTGATATAGATAAGCTAGATTCTTTGCCTAAAGTTGATATTCTCTACTCTTATGCTAATGATAATTCTCAAGTGGCAGCCCAAGCGTTGTTTAATCACGGCACAAAAGGGCTTGTCATCGCAGGAAGTGGGGCGGGAAGTATCCACAAAAATCATAAAGATATGCTAAAAAAGCTTATGCAAAATGGCTTAGTAGTGGTGCAAAGCTCAAGGATAAATAATGGCTTAGTCATCGCAAATGAGGCGGATTCTAAGCTTGGGTTTATTAGCGGCTATGACCTAAATCCACAAAAAGCACGAGTGCTACTAATGCTAGCTTTAAGCAAAACGGATAATAATGAGCGGATTGCTAAGATTTTTGAGACTTACTAGTGCTAAACAAGGTTCGTTTGGATTTTTGTAAATTTTATGCCAGATTCTAAGGGCGGTAGGCACAATAAAACAAAGGGGTGGTAATGAGTGTGTTATCAATAGTTTTGACACTCTTAGTCGTAGTTGGCACGGGATATTATGTGCTAAAGGCATATAATCCTATTTTTGTCTTGCTATTTTCTGGCATAGTTGTGTTGTGTGGGGCGTTTTTTCTCTATGGAGTGGCAGTGCCTTTACCTAAAAATACTCCATCTCAAGGCGTGTTTTTAGATGTATATAAGTTCTTATCAGCCACTTTTGCAAAAACACTTTCAGAAGTTGGGCTTATCATTATGTCTGTGGCTGGGTTTGCTGCGTATATGAAGCATATCAACGCCTCTTCAAAGCTCGCCTTTGTGGCAAACGCTCCACTTAGCAAAATCAAAAATAAATACCTTATCCTAAGTGGGACTTTTGTGGTGGGTATGATGCTAAAGATTGTCATCTCAAGCTATGCTGGGCTTATCTTATTGCTGTTAGCAAGTATTTATCCTGTGCTTATCGCCCTTGGGATCCGCCCTATCACAGCGGTTTCTGTGCTTTCACTTATCACCCTTGATTATGGTCCAAAAGATGGCAACTCAATCAATATGGCAAAAATGGTAGGAGAGCCTGATAATGTTGTGGGATTATTTTTGCATTACCAAATATGGAGTGTTGTGGCGTATGTTGTTATCATCGCTCTTGTGATACCGCTATATTATGCGTATGTGGATAAAAGAGATAAGGCAAAATTAGAGGCTGAAAATGTGGAGATTGCAGAAATTACCAACCCGCAATGCCCGCTTTTTTATATTTTGTTGCCGTGGCTGCCTATCGTGTTGCTGTTTGGGACATATTTTGCAGGGATTAAGCTTGATGTAGTGAGTGCGAATTTTATTGCTATTTCCTTATGCTTTTTGATTGAGTTTATCCGTCATAGAGATGGCAAAAAAGTGAGTGAAGATATTATCGTGGTGCTAAAGGCAATGGCGGAGATTTTTGTCTCTGTGGTGAGTATCATCATCGCTGCAAGCGTGTTTGCTGAAGGGATAAAGGCTCTAGGCGGACTTGAAGTCATTGTGGGGTATCTAGCAAGTATGGGGAATATCGCCGTGCTGCTTTGCATTATCGTGCTAAGCTTTCTTGTCTTTGGGATTACAATCATTATGGGAAGTGGGATAGCGGCATTTAGTGCTATTGGCAATATCGCGGCAAATCTCGCTCCAAAGCTAGGCATTAAACCTATCATTTTAGTTTTACCCCTTGAGATAGCTTCTTGTCTTGGTAGGGCGGCTTCGCCCATTGCTGGTGGGATTTTGGCATTAGCTGGATTTGCCAAGCTAGAGCCTTTGGCGATTATCAAACGCACCTTGCCGCTTTTACTTTTAGGTATGGTGATAAATATTATCGTGGCGTGGAGCTTTACGCTGTAAGCTTCAAGTCGTAAAAGTGGATTCTGTGCTAGAATCCTAGATTTGAAACAAAGGCAGAAAATGGATTCTTATGAATATGGCGAGTTGTTAAAAACCCTGCACAATAAAGCACAAAATATCGCAAAGATTCTAAACCCAGATTTATTACAAAAGCGACTAGATGAGATTAACGCATTAGAATCGCACCAAGAGTTTTGGAATGACGCAAAAAAAGCAGGGGAAATCACAAAGGAAAAGCGAAAATGTGAGCGGATTTTACACACATTTGCAGAGATGAAAGCCGAGCTAGATGATGCAAAAGAGCTATTTGAGATAGCACAGAGTGATGGGGATTCTAGCACTTTGGAGCTGTTGTTTGAGAGCGTAGAATCTTTGCAAAGCCATATACAAAAGGTAGAAATTCAAGTTATGCTAAGTGGGGAGCACGACTCATCAAATGCCATTATTACCATTCAGCCCGGAGCCGGTGGGACGGAGTCCCAAGACTGGGCTTCTATGCTGTATCGTATGTATTTGCGTTGGAGTGAGCGGCGGGGCTTTAAGGTAGAGCTACTAGATTATCAAGATGGCGAGGAGGCAGGTATTAAGGGGGTGGCGTTTATCATCAAAGGTGAGAATGCCTATGGCTATGCTAAAAGTGAAAATGGCGTGCATAGGCTGGTTAGAATCTCGCCCTTTGATGCTAATGCCAAGCGGCATACAAGCTTTGCTAGCGTGCAGGTAAGCCCCGAGCTAAGTGAAAACATAGATATAGAGATTTTAGATAAAGATATTCGCATTGATACCTATCGTGCCAGTGGTGCGGGCGGTCAGCATGTGAATAAGACAGAATCTGCTATCCGCATAACGCACTTTCCAACGGGGCTTGTCGTGCAGTGTCAAAACGATCGCAGTCAGCATAAAAATAAGGCAACAGCTATGAAAATGCTGCAGAGCAAACTCTATGAGCTAGAGCGGTTAAAACAAAGTGAGGGCGTGGCAAATGCAGAAAAAAGTGAGATAGGCTGGGGACATCAAATCCGTAGCTATGTCTTAGCCCCTTACCAGCAGGTAAAAGATCTGCGAAGCAACTTTGCTACGAGCGATACTGATGGCGTGCTAGATGGCGATATTGATGATCTAATAGAATCTGTGCTTGTTTTGGGCAAGCAATAGCCAAGCCACTTTCAGAGCTTAAGCCTACACCCCTATCCACTCAAGCAAAGCGCACTTTTACAATACTAGATTCTAGCCATAGCTTGCAGTGTCTCTATGCGCTTATGTATGGGAGGGTGCGTGGCAAATGCACCTTTAAACCCCTGTAAGAAAAACATATGCGCACAGGGCTTGGCTAGCTTGTTGTGTAAAAAGCCCTGCGTGTCTTTTGCCAGCTTGTGCTCTTGCGACTCTTTTGGCGACTCTTCTTGTGCTATTGTTTGCAGTGCGCGCAGAATTGCATTTGGGTTGTGTGTGTATTGCACGCTTGTGGCATCGGCTAGAAATTCTTTCTGCCTTGAAATTGCTGCTTGGATAAGGCTTGCACAAAGCGCGCCAAGAAGCCCCAAAGCATAAAAGCTAAAGGCAAATAGCGCGATCACTGCCTCACCTTTAGAGTCCCCTTTCCCAGCAGATCTCGTGCGCCGAGCAATAGAGTGCATAAGAATCTCGCCGATAAAGCTAATACTCATAAAGCCAAAAATCAAGCTAAATATCCGCAGATTTAGCGCGACATCTTGGTGGAATGCGTGGGAAAACTCGTGCCCCACCACGCCAGAGAGCTCTTCTCGTGAGAGCTTATCAAGCGCACCTTGTGTGAAAAATAGCGCGAATCGCTCATCGCTCTTGCCAAATCTCTCGCCACTACACATTGCGTTGATCCCTTGCTCTTGTCGCATAATAAACACGCGTGGCATAGGCATAGCACTAGCGATGGCAATTTCTTTTACGACATTAAGCAGCTGTGCGTATTTGTGGTGGTTTTTGTATTTCTTAGGGGTGATTTCTATGGCTTTTAGGGTTTTGGCAAGTCTGTCTATGCTATGGCGACTAAGCAGCAGAGATTTCACCACAAAGCTCCCAAAAATCACAAGTAATATGCCAGCACTTAAGCTTAAGCTATATATAAACCAGCCCATTTGCTTGCGAGAATTATCTACAAGAAAGCTAAAGCTATCAGGCTCATCAAAAATAGCCGGCACAGCGAGCCAAAATATCAGCTCAAACACGCAAAAGCACAGCATAAAAAACAGCACAAACACCACGAAAAACAGCATATTAAGCCACAAAACTTTTCCTAATGCTAAATCTTTATGCGCGGCAAAGCCTAGCTCTTTAGGCTTTCTTTTTAGGCATAAACGCGTAGCGAAAAATAGCAAGCAAGCGCAGAGCAAAACCACGCAAAGCAGCCCGCCATACACCATCGGTCCGCCCCATATAAGCAGCCATAGCGCAAAAAAGCCAAGCGATGTATCGCCTTGCGCTAGCATTTTAATGCGCATTGCAAAGCTATCCAAAACACTATCTCTAATCTCTTTATACTCAGCTATTAGTGGGAAAATCTGCGCCATAACGACCCAAAGGCTTATCGTTGTAAGACTGATTAGCACAAAGAAAAGCAATGACCTAGGCAGGCTTGGGTTGGGGCATTTATTGAAATTTATGATAAGTATCGCACAAAAGCCAATGGTTATCAGCAGTGCTGGCACAAACACCCAAGGGATAAAATGTGTAAGAAGCGCGTCTATGACTTGCATTATGGATCCTAGCTTTTATCTACTTTCTCACAGGGTTTTTGCCCCAGCACGAGATGAGAAATCCCAGCAGAGTAGGATTTGATCTCTAGGGGCTTTATGCCTACTTTTTCAAAAGCTAAGGCTAGCTCATCTGGGCTAATAAACTCCTCCATAGAATTTGGGAGATATTTATATGCCGCATAATTGCGCGAGATGAGATAGCCAATACAAGGCAAAATATGCTTGGTATAGATCCCAATAATGCGATCAAGCAGACTTGGGCTAGGCTTTTTGAAAAAATCTAGCACCACCACTATGCCCCCTGGCTTTAGCACGCGCGCAAACTCGCGCAATGCCTGCTCGTATTCTAAGACATTGCGCAAGCCATAGGAGATAGAGAGTATATCCACGCTTTGGGATTGTAGCGTGCTTAGATCTTTTGCTTCCCCTAGGTGCAAGGCTATCTTAGAATCCACTTTTTTAGACTCTAGCTTTTGGCTATGTTCTTCTAGGATTCTAGAGCTAGAATCTACTTTTGCAAAACTTCCGCCAATAGTTTGCAGCTTCTTCTCTGCGATTTTTAACATCTCTTGCGATGGATCTATCCCGATAATCTCACTCAAGGCTATGTTAGATTCTAGTGCATAGCTATACCAATGCTTTATCATATCCCCACTGCCACACGCCACATCGACAATCCGCTCTATCTCACTTGTATTACGCGCTTTATAGGCTCTTTTGACCGCATCTTTACGCCAAGAAATATCAATGCCTAGGCTTAAAATCCTATTAGTTTTATCATAGTCTTTAGCAATGTCATCAAACATTGCGATAATGTTTTTTTGGGCAATAATGGTTTTTTGTGCTTCTTGCTTGGTGTGCTGGTCTTTTGTCTGTGTATTGTGGGCTTGGCTATTCATTCTCAACCTTTGCTTCAATCTTTAGCTCCGGGAGCTTTTTACGCGCTTTTTTCGCCCACGCATTTAGGCTAGAAATCTGCGTGCTTGTAGCCTTAGACGCCGTGCCGCCAAGGCTTGTGCGCGCCTGCATAGAGGCAAGGAGAGTGAGCCGTTTGCTAATGCTGCTTTTTGCAAAAGTGGATTCTAGGCTGGGGGTTAGCTTTGTAAGCTCGCTTACTAGCTCTCTCTCACTAAGCTCGCTTACATCACAGCCGCTTGATTCTGCATAGGCGACTATGCGCCCGGTGATATGATGCGCCTCCCTAAAAGGCACGCCACACTCACGCACTAGGAAATCTGCCAAATCTGTCGCGCTCAAATGCCCCTTTTGACACGCTTTAAGCATAGCCTTTTTGTCAAAGCTAGCACTCTCACACACAGCGTGTAAAATCTCTAGGCTAAGGAGTGTGCTATCCACACTATCAAACACAGCTTCTTTATCTTCTTGCGTGTCTTTGTTATAGGCTAGGGGGAGGGATTTCATCACCACAAGCAAGCGCATAAGATTCCCATACAATCGCCCACTCTTCCCGCGCAAAAGCTCTGGGACATCGGGGTTTTTTTTCTGTGGCATTATGGAGCTACCTGTGGCGTATTCATCGCTTAAACGCATAAAGCCAAACTCCGCGCTACTCCATAGCACAAGCTCTTCTGCTATGCGTGAAATGTGCATACCAAGCATAGCAAGGGCATAAAGCAAATCTAGCGCGAAATCCCTATCACTCACAGAGTCCATCGCATTGCGCGTGGGTGCGCTAAAGCCTAGCTGCTTGCTTATCCACTCTCTGTCATTATTATAAGGCGTGCCAGCAAGCGCACCAGAGCCAAGTGGCATAAGATTATTACGCGTATGCAAGGACTCTAGCCGCTCCACATCGCGCCTAAGGCTCTCGCACCACGCCACTAGGTGGAATCCTAAGTTGATAGGCTGGGCGTGCTGGAGATGCGTCATACCCGGCATTAGCGTGTGCGTATGCTTACGGGCTAGGGCTAGGAGCATAGTCATTAGCGAGAGAATCTTATCGGCAATAAGCACAGAGTGATCTAGCACATACATTCTAAAATCAAGTGCGACTTGATCATTACGCGATCTGGCGGTATGGAGCTTTTTGCCCACATCGCCTATGCGCTCTATCAAGGCGGATTCTATCGCCATATGTATGTCTTCTTGCTCTATGCTAAAGACAAACCGCCCTTGCTCTATCTCACTAGCGATTTTATCTAGCCCAGATTCTATAAGTGCTATCTCACTAGAATCCAAAACCCCTATGCGTCCAAGCATTCTAGCGTGGGTCTTAGAGCCTAAAATATCATACCGCCAGAGCTTTTGATCAAATGTGATAGAGGCATTAAACTCATCTAGCAATGCGCTAGATTCTAGCTTAAACCGCCCTCCCCATAGCTTTGCCATACTTACTCCTTAGAATCCAATAAGCCTAAAATTTTAGCACCGCGCATAGCACGATACCTATCATCAGCAATGTCGGGATCTCATTAAACACACGGAAAAAGCGCGGACTAAGCGTGCAGGTCTCTCGCTGCATTTTGCTAGCAAATATCCCACAAGCGATGTGAAAAATCAGCAGCAAAGCCACAAGCGTGAGCTTGATGTGAATCCACATTCCACTTTTGAAAATCGCCGTATTTGCGATAATAAGCATTGAGCCTGTGATCACGCTAGCAAGCATTGCTGGGCGCATAATGTAGGCAAAAAGGCGGTATTCTTGCAGCTTGATGATCCGCACAAACTCCTTAGAATCTCTATTTTGACTATGATAGACAAATAGCCTAGGGAGATAAAATAGCCCTGCCATCCACGCGATAATACTCATAATATGCACTGCCTTTAGCCATTGATAATATTCCATAAGCATACTTGAAAACGCTTGCATTAAACTTCCTTTGTGTTGAGATTATGTGCTGATTGTGGGAGCAATTGTGGTGTAAAACGCCTTAAAACGCCTTAAAATCGCTCGTATAATGCCTATACACACGCGCTATGCCTTCTTCTAAGCTCACGCTAGGCTTCCAGCCAAGGGCGTGTATTTTGCTAGAATCCATAAGCTTTCTAGGAGTGCCATCAGGCTTTGATGTATCAAACACAAGCTCACCACTAAAGCCCACAATCTCGCGTATAGACTCTGCTAGCTCCTGTATGCTTACATCACTGCCATAGCCGATATTGATATGCGTATTGCGCACTTGGGGGCTTTGTTGGGGTGTGGTGTGAAAAGTGGATTCTAGGCTAGAATCCACCAAATGAGCAAAATCAATGTTTTGCAGCATAAACACACACGCTTGCGCCATATCTTGTGCGTATAAAAACTCTCGTCTCACCTGCCCACTGCCCCATACTTGCACGCTATCTTTGCTAATGCCATAATGCTCTAGGAGCTTTTCAGGGCTAAGGGCTTGCAAGGCAGGGTTTTTGGGCTTGCGCTTTGTAATATCTGCCACCACAGAATCCATATCGCCCGCACGCAATAGCTTGGCTAAATGCATTTTGCGCAAGAGAGCTGGGAAGACATGTGAGGTCTCTAGGTCAAAATTATCTTGCTCGCCATAGAGATTTGTCGGCATAGCACTCACAAAATTACAGCCATACTGCAGGCTAAAGCTCTCGCATAGCTTGATCCCAGCGATTTTAGCGATGGCATAAGGCTCATTGGTGTATTCAAGCTCGCTGGTTAAAAGAGCGGATTCTAGGATTGGCTGTGGGGCAAACTTGGGGTAGATACAAGAGCTACCTAGAAATAGGAGCTTTTTTACGCCGTGTTTATAGGCATTGTAGATCACCGCATTTTGGATAGCTAGATTCTCGTATAAAAAATCTGCTCGATAAGTATTATTGGCATAAATACCACCGACTTTGGCTGCAGCAAGCACGACATATTCTGGGCGATTAGTGGCAAAGAATTTTTCCACCGCAGCCATATCGCGCAAATCTAGCTCATCTCTGCTGCGCGTGATGATCTGTGTATATCCTTGCGCTTGCAACTCACGCACAATAGCACTCCCCACAAGCCCTCTATGCCCAGCGACAAAAATCCTAGAATCTAGCTGCATACCTACTCCTAAAATCACGCATTATAACGAAATTTCCAAAAACACGCGCAAATAAGGGCAAAGTAATGTATAATGCACGCTTTGTTTTGCGTGTATCTTGGCGGATTACACAAGTGTGGATTCTCATATTTTTAGGGGTGCTTATATGGGTATGGGGCAAACGATAGTAGAAAAAATCTTTTCAGAGCATTGTGGCGAGAAAGTTTATGCAGGGCAGATTGTAGAATCTCCCATTGATATGGTCATTGGCAATGACATCACCACGCCGCTTTCTATCAAGGCGTTTGAAAAAAGTGGGGCAAGCACGCTTGCTAGAGCGGATAATTTTTGCATTGTTATGGACCACTTTATCCCGGCAAAAGATATTGCCTCTGCCAATCAAGCGCGCATTAGTCGAGACTTTGCCAAAAAGCACAAGCTAAAATATTTCTTTGATGAGCGCGATATGGGGATTGAGCACGCGCTGCTACCGGAAAAGGGCTTAGTAGTGAGTGGTGATGTGATCATCGGGGCAGATTCTCACACCTGCACACACGGCGCACTTGGGGCATTTAGCACGGGTATGGGTAGCACAGATTTAGCCTATGCAATGATCACGGGCAAAAATTGGTTCAAAATCCCAGAATCCATACAAGTGGTCTTTGATGGCACACTCCCTAAAGGCGTGTATGGCAAGGATTTGATTCTAGAAGTGATACGGCAGCTTGGCGTTGATGGCGCGCTGTATAAAAGCCTAGAGTTTTGCGGCAGCGCGATAGAATCTTTGGGTATGGATGATCGCTTTTCACTCTGCAATATGGCGATAGAAGCCGGCGCGAAAAATGGCATTATCGCTCCAGATTCTATCACCAAAGCCTACTTGGCAGAGAGAGAGGCAGTAAATGGCTCTTTGCGCTCTGCGCCTAGAATCCACTTTAGCGACTCTAATGCCCGCTACACACAAATCCTGCATATCGATGTATCAGCCCTAGAGCCACTTGTCGCCTACCCCTTTCTCCCGAGCAATGGCAAGCCTATTTCCCACGCAAGTGGTGAAAATCTAGCTATCGATCAAGCTTTTATCGGTAGCTGCACCAATGGTCGCTTGAGCGATCTTAAAATCGCCGCAGAGATTCTTAAAGGTAAGCAAATTCACCCAGATGTGCGGCTTATCGTTACACCCGGCACGCAGAAGATTTATCGCCAAGCCCAAGAGCTAGGCTACATTGATATTTTGCTAGATTCTGGTGCGCTTATCTCTAATCCCACTTGTGGCGCGTGCCTTGGGGGATATATGGGGATTTTGGGCGATGATGAGCGATGTATCTCTACCACTAATCGCAACTTCATCGGTCGTATGGGCTCTAGGAGCTCACAAGTATTTTTGGCAAACTCCGCCGTGGTGGCTTACTCTGCTATTATGGGTAAAATCGCTGATCCAAGAGAGGTGCTTTGATGAGTAGTAGCTCGGGGCTTTTGCGGATTTTAGTTGTCATAGCACTAGGGCTTTTTGGCTATTTTCTCTATACGCTTGATTTGTTTAAAAGCACGCCCATTGCTGTGCAGACATTTTTGCATTTAAACCCCACAGAGCAAATCCCCATCGATGACAATTCTGCGTGGAATCCAGAGCGTAGAATCTCCCTAGAAGTAGAGAGCCAAAGCAAAATCAAATCCTACAAAATTAGAGCCACCACAGGCGATGGAGTTGTCGTGCTAGAGCAAGAAGAAGTCGTTACAAATCGCCCAGAAAAGCTTAGGATCTGGCTACCGCGCCCCGAGATCGATTTGCCCGATAACACAAAGCTACACTATGAGGTAGCTATCACGGACTGGAGCAATGCTAACTTTTTTAGCGGTGAGACATTGGTTAAGCACCTAGATTTTACTATCAATACCAAGCAGCCTGTTATTACGATTCTGGCGCACTCACCGCGCATTAGCTATGGTGGCAGCGCACTTGTGGTATTCCAGGTTGAAAGCGTGGATATTAAAAGCATCACAATCACTAACGGCAAAGATACATTTGTGCCTTTTCCCTTTGTCGCGCAAGGCTACTACGCTGTGATTCTTGCTTGGCCCCTAAGCAATCAAAACTTCAGCGGTAGAATCCAAGTATCTGATACAGCCCTAAATGCTAGAAGTATCACTATCCCTTTCATCAAAGACACTTCCCCGCGCTATCAAGCCTCCACGCTAAAACTGCAAGAGCAATTCTTGCGCGACAAGATGGATGGGCTAATTAGCGAGATAAAGGCTATCCGCTATGAGCCAGAGCTTGATGAGCTGCACGATGATTTTGAGAAGTTTGTCTATATCAACGAACAGGTGCGCTTGAAAGATGAAGCAATCATTGCTGAGAGTGCCTATCAAGCCTGCTTGCAAGATGCGCAAAACACAAACTTCCCAATTGAGTGGGGTCCATTTATCCCACTAAAAGGCTATAGCGTGGTGGGTCGCTTTGGCGATAAGCGCACCTATGTCAATGCGCAGGGCAAGACCAGCCAATCTCTCCACCTAGGGCTTGATATTGCAAGTGTGAAAAATGACAGAATCATTATCACCAATAATGGGCGCGTGATCTTAGGGCAAAAGCTAGGCGTGTATGGCAATACAATTATGATTGACCACGGATTTGGCGTGGCAAGTTTATATGCGCATTTATCAGACTTTCTTGTAAGCAATGAGCAAGAAGTGCTAGCTGGCGATGTGGCTGGGCTTACAGGCGAGAGTGGCTGGGCATTTGGCGATCACTTGCACTTTGGTATGCTTGTGCAAGGACTTAGCGTGCGCAATGTAGAGTGGCTGGACTCTCGCTGGATCAAGCATAATATCACTGATATTTTGGCACAAGCCAAACTCCTAATCAACCAAGCCCAATGATGAAAACACGACAACACCGCGCACAGATTCTAAGCTTCACAGATGGTGATCACCAAGAATGGAGCGCGTTTATCAAGAAAAATGCCACTCTTTTGCAAAGCTTTATTTTGCATTTTTCCGCCCCTATTGATACAGGTATGCAGGAGCTATGCCAATCTTATGGGCTTTTATACACCATAGGCACTCTACCTAGCAAGCCTAGCCTAGAATCTATACAAGCCCTAAATTCTACGCCACCCAAGCAAGAAGCAAAGATTGAAGAAGCTAAGATCTCACAATCTTCTCCACAAAAGCAAAGCCACACACTAATCCATAAAATCCGCAGTGGCGAAGAAATGACACTTGATGATAATGCAATTATTTTAGGCGATATTGCGCACGGGGCAAATATTTATGCCAAGCAAAGTGTCGTGATTTTTGGGGATTGTGCTGGGGTATTGCGCGTAGATGGGGGGTTTTTCATCGTGCGCAATCTTACTTCTGGGCATATTGTCTTTTGCGATTCTATCTTGCCAGAGGCTATTGTGGCTAAAATCAATGCCAATAGCCATTTAAAAATCATTATCAAAAATAGCGATACAATAGCGGTCAAGGAGATACTATGAAGCAAAGGACGATTACAAAAAGAGTCGAGCTAACAGGCATAGGCTTGCACAAGGGCGTGCCTGTTACGCTTGTTTTAGAGCCTTTGGAGGCTGATAGTGGGATAGTGTTTTACCGCAGTGATTTGGGCGTGAGCATTCCACTTGTGCCAGAATCCATTATCGATACGACTATGGCAACGGTGATTGGCAAAGGCGAAGCAAAAGTCTCTACGATAGAGCATTTGATGTCGGCGATTTATGCCTATGGGATTGATAATCTAAAAATTAGCATTGATAATGAAGAAGTCCCTATAATGGATGGCAGCTCGATCGCGCATTGCTTATTGCTTGATGAAGCGGGCATTGTGGAGTTTGATGTGCCACGCAAGCTTATAGAGATCAAAAAGCCCATAGAAGTGCGCGATGGCGATAAATTTGTGCGGCTAGAGCCAAGCCAAAAGACCATATTTGATTTTTCTATCGATTTCAAGCACCCAGCTATCAAAGAGCAGCAATACACCTTTACTTTCTCTAAGCTTTCTTATATCGATGAAATAGCCAAGGCTAGGACATTTGGCTTTTTGCAAGAAGTAAATTATCTGCGCTCTATCGGGCTGGCAAAAGGCGGGAATCTCAATAATTGTATCGTGCTTGATGAAGCAGGCATTATGAATAAAGAGGGCTTGCGCTATCCAGAGGAGTTTGTGCGGCATAAGATTTTAGACGCTATTGGAGATATGGCGATTTTGGGGATCCCACTACTTGGGAGCTATATCTCCTTTGCCGGAAGTCATAAGCTAAACTCTCTGCTCACCCAAAAGCTCTTGCAAGAAGAAGGCGCGTATGAGATCGTTACTGCAAGCGAGAGTCAAAAGGTGCTAGAGTTTGAAAAGGCAGTGGCAATTAGCTAAATGCACGCCTATAATCTCCTAGTCGTATGTATCAACTCTCCCTTGCATTACGCGCTTTATGATGATGATAGGCTGCTAGAATCCTTTCATATCGATGAGAAGCCTTCGCGTGCCTTGCCGCTAATGTATCAGCACCTGCAAGAATCAAGCGTGCGCGTGGGGGGCATTTACTATGCTAGCGGTCCGGGCAATCTTAGTGCGCTTAAACTTACGCATATTTTCTTGCAGAGCTGGGCGATTGTAGAGTCTATCCCCTTGTATGCCACAGATAGCTTCTCTTTATGTTTGGACTCCCATATCCCCGCCTTTGGGAAAAAGTATTTTACCTTGCAAAACTGCTCGCAAATCCCCTATATCCTAGAATCCACTTTTGAGCCAAACACAAAAGCCACAAATCTCGCCATAGCCCAAGCCCATATCACACACACCCTCTGTCTCACCCCCAGAGAGAGACAGCCATTTCTCGCACCACAGATACTGCCAAAGCAGCGATTTTGCCTGCCGTGTGAGCCGCTTTATATCCTACCGCCCCTATAAATCCAGCCTTGAGATATTGGAGCGATTTTTGCTTCACTTTGTGTGATATTTGGATTTGGAGCTGGCGCGTGCGTATTGACTATGGACTCTCTACTACTTCTCTCTCCTCTTTGCTACACACGACAAAAGACCCAGACACCACCCCACAAGAAAGCAGTAGCACACAGACTACCAAAGAGCCAGCCCCGGTATCAAAGACCCTGCCACCCAAAGCCCCCCTAGAATCCACGCAAGCAGACACCCCTACACAAAGAGAGACCTTTGGGCTAGAGATTTTAGAAAAAATGAGCGACAAAGAGTATCAGGTGTTTTTGCGCGCAAGTGAAGGAATGAGCGAAGTGGAAAAAATGGCAGCCGCCCAAACTCTATATATCTTCACAGAATCTTACGCTAAAGATTCTACCCAAGCCACAAAGCCCCATCCATCAACACCACCTATGAAGAAAAACCCCTACTTCAGTGCTAGAGAGCAGTTTCTCACGCGCTATGTCGCACTCTACAATGGCGCGCAAGAAGTCAATATCATAGGCTAAGGTTAAGCTAGCGTGCATTACAATGTCTTAAACCACTATCAAAGGATCAACTATGCAACTACAAGCCAATGACATCGCACCAGATTTCAAGCTCCCTGATGCCCAAGGCGTAGAAATCTCACTCAAAGATTTTGCACAAAAGACCATTATCCTCTACTTTTACCCCAAGGACAATACACCCGGCTGCACCATAGAGGCGCAAGATTTTAGCCAGCTGCTGCCGCAATTTTTTGCCAAAAATGCGGTGGTGATAGGCATTAGCCCAGATTCGCCCAAATGCCACCAAGGCTTTATCACCAAGCAAGATCTCAAGCATATTCTCCTAAGTGATAAGGACAAAGCTGTGGCGAGTGCCTATGGTGCGTATGGCAAGAAAATGATGTATGGCAAGGAGGTGATGGGGATCATACGCTCGACTTTCATCATCAAAAGTGGCAAGATTTTGCACGCACTCTATAATGTCAAAGCAAAAGGACACGCGCAAGCTGTGCTAGATATGCTCTAGGCTGCATTCCTAGAATCCACTTTTTTACTCTCGGCTGTTTTTGTCATTGAGAGCGAGCGCGGTAGTGCTTGCGCGGCAATCCACTCTCTTAACTAGAATCCACTTTTGAAAAATCGCCAAAAGTGGATTCTAGGAATGAAACTATGGATTACCACACGGAAATAACACTCGCAATACATAATGATGAAAAAGTGGATTCTAGCTTAGAATCTATGCCAAGCCCCTTAGAATCCACTTTGCCACGCTCAATAAGTTTTAAGCCTGATTAGTTATAATGTCTGCTTTATTATTATTTAAGGTTTGACAATGGGTAGCTTTTCTAAATTTGGCTTTATTATGGCGACACTTGGTAGCTCGATCGGGCTTGGGCATATTTGGCGATTCCCCTATATGGCGGGGCAGATGGGTGGCGGGGCATTTGTGCTGCTATTTTTGGTGATGACACTTTTTATCGGGGTGGCAATGCTTGTGGGTGAAATGCTTATGGGCAATAAAACGCAAAAAAACACTGCTGATGCGTTTATCGAGCTAGATCCAAGCCCCAAAAAACCTTGGCGTTTTGCTGGGCTCACACTTATTGGCGGTCCTATTATCCTATCTTTTTATGCAGTGGTGCTAGGCTGGGTGGTGTATTATCTCGTGGGTGTAAGTATCGATCTGCCAGATAATGCCGAGCAGGCTGATAGAATCTTTGGGGCTCTTTTGACCTCGCATTCTTTCTATCAACTCCTAGGCTTTAGCGCGGTGCTTGGGCTAACGGGACTTATCGTCTCGCTTGGCATTAAAGATGGGATTGAAAAGCTCAATCTCGTGCTTATGCCGCTACTTTTTATCATCTTTATTGGACTGCTTATTTATGCGGCCTTTCAGCCGTCGTTTATGCAAGCGGTGCATTTTTTGTTTGACTTTAAGTATGAAGATATTACCTTTGAAGTGATTATCGCTGCTATGGGGCAGATGTGCTTCTCGCTTTCGCTTGGCATTGGGATCATCATCACCTATGCCGCTTCTACAGATTCTAGGCAAAATCTCCTTGAGAGTGCGCTATATGTCGTGATATGTGGGATTATCATCTCGCTTATTGCTGGTGTGATGATTTTTACTTTTGTCTATGAATATGAAGTAGCAGTAACCCAAGGCACCGGACTTGTATTCAAAGCTCTGCCCATTGCCTTTAGCAAAATGGGGCTAAGCGGGACGATTGTCGCGATACTCTTTTTCATAGGGTTGGCATTTGCTGGGATTACTTCTACGATCTCGCTCCTTGAACCAAGTGTAATGTATTTTGTGCAGCGATACAATAGAAACCGCAAGGTTGTTACTTGGACGATTGTAGGAGCGATTTATGCGGTGGGGCTTGTGTTGCTTTTCTCACTCAATAGTGATTATTCACAGACTTTAAGCTTAGCGGGCAAGCAGCTTTTCGTGTGGTTTGATAGTGCTAGCTCAAATTTCATTATGCCTCTTGGCGCACTCATTAGTATGATTTTTGTGGGTTATGTGATTGGCAAAGATAGAGTCAAGGAAATGGCGCAAGGATTCTTGGGAGAAATGGGGTTTGTGGTGTGGTTTTTCATTATCCGCTATGTTGTCCCACTTGTGATTATCGCTGCGTGGATTGGCACGATTATAAGTGAGTAGGCAAGTATGAATACATTTTCTAAATTCGGCTTTATTCTAGCGACACTTGGTAGCTCGATCGGGCTTGGGCATATTTGGCGATTCCCCTATATGGCGGGGCAGATGGGTGGCGGGGCATTTGTGCTGCTATTTTTGGTGCTTGCCCTAGTGATTGGCGTAAGCTTGCTTATCACAGATATGGTGATTGGCAATCGTGGCAAAAAAGATGTAGTGGGCTGCTTTGAGACACTTGATCCAAGCCCTAAAAAGCCGTGGCGACTTGCTGGGATAGCGATCATCGGCGGTCCGCTTATCTTGTCTTTTTATGCTGTGATTTTGGGCTGGATCCTCTACTACTTCGTGGCTATAAGCTTTAATCTCCCTAGCAATATGTTTTTATCCAAATGGGCGTTTAATGAGCTTATGAGTGAAAGGATTTGGTGTCAAGTCTTAGGGCTTTTTGCCTGTCTTTTTATCACCGCACTCATCGTCTCTCTTGGGATTAAAAAGGGGATTGAGAAGCTTAATCTCGTGCTTATGCCACTGCTGTTTATCATCTTTATTGGACTGCTTATTTATGCGGCTTTTCAGCCATCGTTTATGCAAGCGGTGCATTTTTTGTTTGACTTTAAGTATGAGGACATCAATTCTAATGTCTTTATGGAAGCCCTAGCACAGATGTTTTTCTCACTCTCACTTGGTGTTGGGACAATTATCACCTATGCTGCCTTAACCCAAGAGAAGCAAAATCTCCTTACTTCAGCGTTGTGGGTAGTGGTCCCTGGCATTATCATCTCGCTTGTGGCAGGGCTTATCATTTTTACTTTTTACTTCGGCTATGATGGCTCGCTAGGCAATGATGGGGATAGAGGAATAAATCTGGTATTTATCTCATTGCCACTTATCTTTTCGGAGTTTGGTGCAGTTGGGCAGATTCTATGTTTGGCATTTTTAGGGGCATTGCTCTTTGCAGGGATCACTTCTACAATCTCGCTCCTAGAGCCAAGTGTGTTTTATCTCACGCAAAGATGCGGTGTATCGCGAGCTAAAGCGAGCTTTTGGGTAAGTGTGGTGGTATTTGTGCTAGGGCTTTTTGCTATCCACTCTTTTAGCTCATACCACATACAGCATCTACAAACCCCACTGCTTATCACAACAGATAAGCACAGCATATTCTTCTGGCTCAATACCCTTATACAGCTGGATAACCCGGCATTTTTCTGGCTTGATTATCTAACAGCCAAAATCATTATGCCTCTTAGTGCGCTTGCTTCGATTATTTTCCTTGGCTATATCATCAAAAAAGATACGCTAAGAGAATTTACGCGCGACTTTCTTAGTCCCATTGCATTTTCAGTGTGGTATTTTATCATTCGCTATATCGCGCCAATAGTGATTCTAGCGGTATTTATTTTCAAATTTTTTGAATGATATAAGGAGAACTACTTGGAAAATTTCGAAGACAAAATCAAGCAAATCAAAGATATTTTACAGCAACTCAATACGCAAGACCTAAGCCTAAAGGATAGCTTGACACTTTATAAGCAAGGAATGCAGGAGCTGAAAAATGCTCAAGATCTTTTAGAAAAAGCCAAGCTAGAGTATGAAGAGATAAAATCACTAGATTCTAGTATAAATCCAGCAGAGACACACTAATGCGTATAGAGCTTTATCAGCAAGATACTCTTAGCATAAATGATTCTCGTTTAGCACTCTTTTGCCATAAATTGCCAAAAGATGCGCTAGTAGTCCTCCCAGAATACACCCTTAATCCATTTTTCACTGCATTATGCAAGCAAAGTCAAGATGAGATTCTCGCACACTCCACAGCACAGATAATCTCACTTGAAGCTCTGGCACAAAAGCATCATATCCACTTTGTCGCTCCCATCATTACTAAAGTCAAAAACACTCTATGTAAGCAACTAGTTTATATCAACCCAGAATCCACAAAGCATATTTACTACACCCAGCAGCGACTTATCGCTTATGAATATTGGAACGAAGCCGCATATTTTGGCAATCCACAGCCTAAAACTATCAAAACGCCAAGTATTTTTACGCTAGGTGGTTGCAAAATTGCTATGCTTTTTGGCTTTGAAATACATTTTGATGAAATTTGGTGCAAGCTTAAGGCGCAAGGTGTGGATATTGTGATTATGCCTTGTGCAAATACTTTTGATTCTGCTAGCAGGTGGAGAGAATTGTGCAAAGTGCGCTCGCTACTCAATGGCTGTGCTATCTTGCGCGTAAATCGCATAGGCACCTGCGAAGTTTGCGATGAGCAATGGGAGTTTTATGGTGATAGTCTTATCACTATGCCTGATGGCACGATTTTAGATCATTTAGGAGATGCACAAGAGAGACTCTCAATCACTCTCACACGCACACAAATCACGCATATAGCGCAAGAATGGGGATTTAGAAAAATATTTGAGTAAAGTATGATTTTCTTAGACTATAAGCTTTTTAGATTATAATAACGCCCTTGATATTTTGATGAAGGATAGTTGCGTGATGAAAAAGCCTATTTCTCTACTAACACATAAAAAAATATATGACCCAAACTCCAATGAGTCCATAGATGAGCGCAAAATCTTTGGAGGAAATCCCACAGCGATGTTTGATTTAACAAGGATCAAATATCAATGGGCTTACAAGCTTTGGAAAACAATGATCGCTAATACTTGGTTCCCTGAAGAAGTGAATATGAATGGTGATAAAAAGGATTACGCAGAGCTTAGTGCAGCTGAAAGGCAGGGCTATGATAGGGCTTTAGCCCAGCTTATCTTTATGGATTCCTTGCAAACAAACAACATAAACGACAATATCAATCCATTTATCACAAGCCCCGAGATCAATCTACTGCTCATACGACAGGCATTTGAAGAATCGCTCCATAGCCAGTCCTATGCAGTTATGGTAGAATCTATTAGCGACAACACAAATGAAATCTATGATATGTGGCGCAAAGATATGCAACTACGAAACAAAAACGACTATATTGCTGATATTTACATAAGCTTAGCAGAAAGCCCTACAGAAACAAACTTCATCAAAGCATTATTTGCCAATCAAATTTTAGAGGGTATTTATTTTTATAGTGGATTTTGCTACTTCTATGCTATCGCACGCACAGAAAGAATGCTCAACACTGCCCAAATGATACGCTTTATCCAACGAGATGAAGTTACACATCTGCTCATATTCCAGAATCTAATCAACACACTCAAGCAAGAGCGTCCTGATCTATTTACAAAAGATCTGCAAGATGAAGTTGTAGAAATGTTTAGGGCTGGGGTAGAGGTAGAAGCCAAATGGGGGGAATACATCACGCAAGGACAATCACTCGGGCTATCATCACAGAGTATCCGGGGATTTTTAGAATACTTAGCGGATGAGCGACTGAGCAAAGTCGGTATGCCAAAGCTCTACAACACTAAAAATACTTTAGATTGGTTTAGGAGCTTTAGTAGCTTTAACAACCAAAGAACCAATTTCTTTGAAGGCAAGGTTACAAACTATACTAAAGGTGGAGTAGATTTCGATGATTTTTAAAGACATTATATCGCTACAAATAAAGACAAAGCAGAATTTTCAGGACAATCTCGCGCGTGTCATTACACAAATCCAAAAGAGTAAAAGCGGCTCTATTATCCTAACACCGGAATTAGTGCTAAGTGGATTCTGCTATCAAAATATGGATGAGGCAAGTGAATTTAGCAAGCACGCCACAGAGCAGCTACTCAATGCAAGCACCAATCACACAATCATCACCACAATGATTGAGAAGAAAAACCACAAGTTTTACAACAATCTTAAAGTGTTTTCCAAGGGCGAATTGATCCACAAGCAATCTAAACATAAGCTATTTATGCTTGGTGAAGAGCATTTGCATTTTGCATCAGGCTCAGCAAATGAAATTATTCCATTTCGACTTGATGGTATGAATTGTGGCGCGCTTATTTGCTTTGAATTGCGATTTGTCGATCTATGGCAGAAGCTTCAGGGGGTTGATGTCTTATTTATCCCAGCGCAATGGGGACAAGCACGAAAAGATCACTTTGAAACACTCTCGCGTGCGCTTGCTATAGCAAATCAATGTTTTGTGATCACTAGCAATAGTGCTAGCTTACATATGGCAAAATCAAGTGCTGTCATCAGTCCTTATGGCAAGACTATACAAGATGATAGTCAAGAGATTATACAAGCTCAAATCGACATTGCCGAAGTAGAAAAAATGCGCAAGTATATCAATGTAGGATTAAAGGAATGCATAAGATAAAAGGACATTTTATGTGCAATGAAATTGTCAGGCAATTTCCCCTGCAAGATCAAGTGCGCAATGCCCTAGAATCTGTCGATAGAGAGATGTTTGTCCCAGATTTCTCTAAACATTTAGCCTATAGCCTAGATCCACTACCTATGGGAGCGGCACAATGGGTATCATCTCCCCTTACAGTCGCCAAAATGACGCAGTATCTCACTCCGGGCGATAGTGTCCTAGAGATTGGCTGTGGAAGTGGCTATCAAGCTATGGTGCTTGCGCAAATCTTTCGCCGTGTTTTTAGCATTGAGCGCATAGAGTCATTGCTCACAGAAGCAAGAAAACGCATTCGGGCAATGGGTGTAAGTAATATCCACACAAAATTTAGTGATGGACAGCAAGGCTGGGCAGAATATGCGCCTTATGATAGAATCCTATTTTCTGCCTGTATAGAAAGCAAGATTCCACAAGCCATTATCGATCAACTAGAAGAAGGAGGGATTCTCGTAGCCCCTATGCAAGCCCCAAACACCACACAGACTATCTTAACGCTCTCTGGGACTAGCCCTGCCCCCAAACAAGCTAAACAATACATAAAACGCTTTACCAAGCGCAATGGGATTCTAAGCAACGAAGAGATTTTAGAAGAATGTTTGTTTGTGCCTGTTGTTGATGGCACAATGCATTAGAGGTAGGTATGGAGATTTTTACTATAACCCTTGATGATGTATGGCAAGCATCTTTTACACAAAATTTCTCTGCTATGCGATGCTGCTTGGGGGCTTGTGTGGGAGCAGCTGGAGTTTGGCTACTTAGCCCCAATCCCCACAAACCACACCTTGAGCAAAATGACACCACACACCAAACTCACACCACTCAATACAAGCACACTTCGCGCTATCTATGGAGCGGGATTGGCGCATTTATATGTGCCATAATTGGTAGCAGCGGAGACTCTACTTTGCTACCTTGGCTACTTGGGATTGTGATATTAAGCCTATCTCTTTGCGTATGGGATATTTACTACTATGCCGTGCCAAATTGGCAAAATCTAGCTCTTTTGCTTATAAGTGCTAGCAAAAGCATCATACTCGCACACATCTTGCAAGACAACTTTTTCATAGATATATCTACTATTTATGATTTGCTATTGGGTGCTGGACTTATCAGCTTAGTATATATTCTAGGGATAATGTTCTTGCAAAAACAGCTTCTTGGGGAAGGGGATATTATCTTTTGTGCAAGTTTTAGTGCGCTTTTTGGTTTTGAAACCACTGTGATTAGCATATTTTGGGGCTGTGTGTTGGCTAGTATTGTTAGTATTTTTAGCAGAATCTTTACCAAACACACAAACATTGTAATCCCTCTAATCCCCTATATAATTGGAGGACTTGGAGTGGGGGTATTGTGGGGACTATGGCTATGAGACAACGCTATCTTTTTCATTCAGTTGCGCAGATATTTTTACCATTTTTTATTGTGCTATTCTTTATAGCTTCTGTGGTGCTGCTCATAGGTCTTGCTACCATTACACAATTTATCAAGCTTAATGTGTGGGATCTAGGACAGATTTTTTTATATTCCATACCAAATGGTGTATTTTTTATCATTCCTATCACTTTTTTCTGCGCCTGTGTTTTGGGGCTATCAAGATTGTCGTTTGATTATGAGTTACTTGTATTTTTTTCTCTAGGAATTTCACCGCGCAAGATTCTAGCTCCATTTATTGGGCTTAGTATTTTTGCTAGCATTGTATTGCTATTTTTCTCTCTCGCGCTGATCCCACTCTCTAAAAGTGCTTATGGCAATTTTATGGCTCAAAAACGCGCTGAAGTAAATATCAATATTAAAGCTGGTGAGTTTGGGCAAAAACTGGGTGATTGGCTTGTGTATGCGGATACTGCACACGATAGACACTATGAAGGGTTGGTGCTCTTCTCTAGTAACCTAGAATCCCAAGAAGTATTTATCACTGCCAAAGAAGGTGAAATGTCTAATAATGAAGGTGTATTTACCCTACTACTACGCAACGGAAGCGCATACTTTGCCGAACCAAACAAAGTAGAACGAGCAGATTTTGGGCAAATGCTTGTGCATACCAAAATCGATGAAATAAATCTCAGCTCATATGATTTGTGGGCATACTGGAAGAGTGCCTTTGAAGGAAGCAGCTCGCAAGCTAGGCGTCTTGCCCAAGCTATAATCACATCACTATTTCCCATAGCAAGTATTTTTCTCATACCATTATTTGGCATAGCAAACCCTAGATTCCACAAAAATCTTAGCTATGTATATTTACTAATTAGCGTGGCTGGATATTTTATAGCAATGCACATATTCAGTCAAAATGCCCCATTCTATGGTATATTTGGCTTGCCATTGGTCTGGCTGACAGGATCTTATTTTCTCTATCGTAAATTCGTGCTACGAGTATATTAATATTGCCGGATAATATCAGTCCCAGCCGGAGGCACAAATACAAATACATCATCGCTAATTGTGCGGTTTATATATACATTATGCAGTGTAATTTCTACAGCATTATCAAATTCATCGGTAAAGGTGAGTTTGCTAGGAAGATTATTGGCTAAAGTGAGCACATATCGCGTGCCATCAAAATCTGTGCTATATGTATCATCGTGCTGTTTTTTTGCCTTGCGCAAAATCTCGAGAAAATCAATTTTTGTTTTACCAACACTGGCTTGATCTAAAAATGGCTCATAAATAGTCGCTTTATCACCATCTACATAGAGCTCTTTCTTAGTCGGTGCTTCATACACCCATTTTGCCTTGGTTGGAGCCTTAATATACAATTTACCGCTATACACAAGCACGCTATCTTGACTTTTGGTATGCTGCGTGAAAGAAGCCTCTAGAGTCTTAATATGCTCACCATATCCATAGGCAGCACTAAAAAACCCAGCAAAAATCACACAGGCAAAAAACTCTCTCACGCACTAGCCCCTAGTGGCAGCCACAAGATCCACCGCCACCACAGCAACCACTATCTCCATGATCGTGATGTGATGTATCACAAGATCCACCACCACAGCAACCACCACCCACATAACCCTGCAAGATCTCATCGGCAGTAGCATCTCGCATATCAACAATCTCAACATCAAACAACAAAGTCTTGCCGGCTAGTGGGTGGTTATAATCAATCATCACGCTACTATCATTAAAATCCTTAACAACAACCTGCACTGTTTGCCCATCTTCTGCTTGTCCAAAAAGTGTCATACCCTTTTCTAAAACAATACCATCAAACTGATCCTTTGGAACCTCTTGCACAAAATCTGCTTGATAAACACCATAGGCATCTTCTGGAGCTATAGATAAATTAAGCTTATCGCCCTTTTTCGCGCCTAATACAGCCTGCTCAAGACCGCTGATCACCTGCCCAGCACCAAGCAAAAACTCCAATGGTCGAGAAGTTACATTGCTATCAATAATATCTTGAGTATCCGCATCTTTTACTTCATAAAATATCGCCACAACTTGCTTTTGTTCTGTAGAATCCACCTGTCATCCTTTGTTTTTATTTTTTTGTCGTAAATCTTTGGCTTTCCTACCCTGTTCAGATTCTGGATATAAACGAATAAGAGAATCCAAAAATTTATTGTAGTTATCCATATCTTTAGAATACCTAAAAGCCCACGCTGTATGCCACAAAAGAATAGGCATATAACTCGCCTTATCATCTAACGAAGTGCTTTTTTTATAAAAACTTATCGCTTCTGCAAACTTACTGCGCTGATATTCAATCTCGCCAAGCATATAAAGCGATGATGCAACTTTATAATTATTCTTCACCAACCACTCATAGCGTTTTTTAGATTCTAGGAGATTTTTCTCTCTATATAGTTTTCTGGCTTGATCGATAATCTCTTTGTTGCTAAGTTTAGTAAAATCATCACTGCCCCTGCCCCCAGCATTTACCGACTTGACATCTTCATTACTAGTTTGGGATTTTGATTTTTTCTGCGCTTGATTATTGGTCCCTGTCAAGACACCAAGCTCATTCAAAATATCTTGATTTAGCTTGGTTGTCAATGTGGTCAAATCACTAAGTTTAGCGGTAAGCTGATCTATAGTTTTTTGCATATTCTCAATCGTTGAGTTATGTTGTCTAACCAAGTCATTCTGATAATCAAGATTTGACTGCAAAGTTTGTATTGTTGCTTCCTGTTTCCCTATGGTATCAAGCAAAGACTTTATGCGTAACGCCTGCCCATCTAAAACGCTCTGCATACCATCTCTAGATTGTTCAAGCATTTGAATCCTGGCACTATAATCTATTACTAAATTTTCAAGATTTTTATTGGTAGATTGAAGGGTTTTTAACTCTTTCTTTGTTGCGCCACTCTGCAACTCAAAAGCCGATGGCTCAGCCCACAGAGCCACCAAAGAAAGCAAAAGGCAATAAGAGAATTTACCACACTTCACTTATTCTGCTTTGATAAACTATTTTGATACTTTTACATCGGAGCGACGATTTTTCTGGTAACAATCTCTTGTCTTATCCATACAAATAGGCTTGCTCTCACCAAAACTCACAACACGAATACTATCCCTACTCATACCTTTAACCACGAGAGCATCACGCACAGCTATGGCTCTTTTTGTGCCAAGAGCATAATTATATTCATCTGTTCCAAACTCATCAGTATTACCTTCAATCACAAGCTGAATAGAATCTTGTGATTGCGCTTGAGTTGCAATCTCATCTACTACAGATTGCATATCGGGTCTAATAACAAACTTATCAAAATCAAAATATACACTGCCCAGCAAATCCCCAGTCTCTTTAGATGAAATGCTGCTTGTGGATTCTGAAGATCCACCAACCATCTCCCCATCTCCAGCCCCAACGACATTAACCTTCTCTTTTGGACACCCAGTCAGCATAAAAAGTGCTGCAACCACTCCAAAAATCACAACCGCTTTCTTCATTTCAAACTCCTTGCTTCAGATTTAGGGTTTAGATTATACCAAACTTTTATTGCTTTTTGTTTTTACTCCATTTACTTACCAATCAAAAGACTGGATACTAGCCCTATTGAGTGGAAATAGATAGCTTTTGTTGTAATCAAGCCGTATAACCCCTAAAGCAGTTTGCCCAGATGTATGCTTTAAGAACATCACACTTCCGCCATCTTTAGAGAATCTTGGCATTTGATTATTTCCTATAGCAGTTAGTCGCCTAATATAATCTGTTTTGGTTGAAATAAGATAAATATTGAATGTATTAGCACCAAACTCATTGTCGCTTTCCCTGCTAGAATAGGCTACATAATCCCCATAGGCAGTTATAGAATTATTATTGCGCCCATGATAAACGACTTGTTCGGCAGGCGCATCAATATCAAGTCTCTTGGAATAAATATTGGCATAACCAGATCGATCAGACACAAATACCATAGATCTTTCATTATCAATAAAATAGCCCGATACATCAATGCCGGAATACTTAGTAAGTTGCGTAAGCTCTTTGTTTGCAACATTATAAAGGTAAATATCTGATTGATGTTTAGGTGCTAAGGTAACTAGAATTTTCTGCCCATCTCTACTAACATCCGATACCGCAGCCATACCATCGCTAGCAATAATCTGCTCCGAACTACCGGTTTGAATGTTGTATTTTATGATTGTTGGACGCAATAAATACTTGGTAAAATAAATTTCTTTTTGTGTAGAATCTACCCATTTTGGAAAGATATTTAAGCCTCCTGTAACAATTGTGCGATTATATGTGAGTGTATAGTCGCCCAGGACAATATTAGCTTGTCCGCTACCTGTATATTGTGCATAAACAACATAGCGATTCATCCAAGCAATTGTGGGTGCTTTAATATAAGAGTTAATATCAATTGCCATCTTATGGGCAACAAAAGGATAAAGAGCAGAATCTGTTAGTTGGTAAGTTTTATTGATCTTTAGAGACGATGAGTTATTATCATAAAAAAGCAATGACACCTTAAGAATCTTATTTTCTTTGATAACTCGAACTATGCCTACAAGGTCAATTTTTTTTGCCCGATATGCACCAAAATCTATAGTGTCTTGTGCATATATTGAGCCATCCACAGGATCAAAATGCCCAGAGACACTCAAATCACCCAATAAAATTTTATAAATTTTTTTTGCCAACAAAGACTCGCCACTAGCAACATAACCAATCTCAACCTTTGGAGTTTTCTGTCCAGACTTAACTATATCAATCGTAGCATCAGCACTAAATAAGCCACTAATCAGCACCATAATCCCAAAAAAACTTCTCATAACACTCCTTTATTTGAGCCGAAAATTTACCTTTATCTCAACAACCCTACCCTTTGGATAAGGCGGAAGCTTTTCTTGTTTTAAGGATTCCAAAAGATCAATCACACTTTGATTATAGTCATCATATTGCGAGAGCTTTACAATGCGATAGCTAAAATTACCTATATTAGTTACACGAATTAGTGCGCTAACTTCAGCATCCTGATAATATCTTGACTGCCATTTTCGGTAGATTATATCATAAATTTTACCAAACCATTCATTATACTCTCCATCTGCAAATTCTGGAGAAATACTTTGTGATTGCACATCAAGTGCTTTATTGTCCATTGCATTAAAAGTGGAATTAAGCTTTTCAAGCTGTTTTTGCAAAGCCTGCAATCGGCTAGAATCTACTTTATCTTTTGTGTTTTTTGCTTTTTGGCTACGATTATCCCCACTTTCTTTGGCGGGTGCCATCATATCTGGAATTGTTGAAAAAATATCTCTAATACCAGTCCCTTCAAGATGCGTGCCAGAATCCTTTTTATTTTCTTGAGTCATCTCCATTGGAACAATATCAATGCTTACAGCCTGCTCCATTGTTGTAGTAATATGAGATGTGTATTTCGTCGTAAAAATAGAAGAAAATTTCAATAATAAAACAAAAATAACACAGTAAAAAAACAATGCACCTATACCACTCCAAACAAGCAATGCTTTCTTACATTCACCCATTTGTCACCAAAGAAATTTTATTAAATCCTGCTTCTTTGACACTTTTTAAAATATAAATCACACTCTCATAACTCAAATCCTTATCAGCTCGAATAAAAATTGATGTGTCTTTTTTACTATACTGTTTTGCTAGTAGATTGAAACTATCTGGAAACATTTTATATTCATAAGTATTGTTTTTAATATAAATTTTTTTTCTCTTGTCAATACGAATTTCGAGCATATTGTTTTGAGTTTTTTTTGCCGACTTACTACCCTTTGGTAGAGTAATATCTTCTTGATACACTATGGTGGGTGTTGTAACCATAAGAATTGCTAGTAAAACAAGCATAATATCCACAAGTGGGGTAATGTTTAACTCTGGCTTATCCTCCCACAAAAACTGATCATCCATATAGCAAGTCACTTATTTTGCAGATGACAGATAATCAATCTGCATTTGAATATAAACACCTAAATCATACACCTTGCGCTTAAGAATCATAAAAAAAGTATATGCTGGAATTGCCGTTAATATACCAGCTGCCGTAGCAACTAATGCCTTAGAAATTACAGGCGCAATAACATCAAAGGAAACCTGCCCACTATTACCAAGCCTACCAAAAGCATCTAAAATCTCAACAACAGTCCCAAAAAGCCCTATAAAAGGAGAGGTAGAAGCAATGATACTTAAAAAAGCAAGCCCTGTAGTAGAATGCTTAATGGCTTTATTCTTCCACAGAGAAAAAATATTGGGAGAAACATCGCGATGATCCGCACTGATAAAAATTGCATCTCTTGGAAATCTCTGTTCTCCTTGTAAAATAGCCTCTAAAGAATCCTGCTCATCTTTTACCATCTTTGCGAGACTAATATACTTATAAAAGAAGATCCAAAGTGTTGCAAAACAATACGCAGAAAGCCAACACAATGCAAGTAAAGTAATTAGGCTTGACTCTTCAAGAAACTGAAAAACAGAACCCATTAGAATCGGCTTTTTGCGGCGTGCTCAATTCTAGAAACAACAGAATATATGGCAACCTTATCGTTTGATGCACTCTCAAGCAACTCCCTAGCACTTGCGATAGCTTCTGACACCCCACTCTCACTCTGCCCCCCAATTGCAACTGCGCCATTTGCAATAATATCTACTTTCGAGGATGTTACTTCAGCATACCCCCAATCAATGGCAACTAAATCTCTAGATTGTCCTTGAGAAATCTCAATAACACCTGCTTTCAATAAAGAAAGAAGATTGGAATGCCCATGCAAAACACCAAACTCCCCATCCACTCCAGGCATAGTTACGCTATCCACCTCACCAGAAAAAATCTCCCCATAGGGAGTAACAATACTAACAGCAAGCTTTTTCATCACTTTTCTCTCTAAGATTTTTTCATTTTCTCTGCTTTTTCTATAACTTCTTGAATACTTCCAACCATATAAAAAGCATTCTCTGGTATGTGGTCATATTTGCCTTCCAAGATTCCTTTAAAGCCATCTAAAGTCTCTTCAAGCGTAACATATTTTCCGGGACTGCCTGTAAAAACTTCTGCAACAAAAAATGGTTGAGACAAAAACTTCTCAATTTTTCTTGCTCGTTCAACAACTTTCTTATCCTCTTCTGAAAGCTCATCCATACCCAAAATTGCAATGATATCCTGCAGATCTTTGTATTTCTGGAGAATTTGTTGAATTCCTGTTGCAATCTTATAGTGTTCCTCTCCAACAATTTGTGGATCAAGGATTCTCGATGTAGAATCCAATGGATCGACAGCTGGGTAGATACCCTTCTCTGCAATTTTTCTATTCAAAACGGTTGTCGCATCAAGATGTGAAAAAACAGATGCCGGAGCTGGGTCTGTTAAGTCATCGGCTGGCACATAAACTGCCTGAACAGATGTAATAGAACCTTTCTTTGTAGATGTTATACGCTCCTGTAGTTTTCCCATCTCACTAGCAAGCGTAGGTTGATAACCCACAGCAGAAGGAATTCTCCCTAAAAGTGCAGACATTTCCGCACCGGATTGCGCATAACGGAAGATATTGTCAATGAACATAAGAACATCGAGCCCTTTCTCATCGCGGAAATATTCCGCCATAGTAAGTCCTGTAAAAGCAATTCTATTTCTTGCCCCTGGTGGCTCATTCATCTGCCCATAACACAAAGCAACTTTATCCAAGACACCACCTTCTTTCATCTCGTGATACAAGTCATTTCCCTCGCGTGTCCGCTCCCCAACTCCAGCAAATACAGAATAGCCACTATGTTTATATGCAACATTATGGATTAGTTCCATAATAACAACTGTTTTGCCCACGCCAGCACCACCAAACAATCCAACTTTACCACCCTTAGAATACGGAGCCAATAAATCAACAACCTTTATCCCTGTCTCAAACATTTCTGTTTTGGTACTTTGATTTTCAAACTTTGGAGCTTCTCTATGAATTGGCCATTTCAAATCTGTCTCAACGGGATCGCCGCCATCTACGACATCACCAACAACATTAAAAATCCTGCCAAGAACTTGCTCACCAACAGGCACTTCTATCATTTTTCCTCTAGCCATAGCAGACTGCCCTCTCGTTAAGCCTTCAGTCATATCCATAGCAATAGTTCTAACCCTATTGTCCCCTAGATGCGCAGCAACCTCTAAAACTAAACCTTTTTTCTCACCATCAAAATCATATACCACATCAAGTGCTTCATTGATAGAAGGAAGATATGAATCAAAATCCACATCAACCACCGGACCCATTACTTGAACAATTTTACCTTCCATACTCATACTCCTTTTTGGTTTATTTCATCGCTTCAACACCAGCATTAATCTCTACAAGCTCTGTTGTAATAGATTCTTGCCGTGCTTTATTATACGAGATAGTTAAATCCCTTACAAGTTCGCCAGCATTTTTCGTTGCCGCATCCATTGCCTGCATTCTAGCACTATGTTCAGCAGCTAGAGAGTCTATCAATGCATAATACATGTTATACTCAATATATCTCTGTGCTAACTGATCCAATACCACATCTTCTTCTTCATCTGGTTCAATATTCACACTATTATAAGTAGTATGTTGCTGTGCAGCACTACTTGATTCATTAAGATCAAACCCTAGAGGTAATATACTTTTAATCTTAAGCTCTTGGGAAATCTTATTTCTAAAACCATTATGAACCAAAATCACCTCATCAGTCAATCCATCTAGATAATCTTGCGCTACTTTACGGATAAAATCACTCGACTTTTCATAGTCTGGACTCGAACTAAGCCCAATAATCTTATCAAGAATTTCTATCTCATTAAAAGTAAAATAGGCTATGCCTTTTTTCCCAATACCACGCAATCTAACCTTGATGCCCCTACTCTTAAGATCTGCTATAAGCCTAAGAACCTCTTTGATTGTTGTTACATTAAAACCACCGCACAACCCCTTGTCGGCAGTTACAAACACAATATCAACTTTCTTAATCTCTCTATGTTTAGCATCAACAAAAAAACTACTATTGATATTTTCAAGACCTCGCACCTGAATCTTTGAGACAATATCTTCAAAAATCTCATTAAGTTTATTTGCATAAACACGAGAGCGTTTCGCCATTTCTTCAGCTTTTTTCAACTTCGATGTAGAGACCAACTTCATTGCGCGCGTAGTTTTTTGGGTATTCTTCACGCTATCAATTTTTGTCTTTATCTCTTTTAGATTATTTCCCATTTCCTACTCCAAATTATTTAGCTGAAACTAAGCTTATATTCTTCAATAGCCTTCGTTAAAACAGCTTCCAACTCTTTGTCTAAAGCCTTTTTACTACGAATCTCTTCAAAAATCTTAGGATATTTAGCTTCTATAAAGGGGTAAAGATCATTCTCAAACTCCACAACTCGACCCACTGGAATATCGTCTAAGAATCCTTTGGCACCGGCGAAAACTACAACGACCTGCTTCTCAATAGCCAAAGGAGAATATGGCGGTTGCTTAAGAACTTCAACCATTCTTTGCCCGCGCTCTAATTGCTTTCTGCTTGTCTCATCAAGATCCGAAGCAAACTGTGAAAAGGCTTGAAGCTCACGATACTGAGCTAAATCAAGACGCAATGTTCCAGCAACTTGTTTTGTGGCTTTAATTTGCGCAGCACCACCAACACGAGAAACAGAAAGTCCTACATTGATAGCAGGGCGCACCCCAGAATTAAACAGATTTGTCTCTAAAAATATTTGCCCATCAGTAATAGAAATGACATTTGTAGGAATATATGCCGAAATGTCGCCAGCTTGGGTCTCAATAATTGGTAAAGCTGTCAGTGAGCCAGCCCCTTTTTCATCAGACAACTTAGCCGCTCTTTCCAACAAGCGAGAATGAATATAAAACACATCACCAGGAAATGCTTCACGACCAGGAGGTCTGCGCAAAATCAAACTCATCTCACGATATGCAACAGCGTGCTTGCTCAAATCATCATAAATAATAAGAGCGTGCCGTGCATTATCTCTAAAATACTCACCAATAGTTACGCCTGTATAGGGAGCAAGGTATTGCATAGCTGCAGAAGAAGAAGCAGGTGCATTAACAATAACGGTATATTCCATAGCACCGTGCTCCTCAAGTTTGCGCACCACCTGCGCAACAGTTGATTCCTTTTGCCCTATAGCCACATAAATACAAATAACATCCTGTCCCTTTTGATTTATGATAGTATCAATAGCAACAGTTGTCTTACCTGTCTGTCTATCGCCTATAATAAGCTCTCTTTGCCCCCTACCGATTGGCACAAGAGCATCAATCGCTTTGATACCAGTCTGCAATGGTTCATGAACAGACTTTCTATCCATAATCCCAGGTGCTTTTTGCTCAACAAAACGAAATTCACTCGACTCAATAGCACCTTTGCCATCAATAGGATCACCGACCGTATTAATCACGCGACCAACAACACTATCTCCCACAGGCACTTTCATAAGACGCTTGAGACGTTTTACAGACATCCCCTCGCGGATATTATTTCCACCTCCAAGAATAACAACCCCAACATTTCCCTCTTCTAGATTAGATGCTAGTCCAAGATCGCCAGTTTCAAATTCAACCATCTCATACGACATAACATTTTTCAATCCATACACCTTAGCTACACCATCAGCATAGCCAACAACCTTGCCTGTTTCGGATATATCAACACTCACATCAAAACTATTGATCTTATCCTTAATAATTGAGCTAATTTCCTCTGCTTTTAATTTCTGTACCACTTACACTCCTTGCTATTGAATTAAATTATATGGATCTTAAGATATGAGACCTAAGATCATCAAAAAATCTTTCTTTAAGGAAAGACACCTCTATCCCCAAGTCTTGCACAGCCAACCTAATACCATCAACCTTGGTAGAAGACTGCTCAATATGCAGCTTAACTCCAAGCTTGGCAGATAAGCTATCGGTAATATTAGAAATTGTGCTAGAATCCAAATTTTTAGGTGCATACAAAATAGCTTTATAGCTATTGTCAAGC
The DNA here is from genome assembly GCF_900451095.1 of Helicobacter canis. Lineage (NCBI taxonomy): Bacteria > Pseudomonadati > Campylobacterota > Epsilonproteobacteria > Campylobacterales > Helicobacteraceae > Helicobacter > Helicobacter canis. Next base: position 1,143,093 of record NZ_UGHV01000001.1, on the reverse strand, counting down.
GCACGCAAATATCTCTCTAAAATACTACTCACAAACGGAATAATATCTATGCGCTTGTTCTCTATAAGCAGATCCAAAAACGCACCTACCTGCTCATCATCACTAAATAAAGCAATCAATAATCTCTTTTTTTCCATCTTTGTCATATAGGGCGAATGAATCATATCCCTAAATTTCTCCACACAAAAAGCCTGTGAAGCCTGCAAAAACAGATTAGATAGATCCTCTAGCTCATCTCTCTTGAAACACTGTATAAGTGCGTGGGCATACTTCTTAGCAATAATCTCTTCCATCTACGCCACCTTCTTATTTAAAATTCTCACATATTCCTGCGTGTCAATATCAGCCGCATTACTATTGAATAACTCCTTCAATACTGACTCTACGAGTTCCACACGAGCCTTTCTCTGCTCAAAAAACATCAAAGACTCGCTCGATTTAATAAGATTCTCTATGTCTACACTACACTGCTCTTCATACTTTTGCGCAATCACAACAGCCTCTTTCCTTGCCGTAGCGATAATATCAGCAGCCTTCTTCTGTGCTTCTTCCAATTGCTTCTGTGCCTGCTCTCTACCTCTTTTTGCTTCATTGATCCTATCTTGAGCCTGCTCGAAACGACTACTAATTTCTTGTTGACGACTTTGAAGCAAAGCCTTAAGTCTATGAGCACCCAAATACCACAAAATAGCAAGAAAGATAATAAAATTTATGATCCTTTCACTAAAATCCGTATGAGATATATCCACCGCACCAGATGCATACGAGACCCCAAGCAAACAACCAAATACCACGCCATATCGCACACAATACTTCATACTTTATCTCCCTATATTTGCTGAACTTTAGACTTCAAAGCCGTTTCGAAAACGCCTAAATCCGCCAACAACTCCTGTTTTGCTTGGTTTTTTTGATTCTCAAGATCAACCCGAAAACTATCTATTCTCCCTTGGACTTCATTAGCCTGTTTTTCCATTTTTTCATCATATTCAGCCTTGGCTTCTATAGTTGCACTCTCTATGATACTACTTGCCTGCGCTTTGGCATCAGCAAAAATAGCACGAATCTTTTCTTGAATTTCCTGAACCTCATTATCATCGCTCATTGCAGATTCCATATCCTTGCGTAAGGAATTTTCGCGCTCATCCATAAAGCCAATCAAAGGTTTAAAAAGCCAAGAATTAAGCAAAAGCATTGTGATAATAAACACAACAAAAACCAATAACATCAACCAAGGATCAGGGATTGTAATACTCATTTATGTCCTTTCCAACGATCAGCTGTTTTAATTCTAACAGCCCAAACCTTAAATCAAGATTTTAATTTTTCAATTAACTGCACCACTGCTTCTTTTTGTGGCTGAATAATAATCTTACCTTGAGAAATCCTAGCCTGCACGCCAAGAGCGGCAAAAGCAGCACAAAGCTCACCCAATACTTCATTATCCACACTAGAATCTAGCTTTTTAATGGCAACATTCTGTTTCTTACTAGAATCTTCTTGCTTGAGATCTTTCACCAGCTGCTCTGTCTCTCGAACAGAAAGTTTCTGCCCCACAATAGAATCCGCTAGCACTTTTTGCTCACGCTCCTGCAAGCCTACCATCACCTTAGCGTGCCCTTGTGTAATTTTGTTTTGAACAATGAGATCTTGAACATACTCACACAAATCCAAGATACGCATTGTATTGGTAATTTGTGCGCGGGATTTCTTTAGTTTTGTAGCAAGCTCTTCGTGGGTGATCTTGTATTCATCAATAAGCTCTTGATAAGAATGAGCAAGATCAAGCGGGTTTAGATTCTCTCTTTGGATATTTTCAATAATCGCTAGCTCACGCAATCTACTTCGATCGATGTATTCATTTGCCACAACAGCCTTTATCGTGCTCTTCCCAGCGATTTTACTAGCCCTTAATCTACGCTCTCCAGCAATGAGAAAATAATCGCCCCCATCATCATATACAAGTATAGGCTGCAAAAGTCCGTGCTCGGCAATGGATTCTGCCAAATCATTAAGCGCACTTTCATCGAAATTTTTTCGCGGCTGGAAAGGATTTGGCTTAACGACATCAACACTAAGCTCAATGATGGATTCTGTATATTCACCTAGGTTTTTTTCATACGCATCTTGCACTTCACCTAGAAGCTCTCCAAGTCCGCTGCCAAGGGCATTTTTCTTTGCCAATCTATGCTCCTTGCAAAATCGCTTGAGCGAGATCTTGATATGCTATGCTACCGCTTGATTTGATATCATAAAGCAAGATTGGCTTCCCAAAGCTTGGGGATTCTGCAAGTTTAACATTACGAGGAATGATGATATAAGAATCTTCACCTTTGTCTGCTTTCTTAAACAATTTAGAATCAAAATGCCTTGATAAGTCCGTAAATACTTGCTTAGAGAGATTATTTTGTGCAGAAAACATCGTAGGAAGTAAGCCACGGATTTCAAGCGTTGGATTTATGCCATTATCTTTAAGCAATCGAATCGTATTGATAAGCTGAGCCAACCCCTGTAGCGCATAATACTCACATTGAATAGGGATAATCACAGAATTAGCCGCAGCAAGTGCATTGATCGTAAGCGGTCCCAGAGCAGGAGGAGAATCTATAATGATGAAATCATAGTTATTTTCCACTTCGGCAAGCTTTTTCTTCAAAACTAGCTCGCGCCCACTTTTATTGGTGTAAAAGCTTTTTTCAATCCCTACAAGACCAATATCAGATGGCACAAGATCCATAAATGGGACATCTGTCTTTTTTATCACTTCAGAGATTGTCTTACTTCCCATAAGCACATGATAGACATTAAACTCTATATCCGAGCGGCGCAAGCCCAAGCTTGTTGTCGCGTTTGACTGCGCATCAAAATCAATCAACAACACCTTTTTCTCCGCAAGAGCTAGTGATGCAGCAAGATTTACAGCCGTAGTTGTTTTGCCAACACCACCCTTTTGATTTGCCACGGTAATTACTTCATGCATAGCCTATACCCCACACTCTCGTAAATTATAAACCACCCTCCCTCCAATATTCACGCCGCCATCTTCTAGCAAAAATGCATCGCGCAAGGAAACAAGCTCATCTCCTATATGGAAGGAAAAAGGATAATTCCGCCAAAATTCTAGCTTATAGTTGCTGAAAATTTGCTTCCAGCTTGGAGGATTTTGCAAAACTTCAAATAATCTAGCAAAAAACTTTTCTTCATCAAGCGCAATATCGATCTTACCGAACCTCTCGCTAGCCACATTGATCCCAACACCACAAAGCAAAACCCCTTTCACACGCTCAATGAGAATACCTCCAGCCTTTTTGTCCAAGACATATAAATCATTAGGATATTTTAGCCACGCACTAGAGCCAGACTCTCGCAATATATCCCTTATAATGCAGCCTAGAAATATCGCCACGCTCTGCGCTGGCACATCATCTGGCAAAATGAGTGGGGCATTATAGGCAAATGAAAACATCAAAGCCTGCTCATTTTCCCATACATTGCCCCGCGACCCTCGACCCTTGCTCTGCGACTGCGCCACGACACACAGCGGCTTGTGTAAAAAAGTGGATTCTAGCCGCCGGCGCAGCTCATCTTGAGTAGAATCCACTTTTGTCATTTGTATTACTTTGACACCTGAGAGCATAGCTTATCGCCCTAGCATAGCTTATCGCCCACTTGTAGCCCCCTAGAGCGGAGAAAGACACTAGCATTAACGCGATTTTTACTAGGAGCTTGCAGCTCTCCAATCACCAAACACTCCCCATCGCCACACGCGATCACGCAAGGCTCGATATGGCAAATCTCTCCGGCACCTGCTAGCCCCCCTCTAGTAGCAAGCTCTTTATTGAGATCTTGCGAGATAGCCTCACTATATCTCAATAAATCTATATCAAATAGCTTTAGTCCGCTTGTGAGATATACTCCGGGCCACTCATTAAAGGCAAGCCACTTTTTATACACCAAGCGCGCAGAGCTAAAATCCACCAAGCCATCTTGCTTGCTAATCTTTTTGCAATAAGTCGCTTTGCTGTGATCTTGCGGCACAGGCGTGATCTCGCCAAGCTTTGCCAGCACTTCACACAGCGTATCCCCTCCAAGCCTAGCTAGATTCTGGCTTACAATCGTGTAAGTTGCCCTATCATCTCTAGGCATTGTTTCTATGGCTAAAATCTCTCCGCTATCTAGCCCAGAATCCATACGCATAATGCTTATGCCATACTCTCTATCATCACTCAAAATCATCTGCTGAATAGGACTTGCCCCGCGATATGCTGGGAGAATAGAGGCGTGGAGATTGATACAAGGCGCGATGTGGAGTATAGATTCTGGCAGGATCTTCCCATACGCCACGACGATAATTGTCTCCGCCCCTAATCGCGCGAGCTTCTCACTCACACTAGAATCCAGTTTTTGCGGCTGTAGCACAGGTATGCCACGCGCAAGCGCAGCAAGCTTCACTGGCGGTGGAGTCAAAATCTGCTTGCGTCCTACTGGCTTATCTGGCTGCGTGCAAACCGCCACAATCTCATATTTTTCACAGAGCTGCTCAAACACCACGCGTGCAAACTCCGGTGTCCCCATAAATATCACTCTCATCAGCTCTCCTTGCATTCTAGCTAGAATCCACTTTTTATAGCAAATGCCTCTTTGCCATCTTATCTATCACGATGATCAAAGCACGCGACTCAAGCCACTATTTTTATTTTAAATGCATATAACCAACTATGCACAAAAGTGGATTCTACTTCGCAGAATCACTCTCTTGCTCACTCGCTGCGCTATCTAGGACAGATTTGATCGTTTTTACACTACTTGGCGAGCTAGAGAGAAAAATCTCTACGCGATTGTTTTTCGCGCGATTTTCTAAAGTCGTATTTGGTGCCACAGGGCTGTATTTCCCATACGATGAGTAAGACATTTTCTCCGGATTTACACCATTATCGAGTAATTGACTCATCACCGCATACGCCCTAGCTGAAGCAAGCTCATAGAGATCTTTGTATTTTGCGCTACTTGCTAAAGGCTTATCATCTGTGTAGCCTCTCACATCGATTTTCACCTCAGGCGGAAGCTTATTGATAATTTCAGCAATCCGCCGCACATAGGTGATCATCTCTTCATTATTCAAATCCGCTCTTCCTTCTTCAAAGAGCAAATCTGCTGGCAAGCGCAGTATGATCCCCTGCTCGATTTGCTCTAGCACGCCTCCTTCTTGGATTAGCATTTGGATTTGCGCGATACTATCTTTCACCGCGACAGCTGAAGCAGTGCCATCTGCCGTTTGAGGCTGCTTGCCTTCGGTGTTTTCACGCACCTCGCCCGGATCTGGTGGTCGCTGAAAGATAGGCTGAAATATCGATGATCTAGGAGGATTGGAAAAAGCTGTAACAAGTGCCTGACTCAACGCTTTTGCTTTGGAGCTTTCTGTGCTAGAAATAGCCCAAAGCGCGATAAAAAGTGCGAGCAAAAGTGAGAGAAAGTCCGCATAAGGGACCGCCCACTTCTCACCAGCTGGACACTCTTGCTGTTTTTTCTTAGACATTAGTATCCCCTACTCAAATTGAGAGATCTTAGGCTGATCTGGGCGCAAGAATCCAAGCAGCTTACTCTCAAGATTGCGAGGGTTTTCGCCATTAGCGATCGCCAAAATCCCCTCCATAATGACAACTTTCTCCTGCACAAGGTAGAAAGAGTTGTTTTTGATCTTATTGCCCAATGGTCCAAAGATAACATACGCACACATAATCCCCGTAACAGTCGCGGTAAATGCCCCAGCAATCCCTGCCGCCATAGCAGTGGGATCTTCAAGCAGCTGGAGGGCTAGCATAAGCCCCATAACCGCCCCGACAAGCCCCATAGTCGGCGAAGTCTCCCCAGCTGTGATCCAATAATGCGCCGCGCCGTGATAATAATGCTCTAACTGCTCTATTTTGATCTCTAAATCTTCTTTCACAGATTTTGCATCGCGCCCATCGATCACCATACTAAGCCCATCGCGGAAGAAATCATCCTCTATCTGTGCCGCACGCCCCTCTAGTGCCAAAATCCCATCGCGCCTAGCAAGGGAAGAAAACTCGACAACATCTTTTATTGTCTTAGAGAGATCAAGCTTAGGTCCCATAAATGCCAGCCCAAGCTCCTTATAAGCTGCCTTAATCGCCGCAGAATGCGTAGAAACCATAGCAGCAAACAAAGTAGTGGGAATAATGATAATACAAGAGCTAAGGTGGATAACATGCAGCGGATTCCCACCTTCTAAAATATCCCCAATCGAGATAGAAGTGATCGCTAAAATAATCCCTAGTAATGTAGATAGATCCATAAATACACTCGCTGTGGTGATCTATTGTGTCCAAAATGATCATCTCTAAGATGATCCAAAACACAATGCTTGCCAAGACTTCGAAGCAAAAAATATGCCAAGAAGCAAGCCTTCCATTCTAGCTAGCAAACTACAAGCCAATACTAGAGACTCAAAAAGACTTCAAAATGACTTTGGGAAAATCGGCACTACTTAGGACTTCTTAAAGGACTTCTTAAAGCTTTTTTGAATGCTTTATATGGCTTTATCGCGTAAGGTGGCGACATTAAGCGCGTTATAACAAAGCTCATTTTATACTTCGGCATTTATTCCACATCTAAAGGATAACTATGAAGGGCAAGATTCTAGCAGTAGGCTTAATCAGCGGTGAAGATGGCAATCGCTACACTTTTGAAGCAAGTGATGTGTCAAATCTAGAGGGTAGAAGTATGGAGCATCTCACGGGCTGTGAGGTGGATTTTGAAGTGAGTGAGAATATGGCAAAAAATATTTTCATCACGGGCAGAAGTATCAATATGGCAAATATTCAAGGGCAGCTTATGGCAAATGACACACAAAGCATTCGCTTTAAGTTTTTACTTGGCATTGGACTTTATTTTGGTGGGAGCTTTATTTCTTTGATTCCATTTTTAGGCTGGGTGCTTGGAGGTGTGTTGCTAATTGCTGGGTTTGTGGTTTTTGTGTTGGCTGTGCTTGGGACAAAACGCACAAGCGAAAGTCCAACTTTGTTTAAAAACTTTATTCTCTCTATCGCGATTGCGGTGGTGGCACTTATTTTGGCTATGATTTTTGGTGGAACTGCGTTACTTGGGGGTATGGCTGGGTATAGCTCGGCTGGTGGATTTGGGCTTGTTGTAGCGGTGATATTGCTTATTGTTGGTAGTATTGCGGCACTTGTATATAATCTTTTGTTTTTTAGAGAATTAGCTTTTGTTACCGAGCAGAAATTCTTGCTTTGGGCTTTCTATGCGAATATTCTTGGAAGCATAACAGCAGTTATTTTTATCGGTTGGTTGGTTATTGTTGCGGCTGTTGTGTTGTGGATTATAGGATTCTATCAAATGAAAACTATCCGCAAACGCACAGAAACTGATGTAATGCCTTGGTTTTAAAGACTAGCGAGGTGTTGCCTCGCTGGAGTTAAATCTAGGGTTTTACTAACTTCTTTCTAAATTTCATTCTGCTAGAATCCACACGCAAATTCCTACTCATAAAGGTGTCTATATGCTACATTCTCCGCACACACATAGTGTTGAAATTTTGGTTTTAGATTTTGGCTCACAATACACACAACTCATCGCTAGAAGATTGCGTGAATATGGCGTTTATACGGAGATAGTCCCCTACTTTGAAAAGCTAGATTCTATAAAGAGCAAAAATCCCAAGGGCATTATCCTTAGCGGAGGACCTGCTAGTGTGTATGAAGAGGGGGCGTATAAGCCGGATTCTGGCGTGTTTGACTTGGGTGTGCCTGTGCTTGGGATCTGCTATGGTATGCAGTATATCGCGCATTTTTTTGGCGGAAGCGTGGTGAGAGCTAAGGTGCAGGAGTTTGGCAAAGCGGTGCTAGAAATTAGCGATTTGCACACGCCATTGTTTGAAAATATCAAGCAAGATTCTATCGTGTGGATGAGCCACGCGGATAAAGTGGAGTCTTTACCTAGTGGCTTTGTGGAGTTAGCCAAAAGTGGAAATACGCATTATTGTGCTATTGCGGATTTTAAGCGGCAAATTTATGCGCTTCAGTTTCACCCAGAAGTGGTGCATAGTGAGTGCGGCGGGGAGATTCTAAAAAATTTTGCTGTGAAAATTTGCGGAGCAGATACAAGCTGGAATATGCGGAATTTTGCGGAAAGTGAGATTGAGAGATTGAGAGAAAAGGTCAGCAATGGCGGCAAGGTTTTATGTGCTGTGAGTGGGGGAGTAGATTCTAGCGTGGTGGCAACGCTTTTATATCGTGCCATAGGAGAGAATCTCATCCCTGTTTTTGTGGATACCGGGCTTTTACGCAAAGGCGAGAGAGAAGCAGTAGAAGAAATGTTTAGAGAGAATCTAAAAGTGCCTTTGATTGTAGCAGACGCAAAAGAGCTATTTTTAGGGCGATTAAAGGGGGTAACAGAGCCTGAGCAAAAGCGAAAAATCATCGGTGAATCGTTCATAGAAGTCTTTGAAGCTGAGGCTAAAAAGCATAACACAAAAGGCGAGATAAAGTTTTTAGCACAAGGCACACTTTATCCTGATGTCATAGAATCTGTGAGCGTAAAAGGACCAAGTAAAACGATAAAAAGCCATCATAATGTCGGCGGACTGCCCGAATGGATGAAGTTTGAGTTAATCGAGCCTTTAAGAGAGCTTTTCAAAGATGAGGTAAGGGCATTAGGCAGGGAGCTTGGAATGCCAGAATCTATGCTTATGAGGCACCCTTTCCCCGGACCCGGACTTGCTATACGCATTATGGGCGAGGTGAATGCGGCGGATTTGGAGCTATTAAAGGAGGCAGATTCTATTTTCATAGAAGAGCTACATAAATGGGGCTTGTATGATTCTGTATGGCAGGCATTTTGTGTGCTTTTAAATGTGCGAAGTGTGGGCGTAATGGGCGATAACCGCACTTATGATAATACTATTTGTATCCGGGCAGTGGAGGCAATGGACGGAATGACAGCGAGTTTCTCACACTTACCCCACGCATTTTTAGAATCTGTTTCAAATCGCATAATCAACGAAGTAGCAGGGATTAACCGCGTCGTATATGACATTACCTCAAAACCCCCGGGAACTATTGAGTGGGAGTAGGGAATGACTGCAAAGCAAAATGTATTGCCAAATTTATTAGTAGAAATTGTGGAATTTTTACAACAGCAAAATCTACATTTAAGCCAACAAAGTCGCGATGGGCAAATTAACTCTGCTTTTAATGAAGATGAGATTTTTAATCTTTTAGATTCTAGTTTTGCGATAAATCGTCCTAATATGCAAAGGGATTTTAGTGTTATGGGTGGATTTTAGTTTTTATGAAAATGATGTGTTTTATCCTGTGAATATCAAAGTTAGCACGACAAAAACGACTGATAATCTCAACTGCAAACTTGGAATCTACTATGCTTTAACAGGTAAAATTCCACCTTTTGGCAATGGGGTAAGCTGGGAAACATACTTTAAAACCCTAAAAGAAAACTTAGCACCAAATGATAGGGATTATTATTTTTTAATCATCAATAAAGACAATCCTAGCGATGTGTTTGCCACATCGCTTAAATGCTTAGAATCTATCTTACCAAATGGCAATAATCTGCCCTTTCAAGCAAAATGGGATAATAATCGCCAAATCATACAAAGAGATTTTGTAGAAGTGAAAGAATTTTTATTAGGCGCATTTGAGCAGTCTTTAAAACTTAGAGCTGATGCATATTTGCATTTTAGGACATACTTTTATGAATCTTGATATTGAAAGCTTAGGGCAAGTCTTTACCCCACCACATATTGTAAGCGATATGTTAGCCTTAGTGCAAAATAATGGGCGATTTTTAGAACCAAGCTGTGGAAATGGGGCGTTTTATAAGAATCTGCCTAGTAATAAAGTGGGGATTGAGCTAGATTCTAGCATTGCTTGTGAAGGGGCGTTGCAACTTGATTTTTTTAACTATCCTGTGAGTGAAAAGTTTGATACCATTATTGGCAATCCCCCTTATGTGAGATTCCAAGATATTAGGGCTCACACAAAGGAGCTTTTAACGCCATTTATGTCTATGTTTGATGAAAGAAGTAATTTATATTTGTTTTTTATTTATAAATGTATTTTGCATTTAAATGATGGTGGGGAGCTCGTTTTTATCACACCCAGAGATTTTTTAAAAAGCACTGCGAGTGTAAAGCTTAATGAGTTTTTATTTCGCACAGGAAGTATTACGCATTTTGTAGAGCTAGGGGATAGAAAGATTTTTGCAAAAGCCCAGCCAAACTGCGTAATATGGCGTTTTGTTAAAGGGGATTTCACGCGTAAAACACAATGTTTAAAAGAATTTTCCTGCATAAATGGGCAGATTTTATTTACAAAAAAGGCTTACACGACTCCTTTTAATTCATTATTTTTTGTAAAAGTTGGGGCGGTGAGTGGGGCAGATTCTATCTTTGGAAACGAAAAATGGGGTAATGTAGAATTTGTCGGATCACAAACTTGCAAAAGTGGCAAAACAAAGAAAATGATATATGGTGAGTATGGCAGGGATTGTGCATATTTACAGAGCTTTAAAACGCAATTATTACAGCGAAAAATTAGAAAGTTTAATGAAGCAAATTGGTGGGAATGGGGGAGAGATTATCATAAAAGCGAAATGCCTCGCATTTATGTCAATACCAAAACGCGTAATAAAAAGCCCTTTTTCCTACACCCTTGCAAAGCTTATGATGGCTCGATTCTAGCAATTTTTCCAAAGTTTAAAGTGGATTCTATAATGCTACAAAACTTATGCGATAAGCTAAATGACATAGATTGGGAAGAGCTTAGCTTTGTGTGTGATGGGAGGTTTCTCTTTTCACAAAGAAGTTTAGAAAATGTGATGCTAGATTCTAGCTTTAATGCGTTAAACTCCCTAAGTGTCTAGACTCTATTATGAAAGATTTGTGCTAGAATCCACTACACCCAAACAAAAAGGCTTTATAATGAAAAAATTTGCACTGATTTATGGCGTTATTGCCACACTGCTTTGGCTTTTTTTGTTGGTGTATTTGCTGATAGACTTTAAAGACTTAGCAAAAGATTCACACAAAACCACCACCAACTCTCAAGCCTAGCTCCTTTTGACAAAGCCCTGCAAGCGTGTATCAATAAGCACAATACCTATCTTAAAGAACTCCTGCAACTTGGCAAGGAAGAAAATCTAGAGGTGAGCTTTATGCTCCAAGCTGACACTTGCGAGATTCACTCTCTCACATTTGATAAGCCCAAAAGTGAGTTTGCTCCACATATCACAAATGTGCTTCACAAAGCTAAAGCCTGCATAAAAACGCAATGCCAGAGCATACAAGAAAACACACAATACACTATTCCATTTTTCTATCGTTTATCGCCCGATGAGTAAAGCTTATCCTGCCTCTCTACAAGCTCTATAAGCTACCTTAATCCACTTCTAGTAATAGATTCTACAATCCCACATAGCCTAAAGCGTATTAAATAAATCTGTTGATAAATAACGCTCTGCTGTGTCATTAAGCATTGTCAGCATTTTTTCAAACCACACCAAATCCATTGTAACATAGCTAGTATTTTGCCAAATATCTAGAATCCACAAAGACAGGGATAGCCCAAAATAGCTAGAAGAAGCTGGACTTATGGGGACCAAAACCCCATAGATTATGTTTTAGCAATCCTTTCAATCACTGCATTAAAGCTCTTGCTTGGTCGCATAATGGCTTCTGCTTTACTATCATCAAATTTATAATATCCACCTAGATCTACTTTCACGCCCTGTGTGGAGTTAAACTCCGCTCTAATAGAATCTTGCTTAGATTCCAGCTCATCGGCGATGGGCGTAAAAAACGCCGAGATAGTAGAATCCACTTTTTGCTTACTCAACGCTCTAGCAAAATACATCGCCAAGTAAAAATGGCTTGTGCGGTTGTCATCTTCGCCTACTTTGCGTGAAGGGGCTTTATTATTATCAAGCCATTGTGAAGTAGCCGTGTCTAGTGCGTCTGCTAGCACCTTTGCCTTAGGGCTATTTTGCTTTTGTGCGTAAAACTCTAGGCTTGCTTGCAGGGCTAGAAACTCGCCCAAGCTATCCCAACGCAAATGATTTTCTTCTACGAGTTGCTCTACCTGCTTTGGCGCACTGCCACCAGCCCCTGTCTCAAACATCGCCCCACCATTTAGCATAGGCACGACAGAGAGCATTTTCGCACTTGTGCCAAGCTCTAAAATCGGAAATAAATCAGTCAAATAATCACGCAAAACATTGCCTGTGATAGAGATAGCATTTTTCCCCGCACGGATAAGTCGCAGGGATTCTAAACACGCTTCTTTTGGGGCTAAAATGGCTATGTCTTTGCCCTTTTCTTGTAGTCGCTTCTTAACTAAATCAATCATAATTTTATTACTAGCCCTCTTTTCATCAAGCCAAAAAATCGCCTTATCGCCTGTCAAATCCGCCCTTTCAATCCCTAAATCAATCCAGTTTTGCACCGCATCAAATTTGGCTTGATTAGCACGATAAATATCGCCCTTTTTCACGCTATGAGTAAGCAGCACCTTATCGCTAGAATCCACAATGAGAAACTCTCCATCACTTGGGGCGACAAAGGTTTTATCGTGTGAGCCATACTCTTGTGCTTTTTTCGCCATTAAGCCCACATTGCTGACACTGCCTAAAGTTGCGGGGTTAAGCTCTCCATTTGTGCGTAAATCTTCAATCACAGCTTCATAAATAGTCGCATAAGTCTTATCAGGGATTACAGCATTTGCATCGCATTCCTTGCCATCTTTATCCCATAATCTCGCGCCATTTTTCAGCATAGCAGGCATTGAGGCATCAACGATAACATCACTTGGGATATGCAGATTTGTAATGCCTTTGTCGGAATTTACCATAGAGATTTTGGCACTTTTTTGCAAAATCTCATTGTATTTAGCTAGAATCGCCGCTTTTTTGGGGCTAGATTCTATCTTTGTGAGCAATTCACTCACGCCATTATTGGCATTCACGCCTAAAGATTCTAGCTCGTCTTTAAACTCATCAAAAAGCTCTTTAAAATACGCCTTCACCGCATAGCCAAAAAGGATAGGATCGCTTACCTTCATCATCGTAGCTTTTAAATGCAAGGAAAATAGAATATCTTGTTTTTTACAAGCTTCTATTTGGGCTGCGTAAAATTCACTCAATTTTTGTGCGTCCATAAAGGTGGCGTCCAAAATCTCATTTGCTTCTAGCTTTAGCCCATCTTTTAGCACCTTTTGCCCGCTAGAATCTTTGAATATAATCTTTGCTGTTGTGGGAGATTCTATCAACACTGCCTTTTCATTATCAAAGAAATCGCCCTCTTTCATATAGCTCACACAGCTTTTTGAGTTTTTGTCAAAAGGCGTTACTCGGTAAGGGTTTTTCTGTGCGTAGGATTTGACAGCATTGGTGCTGCGGCGATCAGAATTACCTTGTCGCAAAACAGGATTGACCGCTGATCCTAGCACTTTTTGGTATTTTTCTTTCACTGCTTTTTCTTGCTCATTGCTTGGTTCATCAGGGAAATTTGGCACATTATAGCCCTTTGTTTGTAACTCTTTAATAGCGTTTTTAAGCTGAGGGATTGAAGCGGAGATATTTGGGGTTTTAATGAGATTTGCACTAGGGGTTTTGACAAGCTCACCGAGTTTGCTCAAAGCATCTTCTACGCGTTGATTTGGGGCGAGATTCTCGGGGAATTGAGCCAAGATTCTAGCACTTAGAGAAATGTCTGAAGTCTCTACTTGAATATCTGCGTGGTTTAAAAACGCCTTTGCAATGGGCAAAAACGAGTAGGTCGCTAGGGCTGGAGACTCATCTGTGAGTGTGTAAGTGATTTTCATCGTGTGTCCTTTGTGGTGAAATGATTGCGGAATGGTTTAGTATAGCAAAAACCTTTACATACATTGCTACAAAGTATAAAATTTTTAACCTTTTTACAATATGTCTAGGTAAATTAGGTAGCATAAAAATAGCGGCGACATAAGCAAGCATAGCCAAAGCGGTGGATTCTAGGCTCACACTAGAATCTATCTATCCATTTAGTTAGCATATCCAAATCATCATAGCTTGTCATATCTACAGTAATTGGCGTGATAGAGACATAGCCACTCATCACCGCGCTAAAATCGCTTGCTCGCTCACTGCGCTCCTCCCACTCAAGCTCGTGCGTGCCTAGCCAATAATACTCTTCATTGCGTGGATTGCGTGCTTTGGCGACATCGTTGCCATAGAGCCGCACGCCTAGCTCTGTGATCTTGTAGCCTTTAGATTCTGTGGCGATGGGGATATTGACATTAAGAAATTTGCGCTTGGGTAGGGGATTATGTGTCAAAATCTTTTGCGCTAGGTCAAATGCCACTTTTTTTGCAAGACTAAAATCACACTTCCTATCACTCTCTTTTTTAAGTAGCTGTGAAATCGCCATACTAGGCACCCCCAGAATCGCGCCCTCCATAGCCCCTGCAGCCGTGCCAGAGTAGGTAATATCTTCGCCCATATTGCAGCCGATATTGATCCCAGAGACAATTAAGTCCGGTTTGCGATTTTGCTCTTTATAGAGTGTGTTATATGCAAGATAGATACAATCTGCCGGCGTGCCATCATCAAGCTTGTAAGAATCTTTACCCACAGAGATAAGGGAGAGAGGCTTTGTGATACTAAGTCCGTGTCCGCACGCAGATTTCTCCCTAGCAGGAGCGACTACACACACCCGCCCAAGCGGGCTAAGGGCTTCCTTTAGAGCTAGAATCCCAGCCGCATCAAAGCCATCATCATTGGTGATTAAAATCTCTTTCATACAATCTCCTTAAAATAATCCCCCAAAAGCATTGAGAGATTCTTAGCTATGGGCTTGGGGAACGCTTCTATGCTTGTAGCTAATGCGCTAGATTCTGCTTGCAAAAGCTCTTTAGCCTGTGCTAGTCCTAGCAGATTTACATAGCTGTTTTTCTGCCCATCATTGCGCGTGGGCTTACCTGCTTGAGCTGCTTCTTGCACCGCATCAATGACATCATCTCGTATTTGGAAAAACAGCCCAAGTCGCAAGCCAAAGTCCCATAAATCCTGCGTGAGTGGGTCCGCGGCATTTGCGATGATGGCACCCATCTTTAGGCTTGCAGCGATGAGTTTGGCGGTTTTGTTGCTATGGATTTCTTGGAGCTGCTCTAGCGGCAGGGCTTGATTTTCAAAATGGCAATCAAGTGCCTGCCCAATCACCATACCGCCTATCCCACCAGCATAAGCAAGCTCTTTTACAAGCTGGATTTGCACGCTAGGATCTAGCTTTGCGCAGCTTAGTAGATAGAATGCATAAGTATTTAGCCCATCGCCCACAAGGGTCGCGCTCACTTCATCATAAGTAGTATGTAGCGTGGGCTTACCCCTGCGCAAAGAGGCATTATCCATACAGGGCAGATCATCGTGGATAAGTGAGTAAGTATGCAAGCACTCTAACGCCAGCGCAGGCAAAAAGGCGTTTTTTGTCATTATGGGGCGTAGCCCAGAGACAACAGCTAGCAAAAGATTTGGACGGAAACGCTTGCCCCCATACAAAAGCATCTCCCAAAAAGCCGTGGCAAAATATGGGTGGAAGCTAGGGATTTGCGGTGCGCTTGCTTGCAAAAATTGCTCAAATTCTTTCATACTCTGCTGATATTGCATTATGCTCCTTAATGGTATAAAAGTGGATTCTACAATGCCATCCGCACAGAGTCAAAAAGCGCGTCCATATTCTGCTCTGGGATAAAATACTGCACACCAAGTCGCCTAGCCTCTTCTGCTGTTTCATAATCAGGCATTTTTGCCACAACAAGACAAAAGACAACAGGCTTTGCCGGCTCTTTTTGCGGGAGCTGCTTGGTGTTTTGGATAAAGTCCAGCGCGCTCATCTCACCGATTTGCTCATCAAGCACGACAATATCTTGCTGTGTAGTAGCAAGGAGCTTTAGCGCACTTATGGGGTTTTTATCCACGCTAACTGTGAGAGTAGAATCTATCTTTTCAATAACTTCTTTATATTTCAGTGCATTGACCGCGGAGCTGCGCAGCACAAGCACATTTTTATGACTTACTTCTTCTAGATATTTTAGTAGGCTAAAAAGCTCCTTTGTCTTTGGAGAGGCTTTATTTTTATCAAGTCCGCGGAGAAAATAGCGAAGAAAAGTTTTTGATGAGAAGCCTCCTTCTATACGCGCATCACGGAAAAACTTGCGCACGATTTGAGACTTTTTCGCGCGATCCCATAGCTCAGAATCCAAATCATAAGCCTTAGAATTTAGCAGCCCTACAAAGCGGTTTTTAATATCGCGTAACATCGGCGCATAAACATCAACAAACTCTTGAAAATGCACTTCTCTAAATTTTTTGAGTCTCTCTCTCTCGTGTGCAAGCCACTCTTGGCGCGTGGCGATAAACTGGATAAGATCGACATAGGTCCTACGCATCATTTTGACTTCTTTTTCAAAGCGTAAATATTCTTGCCCGCCACGCCCAGAGCTATTTGCCATACGCTGCAAACGCTTTTCGCTTGCATCAAGATTGTTGCCTAGCACTTGGCATTGTGCTTTGGCATTGTTTAGGGCTAGCTGTGTGGCTTCTATGTCTTTTTCTACTTTGATGTATTCTGCTTGCTTGGAGAGAAAGATTTTTTCAAAGGCATAGGCTGGGGTGTATTGCGCCTTTTTGACATAGTTTTCAAACTCTTTCCATAGGTAGTTTATCTCATTTTTTGCCTTGCGTAAATCTTCGTTTTCGACAAGATTATCCATCTCACACAAATCATTATAAGCCGTGAGCAAAAAGCGTCTCATACGCAAAAAATCTAAACTCAAATGCCCTTCTACAAAGTCTTTATATTCAAGTAGAATTTCATTTTCCCTGGCAAAAAATTCTTCAATACACACATTTGGTAGCTTTGTCATAGGGATTTCATCAGGATCTATGGGCTTTGGCTTGATTTTCGCGCGTGTTACTATACGCATTTCTACCTCAAACTCCACCTCCTCGCCCACAGCCATCTCCCCAGAATCCGCATCCCACACCGAGAAGTCAAAGTCATATACCCGTTGATTTAAATCCTGCTCTATCTTGCCCTTTTGCGCTGCTTCATCAATAACAATCAGCTTCCCTGTCAGCATACACTCTCTCCTACAAACATAAGCACCAAATATCACTATGGTAATTGATCAATGCGATCAATTATAGCAAAATAATTATAGATAGCCCTTGCTTCTTATGGACAATTGGGACAAAATCGACATAAATCACCACACTGCAAGCTTTACGCACTTTCTCTGCTATAATTACCCAAATCCCCAAAATATAAAAGTTGAGCTTATGAAAACATCTCTATCTTTGCGCACTATCCCCATAATCTCCTTGCTTCTTGGATTTATATATAGCGGGGCTTATGGGCTTGACTACTCCGCTTGCAGAGCCTACTATAAGCAAGCAACTAGCGTGGTGGATTCTACTAGAATCTATTCTGTCTTGTATCAAAATAAGCCCCATCTCATCGCCTTTTCGCCAAGTCCGCTACGCTCTTCACGCATTATCAAGCACGACCCTTTCACAGGGCTATATCTCTTCTCTGGCAAGCTAGCTAAAAGCTACCGCCTAAAGCCACTTGATACATTTGCCCATACACTCCCACTTGCTGGAGTCAATGCCACACAAGCTATCGCCGGCAGTATCACAAACTTTGAAAAAGGCATATTTGATCTAGGCAAATTTAGCACCACTTTGCCCAAGGATTCTGTGATTAGCACCATTTGCTATCAAAGCTATGGCATTAGTGCCTATGGGCAATACTTTATCCCAAAAATTCTCATCGATAGATTCTTAAGCCCCAAGGGAGGGCAGTATGGAGATATTGGCGTGCGAGTTAGTGCAAATATCCAAAGTGTGCGCGACCAGCACCCAAAGGGCGTGATCATCGAGCAAGTCGATGTCTTTTTCCCACACAAGCCCCTTTTGCCAAAAGATAGAATCCTATCCATAAATGGACACGCGATCACCTCGCTTGCAGATTTTGAATGGCTTGTCGCTGATCTTGAGCCTAGGTCAAAGGCACAAGTCAAGTTTGTGCGCAATGGCAGAGTGCTTGAAGCCGCTGTGCAAGTAGATAGGCGATATGGTGGCGGGATCTTGCGGGATACATTTTTTGAACGCTATGGCGTGATAATCGACAAAGACTTCGTGATCCGCTCAATTGGCAAGCCCCTGCCCTTTGCGCTATCGCAGCTTAGTGTGGGGGATAAGTTTATTTGGATTGACAAAACACCCATTAAAAAAGACAGCGATTTTTGGCATTTCCGCCAGCTATTTTCTCAAGCAGGGCTAAGAGGGCAAGTCGAGCTACTCTTGCTACACGATGGCGTGGAGATTTTCTTGCGATCTCCTCTGCGCTAGAAAGCCTAGAATCTTAAGCTAGATTCTAGCAATGCTCCATCAATACTCTTTAGCATCGCAAGCTTTACACTTCTTGCGCTAGCAAGTGGCGATCCATAGCACATAAGCCCAGAATCCCAAGCACCCCAAATAGCAACCCTAGAATCCACTTTTACAAAAGTGGATTCTAGGGAGTAAGCCCAAACTCATCATCGTAAGCTTTACTCCCCTTTTTCCATCATCGTAAGCGAGTGTAACGAGACGATTCATAATTTTGCGCTAGCAAAATAACCTTTACTAGAATCCATTTTTTACATATCGCGTTTTATTGTCATTGCGAGCGAGTGAAACGAGCGTGGCAATCCATACTAGAATCCACTTTTTGAAAATGGATTGCCGCGCCGTGTTGGCACACCGCTCGCAATGACGGAAAATAAGCTTGAAAATTAAAACCTAAAAAATTAAGAGAGTCGCGGCGGTAGGATTACAAAAAGTGGATTCTAGGGTAGGTCAAATGTCTTGCAGTGCTTTATGGAGCAAAAATGTAAGCGACTTGGTATTGGTATGTGCCACAGAAGAGATACCTAAGATGAAGTGCGGCAAATGTGGCAGTGATTGCGTGCTTTGCTCGCTAGATTCTAGGAGTATGGGCTTAGATATATCTAAATCCTGCAGGATTGGCTGCGCAAATATCGCTAGCAAAGCAGCAAACTTACTAGAGAGATCTTGCGCGACATCAAGCTTGCTAATAATAATCCCAAATGGACGCGTGCTAAGATCTGCGCTAAAGCTCGCAAGCTCTTTTGCCAAGTGGCTATACTGCGTGCTTGGGTCATTTAGCCCATCTAGCACAAAGAGCAAAAACTTCGTGCGCTCAATATGCTTCAAAAACTCCAGCCCAAGCCCCTTGCCTTGACTCGCGCCATCGATGATCCCGGGTATATCTGCCATCACAAAGGAGTGCAATTCATCAACTTCCACCACGCCCAAATGTGGCGTGAGCGTGGTAAATGCGTAGTTTGCTACTTCTGGTTTAGCGTTGGAGAGTGTGGAGATAAGGCTAGATTTGCCGGCATTTGGGTAGCCCACAAGCCCTACATCAGCGATGAGTTTAAGCTCTAGGCGCAGGTGTAGTGAGGTGCCGGGCAAGCCTTTTTGCGCGTAGGTTGGGGCTTGGTTGCTTGCGTTTTTGAAGCGGGAGTTGCCTAGCCCGCCCTTGCCACCTTTAAGCAGTAGCACTTCTTTGCTAGGAGAGTCTAAGTCTGCAAGCAGCTCGCCGCTATCATAATTAAAAATCTGCGTGCCTAGCGGGACTTTGATGATGAGATTGGCTCCATTTTTGCCTGTGCAGCGGCGTGAGCCTCCCGGCGTGCCGTGCTGGGCTTTGTGGTGTTTTTTGCCACGGAAGTTTGAGAGTGTATCGGCATTGTTATCAACACATAAGACAACATCGCCCCCCTTGCCACCATCGCCCCCATCAGGTCCGCCCTGTATGACAAACTTCTCTCGCCTAAAGCTCACCGCTCCAGCACCGCCATTTCCAGAAGCGACAAAAATATCCGCACTATCGATAAACATCAGCTACCTTTAGCCACTTTACAAGTAGCTATTTTTTGGACTCTGCTAGGATTTGGTGGATTTGGGACTCCATCTTGGGGAAATATTGGATCACCATAGCTTGGACTAGCTCTTGAGAGTCTCTAAGAGTCGCCACTGCATTATTAGCCAGCTTTTTGCCAGCTGGGGTTTGATAGAGCGCGATTAGATCGTTTAAGTCTTGCTCTGTGTAATACTTATGATACAGCAGCAGTATTTGGCTTTCTAGATCTTTTGCTATGCTAGAGAAAGTATCGCGCACAATGCGAGTAACTTTGTCCTTTTGGGCTTTGGTGATATCTTGCCCTTTTGTGATTTGTGCGATGATCTGCTCTGCGGCTTTGCCATCGCTTATGTCTTTTAGCATAGCGTTGCTTTGAGAGATTTCTAGGAACTTCTCAAAGGTTTTTTTATAGGATTTGCTAGGGGCTGCTTGCTCGGCATATAGTGGCGCAGATACGAGAAAAAGTGCGCATACAAAGCAGATGATGCGTGCTGGCGTGGATTTCATAGGCTCTCCTTTGGGGATTGTGAGTGTGAGTAGAGATAGCACTAGCTAGGCTAGCGCGTGGATAAGACTCCTAAAAAGTGGATTCTAGGAGTTAGCAGCTGGGATTACAGAGACTTTCTTGCGCTCTTTGGTCTTCTGTGAGAATTGCACGACCCCATCGATGAGCGCGTAGATCGTGTGGTCTTTGCCGATCCCTACATTATCTCCGGGATGGACTTTTGTCCCTCTTTGGCGGATGATGATATTACCCGCACGGACAAATTGCGAGCCAAATTTCTTAACGCCTAGTCTTCTCCCTGCAGAATCCCTATTATTCTGGGTGCTTCCTTGACCTTTCTTGTGTGCCATTGTTGCTCCTTATTTTGTGATACTTGTGATTCTCACGCGTGTGAAATCTCGGCGAAATCCGCGCTTAGTCTTACTATCTTTTCTTCTGCGTTTTTTAAAGGTTATGACCTTTTTCCCGCGACCTTCGTTGATCACTTCAGCTTCTATCTTCGCGCCTGCGACAAATGGTGTGCCTACTACGATAGACTTGCCATCGTGCAGTGCCAGCACTTCTTCAAAGCTGATTTTTGACTTTGGCTCAAGGCTTAGTTTATCAAGCAGGATAATGCTCCCTTGCTCTACCTTGTATTGCTTGCCTCCATTCTTCAAAATCGCATACATCGTGTTTCCTTGTGGTTTGATACGCCACCTATGCCTTTAGGCTTAGGTATGCAAGGGCGCGATTGTAGCGATAAAATGTTTGTGTTTTGCTTAATTTTGGGGGCTATGAGCTAGAATCCACTTTTTTAGTAGCGATCACTTCTACCTCTACTAGCGCGTCTTTTGGCAGGGATTTGACAGCTATGGTGCTGCGCGCGGGCTTGTGCGTGCCAAATGCCTTGGCATAGATCTCATTAAACACTGCGAAATCCCCCATATCAGCCAAAAAGCAAGTGGTTTTTAGCACATATTCAAGCCCGGATCCGCTTGCTTCAAGCACTGCTTGGAGATTTTGCATAACTTGCTCGCTTTGCTCTTTGATCCCACCTTGGACAAACTCGCCATTAGCTTGCAAGGCGATAGAACCAGAAGTAAAGATCAAATCCCCAAAACATATCGCCTGTGAGTAGGGACCTATGGCTTGAGGGGCGTTTGGCGTGTGGATAGACTTTGGTTTCATAAGGGATCCTTGCGTGATTGAGATTGCGTGAGTTTAGTATATAATACTTTAAAAAAGGATATAGTGATGGGCTTTAAGCGCGTGTTTATGCTGTGGGGTTTATGTGTGTTTGGCGTGAGTGGGCAGGGGCTAGCGCAGCAGGTGGATTCTATCATAGAAGGCAAAGAGAGTAGCAAATCTAGCCCAAAGGCGCAGGCAGATTCTACTTATGATGAAGATAGAGTTGAGATCATCGACTATAAGCGCAACAAAATCCTAGGCTTTATGATCGTGCGTAATGGGCATATCATAAGGCGTATGGTGTATAAAGAGCCTAGAAACCTAGAGAGCCAGCCTAGCCTCGCACCAAATATCCCCCCTAAAGCAGGATCTAGCATACCGCCTGCCCCTAGCCAAGATCGCGCCCAATCGCCCAACGCCCCTAGCCCAACGCCCACGCCCAAAACACCCACACCAAAGCAAGAAGCTCTGCCTCAAAACCTCTATGAGAGACAGATCTCCAATGCCCCAAAAGACACAAAAAGCCCCAAGCAAAGCCACTCACACAAAGGAGAGATCCCGCAAGAAATCGGCGTAGAATCCACTCGAGTCAATCCCATTTACAAAAACCGCCAATGGGAGAAAAGGCACATTATCCACGATATTAGCCAAGAGGTCATCGAGCTTGAAAGATAGGGATTTATGTGGATCTCGTGGCAGCTATTTGGGCAATCCATAGAGATCCTATCGCTAGAATCCTCGTTTGCGCTAGAATCCTCGTTTGACACGCCCTTTTTATAGTCATTGCGAGCCTAATCAACCATTCCCCTGTCATCGCGAGCCGACAACGGCGGCGCGGCGATCCTGTCAAAAAGTGGATTCTAGCTTTGCGTGCTTTCATCTCCCCCGCGCAATCCATCTCCCCCACGCAAGAAGCATAATCATCACCAAAAGTGCGCTAAAGATCACCAAGCAGCATTGCGCCATCGTGCCGATCTCCCACTTAGGCAAGAGATACCACCCATTTGCATAAAGCTCTACAAAAGCCTTGCGCAAACCACTAAGTGCCACGCCACTTGGGATTATAGGCATATCAAACCCACAATCCCCACTTGGAGCAAACCACTCTGGCAGCCAGCGATCTAGCGGCAGCCCAAAGTCAAAGTGTGCTTGCATAGAGCAGCCGCGTATGCCAAACACCACCTCATCGCTATGGATAGCTGTGTGGATTCTATGCAGCTGCCACGCCGCCACCAGCCCCCGCACGCACGCATAGAGCATACACACATACCCCACGCCAAAGGCTACCCTACCGCTCGGGGCAAGCGCGACCAAGCTTGCCCCACAAGCAAACACCACAAAAGCATAGCGGATATACACGCACTGCTCACAAGGGCGCATATAGCCATACACTTGCAGCACATAGTGTGAGAACACCACAAGCCCCAAACTCACCCCCGCTAGTAGAATCCACCCTAAACGCCGCGCTTGCCACTTATGCAACCATAGCGCGACTTGATGTAGCCAGCTCACTCTACCCTACTCACACATAAACTAGCGCGATAAAAGCTCTGTGATTTTCTCCCCTAAATCATCAAGGGATTTTAGCTCACTGATTTTGATGAGATATTTGCCATTGACCACAAATGCCGGGATCCCTTGAATAATAGCTATATCATAGCTTGACTCCCAATCTTTAAGGAGCTTTTTTACCTCTGGTGTGCTAAGGGCTTGGCGGTAATCCTCCTCGCTAATCCCCGCAGCTTTGAGCCCTGTTTCTAGGAAGCTTTGCGGATCTCTGCCATCTCCCCAGCGGTTTTTATGGATATGATATTCCTCAAAATACACATTCAACGCGCGGTGAAAGAGTGATTTGCTATCAAATAGTCTAATGCCTTCTTGCCTATCCTTGGCAATTAGCACTGCAAAAAGCTCATTTGCTAGCTTGCCGTAATCGCCCTTTTGCTCTAAATGATAAGGACGGAACTCCACTCCTTCAGGGATTTTCTCAATGATTTGTGGCAGGATTTTGGCGTATTTGAAGCAAAATGGACACGCATAGCTATATACCTCAATCACAGAATTTTCCGCATTGGGGATAGGATTTTTCAGCACGACATAATCTGTGCCCTCTTTAACCTCTATACCAAATAGCTTCACACTAAGCACACATATAAAAAGCCCTGATAATACCTTGTATCCCACATTTTTCATATAAACTCCTTTGGCAAAGCGTAATTGTAACTAATCTAGCCGCCTAGAATCTAGTGCTACAAGCTCCTAGGCATAAGCAGCACGATCGCAAATGCCGGCAGCGCGAAAAGCGCGGCAAACAGGGCATTAAACTCTATCCCCAAATGCGCGAAAATCGCCCCGCCAAGCGCACTAGCACTCGCGATCCCTACATTAAACGAGCCTTCATTAACGCTAATGGCACTATCTTCAAAGCCCTTAGCATATTTGTGCGACAAAAGAACAGCAAGCGACTTTAGCGGCGCGATAGAAGCGAAGCTCACCATACCCATAACGCATAAATTGATCAGCACAAACACTTGAGAATACGCGCTAATACTCATAAGCGCGTAAGTAATGATCTGTGCGCCAAGCATTAGGCGAAGCGAGATGATAGAGCCTTTTATATCCGTGATTTTCCCGCCTAGTAGATTCCCCACGACCGCACTCCCACCATACAAAAGCAAAATCGAAGCGATAGACTGCTTATCAAAACGCGAAAGCACCAGCAAAAACTCCGCGATATAAGTATAAAGCACAAAGCTCGCCCCGCAAGTGCAGGCAGTTACGATATATGCACGCAAGAGCTTAGGCACACAAAGGGCGCGAAAAAGATTGCGGATAAAGGTCCTTTGCCCTTGTATATTTGGCATAATCAGCCACACACTAGCGATCGCCACACCTGTAAGCACCACAATAAGCCAAAAGATCGCCTGAAAGCCAAAGAGCTGCCCCACAAATGTCCCCAAAGGTATGCCTGTAACAAGCGCAATCGTAAGCCCAGATACCATTAGTGCTAGCGCGGTGTTTTGCTTCCCTTCTTTGGCGATTTTCATCGCGGCAATAGTAGCGATGACAAAAAACACGCCGTGCATACAGCCAGCCACAAAGCGCGCACAAAGCGTGAGATAAAAATGATCACTTATAGCGACAATAAGATTTGCTAGCAAAAAGATAGAGAGATTTAGCATAAGCTGATATTTGCGATCAAGCCTGCTTATGGGGATTGTCAAAATCGGTGCGCCAATCACCACGCCAATGGCATAGATGGTTACAAGCCAGCCAGCCACAGGCTGTGAGATCATAAAATGTGTGGCAATATCAGGCAAAATCCCTGCGACAATAAACTCTGTAACCCCCATACAAAACGCGCTTAAAGCAAGCGCGAAAATGCCCTTTGATGAAGACTTTTGTGTGCTTGTGTGTGTCATATTGTAGATCCCTCAAAATCCCTAGAATCTAGTCAAATTAGGGGAGAAATTGTATGGATTTTTGACTTAAAAATGTTTGAGAATCGCACCAAAACTAACACCACTAGCTAAAACAACAAACCCATATCTAAAATATGCTAGAATCCACAAACAAAACCCACAAGGATTCCAATGCTATCATCTCTCCACCCTAAGGCTATGCTGGCTTGTTTGCTTATGTGCGTAAGCCTTGCTCTAGGCGATACACAAGATTCTCCCAAGCCCCAAGTAAGCAAGCAAGCAAGCAATATAGTAGGCGGGATCGCCATAAAGGTCAATAACGACCCCATCACGCTCTATGAGATACAAAGCCTAAGTGCCAAGCAGCACATCTCCAAGGACAAAGCCCAAGAGATTTTGATCGCCCAAAGACTCAAAGATCAAGAAATCAAGCGACTTAATATCGCCATTGATGATATGCGACTTGAGCAAGAGATAGAATCTATCGCCGCACAAAACAACCTTAGCTACCAGCAGTTTATCCAAGCTCTCTATCAGCAAGGCATATCCACAGAATCCTACAAGCAAAAGCTCAAAGATCAAATCCAAACGCGCGAGCTTATGCGCAATATCTTGCTATCATCAAGCACTTCTAGCGAAGAAACTATGCGCAAGTATTACGACACGCACAAAAGCGAGTTTATAACAGCGACCAAAGTGCAAGCTATCCGCTATAGCTCCAAAGACCCAAAGCTCCTTGAACGCGCCATAGCCAACACAAGCCTAACCCTAAATGGTGTAGAAAAAACCCCAGAAACTCTCACACTAAGTATGCTAAATCCGCAAATCGCACAGATGTTTTCCCAGCTACAAACAGGGCAGTTTAGCCCTATTTTAGACGCGGGTAATGGCAGCTATGTCGCATTTTTGGTGCAGGATAAAAGCGGTGAAAATGCGATGAGCTTTGAAGAAGCCAAAAACTTCATCGCCCAAAAGCTCGCCCAAGAC
This sequence comes from Helicobacter canis, assembly GCF_900451095.1. Lineage (NCBI taxonomy): Bacteria > Pseudomonadati > Campylobacterota > Epsilonproteobacteria > Campylobacterales > Helicobacteraceae > Helicobacter > Helicobacter canis. Next base: position 1,116,989 of record NZ_UGHV01000001.1, on the reverse strand, counting down.
CACCAAGAGCAAATCTTGAGTGAATATTTTGAAAAAATCAAGCAAAAAGCCCATATCGAATATGTCCGCAAATAGCCTAGCCTTAGCAATCCTATCTAGCGCGCTAGAGTCCGCCCACAAAGACATAGGCAAGTTTGTGGCTATGCTAGCACTAGAATCCACTTTTGCACGCCTAGAGGCAATCTATGCTAGAGACACTAGAATCCACTTTTGCATACACCAAGACAGCCCAACCACAAAGGACTATAATGCTTGATTATCTAGCTACTATGTATCGCGATCCTTTGTTTGGGATCACTATTTTAGTGGGCATTATTGTGATTTTGGTATTTGCAGATTATGGGCGCAATCGCTACCGCGCTAAAAAGCGTCAAATCGCCCTAGAAAACTTCACCAAATCCTACGACGGCAGCGCATTAAGCGATGAGCTAGTGGAGTTTCTCCACCTAGCCAAAAACCCCACCCCACCCCTACTACTGCTTGCTAAAACCTACGCCAAAGCCGGCGATAGTGCTATGGCGATCAAAATCTACCTAAGCCTGCTTGATACCACGCGCAATCCACAGGAAAAAATCATTATCCTAGAATCTTTGGGCATTACTTATTTTGATGCAGGCTTTTTGCAAAGGGCGAAAAATATCTTTCTTGAGATTCTAAAAACCCACCCCAGAAACACCCAAATCCTAAGCTATCTAATGCGCGCCCACGAAAATATGGGAGAATATCGCGCAGCCCTTGATACGCTTGAATGCTTAGATGAGCTAAATGCCCAAGAAGAGCGAGAGCTAAGGCAGATGAAGCAATACCTCCACTTTATGATTCTCTCTCAAGACTCCTTGCTGCCATTAGACAAAAAGCATAGAGAGATCATAAGCCTTATGCGATCTAGTGGGCAGATCAATCGCTTGGTGCTAGAATATCTCTTCACCTATGATAGGGAGAGATTTTGGGAGGAGCTTGTGCGCTTCCATACAATCACATTTTGCCTAGATATTTTATGGCGATGCGATAAGGCAGAAGTGCCATTTGAGAGACTTAAATCGCGCCCAGATATTTTGCAAGTCTTTATCGCCAAAGGATTTTATGCACCGGTGGATTCTAGACAGACAAAGACACAAAGCCCAGAATCCACTTTTTCACACAATGCCACACAAACGCACAAAGCGGATTCTAAAGAAAAAATGGATTGCCACGAAAATCCTTGCGGATTTTCTCACAATGACAAAGAAAATAGCTCTTGTGAAAAAGTGGATTCTAGCAATGAAGCTTTTTCATCGTCATTGCGAGCCGACTTGTCGGCGTGGCAATCTACAAGCAACAACGCCCAAAAAATACAAAAAGTGGATTCTAGGGACAATGCTAAAAGTATAAAAAACCTAGAATCCACTTTTGATACAAACGCTCAAAATGTAGAAAAATCGCAGAGCAAACAGGCTGAAGTCGTGCTTGATAGCGGCTCGCAGGCGGCAGAAAAAGTGGATTCTAGGATTTCTACCCACAACGCCCAAATTCCAAACAACCCCGCTAAGGATTCTAGGATTTGCATAGAAATCTTTGAGCTAGAAGTGCTGCGCGTGCTTGCGGAGCACTCTACACAACGGGGTGAATTAAGCTTTGAATATCGATGTCATCATTGTAAAAATCTCTTCCCATTTGACTCCTATCGCTGCCCTATTTGCGCGAAAATGGGAGAAATGGATCTCGTGTATAAAATCATCAAACACCACACACAAAGGCAGAACTTATGAAAGATCTTACAATCTATGCAGATGGCTCATCACTTGGCAATCCGGGAGCTGGCGGCTACTGCGCTATTTTGCTCTATAAAGGTATCAAAAAGATTGTCCAAGGTGGCGAGCCAGATACGACAAACAATCGTATGGAGCTTATGGCAGTGCTACAAGCCCTAAAGGTGCTAAAAGAGCCCTGCCGTATCAAAATCTACACAGACTCTCAATATGTCGCACAAGGCATTAACGAGTGGCTCCCCGGCTGGATACGCAAAAACTTCCGCGAAGTGAAAAATCCCGATTTATGGCGGCGATACATCGCCCTAAAAGAGCAGCACATTATCCAAGCCCAATGGATCAAGGGGCATAATGGTGATTTACTCAATGAAGAATGTGATAGAATTGCACGATCTCAAGCACAGCAGATACAAAACCTAGCACAGCATATTGAAACACCAAAAACACTGCTTGATATGTAAAAGTGGATTCTAGTAAAGGGTGATGATGACTTCTCTTAAACGCTTGCAGCAGCTTTTAGGATATAGCTTTAAAAATGAGTCCTTGCTGCTTGAAGCACTCACACACAAAAGCTACATAAAATCCAGCAATAATGAGCGTTTAGAATTCCTAGGCGATGCGGTTTTAGATTTGCTTGTGGGGGAATATCTCTTTGATCGCTTCCCTAAATACAACGAAGGCAAGCTCTCCAAAATGCGTTCAAGCCTTGTCAATGAAAAAAGCTTCGCCATTTTTGCGCGCGATTATGGTATCGGCTCTTTATTGCGGCTCTCAAGCAGTGAGGAGCAAAACCACGGCAGAGATAAGGACTCTCTGCTCTCCAATGCCTTTGAAGCGATCATTGGAGCTATCTATAAAGAAGCAGGGATTGATTGCGCGCGCAAAATTGTCTATCATATCCTTACCAAGCACTACCCCAATATGAAAATCCAAGATTTAGCCCTTGATTACAAAACCACCTTGCAAGAAATCACACAAGAACGCTTTGGCGTGCTGCCTATATATAAGCTCCTAAGCCAAGAAGGACCCGATCATAAAAAGCGTTTCACAATGCAAATCCTTATTGATAATATCGAATACGGCACGGCTTCTGGCACTTCAAAAAAGCTTGCCGAGCAAGCGTGCGCAAAAATCGCGTATGAAAAGCTCACGCAAGACTCCCCCAAGCAAAGCAAAGCAAAGAAGCAAGGAGCAAAGCTATGAATACATTTGGGCAAGCATTACGCATAAGCACTTTTGGCGAGTCTCACGGCTTAGGCGTAGGCTGTGTGATCGATGGCTTCCCAGCTGGCATAGTGATTGACACCGAGCTGCTAGCGGCGCAAATGCAGCGGCGCAAAGGCGGGCAAACGCCTTATGCCACACCACGCAAAGAAGAAGATAAAGTAGAAATTTTAAGCGGCGTGTTTGATGGCAAAAGCACAGGCGCACCTATCGCGCTTTTTATCCCAAATACCAACACAAAGTCCAAAGACTATGAAGCGATCAAAGATATATTCCGCCCCGGACACGCAGATTTTACCTACCACGAAAAATATGGGGCTAGAGACTATCGCGGTGGTGGCAGAAGCTCTGCCAGAGAGAGTGCTGTGCGCGTGGCTAGTGGGGCGTTTGCTAAAATGCTTTTGCAAGAGCTTGGCATCACTTGTGAGAGTGGGATTTTACACATAGGGACACACAAGGGCGAGAATATCGACTTTGCCTATGCAAAAACAAGCGAGATTTTCGCCCTAGATAAAGCCGTAGAATCCGCCCAAAAGCACGCTATCCTAGAAGCACGCAAAAATGGCGATAGTATCGGTGGCTGCGCGCTTGTGCGAGCCTTTAGCCCAAATGGTGCGCTCAAAGGACTAGGGCAGCCACTTTACTATAAGCTTAGTGGGGCGATTGGGGCTATGATGATGGGGCTAAATGGTGTCAAAGCCCTAGAAATAGGCGATGGCATAGAATCTAGCACAAGACTAGGGAGTCAAAACAATGACAATATGGATTCTAGTGGCTTTACTAGCAATCATTGTGGGGGGATTTTAGGAGGGATTGGGACAGGTGAAGAGATCCGCATAAAGATCTATTTCAAGCCAACGCCTAGCATTTTTCTCCCCCAGCAGACAATCGATACAAGCAAACAGCCCAAAAATCTAAGCCTAAAAGGACGCCACGACCCGTGTATCGCAGTGCGAGGAAGTGTGGTGTGTGAGAGTATGCTAGCTCTCATTCTAGCGGATATGGCACTACTGCACACGCACACAAGGATAGATTCTATCAAGGACTTTTACAATGCGCCCTAGAAGTTTTGCCGTGCTATTTTGCCCTAGAATCCACTTTTCTCGCCTATGCCAGCGCGTAGTGCTTGTGTGCGCACTCTGCGGACTTTGTGTGCCAAGCCTACACGCAAAGCCCGGCGATGCTTTTGAATCGTGGGGCGATGTGTTTCAGTTTCTCCCACTAATGGCTGGGGCGTATGCCCTAGCTAGGCAAGACTACCACGGAGTAGCCCAGCTAGCCCTTGGCACAGGCAGCACACTTGCCATCACCTTTGCAAGCAAATACACCTTTGTAGGCATATCCCGAGCAAACGACAGGCTAGCTGGCATTAGCCAACGCCCCAATAACGGCTCCTTTGATGGCTTCCCAAGCGGGCATACCTCATCAGCCTTTAGCGCAGCAGGCTTTATGCAAAAGCGTTATGGCTGGAAGCTTGGGCTGCCTACTACACTGCTTGCTACTTCTGTCGGTATATCGCGCATAACAAGCGAGCGGCACACGGCGTTGCAAGTCATCGCAGGTGCGCTACTAGGCTATGGGCTAGGCTATCTATGCGCCAAACGGCTCAAAAATGTCGTGCTGCATATAGATGTAAGCACAGCAGCTATCCCCGCTCCACAAGCTATCGCCCAGGGCATTACTTATGAGCAGATCTATAAAGCAAGCGTGCTATATAGATTCTAGTAATACAAAGTGAGATAAATATGGTCAATAAGATTCTATGTGCGACAAGAAATGGTATCGGCGGAGAGATCGTCCAAGTGCAGGCAAATTTCGTGCGTGCTTTGCCTGCCTTTGTCATCACAGGGCTTGCCAATAGCTCAATCCAAGAAAGCAAGCAGAGGATCCAAAGCGCGCTGCACCACATCGGCTTCCATTTCCCCGCGCTAAAAATCGCTATCAACCTAGCCCCTGCCGATCTAGCAAAATCCGGTAGCCACTTTGATTTGCCCATAGCTTTGCTAATTGCCCTGCATAAAAAGGGGATAGATACACAAGAGTGGTTTGCCTTTGGCGAGCTAGCCTTAGATGGCACACTCACTTATAATGACAATATCTATCCACTTTTGCTTGAAATAGCCCTGCGCCACCAAAATGCCAAGGTGATTTTGCCTACTTCTGGGCAAGAGCTTTTCTGCCATTTGCCACATTTGCAAATTTATTATGCAAGCAGCTTGCAAGAAGCATTGCAAATCCTAGAATCCCCAGAATCCACCCCTGCTAAGACACAAACTACACTAAACTTTGATACGATCCATATTGGCGATACAGACTACTACTACGAGCGAGAGTTCCCGCTAGATTTTATCGAAGTAAAGGGGCAGGAGATCGCCAAAAGAGCGGCACTCATCGCCGCAAGTGGATTCCACAATATCCTCTATGAAGGCAGTCCGGGCTGCGGGAAAAGTATGATTGCTAAACGCCTGCGCTATATATTGCCGCCGATGAGTTTAGAAGAGATGATAGAGAGTGTCAAGCTCCAAGCCCTAAGCGCGCAAAAGCCCAGCTACACGCCACTGCGCCCTTTCCGCTCACCACATCAAAGCGCGTCAAAATCCTCTATCCTAGGCTCTGCTACGCAAAATGAAGCCAAGCCCGGCGAGATCGCCCTAGCCCATCAGGGGATATTGTTTTTTGATGAGCTGCCGCATTTTGGCAAAGAGGTGCTAGAATCCTTGCGCGAGCCACTTGAAAACAACGAGCTTGTAGTCTCGCGCGTGCATAGCAAGATCAGCTACCCTACAGCGTTTTTATTTGTAGGAGCGCAAAATCCCTGCCCCTGCGGCAATCTCCTAAGCCCCTCTAAAGAATGCCGCTGCACGCCAAAAGACATTAGCTCCTACAAATCGCGCCTTAGCGAGCCATTTTTAGATCGCATAGATCTCTTTGTGCAAATGCAAGAAAACGAGCAAGACCCCAAGCCCTCACTAGATTCTGCTACGATGCAGCAAATGGTCTTCCACGCTTTTAGCGCGCAAAAGCAGCGCGGACAAAGCAGGCTAAATGGCAAGCTAAGTGAGCGCGAGGTAGAAGAAATCTGTATCCTAGATGATGCTACGCAAAGAATCTTGCTCCAAGCAAGAGAGCGATTCAACCTCTCGCACCGCGCGATCCAAAAGCTTAAAAAGCTCTCGCGCACGATCGCTGATTTGGACAATGCCAAGGACATTGCTAAATCGCACTTTTTAGAAGCTTTAAGCTACCGATATATCTCTTAGATAAATTATGCTAGGATTTTTACTTAGACATCACATAAAGGGGATAGGATTGAAATTTATCACAACGACACTGACTTTTATGCTTGCACTAGGGCTTATGAGCCAAAATCTATTCGCAAAAAGCTCTATCATATCCCCGATCCCACCACCCCAAGAAAAAATCCTTGACATCGATGAGCATAGCTGCAGCGATGGCTGCTTGAAAAAGCTATACACTAATGGCTATATCTTTTCGTTTCTAGCCAAATTCAATACCAATACAACAGATAAAAAAGTCTTGCACTATTTCTCTCAAGCCCTAGCCCAGCTAAGTGGTATAGAGCCACAGGACCCTAGCAATGGCGAGCATTTTAGGATCGCGCTTCTTATCCCTAAGCAAATGGTAGGGCGGTATTCTGTAAGCGTGGCAAATACGATCCTAGCCTATCTTATCGCGCGTAATATCGACTTTGATTTTCAGGTGTTTGATAGCATTGATGAGAGCAAGGCTAACCTAGAATCCACTTATTTGCGCATTATCCAAAGTAATGCAAACTTTGTCATCGCTATGCTTGGACCCACAGGCGTGCAAAATCTCATCGACTATGACAACCTAATCTATCCCACCTATATCCCCACAATCAATAAAGAACGCCTCTCTCAAGATATTATTGATAAATTGCCTGAAAATCTCTACTTTGGCGGGATAAGCTATAAGGAGCAGTTTCAAGCCCTGCAACCGCTTATGCAAGATATGCCGCTTATCGAATATGCTGATGATAGCCAGATAGGAGGCTATCTAACCACGCTATTTACAGAGCTTGATGGCAACATTATCCACCAGCGATCTTTAAGCAACCAAGAAGCCTCGCAATTTAACAAAACACTACAAAAAGAAACTTCTTACTTTCCCGGTGCAGCACTCATTCTCAACACTTCTGCACCAAAGACAGGGCTAATCCTCTCGCAAATTGAACTCAACGAAGACACCCCTAGAATCTATCTCTCCACGCAAATCAACTTTAGCCCCATAATCTTGCAGCTAGCCTCGCCAAAGGCGCGTGAAAATCTCTTTGTCGCAAGCTCCATTGGCACGATCGATACTAATCTTATGGAATATGCCTCTTTGCTCAATACTAATTTGCGTTATGATTGGGTGAGCTATGCTACATCACTTGGCGTAGAATTTGGGCTAAGAACTATCGCAAAAGATTCTAAAACACTCTTTAGCGAATCTATGCGCGATAGACAAATCCAATACCAAAATAGAATCTGGACTACCAAAGAAGCGAATTTTATCCTAGCAAAATAGCCCACCAAATAGCCTACTAGGTAGTCCAAAGTGCTTATATGCGTAACAATGCATTACAAATGTGTTAAGAAATGCAAAATCCCAAAGACATTTTCCAAAATGTTACACTACTTGTTGTATAATCCTTGCCAACCCACATACAAGGAGAAAAAATGGGACAATATATTGAACTTACAGAACTTGATTTCGATGAGAAGACAAAAAGCGGCGTAGCACTTGTGGATTTCTGGGCTACTTGGTGCGGTCCGTGCCGTATGCTAGCCCCTGTGATTGAAGAGCTTGCAAATGAATTTGAGGGCAAAGCTGCAATCTGCAAAGTCAATACCGATGAAGAGCAAAATCTCGCCGCACGATTTGGTATCCGCAGTATTCCTACAATCTTGTTTATGAAAAATGGTGAGGTTATCGATCAAGTTGTAGGTGCTACACCAAAATCTGTCTTGGCTGACAAAATCAACGCTCTTCTTTAGTCTTACCTTATTACATTCTTCCCCCTTGGCAAACAAGGGGCTTATTCTAGGAGTTTTCAATGATCAATATAGCAATTATTGGTGGTGGTCCTGCTGGGCTATCTGCTGGATTATACGCAACCCGCGGTGGCATCAAAGATGTCGTGTTATTTGAAAAAGGTATGCCCGGAGGGCAAATCACAGGAAGTAGTGAGATAGAAAACTACCCCGGTATCAAAGAAGTTAAAAGTGGCTTGGATTTTATGGAGCCTTGGCAGGAGCAGTGCTTCCGCTTTGGTCTCAAACACGAAATGGCTATAGTAAATCAAATCACCAAAAATGGAGCGCATTTCACTATCCACCACGATGGCGGCAAAACCACAGAAGCAAAATCTGTGATCTTAGCCACTGGAGGTAGCCCAAAACGCACAGGTATCATAGGAGAAAGCGAGCTTTGGGGCAAGGGTGTTAGCACTTGTGCCACTTGCGATGGATTTTTCTACAAAGGCAAAGAGGTGGCTGTCATAGGAGGTGGAGACACTGCCGTAGAAGAAGCTATTTATCTCACAAAAATGTGTAGCAAAGTCTATCTTATCCACAGAAGAGATACATTCCGCGCAGCTCCAATCACACTAGAGCACGCCAAAAGCAACGATAAAATCGAGTTTTTAACGCCCTTTTCACCCATAGAGGTCAAAGGCGATCAAAGCGGTGTAACCGGGCTTGTGATCGAGCATTCTCAAACAAAACAACGCCAAGAGCTATCCGTGCCGGGGGTCTTTATCTTCGTGGGCTATGATGTGAATACGCAAGTGTTGCGACAAGATGATGGCTCTATGTTGTGCGCGTGTGATGAGTATAACTCTGTCATTGTGGATTTGTCGATGAAGACAAATGTCCCCGGGCTTTTTGCTGCTGGAGATATACGCATAAACGCACCAAAGCAAGTAGTATGTGCTGCTGGAGATGGAGCTGCTGCCGCATTGCAGGCGATTGCTTATTTAGACTCTCTCCATTAAGATAGGAATATCAATGATAAAAGTAGGGATTTTTGGCGCGAGTGGGCGCGTGGGGCAACTGATTATCCAAGAGGCAAAAGCTCATAGAAATATCGAGATCGGTGCGGTGTTTGTCCGCAAGGAGCTAGATTTTAGCCTGCCAGAAGGTAGCTTTGTAACAAACGATTTTAACGCGTTTATACAATGCTGTGATGTTATCATTGACTTTAGCTCAAAAGAAGCGACTAATGCACTGCTGCAAGCACTAGAATCTAGCAGTTCTCCTGTCCCTTGCGTGATAGGCACTACCGGATTAGATGAGCAAGACTTCGCGCTTATAGATTCTTGCTCCAAACGCGTCCCTATGCTCTATGCTTCTAATATGTCCCTTGGCATAGCGGTGCTAAGGCAAGTGGTCGAGCAAGTAGCAGCCAAACTCACACAAGCAGATATTGAGATAAGCGAGATTCATCATCGACACAAAAAAGATGCCCCAAGTGGCACAGCCCTAAGCCTAGCAGAGTCCTGCGCCAAAGGACGCAATCGCCCCTTAAAGGAGATCCTAGTAACAGATAGAATCTCCCAAGGCGCGCGCAAAGATGGCGAGCTAAGTATCATCTCACTACGGGGCGGCGATGTGGCAGGGAGACATTGCGTAGGGTTTTATTTAGATGGAGAATATCTCGAGCTTACACATAATGCAACCAATCGCTTGACATTTGCCAAAGGTGCGCTAGCGTGCGCTATCTGGCTTGCAAATAAGCCTCCCAAACTCTATGAGATCGATGAAGTTTTTGCATAACTAAGCCAAATGCACGCCATCAAACACGCCTTATTGCAATCTTGCAAAGTCTATTACGCTTATCTTGAAGAGCATAATCTAGGCTGCGAGGAATTACAAGTTGCGCAAGTTGCCTTTGATAATCCATACATTCAGCTCCGTATCAAAGCAAAGGTGCTTAACACCGACTCTTTGATGATCCAAATCAGCTCGCGCGCTCCTATGCCACTTAGTGAAGAGCGTGGATTTTGCGTGCGCTTCTATGATGAAAAAAGCCAAATTCTCTCCATAGAATGCCTAGATCCTAGCTTGTTTAATGAAGTGCAAAAGCATAAAAATCATCTAAAAATCTTTAGCGATTTAAAATTCCTTATACAAAATCTCGCCACATTTTTTGAGCAAAAAGACTCCTTTGCGATCCCAGCGAAAACCCCTATCTTTGCTCGCTTAAAGCCAGAATCCACAAATGCCTATCGCACCATCACCACGCCCTCATATCTAAGCGATGAGCAGGCAAATGCCTTGCGCGACATTCTTAGCAAGCCATTTAGCTATGTGTGGGGCGCACCAGGTAGTGGCAAAACACAGGTGGTGCTTTTTGAAGCACTTTTGCACTATGTCTATAACAACACGCGCGTATGCGTGCTAGCCCCGACAAACTCCGCATTAGAGCAGGTGCTAAAAGCTCTTATCAAAAAGTTTGACTCCCTAAACATCAATCGCGCGATGATTTTGCGGCTTGGCACCCCTAGCAACGCCTTTATGGAGCAATACAGCGAAGTATGCGACCCACAAATCCTGCAAAAAAAGCAGCCCCAAAGTCTCTTTGGCTCTGTGGGCATAAAATCACGCCTGAAAGAATCTTTGGTGATTGGTATGACTATGGATGCTTTCATCAAGCGTTATCCAAGCCTTGATGTAGAGTTTGCGCATTTTTTCTTAGATGAGTGTGCTTTCACCCCGCTTATCAAAGCTCTGCCACTCTGCACGCAAGATACACCCATTACCCTACTAGGCGACCACAAGCAGCTTATGCCTATTTGCGAAATGCCCACATCTCGTATGCACGGCGATAAAGCGTGGGCAAATCTCTTTAACCTATCGGCATTGTTCATAGAAGATTTTTTCACACAAGAGCATTTCTCAAGCAATGCTAGCATTTTTAGCAAATCCCAAACAAGCCCTCTGCAATTCACGCGCACAAGCTTAAATATCCTCCGCAAGACCCACCGCTATGGCGATAATCTCGCCAAAATCCTTGACCACCACATTTATCGCAATAATCTATCAGGCAAGCCAAGCCCGACCGAGCTATACTTCATCGACTGCAAAGCACAAACCCCTATCCCACCAAGCCAAGACAAAAGCAGCCACGCCGAAGCCCAAGTCATCGCGCAGATTTTCCCCACACTCTTGCAGCAATCTAGCTCCACAGCTATCATCACGCCCTTTGTCAATCAGCGCAAGCTACTCTCACAATACCAAATCCCCTATAAACACACTTGGACGATCCACGGCTCGCAAGGGCAGGAGTTTGAGAGCGTGATATTCTCACCCGTTATGCTTCATCATCATCTCACAGATTCTAGGAATCTAAACGCCGCTTACGCGCTTAATGTCGCTATTAGCCGCATTAAACAACGCTTGATCCTTGTGTGTGATTATGCGTATTGGGCAAGGCATAATGAGCAGTTTCTCACGGCAATCTTGCGCAATGCCAAGCCCTTCCCAATGCCAAACAAGCCCCCCACACCGCCACAGACAAATGCCGCGCGGGTTATTGATATTATTACAATTTAGGAGAAGTGTATGTGTAAAATATGTAAATATATGATATTTGTATGTGTGTTTGCTCTCTTTGCCTATGCCGATCAAGGCGCGAGCTTTGTGGGAAAAAGTCCTTTCACAAGCCTGCGTCAATCGCCAAATGGCGAGCAAATCGCCAAGCTTTATAAAAGTGATTTTTTGCTTACAAGTATAGTTGGAGGCACTGATGCTAGCAACCCAAACTGGATCCAAATCACCATAGATGATATGCAAGGCGTAGTCCATAAGCGCGATATAATCGCCCTAGGTGAAGCAGACTATCAAAACTACCTGCGCAGCTTGTTTCTCCAGATATTTGCCAAGCTTAGCACACCCTATCAGCAAGCCCTCCTAGCTGATGACCCAGCAATACAAACAATCCCCAAAAGCGCGCTAGAATCCATTTTTGCCCCAGATTCTAGCGAGATTAGCGAGATCTTTGACAAAAAGCGCAGACTGCTTAATGCCCTAGCAAAAGCCCAATATCAACAAGCCCTGCACTATGCCATAGCACTAGGATTTAGCCACACTACAAAGCAGCTCCTAGAGCAAAAATCTATCACCCTAGATAGCGTGCCAGACCCCAAAGATCAGTCAAGCCTACCGCTACTCATCTATGCTATCCAAGCCAAACCCCCTCGCAAAGAGATCATTGCTGCACTCCTTGATAAAGGCGCAAATATCAATGAGCTTTATGGCAAAGACCCTAAAGAATCCGCCCTAACTCTCGCCTGCCAAAACAGCCTAATCGATATAGCCAAGCTCCTTATCCAAGCAGGAGCAGATCTTGATCCTGCCCAAATGACAAGCCCTCTAATCTATGCCGCACGCAACCACGAAAAAGAGCTTGTAGAGCTACTTTTGGATTCTGGAGCAAATATCCACGCGACATTACTAGAAAACGGCGAGCCAACCGAGCTTAACGCCCTTGATGTCGCGCTTTTATCACCAGCAAAAGAGCAGGAATCTAGCAAAGCAGAAGAAGTCATAGAAACCCTAATCAATCGTGGCGCAAATCTCACGCACGCCCTGCAGAGTGCAAGCACAAGCGGCAGCACACAAATGATAGAATCACTCCTTGCAAAAGGCGCAAATATCAATGGCGATCTCTCCTGCTCACAGCATAAAGGTGCCTTTGCCTGCTCGCCTCTTATCTCTGCTATACAAGCAAGCCAAGTCGAAGTCCTTAAAACGCTAATCCGCAACGGCGCAGATACCACCATAGTAGATGAGGAAGGCAGAAATCTTGTGCAATACACCAAAGACATCGCAAAAGACCCTGACATCAAAGCCCAGCTCCTAGAAGCCCTAGAGGGCATTAAAGAGTAGGGCATTAAAGAATAGGACATTACAGAATGAAGCTATGGATTCTAGCAGGGCTTTTGTCCCTGCTGCTTGCGGTATTTGCACTCTATGCACCACTCACGCGCAGAGACTATCACATCAAGCTCCAAGCCACACTCTGCCCTAAGCTAAAGCAGCCAATCACGATCGCCCTACTTAGTGATTTGCACTCTGGGAGATTCTATCAAGATAGCATTATCCAAGCCTTGCAAGAGCGAGAGGTCGATCTAATCGCCCTAAGCGGTGATATGATCGATGATGAAGAAGATATGCAAGGGGCGTGGGAGTTTTTTGCCAAGCTGGATTCTAGCCTAGAAACTAAACTATCAAAGCCCTTAGCCTCAATCCCCAAATTCTATGTCAGTGGGAATCACGAGTTTTGGAGTGGAGAGATTGCAGCCATTAAGCAAAAGCTTGCAAGCTACAATATCTCTGTGCTAGATTTTAGCCACCCTTGCGCTAGGCTTAGGATCAAGGGGCTAGATATGGCTATTTTTGGCGTTGATGATCCTTACTACAGCACTTATAGTAAGCCTAATAGCCACATAGATAAAGCCGTGTGGGATAAGGCAAAGTGGCAGGGAGGATTCTGGGAGCAAGAGTGGCAAGAGCTTGTTGCAAGCACCATTGCTGCTAATCAATGTCCTAGCCTAGAATCCACTTTTACAAAAGTGGATTCTAGTAAAAGGGCTTGCCAGCACGACCCCACCCCCACAGCGCAAAATGCAATGCCAAATCCAACGCCTAGCATAAATGCGCAAAAAGTGGATTCTAGCACAGAGCCTATGGCGACTAATCAAGCGCAAAAAGTGGATTCTAGGGAGACGGATTCTAGGGCGGATTTTTCTCTCTTGCTCTCTCATCGCCCGGAATTTACCAAGCTTTTTTCCTCACTCCCTATCAATCTAATCCTAAGCGGACACACGCACGGCGGACAAGTGCGCATACCCTACTTGCTCAATGGTCTCTACGCGCCTAATCAAGGGCTTTTCCCCAAATATGCTGGCGGGCTTTATGAGCTAGACTCCAGCAAAAGGCAGTATCTTGTAATCTCGCGTGGTCTTAGCCTAAACTACCGCTTACCGCGCGTGTTTAATCCCCCAGAGATAGTATTTATCACGCTAGAGTGTGGCTAATCCACCATAGCCACCTATGCTTATGCACTATCTTATAAGAGATTAAGTATTTATCCGCTAGAATCCAAGCTTTGATCGCGTAGCTCAGTGGTAGAGCACTACCTTGACATGGTAGGGGTCGTTGGTTCAAGTCCAATCGTGATCACCACTTCACCATCTTTACTCACACAAGGGGTGTTAGCTCAGCTGGGAGAGCGCGACGCTGGCAGCGTCGAGGTCAGGGGTTCGATCCCCCTACACTCCACCATTTTCTTATCTTTCTCTTTTTACAAATCCATCTACCGCTGATATGTCTAGCTTAAATCTACACGAGCAAGCAACTCACTCTTTCTCATCACAAGCTTTGTGCTACACCTACCCACTATCATCGCCAAGCAGATAAAGCCTCATCTCTGTCATCGCCAGCAGATTTATCCGCGTGGTGATCCATAGCCCTAGAATCCACTTTTGGATTCTAAAGAAAGCAACACAAAACCACGAATTTTAAGCTGTTTTTTTTTTTTTTTGATTTAATGCTTGCTTATCTATAAAGGAGCAAGTGATGAAAGCTAGTCAATCCACGATCAATGACTTTTTCTCTATGGGAAGCACGATGTTTTCTATCCCGACATATCAGCGCAACTACACTTGGAAAAAGCACAATTGCACAAAATTGCTAGAAGATATTATTAGCATTTCTAGAAACAAAAAAACGCACTTTATGGGATCTATCACCTATGTGATCCACCTAAAAGATCAAGAAAATAGCCTAATGCAGCTACAAGAATTTGTCATAATCGACGGGCAGCAAAGGATCACTACAATGATGCTTTTGCTTAAAGCCATAGAGACAAAGGCAAGCGATGAGATCAAAGAAGAAATAGCCAAGCTACTAAGTCTCACAAGATGGCAAAAGCTCCGCCTAAAGCCCATAAAAAGCGATAGAGAAGCCTTTGATCTTGTGATGTCAAATAGATTAAGAGATATACAAGGTAGCTCAAAGATTAAGGAGAACTATCAATTTTTCCTAAAAGAGCTTGATAGCTATCTGCAAAAAGGCTATGCCATAGAGGAGATTTATGGGGCATTTCTACGGCTAAAGATTGTCGGCATAGGCTTAGAGCTAGGCGATGATGATCCGCAAGTGGTCTTTGAGAGTATCAATGCGACAGGCGTGCAGCTAACAGGACTAGATCTTATACGCAACTACCTAATGATGGGAGAGGATTCTACTAGGCAGGATTGGCTGTATGAGACATATTGGATCCCTTTAGAAGAGTGGCTTGGTGTAAAAGATCTAAATGAGTTTATCATCACTTATCTAAGGATCTATTATGAAGATAGGCTAAAAGAAGAGGAGCGCGAGATATACTACTTGCTAAAATCCCACCACAGAGAGCATTTCCCCAATGATATAGAAGCTCTTATGGCTGATATGCGCGAGTATGGCAGGATCTATCAAGTCTTTTTAGAAGGGCATCACAATGGGCTAGAACGGAGCGATGTCTCATCGCAAGACTTAGCGCATTTGCGCAAGGCTATTGGCATCTTAGTGCAGATCAAATTCGGCGTGGCAAAGCCCTTTGTCCTGCACTGTGCTAGGGACTTTGAAGAAGGCAGGCTAGGCTATGATGATTTCTATGAAATCTTGCAGATTCTAGTGAGCTACTATGTGCGCAGAAGTGTGTGCAAAGAGCCGACTATGACACTTAATAGGATCCTTTATACTCTATACAATAGCCTAGGAGAGGTCTGTGCTACTAATCTCAAGCAATTTTTAGGCAAGCAATTTGGCAGGGGGATTTTCCCAAATGATGATCGCATAAAAGATGCGTTTGCCACGCGCAATGCGTATTCCCTAAAAAGTGTATGCAAATTTATCCTACTAGAGATAGAAAAGCTAAGTAATGCCGAGCCCCCAAGAGAAGAGGAGCTAGAAGTGGAGCATTTCTACCCGCAAAGCCCCATGCAAGAGTGGCGCGATATGGTGGGAGAAGAGTATGTCGAGTTTGAAGATAAATACCTAAACACCTTTGGAAATCTCACCCTAACAGGACAAAATCAAAAGCTTAGCAATAAATCCTATGATGAAAAAATCCAGCTACTAGATAGCCATAGCTCCTTGCACTTAAACGACTATTTTATCAACAATACAGACTCTTGGGGGATAGGCGAAGTGCTTTCTAGGGCGCAGCATTTGGCGGAGAGTTTTTGTGCGATAGAGATATTTAAAGACTTGCCCAAAGACTACCGCATAAGAGAGCTTAGAAAAAGCCTTGATAGTGATTTGACCTTTGTCAAACTCTCGCGCATAAGTCTCCCCAATGGAGAGAAGCACTACGCGAGAAATGGCAGCTACCTAGCTAAAGCTGTCATAGACTATTTGCTAGAAAATGCCAGAGAAGCCTTTGAGACCTATACAAGTGAGTATCTCCCACGCTATATCTACTGGGATAGCGCACAGGCTGGTGCAAGGAGGAGAGATGGCACGCTTGTCGTGCCTTTTGAAAAGGCTGGATTTTACTTTGTAAGCAATGCTGCTTTAAAATCCGTAGGAAGCAATCTTAAAGACCTTGTGCAAGGCTGCAAGCTAGATCCCAGCGCGTTTGTCATCGAGTAGAATCTGGATTCTACATTTCTGCATTTCTACATTTCTATATGGGGGGGCAGATTCTAGGGGCAAGCCTAGCAAGTGGATTCTAGTAAAAACGCCCCTTTATTGTCATTTGGGTCTGCGATAGCAGCGTGGCAAAGCGTAGCTTCTTGAGTAATTCACTCTCCATACTTTCTATACTAGAATCCACTTTTTGAAAATGGATCGCCACGCTCGTTTCACTCGCTCGCGATGACAGAGTGGGGTAGGAGAGAATGATAAAAAAGCTTGAAAACTAAAACGCCGCTGGCAGTAGCATTACAAAAGTGGATTCTAGGGAATTTTGAAGTATCATACTTAAAAAATTATAAGGCAGAGTATGACCTACACTTACGCACAAAAAGCACGCAAGATCCTGCGCATAGCAGTGCCTTCTGGGGCAAACTCCTTGCTTGATATTATTGTCTTAACGCTTGGGGTGTTTTTTATGGGGAAGTTTGGGGAGTGGCATCTTGTGGCATTGTCTGTGAGTATGCAGTTTATAATGCTCTTTTTTGCGATCAATGCGGTGTTTTATATCGGCACAAATGCGCAAATCTCTAGGCTTTATGGCGCACGCGATAGCCTAGCGGCACAGAGAGTCTTTAGCACACTTATCACGCTCTGTCTTGTGTGCGCGCTGCCTATTGTGGGACTTGCGTATGCGGGGGTTATGCCATTTCTTGCGTGGATGGATATAAGCCAAGAAGCCAGCGCACTTGCCGCGGACTTTTTATACATCGTGATTTGGACAATCCCTGCAATGCTGCTTAAAAACATCATAACCTCTGCCTTTGCTGCTATTGGCGATACGATTAGCGTGTTTATCGTGCGCGTGTTTAGCACGGCATTTTGCGTGGGGGCAAATATCGCGCTGATCTTTGGGGCGGGGCTTGAGATTGTAGGGGCGGGGCTTGCTAGCGTGCTTACAAGTGCGGTGGAGCTTGTGCTTTTTGCGCTTTTGGTATGGAAAAAGGGGAAGTTTTTTTGCATAAAGTGGCAGTTTGCTATGGTGGGTGCGTATGTGCGCAGGGCGTTGCGCATAGGGATCCCAGCTGGACTTGAGCGGCTGCTGACACTTAGCTCATTTGTGCTGACGATAAAATTCATCGCGGGCTTTGGAGATTTAGCAGTAGCTGGGAGTCAAATTGGTGCGCGTATAGAGTCCTTTGCCTTTATGCCCGGATTTGGCTTTATGGTCGCGGCTATGGCTCTCACAGGGCAAAATCTAGGGGCTAATAGAATCCAAACTGCCATAGAGCTGCATAAAACTATCTTGCAGATTTCTTGCGTGATTATGGGAGGGCTTGGGGTGATTATGGCGGTGTTTGCCAAGCCTTTGAGTGCGATTTTTTACCACGATGAAGTGGTCATCACAATTTCTGCGTGGTATTTGCTAGCGGTTGGATTCTCACAGGTGCCGCTGGTGGTGGTGTTTGTGCTTGATGGCGTGCTAAGGGGGGCTGGGATCACAAAGCTAAGCCTGCTTATCAATGCGCTTAGTATCTGGTGCGTGCGTATCGCGCCGATGTGGCTAGGGATCAGGCTTGGGCTGCCTGTGTGGTGGGTGTTTGTGATGATTTTTGTAGAGACTTATATCCGTGCGGGGCTGTTTTATCTCGCGTATAAAAGGGGGGCGTGGCAGCGCAAGAAGCTTGCCTAATGCACTTTCTCGCGCAATCGCTTTGTCTGTGGGGGGACTTTAGATTCTCATAAATAGATAGATTATAATAATATTTTAAGGATTTTTCTCTATAATTCCTAGAATCCACTTAAAAATGAAAAGGAGCCACAATGCTGTCAAAAGAAGTCATCGAGCGTTTAAACGACCAAGTCGCTAAAGAAATGTTTGCTTCAAATTTATATCTAAGTATGAGTTCGTGGTGCTATACACATCGCTTCGATGGGGCGGGGGCGTTTTTGTTCGAGCACGCTGGACAAGAAAGCGACCACGCCAAAAAACTTATCACCTACCTAAATGAGACAGATTCTAAGCTAAAGTTACAGAAAATCAAAGAGCCAGAATCTAGCTTTGAATCTTTGCTTGATGTTTTTACGCGCACTTATGAGCACGAGCTTAGTATCACTAAGTCTATCAATGAGCTTGTGGATTTCACGCTATCGCATAAGGATTTTTCTACCTTTAACTTCTTGCAATGGTATGTCGCCGAGCAGCACGAAGAAGAAGCTCTCTTCCGCGGGATTGTCGATAAAATCAAGCTTGTCGGCAATAGTGGCAATAGCCTATATCTTGTCGATCAATACATAAAAACACTCATAGGCAAAAGCTAGATTCTAGCTTTGCTCTTGCAGGCGGCAAGCCACGCTTGCCCCATCTTGCTTGCTCCATCGCACTTATCTCGCATTATCTCACTGCCCCACCACGCTTGCCCAGCCCACCCAAACTGCGCCTAAACTGCCCTACCCACCAATTTCACGCGATTAGTAAGTTTTACACATCGCTTCTTCTAGCTTGCATTGCTTAGTATTGATGTCAAAATAATCTGTATAAATCATACTTGCACTCACTTCAAGATGAGATTCTATGAAGGACTTTTCATTGCTAGAAAATGCCATTATACACCCACCTTGGGCTAAGTAGCTTTGGGCTAATCGCGCTTTATCTGGGTCTTGTAGCGTGCTTGTGTGCGTGGCTACCATAGGGATTTTTAAGGATTTGGCTAGGGCTATGTCGCTGGTAGAAAGCATAGGGAGCAAGCCTAGCCTTTTGGCTTGATAATAGCCCTTAAGAGAAAAGACCTCGATCAAAATCCTATCAGTAAATGGCAGCTGTGAAGCAATGGCATCAAAGTCATTTAGCTTATCTGTTACAAGATAGATTCTAGGATATGCTAGGAAAATCTCTGTGATAGACTCTGCGGTAAGTGGGGTTAGGTGATTGTGGATTCTAGCTTGCTGGATTTGCTCTTTGCTTGGTGGTGTATCTGGGGCTAAGCTCCCACCCGTGATCCCGGCAAAATGCCTATAATCGTGTGCGGCAAATATCCCCCCACTAGAATCTAGCATCAAATCAAGCTCGATAAAAGAAAAGCCATAGCCTATGTTTGTAGCAGTGCCTCTTTAGAGTTTGTATAGGTTAAGGGCTTGCCATTTTCTATGATCGCTCCGCCTGCGTGGGCGATGAAGTGAGGGTTTTGGACCGGGGTGAAGTTGCGGGATCTGCTATTAAAGGGGCATTGCTCACCCTTGGCATACAAATACATCGCATAAGGCACATCACCTCTAAGCTCTTTTAGATGAAACTTCTTGCTAAGATAGCCTGCAAATGCGGCTGCTAAGATCACTAGCCCTATTATGATAGCTACAATACTACGGCGTTTTGTCATTGTCTCTCCTTGGTTTTGGTTTGGTTTATGAGGCTTGGCTCTAGCTTGGGCTTGATTAGATTGTAGGACTTTTGCCCTATGTCCCAGAAGCTATCATACATACGCGATTTTTGCGCGATAAGGGCGTTTAGCTCTTCTTGGCTAAAAGTGGATTCTAGGAGCGTGGGCTTATACAAAGGATTGCGCCCTAGCCCAAAGGCTTCAGTCCTAATCCCCACAGAATCCAGCAGTAGCGGTGCTATATCAAAGTGGCTAAGTGTGCGGGATTTGGTGGATTCTAGGGTGTAGGGTGCGGTGAATTTGGGATTGATAAAAAGATCAAAAACATAGCGAGAGACATTGGGCGGGAAAAAGCCTGTCTTCATCGATAAATGATCGCCCAAAACCACGATACTCACAGAATCTCCATAAAGACTTTGCACATAGTCAATAAACTCTGCTATGAGCATATCTGTGCAAGTAAAGCTCCCTTGATAATCACTCCTCACACTAGCGCACGCGTGCGGATCGACAAAGCCATCTGGATGGTGGGTATCAATGGTAGAGACATAGAGAGCAAAAGGCTCTTTAAGCGTGGGGAGCATATCTCTAGCTAGGGCAAAAAGCCTAGAATCCTTCAATCCCCAGAATCCTTGCAGCTCTTGTGGCAGGGGGCTTGGGATCGCGCCTGCTTGCTGGAAATACGGCAGATCTAGCACGGATATGGCGTGGGATTGGAGGAAATACTTCATACCGGCAAAGCTAGAATCTAGCCCCGATAGATAGGCTTGCGTGTAGCCGTGATTGGCTAGCACATCGCTCACACAAAGCGCAGAATCTAAAAAGTATTTATTGCTAAAGGAGTTGCCGCCTATTGGCATAGTAAGAGGTATGCCACATAGATGAGCGATCGTGCCAGCCATAGTCCAGCCTGTGCCAGCGACTTGCACTAGCCCGCCGATAGCGTGCGTGGGGCTAAAGTTTATGTGCTTTTGGGCTAGGGAGCTTAAGCGTGGGATAGCCTCGCCAAAAGGTGCTTGACTAGGAGATTCCCCCCCCCCCCCCGTTGCTAAAGGTGGATTCTAGGGATTCGGCTAGGATTATGATGAGATTTTGTGGGCGGCTAGAATGCACTAGCTCACTAGATATGGCATAGTGGCTCTCATATAGCTCTCCGTATTCCTGTGTGCCTTTGGCGATATAGCTTGTGATGTGTAGCTTGTTGTTCATTACATTTGCCCCTACTATAAGCACCGCGCACGCCACCACGCCTTGTGCCACACCCCCAAAAGATAGCCGAAACCCTAAGCTACCAAGAAACCGATATGCCCTAAGCCCATACACCATAGCAAAGCTTGCGGCAATACTAGGCAGTAGCACGCGCTTGCTAAATGATAGCACCACACTGCTAGAGTCGCCAAAGCTAGGCTCTCTCACTAGCACAAACAGCACAAAGCCCACAAAGCTAGCCCCAAAGCCCAGCCACAACCCTAGCCTAGCTTCTTTATGTGCGCGTAAAAATCGCACGAAACTAGGAGCAAAGCTCATAAGCATAGCAAACGATACACTAGGTAGCACAACAGCCTTGATGAAATACCACGCGATCGCAGAATCTGTATCAAGGAGTGGGAAGCGCAAATGGAAGAGGATCTGCTCAAAGCTCTCAATCTCGAAGTTTTGCTTAAGCCACGCACTCCCAAGTAGCAAGAAAAAGCCCAGCACATAGAGCATAAACACCACGCCAAAGCCAAACACTCTCTTCATCTTTTCATCTCTCCTTGTTCAAACGACATAGCGCGATAGCGCAAGAATCTAATTGGTTTTGCCCTTTACATCACAATATCTAAGCACCTCATCATAAAATTTGCATTATATCTCATAATCTACTTTATACACCGATTAAGCTCCATAGGATCTAGTTTAGGCTTTTTAGAGCGTGGGACAGACCCTAGTGCAAAAGTGGATTCTAGGGGTTGGGGCTTGTTTTTTAAATCCTGCAAGCAGACTTATTTCTCTCTCCCCTATCTCACCACAGAGAACACACCCTTGCCATCACGCACGATCTCAAGGAGATTTCCTGCTTTAAACATATTGCACACGATGATAGGTAGGCGATTATCTTTGGCTAGGGCGATTGCTGTATCGTCCATCACTTTGATATTTTCTGCTAAAGCTGCATCATAGGAGATAGTATCAAGTCGCTTGGCATCAGGATATTTCTTAGGATCTTTGTCATAGACACCATCAACCTTTGTAGCCTTGATCACATAGTCTGCTCCTATCTCCACTGCGCGTAGGGTAGCAGTCGTATCTGTGGTGAAAAATGGATTCCCTGTCCCAGCAGCAAAAATCACTACCCGTCCCTTTTCTAAATGCCGAATAGCACGGCGATAAATATAGCTCTCGCAAATCTCTTTAATCTCAATGGCACTTTGCACTCTCACATTAACACCACTATGCTCTAGGGCTTCTTGCATAGCTACCGCATTTATCACTGTGGCTAGCATACCCATATAATCTCCACTTGTGCGGCGGATCACACCACCTTGTGCAGCACTCACACCACGGATAATATTCCCCCCGCCAATGACAATGCCTACTTCTATCTTCGCCTCTAGGAGTGAAGCAATCTCATCAGCAATATAGCTAAGGATCTTTGGCTCAATCCCAAAGCCATTATCCCCTGCTAATGCCTCCCCAGAAAACTTCACTAAAACGCGCTTGTTTTTTTCCATATTTTTGTCCTTTATGTGCTTGTGTATTGTGGTGAGATTATAGGTTTGCGCACAATCACGATAGCAAGCAAGCACGCGATAGCATAGCACTAGCACGCATAAGACTATGTAGATTCTAGGGCATAGCTACTTAAGCGTTATAAAGCCTAGCGCATAGGATTGCTCTGTGCGAGAGAGCTAGCACTAGATCCGCTTCTAGTGCCTACCAAATGAGCGTATCCGCCTAGAATCCACTAGCGTTTAGAGAATTGTGGGCTTCGGCGGGCTTTTCGCTTCCCGTATTTTTTGCGCTCGACAACGCGGGAGTCGCGCGTTAGCAAGCCTTTGGGCTTCAAGATCGCACGGAATGCTCTATCGTATTCATTCAATGCTTTGGAAATCCCGTGTTGCACAGCCTCTGCCTGCGCAGAATACCCACCGCCAAAAGCCTTAGCTACTATATCTACGGATTTTTCTTGCTTGGTTAGCACTAGGGGCTGTAGCACCTTTTTCTTAATGGCTTCGTGTCCTCCGAGCCATTCATTGAGTGTCATATCATTGACCATAAGCTTACCGCTACCATTGCTTAGCCATACCTTTGCGATCGCTGTCTTTCTTTTGCCTGTTGCATACACTTTTTTTGCCATTGTTTATGTCCTTTATTTGCTTTTTGAGATTTGAGCTGTGTGGGGGTGATCACTGCCTTGATAGACTTTGAGCTTTTTGATCATCGCTCTGCCAAGCTTAGTTTTAGGAAGCATACCGCGCACGGCTAGGTGATAGAGCTTCTCTGGCGTTTTGTTTAGCATTTCTTCTAAGGTTTTGGACTTCGTGCTGCCAAAATACCCAGAATGCGTGAAGTATTCTTTATCTTGAAGTTTCACACCGCTGAATTTGACCTTAGTGGCATTGATGATAACCACAAAATCACCGCAATCCACATTGGGCGTGTAGCTGGGCTTATGCTTGCCTCGCAATAGTGTCGCGACCTCTGTGATGAGTCGCCCAAATGTCTTATCTGTCGCATCAATCACATACCACTCTCGTGTAATCTCGCTTGCTTTCATCGATCGTGTCATATTCATAAGATCTCCTTGATATGCCGATATACGCGCTATCAAGCGCACTATATGCGGATAGATTAAAGGCGTGATTCTAGGTAAAATACGCTTAAATAGGGCTTAAATTTTGTGAAGTTTAAGGTTTGATTACCACAAGCTAGAATCCACTTTCAAGCTAGAATCCAATTTTCTAAAAGATCGCCACACCCCCCAAGCCTAGCGATGTCATACAACAATGTGTGTAAAAAGTGGATTCTAGCGTGAAGCCTTGTGCGACTGCCAAGCTCACTTAAGCCAAGCGCGCAAAGACCAAGAGCCTATCCACAAGCTTGCCAATCTAAGCCACTTCTAAGTAAGGCTTGCTTGATGTGGGAGAGATTCTACATAGAGACTTTGACTAGGGAAAGCCAGCGATAGCCCGAGCTTATCGACAATGCGTAAAATCTCTATGATAACCTGCTCTTTTGCCAAAAGATATTCCTCTAAGCTCACTCCTTTGCTAAAGCAATACACCAAAATATTCATCGAGCTATCTGCTAGCTCATCTAGCACGACATAGATAGAGTATTTGTAGCCTAGATAATCATCAAGCGAGACTATGGATCGCTTCAAGTGCAAGCTATACTCCAGCGTATCTTGGGCGGTGGATTCCTTGGCGATTAGGGGGTGGGCTAGTAGCATTGCCTTGATAGATTCTATACATTGCAAAATCTTATCCGGTGGCGTGCCATAGGTAAGCCCTAGTGAGAAGTAGATCCGCCTGCCTGCCTTGCGCCTACTCCAATTGATGATAGATTTATTCGCAAGCTCGGCGTTTGGGATTAGCACAAGGGCATTATCACCGGTGCGGATAGTCGTGCGCCGCAAGCCCATCTCCACCACCACGCCATCAACATCGCCGCATTGTATGCGCTCACCTTGTGAGAAAGAATTATCAAATAGCAACATCACAGAAGCAAAGAAATTTGCCAGCATATCTTTGACCGCAAGGGCTACTGCTAGCCCACCAAGCCCAAGAGAAGCGATAATGGCAGAGATATTAAAGCCTAGTATCTTTAGAATCCACAATAGCGCGATAACCACGATGATAAAATACCCGATTTTCAGCAAGAGATTGATGACTTCGCGGCGGAAGTGATCGCCTCGTTTTTGCGCCAGGCTAGCAAGAAGTGCTGCGACATAGCCTTGTGAAATGATGATAATAAACCAAGTGCCATTGATGACATACACGACTTTAAACCACACTTCAAGCCCCTTAGGTGAAGGGTCTGGGAGATAAAGCACATCAAGCGAGATATTGACACTCATCACAAGCAAAAAGAGCGTGATAGGCTTCATCAACGCCCTTTGGATCTGCCGCCTTGTTTGTGTATCTTGCTTAGATAGGTGCAAGATCATATCAATGCAATAAATCGCAAGCTTTGCCAAAGAAGAGCGACACAGCCATAGCACGATAAAAATCCCTATGCTTAAAAGGATTTTCGCACACATTGGGCTTGCGCAAAATGCTGGCAGGATAGATTCTACAAACCTAACCGCACTTGATAGCATATCGCGGATCTTTTGCTCAAGCAGTGTGCTTTCTGTGGCGAGTGGATTTGCATAGATGAGATAGGGAAATGCGCAAAAAAGCGCGAGAAATAGCTTCATACACCTAGTCCTTTGGGGAGATTTCGGTGGATTGTAGCGTATTTGGCGTGATTTATGCTTGTATTTGTGCTTAATCTATCTTGCGCTATGATGTGGGATTGATTGATTATACTATCTCAAGGGGCAAGCGTGCGATATTATCAGCGATTTTGGCAGTTTGGCAAAAAGATGCGCATAATGCTTGGGCTACTTGGTGTGCTACTGCTTCTAGGGTGTGAAAACTCCCTAGATTCTATCAAAGATCGGCGCATACTACATATCGGCATATCTAAGGCGACACCGCCCTTTGGCTATGTGGATTCTAGGGGGGAGTTTGCTGGGCTTGAAGTGCTGCTTGGCAAAAAGCTTGCCAAAGATCTCTTAGGCGATGAATCGCGCGTGAGTTTTCAGGCGATCACACAAGAGCTAGCCCACAAGCTCCTAGAATCTGGCGAGCTTGACATCGTGCTAGCAAGCTCCTTTGCCATAGCAGAAAATCCGCACGCCCTAATCTCTAGCACGCCCTATATGTATGCAAATATCAGCGTGCTAGGCAAGAGTAGCCAGCCCAAAGGCATACAAGAGCTAGCAGCCTCTGCGGTGCTTGTGCGCCAAGACTCCATAGCTGCGGCGTATTTTGCTAGCAACTACCCCACAATCACCCTGCAAACCTGCCTAGATCTGCGTGAATGCCTTGCTAGCTTTGTGCGAGAGGAAAACACCTACTTCGCCGATAGCGATATGATCATCACAGCACTTGCCCGCCAGAATCCAAGCTTTGTCATAAGTGTGCCAGCCCTAGGCGACCCTTATCCCATAGCACCACTGCTTAAATCATCTAGCACCAGCTTGCATAATTGGCTTGATAAAGAAATCACTATCTTGCATAAAGAAGGATTTCTCAAGCAGGCTTTCTCAAGTGCGCTGCAATCCTATGATGATGAGCAATCCTTGCGCTAGATAGCCTAGTCTTGCACATACCCCAAGCACAGAGTCTAACCAGCCCCAAGCACACACTGCGTAAATCGCTCACTGACTCTTTCACTCTATGGGTGGATTTTGGATTCTAGCTTTTCTATCTAGCTCTTTTGAGATAGAGACCATACGATCTTATAGCCCAAGGATCTCATCTAAGCATTTCATTATAAAATTTGCAATTATACTTCTACTTTTTCCACACTATATGCCCATTGATATTATGCTTTTCATAAATGCTTAAAACCTCTTCTAAAAATGCCACAAGCTCACTCTCACCAGAATCTTTTGCAGATTCTAGCATTTGGATAAACATCTTTTTGCCTGTTTCAGTTTGCTTTAGATTTTTCTTTAAAAAATTATGCCTACTACATAGAGTTTGCCCATTTTCTAAAACCGCTTTTCCACCTAAATCCTTTGGTTTTATATGGTCTATATGCAGCTCCACTCCTTCTTTTTTGCCCATTCCACATATCACACATTTATAATCATCTCACTCTAAAATCTGCTTTTTTAACGCTGGGCTAAAGTCCTCTAAATCTTGCCTTAAATTTACAAAATCTGGGTCATAGTGATAAACTCCCTTTGCAATCTTTTGCAAATAGCCTCTTTGGTGCAAACTCCTAATACCCCTATACGGATCTCTAAAAACTTTTCCTGTGCGTTTTTGCCATTCTTTAACCACCCAATCCACCACTTCAGGGTGTTTAATATCTCGCTTTGGATTTGCCTTAAAAAATTCCATTATTAAATCAAGTTGAGAGCCATTATTTTTCATCAAAAATTCCCCTTTCTTTTTCTATTGCTTCTAAAAATCGTTTTTTGCTTAGTTCGCAATATGCCTTATCTAGCTCAATGCCAATAAAGCACCGATTGTTAAGATAAGATTCTATCATTGTCGTGCCACTGCCACAAAATGGATCAAGCACCACATCACCCACATAGGAAAATAGCTTAATGCACCGCTTCGGCAGCTCTCTAGGAAAAGGGGCTGGGTGTCCTATGCGTTTTTTAGACTCTCCATTAAAGCTCCATAATCCATTCGTCCAAGCCATAAACTCTTCCTTGCTTATATCACTCTCCCCCTTATGTTTTTTCTTCCAAGCTCCCTTATAAAGCACGACTATAAGCTCCACAGGTGCGATGACATAAGGGGCTGATGCACTAAGCCAACTTCCCCAAGCTGTGCGGCGTGAGATATTACCCTCATTCCAAATGATTGTGCTGTGATAATTCCAGCCAATTTGCTTTGCTAAAGTGGTTAAATCCGCCCCCACGCTTTGCTGTCCGCCTTTGTTTTTGTCAAGTGGGATATTTAGGCAAAATCTTGCCCCATCTTTTGCCCAAAAGTAGCAATTTTCTATCCATTTTTGAGAGAATTCTAAATAGCTTTCATAAGAGTTAGAATCTTCATTGGAGTTGTATTCAATACCCACATTATAAGGTGGGGAAGTGATGATTAAATCAAGTGATTTTTCTTGCAAAATTGTTTTATCAAGGCAAGTGTGATTAAACAATATCGCATTCTTGTAGCTAAAGGGCGTGCCGTGTAGTGGCATTGCTACGCCCTATCTCACACGCACGGCAAGTGCGCTTGTTTTGGCGAAAAACTCGCTATCATACATAGCTTCTGCCAAAGCTTGACTTAAGATATACTCCCCAGCAAGCGTGGCGGTGCATTTGATAAAGACTTGGTGCGTGTTGTAGGTGGTCGCACCAGAGCCAAAATCTAGCCACTCATCGAAGAAAAACGACACCCTATCGCGCCCTATATCCATATAGCTTGCGCGGTTGTTTGCCTGCATAAAGGCGCGATCTGGGCTAGCCTTTGAGCCTTGCTCATCATCATTAGTAATGCGCGTGTTTTGGATCTCCCAGCCAGATGGGATAATTTGCGTGAGAGCTAGGTTGCGCACGGGCTTTGCGCCAAGGTTGCTAAGCTTTAGTGCGATGTAAAACTCATCGCCCTTTTTAAGCGTAGCAGGGTCAATACTTACGCGCACGCCATTATCATCAATTTTGAAAAACTCCCTTTGCAGAGCCAAATTCTGCGAGCTAGCTGGGAGTGCAAGCGGGCTAGCACTAGGCACGCCCGTGCTTGCCAAAGAGACATAGAGTGTATCTAGAGCTTGCAAGCTCTCTGTGCCATCTCCTAGCTTGAAGGTGCTAGGCTTGGTGATACTATGCTCCTTGCCATTTAGGATAAAGCGCACTGCCTTAGCCTGCGCCTTTTTGGATTCTAGGCTGGCTGGATCTTGCAGTGTGCTTAGGGCTAGTAAGCTTGTAGCGATATCCTGCGTGCCAAGCCACCGCTCATCTTGGAGAGATTTAGCAAGGGAATTTAGCAGGGCTAAATGCGGCTTCTCATCAATGATAGATAAGAAATACGCGCTTAAAGCCTGATTGCTTAGCGCGCTTCCATAGTAATAATAGCTGCCAAACACGCGATCAAAGTCATCGACATTTTTACGATAGTGGCTTGCTTCAAGCAAGTTCGCTGGGAGCTTGGCGCGGATCTCTTTGCTAATGCTATCTAGCCCGCTAAGCTTATAGCTAGCAGCCAAAGCTAGCTTCTCTCGCACGGAGAGCTGTGTAAAGCTTTGCGTATAGGCTTGATTCATCGCAGCAATATTTGGCGTGCCAGCTAGAGCTAGGACAAAGAGCGGCAAAGTCTTAAGCGGATCGAGCTCGCTTGGTGCTTGCACGCGCCTTGTGGCATAGCGCGCGTAGGATTTTAGGCTAGATTCTGGCACTTCATAGCCCTTAGCTTTTGCGATAGTAAGGAAAAGCGCGGCATAATCACTGCCAAAGGCATTGTCCTCTTTAGAATCTATCCAATACCCAAAGCCCCCGCTGCTATGCTGGAATTTGACAATGCGGTTTATGGACTTTTGCACCTTAGCTTTTCTGCTTTCTTCACTCTCAAATCGCGTGCCATCAAAGCCAAGCAGTAGCGGCATAGTCGCAGAGATACTTTGCTCAATGCAGCCATAAATATATGAGAGTAGATACTCGACCTTATCTTGATATGAGAAAAGCAGCGTAGGCGAGATGGTAAGCTTGCGTGTAAGAGATTCTGGAATATATACTGCGCTTGGCTTAAACTCCTTGCGCTCTTTTGCCTGCAAGCTAAAGAGCTCTTCTTGTGTCTGGGCTGGAGTGGGGGTGGTGGTGTGTAGGATATAGCGGTTGCTTTGGGTGATTTGCTTCTGGCTTATCTTGCTTGGGTCGCTAGAATCTACTTGCACTTTGCTTGTGATTGTAACTTCTGCTTCTCCTAGCTTTTTAGGGCTTATGGCAAGGTATTGCATAAAGCGCGTGCGCTTGTCGTTCATACTAGATTCTAGCTTTTTGATTGCTACTTCACCGCTAGATTCTATCTCCACACTCTTCAGTGCCACGCCATCTTGGGCGATCACCTCAACAGGCGCGATAATGGTGTCATTAAGCTTAATTTCATCAGGGACATTGGAGTAGAGATTGGCAGCTTGGGCGATTTGGACGCTAGATTCTGCGCTGCCTACACTGCCCTGCTCACTTGCTACAAGCATTATACGCGCGCTGCCCACATAGTTTGGCAGCTGGTATTCTATGCTTGCTTTGCCGCTCTCATCACTTAGCCCACTTGTGAAGTAGATGAGATTTTCTCTGCGCCTTTTGCTAAAGTTAGCAGCTTGGGTTAGAGCCTCTTCATCACCGCCGATTAGCACACTTTGATGCACTATGCCGAAGAGTCGCTCCATAAACTCATCAAAATTATCATAATGCATAATGCCGTAGTTAATCTTGGTGTAGAGCTTCATAGGATCTGGCGTGCGGAAGTTGATGATATTTAAGATCCCCCCATCAACGATTGCAAGCGTGTAAGCCATTTTGCGCTTGTTGGGATTGGCGATTTGTATTTGTAGCTTTGAGCCGGGCTTTATGGATTCTGGTGCGTTGATCACTGGGGCAAGCTTAAGGCTAGGGTCTTGCACAGGGATAGTGATCACCCCAAAGCTTCGTTTAATGGCAGCACGCTTTTTATCCGTGCTGGATTCTAGCTCACTAGAATCCAGCGGCGTATCTTTTGCCACAAGGGTTACGCTTGCGTGGATATTTGGGGCATATTGCGCTAGCAGTGGGATTGTGTAGGTGGTCTTAGGCTCTTTGATTGAGATAAGCTCACTTTTTATGATCTCATCGCCATAGCTTAGGGTGATGAGTGCTTGATGAAAGCCTTTGGAGTTAAAGCGTAGCTGCGCACTCTCTCCTGCTTCATACTCTAGCTTATCAAGCTCTAAAGGCAGCTGCATAGGATTTGCCTTAATGGCGGCATCGCCATACATATCTGCCACAAGCCACACGACCTTAGGCGCACTTACTCCATCATCTAGCTCGATAAACACAGAGTCATAGTCTTCTACCAAAGAGCGTAGATCTTCTTCTAGCGCGATAGGCTTAGCAGCAGAAGTAATGCTGCCTTCTTTAATAAGTGTGGTGTTTATATCGCTTTTGATTTTGGCATTAAATCGCTCTTGCACATCATAGTCAAACCACCAGTAGCGATTGTTGCGGTAGATTTTATAGCGGATTGCTCTATTGGCTATGGGACTATCTTTTAGCGGGTCTAGCACGATTATAGGCAGCGACAGGGGCTGGCTTAGATCCACATAGTGCGGGATCTGCCCCACACCTATCACACTACCAGAGCCAAAATACTCCACCGCCGTGCCGTTTATCACAGGGTGTCCGGTGGCTTCAAACACTTGCGCCTTAATCCCTATGCGTAGATTCTGTGAGCTAGCAAGATCACTAAGTGGGAGTGAGAAGCTTGCTTTGCCACTCTCATCTAAAGTGCCTTGCAGGGTTTTGTCATAGCCAGATTGTGTGCTTGGCAGTGTGAAGTCAAAGCTTGGGTAGGCTTTTGATTTGTATTGCAGTGGCGTGGCTTGGAGATTGACCCGATAGGCTAGCCCTGCAGACTTCGCGCCTGTAAGGTAGCTGCTCTCTAGATAGAAATTTAGCACATCTTTGCTGCTGCTAATATGCTTTGGCGCATCAATATCTACGCGGATTTTATTGGGCGTGATGTGCTCGACTTGGAAATTCCTGCTAAAGCTCTCACTCCCTATACTCCAAATCGCGCGATAGCCGCCGGTTAGGGTAGTAGCATCAGTGTCAAACACATAGCTATAAAGTCCATAGCCTATGGGCTTTATAGGCTTATCTTTTAGCACCTTTTGTCCGCGCGGGTTGATTATAGTAAGCAAAATGGGCGCATCTTGTATCCGCTCATCGCGCACTAGGGCATTAAGCTGGATAGACTCTCCCGGATTTGCCAGCCCCCTATCTGTGTAGGTGAAAACCTTGCGCTTCCTGCTCTGCGCACCGCTTGTATCCACACCATCATAAAAGCGTCCATCATAGCGCAGGGGGATATAGGATTTATCATTATTAGATTCTGCGATGATATAGGCTGGGCGCAGGGCATAGTCTTTTGAAGGCTCATTGTCTTTATCTTTTATGATCTTGCCCCCTAGTGCGCTTGATTTGTAGGTGCTAAGTGTGGCAAAGCCTTTAGAATCGCTCGTGGCAGAATCTATCAAGCGATGCGTGCTTGAAAACAAAGAGAGCTTGACACTAGAGAGCGGCTCGCTAGAGCTAGAGTCAAAGGCATAGGCATTGATCTTCTCTCCATCTTGCTCAGCGATTAAAGCGATATTTGAGATGATAAGCAGCTTGCTAGGGCTTTGGGAGTATGCTACCCACTCATCATCTCCCGCCCATTCATCCCATTCATCATCGCCCTCTTTATTTGGATACACAAGATCGCTGCTTTTTGTCCTAAAAGCTAGCATATACGCGCCTTTTTGTGTATCTTGCTTTAGGAGCTCTCTTAGATCAAGCACGCTTTGAGTTTGATCTTTACTAAGGTCAAAGCTAATTTCTTGCTCAAAGATCTTATCACCAAAAGAATCTTGCCCAGACGAATACTGCAGGGCATTGGCTAGGTTTTCATCAGGGATTTTATAGATACTAAGCGTGCTTTTTCTCACTCCTGTGCTAAGCACACCGATTTTCACATCACCATCGCGGCTCATCATCGTGCCTGCTTGGGCAAACTTCAGCTCTGGCTGGAGAGCTGGGAAGCTTAGACTTGTGTCTTTCTCATCGATTGGGTGGCTATATGTGATACTATAAGTGGCATTTGGCTTAAACTCCCCGGTGATGATAAGCTTGCTGCCTTGTGCTAGCACTTTATCAATCATATCTCTACCAGCAGAATTTAGCACTTTTACACTATTTCGCGCCTTTTGTGAATCTAGGTGCAAGTCTTTGTCAAGGTAGATTTCTAGCGTCTTTTGCCTGCTATATGCTTGTATGCCAAGCACTTTGGCACTCTTGCTACTAGAATCTAAAGTGATTGCTTTGCTAAAGTCCTTTGCCACTTGGATTTTATACTCTTTAGACTCTTTGGGCGCGCTAAAGCGCAGCTCCCACTCGTGCGGGCTTTGCTCTGTGAGCTGTGAAGGCGATATAGGATCGGAATCTATGAAGATTTGCTCCGCTAGTGCGAGATCTTGCATAGCGATGCTTGTAAAAAGTGGCAGAGTAACCTCTACACTAGAGTCTTGCGCATTAGGATCTTGTGCCATAAAGGTAGGATACCCAAAGCGCACTTGCAAGGCTTCTTTAGCCTGTGTGGGGCTTTTAGGAGCAAAGATAGCAAATAGCAAAAGAGCTACAAGCACGCAAAAAAGAGCTATGATTAGCGGCTTTTTACGCGCAAGAATACTTGCTATGGATTCTAAGTGTTTCTGGCTAGGGTTTGGGGTATTTGTGGGGCTAGATTCTGGCATTGTGTCTCCTTAAGATGTGTTGCTTAGGCGTTTCCTTAAAGGCTGCTTGTTAGGCTACTTTTGGCTTAAAGCGTGTATTATAGCAAGTAATGCATTATATTTTTACTCAAGGTGCCACTATGCCAAAGCCCCACAAAATCCCTGCAAAACGCTTAAGACTATGGAGTGTGGTGGGGCTTTGTGTGGCTTTTGTGGGTGTATTGTGGATACTTAGCGATACAAGCACGCTTAGCTTTGAGCAAGAGTCTTTAGTAAGCTTTGATAGAGATGATGAGCTACTAAGCTTTTTTGTCAATGAGCAAGATAATTTCAAAATCAGCATAAACACCGATAAAACTCCGCTGCCAGAGCTTGTGCGAAATCTCGTCATACTCTATGAAGATAAGCGGTTTTATGAGCACTATGGGGTAGATTTGCTAGCACTTGCTCGCACGATATGGGGCAATCTCATCTACCACAAACGCCACGGGGCTAGCACTATCACTATGCAAGTGGCAAAGCTTGGCAGCAGAGATAAGCGCACCTTGTGGAACAAATTCACCCAGACCCTCCAAGCCCTGCGCCTAGAATCTAGCACAAGCAAGCAAGAAATCTTGCGCCTCTATCTTGATAATACTCCCTATGGCAGCAATATTGTGGGCATAAAGAGTGCTGCCCTGCTCTACTTCCACCGCCAGCTAGAGAGTCTCACCCCAGCCCAAGCCGCCTTGCTCGCTGTGCTGCCAAACACGCCCAACCTGCTCTTCACCAATCCGCAAAAGCTCCTACAAAAGCGCGATATGCTGCTAAAAAGAGCGTTAGATTCTAGGCTAATTAGCGAGATGGACTACAAGCTAGCTCTACTAGAGCCAGCCCCCACTCTGCAAAAGTCAAACTCCATAGCCCCGCACTTAACGCGCCACCTAGCCAAACACTCAAGCCAAAGGGTCTTGCGCACCACGCTTAGCAAGCCACTCCAGCTACACCTAGAATCTATGCTTAAAGACTACGCCCAAATCACACAAGATAAAGGCGTGGCAAATCTCTCCTGCCTTGTGATAGAAGCAAAAAGTGGCGATGTCTTAGGCTATGTCGGCTCGCAGGATTTTTATGATCTAGCGCAGCTTGGGCAAGTTGATGGCGTGCAAGCAAAGCGCAATGTCGGCTCAACACTTAAACCATTTCTCTACGCACTAGCCCTAGACTCTGGGCTTATAATCCCCCAAACCAAGCTCAAAGATACCAATCAATTCTACGGGAATTTCAACCCCCACAACAATTCGCGCCAATTCTATGGGCAAGCAAGCGCGCTATGGGCACTGCGCAACTCGCTTAATGCGCCTTTTGTCGCACTGCTACAAGAGTATGGTGTGCAGGAGTTTTTCTACTTTTTGCGCGAAAATGCGCCCTTTAGCGACCGCGATTATGCGAAATATGGGCTTTCTCTAATACTTGGGACAAAGGAGCTTAGTCTCTACCAGCTTGCTACACTCTATCTAGGACTGCGCAGAGGCGGGGAGTTTATATCCCCTAGCTTGCTCAAAGGCTCAAAAGCCCCCAACACAAAGCCAAGTATAAGCCTAGGATCTAAAAGCCTAGAATCCACTTTTGAAAATAACGCACAAGACTACATTAAGACCCAAGCCGCCACCGCCGCCCGCTCTACTATCTCCCAAGCAAGCGCGTATTTAGCCCTACAAGCCCTGCTTAATCTGCCCATAAACGCTAGAAGCTCTGTTTTTGCGCATAAAGTAGCGTGGAAAAGCGGCACAAGCTATGGCAATGTCGATAGCTGGGCGATCGGGGTAAGTGATGAGTTTATCGTAGCGGTGTGGGGCGGGAATTTTAATGCAAAATCTAGTGTAAATCTCACAGGCAGGGAGATTGCCGGGGTGGCTATGTTTGATATTTTTGAGCTTTTAGGAGGCAATAGTATGCGTGCATTTGGAGAGTGGCAGCGTGTGGGCAAGTGGAGTAGCACGCCTAGATTCCGCCAAGTGCGTATCGATAGCGATGGCTATCGCACTTTGGAGAAAAATGCTAGGCTTGCTACTATGCCTTATTACGCCAAGCCCTTACGCACAAAAGAGCAGCTAGATAAAGATAGCTCTATCATCATCTACCCTACCCAAGATCTACGCTTCTCGCGCCTATCTCATAGCGATGATGGCATTGTGGCACTAGTGCGCAGCAATGAGCTAGCCTACTTTTTTCTAAACAGCGAGTTTATCGGCACTAGCCACATTGGGCGGCTAAAAATCTCGCCCAAAATTGGCACAAACACGCTCTATGTCATCACACAAGGCGGCGAGCACTCTAGCGTGCGATTTAGAGTCTTGGAATAAGCCTTAGATTAGTCCCTATAATCTCTCTATGATCTCTAGGCTTGCGCGATAGATCTAGCTTGCCGCACGCGGGGCTTTGGTGCTAAGGGCGTGGCAAGCTAGGCGTGGAAAAGAGCGTTAGCAAAGCTAGTGCGCGGAGGCTTGCAAGATTTTTGCAAAAATGGCGTGGTTTTGCGCTACAATTTGCGCCGATCGGTTTGGTCGTGTTATTTGAAAGCTGTGCCAAAGTGTGTCAAACTAAGCTACATACGCAAGCACACCCCAAAAGCCAAAGCCCCAATCGCACCCTTGAATCAAACCCCTAGAATCCACTTTTGACAAACACAAAAAGTGGATTCTAGTTATTAGGCTATGGATTGCCACGAGGTGCAAGCCAATGACAGCAAAACACGCCGCTAGTGAGATTCTAGGGAAAACGCCGAAAATGCAAACCCAGAATCCACTTGTAAAACTTGCGAACAACAAAAGTGGATTCTAGGGGTTGGAGTTTGTTGCCCAATGGGATTCTAAGATTGCGAGACTAGAATCGTAACTTTTCGCAGGTGAGCAAGGAGATAAGACTGATGGTCTATTGACGCAGTGAACCGATGAAATCCACGATTCTAGTCCGCAAGCTGAATCCCTTAGCAAAAGTGGATTCTAGCCACTAGCCCATTGTCATACTAAGC
The DNA here is from genome assembly GCF_900451095.1 of Helicobacter canis. Classification (NCBI taxonomy): domain Bacteria; kingdom Pseudomonadati; phylum Campylobacterota; class Epsilonproteobacteria; order Campylobacterales; family Helicobacteraceae; genus Helicobacter; species Helicobacter canis. The sequence goes on along the minus strand of NZ_UGHV01000001.1, from coordinate 1,080,802 downwards.
TTTGCAAAGTATCTCATCAAAAGCTTCTTTAGAGAGGGCTAACACACAAAACACAAGGATTGTAATGAAAAATGATGTCTTGCAGCTAGGCAGCTTCCACTTCACCAGCCGCTTTATCCTAGGCTCTGGGAAATACTCCTTAGAGCTTATAGACTCCGCTATCACGCAGGCAAAGGCAGAGATCATCACACTCGCCCTGCGCCGCGCCAACCCACAAGGGCTAGAAAATATCCTAGATCATATCCCCAAGCATATCACCCTGCTGCCCAACACTTCTGGGGCGAGAAACGCACAAGAAGCCCTGCGTATCGCGCGGCTTGCTAGGGAGATCTGTGGGGCAAAACTTATCAAAATCGAAGTGATTGGGGATAGCAAATATCTCTTGCCAAATAATTATGAAACCACAAAAGCTGTGGAGCTGCTAGCAAATGATGGCTTCACGCCACTGCCTTATATGTCAGCTGATCTCTACGCCGCACGCGATATGTGCAATGCCGGGGCAGCGGCGATTATGCCTCTAGCTGCGCCCATTGGGAGCAATAAGGGGCTATGTGCCAAAGAGTTTATCCAAATCCTGCTTGATGAAATCGCCCTGCCCATTATTGTTGATGCAGGGCTTGGCTCGCCAGCCCAAGCGTGCGAAGCTATGCAAATGGGCGCAGCAGCAGTTATGGTAAATACCGCCATAGCAGAATCTAGCCATATCCCGCAGATGGCGCGGGCATTTGCCTTAGCTGTGGAGGCTGGCAGGGCTGCCTATCTCGCAGGGCTAGCTCCCATAAGCGCACCCAAGCCTAGCTCGCCCACGACTGATTCTTTGGGCTTTTTGCGCGATTAGGAGGGGGTATGCGGCGTGATTGTATGACATATCTGCCCTTTATGGAGCAGCTTGATAGCGATATGCTAGAGTGCGTGCTAGAGCAGGTGGCACGCTATGATGAGAGAAGCTTTAGCGCAGATGATGTGAAGCGCGCCTTGCAGGCTACAAGCCTAAAAATAGAGCATTTGCAAGCCCTGCTCTCTCCCGCAGCAGAAGAGTTTATAGAAGAGTTAGCGATAAAAAGTGCTAGCATAAAGCGCAAATATTTTGGCAGCAATATCGCTCTTTTTACGCCTTTGTATCTTAGCAATCACTGCTCGAGTAAGTGCGTGTATTGTGGATTCCAAAAGGGCAATCCAATCGCACGCGCCAAGCTTAGTGAGCGAGAAATCCACCAAGAAATGCAGGCAATCGCACAAAGTGGCTTGCAAGAAGTGCTTATGCTTACAGGAGAGGGCAGGGAGTATGCAAGCGTGGAGTATATCGCTAGGGCTTGTGCCATAGCAAAAGAGTATTTCAAAGTCATAGGCGTAGAAGTCTATCCAATGAATACCGATGAATACGCGCTTTTGCACGAAAATGGCTGTGAGTATGTAACGATTTTCCAAGAGACTTATGATCCTATATGCTACGCTAGAATCCACACTGCTGGGGAGAAATGCGTCTTCCCCTATCGATTTTATGGGCAAGAGAGAGCATTACGCGCTGGGTTTAGGGGGGTGGGATTTGGCGCGCTGCTAGGGATTGGGGACTTCCGCAAAGACGCGCTTGCTACTGCGCTGCACGCGCATTTTTTGCAAGCACGCTACCCCCACGCAGAAATCGCCCTATCAATCCCGCGACTACGCCCTATCATCAACAACCGCAAAATCTCCCCCAAAGATGTGGGCGAGAAGCGGCTGCTACAAGTGCTATGCGCGTATCGGCTCTTTTTGCCATACTCAAGTATCACTATTTCTAGTCGCGAGCGCAAGGGGCTAAGAGATGAGTTTATCAAGCTTGGGGCGAGCAAGATGAGTGCTGGGGTGTCTGTGGGCATTGGGGGAAAAAGCTTTGAGCAAAAGGGTGATGAGCAGTTTGATATAGCGGATTCTAGGGGGGTTGGTGAGATTATGACTATGCTTAAGCAAAGTGCCTTGCAGCCGGTATTAAGCGATAGTATTTATGTGGGCTAATGCGCTACAACAAAGCGGGCAAAGAGATCATCGCCATAACAGATTCTAGGATTTGTAAGGGCGATTTGCTAGAGCGCATAGAGCTGCTAGCTCAAAGTGGGGTAAAAGCCATTATCCTGCGAGAGAAGCAGCTGGAAGCTAGCGCGTATCGCGCTTTAGCAAAGCAAGCCCTAGCGATATGCGCTAGGGCAGGGGCGGCGTGTATTTTGCACTCTTTTATTGAAGTAGCTAGAGAGCTTGGCGTGAGTGCTCTGCACTGCCAAAGCTCACAGATCGCGCATTTGCCGCGCTTGCGGCGGGAGTTTGCCACGCTTGGAGTCTCTGTGCATAGTGTGGAGGAGTATAAGGCTGCTAGGGAATGGGTAGATTATGTCATCATCGGGCATATTTTTGCTAGCTCGTGTAAGGTGGGAGTGGAGGCAAGGGGGCTAAAGCTACTAGAATCTATCATCGCTATTGCTAAGGATTCGGTCTTGGGTAGTCATAGCGGCGATTTTAAGGATTTTAGAGGAACCGCAGACCTCTTGTCTAGCTCCCCCCTAAAATCCTTAAAAAGCACCGCTAGCACCACCGCAACTCCTAGAATCCTAGAAGAAAAACAAGCCGAGTGTGAAAAAGTGGATTCTAGGAAAAAAGCTGAAAATGTAGATAAATTGCCAAACGACCAGGCTGAAGTCGTGTTTGATAAAAAAGCCGCAGGCGGAAGGATTTTTGATGAAAAAGCGGGGTTGTGCAGTGGCGAGCAAGGAGATAAGACTTGCGGTCTATCGACACAGCGAGCCACAAACTCCCCGCTTTTTCGCAAAAAGCCAACGCCAAAACAAAGTCCTGCGCTACAAGGACTCTATGCTATCGGCGGTATCACGCTAGAAACCCTGCCAGCTTTAGCAAATATGCCAATCTCTGGGGTATGTATGCGCCAAGCCCTTATGCAAGCCCCAAATCCAAAGGCTTATATCAAAAATGCCATAACTTTAGGCAAATCTGCCTATATTTTACATAAAATGTAAAATATATATTGACATAATCATATAAAAACAATACAATCGAGCAAAAAATCAAGGCAAGTTAATGACAACAAACAAGAGTAAAAATACCTGCAACAACACACCCCAAACAAGTCAAGCCCCTCCAAAACTACTACGAGAGCGACTCAAAGAGATTGAGATTCGGCTTGTAGATTTGGCAGATTTTTTAGAGATTTCTCGCCCCACAGCATACAAATTCATACAAATGTATGAGACAGGTTATAAGGACAACATAGAATCAAAATTGCTAAAATTTTTTGATTTTGTGATGACTGAAAAAGGACTTGATAAAAGCAAGGCAATGAGCTATATCGTAGAAAATCTCGTGCAGCCAAAGGCAAAAAGCACACAGGATAGAGCCCAAATCATTGCAAATCTTTTAAAAAAGGAAAACAGCGTGAAAATAGAATTCATTGATATGGTGGCACAAACGCAGGTGCTAGACCCCATTTTAGAGTATTTGCTAGAGTGTCAAAAGATCCTAGCAAAAAGCAAAAAGGCATTAAACGAAGAGGAAGTGGCAAAAATCACGCCACTAAATGAGCTTTACAATAAGCTTGGCTTACGACTTGACATTAAGATAAAGGAGCAAAAATGAATACGCGAAGCATAGTATTTGAGAATTTCAGGAATCTAGGTATAGTAGATTCTAAGCAAAAACACCTTAACAATAAGTTGCAACTAGGTTCTATTGATGGAGAGCATATTGGTGGGTTATTGGTCCTACTTGGTGGCAATAATGATGGAAAAAGCAATGTGCTAGATGGGCTAGTAAGCCTTGCAAATTCTAAGTTAAAAGATAGCGATAAGCCAGACTATCGCGGATACAAGGACGAGCCGAAGCTAACTTTGGAGTATAAAATCACAGACCCAAAGATATTGGAAGCAATCACAGAATCCACAAGCGATACACAAAAGCAAAGTATAGATTCTAACTTTGCGGGCAAAACTTTTGGGATATTTTTCACTGAAAGTAGCTTAGAAAAAGGTGTGGAGCGTAGTGAAAGCGATACGCAAGAGGAGTATTGTGAATTTATCCAAAATATGTTTGAAAGCTCTCAAGTGTATGGAATCTATGGCTACGATGAAGTAGGAGATAGGGAAGAAATCCGCCTTATTTTGCCAGAGCGTGATCGTATGTTACTTTGTAGTGCAGATCAAGGTGGTAAGGCGTTAAAGTGTTTTAGTGCGGTTGGAAAAAAATACGATGAGATTAAAGACAAAGATAGGGCGATTAAACTTGCCTGTAAATTTGTGATTGGCGATACTAAAGCTCCTAAAAATTGCGATGACGCAAGTTTATTGCGAAAATTTTTAAAAGAAGATTTTGAGGCAAAAGCTTACATTAAAGATACCCCCCCCCCCCGATAAAGCCACTTTTTGTTTCAGGCACTTTAACGCCACAAGGACTAGAAACAACCTTGCCAAAAAAATTAGAGAAATACAAAGAGTTTGATATTGAAGAGGCAAGGAAGCATATAGAAAAATGTTTAAGTCAAATATATGAAATTTTGGAAAATCGCTATTATAGTCGCAACGCCACAATAGAAGCGATACAGAATCTTCAAGCCTCTCTTTGTCAGCATAAAGAACTAAAAAGCTTGCAGAGATTATATGAGAATTTGAAAAACATTGTTAAAAACATTGTTAAAAACGATTTCTCACTTAGAGATAATGAGAATCTGCAAAAGCTTTTGCAAACGCCGCTTGAAAGCTTCCAAAAAGATATGCAAAGGCAAAAGGATAGAGATGTCATCAAAGAGCATTTTGGCATTGCTTTTAGACCAAAAATTGTGCTTTATACAGAAAATGCCATTGCTAAAAAGGACTTAAAAGTAGAGCCTAGCAAGATAGATACATCAAGCTTTTTTCAAGCACTCTTTACAATCTTACGCAAAGATATAGCAATGATACAGGAGGCTTACGAAAGAGATGATGGCGATTATCTCACCATCACGCAAGATGAGATTAACGAGCTTTTTACAAGCACAATCAACAAACGCTTTAATAACTTGTATTGTTTAGAGCAGCCTGTATATAGCTTTCATATTAAGTTGGATTCTGCGTTTGTGGAGCTAAGTATAAGGAAAAATGGCGATACAATCAATCTAGAGCGACAAAGCACAGGCTTTAAAAAATTTTTCAATCTCTTTTTTAATTTTCTCCACAAAGGCGAGATTAGCAAGGGCGATATTGTCCTAATTGATGAGCCAGAAAATAGCCTAAGCATACCAGCCCAAAGGGATTTGCGTGAATTTCTCAAAGACTATGGCAGGAAAAGTGGGATTTTATTTATCATCGCTACACACTCGCCCTATATGCTAGATATTGCTCACCTTGATGAAGTGCGGATTGTAAAGGCTTTGAACTCTTTGGAATCTAGTAAGATAGAAAATCCAAAAGGCTCACTTATTATTAATGACTTCTCAATGCTAGGCTATGGGGAAAGTGATACGCTGAATGATATATACAAAGCATTGGGTGAGAACATTAGGTTTGATGAAACGAGGCTTATACTTGTAGAGGGCATTATGGATTCTAATATTCTAAACGCATATAGCCAGATTTATGACTACAAAGATTCTAATAAACTTATATTTTTGCCAATTAGCGGACTTGGTGGCAAGGATAATACAGAATCTAGTGATGAAAAAAGCAAGGGCGATGAGCTAGAATTTAGCGATGAACAAAGGCAAAAAGCAGACAATCTCATCGCTTTTGCAAAAAGATTGCGTATCCACCCCATTTTGCTAGTAGATAACGACAAAGCGGGAAGGGCTATGAAAGAAGGTGCTGAAAAAAAATTTAAAAGTAAGCTTTCAGTAACTACACTTAAAGACGCCTTTACTAAGGACAACAAGGAATGCTTCAAGGACAACTTTAAAGACTTAGAAAAACTTAAGAAAATAGAAATAGAATCTTTATTTAGCGAGAAAGATAGAGAAACATTTGGCTTTGATACTTGCAAAGAAAACGGACAAGCAGGTATTGTCTCAAGTGTATTTAAAAACACAAATCTAAAAGACAGGCTTTCAAAAGAGACCACCCAACGATTTGATGAAATCTTTACATATCTTATTGGCTTCAACGACAACAATGTCGCAAGTATTTAACTACACCTAACAAGTATTTTTAAGTGCTTTTATGCTTTAATACCATCAATCAACCAAAGGTAGCAAAGATGTATTCCGCAATCTCGCAAAACCCAAGAGCAAAACCAAGCCTATGTCTGATCGCGCCAGCTTTCAACGAAGAGCAAGTGCTGCTAGATAGCTTGCAAGTGCTAGAATCCAAACTCACGCAAATGATAGAAAATGGCACAATCTCTAGCAAAAGCGCATTACTACTTGTCGATGATGGCAGCAGCGATAGCACTTGGGATATTGCAGAAACGCATTTTTCTAAGCATTTGCTCAATACAAACACAGATTCCCCCCCCCCCCCGTGAAATACCAAAGCCAGCAAGCCCAAGATTTATCGCTATAAAACTTACTAGGAATTTTGGACATCAAGCCGCACTGCTAGCGGGGCTGCAATATGCTCTGAGCAAATATGATTGCACTATAAGTATCGATTGTGATTTGCAGCAAGATGAAGAAAAGCTCAAAGATTTTATAGAGAAGTTTATCAATGGTGCTGATGTCGTGCTTGGCGTGCGCAATGACAGGCAGAGTGATTCTGTGTTTAAAAAATATAGCGCGCTACTTTTCTACAAACTTATGGGGATTTTTGGGGTAAGGATTGTGAAAAATCACGCTGATTATCGCTTGCTTAGTCATAAGGCTATGCAAGCCCTATCACATTATAGAGAATCTAACTTTTTCTTACGCGCGATCGTGCTAGATATGGGACTCAAGCAAGATATTGTGTATTTTGATGTCAAGCCGAGATTTGCTGGGGAGTCGAAATACAGCCTTAGAAAAATGCTCTCTTTCGCGTGGAGTGGGATCACCAGCTTTTCGATTATGCCATTGCGCTTTGTGAGTGCTATGGGGGCTATGCTGTTTATACTCTCTATTTTATTTGGATTCTATACGCTATGGGTGAAGCTTTGCACAGAGCAAGCAGTGCAGGGCTGGACATCTCTAGCGGTGCTTTTATGCTTTTTAAGCGGTGTGCAGCTCCTAAGCCTTGGGATCATTGGCGAATACATTGGCAAAGCCTATCAAGAGATCAAATCGCGCCCAAAATACCATATCGATACGATTTTAGATATAGAGAAAGCTTAACGATACATTGTAGGGTTTAGGTAGTGATTTGGCTATATGAAGACAAGCAATAAGTGGTGCGGAAGAGAGGACTTGAACCTCCATGCCTTGCGGCGCCAGATCCTAAGTCTGGTGCGTCTGCCAGTTTCGCCACTTCCGCAAAGTAAAAAGGGCATTATAATCTATAATTTTTAAAAGTAGCTGAAAATGCGACTTTAAGGGCTGGCAGTGGCGCGTGGCTTGGATTCTAGTGGCGTTAGTTATGACTTGGACTTGGCGTGATTTATCTCTTTGTTATATTAAAAACTTATAATCTCGCCAAAATTTAAAAGGATAAGAATGGAAAAAAACAAGCGCGTTTTAGTGAAGTTTTCTGGGGAGGCATTAGCAGGGGATAATGGCTTTGGGATTGAGCCAAAGATCCTTAGCTATATTGCTGATGAGATTGCTTCACTCCTAGAGGCGAAGATAGAAGTAGGCATTGTCATTGGCGGGGGGAATATTATCCGTGGTGTGAGTGCTGCACAAGGTGGTGTGATCCGCCGCACAAGTGGAGATTATATGGGTATGCTAGCCACAGTGATAAATGCGGTAGCTATGCAAGAAGCCCTAGAGCATAGTGGTGTTAATGTGAGAGTGCAAAGTGCCATTGAGATTAAAGAGATTTGCGAGAGCTATATTTATCGCCGTGCTATTCGGCATTTAGAAAAGGGACGGGTAGTGATTTTTGCTGCTGGGACAGGGAATCCATTTTTCACCACAGATACGACTGCTACCCTACGCGCAGTGGAGATAGGAGCAGACTATGTGATCAAGGCTACAAAGGTTGATGGTGTCTATGACAAAGATCCTAAGAAATATCCTGATGCCAAGCGACTTGATACTATCTCCTATGATGCAGCTTTAGCAGAAAATATCAAAGTGATGGACGATACAGCAATCGCCCTAGCCAAAGATAATCGCCTACCTATCATCGTGTGCAATATGTTTAAAGCAGGAAATCTCCTTGAGATCGTGCGTGATGGCAAGGGTGTGTTCTCTGTGGTGAGATAGGGGGATATGCATGATACGCTTACTTGTATGCTTATGTGGCTTTGTGGGGGCTTTATGCACTCTTTCTATGGCAAATGCCCCAGCTACGCTTGAACACTTTGTGCCACTGGTGCTAGAATCTAAACAGAGCAAAGTAGATGCAACTCACAATGCCAAGCCTCAAGCTACACTACCCCCGCTTAGTAAGACACCCCAAGTGCGGTTGTGGGATCTAAGCGCGCAGTATGTGGAGCAATTTTCTCCTGCGATCGCACATTTACGCAAGCTTGCTACAACACAGGAGCAAAAAGACTTCATCAAAGCGTATGAAGTGTTTTTCCGCGTGGCATTGCTGCGCTTTGCCACAGAGTATGTGCGTGATAATGACGGTTTGACTGCTTTCTTAGATACAGATTCCATAACAGAATCTAAAGTCATTAAGCCAAAAGAAGAGCACGCACGCAAAAAGATAGAGCTTGCTTGGGAGAGCTTTTTGGCAGAGCAAAATGCCTTTATCCTAAGCTTTGGGGGAGAGTTTTTCCACTTCCTTAGCAGCTATAAGCCGACAAAGGTTTGTGTCAGCGGGGGCTGTGGGCACGAGACCGAGCTATTTAATCTTGCCAATACTTTCCGCTCGCTTCAAAGCAAAGATTTGCAGCTACAAGAAGTCTTGCGATATGGCACACAAGGCTTCGCGCTTTTTGCTCTAGTTGCTAGTATCCAAGATTCTGGTGAGCTATTCAAGGACTTGGGATTTGATGGCTTGCGTGCTTATCCTAGCAAGGAGCTTGAGCCGCTTATAAAGGAGCTACAAGGCTTTGAAGATAACGCGTGGCTTGGGGCATTTGTGGGGTATTTTGCGCACGAGTATCTTTCCAGACTCTACCGCGCTAAATACCTCTTGCGCATTTACACACAAAAAAGCAAAACCAAGCAGATCCTAGAATCTATGGCACAAGATGGGCTTGCTCCTTGCCTAGATTCTACCATTTTGCCAAAGCAAGCTCAAAAGCTCTGCGAGCAAAGCGCGCATATAGCACAGAGTGATTTGCCAGATATGGTAATGGGCAATCGAGTCTTTTTCCTGCAAGATAGGCAAAATTGCCTAGAGCTATACTATGAGCAAGATAAGGCACATTTGCGCCTTATCCCAAGCCTCACAAGCACCAGCGCGATATGTCAAACGCTCCAAAAAAGCGCGCAAAAGCTTGTGCAAGAATCGCTAGAAGAATCACTGCAAGACTCTGCGCCGCCTGCTCCCACGCCCATAGATTCTGCCCTATCTCCCAAGCAGCAAGCAATCCTAGAACGCATACAATCTCCAAGCTTCGCGCTTGATTTGCAAGACTTCAGCAAGCTTTCAAATGAAAAAATCAGCGAGCTATGCAAAAAGGGCAGCATAAAAGCGTGCCAAATCACCGCCACTCGCACAAAAGATCTAAGCCTTTTGCTAGCAAACTGCAAGGCAGGGGTGGGGGAGTCTTGCGCGATGTTTAGCGAGCTAGTGCTATCAGGGCAGAGCGGAGGCAAAAGCAAAGAAAAAGACACAAGCAAAGACAAGGCTAAGGGGAGTAAAGTAGGCATTGCCAAAGTGCTAGAAGCTAGCAAAAGAGGCTGTGAGCTAGGGGATAGTGGCTCGTGTGCTATGCTGGGCGAGCTGCTTGCGCTAAAGCAAGAGCAGATCAAGCACTTTACAAGCAGGGGTATTGATACTTCATCAATTACGCGCGATCTGGCTGGCTCACTGCCCCTTTTGCAGAAATCCTGCGCGCGTGGAGAGGAGCTAGGCTGCCTAGGGCTTATCGCTCGCGCTAAAGAGTATGAAGCAGCCAAGCTGACAAGCTCTGCCAAAGAGCTTATAGCAAGCGCGTGTGCGCCGCTAGAATACCTGCTAGGTGGCTGTGATGAAACAAGGGCAAATAAAATCCTAGAAGTGCAAAAGACCTTTATGCTAAAGGTGATTTATAAAGATAGCAAGCTGACAAAGGCGGATTTAGCGCAGTTTGAAAAGGTGTGCAAAGATGGCTCAAATCTCGTGTGCAGGACACTTATGCGCTCTTATGACAAAGTCTATGATAGCCCTAAGCAGTATAGAGATAGCCTGCGTGCGGTAGCTAAGCTTGCGTGTGCGCGTGATGATAGTGAGAGCTGTGCTGTGCTAGCTGGGCTAGAATCTACCAAATCAAAAGGAAGCGTTGAGCAAGCCCAGCTTTATAAAAAGGCGTGTGATTTGCTTGAGATCGAGCGTGCAGACTATATGGATAGATTACGCCTAAATAGCTATGCTAGCTGCTCTAAAGCAGGCGATGCGTTTTGGCTAGGTAAGGGAGCTGGAAAAGATAGGCAAAAAGCGCAGATCTACTACTATCAAGCCTGTGAGAATGGCGAAGATGGCGCGTGCGATAAGCTGCGCTCCACACTTGCCAAATAAGTGCAGAATGCCATTGCTATGCTTGGGCTTTAGCAATGGCGCGATCACTAATCCACCACCTTTGACACTGATGTGGCTTAGAATCTACTTTATTATGTTGTGTGCTTGTGGCTGCTAAAAGTCTTGTCGCGCTTTTTGCCACGCTTCTGCTAGCATAGAATCCGCGATAACACATAAGCTGGATTCTAGGAAAACATTACCAAGCAGTGCTATGGTAAAGCGATGTCTTTTGTGCTGCGCAAAATCTGTCCGGTGCGGCGATTTATGGCTTCGATATACAAAAACACCCTATCGCCGACAATCTCAAATCCGCCCTTATAATCATCATCTAACACAAAATCTCCAGAAGCAATCTGTGCAGCGTGGCAAAGCTTAGCTACTTGCTCAAGGCTTTGCAGATATAAAGCCCCTTGGAATTTTATGTGCGAGTTTGTGAGCCTATCTAGTGTAATGCCTGTGCTTGTGCGAAGGCTTGTGAGAAAAAAGCCAATAAGTAGCAAAAGCATAATGGCATATAGCAAGACATACGCTTTTGATGTGGATTTATAAGATGATCGCAACGCGCCCATAGCTACCGCAGCCAACCTACACGATTGACACAAAATATCTTGTGAGACAGATTTGTGCATATATCTATGCTAAAGGCGTTATTGGGCAAGGATTTCACATCAAATCGTGTAATATCTTGCCCCAGCAGCACGCCATCAAGGAATATTGAATGATCGCGCAAAATGATCGTGTGCGATCCGCTCTGCAGGGTAGAATCCACAAATGTAAAGCTAGATTCTGTCTCTAAATGATTGCGGATAATATCGGCGGTATTGGATAGGGAGATTTGCGCGAGAGCTATACTGCTTTTTGCTATGGATTGTCTTTGGAGTGAGAGAGCTACTTGCACAAGCGTGATAACAATAAGCGATAAAATCACGATACCAAACACTAGCTCTAGTAGCACAAATGCTCGCGCGTGGCTAGCTATGGTGTGCTTGACTTGTCGCATACTTGTGGGATAAAGAGCTTAAAAGTGCTTTGAGACTGCGTAGTGCTAGAAAGCTCACCTTGGCAAGAAAGTCCATCGCTACCGACTATGATATGTGGTGCTGGTGCGATTTTGGATTCTAGCTCTTGGAGTGCTTTTTCTTGCACGACATCTAGCTCAGCTACGGGCAATTCCGCGGTCATTGATCGCTCACGATAAAAATGCGCCAAAATCCCAAACGCCACGCCAATAACCACAAGCGCAAACACAAGCTCCACCATCACAAACGCACAAAGCACCTGCGTGGCAGTTTTGCGCGCTTGCAAGCTAGGGGCTTTAGCGAATCTTTGGGCTAGCATTTAGCGTGCTTTGACTTGGCTGTCGGTATGTATTTGAGGCTTTGGCATACTGAAAAATTCCTTTTCTAGCACGACAAAAAGATCCCTATGCTTCTGCGTATTCCCTTGAGATTGAGTGTTTTGAGTAGTTTGAGCTATCTTACCTGTAATCTGCAAAGCAACAATCCACCGCCCCTCTGCCTCTATCTCAAACGATGGGCTTACAAATACCTGCTCCTTTGGGTCAAAAAGCATTGTGCCAATGAGAATCTGCCCTCCCTTATGCTCTGGCACACTCTTGCTAAATGATCCACTACTAGAATCATAAATATGCACTTCTTGGGCTTTGGGATCGCCTATTTTTTGCATAAAGACCTGAATGTGCAAATCTTGCAGGTCATTAGATTTATGATCTAGTGTATCTGCAAGCAAATAGAGTGTATTGAGCTGTTTGATGAGCAAGATATTTGGCGAGTTATTTTCTACTTTATCACGATGAGAAGCACGAAAATAAGGGGAACTAGGCTTTAGGATACTATCTTTTGTGGGTTTGGTATTTGCTTGGAGATAAAAGTCATAATACTCTTGCAGCGTATCAGTGTCTTCTAAAAGCTGATTGATCGCACTATCTGTGTCGGTATGCTTCTGGAAAAATGAGCGATCATCATAGACTGGATGTTTTACAGAAATATACACAGAAATACAAATCAAAATAATGCCGATAAATATCGCTAGCAAAATACCATAGGGCCATAAATTACGCGCCTTAGTTGTGCTGGAGTCTTGTGGGCTGATGGGATTTGGTTTCATACTCTCTCCTAGGAAGAAGGTTTTTTACGAGAAAATTGAGCAAGCACAAAAAGTCCAAGCAAAATAAGCAACATAGCATAGAGAATAAAGCGCACAAAAAAACGCACGCCTTGCTCATCTGTGCTAATACTATGCTCAAACTTTATGTCATAGTGGCGAGCAATGATGTCTGTGATCTCAGCATAGCCATTGAGCAAAATCGCAGAAAGTCGCTCGGGCGTGATGTCTTGCTCTTTTTCTGGGATAAGTGGTGCCATATAGTCAAAATACACAGAATCCAATACTTTAGCACTAAGAAATGCCTGCAAATCATCACTACTAACAAGATCGAATTTTCTTTCTTGCACAAACAAAGACAAGACAACATACGGCTCTGGCAATCGCGAATAAAATGTCGCTTGATAATCTTTACGCGCTTGTTTTGTTGGATACCTTGGAGAGGTAGAGATCTCATCGATAATATCGATATAGATTTTAATGCCTGTTTTTTGAAAAATTTCTGCCGAGAGAAGCCGTATGATCTCTTGTGTCTTTGGCACGAGAGTTTGATGTGTATTGCCGATGATGTAGCCACTAGATATTGGGCTACCGACATCAGCATATAATAGGGGGGCAACAAACAGCGCAAAGACAATGCGCTTAAAAAAAGGCTTCAAGCTATTCCTTAAACAAGATGCAAAAGCCCATCGGGAATAAAAGCAATAGCAATAGAAACAACACCCAAAACAACCAGCAAAGCACCTAATAATTTTTCTGCTGCAGTAAACATAGATTCTCCTTTATTGTGCATCTTGGAAGAAGTTTTTATTTTCCACGCTTTGTGCCTTGATACCCTTGTAGTCCTTAAACTCATAGTAATTTTGCGCGTTAGCACTTTGCACACTTACAGCAACATAGCCAAAACCAATCGCAAGAACAACGACAAGCACAACAGCCACCAAATATCCCAAAAGCCCATTTATACCAAATAGTCCATTCATCACCTACTCCTTTACTCAGTCATTAACTTGTAGCGAGTTGATATAAGCAGTCAATGCCTCAACTTGTCTTTCGCTAAAGTTTGCGTAATTGAAAGATGGCATCTTGCCTATGAAGCCTTTCTTGCCATTTTTCAAGACTTGCTCTACAAGCACATAGTCTCCATAAGTATTGAGATTTGAAGCAAAGCCTTCTATGCCATTTGCATTACCGCTTCCATCGTTGGCGTGGCAAGTGGCGCAAACATTTTGATACACAACTTTGCCTGCTTCTACATCAGCTTGTGAATACTTTGTAGATTTGCTAGGAGAAAAAGTCTTCATCACATACGCTGCAACTTGTCGTTTTTCATCATCGCTAGTAAGAAGCCCTGGTGGCATCTCTCCAGCGATATAATTAAGCCCTTTACTACCCACATCAATAGTATGGATAATGCCCTCTTCTTTACCCCAAGCGCGAAGGTTTTGTGCTTGACCATTGATGCCTTCTGCATTAAGCCCGTGGCATTGAGAGCACTGCACCAAAAAGATTCCTTCCCCCATATCGATTTTATCTTCAGGGGTTAGATTCTGCCATTGCTGCTCAAACTTCTCGCTGTTAGCTTTGACTTCTTCATTGTATTGCCCAATTTGTGAGAAACTCTTTAGCGGATAACCAAAAAACATATACCAAAATCCCCAAACAATAAGCAGCATAAAAATCACAAGCCAGCCCATAGGGATATTATTTTTAAACTCCTTGATCCCATCCCAATCGTGTTCTGTCAATTCCCCATCGTTTTTGGCTGTTTTCATTTTTTTGACATAAAAACCAACCACATAGATAGTAATCACCAAAATAGCTAACGCACCCAATAAAGCAATAATATTGACACTATCACTCAACCAATTCATCTCTGCTCCTTTTCTGTAATTCTAGGCTCTATAAGATCATCATTTAGATCATCTCGCACAGCCAACTCACCATACTTCTCATAATCGCGGATACCACGCTCTTGGCGTCTCCACATAGAAACTGCATAAGAATACAAAAACACGATAAGAAAGATCGTTACGACAAAATATACGCCTACTCGTAAATATTCTATAGTTTCAGCTTCCATATCAACCCCGCTTATTTTGTCCTACGCGCTTGCCCCAAGCTATTAAGATAAGCGATCAACGCCACAATCTCTTTCACTTCGCCTTTTTCCAAAGCTTCTTTGATTTCTTGAGATTTCATATCATCGACAATTGCTTGGGCTTCTTGCAGGTAGATTTTCTTAGCTTCTTCAATATTTTCCCCAATGGCAACGCCACCTTCTGTGTTATACGGCACAGCAAAAACTTTCATCTGTGTATAAGCCTCAGCATACGCTGTCTCAAAATCCGCATTTTTGGCATAGAGATGCTTATATGCTGGCATTATAGAAGCAGGGACAACACTTTTAGGATCAAGCATATGCTTTTCGTGCCAATCTGTTGTTCTGCTATCACCAATACGATGAAGATCTGGACCCGTGCGCTTAGATCCCCACAAGAATGGGCGATCATAAGCATACTCGCCATTTATGCTTGCCATACCATAACGATCAGTTTCTGCTAAAAATGGGCGAATAAGCTGTGAATGGCAGTTATAACAACCCTCATTAATATAAACTTGTCGCCCTGCAGTCTCTAGCAGAGAGTAAGGCTTAAGCCCAACAAGAGGGCGTGAAGACTTAGAAAAGTCTGGGAGAATCTCCACCAACCCAGCGATAGAAAATACGATCAAAAACGCCACCGTGAAAAAGAATGGATTCTTTTCTAACCAACTAAACATATTTTCTCCTTACACGCTTATGCAGCCATAGGTGAGGCTGATTTAGGCTCACTCTCTAGTTGTCTTGCTGCTGTGATAGTCATTATGACATTGTAGATAAACATCACAAAACCAATAAGATACATTGTCCCACCAATTGCTCGTATCAAATAGTATGGGAATAGCACGCTTACTGTATCGATAAATTGATAAGCAAGATAGCCATTTTGATCCACATCTCTCCACATCATACCCTGTGTGATACCAGCGATCCACATACTTGAGAAGTAGAATACAATACCAATTGTCATAATCCAAAATTGTATATCCATAATCTTGCGTGAGTAAATTTCTCGCTTATACATTCTAGGAAGCATATGATAAGAAGCTGCAATAATGGTGAATCCTACCCAGCCTAGCACGCCATCATGCACATGTCCAACAATCCAATCCGTAAAGTGCGCAAGCGCATTGACAGACTTGATTGATTGGATCGGTCCTTCAAGCGTGGAGAGCATATAGAATGTAGCAGCTAGCATAAGGAATTTTATCAATGGTGATTCTTTAAGCTGATGCCATTGCCCACGCATAGTAAGTAGCATATTAACTGCAGTCCCCCAAGAAGGCAGAATCAAAATCACAGAAAACACCATACCAAGCGTTTGCACCCAATCAGGCACGGTGGAGTAGATCACATGGTGCCCACCCGCCCAAATATAGATAAACATCAAGCTCCAAAATGAGAACAAAGTAAGTTTATAAGAAAATATACTCTGCCCTGATTCTTTTGGCAAGAAATAATACATCACACCAATGATCCCAGATGTGAAAACAAATGCCACGGCATTGTGTCCCCACCACCACTGGATAAGCGCATCATTGCTCCCTGCATAGAGTGAAATTGAGTGCCAAATACTCCCTGTCCCAGCGACAAAATAAGTAGGAATAGCAAGGTTGTTAAAAATAAAAAGCACAGCAATCGCAGTAAAAGTAGCGATGAAATACCACAGAGAAATATAAATCACATTTTCTCTGCGCACACCCATAGAGCCAAACATACTAACGCCCCAAAGCACCCAGACCACAACTACAAGCAAGTCAAGTGGCCACGCTAGCTCCGCATACTCCTTAGACTGCGTAATCCCAGCAAACAATGTAATAACCGCTAGCACAAGTAGTGCGATATAGATCCAAAAATGCGCCAAGCCCACAAATTTCAAAAACGGATGTTGATGATAAGTGATCTTAAGCACCCTTTGCCCCAAATAATACCAAGCTGCCCAAATCCCACTTAGCGTGAAACCATAAATAATCCCATTTGTGTGTAATGGTCGCAATCTACCAAAAATACCATATTCACCAGCAATATAGTTTAGATCTGGAAACGCCAACTGAAACGCAAGAACTACACCAATAAGCATACCGATAAACCCGAACGCCAAGGTGGAGTATAAAAACAATTTTGCTATAGAATAGTCATATTCTAAGACCGCATTGCTCTGCATTTTCTCTCCTTTTTGTAAGAAATTGCGATTATTCTAGCTTATTTTTCCCTTTTGTAGTCTTAAATTTTGCTTTTTGGTTGGGTAAAGTTAATCTTTGATTAACCAAATATCCCTATAGCGTATCAATGCAATCAATATCGACTTCCAAGTCGCCTAAACTCTCTAACACACGCAAAATATCACTATGCTTTTGGGCGTGCAATAAAATATGAAATCGCCACTTGCCCGCTATGCGCTCAATCGCATTTGCCCCATACCCTAGGATTGTAGCCGCACTCTCGCTGCGCTGCTGCAAAGCTTGCAAAATTGCCAGCATATTCTCTTGCGCTTTTGCTTGAGAGCGATGATCGCAATGGATCATAGCAAGCCGCTTAAAGGGCGGATACGCCGTGCTGCGATGCATAAGCTCCCATTGTAAAAACACCTCATAATCGTCCAAAAACCCTTTAAGCCACTCGCTTTGCAAGCTTTGGATAAATACCCTGCCATTATCTTTGCGCCCAGTGCGTCCAGCGATTTGATGTAGCAAGCTCACCCCTCGCTCAAGGCTACGAAAATCCCCACCCTGCAAGATATAATCAATCCCCACCACACCCACAAATGCGACATTGTGATAATCGTGCCCTTTGCTTAACATTTGCGTGCCTACAAGAATATCAATCTCCCTAGACTTAAACGCACTAAGCACATCTGTAAGCTTCTTTGCTGTGGTAATATGATCTCGATCAAATATGCTAATCCTTGCTTGCGGATAGAGCTCTTGCAAATCAGCAGCAACCTGTGCTGTGCCAATGCGTTTGTTTGAAAGATTGTTTCCTTTGCATTCAGGGCAAAGATTAGGCAACACCTCTTTATAATCACAATAATGACAACATAGCATATCACGCGATAAATGCACGCTCATATTCACACTGCAAAATGGACAAACAAAGCCATAGCCACACTCCAAGCATAGCAATGCCTTAAAATTCGCGCGTGTAGGGACAAAGATGATAGCTTGCTTTTGCTGCTTTAGCACAGCTTTTATATGCTGCTGTAAGTTATAGCTTAGTTGTGCAAAAGTGGATTCTAGGATAAATTCTTTTTGCGCGCGGTAGAATCCACCTTTTAAGCGGAAAAGATAGCCGCCATCTTTGGCGCGTTTGTAGCTTGTAAGGCTTGGGGTAGCAGAGCCTAGCACGACTTTAATGCCTGCCTGCCTGCCAAGCAAGATAGCTAGATCCCTAGCATTGTAGCGTGGATTACTCATTGATTTATACGCATCATCGTGCTCTTCATCGACAATGATTACCCCAAGGCGTGCAAGTGGTAAAAATAGCGCGCTTCTGGCTCCGGCGATGATTTTTATCTGCTGATTATGCAAGCCTTGTAGAATCTGCTTTTTCTTACTCGGGGTGATTTTGCTATGCCAGAGTGCCACGCAATCCCCAAACACATTCTGCAGTCTTGCTAAAGTCTGTGGAGTTAGAGCAATTTCTGGCATAAGAAACAAGGCGGCTTTATCGCGACATAAAGCTTGTGCTATGCAGTGGAAGTAAATCTCTGTCTTCCCAGAGCCTGTATCGCCAAAGAGCAGGCTCAAAGGCTTAGATTCTATAAATGCATAGGCTTTTTCTTGCTGGGGATTTAGACTAGGTAGCGCAGATACAATTTGCTGCTTTTGTGCCACAGAGAGCCTAGCGCATAAAGGCAGCTCACAAAATCGCAGCGCATTTGGGGCTGGAGTGTGCTTATAGGGCTTTGGTATAGGGGCAGGCGCGGGCGTGAAAGCAAGAAAGAGCTTATAGGATTCTGGCAGGCTTGCACGATAGTAGTAGGCGATAAAACGCGCTAAAAATCGCTGCACACTGCCAAAATACCCCCGCACATCAAGAATATCTTTACAAGTAAAATCTGGTGCTTGTGTCTGTGTAATCACTACGCCATCATAGATTTTCTTACGCACCTCTATGCCTACAAGCGTGCCGGGTAGAAGCGGTGTCCTAGCCGTGTAGGTGAGCAAAGGCGAGCGCACCCCAAGCGGTGCGATATGGTAGAAAAACATTAGGCTATGGTGTCTTTGTGCGCGAGATGCTCTTGTGTGCTAGGAAGCTCATCAAACAAGCTTATCGCTCTCTGCGTGGATATAGGCATATCGAGCGTTTTGTGAGATTGATAAATATCGCGTGCAGAATCTTGCTTGATTGTTTCTTGCGATACTTGCTCTTGTTTTTCTTGGGCTATTTCTTCTTTGACTATTTCCTCTTGCAATGCTTCTTGTTTGGCTTGCTCTAATAATGCGTGCTTTTGCATACTCATATCAATCCTAGAATCCACTTTTTGGATTCTATACTCTAGCTCGCATTTTTTATGCACGACATCTAAATACGCCCGCAAAAGTGCGAGCAGATCCGTATCGCCCTTGTTGGCAAATAGCTCGCGTATTTCTTTGTTTGCTTGCTCATTGTAGCCTTTAAGCGATATGCCAAAGTCTCTCCCAGAGATCCGCACCTCTAGCTGCTCATTCATCATCTGCCTTTGGAGTTTGCTTGCTTGCAAGCGTGGTGGAGATTTTGTCATACAAGGATTCTACGGCGCGATCGCGATTGCCGATCTCTTCATAAAGTGCAGAGATTTGCAGATCTTTTTGGCTGGACTCTGCTTTGAGTGTGTTTAGCTCCTTGCGCAAGGATTCTAGCTCGATCATCGCGCTATCATAGGCAGCAAGCAGAGCGGAGATTTTTTCTTCAAGTTGGGTGATTGATGGCATTGGTGTTCCTTAAAGAAATGGTATGCATTATAGACACTTAGCTATAATTGTAACCAATTTTTCTCTAAAGGCTATCCCAAATGGCGCAATTTCTCCTACACTCTCCCTACTCTCCAGCAGGCGATCAGCCTCAAGCCATCGCAAAAATTACAGATTCTATCGCACGGGGTGCGAAGTATTCCACGCTTGTGGGCGTTACAGGCAGTGGGAAAACTTACACGATGGCAAATATCATCGCAAAGCTCAATCTCCCCACACTCATTATGACGCATAACAAAACCCTAGCCGCCCAGCTATATAGCGAGTTTAAGGGCTTTTTCCCTAACAATAAAGTGGAGTATTTTATCAGCCACTTTGATTATTATCAGCCAGAAGCCTATATCCCACGCCGAGATTTGTTTATAGAAAAGGATTCTAGTATCAATGATGAGCTAGAGCGACTGCGCCTTTCAGCCACGACTTCACTGCTAGCCTATGATGATGTGATTGTGATAGCTTCAGTATCAGCAAACTATGGGCTAGGCAATCCGCAAGAATATCTCACAATGATAGAAAAAATAGAAGCAAGACAGGAGCGAAGCTACAAAGCCTTGCTGACCAAGCTTGTGGATATGGGATATACCCGTAATGATGTGGTGTTTGAGCGGGGTAACTTCCGCGTAAATGGCGAGAGTATCGATGTGTTTCCTGCGTATAATGAGAGGGAGTTTGTGCGGATAGAGTTTTTTGGCGATGAGGTAGAATCCATTAGTATATGGGACGAGCTAGAGCGAGTCAAAATCCGCGATACACAAAGTATCGTGCTATATGCGGCAAATCAGTTTATCGTAGGAGCAAATCGCTTGCAGCAGGCTTTGAGCAATATTGAAGCAGAGCTGGATTCTAGGCTTGCGGAATTTGAGAGAGCAGATAAAATGGTGGAATACACAAGGCTTAAAGGACGCACGGAGTTTGATTTAGAGATGATTAGAGAATCAGGCATTTGTAAGGGCATTGAAAACTACGCAAGACATCTTACAGGCAAAGCCCCGGGGGAGACGCCCTACTCTTTGCTAGATTATTTTGAGCAAAAGGGCAGACCCTATCTCATCATCGTTGATGAATCTCATGTGAGTTTGCCGCAATTTGGCGGAATGTATGCTGGGGATAGAAGCCGCAAGGAAGTGCTTGTAGAATATGGCTTTAGACTGCCTAGTGCGCTAGATAATCGCCCTTTGCGGTTTGATGAGTTTATCAACAAAGCACCGCATTTTCTCTTTGTCTCCGCTACCCCTGCACAATTAGAGCTAGAGCTTAGTCAAAGTCATATTGCCGAGCAGATTATCCGCCCCACAGGGCTTTTAGATCCGCTCTATGAAGTGCGAGATAGTGATAATCAAGTGCTTGATTTATATGATGAGATACGCTTGCGGGTAGCGAGTAATGAACGCGTGCTTATCACTACACTGACGAAAAAAATGGCAGAAGAATTAAGCAAGTATTATGGGGAGTTAGGCATTAAGGTGCGGTATATGCATAGCGATATTGACGCCATTGAGCGAAATCACCTTATCCGCTCACTGCGATTAGGGGAGTTTGATGTGCTGATTGGGATAAATCTCTTGCGTGAAGGGCTGGATCTGCCGGAAGTGAGCCTTATAGCGATAATGGACGCGGATAAAGAAGGATTCTTACGCAGTGAGACAAGCCTTATACAAACAATGGGGAGAGCAGCTAGGAATGTCAATGGCAAGGTGATTTTATATGCGAAAAAAATCACAGGCTCTATGCAAAGGGCGTTTGAGACCACAGACTATCGCCGAGCTAAACAAGAGGCATTTAACAAAGAGCATAATATCACGCCAAGAAGTGTCGCTCGCGGTGTCGAAGAAGAATTGCGCCTAGAGAGCTCTAGCACACTCTATGAGAAAGCGAGCAAGCTACGCAAGCTCCCCAAGGCTGAAAAAGAAGCAATCATTAAAGACTTACAGCACAAAATGCACCAAGCCGCCAAGGCACTAGAGTTTGAAGAAGCCGCTAGAATCCGCGATGAAATCGCCAAAATCCGCACGATATAGTCATTGCTAGCACTCACTAGAATCTAGCTAGATGGATTTTGCGTGCTTGGTGCAGGGATTAGCGCGCATATCAATGTGATTTTGCTGCAAATATGTATCAATAGGCACGCTACGCCCCTTTGTCTCTATCGTATCGCTAATGGAAAAATACTTGATGATCTCTGCATTATCATTAGTATCTTGCATACAATACGGAGCTTTCCCATCTGTATAGAGAATATAATACGCATTTGTAGAATCTAACGCACTTAGATCAAGCAAATACTTGTGATTAAAATCAATAGCAGTATAATCGCCATTATAGATTGATGAATATAGGCTAATATCATAGTGAGCTAAAAGCTCTTTATCAATGTCTTTCTTGCTTGTTTTTTCATAAAACTGCTCATCATTAAGAGCCTTGCGCAAGGCTAGAATCTGCTTTTGTGTATGTTTGGTCATAAGTGCGCACTTTCCGCATTCAAGATAGAGAGTATCAAGAGTGTTTTCCTGCGGCAATGGAGCCTTAGAGCGCGCTACCAAAGCATATATAACACTTGTTTGTGGGATCGCATCTCGTAATTCATATAGATGAAAATCTAGCGTGATTGTATTGCACTTGTGCGTAGTGATATTAGAAGGCATATAGATGAAAGATAGCCCATCATCACTCATCGCTACATCTGGGCGATATGTGCGAATCAAATCTGGCATAGCTTGGCATTGTGGATTGGATCGCAAAAACTGCTGATATTTGGATTCTAGGATTTGGTGGAGCTTATCAAGTGTCTTGCCCTTGACAAATAGCTCGCTATCTAGGGCTACGGACTTACCCTTTTGGTAATAGAGCAAATGCTTGATATTGTGCGCAAGCGTAGCAGATGATAATCCCACATAGGTGTTTTTATACATTTGCAAAAATCTCTCATCAAAAAAATCCACCCCATAGCCATAATATTGTATCCCACGAGCTTCTCTAGTAAGTTGCTTTAGCATAGCTTGTGTGATTTGCACAAAAGCAGCGTTTGCTTGGGTGCAGGATTTGGGCTCTGGGATACGCAAAAGCTTAAGATAATCCGCCATTGAAGAATTGATGATTTTTTGTATCTGGGGATCTGGCGAGCAAATACTATCAAGTCGTATGCCCCGCGTATTGGTAGAATCGATTTGTATGAAAGTATAAGCACGCGTGCTAAATGATGAGATTAAGCGCAAATTCGCGGTTGTAGGTGTGGTGGCATTGGCAATATCGCTAATGTCTTTTTGAGGCAAAAGGCTTGCTAGATTCTGGGTGATGAGCTTAGGGCTTGTCAGCTCTCCTTGCTCAAGCACTGCGGTAAAAAGCTTTTGACAATCAAGCGTGCCATTAGCCACCCCAAGCTCGTTTGTTTCTAATGTGCTGTGCAAATCGCATAAAAATCGATTGCCATTAGCTAAAAATGCCACGCTAAGGATACGAGAATCCTGCCGTTTGATATAGAGTCTCGCACGATAGGGGCTTGGGCTTTTTGCTTTGGCTTGACGCGTAGTGGGGGAGATTGCGGTCTTAGATGTAACTTCATAGATAAGATATGTAGTGATCTCGCCATTTTGTATGGGAGCTAGTTCTATAAGCTTGCTTTCTGGGGTAGAGAGTGCTTGTGCATCTTTAGGCGTTGCGGTGGGGTTTGACTCTTTGGAGGCACTATCATCACAGCCTAAAAACAGCCCAGCAATCCCTAGCAGCGCACACACAATACCCACGCGTGCGACAGATACTATGTGTGCTTGTGCCATAAATTTACACAACCCCTTGATCAATCATCGCATCTGCCACTTTGCGGAAGCCAGCGATATTTGCACCAAGCACAAGATTTGTAGGATCGCCAAACTCTTTTGCTGTTGCACTAGCATTAGCAAAAATGCTTTCCATAATTCTATGCAAGTGAGAATCCACCACTTCAAAGCTCCACGGATTCATACTTGCATTTTGTGCCATCTCTAGCCCACTTACCGCTACGCCTCCAGCATTTGCCGCCTTGCCCGGTCCATAGCAGATTTTCGCTTGCAAAAATAGCTCGATAGCTTCATTGGTTGAAGGCATATTAGCACCTTCGCTTACACATTTACAGCCATTTTGGAGCAGGATTTTGGCATCTTTTTGGCTTAGCTCATTTTGCGTAGCACTTGGGAATGCCGCAAAACAAGGGATAGCCCACACACCATTGCAGCCCTCTTCATACGCGCTTACAGGTGTGTATTGCGCACTCTTTTTGATCTTAGCATAGGATTCTAGGGACTCTCGCTTGACTTCTTTGATCTCTTTTAGCAATGCCACATCAATGCCTTCTTTATCATAAATCATACCCTTAGAATCGCTCGCTGTTACAGGAAGTGCGCCGACTTGATAGAGTTTTTCAATCGTGTAGATAGCCACATTGCCAGCCCCAGAAATCGTGCAGACTTTACCCTCTAAGCTCTCACCTCGCTCTTTTAGCATCTCTTGGGCGAAATACACACAGCCATAGCCGGTAGCTTCAGGGCGCACAAGTGAGCCACCCCAATTAAGTCCCTTGCCTGTCAGCACACCATCAAAGCGATTTGTCAATTTTTTATACTGCCCAAAGAGATAGCCGATCTCGCGTCCGCCTACGCCAATATCCCCAGCAGGGACATCTGTATGCGCACCGATATGGCGATAGAGCTCATTCATAAAGCTTTGGCAAAAGCGCATTACTTCATTATCACTCTTGCCCTTTGGATCAAAATCACTTCCGCCTTTACCGCCACCCATAGCAAGCGTAGTAAGAGAGTTTTTCAAAATCTGCTCAAAGCCTAGGAATTTGATCACGCCTAGATTGACACTAGGGTGGAATCTAAGCCCGCCTTTGTATGGTCCAATGGCGGTATTAAACTGCACACGATAGCCATAATTTACGCAAATTTTCCCACTATCATCAACCCAAGGCACACGGAAGATGACTTGTCGCTCTGGTATGACAATACGCTCCAAAATCGCGTGCTTCTCGTATTTTTTTTCCTTATCAAATAAAGGAGCAAGCGAAATCAACACCTCCTCCACAGCCTGATGAAATTCATTTTGTGAAGGGTTCTTTTCTTTTAAAGCCGTAAGAATTCGAGTAGAGTAAGACATTGAAAGCTCCTTAAAGTATGAAATTGGAAGGCCGCGTGCATTATGCTATTTCCTAGCTTTTATAATGCTAAAATTTATAATGTAGTAAAAATTATACTTAAGAATCTCTAGGAAGCAGGGTAAGTAAATCGATGAATTTCTGCGGAATCTGGGCTGGATTTTGTGTCGCGACATCGACATAGCCCATACGCACAAGCACATCAAAAACACATCGCTCCTGCATTAAGGTCTGTCCTAAACTCTCGCCAAAGTCTTTGGGCTGTGGGCTAGCTAGATTCTGGAGATTTGGTAGGTCATTAAGCCCTTGTGGGCGATTAGTCTGCGTGGGTAGCACATAAATCCGCTGACGCAAGAGAATTTGCACACGCCCTAGCTTGCGCATTTGTGTTTGCACCCACAAAACATCTCCAAGCCTAGCAAAGCCTAAAAACTTCGCCTCTAGCGCACTTACGACAAAGCCACAAGTCCCACTTGAGGGCAGCTCTCCAACACGGAAAAACACCTCACTTCTCGCACGCTCACAATATTTAATGTAATTTGTATGATAGACAATCCCCCCGCAATCCGTATCTTCGTAGTAGATGCGTATTTGCATAAGTTAGAATCTACTTGAAGCTACCATCTGCGCTGATACAGCGTGTATTGCAGCCGTTTTTATCACAGATACTTTTGCACTCACTCGCGCTAAAGCTCCCTTGTGCGCGAGGCTTTTTCGCACACGCACTAAGCCCAAGCACCACACTTGCCACAAGGGCTAATGCTACAATCTGTCTCATCATCAATCCTTTGACCGCTCAAGCTCTATGTCTTTTTTAAAGACCTTCTTTGCCTCATTGATAGCAGCTTGCACGGCTTGCTCTACAAGCATTTTCTTGTCTTTATTGTCAATCTGCACACTCTCACCAATGTCAAGCACCTTTTTGCCACTAGCTTCTAGCTGCGCTGCGCCTTTAAATGTGTATTCTTGCTCTGGATTAGTGAGCCCAAGTATTACACGCACGATAGCTGTTTTTGTCTCTTTGGCAGTGAGCTTTGTCGTGCTAGTGGCTTCATCAAGCTTTGTTTCATACTGCACGCTAAGTGCATATCGCTTATCAAGCTTGCTACAAATCTCATCGACCTTTGGAAATAGCGCGAGCGCGATGTGATCTGCTGAGATATTTAGCTCATTGACTTCTGGCTTTTCAATGGTAGCACCATTAAGCCTATCACATTGCAAAGTAGCCTTAGCAGATTCTATACTTGCTTCTTTATCAGCAAAGCACCCACTTAGCAACACACCTAGCACGCAACTAGCAGCAAGAGCCACTAAAGAATCTTTCATCACATATCCAAACCGCATATAAACTCCTTGTAAGATGGTAGAATCCAAGCATTATACACTATAAAGCAAACATTCAGGCTACTCGCAAACCACTTGCGCTAAATTCTACTACTTACTTATTGTCATAAACTTTTTTGCACGCTTCATCATCGCCCATTAAGCAAGCCTTTTGCAAGGCTTTAAACGCCTCTTTTCTCTCTAGTCGCTCCTGCTTAATGCCATTAAAATACTGCGTATAGACAAAATAAAAACCCACGCACGCAATCACCATAAACACAACATCACTCAAGCGGAATCTAAATCTCTTGCAAAATCCACAAAGTGCCATTGCCGCTCCTGGATTCTAGGCTTTTAGTGCTTTTTCAAACTCATACGCACTGCGCACAATCACAGCTAGATCATCATATCTAGGCTGCCAATGCGTCTGCTGCTTTAATAACGCATTGCTAGCAATAAGCTCAGCTGGATCACCTGCACGCCTAGGGGCGATCTGCGTGGCGAAATCCACGCCGCTTACACGCTTCACGCACTCAATCACTTCTTTGACACTATATCCGCGATTATAGCCGACATTAAACACCGCGCTATCCCCACCTGCTTGCAAGAATCTAAGCGCGCTTAAGTGCGCGGCTGCCAAGTCATCGATATGGATATAATCACGGATACAAGTGCCATCAGGCGTAGGATAATCATCGCCAAAGATACTCATACCAGCCCTTTTGCCCGTGGCGCACTCTAGGGCTACTTTGATTAAGTGTGTGGCGTTTTTGCTCCGCTGCCCTAGGGCTTGATCTTGGGCGAGCAGGCTTGTGGTATTGCCCATACTAGCCCCTGCGACATTGAAGTAGCGCAAAGCCACATAGCGCATAGAAGAGATTTTGGCAAGATCTTGCAGTATAAGCTCTACCATCATCTTTGAGCTACCATAGGGATTGATAGGAGCTAGCGGTGCGCTCTCACACACAGGGATAAGCCTAGAATCCGGCTCGCCATACACTGCTGCTGTGGAAGAAAATATAAAATACTCCACCCCAAAGCGCACGCATATCTCAAACAGCGCGATAGCATTTGCGACATTATTGTGATAATACGCAAGCGGCTTTTGGACGGATTCTCCTACGATGAGGCTCGCGCCAAAGTGCAGCACACCTGTGATCTCACTGCGCTTAAAGAGTGCCTCAAGCAAAGTGCGATTGCCAAAATCCATCTCCACAAACTCTACCCTATCAGGATAGCGCGCTTGCAAGATAGCGATATTTTGCCTAAATCCTGTGCGTAAATCATCAATGATAATAAGCCTAGAATCTGTCTGCTCCAAAAATGCCATAGCCGTATGTGAGCCGATATAGCCTGCTGCGCCTGTGCATAAAAGTGTCATCAATGTGCCTTTATAAAAAATCAAAGCTTGATTATAACAAAGTATGTTACAATCAGCACTCACCAAATCACAAAGGCTATTATATGGATAATCAATCGCTATCGGATCTTACCGACAATCGCTCTCTTACAATGAATATCTTAGTAACCCCTTCAATGGCAAATTTTAGCGGACTTATGCACGGCGGCGAGCTGCTTAAGATTCTAGATCAAGTGGCTTATGCGTGCGCGACTAGGTATTGCGGAGTGGGTGTAGTAACGCTTAGTGTAGATTCTGTTACATTCCGCCAGCCAATCCCCATCGGCACACTAC
This sequence comes from Helicobacter canis, assembly GCF_900451095.1. Classification (NCBI taxonomy): domain Bacteria; kingdom Pseudomonadati; phylum Campylobacterota; class Epsilonproteobacteria; order Campylobacterales; family Helicobacteraceae; genus Helicobacter; species Helicobacter canis. Next base: position 1,052,787 of record NZ_UGHV01000001.1, on the reverse strand, counting down.
TGACATTTCTAGCTAGTGTAAATCACACCGGCAAAACAAGCTGCGAGGTGGGGATCAAGGTCATTAGTGAGAATATCAAAGAGCGGTTTGTAATGCATTGCGTGAGCTGCTATTTCACAATGGTAGCTTTCAAAGACGGCAAATCCGTGCCAATCCCACAGCTAGAGCCAAGAAACCAAGTAGAAAAAAGACGCTATGAAGCAGCGATTAAGCGCAGAGAGCTACGCAATACAAGCAGATCATAATTACTAGAATCCACTTTTGCGCAAAAGTGGATTCTAGTGTGCAAGCATTGCCACACAAATTAAGCTACACAGATCGACAATCCGCCTGCAATGAAGCAAACACACAAAAACGCGTGGAGACAAAAGTAGGCAAAGTGGATTCTAGGCATAACCTAGCTAGACAGATCTAGCTAGATCTGTCTGCCTTGCTTAGAGATAGCATCAAGCACAGCATTGACAAGCTTTGGGGCATTATCCTCTCCATAGATTTTGGCTAGCTCGATAGCTTCATTGATGATGATTGGCGCATCTGTCTGGGTATATAGCATCTCATACGCCCCAAGCCGCAAGATATTTTTCTCCATCTGTCCTAGCCTGTCAAAATCCCATTCTTTCAAATGCTTTGCCACCTCGCCACTTAGTGCCTCAAATCGCTCTAGCACTCCACCCAAAAGCCCTAGCGCGAAGTCTTGCTGCTTGTTTTTGATCTTGCGATCTTGCAGGATATGTGGCGCGCTTTGCATAATGGCAGTATTACCGCACTCATACGCATACAACAGCCCCACGACAGCTTCACGCGCTTGTGTCCTAGTCGCCATTACAATACCCTGCACAAATCCATAAGCTCAATGAGTGAATTCATCGCTTCAAAGCCCTTGTTCCCCACTTTTGCCCCTGCTCTATCAATTGCCTGCTCGATATTATCAGTCGTAAGCACGCCAAAGCTCACGGGGACTCCGTGCTGCAAGGTTGTATTAGCGATACCCTTGGTCGTCTCCGCACTCACATAGTCAAAATGCGGCGTCCCACCTCGTATCACCGCTCCTAGCGCGCATATCCCTTGGTAGCCGCCCTTTTTCAGCAAGCGATCAAGCACAAATGGCAGCTCCCACGCCCCCGGAGCTAGCACAATATCAAGCAAATCAGCATTGCCTCCGTGGCGCAAGAAGCTATCTTTGGCACCTTCTACCAAGCGATCTGTAATGATGTGATTAAACCTAGAGCAGATAATCGCCACCTTTTCATCACCTTGTAAAATGATCTTTCCTTCAAGTATTCTCATCATCAATCCTTTCTTATAAATTTGCGTATTTTAGCGCATATTAAGCGCATTTCTAATGGCAAAAATCTCATCAAAAAGCCTAGTCAGCTTATCTAGGGCGATCATATTTGCCCCATCACTTAGCGCATTTGCTGGATCATAATGTGTTTCAATAAAAAATCCATCAACCCCCACAGCCGCTGCTGCTCGCGCAAGATAAGGCGCAAAGGAGCTATCTCCGCTACTTTTCCCATCGCCCATACCGGGCATTTGCACGCTATGGGTTACATCAAAAATCACAGGCGCAAACTCCCGCATAATCACAAGCGAGCGCATATCTACGACCAAATTCCCATAGCCAAAGCTAGATCCTCTCTCTGTAAGACATAGCCCATATTTATTGGATTCTAGGTAGCTAGCCTCTGTGCCACCGCGTGTTTTAATGGCTTTAAGCGCGCTATATCGCATATCTTTTGGGCTCATAAACTGCCCTTTTTTGATATTGATCTGCGCCTTTGTCTTTGCCACAGCTATGATTAAATCTGTCTGCCTGCACAAAAACGCCGGGATCTGGATCACATCGACCACCTCTGCAAGCGCGGCTGCTTGGTGGGACTCGTGTATATCGGTGATAAGCTTATAGCCAAACTCTTTTTTGATAGACTCTAGCATTTTAAGCCCTTCATCAAGCCCCGGACCGCGATAGCTCTCAAGGCTCGTGCGATTTGCCTTATCAAAGCTAGCCTTGAAGTAAAGCTCACAATCATCGCGCTTCTGCAAAAACGCCAGCCCAGCAGCGATACGCTGCAGCTGCTCACGGCTCTCTATCACACAAGGACCGCAAAAAATGCTTAACTTATTTTTTGCTTGATCTTGTTTTTCTCTCTCTTTCATTTTGTATCCTTGATTTAACATAGCTGCAATTATAAGGTCTTTACACTAATGGCACTTCTCAAACTTAATCGCACAGCCCGCAAGCTCACTAGCCATAGAATCTAGCTCCTTAGATCCTATTGTGTCAAAAAACATAGAAGCAAGCGCGCCATACTCTTTGGCAAAACTCGGCGCAAGCCGCATAATCTCCTCTGTCAAAGCCTGCATATCTTGCAAGCTAAATGCATCATTCCAAAAGCCCTCATACTCGGCAAAATGCTGGAATCTACAACTAAACATACTTGTATTTTTGCTAGCAAGCGCATCGCTAAGTTTTCTGCCAGATGGCGTTTGCAGCGCGGCTAAAAGCTCGGCTTTGTAGGGGAGGGTATCTAGCGCGTGCAGCAAGAAGCCTTTGCCATCTTTTTGGACAAATTTTCTCGCCCTTGTCATTGTGCTTTTAAAGGCTTTTTTACTTGCTTGGCTTAAGCAAGTTGATACCTGTGCTTTATGCTGCATATCTTGTAGCTCCATAGCCGTAGTATCAAGCCATACCTGCATATTCATCGCATTAAAAAGCTCTCTAGCTTCACTAGATTTTGCCCAAAGTGTGCAAAAGCCTAACAGCACCAAAGCCACAAAACGCACAAAAAATGGCACATAAGGCTTTGGCACTACTTTTTCTCCTTTTGGACAATGGGCTTAAACTCGCGTTTAATCATATTGTAGTTGAGAATCTCGCCTGTCTCGATGATGTAATACCACCCATACACGCGCAGCTCCCCCCTATCAAACCGCTCCTCCACAAAGGGATAGCTCATAAGATTTTCTAGCTGCTGCTCGATATTGATAAGCTCTGTAAGCCAAGTGCGCTTAGATTTAGAGCTAGGCTTTAGGGCTTGCACTTTGTCTTTCACAGGGTCAAGGAGTCTTAGCCACTTTTTCACATACGGCGTCTCATCAAGCTTTTTGGGCGGCTCATAGACAAACTCGCACGCCCCGCAGTTACTATGCCCACAGATAATGATATTTTGTATCTCTAAAATAGTCAGCGCGTATTCAATCGCCGCTGTCGTAGCCAAAAAGCCCTCGCGCAAAGCTTGTGATTCTTTATAAGGCGGAACGATATTGCCCACATTACGCACGACAAACAAATCCCCGGGCTTTGTATTGGTGATGAGATTAGGCACGACACGAGAATCCACACAAGTGATAAAAAGCGTGTGTGGATCTTGGTGCTGCTTTAGCGACTCATATAAATCTTTATGCGCGGCGAAATCTTCTTCTTGGAACTTAATCGCCCCTTCAAATAGCTCTTTCATATATACCCTTGATGTATCGTAAATATCGCTATTTTAGCATATAGCGGTTAAACATTGCCATAGCCCTAGAATCCACTTTTGAAGGAGTTTGACTTTCAAAGTCTGTTTTACTTCAAAAAGCTTGGTTTGCTTCACAAAGTCCGTTTTACTACCGCACGATTCTAAGGATTGCGGTGGGGCTTTCAAAAGTGGATTCTAGGATTTCGGCTTGTTCTGTAAAGCCGCTGCGGGATTCTAGGATTGTGGAGCTAGAATCGCGGCTTTTACTAAAGAAACCTGCTGCGGCTGCGCCTTGCACCGCTTCGCTTGTTTTCAAGCCGCGCAAGGAGATAAGACTTGATTGTCTATCGATGAAGCGCGGCGAAGAAATCCGCGATTCTAGCCCACAAGCCGAATCCCTTGAAAAGCCTACTTCCCCACCTCCACAAAAGCCCAAGCACACACCAAAGCCACAGCCCCACATCAAGCACGCCATCATATAGCCCCTGAGCGGTGCAAATCTGGTGCCAAAGCCCCACGCAAGCAAGCAGAGCAAAAATGCGTGAAAATACCGCTGATATAGCGATGAACGCCGATATAATCACCACTTGCACCCTAGAATCTATGTGGTAAATATCCACTAAGCCTATGCCCAATGCCCCAAGGTATAGCCACAGCCCAAGCACCGCCCATACTAGCATCACTCCATAAGGCAAGATAGCTAGCCCTGCCACCCTAGCCACAATAGCTCCCATAGAGATTCTATGCTCTAGCGACACGCTAGAATCCACTAACGCGATCTTTGCGCAATACAGCACGCTAAGGGCTACACTAAGCACGCTTGGCTCCCCAAAGCACGAGAGATAATACCCACACGCACTATATCCTAGGATCTCCACACCATAGAGCAGTAAAGCCACGCACACACTTAGCACAAATCCATAGCGCAATGTATGCAACGCCCAAAGTAGCACCGCCAAAAAGCATAGCCCAACGCTAATCATCACACGCCCTTATCCAGCCTGCACTACTAGTAGGGTAGCTAGGATCCAGCACAGCGCGAGCCTTTTGCACAAGGGTAGCTCTAGGGAGCAAGGCAGTGCGGATAAAGGCGCGTTTGTAAGTATAAGCGATATGCACGAGCTCTTCATTATGCGCCACGCTAGGGTAGGAGACTTCGGCATTTTCCACACGATCAAGCAAGCACACAGGCGCAAACTCCACTTGAGAGCCATCTAGGCTCTCTGGCACAAGCACGAAAATATGCAGCTGCTCCCTTGAGTGCGGAAGTGCGCCTTGCAGCATAGAATCTAGGCTAGGAGATTTTGGCGATAGCGCGTAGGGGGGGGGCTATTATGGAGCAAAAACACAAGCCCATCTACGCTAAAAAGCACAGAAGAGCTGTTGTAGTTGATAAGATTGCTAGGCTTTGGGGGCTGGCACGATAAATCACCTTGTAATTGACACAAACTCACTTGCATAGCACTTGGTGTGTAGTTGCGATACACGCCTATGGCTTTTGTCGCGCTTAAGGGGGTGAAGCTTGGCTGCAGCTTAGATAGGGACTTTGCGCCGATATGCGGAAGTGGTAAAAAAGTGGATTCTAGCCTAAGCGCAGAGTCAAAGCGCACAAGCAGGGGATATTTGCGCGCTAGCTCGTGATAAATAGGCAAGATAAATCCGCCATCTTCTAGCAGCAAGGCAGGACTACGCACAAGGAATGAGAGATTGGCAAAGGGGCTTAGGGCAAGCTCCTGCCTAAAGTGCAAATGCTCCAAAGACTCATCAAACTCCAGCCAATACACCCTGCTAGTCGCCCAGCCCCCAAGACTCACCCCCACGACAAACAAATGCACCCTCCCTAGAGTATCCACAAAGCTCACAGGATTGCCAAGCTTGGCGATAAATTTGCCACTAAGGCGGGAGAGGATGGCGGGGGTTAGGATTTCTCTAGGGGTGCTCCAATGTGGTTTGGGCGTTGGCTTTTTTTGTGTTTTTGGCGTTGGCTTTTTGCGATAAATTGTGGATTCTTCGCTAGGGTCTCGGTCATTACCCACTAGGTAACTCCCTTCGCCCCTAGCTTGAAAACCCCGATTTACTAAAGAAACTGCGGCTACGCCTTGTTTTCCCATCTCAAATCCTTCCGCCTGCGACTTGTTTAAATTTTTTGCGTTTTTATCAAACACACTTTCCGCTTTTTTCCTAGAATCCACTTTTAGAAAAATCCTGCCGCCTGCGGCGTTTTTATCAAACACATTTTCAGCTTCTGCGTTTTGCAGCGTGTTTAAAATTTGAGCATTTTTATTAAAATTCTCGTTTTGAAAAAAAGCTTTTTTGTTGTCATTGCGAGACGCTGCGCTAGCAGCGGCGTGGCAATCCATTGCTTCATCACTAGAATCCACTTTTTCTAAAGAAACCTGCTTCGGCTTCGCCTTGCACCGCTGTCGCTTGTTTTCTAAAGAAACATCGGCTAACGCCGAGCGGTATCCCTTGTTTTCTAAAGAAGCTGCGCTTTTTTCACACTCGCCCTGATTGTCTTCTTCAAGGATTCTAGGAGTTGCGGTGGGGCTTTCGTAGCCTTTAGCAAATTTTGGGGCAGAGCTAGACTGATGGTCTGCGGTTGTCCCAAAATTTGCTAAATCTGCGGAATGCCTACCCAAAACAAGCGAAGCGGTCGGCGATAGCCGATGTTTCTTTAGTAAGACCGAATCCCCCTTAGAAAAAGTGGATTCTAGACTCCCCTCCCTAATAAAAAAGCTTTGGTAGATCCCCACATCTCTCGCCCCTTCCCTACTCCCAGCAAAAAACAAAGCCATAAAGCCATAGCTATCGCGCAAATGCGGGGCGACACGCGCTGTATCAAGGGCGATGATCGTGCTTGCGTGCGCGCTTGGCGTGGGGTTTGGTATAGCAAAGTAGCTAGAATCCGCTTTTTCTAAAGAAACATCGGCTAACGGCGAGCGGTATCCCTTGTTTTCTAAAGAAACCTGCTGCGGCTTCGCCTTGCACCGCTGTCGCTTGTTTTCTAAAGAAACTGCGTTTTCACATATCGCGTTTTTTCTGTCATTGCGAGCGGATTGAAAATCCGCGTGGCAATCCATATTTTTTGCAGCAAAAATGGGAGTATTACTAGAATCCACTTTAGAATCTATGGCAAAGACACTAGGGCTAGGAAGCTTGTGCCTAAAGCTCACATACCCCAAAGCCCCCAGCAGCAAGCCCACAATCACGCCCAGGCACAGCCACTCCGCCCGCTTGCTCATCTATGCCATCACCCCTACTTGCTGCGCAGCTCATAGAGTCGCATAAGCTCTAGGTAGAAGTCCTCTTCACTCTTTGGCAGCAGCACGCCTTCATCAAATGGCATAAGATCATAGTAGAGCTTTTGGAGATTGCTAAAGCGATTGGGGAAAAGATGGGCTAAAAGCTTTGCCGCGATACTTGGGCGCACAAGCACGCTAGGAGGCAGCAGTCCCACCTTAAAAAACTCTAAAATCGACTCTGTGTTGTAGCTGATGTGATGGTGCTTGCCGTGCGGGCAAGTCGTGCGATTGATAAGCATTTGACAAGTGTTGCAATACACATACCCACCCTTGATACTCGTGCTAATCCCGCTCACCATATCCAGCACAGAATACAAAGTATTGCGCTCATAAAACACCGAGAGATTAGGGGTATTATCAGAGACGATGAAATGCGTGCAGCCGTAGTTCCTAGCCACCATTGCGTGTAAAAGCACATTATTTGTCCCCATAAAGAGATAGGTATCATCAAGAGGGATAATGCACATTCTATCGCTCACGAGAAAATGCCTCATCGCAAATTCTACGCATTGCTTTTGCATATCATAGTGGATAAGCGTATCGCGATAGGGCTTTAGCAAAAATAGCACGACCAAATCACTCGTTGAAAGCGCATCGCGGATAAAGGCTTCGTGCGCATTGTGGAAGACCTGTCCATCAAGCACAAGCCCTGTGATATGCTTGGCATTATGCGTGGCGATCTGCTCCTGCAAGCTTGCTTTAGCTTCTTTAATATCCGGGAAATCCACTTGATACTCCCCACACACCGCATAATCCCCAAGCCGCGAGTAGATCCTATCAAACTCCGCCCCACCTTGTAGCCCTGTGAGCTGGATCGTGCGTGCGTGCCGATCGATAGGGAACACTTCTTCAACTCTCAAATACCCCACACTCCTTTGCTCAAAGACAATATCAAGCACTTCATTTGGCTTGGTGGATTCTAGGACTTTGCGATTTCTCTTGCCTGCTGGGTTTAGCACAAAGGGCGTGAGGTAGGAATCTTTGCTTAAATCTAGCGTTTTGCTATTGGCAAGGCTTGCTATGGGGGAGAGCAAGCCTTCTTGGACTAGGGCTAGGGAGCTTATGGCTTCCTTGTCAATATAGAGAGCTTTTCTAGGCTTGGGCTTAGTGGATTCGGCTTTTGGGCTAGAATCGTGGATTTCATCGCCGCGCTGCGTCGATAGACGCCCAAGTCTTATCTCCTTGCGCGGCTTGAAAACAAGCGAAGCGGTGCAAGGCGCAGCCGCAGCAGGTTTCTTTAGTAAAAGCCCCGATTCTAGCTCCAAAATCCTAGAATCCTTTGTCTGCTTGGCTTTGGGCGTTTTTTGTGTGTTGGGCGTTGGCTTTTCTAAAGAAACTTGCGACTTGCTTAAAATGTTTGCGCTATCGCTAGAATCCGCTTTTAGAATTTCAGCTTTTTTGTTCTGCGGCTTTTTTATGCTTTGTGTAGTTTTTTTAGAATCCGCTTTTTTGTTTGCGGCTTTTTTTTCTGTCATTGGCAGCACCGCTTGCACCGCGTGGCAATCCATAGATTCTGCGGAAGCAGAATAGTCATCACTAAAATCCACTTGTGCGGATTTATGGATCGCCACGACTTCCTTGCGGAAGTCTCGCGATGACGATAAAAGGACATTATCCCTAGAATCCGCTTTTTGCGTTTTTTGCTCGGTTTTTTCAAAAGTGGATTCTAGGCTTTGTGGCTGTGTGGATTGCCCCGCTTTGTCTTGTGCCAAAGCTCGCGATGACGATAAAAGGGCGTTGCTCCTAGAATCCACTTTTTTACTTTGCGGCTGCTTTTGATTTTCGGTGGATTTTTCAAAACCGCCCTGATTGTCTTTCTCAAGGATTCTAGGAATTCTAAAGAAACTGCGCTGTGCTTGTTTGGAGACAGAGCAAGAGTCTGCGGTTGTCCCAAAACAAGCAACGCGATGTTTCTTTAGAAAATTTGCTAAATCTGCGGAATGCCTACCCAAAACAAGCGAAGCGGTCGGCGATAGCCGATGTTTCTTTAGTAAGACCAAATCCCCCATACACCCCATCGACACACTTTCTCTCATCTCTCCTCCCTACTTCTTGCGCAAAAGCCCATATTTCTTGCGCTTCTCCCACAGGCTCTTCCTGCTCATACCAAGCTTTTTAGCCAGCTCAATATCAGGATAGCGGCTCTCAAACTTTGCGATAATGGTCTTTACATAATCGTGTATAGACATAATATCCCCGCCTAGCTCCTGGGTGTTTGGGATATGGGAGATGTCAATCACCTGCTGGAAGCTCACCTTATCTGTGGAGATAAATGAAATGATCAAAGGATACCTATGTGCCAGCTCTAAAAACTCCTTCCTCTCCTGTCGCTTTAGCTCTTCAAGATTGGTGATATAGTAGATTTTGCGCTTTTGTGGGGGATTTTTGAAGATGTTTTTATACTCCTTGTCCTTTAGTGTAACAAACTCAAACAAGATATTTTTCTCTCTAGCATATTTCATCGCATAAATATCCGCGCTACGCTGGGAGGTGCTTTTGATGATGAAAGGCGGATTATATTGCAAAAGGCTTGGGGTGTTTAGCTCTTTTTGTATGAAGTCAAAATACGCATTATAAAAATCCAGCACTTGCTTATTTTTGGCAAATTCATTGTAATGCCGGATCTTGCGCACAAGCTCATCGATCATAAAGGGCTTTAGCACATAGTCCCTAGCCCCCGCTAGCAGCGGCTTACTCACGGTATCATCGCTGATATAAGAGATCATCATAATGATGATAGAATCACTATGCTGTCTAATGAAAAATTCGCAATTTTGATTATAGATATTTGATGAGATTAAAATCGCGTGATAATCCACGCGCTCTTTGGGGATATTTTGGCTAATGGTGCATTCATAGCCTACATCACTAAGCTTGCCTGCGATACTTTGAGCCAGATAGACTTCATTTTCTAAAATGAGTAATTTCATAACACTATCCTTTATACAATTGATAACTCTGTGCCACTTCTGCAAAAGACACAATCCGCAAGCACACGCTACTCATCGCACACACCCCCTCTGCCCTACCCACAAAGCCTAGCTGCTCTGTCGTGGTGGCTTTGACATTGATCGCGCTCAAAGGCACGCCCAAAATCTCAGCGATCCTAGCGCGTATAGGCTGCTTATATGCGCCAAGGCGGGGCTTTTGAGCGATAATGGTTAGATCAAGATTGCATAGCTCATAGCCCACACTTCTAGCAAAGCCCCACACAATCTCTAGCAATCTCGCAGAGTCCGCCCCCTCCCACGCGCTGCTAGAGTCCGGAAACCACTCGCCAATATCCCCAGCCCCCATAGCCCCCAAAATCGCATCAATCACACTATGCAATGCCACATCGCCATCGCTATGGGCTTTAAACCCAAACTCACTCTCTATCACCACGCCACCTAGCTTCATCACCTTGCCTATCTCAAAGCTATGCACATCAAGCCCATTCCCCACGCGCAAAGTCGGCATAGGCGCAAAGGGCGCGGCGTGCTGCCAGCTTTGCGCCTGCCCTAGAATCTGCTCTAATGCCGCCATATCGCTAGCTAGCGTTAGCTTCTCTAATGCCCTATCCCCTTGTATATAGCGCACGATCCCGCCATTTGCCTTGATGATAGAGCTTTCATCGGTGCCTTGATCCTGCGTGGATTCTAGTGCGGCGCGTAATGCGCTTACACGCGAGAGCTGGGGCGTTTGGACTCTAAAAAGCTTGCTTCTATCGATATAGCTTTCATTATATATGGCAGTGTCAGGGACCGCTAAAATCGGCGCGACACAATCGACTTGTGTGTTTTGGGCGTTGGCTTTTTGCGAAAAAGCGGGGAGTTTATGGCTCGCTGCGTCGATAGACGCCCAAGTCTTATCTCCTTGCTCGCCACTGCACAACCCCGCTTTTTCATCAAAACGAGCGAAGCGATGTTTCTTTAGAAAAATCCTTCCGCCTGCGAGCTGGCTACAAAACACATTTTGAGCTTCTGTATTGTTGCCGCACAATCCTTCCGCCTGCGAGTTGTTTAAATTTTGAGCGTTATCCCTAGAATCCACTTTTTCACTAGTGGCTATTTCTCTGTCATTGCGAGCCGCTGCGTGAGCTGCGGCGTGGCAATCCACATTTCCCCTAGAATCCACTTTTTCTAAAGAAGCTGCGCGTTGCTTGCTTTGCGTTTGAGCCTTATCCCTAGAATCCAAACTTGTTACAATAAGTGCCGAAATGATTTTTCTCGCTACGGCGACAATCCCAGCCCTTGCCACATCACTCACAAGCACCCACTCGCTCTCAATGCCTTGAAGTGCGTTGCGCAAAGACTCTTGACGAGTCTCCCCGCCAATGACAATTTCATAGGAACAAAGCTTTTGCATATAGGAGGCTTCTTGCTCGCTTGCAGTGATACGGATTTGCACAAATGGATACATCGCACTCAGTGTATCTGCGACAAAAAGCCACAATGGCTTCTCGCCTATGCGTAGCCACTGCTTTTTGATAGCGTGTGTTTTAGGCGAGCTTTGCGCAAAGCGGCTTGAGCTGCCAGCTGCCATAAGGATAAGCGCGATAGACGCCCCTTGTGGCACCAAACTCTCGCTAGGGGCGGTCGCTTGCGTAGGGTCTAGTTGAAGTTGTGTTGTGTTTCTATACACCGCAAACCTTTATCGTGAATGTTACAAAATTATACTTACTTTTGCTTAAACTTTTTTTGCTTATGTGATTGCCGATACACAAGCACACCACCATAAATAAGGTGGAATAAATCGTGCTTCAATATAGCATAAAGCCCTATATCAAGGAGTATCTATGCTAGAAGGCAAGAGTATTCTTATCACCGGTGGCACAGGGAGCTTTGGCAAGAGATTTGTCGCTAAGGTGCTAGAGCGGTATAAGCCAGCGCGTGTGATCGTGTATAGTCGCGATGAATTGAAGCAGTATGAAATGAGCCAGAGCTTTAATGACAAAAGAATGCGCTATTTCATCGGCGATGTGCGCGATGAAGCTAGGCTAGAATCCGCTATGGCTGGCGTTGATGTCTGTATCCACGCTGCTGCGCTAAAGCATGTCCCCATAGCAGAATACAACCCCATAGAATGTATCAAGACCAATATCCTAGGGGCTAGCAATGTGATCCAAGCTGCCCTAGCTAATGATGTCTCTCATATCATCGCCCTTTCCACCGACAAAGCTGCCAATCCTATCAATCTCTATGGCGCGACCAAGCTTTGCTCGGATAAGCTTTTCATCAGTGCTAATAATATCAAAGGTAGCAAGAGGGCGCGATTTAGCGTGGTGCGCTATGGCAATGTGCTAGGCTCTAGGGGGAGTGTGCTGCCATTTTTCAAAAAGCTTGTAGAGCAAGGCGCAAAAGAGCTGCCAATCACCGATAAGCGAATGACGCGGTTTTTTATCACGCTGGATTCTGGGGTGGAGTTTGTGCTAAAGAGTTTGGAGCGGATGCACGGGGGCGAAATCTTTGTGCCTAAAATCCCTAGTATGAAAATCACCGATTTAGCGCGCTGCCTAGCCCCGCACCTGCCTATGAAGTTTATAGGAATCCGCCCGGGGGAAAAGCTGCACGAAGTGATGATCCCAGAAGATGACTCTAGGCATTGCTATGAGTTTGAAAGCTTTTATGTGATTGAGCCTAGCATTGTGTTTCAAACGCCTATTGATTATAGTGTGAGTGCTAATGGGCTAAGGGGCGTGCGTGTGCAAGAAGCCTTTGAATACTCAAGTGCTACTAATACGCTCTGGCTTGATGATAGGGAGATTTTAGAAGTATTGCAACGAGGATTTTAGCGGAGCGATTCGGTCTTGGGTAGGCAATGCGGCAGCACGCAAGCAGGTTTCTTTAGCAAACAAGGGATACCGCTCGGTGTTAGCCGATGTTTCTTTAGAAAAGCCAAATCCCCCACGACCGAATCCCTCTCTGCTTACAATCTCTTTGCAACAGCGCGGAAGCAAAGATTAAGCAGCAAAATAAAGGCAAATAGCACCACCCCACAAGCGATAAGCACATCGCGGTGCAAGCCCTCTGCATAGCCTAGCTCCATAACGATATTTGTCGTTAGCGTGCGCACGCCATCGGTTATGGATTCTGGGATTAGGGGTTGATTGCCTGCGACAATGATAACCGCCATAGCCTCGCCAATCGCACGCCCCATACCTAGCACGATACTCGCTAGAATCCCACTTCTAGCCGCCTTTAGCACGACAAAAAACACCGCTCTCTCCTTGCTCGCCCCAAGGGCTATGGCACCTTCATAGTAGGACTTTGGCACGGCTTCTATGCTTGTTTTAGAGATTAAAATAATCGTGGGCAAAATCATAATCGCTAGCAAGAGACTTGCTGTCAGCAAGCCTTTCCCACCATTATCAGCGAAAAAATCCACAAACTCCACCAACACAACAAGCCCAAAAAATCCATACACAATCGATGGTATCCCAGCAAGTAGCTCCACACAAGGAGTGAGAATCCTTAGCATACTTTGCTTACAAAAATACGCGAGATACACCGCACTTAGCACGCCAACAGCCGCCCCCATAATCACTGATAGCACACTTACAAGCAGGCTGCCGATAATCATCGGGAAAATCCCAAAGACTTCACTTGTAGGCATCCACCTATCACCTAGCAAGAAGTCCCACACTCCCACTTCCATAATCGTAGGCACCGCCTTACCAAAGAGAAAAAAGCAAATCGCAAGCACCGCCACCACACACAAAAGCGCGCAAAAGGCAAAAAGCACGCTCATCACAAACTCTAGGCACGCCACACGCGCTTCGTGCTTATAGGGCATCTCTAGCACAACGGCAATCCCACGCAACGCCTTTGCCCTAATTGTGCGCAAAAGCTGCTTGCACGATTGCACAAATGCTTGTGTAGGCGCAAGGTCTTGAGTAGCAGAAGTAGCTGGAGCTTGCGCGGTAGCCTCTATGGGATCAAGGGGATCAAGCAAGCTTGTGCGCATACGCTTAATAATGCGCTTGTAATTGCGCTGGGCTAGGTGGAATTGGACTTGGATTTTTCTGGCTGATGATTTGGCTTTTGGCATAAGGTGCCTTTGTGTGAGCTTTGTGCGATTATAGCCCCGCCGTGTAAAAACTCTAAGCCCTTTTGTAAAGATTCTGTAAAAGCGCAACCCAAACATCACCACACAAAGGCGCATAATAATCCATAAAGTGGATTCTAGGCTTGGTGCTTAGGCTTTGGCTGCTTGCCTCTACGATCCATAATACAAGCGATAGCAAGCCTCAAGTGAATAGGAAGCTAGATAAGCCTATTTCTTTGTGCCAAGCATTTTTGTGCGGCTAATTAGGCAGTTGAAATTATAATAAGACAGCGGCGCGCTATAGCTATAGCTCTCGCCCCTGCTAAAGTCGATCCTAGAGATTGTCTGCTGGATTAGATCTTGATAGATTCCCTCATAAATACACGCGCCATCTTGGATAGAGCCATCGACATATAAAATCCGCTTTTTCATATAGTTATCATACCAATCCATAATGAAGTGATATTCTGTAAAAAGATTGAGCGAGGTGGTATAGCCTGTGATGATAGGATAAGTCTGCTCCCTGCAATAATACATTCCATCATAGTTGAAGCACGCGGAGCGATCGATCATTTTTGAAGGGATATACTGCACACTAGAGCTTGGATAGCTTCTCATCACTTTGACCAAACTCACATAGATGATATTGCGGGCAGATTTTTCTGGGATCTGCCCTTGTGTGTATAGGGAGTTAAATCCGCGCATTTCTAATGCCTGCTTGATAAAGGGTATATACGAAGCAGCGAGTAAATCGCCTTTGTGGGCGGTGATTATCACAGGGGCATTGATAGTAAATCCATAGCCTTGCTGGATTGAAGAAGTATATTTCATCTCTATAAGATTGCTCGCACAGCCCAGCAAAAACACCCCAAATACCACGCTACTTAGCATACTCACTACTCTTTGCACGCAACACTCCCAAGCTTGCTAATTTCTACCAAACTAAGCAAAAGGCATTCCCAAATATAGCCTATATGCACAATACCCATAAAATCCCACCGCCAAACTAAGCAGCGCATAATACCCATAGCGCGTGATCATCGCCAAAGCACTTACCCCCACATACAAGCCCAAAAACCACAGCGGTGTATAAACCTCTATATACGGGATCTGCCACGCAAGCACAACATCTAAAATCCTATCAAACACCCCGCCCAAGCCCACACTATGCAAGCTCACCACAAGCGGGAAAATCACCACAAAAGCAATGCTTATGGGGATTGAGACACATTGATAGAGCGAAAAATATGGGAAAAAGTAATGCACAATAGGCATAATACTCAAAAACACCGCACAATTAAGCCCTAGAATCTGCACACCTAGCCTAAGCCACGAGCCAGAAATATGGACATAGCGCACAAACAAAAAGATATAAAACACCCCAGCCATTGATAAGATAAACCCACGATTAAACGCCACGCTAGGAAATAGCACCACACACGCCACGCCCACAAATGCCAACATAGCAAAGCTTACAATCTGTAAGCCTGAAATATACAGCACATAGCCCATACACGCCATAACAAACGCCCGCAAAAACGAAGGTGTAAAATCTAGCACAAACAAATATCCAAAAAGTGCTAGCAACACAAGCAAGCCTAGGTCATAGATCTCATTACGATAGCTACAATACCGCCTTTGCACCGCGCGATATAGCGGTGCTAGCAAGGCAAAAAGCACAAAGGAAATGATCCCCAAGTGGAATCCACTAATAGCAAAAATATGCGCTAGCCCTAGCTTATTGCTCACTTCACGCCACGATTTATCTAGCGGCGTGGCAAAAAACAGCGTGCTAAATAAGCTTGCGTGCATAGGATTTGTATGCTGCGTATAAATCGCATCGACTAAAGGCTGCGTATTGTGCCTATTGGGCAGAGTCGCTAGAGAAAAGTTTAAGAAAAAGCAGCTTTGTAAATACTGCACAAAGCTACAATCCCTCCCCATTTTGCCATAGATCCGCACGCTGCGCCCTTGCAGGGGCTTTAGATCTTCTTTAGAAGTGGTGTAGAGTGTATGGGCGTTATATCTAAGCTTTAGCACAAAATATGTCGCGTTGTTTTTGGTCTTTGTATATTGGGCTTGCACGATGGCTTCTAGCTCTTTGGGCGCGGCAAAGGGTAGCTGCAAGTATTGATAATACTCAAGCCCCACACGCCCTAGCAGCAGCACAAACAACACAAGATATGCTACCACCCACTGCCTAGGCGAAAAAAGCGCGATGACATAAGGTGAGCCTTTGGTCTTTTGCGCCATTTGGTTGGACTATGCTCAAATCGGCACAACTTGCACAGGAGCTACATCTGGAGACACATCGATTTTGGCTTGCGTAGCCTCATAGGGAAGCTCACGCACCCCACTTGCCACATCTTCAAAGCGGATAAAGGGCTTATTAAATTGGATTCTAATGGTTTTTGTCTCGCCATTGCGGTTTTTAGCGATGATGATTTCTGCTGGCTCGATACTCTTTGTGCGCAGCTCTTCAAGCTTTACTTGGAGCTTTTTTAGACTCTCTCTGTCTTTTTGCTCATCTTTTGGGTTGTTTTGGATTTTTTCTATATTGTTGCGCAGCGTGCTAATGGCATACACATCTTCTCTGTATAAAAACAGCACCACATCGGCATCTTGCTCGATTGATCCTGACTCTCTTAGATCAGAGAGCTGCGGGCGTTTATCCTCCCTAGAATCCACCGCCCTACTCACTTGGGATAGCGCGATGATGGGGATTTCTAAATCCCTTGCAAGCGTCTTTAGCCCGCGCGAGATTTCACTCACCTCCTCGTGTCTTGCACTATCGCTTCTGCCCCCACCACCTCGCATAAGCTGGAGATAATCCACCACCGCTACTTGTAGGCTTGGGACTTGGGATTTAAGCTTGCGCAGCTTGGAGCGTAGCTGGGCTATGGTAAGCGAGCTGCCATCATCGATATAGAGCGATTTTGTAAGGAGCATTTGGGTCGTTTCTGTAAGCTTGCTTAAGCCTATGTCATCGATTTTGCCTTGCCGCAAATCTTGCAAGGGGATAGAAGTGAGAGAAGAGAGCATACGAAACATCAGCTGCGTAGCGGGCATCTCTAGGCTAAAGATTGCTACTGCACCGCCGCGATTAAGTGTATGCTGGATCATATTTAAAAATAGCGTTGTTTTCCCCATAGCAGGGCGTGCGGCGATGATGATAAGCTCGCCTGCGCGAAAGCCTGTGGTATAGTCATTAAGCTTAGAAAAGCCCGTATCCACGCCCACAAGCCCATTAGAATCGCGCCTTTTCATCTCCTCTATTTCTTGGAGTGTGCTATCAATCACATTGCGCACGCTTTGG
The DNA here is from genome assembly GCF_900451095.1 of Helicobacter canis. Taxonomy (NCBI): domain Bacteria; kingdom Pseudomonadati; phylum Campylobacterota; class Epsilonproteobacteria; order Campylobacterales; family Helicobacteraceae; genus Helicobacter; species Helicobacter canis. Next base: position 1,035,682 of record NZ_UGHV01000001.1, on the reverse strand, counting down.
AACTCTGTGTGCGCACTCTTTGAAGAGATCGCATACATCTCGCGCTCAATCTCATCAAGCAGCACATCACTCTCAATACTCACATCACTTGTGCGTGCGGCGATCTTGCTCGCAAGAGAGGCAAGCTGGCGTTTGATAGAAGCGGTTTTGATCTCTTTGATATAGGCAGAGACATTGGCGATAGGGCTTGTGGCGATGATATGGGCGAAGTCTTCTTCACTGATTTTGCTAGCTTTGATCCTAGAGGCGACAAACTCGGCATTTATGGGGAGATTTTGGAGCTTCAGCTCTAGGGCTATTTCGATGATCTTTTGATGCTGGGCAAACAAAAAGTCCCCCACCACAAGGCTATCTTGCACTTGTGTAAAAATCTCTTCATCAAACAAAAATGCCGCGATAAGCCCTCGCTCGACATTGAGTAGATACACACTTGTATCATCGTGCTTCATACTTGTCCTTAAGAGTCTAATAAAGAGCAGATTGTAACAAAAGCTTTCCTAGCTTTTTCTTTAAAACCGCGCCAAAAATCGCACCGCGCTTTGCTACAATATCGCCTAATACTTGCCTTGTTTATAAGGAGAATTATGGAGCAAGCTGTCTGTAAAAATAAGGATTCTAGGGGGGATTGGGCTTTGCTTGGGAGGGATTGGGCTTTACTAAAGAAACATCGGCTAACGCCGAGCGCGTTGCTTGTTTTGGGTAGGCATTCCGCAGATTTTGGGGATTTGGAGGCAGCCGCAGACTCTTGCTCTGCCCCCAAAACAAGCAAAGCGGTGCAAGGCGGGGGCACGCAAGCAGGTTTCTTTAGTAAATCCCTAAAAAACTCCAAAAGCCCCACCGCAAAGCGAAGCTTCTTTAGAAAACAAGCGACAGCGGTGCAAGGCGAAGCCGCAGCAGGTTTTTTTAGAACTCCTAGAATCCTTGAGAAAGATAATCGTGCCTCGTGTAAAAAATCCACCGAAAATCAAAAGCAGCCACAAAGTAAAAAAGTGGATTCTAGTAAGCAAACCTTTTTTTTGTCATTGCGAGAAAATCCGCAAGGATTTTCGTGGCAATCCACAAAAACAAAGACACAAAACCTAGAATCCACTTTTTTAAACAATGCCGAAAAATCGCAACGCGCAGTTTCTTTAGAAAACAAGGGATACCGCTTAGGCTGTGCCGATGCTTCTTTAGAAAAAGTGGATTCTAGCTTAAACGCGCAAAATCTACACAAGCAAGCCGACTCCACCTTTTTGTCATCGCGAGACTTCCGCAAGGAAGTCGTGGCGATCCATAAATTCGCGAAAGCGGATTCTAGTAATGATTATTCTGCTAACGCAGAATTTATGGATTGCCACGCGGATTTTCAATCCGCTCGCAATGACAGCAAAAACGCCAAAAATGTAAAAACATCGCAAAAAGTGGATTCTAGTAAGCAAACCTTTTTTTTGTCATTGCGAGCCTTGCGACAGCAAGGCGTGGCAATCCATACAAACAACACACAAAAAACGCACAACCTAGAATCCACTTTTTTAAACAATGCCGAAGAATCGCAAAGCGTAGCTTTTTTAGAAAACAAGCGAAGCGCAGTTTCTTTAGAAAACAAGCAACGCGCAGTTTCTTTAGAAAACCAAGCCAAGCACACTGCTCAAAAAAAGTTCAAACTACGACTTAAAGCAGAGTGGGAGCAGCAATCTGCCATCTTACTTGCATTTCCACATACTAGGAGCGATTGGGCAAGCAAGATAGACCAAGCTAGGCAGTGCTTTTTACACATCATAGAATCCATTATCGCCTTTGAGCGCGTGCTTGTGTGCATAGATACGCACGATACGCAAGGGCTAGCGGTGCTATGCCAGCACTTTGGCGCAGATATACCCCCACTCACGCCCTACACCACGCACGCCCTTAGTGCTACAATCACGCTAGCCTTTGTGCCGACAAACGATACTTGGGCGAGAGATTTTGGGGTAATCACCTGTGAAGTAATGGACTCTAAGCAAAATCTCTTGCTAGATTTTCACTTCAACGGCTGGGGGCTAAAATACCCCAGCAATTTTGACAACCAAATCACCAAATCCCTACATCATCTCGGTGCGCTAGGGTCATCTCCGCTAGAGTCGATCCCCTTTATCTTAGAGGGCGGGAGCATTGATACTGATGGCTTAGGCACGATCCTGACTACCACCACCTGCCTGCTAGAGCCAAACCGCAACCCCACCTACACCAAAGCAGAGATACAATCCACCCTCTGCCACACCTTAGGGGCGACGCGCGTGCTATGGCTAGAAAATGGCTTTTTACAAGGCGATGATACTGATAGCCATATCGATATGCTAGCACGCTTCATAGCCCCAGATACGATCGCCTACATTAGCTGCGATGATGAGAGTGACCCTCACTACCACGCCCTGCAAGCAATGGAGCAAGAGATCCTAGCCTTTAGGCAAGCTGATGGTAGCCCTTATACACTCTGCCGCCTGCCTTTTGTGAGCGCGATTTATGATGAGAGTGGCGAGCGGCTGCCTGCTAGCTATGCGAATTTTCTCTTTGTCAATGGTGCGTTGCTTGTGCCACTCTATAATGACCCAAACGACACGCAAGCCTTGCAGCTGCTCCAAGCAGCCTTGCCTGATAGAGCAGTGCTAGGGGTCAATGCTCGCACGCTCATTGAGTGGCACGGCAGCTTGCATTGCGTGAGTATGCAGCTTTACTGATGTAGCTGTGGTGGTTTGCTATGGTAGTTTTGCGATTTTGCGGAGTGGTGCAGGGCGTGGGATTCCGCCCGCTTGTGTATCGCACTGCCACAGAGCTTGGGCTGTGTGGAGGGGTGTATAACGACCATAGCAATGCCATTGTCCTTATAAGCCCAAAAAAACACCTAAAGCTAAGAGCCATTAAGCCTATGCGCCTTGTCCGCTTCTATCCGTGTGCGACTGCCTTGCTAGATCCTAGCGCGCTAGAATCTAGTATGCGCTTGCTTGATAGCTTGCTCCCTAAACTCCCTGCGCTTGCTTCCATTAGCCATATTGCTATCTATCCTTTATATAAGGCTTTTTCAATAATCCCAAGCCTAGCTGCTATTGATCTCTCCGCCTTGCAAGCGCAATTTCACATTTTGCCCTCATATCTATCTACACATCTATCCCCTTGCTCGCCTAATCATTTGCCTAATCACTCGCCCAATTCGCCTAGCATTAGCCCCACACTCCCCACTATCCCCACTGATAGCGCGACTTGCAATGACTGCTTGCAAGAGATTTTCTCCCCCACCTCACGCTTCTACCACTACCACCTCTGCGCTTGCACCAACTGCGGCGCGAGATATAGCATTATCGACTCCCTGCCCTATGACAGAGCGCGCACGAGTATGCGCGGCTTCCCCTTGTGTGCTGCTTGCAAGCAGGACTTCCGCACGCCAAGCAGCCGCTTCTACCACGCCCAGCCCATTTCGTGCAATGCTTGTAGTATCGAGCTTAGGCTGGTGGATTCTAGGACAAATAGCGTGCTTGCTAGGAATTATGCGGGCATTGAGCTATGTGCTAGGCTTTTGGCTCAAGGGGAGATCGTGTGTATCAAGGGGCTTGGGGGGTTTGCGCTTATTTGCGATAGTGCAAATGAGCAAGCCATAGCGCGCCTAAGAGAGCGCAAAAATCGACCACACAAGCCCTTTGCGATAATGTGTAAAAACTTAGCGCAAGCGCGAGAGCTAGCGGACTTGTGCAAGGAGGAAGAAGATGCGCTTACTTCGCTTGCTGCGCCGATTGTGCTAGCACGCATAAAATCCAAAGCAAAGCCAACGCCAAAACCCCAAAAGCCCGAACTAAACACTATCGGTATTGTGCTTGCCAACACCCCCTTACACCACCTCTTGCTCGATATTTTCCCCAATCCCATCATCTACACAAGTGCCAATCTAGAAAGCCAGCCTATCATCACCACCGCCCAAGAAGCCGCAAGCCTAGCGCATATCACGCCTTATGTGCTAGATATTGATAGAGAGATTTTGCACGGCATTGATGATTCTATCGTGCGTTACATCGACTCGCAAATCCGCCCTATCCGCCTAGCAAGAGGGCAGACCCCACATATCACGCCCCTGCCCTGCACAAACACTGCCCCCCTAGATTCTAGAAGTATCATCGCCCTAGGTGCAGGAGAGAAGATCACCCCCACTCTAGCCACTGCCACACACGCTATCCTAACGCCCTATCTGGGCAGCTTGCAAAGCCCTAAATCTCTAGCGCGTTTAGAAGATAATCTCTCTGTCTTCTTGCCCCATATCCCAGCCCCCACGCTTATCATAAGCGATACACACCCCCGCTTTGAGACAACCACCCTAGCCCACAATCTCGCCAAAGAGCATAGTGCCACACATCTTAGTCTCTATCACCACCACGCCCATCACTGCGCGATCTGGGGCGAAATGGCACGCGATGAAACAGAGCGGATTTTGAGCATTGTATGGGACGGGAGCGGGCTTGGGGCAGATGGGAGTATCTGGGGGGGAGAGTTTTTGCTTGGGGATTGTAAGGAGATTGCGCGAGTGGGGCATTTTATGCCCTTTGCTCTGCTTGGCGGAGAGAGAGCTATCACAGAGCCTAAAAGGATCGCCTATATCCTAGCAAAGTGCGCAGGGCATAGCGCGATGATAGCACGCTATGAGCAGATCTTAGAGCCACCGCTCATCGCCCTAGCGGAGCTAAAGCCACCTGTGGGGCATACGACAAGCTCGGTGGGCAGGCTCATCGATGGCGTGGCGCATTTGCTAGGGCTGGTGGATTCTATCACCTATCAAGGGCAAGCAGGCGCACTGCTAGAATCCATAGCGCAAGAAGCACCTACCAAAGACCCCTATCCCTATACAATCACACATTCTGGCATTATCCAATGGCAGGAGATGATCGCTGCAATTTGTGATGATGTCCTTGCCCTAGAATCTAGCTTTGCCACCCAAGAATCTACCCTAGAATCCACTTTTGCCACAAAGGCACATATCGCCTATAAATTTCTCTACACTCTAGCCCATATAGCCAAATCCTTTGCCCTAAGGATCATAGCAGATGGCATACGCGTGGGGCTAAGTGGGGGTGTGTTTCAAAACAAGCTTTTATGCGAGATTTTAGGATCAATGCTAAAAGAAAGCGGCATTACATACAGCTACCACACGCTTGTGCCTTGCAATGATGGGGGCATAGCCTTTGGGCAAGCAATCTTTGCTAGCAGAGTTATGCTACAATATCCCAACCCACGATAAAAAGGCACACCCAATGGCAAAATCAGCAAAACCACAACCCCCACGCAAGATACAAGAAACCCAGCATAATTGGGACTTAAACGCGCTTTTTGCTAGCACCAAGCAAGCACACGATTATCTCGCTGCGACACATAAGCAAGCCAAAGCGTTCCAAAAGCGCTATCAAAACACCCTTGCCACCCTTAGTGCTAAGGATTTTTATAGCGCATTGCTTGCTTATGAGGAGCTTATCGAGCGCATTAGCAAGGTGATGACCTATGCGTTTTTGGTCTTTGCAGAGGATACAAAAAAGGGCGATATTTACGCCCAATACGAGCTTAAAAGCAATGAAGCCCATAGCTTACTTGTGTTTTTCGAGCTAGAGTTTTGCGAGCTAGAATCCACAATCCAGCAGGACTTCATCAAGCAGGCAAAAAGCCATAGCTTCTATCTACAAAGCCTTTTACAGCATAAGCCCTACCAGCTCTCCTTAAGTGCCGAGCAAGCATTGATCGCTACTTCAAGTGTGGGCGTGAGTGCCTTTAGCAGGCTCTTTGATGAGCATTTAAGCGCGCTAAAAATCGGCAAGCACAAGCAAAGCGAAGAAGAAGTGCTAGCAGAGCTGCATAATCCCAAACGCACCAAGCGCAAGAGTGCGCAAAAAGCCTTTACTAAAAGTCTCAAAGACTCTAGCCACCTGCTAGGCTATATCTTAAATATGGTGCGCAAAGATGTAGCCATTACCACAAAATTACGCAACTATCCTAGCAAAGAAGCCCCACGCCACCTAAGCAACCACATCAGCCAAAAGAGCGTGGATTCTATGATTGAGACCACAAATAGCAACTTTGCTATCGTGCAAAATTACTACCGCATAAAAGCCGATCTTATGGGGGTAAAGCTTAAAGACTATGACCGATACGCGCCGCTTTTTTCTCGTGCTACAAGTATGGGCTATAATGAAGCTTTAAGGCTTGTTACACAAACTTACAAAGAGTTTTCTAAAGAATTTGGCGCGATCATTGAAAAAGCCTTAGCTGAAGGCTGGGTAAGCTCCCACCCTATGCCAAACAAACGCGGCGGAGCTTTTAGCCACGGCAGCGTGCCTAGCGCACACCCCTATGTGCTGCTAAATTGGACAGGCAATCGCCGCGATGCTTTCACCATAGCCCACGAATTTGGGCATATGATCCACCAAGAGCTAAGCAAAAAAGTCGGCACACTAAGCCATGATACTCCTCTTACCACCGCAGAGACCGCTTCAGTCTTTGGCGAGATGCTGCTCTTTGACCACCTAAAATCCACTTTAAGCAAAAAGGAGCTTTTAGGGATTTATGCCGGTAAGCTAGAAGATATTTTCTCAACACTCTTTCGCCAAGTGGTGATGACAAATTTCGAGCGAGCGATCCACAATGAAGAGGGCGAGCTGCAAGTAGCAGACTTTGATAGAATCTGGCAGGAAGAAAATGCCAAAATGTTTGGCAAAAGTGTCGAGCTTACCAAAAACTATGCGCGGTGGTGGAGCTATATCCCCCACTTTATCCACTCGCCCTTTTACTGCTATGCTTATAGCTATGGGCAGCTGCTTGTGCTAGCTCTCTTTGGGCTGTATAAAAGTGGGCAATGCCCTGATTTTGTAGAGAGATACACGGCATTTCTTGGTGCTGGGGGGAGCAAGTCTCCAAGTGCGCTTATCAAAAGCTTTGGCTTTGATATACAGAGCGAGACATTTTGGGAGATCGGTATGCAAGAAGTGCGATCTATGCTAGAAGAATTTCACGCGCTTTTATGCTCAAGTGGCTACAAAGTGCGCAAGCTAAAATATAAAGGCTAACTATGCAATACACACCCGCGCAAGCATTTGAAATACTCTATGATCACTACTGCGCACAAATGCTGACATTTTTGCAGCAAAGCGGCAGGCAATTTGGGCTTTTGTGCGATGCAAGCAAAGTGCGATTTGACCCACCGCTCCCTAAAAGCCAAGCAACAAAGCTTGGCAAGAGCTTAGAGTTTCTCATCTCTGGCAGCACCTTTGACTCCTTAGAAATCCGTCAAGATTCCCTAGGGCAAGTCTCGGTGCATTTTGTCGTGGGGCTAGCTCCTAGGGGTGAAGGCGAGCTTGTAAGCGTGCGTGTGCGAGGGATCCGCCAGATATTTATCAAAGATACTGCGCACGATGATTGCGCGCTTTTTACAAGGGTGGATTCTAGGCTTATCTTCCCTACTGATACTCCAAACCACGATGAGCAAGAGTCTTTTGCAGAAGAGTCTTTCAGCAAAGAAGAGCAGCAATCCCTACAAATAATCTTGCAAAACACCCATAATGCCAAAGTGCTAGCCCAGCTCCAAGGCAATAATCACAACAAATGATCCCAAAAGCCACACAAAGCTATAAAAGGATTGCTATAATACCAACTTCATAGGAGTCAATATGCAGACATTAGAATTATCCATCTTCCGCTTTTGTGCGACAAGTAGCTATGAATACTACTTCCAAAAATACCCCTTACTCTATGACAGCAATCTCACGCTATTTAGCGCACTTGCAAGCATAGATGGCTTGGGCTTTGACCCATCAATGGGGCTTAGGGTGCAGGGGCTTTGTGTCTTTGATGATGTGCCACTCTATGAGCTCGTGCGCAGATTTGGCAAAGATTTATGCCTTGAGCCATTAAGCCAGAGATATGTGAGCAAGGATCTAGCCCTTGATAAAGAAGCGATGTTTGCACGCTATGGGTGGTTTTTTGACAAGCATAGCTTCATCACTCCAAGCGATCGCTATGAGCTATATCAATACCTTTGGGCAAACACCATTTCCCTGCAAAGCGATGAATCCTACTTAGGCGATGGATTTTTCCTCTATGTAGATTGGCTGCTTACGCGCTATCCCAAGCACTTTGATACACTTATCCATACTCTAGCCAATGCCCAAAGCGGCGTGATGAGCTACGCACCCGTAGAAGCCCTTATCTATACAAAAAAGCCAAATGCCCCCCATATCACACGCACGATCCACTCTCTTATCAGCAAGGTCGCACGCTTTGGGCAGTGCCCCGGCTGCGGGCGAGCGTGGATCAATGAGCTAGAATCTATGCGCATACCACCTATCCCAGATTCTGCTATCACAGCCCTAAAAGCCCTAGACCAGCAAGATCACAAAGCTTTCATTGTCTTTGACGCTTATGCAAATTATGAAGCAAAATCCCTTGTCTCTAGCACAAAATCCTTGCTACAAGCACTAGGCTATAAAGTCATTACCCCTAGAGGCAAGCTTCTCCCACTTGGCGGGTATTTTGGGCGTATTCTTGAGCCAAAAGACTTAATCAAGCACATAGCCTACAATCTCGCCCTTGCCGATAAAGAAAGGGCGGTTTTGGTCTTTGGCGATTGCGGGAGCTACTATGCCGCGCTTTTTGCACAAGATGCGTTGCTAAGAGATCAAGCCCTGCTTGATGAAGTGTGTGCATTATATGGCAAGATAGATTATGATATAAGCCCGGTGCGACATATAAAAGACATCATCTCAAGCGATCAAAGCGAGCTTTGGGGGAGAGATTCTCTCCTAGAGTCTCTTAAGCTTGCAGCCTACCCTAGCACGCTTGCCTTTGATCGTATCGATAATCAGCAGGCGGTGTATGGGTTTGACCCAAGTATTATGGCACTGCCTAAGAGCGTGTTTAAGCATTTATCAGGACCGAACTTCACGCAAGAAGAGATTATGAACGCAGCCAAAGACCTGCACACACGCTATGTGCCTATCGCAAGCAAACTTGGGGGCAAGTGGCTAGATATTATAGAGAGCAGGCAGGATTTCTCACATTTACAAACTTACAATTATGAGGGGTATTTGAGAGAGTCCGCTAGAATGCGCTTTGCCGGCATTGATGCAGGGGCAGATGTGCTTGTAGTCTCTAGTCTTGGACTCTTTAGGGCATTTAGCACCCTAGCAAAAACAAGTGCCAAAAGCATAGGGCGAGACCCGAGCGAGACACCTACACTTTTGCTTCCGCAAGCAGCCTTGCTAGCACTAGGTGTCCGCGATGGCTTGGGGCTTTCAGGTGCGACTATGCGCGCACTTGATCTAGCACTTGCATAGGGGACTTTGTGAAAATCTTTCTAAAGATCTTGATCGCCTCTCTTATCGCTGGCACTTGGCACCAGATTGATAACGAATCAGCCGGTGTAGCGATCGTGCTATTTCTCTTTGTCCTAGCGGTGCTTTTGATGAATCCTGTCAAATTCCAATCCCCAGAAAAGCGCGAAGAATACATCGAGAAAATCCGCAAGCAAAAGGAGCAAAAGCTCGCCATAATCCAAAAGCAAAAAGAAGAACGCGCACGACTAAAAAAAGAAAAGCAAGACCGAGAAGCCCAAGAGCAAAAAGAATTTCACGCGCGAATGAAAAACCGATCCTAAACCACACCACAAAGGACTATTATGAGTATTTTACTATTGATTCTTGCCGGCGTTGTAGTGTATTATCTATACATTACCCTACAAGATTATCTCAAAAATCCACTACAATCCCCCACCCAAGAGCCAAAGCCCTCTTCCCCCTATCCACTAGAATCCACCCCCTACACCGCCCAAGACCCAGCCCAAAAGCTGCAAGACTCCTATGAGGGTGCTAGCATAACCCTGCTAGCCTACATCTTGCAAGCAGGAGTGCGCAAGCAAGCAAAGCCCACAAGCAAGCAAGACTCTAGCCCACTAGAATCCACTTTTACGCCTTTGCAAATAGGACTTGTAGAAGAGTTTATCCGCTCTTTGTCTCTCCACGCCACGAAGCCAGAATACGAGCAAAATCTACGCGATTTACTCACCCACTATGCCCCTGCCTACCTATCCCACACCCCACCGCTAAGCACCCCAAAGACGCGATCTAGCCTAGATTTTAGCACCCTAGAGCAGCCTAGTATCGCTCATCTTGCCGAAATCTTTTTAGACCATACTTATGGCGAGTATAAGAAGCGGCTGCAGTTTGTGGGATTTATCTTAATGCTTGCGTGGAGTGATAAGGACTTAAACCACGATGAGCAGGACATTATCCTAGATATAGCGGCGTTTTTGGAGATTGATAATACTGATTTTAATGCCCTGTATGAAAGCTTTGAGACCCTAGAATCTAGCAGCGATGAAGCACTAAAGGCTGCAAAAACCCTAGAGCAAGTATTGAGCGAGCAAAAGGAGCAAGATCAAGCAAGCTTGCAGCAAGTCTTCTTCACGCATATCCAAAAGCTCTGTGCCAATGCACGCAAAAAGGACAAGCCTCAAGCCGAGCTGCTGCCGACACTTTGGGCGTGCGAGCAAGCCTATACAGACATATTACAGCAGCTAGAATCTGGCTCAAAATCCCGCACACCCAAAGTCTCCAAACCACCTAAAAGCGGTGATAAAGTGGATTCTAGCCTAGAATCCACATTTGCCCCCAAATCTAGCTCCCAACATTCCGTGGATTCTACGGACTCTGCGGACTCCACACCCCAAAACACCAAAAAGCGCGATAGCAGCTGGGATAACATCTAGCCTAAAGGATCAGTATGGCACATAGTTTTTCTACGATTATTTTGCGTTTGCAGGAGTTCTGGGCGAAGCAGGGCTGCGTGATCGTCCAGCCCTATGATATTCCTGCAGGCGCGGGGACATTCCACCCTGCCACCTTGCTGCGCTCGCTCGATTCTAGTCCGTGGAGTGTGGCGTATGTCGCGCCATCTCGCCGCCCAAGCGATGGACGCTATGGCGAGAATCCAAACCGCCTAGGCAGCTACTATCAATTCCAAGTGCTTATCAAGCCTAGCCCTAGCAATATCCAACGCCTCTACCTTTCTTCACTAGAGCTGCTAGGCATTGATAGTCAAATCCACGATATTCGCTTTGTAGAGGATAATTGGGAGTCGCCGACCCTTGGGGCGTGGGGGCTTGGCTGGGAGGTATGGCTTGATGGTATGGAAGTAACGCAATTTACCTATTTCCAGCAAGTGGGAGGGATTGTGTGCGATCCTGTGGCAGTGGAGATCACCTATGGGCTAGAGCGGCTTGCTATGTATATCCAAGGGGTAGAATCCATTTTTGACATCGCGTGGAATGACAATGGCGTGCGCTATAAAGATGTGCATTTGCAAAGCGAGTATGAATTCTCACGCTATCATTTTGAGATCGCTAGCGTGCCGATGCTTTTTGATCTCTTTGCCAAAGCCCAAGATGAAGCCAGAGTCTGCCTAGAAGCCAAGCTTCCACTGCCTGCCTATGACTGCGTGATGCTCTCCTCACATTATTTTAATATCCTTTTAGCGCGCAAGGCGATTTCTGTAACAGAGCGGCAAAGCTATGTGCTAAAAATCCGCGAGCTTGCTAAAGAATGCGCCCTACTCTACAAAGAGCAAGAAAGCGAGCGTATAGAGAGGCTAGCCAAGTCATAACCCCCTGTCCCAAAGGATTCTAATGCCAAGCCACAATCAAAGCCAAAACCTTAGCGAAGCCGACACCAGAAAGCAGCTTATAGACCCTGCTTTAGAAAAGGCGGGGTGGGATTTTAGGCAGATTAGATTAGAGTATGGGATTGAAGCTAGAGACTATGAATTTAGCGATGGAGAAATGACAAAAAGTGGCATAAGAAAAGCAAAAAAGAAAGCTGACTACGCGCTTTTTTACAACAGCACTTGCCTAGCAGTCATAGAGGCAAAGGCTTATAATTATAACGATAGTGAGGGCTTAGAGCAGGCAAAAGACTATGCCAAAGCTTTGCAAGTGCCTTTTGCCTTTGCTAGTAGCGGCAAGGGCTTTGTGAAATTTAGCTGGAACAAAGATTTTATAGGCTCAAGCGGCACAGAGCCTCTTCCTATAAACGCCTTTCCAAGCCCACAAGAACTCTACCAAGCGTATAAAAAATGGGAGAGTTTAGAGAGTGATTATCTTCTTACTACCAAGTTTGACAATAGCGACATCAAGCACCCCTTACGCTACTATCAAAGAATAGCCGTTACCAAAACTCTAATCGCCGCACAAAAAGGACAGATGAGAATCCTACTCGTCCTTGCCACAGGCACAGGTAAAACCCTAATCGCCTATCAAATCGCCCACCGCCTCTTTAACCAAACCCTGCCAAATGGCAAAAAGATACAAAAGATTCTCTACCTAGCCGATAGAAATGAGCTTATCAATGCCGATACACAAGGCAAATTTAAAAGCTTTCGCAACGATATGTATAAAATAAGAAATCATAATTTTTCACAAGAACACTACAAACTTTACTTTGGAATCTACCAGCAATTTATCAGCGGTAGTGAGAAAAATAAAGATAAAGTAGAGCATTATAAAAATTTAAAACCGGACTTTTTTGACCTTATTTTTATCGATGAGTGCCATAGGGGCAGTGCTAGGGCGGATTCTACTTGGCGGGAGATTTTGGAGTATTTTAGCCCTGCGCTGCAAATTGGTATGACCGCTACGCCCAAATTTCATAAAGAGCAAAGAAAAAGCCAAGAAGCAGGCGAGCTAGAAGCAAGAATCAAAGATAATATAGATTATTTCGGTGAGCCTGTGTATCAATACTCCTTAAAGCAAGGCATAGAAGATGGCTATCTCGCTCCCTTTTCTGTGATAGAAATGCTATCAAACTACGCCAAAGATGGCTATGAGCCACAAGATGGCGAAAAAGACCTAGAAGGCAAGGAAATCAAAACCCCAGAGAGAAAAACAGAAGAAGCGAAGCGTTTTGAAGGCAAAATCGCCCCTTATGAGATGAACCGCTATTGCGGCGATACGACTTATTACATTAAAAGGCAGATTCACTATGTCGCCGAGCAAACTAGCTTTTTTCTAAACGACACGCTTAAAAACCCCTATGCAAAAACCATCATATTTTGCAACGACCAAACCCACGCTGATTTTATGAAGCTAGCCCTTATAGACTGCAACCCAGAGCCGATAAATCGCAATGCCAACTATATAGCGCGCATCACAAGCAACGATGAAGTAGGGAAGCGTTTGCTAGATAGCTTTAAAAGTGTCGAGAATGTCTGCCCCATTATCGTTACGACCTCTGATCTTTTAAGCACAGGCGTAGATACGCAAATGGTGCAAGTCATAGCTATTGATAAAATTGTCAGTAGCAAAAGTTTATTTAAGCAAATGATAGGGCGAGGCACAAGGCTTAATAAAGCCCTAGAAGCAAGGGGCAAAACGCAGTTTTATATCCCTGACTTTAATGGCACGGCAAGGAAGTTTCTAACCGACCCAGACTTTGATGGCGCGATAGAATTTATCGGCAAAGATGAGATAAAGCCCCCCAAACCAAGAGAGAAAAAACCTCCAAAGAGCCGCACTATCATCAAGCATACCCTAGAGGGCGAAGCAGAGATACACACCCATACGCACACCGTAAGCTTGTGGCGTGAAGTTGATGGCAAGATGACCTTAATCACTGATAAAATTGAGGTTTTTTGCGGCACAAGACTAAAGGATAAAAATAAGCTTAATGACTATCTTTTAGCCTTGCGCGATACAGAGGATTTAGGAGAAAACAAAGCAAGGACAGAGTTTTTAAACCAGCTTGAAGAAAATGGTATTTTTATCCACGAGCTAAAAGCCTTAGAGCAGTTTCAAAACTGCGATGAATTTGACATTTTACTCTCCCTTGCTAAAGGCGGTCCCGCCCTAAGCCGCACACAAAGAGCCAAAAAGGCAAACCGCTTTCTAGCAGAGCTTGAGCCAAAGGCTAGAGAGCTTATGGAATTTCTACTTCAGCAATATGAAAAAAACGGCTTTAACGAGCTAAAATTTAGCAATTTTACAAACGAGCCTATCGCTACAAAATACACCCGCGCTAAAGTCAAAAGCATTTTGGATTCTAGTGGGGGCTTTAAGACTCTTTTAGCAGCACTGAAAAACGAGCTTTATGAGGAGGTAGGCTAATGCTAAATATCAATGCAGTAAGAAACATTATGCGTCAAGACGCAGGGGTTAATGGCGATGCCCAAAGGATAGAGCAAATCGCGTGGATTTTATTCCTAAAGCTCTATGATCATTATGAAAATGAGTGGGAAGTAGAAGCCTTAGAAACCGGGCAAGATTACAGCTCCATTATCCCAGAAAATTTACGCTGGAAAACTTGGGCATTAGACAAAGAGAAAGGCGGACAAGAATTTATAGATTTTATCAATAATAAGCTTTTCCCCACGCTAAAAAATCTCAATGTCAATCAATACACCACCTTAAATAAAATCATAGTGCCTAAAGTGTTTAGAGATTTAAATAACTATATGAAAGATGGGAATTTGCTAAGGCTAGTTATCAACGAGATAGAAGAAAGCCTTGTCATAGATGGCTCAAAGGACCTCCAAGAGCTAAGTAGAATCTATGAAACCTTTATCGGTCAATTGCAAAACGAAAAATCCGCCGGGGAGTTCTACACACCACGCGCGATAACAAAATTTGTCGTAGAGTTTTTACGCCCTAAAGCAGGGGAGAGCATAGCGGATTTAGCTTGTGGCACAGGAGGCTTCATCGCCGCAGCAGCAGAATTTTTACTAGATAATCGCTTAACCAACGAAGAAAGAGAGAAAATCCAAAATTCCTTTTATGGTTGTGAGAAAAAGTCCTTGCCCTACCTACTTTGTGCGACAAATTTTTTCATCAAATGCTTGGAGAATCCAAACTTACAGCACGAAAGTGCCTTTGACTTTGAGGGAGGGAGCTGGGAGGATTTAAGCGATGCTAAAAAGTTTGACTTTATCCTGATGAATCCCCCTTATGGTGGCAAGGAGAAAAAAGAAGTTTTTGAGAAATTCCCAGCCCAATACAAAAGCAGTGAAACGGCAGATTTATTTATGGCTCTCATTTTGCACCGACTTTCATACAAAGGCAGAGCCG
The DNA here is from genome assembly GCF_900451095.1 of Helicobacter canis. Taxonomy (NCBI): domain Bacteria; kingdom Pseudomonadati; phylum Campylobacterota; class Epsilonproteobacteria; order Campylobacterales; family Helicobacteraceae; genus Helicobacter; species Helicobacter canis. The sequence goes on along the minus strand of NZ_UGHV01000001.1, from coordinate 1,020,591 downwards.
CAGTCGTGCTACCTGATGGCTTTTTATTTGGTGCTGATAATGCAAAAGTCAATCTCAAAAGAAAGCTTTTAAGTGATTTTAATCTCTATCTTATCTTGCGTTTGCCTAAAAGCGTTTTCGCCCCTTACACTTCTATCCCCACAAATTTACTTTTTTTCAACGCCGACCCACAAGGCACACAGCACACCCACTTTTACCGCCTTGATATGCCAGAGGGTATAAAATCCTTTGGCAAAACAAAGCAAATGAGCCTAGAGCATTTCGCGCCCTTTTTGCAGTGGTGGGAAAGTGATAGACAAAGCTTACAAGATGAAAGTGGGAATTTCAAGGCTAAGTCCTACACCAAAGAGGAGCTAGAAGCTAGAAATTATAATTTTGATCTTTGTGGCTATGTGAGCGAAGAAGAAGAGATTCTAGACCCCCTAGAGCTTATGGAGCAGATCAAAGCCGAGCGAGATAAGCTAAACGCCACGCTAGATTCCATAATGAAGCAAATTTCTACTATAATTAAAGAAAACGAGTAAGGAGAAACTATGCTACTAGAAGTAAGTATTGATAAACGCAACAAAGACGCCATAATTTCAGCGATAAATCTCATCAAAGGTGTGGAGCTTGTAGAAGTGCCAACACAAGCAGAAGACTATGATGACACCATTATGACAAAAGAAGATTATGAAGCGTGGGTAGAAGCGCGTAAAGACTTAGAAAATGGCGAAGCATTAGACCTTGATGACTTAAAAAAGAAATACAATGTATAAAGTCAAAACAAGTAAGCAGTTTGACAAATTTCTAGCCAAGCACCAAGACATACAAGCCAAAGTTTTTGAAAGCTTTGAGACAATCGCGCAAAATCCTTATGAAGCAAAGCTAGATATTAAAAAACTGCAAGGCAAGGCAAATCATTACCGCCTAAGAATTGGCAAATACCGCTTTTTATACGAAGTGCTAGAAAATGAGATTCTAATCTATGCTTATAAGGCAGACTCAAGGGGCGATATTTATAAATGAAAACAGATACCTTAAAAAAGTCCTTGCTAGACTATGCTATTAAAGGCAAACTTACCGCTAAATTCCGCCGTGAAAATAGTGGGCTTAACGCCTTTGATGAGCTTAAAATTTACAACGATGAGATAAAGCAAAAACGCAAAAATTTAGAAAAAGAATTTAAAAAATGTGAAAAAGAATTTAAACTTAAAAAAGCCCCAACCCGTCATTGCGAGACTTCCGCAGAATCCATATCTGTCATTGCGAGCGAGCGAAGCGAGCGTGGCAATCCACAAACCAAACAAGAGCTAAAATCCCAAATCCAAATTCTAAAAAAAGAAATTGCAAAATGCAAAGAAATCACGCCCTTAAACCTTAGCGAAGCACCCTTTGAAATCCCTAGCACTTGGGCGTGGGTAAAACTTGGGGATATTTGTGAGATAGTGAGCGGGACTTCTTATGGTAAAGATGATTTAAGCGATGAGGGCATAAGGATTTTAAGAGGCGGAAATATCAATAAAAACACGCAAAATTTAGATTTATTATCTAATGATGTTATTGTCAAAGAAAAACTACTCAACGAAGAAAAATCCATACAACAAGGTGATATTGTTATAACAGGCACAAATGATATAAGTAATATAGCTAAATGTGCATTTGCAAGTGAAAATTTAGCAAACACGCAAATCGGTGCATTTTTACGCATCATAAGAATTGCAAAAGAGCAAAATGCAAAATATATTTTTTATATTGTGGCAAGTGGATTTTATGAAAAATATATTCAATCTTGCGTGAGTGGCACGGTAAGCAGTCTTCTAAATATAAAAAATGAATATATAGAAAATTTCCTTATCCCCCTGCCGCCGTTAAAGGAACAGCAAGAAATCGTAAAAAAACTTGATTTGCTCGTTACACTCGCAAATGATTTTGCTATCACTAAAGAGAATTTAAAGAGAATTGAAAAGAGAATTGAAAAGCGTTTGCTCAAACTTGCCCTAGAGGGCAGTTTAAGCAAACGCTATCGCCATACACATCAAAGCCTATCTGCCCACACAGAGATACAAAACCACAACAAAGCCATAAAAGAAAAACGCAAAAAGTTAGAAAAAGAGCTTAAAACCCTAGAATCTAAACTTAAAAAAGCCCCAACCCGTAATTGCGAGACTTCCGCAGGAGATCGTGGCAAAACAAAGCACGACCCCCACGCTGTCATTGCGAGCGAGCGAAGCGAGCGTGGCAATCCACAAACCAAACACGAGCTAAAATCTCAAATACAAAGCCTAAAAAAAGAGCTTACAAAATGCAAGGAAATCATACCTCTTATGACTATGGATTCTAAAGAAACATCGGCTAACGCCGAGCGGTATCCCTTGTTTTGCCACGAAGCTGCTAACGCAACTTCTCGCAATGACGACTTAGAATCCACTTTGCCTGTCATTGCGAGGGAGCGAAGCGACCGAAGCAATCCACACACCCCGCCCTTTGAAATCCCTAGCACTTGGGCGTGGGTAAAAGGGTGTGATATATTTTTGCCAATAGACAATACTGAACCACAAGGTGATTTTTTCAAATACATAGATATAGATTCCATAGATAATAAAAACAAAAAAGTTAAGTCGCCAAAAACGATAGAGACAAAAAATGCTTCAAGTCGTGCAAGAAGACCATTAGAATATGGCGATGTCCTATTTTCTATGGTAAGACCTTATTTAGAAAATATCGCCTTGATTGATGAAACATTAGCCGATTGTATTGCCTCAACAGGTTTTTTTGTATGTAGAACCAACATTTTAGATTCTCGCTTTTTATATTATTTGATGACCTCGCCTTATGTAGTTTATGGGCTAAATAGCTTTATGAAAGGCGACAATTCCCCATCAATAGTGAAAGATGATATATTAAACTTTAATTACCCCCTGCCGCCGTTAAAAGAGCAAGAGCATATCACTCAAATTTTAGACACCCTTTTCACACTCAAAAAAGGCTTAAGGGTGGAGTAGCCCTAGAATCCACTTTTTCAAAAAGTGGATTCTAGTATGGATTACTAAAGAAACTGCGCTTTGTATTTTTGTCTGCAATTTAAAAAAGTGGATTCTAGGAGTTCGATATAATGCAAAACGATTCCAAAACGATTCTAAGTAGGCTTGTTTCTCTTGCGGTAGTTTTAGGCTAGAATCCACTTTTGAAAGGTGTTTTCAAAAGCCTGTTTTACTTCACACGATTCTAAGGATTACTAAAGAAGCTTCGCTTTGCGGTGGGGCGTGGTGGGGCGTGGTGGGGCGTGGCTTTTGCTCTCGCGGCAGTATTTTGGAGCTAGAATCGGGGCTTTTCGAGCCGCGCGCGGAGATAAGACTTGGCGGTCTATCGCACAAGCGCGGCGAAGCAATCCACGATTCTAGCCCAAAAGACAACGCGCAGCCCAAGACTGAATCGATAAAACCACAAAAGGAGTTTTCTCAATGTATATCAGCGAAATTTACACCACCCTAGATAGCCTAAGCCCCTTCAGCCTGCAAGCAAGCTGGGATAACTCTGGGCTAAATATCGGCACAATGGGGCAAAAGGTGGATTCTATCGCGCTGGCTTTAGAGCTAGACTCTACTATGGCGCAACATTTAGAGCCAAACACCTTGCTAATCACCCACCACCCGCTACTTTTCTCCCCTCTAAAGTCCCTAGACACCGCCACCTACCCTGCTAATCTCATCGCCACACTTATGCAGAAAAACTGCGCCCTCATCGCTATGCATACAAACTTTGATCACACGCATTTAAACGCGCACTTTGCTAGAGAGATCCTAGGCTTTGCCACCACAGAGCAAGGCATAGCCCAGCACTGCCAGATCGCGCCCACACCGCTGCTAGAGCTTGCTAAATCGTGCAAAAAGGCTCTATCCCTAGAGCATATCCGCTTCGTGCAAGCAGAGCAAAATATAGAGCATATTTATATCGTGTGTGGCTCTGGGGCAAGCTACGCTAGGGAGATCACCACGCCACATAGCTGCCTAATCTGCGGCGATGTGAAATACCACGATGCGATGATTGGCAAAAGCAATGGACTAAGCTTCATCGATGTGGGGCATTATGAGAGCGAGAGAGAATTTGCAAAAATCCTGCAAAGCCTTTTGAAAATTAAGAATCTCAGTGCTACAATACTGCCTAACTTTTCCCCATTTTCTTACCTATAAGGACTTTTATGAATAAACATTTGCAACAGCTCATACAAATCGCGCAGATTGATACAGAATCTGATGCACTTGTGCCTGTAATGCAGGAGAAACGCGCCAATCTCGACAAGCTCCTAGCCCAGAAGCTAGAGCTTATCGCTAGCCAATCTCGCTCCAGTGAAGAAAAGGAAGCCCTAGCCATAGCCATAGAGCGCAACGAAGCCAATATCACAGACAACAACGCCAAGCTAGAAGCTATCTCCCAGCGCATTAAAGATGGCTGCTCCGATAGAGAAGCACGCGGACTTGCCATTGAAGAAGACCTAGCAAAAGAGCAGCTAAAGCACGCAAACAACGAAATAGCGCGTCTAAATAAAGAGCTAGAATCCTACGCGCCAAAAGAGCAAGAGATCGCCCAGCAATTAGTCGAGCTAGAATCACAAATCGCCCAAGAGCAGCAAAAAGTCGATGGAGAGATAGAAGAGATCAAGCAATCCCAGCAAGCTATTTTTGCCAAGAAAGAAAAGTGCATAACTGCTATGGATCAAAATATCATCGCCTTTTATGAAAAGATCCGCAAATGGGCGAAAAACTCCAGTGTCGTGCCTATCAAACGCCACGCCTGTGGCGGCTGCTTCATCAAGCTAAATGACAAGCTTTTAAGCGATATTTCTCATAGTGCTGATATTATCACCTGCCCACATTGTGGCAGGATCCTCTACCTAGAATCCTAAATCGTGCAGACAGCCAAGCCTAAGTGTGCGTATATGGCTATTTGGCTATATCGCGTGCTTTGTGGCGTGGCGTGGATCCTACTTGCTCTGCCACTACTCTACCTTAGCACCAAGCCCAAATACCGCCGCTCTATCCCTGCGCGATTTTTCCCATTTGTGCGCATTTTTGCCCCAAGATCTAGCGGATTTTGCAAGGATTTTTGTCCGCATATTTGGCTGCACGCCTGCTCCTTTGGCGAGATCAAATCCCTAGAGCCAATCATACAAGCCCTAGCAACCCCCACGCGCAATATCTTGCTCACCACCACCACGCAGACAGGCTTTGACCTAGCCCAAAGTAGCTATGCGAGTAAGCCTACAATCCGCGTGGAGTTCCTGCCTTTTGAGATATTTCTGCCCTTTTATGCCCGCCGCCTAAAGCAGCTGCAAGCCCTTGTGGTTACCGAAGCAGAGCTATGGCTAGAGCTTTTTCACACTGCTAGGGCATTAGGCGCACAGACTCTACTCATAAACGCTAGAGTCTCCACGCGCTCCTACCCTAAATACCGCCATTTCCGTGCGTTTTATCGCGTGCTTTTTAGCTATATTGATAGAGTCTTTGCCCAAACTCAAGCCGACTCCACGCGCCTAGCCGAGCTTGGAGCGCGCAATATCCACATCTTTGGGAATCTCAAGCTTCTAAGCCCAATCACCACGAGCAAAACCTACCCTAAGCCCAAAAATCGCCTAGTGATTGTCGCTGCCTCTACGCATAGGGGGGAGGAAGAGCTGGTGCTGCAAGCCTTTAGTGCATTAAAAAAAGTGGATTCTAGGAATAACGCCCTTTTATCGTCATTGCGAGAAAATCCGCAAGGATTTTCGTGGCAATCCACACAAACAAAGACACAAAACCTAGAATCCACTTTTGAAAATAATGCTGAAAAATCGCAAAAAGTGGATTCTAGTAATGGTTATCCCGCTAGCGCGGAATTTATGGATTGCCACGCCGCTAACGCGGCTCGCAATGACAGAAAAATAGCCGCTAGTAAAAAAGTGGATTCTAGCACAATGGATTCTAGCCTACTAATCCTAGCCCCGCGCCACCCCGAACGATTTACTCAAGTAGCCACGCTACTAGCAGACTATCCCCTTGCTAGCGCGCGATTCACACAAGGCGCACAAGTGCTTAATGACACTAGCCTTGATGTCATCTTGCTTGACACCCTAGGGGAGCTAAACAACTGCTATGCCATAGCAGATATAGTGATTTTAGGTGGTGCATTTGTCCCAGCAGGCGGGCACAATCCCCTTGAGCCGGCATTTTTTGGCACTAAGCTTATCAGCGGCGAAGCGATATTTAATCAAGAAGCCCTTTTTGCCTGCATTGATGGCTACACCTTATGCAAGCCAAGCGAGCTAGAATCCACCCTCCTAGCCCACCACAGCCTACCGCACAGCTCCTATAAGCACGCACAAGCGCATCTCTCCACGCTTATCCAAGCAATCACCACGCACAAGGACTAGCCAAATGGAAAAAGCCTACAAACTCCTAAGCCTGCAAAAACACATCTCCCATAAAAAAGCAAAATCCCTCATTGATGATGGGCTTGTAAGTGCCAATGGCAGAAAGCTCACCCTAGCACGCGCCCTGCTAGATCCTAAGACAAACTTCCAGATCCAAGACATCGCGCCAATTAGCATAATCGCGCAAAGGGGGGATTTGCTTGTGGTAAATAAGCCAGCATTTTTAGAAAGCTATGCGATCCAAGCGCGATTTCAAGGCTATGAGCTACTCCATAGACTTGATAGAGAGACAAGCGGCGTGCTGCTGCTAGCTAAGAGCAATAGCCAAAAAGCCCTAGAGATTATCAACGCCTTTAAAGCACGCAAGGTGGAGAAGATCTACTACGCGCTTGTCCAAGGCATTGTCCCAGAGTCTAAAACTATCAATGCCCCAATCCTTACCAAAAAGGGCAAGAGTGCTAAAAGCAAAGTGCATAAAGATGGGCTAGAAGCCCTAACTCACATCGCCCCAGAATCCATTATAGGCAAAAAGACCTTGCTACGCGTGCAGATAGAAACAGGCAGGACACATCAAATCCGCGTGCATTTAGCCCATATAGGACACCCAATCATTGGCGATACACTCTATGGCGGCGCAAATGCTCCTAGGCTTATGCTGCATTCAAGCCGCATTTGTGTGCTTGGAGAGAGCTTTGAAGCCCCGCTGCCCTTTAGCCTTTGCTAGCTTAGAGTCCGCGCTAGAATCCACTATCTCACCCATCGCACCAAAGTGGCGAGATAGCGTGTATCTCCTGCTTTTTGAGCTAGGCACAAATATCCTAAAATACGGGCTATGCGATCTTTATGCCCCCACACTACACACACACAAAACACCCCCAGCCCCACCGCCACACACCCTGCTAATCACCACGCATATTTGCGATCGCCAAAGATTGCATCTAAGCTTTTGCTACTCCGTTACTATCAAGGCATTTTGCTACCCCAAGGGCAAGCCATCTGCCTATATACGCCCTCTTATATGCCTGCATACATCTAAGCAGCCTAGCCCCCTAGGATCCACCCACCACCACAATCTAGGACACAAGCTCATTAAACGATATGCGGAAATTTTCTGCTACAATGCACCACGATTTACGATCATCTCCGCACAATATCGCACTATATCAATGGTAATCAAAGGACAATATCTTGCAATTTAGCACCGCAAAAAGAAATGATATTTTATATCTGTGCTCTCAAGGGCGCGTGAAGACTTATGAAGATTATCTGGAGTTTGCCAACAGGCTTGATAAGCTTATCGCCACACATATAAAAGTGGATTCTAGGGATTTTAGCCAATGGCGCATTATGCTGCTTGATGCCTTTCCTTTCAATACCTATGCCCTAGGGCATTTGCTACGCCTAAAGCTCTATAATAACTATGACTTTAGCCTTGGCACAAACAACTACCATTTGCTTGAGCTACTAGAATCTGTGGAGTTTGACAAGATATTTGCCATTAGTGTCGAGCACGATCCGCGCAACTACAAAAACTCATAAGGACTACAATGGAGATGCAATATAGCCTGTGGAATACAATCTATGCGCATTTTGATCCTGTGGCATTTAGCATATTTGGCGCAAGCGTGCATTGGTATGGGATCGCGTATGTATGCGCGCTTATTTTCGCGCTTTTTGTCGCGCACTTTTTTATCCGCATAAATCCCACGCGCTTCCCCATATCAAAGCAGCTTTTAGATAGCTATTTTATCTGGGCAGAAATTGGCGTGATTTTGGGGGCTAGGCTTGGCTATGTGCTTATCTATGATCCCGATAGATTCTGGTATTTAGCCCACCCGATAGAGATTTTTAACCCCTTTGATCCGTATGGGAATTTTATCGGTATCCGCGGTATGAGCTTCCACGGCGGGGTGGTGGGATTCTTGCTAGCATCATATATCTTTGCCAAAATCAAGCATATATCCCTACTGCCCTTGCTAGATCTAGTCGCTATAAGTGTGCCACTAGCATATGTGTTTGGGCGTGTGGGGAATTTCTTAAACCAAGAGCTTTTTGGGCGAGTGGTGGGAGAAAATGACATCTTTGGGCAAAAAATTGGGATTATAGTCAATGGTGTGCTACGCTACCCTAGCCAGCTACTAGAAGCTATCCTTGAAGGGTTTGTGGTGTTTATAATCATCGTGCTATGCTCTACATACAAGCCTCTTACTAACGCGCTTATTGGCGTCTATGGGGTGAGCTATGGGCTTATGCGCTTTATCGCGGAGTATTGGAGGGAGCCTGATGCGCAGCTAGGGCTTTTTGGCTCTTTGAGTATGGGGCAGATTCTATGCTTGATAATGATTGCCCTAGGGGCGTTAATCATCTTCTACGCGCTAAAAAACAACTCACTAAAAACCAAAGGAGCGTGCAATGCTAGCAACAATCAATCCTAAACTTCTAGCGTGGCTATGGCTGGTGCTTGCTATCATCACAGAGGTGCTAGGCTCTAGCTTTTTGAAACTCGCCCAAAGTATGAGCTATGGCTTTTTGGTTACAGCATTTTTCATCTGTGTGTCTTACTACTTCATTGGGCTTGCCATTAAGCAAATCAGCGTAAGCGTAGCGTATGCGATGTGGGAAGTGCTTGGGGTTATATGTATTGTTTTGATTGGGATTTGGTATTTTGATGAGAATCTAGCTTTGGTGCAGTATGCGGGGATTGTGTGTGCGGTGGTAGGGATCTTGCTCATCAACTTCGGCGAGGTTAGCGATGAGGATTCGGTCTTGGGTGAGCAATGCGGCAGTGTTGCAAACTTTGTGAAAGGCACGACCGACAAGGTCGCTAACCTTCCCCAAAGTTTGCAAAGCTCCCACAGCCCCACCGCAATTCCTAGAATCCTAGAAGAAGAAAAAGGGGCTGAGTGTGAAAACCCCACGCAAATCCTAGAATCCCACAGCAGCTTTACAAAACAGGCTGAAAACCTAGAATCCACTTTTGATAAAAACGCAGAATTACAAAAAGTGGATTCTAAGAAAAACGCCCAAAGTTTAAACACGCCGCAGAACAAAAAAGCTGAAGTTGTGTTTGATAATCACGCCGCAGGCGGCAGGATTTTTGATGAAAAAGCGGGGGTGTGCAGTGGCGAGCAAGGAGATAAGACTTGGTTGTCTATCGACGCCGCGAGCCACAAACTCCCCGCTTTTTCGCAAAAAGCCAACGCCCAAAACCTAGAATCCACTTTTTGCACCTCACATACAAGCAAGCCCTCCGCCCTATCCTTTGTGCTACTTAGCGCAGGGCTTATAGGCGTAGTGGCTCTCTCACTTCTAGGCTATGTGTGGCATAGCACACCTGCTATGCTTGGCTTTGCGTTTGTGTGTATCGCAGCGGTGCTTGATGTGGTGGCAAATCTGCTGCTTAAAGCCTCAAATGGCTTCTCTAAGCTAGGCTATGGGCTAGGCGCGGTGGCAGTGGTGATTGGGGCATTTTATCTGCTTATGCTAGCCCTAGATTCTATGGAGCTTGCAGTGGCGTATTCTAGCTGGGGGGCGATAGGGATTATCGGCACGATCGCTGGGGGTAGAATCCTGTTTGGTGAGCGGCTTAATGCCATAGGCTATGTGGGGGTCGTGCTAGTCATCGCAGCTGTTGGGCTACTGCACGAGATTATTTAGCGATATGGAAGCCTACATAATCCTAACCACCACAAGCAGCAAAAAGGAGGCAAAGTCTATTGCCAAAGCCCTTTTAGAGCACAACCTCATCGCCTGTGCGCAGTGGAGCAAAATTAAAAGTCTCTATCGCTTTAATGGACAAATCCACTGCGACAAAGAATATCTCCTACGGCTTAAAACCACCAAGAGTGCGCTAGAAAAAGCGCGATCTATGCTACTCTCACTCCATAGCTATGAGACTCCGCAATTCTTAGCCCTAGCCATTGATGAGATAAGCCACGAGTATGCAGCGTTTATCTATGCAAACACGCGCCAAACACACATAGTTTAAGCCCGCTTGTATTACAATGCCTCTTGTGCAACTAGAATCCACTTTTGTAAGGAAAAACAATGTTTGATACTCTAAGTAGCTCTCTGCGCTCCATTGCTTCTAAAATCCGCTTTAATGATGATGAAAAGGCTCTTAACCGCGCCCTAGATGAGCTCAAAAAAACCCTACTCAAAAACGATGTCCATCATAAGGTTACCAAATCCCTGCTAGATCACATCGCCCAGCGCACGAAAGAAAAGGGCATAGGCAAGCAAAATTTCTTAGACGCGCTGCAAGCTGCATTGCTAGAGATTCTCACCACAAGCGGGCATTATGGCTTTGTGTATGCGCCAAAGCCCCCTACAATCGTGCTTATGTGCGGTCTGCAAGGAAGCGGGAAGACAACCACTTCCGCCAAGCTTGCCAACTATCTCAAAACGCGCAATAAAAAGGTGTTGCTTGTGGCGTGCGATTTAGCGCGTCTTGCGGCAGTAAAGCAGCTCCAAGTGCTAGGAGAGCAAATCGAGGTAGAAGTCTTTAGCCCAGATTCTATGCCACAAGCAGAATCTAGCCCCCTAGCAGTAGCACAAGCTGCCAAAAAACGCGCAGAGCAAGGGGGCTTTGATGTGATGATTGTGGATTCTGCGGGGCGGCTGGCGATTGATGAAGCACTAATGAGCGAGCTACAAAGCTTGCGCGATTATTTAAAGCCTAATGAGATCTTTTATGTCGCTGACTCTCTTAGCGGGCAAGATGGCATTAGAAGTGCGCAGGGCTTCCACGATCGCATAGGGCTTAGCGGCGTGATACTTACAAAATTTGATAGCGATACAAAAGGCGGTATCGCGCTTAATATCGCTTATCAGCTGCAAATCCCGCTGCGCTTCATCGGTAATGGTGAGAAAATCCCCGATCTTGATATTTTTATCCCAGATCGCATTGTCTCAAGGCTTATGGGAGCTGGGGACATCATCTCCCTTGCAGAAAAGACAGCTACAATCATCGATGAAAAAGAAGCAAAAAATATCAGCAAAAAGCTCAAAAAAGGGCAATTTGGCTTTGAAGACTTTCTAGCGCAAATCGAAAATGTCAAAAAGCTTGGCTCGATGAGCTCGATTATGTCGATGATCCCGGGGCTCTCCCAAGTGGCTGGACAGCTAAAAAATGTAGATTTAGATAATTCCAAGGAGCTAAAAAATATCCGCGCGATGGTCAATTCTATGACAAAAAAAGAGCGCGAGAATCCAGATTTACTCAATGGCTCAAGACGCAAAAGAATCGCACAGGGCGCAGGGCTTGAAGTAGCTGATATTAACCGCATTGTGAAGCAATTTGATATGGCAGCAAAAATGGCTAAGAAATTTAGCCAAAAGGGCAGTATGCAGGATTTGATGGGGCTAATGGGACAGATGAAAGGCAAAGGTGGCATAAGATAAGTCATCTCCCTAGTCTTTAAGGGTAAAAATATATTTTTATGTGTATAATCCGCGTTCTACTAATAATTAAGCAATTAAGGAGCAAGTATGGCAACTGTTATCCGCCTAACTCGTATGGGTCGAAAGAAAAAGCCATTTTATCGCGTGGTAGTTACAGACTCTCGTAAGAGACGCGATGGCGGCTGGATAGAATCTATCGGCTACTACAATCCACTCACCCAGCCTGCAACGATCAAAATCGATACTGATAGGCTTGCATATTGGAAAGGTGTGGGAGCTAAGATGAGTGAGCGTGTAGAAAAGCTCGCAGCCGGAAAATAAACCCAATAAACTCTGCTAAGGTTTTGGCTCAATGGTTGAGAAGTTTTTAGAAACCTATGTGAAAAAAATAGTCGCTTCCCCAGACAAAGTCTCCATACGCTCAAGTCAAGGAGATGGCGTGCGACTTTTAGATGTGTTTGTCTCAGTCGATGATATGGGACGCGTCATAGGCAAAGATGGCAGGATGATCGTCTCTTTAAAAACTTTTGTCTCTGGCTGCAAGGCAAAAGATGGAATGACCTACAAAATCACCGTTCATCCTTGTGAATAATTCTCCACAAACAGCCACAAATCACGGCTCTAAACAATCCCCAAACACACAAGATACCACCCCAAGTGAAAAAGTGGATTCTAGGCTAGAATCCACTTTTTTGGATTATGCTGATTATGTCATAGAAGTAGGTAAAATCGGCAGGGCTGTGGGGCTTAAAGGCGCGCTAGTCTTTCACCTAACAAGCGATTTTGAAGAATTTTTGCAAGCAGGCACAAGGCTTTTTGCCGATAGACTGCAACGCTTCCTTACCATACAATCCATCACAAAAAGGCGCAGCGATTTACTGCTGACATTCACACATATAGATTCTAGGGAGAAGGCACAAGAGCTTGTTAATATGCGCCTATTCACAAGCAAGCAAGAGACACGCGCAAAATGCCCGCTTACAAAAGATGAGTTTTTTTATTTTGATATTATTGGTTTAGAGGTCATAGAAAATGATGAAGTGCTAGGCAAGGTCATCGAGATAGAGCGCATAGGCAGCACAGACTATCTCCTAATCGCCCAAACCACCCCAGCAAGCCCCGATCAACCCCAGCCACAAAAATCCACCAAAGCCAAAAAGCCAAAGATCTTTTATCTCCCATATATCGATGCGTATGTGCTACATATCTCCCTTGCGACTCCTACGCAAAATGGCGGCATCTTCACGCAAAATGCCAAATCACTCTGCGAGTAGCGATATGACCTTTAGCTTTATCACGCTTTTTCCCACGCTTATTGAGAGCTACTTCCAAGAATCTATCCTAAAAATCGCTAGAGAAAAGGGCTTGATCACCATTGACACAATCCAGCTACGCGATTTTGCGCGTGATTCTTACAAAAGTGTCGATGCCCCTCAAATTGGTGGCGGAGCAGGACAGGTGCTTTTGCCTTGTGTGCTAGAAGGGGCGATCCAACACACCATAGCCAAACCTTCACAGCCCCCAGAATCTAAAAAAGCTCATATTATCTTCCTTACACCTTGCGCCAAGCAATTTACCCAGCACGATGCAATGCGCCTAGCCCAAAAAGAGCATATTGTCTTTGTGTGTGGGCGATATGAGGGATTTGATGAGCGTGCCATTGAAGCTTATGCTGATGAGGTGTTTAGTGTGGGGGATTTTATTGTAACAGGTGGGGAGCTAGCGGCACTTTGCCTATGTGATAGCATCGCACGCCAGATCCCCGAAGTGCTGGGCAATAGCGAATCCCTGCAAGGTGAAAGCTTTGAAGGCTTTTTGCTTGAAGCACCTGTCTTTGCGCGGACAAATGATGGTGTTAAGGATTTTGCCCCAATTTCAGAGTATTCAAAGGGAAATCACAATAGAATAGCCGTTTTGAAAAACCATTTAGCTCTATGCAAGACGCGCTATTTTCGACCAGATTTATTTGAGCGATGGAAAACTACACAAAGGGTGTGCGATGAAAAACCGATACATAGAAAGCTTTGAAAAAGCCCAAATCAAAGACAAACAAGTGCCTACTTTTAAGGCTGGCGATACCATTAAGCTAGGGGTTCGCATTGTAGAAGGAGATAAAACTAGAATCCAAAATTTTGAAGGTGTGTGTATTTGCATTCGTGGTAATGGCGTGGATAAAACTTTCACCGTGCGCAAAATAGGTGCAAATAACATCGGTGTAGAGAAGACTTTCCCTCTATATAGCGAGAGTCTTGAGAGCATTAGTGTGCTTCGTGTAGGGCGTGTGAGACGAGCTAGACTCTATTATCTCCGCGACCGCAAAGGAAAAGCTGCTAGAATCAAAGAAGATAGAAGCTAGCTTTTACGCGCGAGCCACTCGCGAGCTTGCTACTATGTGCTAAATCTTAAAATGCGCATAACTTCCGCGTGTTTGCTAAGTAATCCAATCCTACAAAAAGTGCTGTGTCTTGTCTCTTGCTATTTGCTCCTTACGCGATAATCCACACTTGCTACATCAAGCGCAAAGATTTTTACTCCAAGCATGGGCAGATGAAAAATCATCGAAGTTCTACGAAGAAGTCTTGCAATGTAGCGTAGATACAAAGGGCTTTATCCCACACTTCCTTTTTGCCTTACTAGAGAAAAAAATTGTAGGCTGTGTGGGCGTGGCATTACAGGATTTTGTCTCTTGTGCAGATCTATATCCATTTTTGATCGCACTCTATGTCGCAGAATCTCATCGCAAAAAAGGCATAGCACAACGCCTTATCCGCCACGCTAAAAATGACTGCCAAGCTCAAGGCTTTGCTAGCTTATATCTCTGCACTGATTTGCGTGGATTCTATGAGCGATTTGGATTTACACTCTACACGCAGGCACACGACATCTTCGGCTACAATAACCGCATATACCGCTGCAGACTAGACAAAGCCCTAGATAGCTAGCTTATGATCATTGGGTATTTTAGGAATTAATCTCTATGAATTTTTTTGCCGCTTTGATTTGGAGCATTTGGATTCTAATGTGGTTTTTCTCTTCTTCAAGTAAATCAAGCACTTGAGCGATAAGCTCCCTTGCTTGTAGCATTGTCTCTATATCATCAAAGCTTTCAGGAAGTGTTTGTATAAGAGCAAACGCCCTTTGCGCATCTTTTTGAAGAATGGCTACTTTTAAACTATCAAGCCAGCTCATTTTGGTGAATCTCTCTCCACGCTTCAAGCAAGCCTCTTGCTACATTGATGACAATGTCAATCTTCTCTGTATTGTCCTCCACATTTGCCTGCGTGAGTAGCTTGATTTGATGAGTATAAAGCCCTGTGAGATATGTAGCTACCTCGCCGCCTCTCTCATAATCCAATACATTAAGCAACTCTGTGAAAATATCTGTTACGCGATTGATGTAGTAGATCTTTTTCTCAATATCCCCTAGCTCCATGTGTCGCTTTGCCTGTCCGCAAAAGCGCAATATCCCTTCATAAAGCATCTCAATCAGCTTGGCTGGAGATTCTACGGAGACTTCATTGTGTTGGTAGAGATTGTAGGCGTTGCTTCTCATAAATATCCTTTCCTAAGTAAAGCTACTTCTTCAAGCTACTTTTTGGCGACAGATTGATCAATCATCATCTGCACTGAACCAAAGGCATTTTTCGTCTTTGCGATTTGGCTATCGTAAGCCGCAAATCGACTCGCCATTGTCTCATAGCGCGTATCAAGCAATTCTGTGGCACTTTTCTTGTCTTTTTGCAAAGCCTTGGCATCTCGCTCTAGTGATGAGCCAAATGCTTCAAGCCTTGAATTACTACCATCGGCTAAAGTGGCTAAAAATTTATCAATTTTTGCAAAAACACCATCGATATGTGTGTCTCTCCCAGAAACCTCTTGCTTATCCTTGCCGTAAAAAAACTCCTCTGCAGCCTTAGGATCAGCACTTATAGCACTTGTGAGCATAGACTCATCTAAGAACATCACGCCTTTATCATTGAGCGTGATACCATAATTCACAAGGCTTGCAAGCTTGCCATCCACAAGCTCCGAATAACTAATCAACGAATTAAGTGAAGATCGTATTGTGCGTATATCACTCACGCCATTAAACACTCCTGCAATACTTGTATCCTCATCATAGCGCGTGGTTTCATTAAGCTTTGGGACTAGCTCATTGTAAGCTTTCACAAATTCTTTCACTTGCTCGATGATATTAGCATCATCTCTGCCTATGCTAATGATCGCTGGCTTACCCGGCTCGGTGGTGGATTGCAAGCTCATTGACACACCACCCACCACATCGTTAATCTCATTAGTTGGGCGTGAAATTTGCGCTCCATTGTAGGAGATAAGAGAATCTTGCCCTCGTTGGATATTTTTGATTTTAAACAAACTATCCTGCAGTTTCGCATAGCTTTGGATTGTCCCAGATTTTAAGCCAATGCTCTCTATCGCCTGCTTGCCCGCTTCATCTTGCGCACTAATTTTAATCTCCCCGACCTCAGAGCTTAGCGTAAGCTTGCCCGATCCATCGGTGCTTGCGTGCATACCAGCGATATTTTCTATGGCTTGGGCGATGATTTGAGCGTTTTGCTCGCTAGTATTTTTATCTTTAGTCATCTTGGCAAGATCAAGTGGCACACTCCCAATCATCACCACCCCACTAAGCTTACCCTCTTTCACCATCTGTCCAGATTCTATCAATGGTTCCTGCTTGGCTTGCCCACTACCAAAGCCTAGAGAGCTAGCCTGCGCACCAGTAGCACTAATGCCATATCCGCGCAAATCATTGATCACAAGCCCCTTGCCATCTTTATCAAGCCCTACATTGATCTCTGTATCAAGCAAATCTTTTAGCTCGCTATTAGATTCTATGGCTTCTCTTATGGCTTCTTTAAGAGCCAAGGCACTATCCCCAGAGCCATCGGTCTTTAGCTTGATACTCAAGCTTTGCTCATTGCCATTTTTGTCTGTCAGCTGCAAAGTGAGATCATCATCGCCTAAATCCATCGCGCTTGATGGGATATTTGCTGATAGCACCGTGCCAAAGTAGATTCTACTTTGATCTCCCATTCCTTTGGAGTTTAGCATAAGCTGATAGGGCTTTGAGCCACCTGTCTTCATAATAATGCCCGTTACCTCGCCATTTGTCTCATCAGTAACAAGCTGAGCGACATCTCCCACACTCATACCGCCTTTAATATCAATCTTATAAGTTCTCCCCTGTGTGTAAAAGCTAAGACTTACATCATTTTCACTAAACACACTATCGCGACTCTCAAACTTCCCCCCCACTTCATTGATGTCGCCCTGAGCTAGCTGATGCACATCAACTTTAATATCTTGCATTGGCACACCGCTTGCGACAGTTGCTTTGATCGCATCGCTATTGACATTAGTTGTGCGCCCCAAGTATGAAGAATAATCCGCTAGAATCTTAGTGGGTGTGCGGATCGCTGATACCAAAGTCTTGATCTCGGCAAGAGCGGTTTGCTTCTCGACATTTTGCTCCATCTTCCGCTCTATAGGGCGGATCATTGATTTTTCATCTGCTTCTCGTAGCTTATCGATGACATCATAACTCAACACGCCACTACCGACCCCTAATGAGTTGATCCTACCTACTGCCATACCCAATCTCCCGCAATCAGCCCTTTGATCCTAGTTGGATTCTACACTTCCTTATCAAAGATAAGCCCAACTACTTCGTGCATTTTCTTTGTCAGCTCAATGGCTTCTTTGCTAGGGATTTCGCGAATCACCTTGCCACCATTACTTGGATCTTTCACAGTTACAACAAGTCCGCCAATATCATCGTTATAGCTGAAGTTAATGTCAGCACCAATATGCTCCATTTTCTTGTTGATTTCTTTTGCTGTATGTATAAGCTCGCCACGAGTATGCATCTCATCGCGCTGGACTTGAGCAGAATTCGCCGCTCTTGTATTTGAAGCCTGTATAGAATCTTGCTTGTAGGCTTGTCCTGCGCTATTTACCATACCATAAAGCGTATTTTTGATAGAAGAAAACTGATTTGTATGCACCTCTGCCATAGCAACCTCCTTGTGATTTTAGCTTAGGTAACACTACTATCGACTATTTTGTAAAATGTTTTAATAATTTTTATTTACTTTTTGCGATAACTTCTATAGGGTCAATATGTTTGTCTTTTTGTGTGATTTCAAGTCCTAGTCGTTGCGAAACTCGCCCAATCGTATAGCCCTTTTTGACAACAAATCCGGGCTTTACGGTTGGGGCGATTTTATCAAGCTGAGAATAGATCGTATAAGTCTCATTGCTATGCTCAACAATCACGACCTTCTTAAGCACAGGGGCTTCTTTGGCATAGACCACCTTGCCATCAAGGATGTTATATACAACAGCATTTGGCACTTTTGACAGCAGTGTAATAGACTCATTAAACACTTTGAGATTATACACAGGATCAAAATACGGACCAAAGTTTTGCTCAATCGTATAATACTCCAAAGGCGCGATAGTCTTTGCCCCAGTGTATTTGATAACAGAGACATTCTTATAGCTATTTGCTACTTGCACGATATTGAGATTATCTTTCTTGGGCTCTGGTGCAGAGGTGCTAGTGGCAGCAGATTCAGCACGCGCTCTAGCTTCTCTCTCCTCTTTTTCTCTTTGTGCCTTTTGTGCTGCAAGCACAGCTTGTCTTTGTCTCTCCAGCTCTTTTTGTCTGTCGGCTTTAATGATATTGAGATTTTGCAAGATAGAATCCAGCCCTTCGCGCTCTTTGGTGATTTGCACGAGTTTTTGATTATAGTCGTTTAGCTCGGCTTGTAGCTTATCATTGAGTAGATTTTGCTCATTGATCATTTTCTGCAGCTGCTCTTTTTTATTTTGTTGTGTGCCTATTAAAGTAGTAATTGCATTGATATTATTTGTGATAAGCCCAATTTGATCGGTAATCTTTTTTTGCTTTTCGCTTAGAGATAGGATTTTACTTTGACTTTGTTTTGTCAAAAGCTCAAAAGCCTCTTCAAGCATAACATCATCAGGAGAAAGCACACTTTGCTTGTCTAAAACAAGCAAAAATGATAAATCCTTGATAATAATGTTGGCGATATAAGCTTGTATGGCACTTTTTTCACCCTCTAGTGATTGCAAAGTCGTGCGCAAGGATTCTAGTCTCTTTGCTTGGGCTTGGCTTTGATTTTGGTTTTGATTGATGCTTTTTTGCAAAAATACAATTTGCTCGCGTAAATTTGCAATTTGCTTCTTGCGCGCATTGATGGTATTCCCAAGCGAACTTAGGCGCGATGAGATTTTGCGCTCTTCTTGCGCCTTTGCTTCTAGCTTTTGCTTGTTGGTGTGAATGTCTTTTTCTATATCTTCAAGCTTTTTAGGCGTAGCACTAAGACACAATGGCACGACAATACACACACCACAAAGCATAGATACAAGACGCATTCTATACCTTTCTTTGCAAGCTAATTGCCACAAACACGCAAAACAAACAAGCACCAATTGAAGCCCCTAGCAAAATCCCCAAATCATACACAAACCTAAATACTTCCGCCCCCACCTCTAAAGCATTTAACATATCTTTAGCCATCTCTGTTGTAGAAAAATACAAAAACCCAACACTCACCAAAATAGTCGCAATCACTGCATCATTGATCGCACCTTTTAGCAAAAAGCTATTGCGCATCCACACGCTCGCCCCTAAATAATGCATAATCTGCATTCGTTTGCTATGCTCAAAATGCCAAATCCGTATTTGATCAATCATCAAAAGCACGCTAAGCACTGCCAAAATAAGCGCGAAAGTCTGTATGCTAAACTTGATCAAAAATAGCAAACGATAGGCTTGATTGTGTGTTTTGGCAAAGGATTCTGTCTTGATGATATTTGGGATTTTGTTTAAAGTGGATTCTATGTCGTGCAAACGCCGCTGGCTAGGAAAAGAATCAAGCTTTAGCGTATAGTAGAGTGAAAGCTCTTTTTTGATGTTTTCAAAATCTTCATTATTCATATTGGCGCGGATTTTTTCTAAGATGAAGCTAGGATCAACCGGCTCAAGAGACAAGGCTTCTGGGATATTTTGCTGGATAATCTCAAGGGAAAGCTTCTTTTTACTAGCAATCACAATAGAATAATTCTGCAAAAGTTTATCTTCTTTACTCACAATAGCGCGATTGATAAGCAAAAAGCTCTCAAGGCTAAACAGCAATGCAAGCAGCGGTAGAAGTAAAAAAAAGTGTTGTTTAATGTTGCTCATAAATACTATTCCTTTCTCGATCGATAAATAAATGCCTATAAGAGATATTTGTGCGCACAGGGACGCGATGAGTAACGACAACAATCGTAATATCAAGCTGCTCATTGGCACTTTTTAGCAAGCTCCAAATCATATCACTAGAGAAATCATCAAGATTGCCCGTAGGCTCATCAGCTAGAATCAAAGCTGGGCGATGCGCGATAGCACGCGCCATAGCCACGCGCTGCTGCTCCCCACCACTAAGCTCTAGGGGGTATTTTGTCGCCTTGTGCAAAAGCCCTATATGTGAAAGTAGCTTTTCTGTCTGCGCCTCGCACGCATCTTTTTTATAGCCATTGATCACCATAGGAAGTGTGATATTTTTCTCGACATTCCATTCTTCTATGAGTTTATAGTCTTGAAAGACAATGCCGATTTTTTGACGCAAGCGAGTGATATTGCTATCTTTATGCTTAGTGAGATTTATATCACATACGCTAAGAGTCCCACTCATCGGGGTCAATGCCCCATAAAGCGAGCTAAGAAGAGTGCTTTTCCCGCTACCGCTTGGTCCTGATATGAAGACAAAATCCTTATTATTGATAGTAAAGCTCGCATCGATGATGACAGGCTCTTCTCTCTGGTAGCCTAGTGTAAGATTGTTTGCTGTGATGATACTCATATACTCTCCAATATTGTAGTAAATAGCTCGTGTGCCTGCATATTTGCGGGGTTTTGAAGTGGTGGCTCTGGGAGATACTGCCCCACATAGCCATCTACACTATTTGATTCAAACACAATCAAACGCGTGCAAGGATACTGAAAGTCCCCAAAATGCACCAAAAACGCCACTCTATCGCGCGTGGCTGAAACATACACATCTTGCACGCACAAAAACCCTTGCTCAAAACAACGCTTCTCCCACAGATAAGCAAATATCTCTCTATGCTTTTGATTAGGCTGCAAAACATCTTGTGTAGATACTTTTGCCAAAGTGGATTTTACCAATTTTTTATCAAACCCAAACGCACATTTTTGCCAGCTCTCCCTAGAATCCACTTTTGAAGGTCTTGCCTTTGGCGTAATGGTAATGGTGAAAATATCCTTATCCTGTGCTAGCCACCTTGCTTCATATTTGCTTGTTATGCTTTGTTTAGTGTTGATTGTATAAGTCGCTCTAGCACAAGCATTATCTTTGGCTAAACTTAGCACATCATCAAAATACTCCCTATCATCTGTGCGAAATTCTAGATAGCCATCATCTCCTAGCACGCGTAGCACTTCTTGCAAGGGCTTGGCATTTAGCACGCGGCGATTTTTCACGCTATTCCAAGGCACGGGAAAATGGATAAATATCTCACTCACACTCCCGCTGCTAGCACAGCACAGAAATTGCCTTGCATCAAGGCGTGATACATAGAGATTGTCCAAGCCTAGAATCTCAATTTGGCGTAGCACCTGCTCGATGGAGGGCGTATGGATCTCTAGCCCTATCACTAAAGCATCTTTATGCTCTTTAGCTAAATGCAAAATATGCCTACCACTGCCAAAGCCAATTTCCAAAATTACGCGCTTATGTGGTGCTGTGGATTGTGTGGATTCTACTATGGCTAGCACTTCTGTATCGCCTAGTAAAAATGGGCTATCAACCTGCTGCTTTAAGGCAGTGAGCGCGAGATTGTCTTGCACGATTTCATAATGCTTGCTTAGTATCTGCAAGGACATTTTTAATATGCCACTTGGGATAGGACGCAGGCTTTTTACGCCCTTTAGTAGCACATCATTTGCGCGTGTGATTTCATAGACAAAACACAATCTTGACTTATTTTGATACATATAGGGCATAGCTATAAGGGCAAGATTGCTAGATTTTAGGCTATGGAGCTTATAGGCATAAGGCATAGAATCCACCTGTGCGCTATCTAAGCTTTGGGGTTTTGGGACTTTAGCGATGAAGTGTGGCATTATTGGAGAAGTAGCTCGACTTCTTTGCTTGGGAGTGATTCATTCCCCTCTTCATCAACAGAGACGACTTTATAGATATACCGCTTGCCTTTTTGCATTTCTTTATCTGTGAAGCTATTTTTTATCGTGTTGCCAAAGCGCAATGGACTCCCCAAACGCCCTTCATAGCGATATACCGCATAGGCTTTTACACGCGCATTGTTGATAATCTCCCATTCTATCAAAGCGTGGCTATTTTGGATTTGTCCTTTAGTGATGATTGGCGTAGGCGGTGGGGGGAGGGTCGCGCCCTTTGTCGCGCCATTTGGCAAATCGCTTGCGACATCATTATCATCAATCGCACGCACTTTGTAAAATAGCTCCACGCCATCTTTGCCAATCTTATGGGTATAGTAAGTCTTATTGACCTGCACAAGTGGCTTATAAGTGCCATCAATAGTGCTAGAAGTATAAATCTCATAGCGGGCAATATCAGGGACAGCCTCCCAGCTTAGCTGGATATTTTTGGCTAGATTTTGGCTCGCTTGCATTGCAGTAATTGTCTTTGGCTTTTGCCTTGTAAAGCCTTGCGTCTCTGCGCTTGGACGAGATTTGATCCCATTAAGATCTTGCGCGATAATGCGATAAATGTAGTCTTGCGCATCAGCTAGATTCTCATCAAAATACTCTACAAGCAAGCGATTTTTGATCGTAGCGATATTGAGAAATGCGCCATTTGGATTCTTGCGCTGGATAATGTAGCGCGTAATGCTAGGATTTGGGTGGGGACTCCAAATGAGCTTGATTTTTTTGGCATAGTCTTTTGAAGCAAAGACCTTTTCAACAGGATCGATAAATGATGTTTTCACAGAGATTGCTTGAGATTTTTGCGAGATAGCATTATCAGCCCCAAGCGTGGCGATTTGGAAAGAGTAGGAAGTCTCTGGCAAGAGAGAATCCACAACATAATGCGTGGCATAGGGGTTTTTGATCGTGGCGATTTTTTTGCTCGTGTTGGCGTTATTTTGGAAGATGACAAAGCCCTTTATCGCATTGGGGTTTGGCACGCGATCCCACTCTAGCGCGATAGAGCTTACATCAGCTATGGTGCGCACTTGAGCGATTATTGGGAGATTTGGATCAAGCTTATCTTGCGCGCTTAAAAATCCTAAGGAAGTGCTTTTGCCCCCACAACTACTTAGCCCTATAAGCACTATCCCAGTGATTAAAAGCCTGCACAATCTCATCTTGCCTAATTGCCTCATCAAATTCCTTTACCCCAAAAATCTCTTGCGCGCATTGTAGCATATCTCCAAAGATCCCAGCACGGAAAACCATCTGCTTATGCGTAGCTGGGTGCGTGAGATAGAGCAAATATGCGTGCAGCATTACGCGGCACTCTAGCGCACCGCTATAACCATACAGCCTATCCCCCACAATGTGGCGATTGATACTCTCTAAATGTGCGCGGATTTGGTGCGTGCGCCCGGTATAGAGCTTAATGGCAAGTAGTGAAGTCTCTTGCGTGTTGATAAGTGGGATAAAGACACTTTGCGAAAATCTAGCTGCAGTGCTATGCTGCCCCATAGCATCGATATTTGCCATTTTTAGGCGATTATTTGGGTGGCGAGCGAGATTGCAAGCAATCATTCGCGGCTCTTTAAGTGGCTTATCAATGAGTGCTACATAATACCGCCCCATAGCCCGATCTTTGAGCTGCTGGCTTAAATATGCGTGTGCGGCATTTGTCTTAGCAATGGCGATCGCCCCGCTTGTCTGCTTATCTAGCCTATGCACAATTCCAGCGCGATGCGCTCCGCTTAGGGTGGAGAGCATTACTCCTTGTGCTTGTAGCCAATCTACTAGAGTCGCTTCTCTCACACTTGGCGCACTATGGACTACGAGATGTGGGGGCTTGTTTAAAATCAACAGCTCTTCATCTTCATAGATTCTAGTGATTGCCATCTCTGGGACTTGTGTAGTGGGCTTTGCCTGCGTGCTGGGGGGCAGCGCGATCGATATGCTCGTATCTGCGGTGAGCCTTAGCCCACATTTTTGACACAATGTGCCATTTAGCGTGATTGCCCCTTGCTTAATCAATGCTTGGGCTTGATTGCGCGAAGTTTCTATCCCCAAAGCCACGCACTCATCAAGCCGTGTGCTAGAATCCACTTCAAGTGTCCGCGTGCTTGCCCCACAAATGACGCGTATCTTCACATAGCCTCTATACTTGCACACACATAAAATCCGCTCGCGTAGCTATGCGGTCTTTAGGCACAAAGTGGCAGATACATTTGGATTGTGGGATCAATGACACAAGCTCATCATACACACTATCATCGACAAACACGCCCTGCGCCTTTGCTAGCACGGCGGATTTTATGTCTTTTAGTGTCTTAATCATATAAAAGCCCATACAATTTAGCCTAAAGGCAAATTCTAGTAGCTCCTTATGCCCCTTACTATCGCGATCAAGCACAATCCCATCTGCACCATATACCACTGCTTGTAGGATTTGATAGGGGGTAATGAAGCTATCTTTTAGCACAATAAGTGCGTTTGTATAATGGCGCAAATACCCTATACACTCTAAGCCCTCCCCGCTGGGATTAGCTTCACTATCTCTAGCGAGATCTAGCACGATGATATTTGCTCTTTGTGCTTGCAAAGTAGCTATAATGGATTCTAGCTCATCAAACACAAAGCCTTTCACAAGCACGCCACGCGGAGAATCTAGCGTGGGAAACATCTCCTTAAACCGCGGTGGATAGGGATTATAAGAGAGCGATCGCCCAAGTAAATCAAAGGGCAAAAGCTCTTGCTCAAAGTGGATTCTAGCAGCAAGCGCGGAGGTGGATTCTAGGGCTTTGGGCGAAGAAAATCGCTGGAAAAGTCGCATAAGCGCATTCATTGCTTGACTCTTTTTTGACTCATATCTTGCTTGCCGCACACGCCTTCTATCTGGTAGCTATGGGCGCGCAAGTCTGGGTTGTTTGCGATCTGGTCTTTTGGGATTTGAGAAAATGCCTTTATCGCACGCTCACAATCTCCAAGCTTATAATACCCCCACGCCAGAGAATCCACATACGCAATCGCATAAGGCTCGATCGCCAAAGCCTTTTGCACATACTCCATACCGCGCTTAATATCAATCTCATAATCAATAAGCAAATACCCATAAAAATTGTAGAAAAACGCATCTTGCGGGGTTTCTGGCTGGCTTTCTTGCCGCCCCTTAGCCTGAAGTAGGGCAATGGCTTCACCAAGCTTTTTGGCAATAGATTCTGCTTGCTTGTGCGTAGGCTGCTCTTGCGCGCTAAACTCATATACCGCCTCTAAAGCTAGGAATTTAGGATTCTGGCTTTGCTCATACGCTTGCCTAGCTTCTTTTTGCGCCCTTGCATAATCCCCTTGCATCACATATAAATCCAAAAGCAGCCCCTTATCAAAAGGAAAAGACTTAGCTATGCCTTGGGCTTCTTGAAATTGCTTGAGTGCGATAAGCACGCGCATAAAATTCATAGCCGCGGGGATTGTGGGGTTTTTGACATAGAGTTTTTCAAAGACATCTTTGGCAAAATCCAGCCCCCGCAAATCCGTATATATGCCAATTGCCTCCTCGCAGAATCTCTCTTCACACCCATAATGCAATAAATGTTGCGATAAGACGCCAAGGGCTTTTTGCTCCTGCTTTTGTGCGACAAATGCCAAAAGGAGCTTTTTTAGCATATCTATATGATGTGTGGTGTCATAGATTTGTTGAAATATGGGCTGGGCGTTTTGGGGCATAGAGCGGAGCATATACATATTGCCTAGCACTTCGCCCACTTCATTGCCAGGCTCTTGCTTGTAAATTTTCTCTAGCACCTTGATAGCCTGATCTATTTGCCCATTTTGCGCATACACATCAGCGAGAATTTTGTTGATAATAAGATCTTCATCATTACCACTAAGCTTGATATATAGCTCTGCAAGCAGCAAAGCACTTTTAGTATCACGCTTCCCCATAGCTGCTTGGGCTGCAAGCTTGGCATAATAAGGCTCTTTGGTCTCTTCAAACAGCGAGATAAACTCATCAAATGAAGTGGCAAAATCACCGCGATACAAGCTATCAGCCCCATTGAGCAGTGCTGCATCCTCCTTGCTATCAGCGCACAAAAGAGACAATATCACAACAAAGCTGCATAGATATGCTCTCACTCTCATCTCCTGTGATCTTCTGGCTTGCTTTGCGTGCGCACAATTCCCGGGCAAAGCGTGCAAAGCTCTGCAAACTGCTCTCTTGCCCTAAGTCCCTGCCAAAAGGGAAACGCCCTGCACTGCGCTGGACGCTTCTCATAGATCCCGCACTGCTTTTTTGTGGTGTCAAAAAACACGCACGCAAAGCCATCTTCATAGGGCTTTTCAATCAGTGAAAAGCGGTAGCCGACCTTTTTGACATAGCGCAAGACAAAGTCCTCAAACGCCACTCTCAGCGATGTGGCGATGGATTCTGCTTCTTTGAGCGTGAGAAAGATATAGCCACTCTCCCCCACACAGCACCGCCCTCCGCAGCTACCGCACGCCGAGCTATCAAAGCTAAACTCAAAGCCCTCTTTACTCTCTATACTCATAGCCTCGCCTATGGAGTGATATTGTGAGATCTAAGCTTGCTAAGCACGCGCTCAAGCAACGCCTGCTCGCTAAGCCCCACCGAGTGCTCGACACTCTTTGTATCGCCGTGCGGGACAAAAGTGGATTCTAGCTCAAGGCTATAAAGTGGCAGCAGCACCTCCCACGCGCTTGCCTGCTCCAATATCGCACTGCCCACGCCACCATCTCTATAACTATCGCTAAAGACAAAGGCGATTTTATGCGTGCGTAAAGTGGATTCTAGCTCTTTGGGCAGTGGCTTACAAAAGCGCAGATCAATAAGACTAGGAGCAAAGCCCAAATCACACAAAGCACGATAGACTTTATCCGCCCTACCCACGCCATTGCCATAGCCGATAAGTGCGATTTGCCTGCCCTGTCGCAAAACTTCTAGCTCACCTAGCACAAATTCGCTTGCTTTATAACTGCCCTCTTCTAGGCAAAAAGCATTGCGCGGATAGCGGTAAGCACAAGGTGCGCTAGAAAATTTATAGGCAAACTCTATGGCAAGTCTAAGCGTGGCATTATCGCGCGGGGCAAAAAGCACAAAGCCCGGGATCATACGCAAATACGCAATATCAAAAAGCCCTTGATGCGTCTCGCCATCTTCGCCCACAATGCCCGCTCTATCGATACTAAAGCGCACCGGCAGCCCCATAATCCCCACATCGTGGACAATTTGATCAAAGGCTCGCTGCAAAAATGTCGAGTAGATACTCACAAAGGGGATAAAGCCCTCCTTTGCCATAGCTGCCATAGAGGTTACACTATGCTGCTCGGCAATGCCTGTATCCCAGAATCTATCTGGATATATGTCAATCAGCTCGCCAAGCCCTGTGCCACCAGGCATCGCTGCTGTAACGCCCGCGACTCTTTCATCATCTCTAGCAAGCTCGCCTAGCACGCGTGCATACACTTGTGTGGGCGTGGGGACTTGCGCGGATTTTTTCAAGGCTTGCCCGGTTGCAAGATCAAACGCCCCTACGCCGTGCCACTTCTCATAAGGACCTTCAGCGATCTCATAGCCCTTGCCCTTAATGGTCTGTGTATGCACGACTATTGGGCGTCCCAAATCCTGCGCCCTTTTGAAGCAAAAGATTAAATCACTAAGATTATGCCCATCAATTGGACCGATATAGTCAATCCCCATTTCTTCAAACAAAATCCCGGGTGTGATGAGCTTTAGGGATTCTTCAAAGCGTTTAGCAAGATAAGTCGCAGAATCTGGCATTTTCTCTAGCCATTTTTTTGTAAAGTTGCGGAAAGATTGATACATCGGGTGGGAGATGATTTGCGATAAATGCCTAGAAATCGCGCCTATGGGCTTGGCGATACTCATTTCATTGTCATTCAAAATAATAAGCATAGGGTATTTTCTATCGCCTAGCTCATTTAACGCCTCATACACAAGCCCAGCACTCATACTGCCATCGCCAATCAGCACGATGGGCATTGCTTTTTCACCGCGCAAAGCCATAGCCTTTGCCGCGCCTACACCTAGTGAGATAGAAGTCGAGCTATGTCCAGCGACAAAATAATCCGCGCTTGACTCACTTGGCTTGCAGAATCCACTCACCCCACCAAACTTCCGCAAGCTTGCAAACTCATCATATCGCCCTGTAAGCAGCTTATGCGCATAGGCTTGGTGGGATACATCAAAGATAAAGGGGGATTTTGTGTAATCAAAGACATAGTGCATAGCCACAATTAGCTCTACTGCACCAAGTGTGGAGCTTAAATGCCCGCCATTTTGGCTTACGACTTCAAGGATTCTAGCGCGAATATCAGCACAGAGATTCTCTAGCTCTGCTAGCTCCATTTGCTTAAGTGGCTTAGGTGGGAAAACTGCCATAACAACGCCTTAATCTTTCAAATTATCCAAAACACTTTGCTTCAAAGTTTTATAGCGATTTGCGATACTCCCATCAATGATCCCGCCGCCATTTGCGATGATCACGCCACCTTTGGTGATAGCATTATCCGCTTCTATCTTTAGCTTTGCGTAGTCCTTTAGCTCTTTTGTCAAAGTATGGTAGTCTAGGGGATTTACGCGCATTTGCACATCAGTAGCATCAGCGATTGATCCTAGCAGCTCCTTTGCCAAGGCTAATGCCACAGCCGCGCTATCTTTCTCCACTTCTTTAGCGATCACCTCTCTTGCAATATCCACAGCAATGGCACTTAGCTCCTTTTCTAGCTCGCGTAAATGTGTCTCAGAATTTTGCATAGCTTTGCCAAGATTGATAGCAGATTCTACAAGTGCAGTGCGCTCCTTTTGCACATCGGCTTCTAGGGCTTGGCGCGTTTTCTCCTCGCCCTCTTTTAGCCCATCTTTGTAGGCATCATTGCGTGCGGTATTGACCCTCTCCTCCATTTCAAGCTGCTGCTTTTCAAATTGGATTTGCAGCTTTGCTAGAGAGCTGGAGAGCTCATCGGTCTTTTGCAGCAGCTTTTCTATCAGCTCTTTTTCTATACTCTCATCTCCTATGCTCTGTGCTGGGGGCAAGCTGGGGACTTGAGCGGATTCTGGCTGGGGAGTTTTGGGCTTAGAATCCACTTCATCTGCTACAATCGGGCGGAATTCATACTTGCTGATTCTGTGCTTTTCTATATGATTTTTGGTGATGAGATTATCTTCTTCAAAACTACTCAACGACATCCTCCTCTTCGCCTACTTGGATAAGCCCTTGCTCAGATAGTGTCTGCACTGCTTCTACGATCTTGCGCTGTGCGGCTTCGACATCGCGCATACGCACCGCACCCAAGAACTGCATTTCTTCTATGAATTGCTCGCTAGCCCTAGTGCTCATTTGATCAAGGAATTTTTGCTTCAAGTTATCATTTGCCGCTTTCAACGCCATTGTGAGATCCTTTTTATCCGCGACTTTGAGAATCTCTCTAATAGCGTTTTTATCAAGATTGACAATATCTTCAAAGGTAAACATCATCTCTTTGATCTCATTTGCTAGCTGCTCGTCAATTTGCTCGATATAGGAGAGCGTGGATTTTGCAGCCTTTTGCCCAAGGCGGTTGAACATCTCGGCAACCGCTCTTGGTCCGCCCACCTCGACTTTGTAGCTTGTTAAGGATTCTAGCTTGTTTTCTAGCACGGTGGAGACGCGTTTGACGACATTTGGTGAAATATCGCCGAGATTTGCCATACGGATAGCGATTTCTGCGCGCATATTATCATCGCTAAAATGCCCTAAAGTCTCTGCCGCGCTGCTTGCATCCATATGTGCTAGGATAAGGGCTATTGTCTGTGGATGCTCATTGACGATAAAGTCTGCAAGCTGCTGGGGGCGGATTTTACTAAGATAGGCAAAGTTTTTGGCAGATTGCATAGTTTTGGCAAGCTTGTCCAACACTCTCTTTGCCTCTTCTGGTCCAAGAGCTTTGTTGAGCAATTCTCTAGCATAGTCAAGCCCTCCGCTATTGATGTATTGATTAGACTGAAAAATCGCATAAAACTCTTCTAGCACCGCCCCACCGATAGCTTTATCCGTGCCTTTTAGCTGCATAATTTGCTTAGAAATCTCTGTAATCCCATCAATATCAAGATTTTTAAAAATCTCGCTAGTAAGCTCCTCGCCTACTTGGATTAGCAAGATAGCAATTTTCTCCGACATTGAGAGTTCATCATATTGTGCGCGTTGGCGTTGGTTTAATTGTAAGCTCATAATGCCTCCTAGCTAGATTTCTCCACACCGATCTCATCGTGGATAAGCTTTTGGAAAAGCGAAGCAATTTCTTCTGGTTTTTCCTGAATGACAGCCTTGATCTTTTCAAGTAGCACTTCGTATTTCACCTCATCTTCGCTAAATCCAGCACCGCTAATGCCAAGCTGCTCTTCCACGCGTTTGCGTAGCTCACCAAAGCGTGAGCTAGCCTCATCGTCATCATCATCGATCTCAAAGAGCGATTCGATCTTGTCATCTTCTGCATCTTGGACTTCAAGCATTCGCTCAGCAAATGGCGCGATGACTTTCTTATAAAAGATGAAGATAATAATGGCGATGATGACATATTTTAGCAATGGGACATATTGCATCATAAAGCTTGTGGCTTTTTCTACAAATGTCTTTGGTGCTTTGGGTGCCTCGCCTTTGGAGAAATCCCAATCCGAGACCGTTACAGAATCCCCTCTTGTCTCATCAAAACCTATGGCATTTTTGACAAGATTTTCAAGCTTGGTGATTTCTTCTGGAGTAAATGGCACATACTCCATCACCTCTTGCCCATCATCTTTGGCTACAAGCCTGTGCTCGCCATTGACAAGCACAGAAGCAGTTAGGCGCAAGGGCTTACCGCTTGCGAACTTTGTCTTAATCGTTTCATTGCCAATTTCATTATTAACAATAGATTCCGTCTCGTGCTCTTTAATCATTTGATTACTAGAATCCAGATTTTGCACCGGACCAACATTACTCTCCACGCCCGGTATCCCGCCGATAGTCCTATCTGGTGGTCCTTGCTTTTCTTTCTCATAATCTTTGGTCGATCGTGGGACAACTTGAGAGGGATCGAAAGTTTGCTTCACAGATTCTTGCTGGCTCCAATCATATTGGAGATTAACAATAGCTACGACTTTGTTTGCTCCACCCGCGCGAGGGGAAAGCAAGCGCACAATATCATCTGCCTTTTTCTGCTCCTC
Source organism: Helicobacter canis (assembly GCF_900451095.1). Taxonomy (NCBI): domain Bacteria; kingdom Pseudomonadati; phylum Campylobacterota; class Epsilonproteobacteria; order Campylobacterales; family Helicobacteraceae; genus Helicobacter; species Helicobacter canis. The sequence continues at coordinate 989,358 of NZ_UGHV01000001.1, read as the reverse complement.
TTTATGGACAAAGGCGTAGCGTTGCTTTAACACCTCATTGATCCCTGCTAGCTCATTATCCTCTCCCAAAGGCATACCATTGCCATCGACAATCTTGACATTTTCAGGCGTGAGCTTTGGGATAGCGGCAGAAACGAGATTTTTAATCCCTGTGATTTGGAATGATGAAAGCGCGCTGCCGGGCTGTAACTGCACCATAACAGCGGCTGTTGGCGGAATGCTTGTTGAGACAAAAAGGCTTTCTTTGGGATTGGCGATTTGCACATTTGCCTTGAAAATCGGCTCTAGTGCTTCAATGGTGCGTGTAAGCTCGCCTTCAGTCGCGCGTAAAAACTTCACTTGCTGCGTGAAATCTGTCTCGGCAATATTGTTCGTATCAAATACTTCAAATCCTACCTTAGAAGTTTTGGGGATACCTTGGGCTGCTAGAGCGATACGCTCTTCTGCTACACGCTCGCTAGGGATTTCTATGACATTGCTGCGAGGGATTTTATAGGGGATTTGATTGTCTTTAAGATATTGCAAAATCAGCGCGTTATCGGCTTCATTCATACCTTCAAACAGCACGCCATAAGAGCTTTGCACTTGTTTATTTGAAAACACAAGCAAAAATACAAAAAACCCTATAAGCACGACAATGGTCGCTGTGATGACAACCTTTTGCCTACCGGTGAGATTGTTATAAATTTTTGTTATGCGTTCAAAGAGCGTTTTAGTATCCACTAAATATCCTTGCAAAAAATTTCCATTGATCTAGCCATAGCCACTATACCAACTCTTGAAGAGCTAGCAGCACTCTTGAATTTTGCTCTTGCGTGCCGATAGTTATGCGAATAGCGTTGATACCATAGGAAGCGAGATTGCGGACTATAATCCCTTGTCGCAAAAGTGTATCGCAAATCACAGAAGAATTATAAGGATTTTCCAAAACAAAGGTGATGAAATTGGTATAAGATGGGATATACTCTATCCCTTTAGATTCTGCAAATTCTTCATATCGGCGCATTTGTGCAAAATTTTCTTTCAATGTGTGCTGCATAAACTCTGTATCTTCAAGTGCCACACACGCAGCCGCTAGACTTAGTGTCGTGATATTAAAAGGTGCGCGGAGCTTAAAGAGTGCTTGGATAATCTCCTCTCTAGCGATCCCATAGCCCACGCGCATACCACCTAGCCCATATACCTTAGAAAATGTGCCAAGATAGATTACATTTGCAAAGTGTTGTATAAGATCGCGCGGATCAATATGCTTGCTAGAATCCTTATATGAAGCAAACTCCTGATACGCCCCATCAATGACCACAAGTGTCTCACCGCAGCTCTCTTGCTCTATGTGCGCTAGAAGCTCATACACTTCTTTTGCCCCCACGCATTCTCCTAAAGGATTATTTGGCACACATAGAAATACAATATCAGGCTTATGCTGCCTAAATAGCTCGTAAAACTCTGTGAGATTATGCTCTTTGCTAGGCGTTTTGATCACTTGCGCACCGATGTGTTTGGCATAGATTTCATACATCGCAAAAGTGATGCCCGCCATAAGAATCTTGCTTGATTTTGTGGCTTTAGCGTGGAGACAGAGCTCGATGATTTGATCACTCCCAGCCCCGATGATACACTGCTCATATCCAATACCATAATGTCTCTGCAAGCGCGAAATAAGAGCACACATAGAATCATCTGGATATAGCGCAGCTTTATGGGCATTAGCCTTGATACACTCCACAACACTAGGCGAAGTGCCATAAGGATTCTCATTGCTCGCCAGCTTGATAACTTCCTTTTCATCTAAGCCAAATGTGCGCACAACCTCTTCAATAGGCTTGCCAGCTTGATAAGTGGCAATATGTGCTAACTCTTCATTAAATCGCATAGCAACTCCGCTTTTCAATACACATCAATCACACCTAATCGTAATGCGTGCCTTTAAATACAATGGGGCAGATTTTTCTAAAGGCAATGTAATATCCGCAGATATAGGTGAAGTCTCACCGGAGAAAATATCCCTATCCAGCAATCCACCACCATCAAGCACACGCTTAATAACGCTATTTGGGCTATAAGCACTTCTCTCATTACTATCAAGCAATAAGCAGTGCTGCGTAGTCTGTGCTGCGTAGAATGCAGCACTCTTGTGTGCTTTATCCAGCAAAAGCTTGCGCAAATCTTGCTTAGCATTTTCAACTTGCGCAAAATCTACAATAGGCTGCAAGCTTGAAATCTCAATCCGTAAGCCACCACTCTTCAAAGCAAGATAATCAATCTCTTTTAGCAATGTCTTATACTCTGCAATATCTTGCTCTGTGATAATGCACTCAATCGCCCTAGGCGCACTGCCCAATCCACTAGAATCCACTTCCGCTCTCTTAGGCAGAGACTGCACAGAACACGCGCCACTTTTATATAATGGCGACTTAGCGATATGATCTGTGATCTCCCCAAAAATACGCGAAAATCTACTAGCAAGCTCCTCTACATTACTAGAGCTTGCCTTAGGTGCATTAAGGACAATCCAACTCTCATACCGCTCATAAGGGATCTGCACCACATCGGCAACATCTAGTGTATAGTGGCGCGAGCGTTCCCCTATGTGAAGCAGCTCTTTTATATCACCGATAAAATGCGAGAATAATGCGCCCCCAACAAAGACAACAAGACTCAAAAGACAAATCAGCAAATATTTCAACCAGCGCATTTTTCTCTCCACAATGTTTTCAAACATTATAGCATTATTAACATCTTTTTAATACGCTAAAACATTGCAAAATTTGGATTTACACCCTATCTTGCGCATACTTTAAGCCCAAAGCACATCACAAAATCCTAACAAAAATAGATTTTTATTTGGTATAATCACTCCTTGCTTGGGCTGACACATCAATCTACTCAATCTACAACTCCGCCTTGGAGATTTAAAGATTATGTCTTGGCTCTAGCACTGATAAACAACACATAAAACAGAACAACAAAGGAAGTCCAAATGGCAAAGAAAACTATCCCTGCCAAAGAGCTAAGAAGAGTGTTTCAAACTCTCCCAAACATCGATGAAAAGCAGCTAAAAACTCTGCGCCCCTATGTATCCAAAGACACATACAAGAAGCTACGAAAGCTTTCTGGCTTTATCAATCAAGACATTATTAACGATTTGAAAAAAGAAACACAATCCCTTATGCAAATGGCAGCAGATCTCACAAGTGATATAAGCTTCAGCGATCTTGTTGAACAATAATCCATCAATGCCACTTCTTATTGCATCGCCCCATAGAGTTTAAGGGTTGGTCGCTATGATCAAAAGACTCCCAAATATCCTAACAATCACTCGCATATTCCTTGCGGTGTTTTTGCTTTTTTTTCTCTTGCATAGCGATCTTATCTTGCCTAGCTGGGTGGATCCTAGCTGGGTCAATTACTTTTCTTGCCTGATTTTTTGCCTTGCGTCTTTGACAGATTTTTTTGATGGCTATATCGCTAGGCATTGCAAAGTAGAATCCACTTTTGGCGAGGTCTTTGACCCTTTGGCAGATAAAATGCTTATCCTTAGTGCGTTTATCGCCTTGCTGCTCCTAGGGCGTGCAAATGCGTGGGCAGTGTTTATTATCCTTAGTCGCGAGTTTTTCATCACAGGATTGCGCGTGGTGGTAGCAAGCTCTGGCAAATCCATAGCCGCTAGCTACCTTGGCAAATACAAAACAGGCTTTCAAATCGCGGCTATTGCCTTTTTGCTCGCAGATTTTTTCCCGGGGGGTGATGTGCTATTGTGGCTAGCGACTTTTATGACCTTTTATTCCGGGGTTGATTACACGATCAAATACTACAAAAGCGCGAGTTAATGGGTATCCTTAGCGCGTTTTTAGCCCTTTGTTTTTTGGTATTTTTCCACGAGCTTGGGCATTTTTGCGCGGCGAGACTTTTTGGCGTAAAGGTAGAAGTCTTTAGCATAGGCTTTGGCAAAAAGCTCTTAAGCAAGCATATAGGCGGCACGCAATATGCCCTATCTCTTATCCCCCTAGGTGGCTATGTCAAGCTAAAAGGACAAGATGATCTTAACCCCACTAGTCGAGAAATCGCGCCTGATAGCTACACCACAAAGCCCCCTTTGGTGAAAATCACAATCCTATCAGCCGGCGTGATGTTTAATCTCCTGCTAGCATTTTTGCTCTATGTCGCCATAGGCATATCGGGCGTGAAAATCCTTTTGCCAATCATCGGCGATGTGCAAAATAATAGCCCAGCCCAAAAAGCCGGACTTCTCCCAAATGACCGCATTGTAAAAGTGGATTCTAGCCCTATTGCTTCGTGGGAGCAGTTAAGCGCGATGATCGCGCAAGCCACGCCTAGCCACAGCTCCTTTGCCCCACTTACGCTTACCATACAAAGAGAGGGCAAGCTAGAATCCATTTTCATCACACCAGAATCTAGCAGCTACCGCAATGTCTTTGGCGATACGCTTTATCGCCCTATGATTGGCATAGTGGCTAAGGGTGAAATAGGCATAGAGCATTTGGGGCTAGTTGCTAGCGTGCAATTTGCCGCACAAGAAGTAGCAAAGGCTAGCGTGCTTATTTTTGAATCGCTAAAGCGGCTTATTGTAGGGCTTATCCCGCTTGGCGAGCTAAGCGGGGTGATAGGGATTGTTGATGTGATGGCAGAAGTTGCCCCAAGTGGATTCTATGCCTTTGCTATGCTTATGGCACTAATCTCCGTCAATCTTGCCATCATCAATCTCCTGCCTATCCCAGCCCTTGATGGCGGGCAGATCGTCTTTGTATGCTATGAAGCCTTGATGAAAAGGCAGATGAGCGATAAAGTGCTTTATGCGCTGACACTTCTTGGGTGGGGGGTGCTTTTAGGACTTTTGGCACTTGGGGTGTATAATGATATTGTGCGCATTGCTACAAGGACTATGCAGTGAATACGCTAGCGACACCACTAGAGCCACTAAGTGTAAGCGCGCTTACCGCACAGATCAAATCCCTACTTGAAGCCACTTTCCTAGAAGTCTATCTCCAAGGCGAGATTAGCAACTTTACCTTGCACAAAGCCAGCGGGCATTTGTATTTTAGCCTTAAAGATGCAAGCAGCTCGATCCGCTGCGTGATGTTTAAAGGCAATGCAAAATCCCTAACCTTTACCCCAGAAAATGGCTTGCAAGTCATCATTAAAGGCGCGCTTAGTCTCTACGCTCCGCGCGGAGAATACCAAATCATCTGCCACTCCCTCACACAAAGCGGCAAAGGCTCTTTAAGTGCGCAGTATGAAGCCTTGAAAAAATCCTTAGAATCTAAAGGCTACTTCGCACAAAGCCGCAAAAAGCCCCTGCCCCCATTTCCTAAAAAAATCGCCCTACTCACCTCGCTCTCTGGCGCAGCCTTGCAAGATATGAAGCGCGTAGCTAGCACGCGCTGGAATCTCACCAAGCTTGTGTGCTTTGACACACTCACCCAAGGCGAGCAAGCCGGAGCGCATATCGCGCACAATATCGCCTATGCCGATAGCTTTTTTGGCACAGACAATGCCTTTGATATTATCGTCATCGGCAGAGGTGGGGGCAGTATGGAGGATTTATGGGGGTTTAATGAAGAAATTGTCGCAAATGCGATCTTTTACGCACGCACGCCCATTGTCTCTGCTGTGGGACACGAGATAGATTTTGTCATTAGCGATTTTGTCGCAGATCTTCGCGCAGCCACGCCATCGGCGTGTATGGAGATAATCTTGCCAGATAAAAAGGAGTGGCTTTTGCGACTTGATGAAATCCGCGCACAATATGACACAAGCGCACAGCACTCCCTAGCCAAAGCCCAAAAGCTCTGTGATCATCTCCTAGAGCTATACCAGCAAAAAAGCTATGCAAACACCCTATCCTTTGCCAGCGAGCAGCTAGGGCAGCTGCGCACAGGGCTTAATGCCACTATGGCGCAAATCCTGCAAGCAAAGGGCGCGATATATGCCACACAAGCCTTGCAATATGAGCAGCTTCCTCTTTTGCGCGAGAGAGAATACGCCCTGCTCACTTTGGCAAAAGAGCTGCAAGCCCTTGATCCCAAACGCCTTGTGCGCGAGAATTTTGCCCAGATTTTGCGCAATGGCAAGCCGGTGCAGGTGGGGGAGTTGCGCGGAGATGATGAGATAGAGCTGTGTGATGGGGTGAATTTAGCGCGAGCTAGAGTCCTCTCTCTATGAGAATTTGGCTTTGTTTGGCGTGGGGAGATTCGGCTTGCGGGCTAGAATCGCGGATTGCTTCGCCTAGCTCACGCGATAGACACTCTAGTCTTATCTCCTTGCGCGACTTGAAAACCCCGATTCTATCTCCACGATCCTAGAATCCCAAGGTGGCGTTGAAAAACAAGTTGGAAAACAAAACCGCCCAACCCCTAGAATCCACTTTTGAAAGCCCCACTGCAATTCCTAGAATCCTTGAAGAAGAAAAATGCGCTTTGTGTGAAATCCGCCGCAAATAAAAAAGTGGATTCTAGCAATAAAGCCTTTTTATCGTCATTGCGAGCTTTGTGAAGCAAAGCGTGGCAAAGCAAGGCGAAGCCGCAGCTTCTTTAGTAATCCATATCCTCGCAAGTGGATTCTAGGATTTTACTCAAAACACCCAAAGTGAGCGACTCACAGGCGGCAGATTGTGCGACAAAAACGCAGGGGCTGAAAATGTGTTAGATAACCACGCCGCAGGTGGTAGGATTTTGATGAAAAAGCTAAAATTCTAAAAGTGGATTCTAGGAAAAACACTGAAAGTGTAAAAACGCCAAAGACGGAAGGATTTGAGATGAGACAACAAACGACAGCGGTGCAAGGTGGGGGCACACAAGCAGGTTTCTTTAGTAAAAAGCCAACGCCACAGCATATAAGCCAAGGTCAAAAATGAAAAACACCATCTTACTTGCCTACAAACCCCCCTTCATCTCTAGCAACCACTTTTTGACACAGATCAAAAGGCGTTACAACATCACTAAAGCGGGCTTTTCTGGGACGCTTGATCCATTTGCGCAAGGCTCATTGCTGATTGCCACAGGGGCTTATACCAAGCTGCTGCCCTTTATCAAAACAGAGCCTAAGGTCTATGAAGCCACTCTATGGCTAGGTGCGAGCTCCAAAAGCCTTGATATAGAAAACATCGAAAAAGTGGATTCTACCCCACCACTAGAATCCACTTTTGTGCGTGAAGTGGTGGAGAGCTTTGTGGGCGAGATTTCCTACACACCCCCAGCCTTTAGCGCGAAGAAGATAAAAGGCAAGCGCGCATATCAGCTAGCGCGATCTGGGCAGGAGGCAGCCCTTATGCCCACCACAATGCGTGTCTATGCCCTAGATTTTCTCTGCTATGCCCATCCTTTTATCTCTTTCCGCGCGTGCGTGAGCAAAGGCTCATATATCCGCTCACTAGGCAGTCTAATCGCCCACAAGCTAGGCAGCTATGGCACACTTAGCGCACTCAAACGCGTAAGCGAGGGCGATTTAGCCGCCCAAAAAGGCAAGATCATAGAGCTAGATCCTTTGGCGATTTTGCCCTACCCTATCTTGCCTATTGATCCTTGCTATAAGGAGCATTTCTACCACGGCAAAAAACTCACGCAAAATGACTTAGATTCTAGTGTGCAAGCTAGGGTGGATTTGGATAAAAATCCGCTCTATATAGTGAAATTTGATGAATTTTTTTCTATAATACAGCTTCACCAAGACGGCAGTGTCTCATATCTTCTCAATAGGATTGATTATGCTCATACTCTCTAGAAAACAAGATGAAAGTATCGTCATAGGCGATAATGTCATCATCAAGGTCGTATCCATTGATCGAGGGAGTGTGAAGCTAGGCTTTGAAGCCCCGCCCAAGACCTTAATCCTACGCGCAGAGCTTAAAGAAGCTATCGCTAGCGAAAACAAAAAAGCCATAGGCGACTCCTCCAATGAAGCCTTGCTTGATCTAGGCAAGCATATCAAACGCTAATGCTCTATAAATCCTACCCCAAAATCAATCTCTATCTCCATATCCTAGGCAAAACAGCGAGCAGCTACCATCTCCTGCGCTCGCGTTTTGTGCGTGTGGTGGGGGATTTGTATGATGAGATCACTATCTCCCAAGCCCCAAAAGATAGCGTGCTAGGCAACTTTCCTTGCGCGGTAGAAGACTCTAGTGTGTATCGCGCATTGCGTGCGTTGCGTAGCATTGATGGCGTGTGCTTCCCGCCGGTGCGCATAGAAGTGTGTAAGCATATCCCAAGCGGTGCTGGGCTAGGTGGGGGCAGCTCTAATGCAGGAGTCGTGCTAGCCGCGCTTATCTCGCGCTATGGCGCGGAGTTTAAAGGCGAAGCAAAGCAAATGCACACATATTTTACAAGCCCCAAATCCCCCAAATCCCCCCTGCCCACTGCGCTTAGCGATCTTGCCAAAAGTATCGGCGCAGATGTGGCGTTTTTTGTCTCGCAAGTGGATTGCGCGGAAGTTTCTGGGATTGGCGAGTGTATTGAGCCTTGTGATACCGCGCTAAGTGATATTGCACGCTTTCATATCTATACGCCTAAAATCGCTTGTGATACCGCCCAAGTCTATCGCCACTATGCCGCCACAAGCACGCCAAATCCCCACGCAAGAGATTTATCCACCCTAAACAATGCCGCCATCCTTGCTAGCGGCGATATGGCTAGCTTAAATGACCTCTTTGCGCCTGCTTGCTCTCTCTACAAAGAGCTAGAATCTGTGGCAAAGGAGCTGGGGAGTGGGTGGTATTTCTCCGGGAGTGGTAGTAGCTTTTTCCGCATAGATTCTAGGGGGGATTCGGCTTTGGGTGAGCAATGCGGCAGTGTTGCAAACTTTGTGAAAGGCACGATCGCCAAGATCGCTAACCTTCCCCAAAGTTTGCAAAGCTCCCACAGCCCCACCGCAAAACAAGCGACAGCGGTGCAAGGCGAAGCCGCAGCAGGTTTCTTTAGAAATCCTAGAATCCTAGAAGAAGAAAAACAAGCCGAGTGTGAAAAATCCACCGCAAATAAAAAAGTGGATTCTAGGATTTTTGACAAAAACGCTGAATTTCTAAAAGTGGATTCTAGGAAACAAGCTCAAAAAGTAGAAACCTCGCAAAACACAAGGGCTGAAAGTGTGTTTGATAACAAGCCACAGGGCACACTATGAAACTCATCGCACAAAACAAAAAAGCCCTATTTGACTACGAAGTCCTAGAAAAGCTTGAGTGTGGCATAGTCCTACTAGGCTCTGAGGTGAAGTCTTTGCGCCTTAGTCGCTGCAATCTTAAAGACAGCTTTGCGCGATTTGTCAAGGGCGAGCTATTTGTCTTTGGTATGCATATCTCCTTCCTCCAAAGCACCAACCCTCACTTCCGCCCCGATGAAAAGCGCGCTAGAAAGCTTCTGCTCCATAGATCCCAGCTGGATAAGTGGTTTGGCAAAATCTCACAAGATGGGCTTACGATCGTGCCGCTCTCTATTTACTTTAATGCACACAATAAAGTCAAGCTTCAGCTAGCCCTAGCGCGCGGCAAGCAGCTCCACGATAAGCGCGAAAGTATTAAGAAAAAGATCCTTGATAGAGAAGCACGCGCAAGTCTTAAAAACTATGGCAAAAGCTTGTAGATCCACCTTTACGCTCCGCAAAGGACGCCACAACTCCACAAAAGGACATAAATGAAAGAGCTTGTTGATTATTCTGTTTTAGGATTTTTGGGATCGCTCTGTGTTTTGGTGATCGCTATTGGGATTGAGCGGGCGTGGTTTTATGCCACTGTGCGTGTTGATGACTATCTTGATAAGCGGCTTTTAGAGCTAGATTTACACAAGCGGCTCACGCTTATTGCGACCATTGGCTCAAATGCGCCATATGTGGGGCTGCTTGGCACAGTAGCTGGGATAATGATCACTTTTCTTGATATTGGCAATAGTGCGCAAATTGATACCCAAAGCATAATGACAGGGCTAGCCCTAGCCCTAAAGGCTACGGCTATGGGGCTTATCGTGGCGATCCCTAGCATTGTGCTGTATAATCTCTTGGTGCGTAAGGCAGAGGTAGTGCTAACAAAATGGGATATTTATCACAATCCCACCGCAACGAGCAAAGCCTCTATGCGCCTTGATACATAATGCTACAACCTAGCGAGATCTAAATCATAAAGGACAAAAATGCTTACGATGTTTTTTTCATACTTTGATTGGTGGCAGATTCTAGGCTTTGTAGCTCTTGGGCTAGTCTCTGGCGTGGCGGCGGGGTTTTTTGGCATAGGGGGTGGGATCATCATCGTGCCTTGTATGCTGCTTGTAGGCTTTCCTATCCAGCACGCTATTGGGATCTCCATTGTGCAAATGGTCTTTGCTAGTGTCTTTGGCTCACTACTAAACTACAAAAAAGGCTTGCTTGATCTTAGAGAGGGTATCTTCATAGGGATTGGAGGGATATTTGGGGCAAGCCTTAGCGGCGTGGTGCTACACTTTTTTAGCGAGCTATTTCTTAGCCTAGCTTTTTTGCTCCTTACAATCATCTCTCTCTATCGGTTTGCTACTAAATCCAAGGTCGCCCCTAGCGCAAATCTCATCACAAATCCTTACAAAAAGCGTGCGATCCTTGTCCTAGCTGGCGCATTTACCGGGATTTTTGCTATTTCTTTAGGTATTGGCGGAGGGCTGCTTATCGCGCCTATACTAGGCTACTATTTGGGCTATGATTCTAAGAAGGTCGTGCCCTTATCGCTCTTTTTTGTGGTGTTTTCATCAGTGGCTGGGAGCATATCTTTGCACCAAATGGATATTGTCGATAGTAGGCTCTTTAGCGCGGCTGTGCTTATTGGACTTGCTTCCATCATAGGCGTGAGCCTTGGGATAAAACTCATTGCAAAAGCAAGTGCAAACACCCATAGAGTAGCACTCTTATGGATTTACTGCTTTGCTATCATTGCCACAAGCATAAAAATCTTTGAAAAAGCTCTGTTATAATGCCCCCACTCTCACACAAAGGCACAATATGCTTGTAGAAATCTCTAACCTAAGCAAACGCTACGACTCCACCCTAGCCCTAAACAATCTCTCCCTAACCCTCCAAAGCGGCAGAATCATCGGGCTGCTTGGTCCAAATGGCAGCGGGAAAACAACGCTTATCAAAGTGCTTTTAGGACTTTTGCGACAATATGAGGGGAGTGTGAAGATTCTAGGTGAGCCTATTGGCGATACCACCAAAGCCCATATCTCCTATCTCCCAGATAAACCACATATACCACTACATTGGAAGATTGATTATGCGTGTAGATTTTTTGCGGACTTTTTTGAAGATTTTGATATACACAAAGCCCATAGTCTTATGGAGCAATTACAGCTTGATCGATCTAGAAAGATCAAAACCCTATCCAAAGGCAATAAAGAAAAGCTCTCCCTAGCCCTTATGCTCGCGCGCCAAGCTAGGCTTTATATCTTTGATGAGCCAATCGCCGGTGTTGATCCTGTGGCAAGGGATTTTGTCTTTAAGCTCATCTTAGACAACTACAATCCAAGTGCCAGCATACTCATCGCCACGCATTTGATCTATGATGTAGAAAAAATCCTTAATGAAGCCATATTTCTAGCAAATGGCAGCGTGCTAGCCCACGATAGTATCGCCGCTCTAACTGCCAATACCGCAAACCTAGAATCCGCTTTTAAACACGCATTTGCCAAATCTATGCAGCTAGATTCTAGCCTCTCTAGCCTAGAATCCACTTTTGTATCGCACGCGCTAGAATCCACTTCCGCACGAGTCGCCGACTCCGCACAAGACTCCGCCCTAGAATCCACTTCTACCCTAGAATCCACTTTTGCCCACAAATCCACAAAGGACGCACGATGAGACGACTTCTCCGCTATGAATTACAAGAGCATTACCTACCGCTTGTGGTGCTTGGTGCTGTGTTTGCTGCCTGTGTGTTTGGGTGTGTGGGATTTAGCAAGCTTGATGTCGCCACAATCACAAACCCCACTTTGCACGATCTGCTTGGTATAACATTTGGGCTTTGTATCATTGGGGCTTTTAGCGCGATGTTTTTGCTTGTGGTGGCTCATATATTTCTTATGATTTCTACTTTTGGGAAAAGTCTCTTTGGGGAGTATGGATATTTGCTCTTTTGCCTGCCTTTGGGGATTGATACGATCCTTTTGGCAAAAGTGCTTAGCTGCTTTATCTTAATCGGTGCTTCAGTGTGCTTTTATAGCTTTGTAGGTGTGCAAGCCTTGATTTTAATCTCAAATGTCGAAATCTTAGAGATATTTGGAGGGCTTGGCACGCTTGCGCGAGAGCTTCTTACAAGCTTTGATGAGCGCAGTGTGTTTATCATACTTCTTAGCATTACTTATATCCTAGGCGAGATACTCACTTGGCTTATGTATATCTTGCTGACATTAGCCCTGCTTAATGTATGGCGCATTACAAGCTATCGCTTGGTGCTAGGATTGCTGCTATTTTTGGGGATTTGCCTGTGTGGAAGTGTCATTAGCACGCTACTTGGGCTGCTTTTTGGCGTATTTTTCCATATCAATATCGACTCTCTTTCCATAATCACACAGAGCAAAGTCGGCATAGATGGCTGGCTGCTTTATACACAAAAGCTTATCACATACTTGCTGCTAAGTGGTATAAGCTACTTGCTAGCAAGGCACTGCATTATTAAGAAAATGGAGTTAGAGTAGCAGCTACAAGAAACAGAAAATGCAAAAGATGTGAAAAGTGGATTCTAGGAGTGGTGTCAAGGGGGGGACTTGAACCCCCGACCTCCGGCTTATGAGACCAGCGCTCTAAACCAGCTGAGCTACCCTGACACAAAGGCGCGATTATACGCCAAAAGCCCTAAAAAGTCAAGCACATACGATAGCCCACTCGCCCAAAATCAGCCTATGACCACCCGCTAAAGCACATAGCTTGCTAGGTGATTTAGATACAATACATACTTCCAATCTGCAAAGGAGATAGTATGCATAATCGCAAGAATCCAGACTTTGAAGGCTTTATCGCCGAAGCAAAGGGAACATTTAAGGATAGAATCTATACAGATTATCTCCGCCGCTTTGCTTATGGAATCGATGCTTCTTGCTATGCGTATGTGCCACGCGTTGTGGTAAGAGCGGTAAATGAGAGTGAGATTATCACGCTTTTTGCATTAAGTCAAAAATACAACACCCCGCTTACCTTTAGAGCAGCAGGGACTAGTTTAAGCGGGCAGGCGTGTAGTGACTCTGTGCTTGTATTAGCCAATGCGTTTTGGCAGGATATTGAGATTATAGGCAATGCAGAGAGTATCAAATGTGGCTGTGGGGTGATTGGGGTAGAAGCAAATGAAGCCTTAAAGCCCTATGGCAAAAAGATAGGACCAGACCCCGCGACAATCAATAATGCAATGATTGGTGGAATCTTTTCAAACAACTCTAGTGGTATGTGCTGTGGGGTGAAGCAAAATAGCTACAACACTATACAATCCGCGCGATTTATCCTGCATAATGGCACGATCCTTGATACAAGCAAGAATGCTAAGCCAAATGAAAACATAGAATCCTTTTTGCAAAAGCATAAAGATAAGGCAGATTCACTTCTAGCCCTAAGGGAAGAGATTCTGCAAGATAAAGAATTATGTGAGCTTATCAAGCGAAAGTTTGCTATCAAAAATACAACCGGTTATAGTATCAATGCCCTGCTAGATTTTAGCGAGATAAAAGATATTGTAAATCATCTTTTTATCGGCGCGGAGGGGACTTTGGGCTTTGTCTCTCAAGTAGAATATGAATGCGTGGAAGACTATGCCTTTAAAGCGTGTGCGTTGCTTTTCTACAAAGATTTAGCTCTTGGGGCGAAGGCAGTAGAGATTCTAGCGCATAATGAAAGCCTTGTGAGTGCGGCGGAGATTATGGACTATGCGTGTTTGGATTCTGCTAAAAGTTTAGAAAACGCCCCTAGTGAGCTAGAGAAAATACAAAGCAGGGCTTGTGCGATTTTGGTGCAGTTAGAATCTAGCACACAAAAGGAGCTAGATTCTAAAATCGCTTATATAAGTAAAGAGCTAGAATCTGTGCCAAGCCTTTTTGGCGTGCATTTTAGCAGCGATGAAAAGCTTATGGCGTCCTGGTGGAAAATCCGCAAAGCCCTTTTGCCTTTAGCGGCTGGGACTCGCCCAAGTGGGAGCATTGTCATCACTGAAGATATTTGCTTCCCTATCCACACTTTCGCACAAGGTATAGAATCCATTACTAAGCTTTTTGATAGATTTAACTTTCAAGGCATTATCTTTGGACACGCATTGAGTGGGAATGTGCATTTTATCATCACGCCAAATCTCAATGATGAAAAGGAGAGTCAAGCGTTTGGGGAATTTATGGAAGCGATGGTAGATTCTGTTATCTCCTTGCAAGGCAGCACAAAGGCAGAGCACGGCACAGGGCGTATGATCGCCCCCTTTGTAGAAAAAGAGTGGGGAGCTAAGGCATATAGTATAAATCGCAGGATAAAAGAGATTTTTGACCCACACGCCCTTATAAACCCTGATGTCATCATTAGCGATAATCCCCAAATCCACACGCAAAATCTCAAACAAAGCAGCGAGGTAGAGGACTTTATCAATCAATGTATGGAATGTGGATTTTGTGAAAAAGTCTGCCCTAGCAGAGAGCTAACACTCACGCCAAGACAGAGAATAGCGGTGCGAAAAGAAATCGCAAGGCTAGAGGCTTTGCTTAATGGGGCGGATTCTAAGGGTGTTATAGAATCTAATGCGAAGGCAGTAAGCACACAGAAAATAGGGCAGGGCAAAACAATCGCCGATTTTAGCCAAAGAGACAATGCGCAGAAACTAGAGGAGTTGAAGCGAGGTTATCAATATTTTGGCATCGAAACCTGTGCCACCTGCTCTATGTGCTCTCTCTCCTGTCCGCTAGAAATTGATAGTGCTAAAATCGCACAAAAGCTAAATCCTAGCACAAAGGGTGCAGTCTCTCGCTTCATAGCCACTCAAAGTGCCAAGCACTTTAGCCCCACACTTAGCCTTGCTAAAGGGGGCTTACATATTGCAAACTTTGGCTTTGCAATCTTTGGCAAAAACACGCTAAATACCCTAAGCAAAAAGATGAGATTCCTGCCCTATATCCCACGCTCACTGCCTAGGGCAAATGCCTACAGACTAGAATCTAAAAACTTTAGCCACTCTCATCACGCTTGTCGTGATGAAGCTTTAGGCGCACGCGTGGCTTTGCCGCAGCGGGCAAGACCCACGCCTTTGCGTGAGCAAAGCAATGCGTGGGATAATGGCGCACAATCTAGCCAAGTATCTGTCATATACTTTAGCACCTGTATCAATCGCTCCTTTGCTCCGCCATCACATCTACAAGACACAAGAGCTTTGCAAGAAGTCTTTGAATCTTTGTGTAAAAAGGCTAGTGTGAGCGTAGTGTATCCGCAAAATCTTAGTAATCTTTGCTGCGGCAAGGCGTATAAAGACTATCCGCAAAGTGCGGAAGCCAAACGCAAAGAAGTGTATAAGGCATTAGATTCTAGTGTGGAAGAGCTGCAAGGCAAGGGTGTAGAGCAAATCCACATCGTATGCGATCATAGCGCGTGTAGCTATGAGCTAAAAAGCGGATTACAAGAGCTAGATTCTACTCTCACCATTTTAGATATGCCAGAGTTTATAGAATCCACTCTTTTGCCAAGGCTTACTATCACGCCTTTAGATGAGGATATTGCGCTTTATGCGATGTGTGCGACAAGAAAGGGTAAATGGGATAAGTCTCTAGAATCCATTGCCAAAACCTGCACGAATGGCGAAGTCATTATCCATTCTAAAACGCAGTGTTGCGGCTTTGCAGGGAATAAGGGCTTTATTTGCAGTGAGCTTAATGCTTCAGCATTGCGGGAGCTAAGTGAGTTTTATAAAGATAGAAAATTACGCCTTGGCTTTTCAAGCTCTAGCACTTGTGAAATAGGGCTAAATGACAAAACAAATATCACTTGGCAGAATCTACTCTATCTTGTGGATTCTGTGAGCGCAAGCGGAGATAAGTAAGCACTCATAGATTCTACACGCAGATTCTATGAAGCTTGTAGAATCTATACGACTTTGAACTCTTCTGGGTGATCAAGCGCATAGAGGAAACGCTCCTTGTCTATACGCTTATCCCAAATGCTCACCATCACACAAGCAATCACATTGCCACATAGATTCCCAACCGCACGCATCTCGCTCAAAAATTTATCAATCCCAAGTATCGCTGCCACACTCACTGCTGGGATAAGCTGGCTACCATCGGCTGTCGTTAGTGCCGCAAGCGTGCCCGCTAGGACGATAAAGCCACTGCCTGTAACACCAACCGCACCCTTTGATGAAATCATCAAAATAAGTATAAGCGTCATCGTCTGCACAAAGCTAATGTGAATATCAAAGGCTTGAGAGAGAAATATCACCGCTAGACTTAGATAAATATTTGTCGCATCAAGATTGAAGCTATAGCCTGTTGGCATAATCAGCCCTACACTTGCTTTCTGCACCCCAGCACGCTCAAGCTTACGCATAAGCGGGGCTAGAGCCGTCTCGCTACTAGAGGTGGCAAATACCACAAGCACTTCTGCATAAATAAAGCGCATAAGCTTAAAGATATTGATCCCACCGATTTTGCAAATGATCCCAAGCACCACAAAAATAAACGCCAAAATCGATAATGCCATAGTCAGCAGCAGCATAATCATTCCGCCAATGGAGCTAAACCCAAAATGCGCGATAAGATATGCCATAGCCCCAAAGGTCGCTAGCGGGCTATACCAGATCAAAATCGTTAGCACTTTGAAAAATGTCTCTTGCATACTCTCAAAATATTTCAAGCATTTTTCTTTAAAGCTAGGTGCTGCAAAAGAGAGCAAGATAGCCACGATCAATGCCATTACTAGCACCTGCAATGTCTTCCCCTCGACAAATGGCGTGATAGGGTCGTGTGGAATCGCGCTTAATAGAATGTGATAGATTTCTTCACCTACACTCTGGGCTTGATTGCTCGCACCTTGAGCGATATAGCCCTCTACACTCTGGGCATCAAGGCTGGCTACATCAAGGTGCATTCCGTGTCCTGGCTTTAGCACCTCGCCAAACACCACGCCAATCACAAGCGCAAATGTGCTAACAACTTCAAAATAAATAAGTGTCTTTAGCCCAAGCCCACCTAGTGTCTTCAAGTCTTCAAGGCGGATGATCCCTGTAATAATGGTCAAAAATATAATAGGACCCATAAGAAGCTTTAGCCCTTTGATAAACGGGTCAAAGGTGTAGGATTTAGACTCTATACAGAAGTGATAGAAAAATGTTACCACAGCATTTGGGTGGCTATGGTGTAAATTCCCGATGATCCCAAATACCACGCCAAGCACAAGCCCAAGCAACACCCAAAACACAAGACTCTTTAAAAACCTATGATGTATAGGAGAGTGGCGATGTTTTCTCATAATACACCTTGTAGCAATAAGATTAGTAGGCTAAATTATACACTAGAAAAAAGATTAGAATATAGAGAAATAAAAGAAAGAAGCAGGGCTTGCGCCCTGTAAGAATCTATGCAAGCTTACCTTTAATATCAGCAACCCACGCTTTGATTCTCTCAGCTGTTTTGTCATCTTGATTATCTTCATCAAGAGCCAAGCCCACAAACTTGCCATCAACAACAGATTGAGAATCAGAGAATTCATATCCATCTGTTGCAGTTTGCCCTACGATTGTAGCACTATCTTTTGCTTTGTTGTAGATATGAGAGATCCCATCACAGAATGTATCAGAGTAAGTGTCTTGATCACCAAGCCCTACAAGCCCTACAACTTTTCCGGCAAAATCACCGCCACTTAGAGAATCTAAGAAGTCTTCCCAATCAGTTTGCAAATCACCACTACCATAAGTAGGTGTAACAAGGATAAGATTCTTAAATGATGCAAGCTGATCTTTGCTCGCACTTGCTACATCGATAAGCTCTGCATTGCCAAGCTCTGCTGCGACTTGCTCTGCTGCGTTTTTTGAATTACCGCCATCGCTACCATAAAAAATTCCAACCTTTTCCATTACTATGTCCTTTCTTAAGAAATTGAAAGCTAAATATGCCAAATTTGTTTAAACAGCGCAATAAGAATCCACACTAGATTCTAGGCTTGCTTGTAAAAATCTTTTGCGTATCTAGCGTGAGAGTGAGCATTTGAGATAGCGCGAATTGCCTATCAAAGTGATAAAATGCAAACCCCACATTAAGCCGCAAAAAATCATTTCTATACTCATAGTAGGCATTGATACGATTCAATGATCGCGCGTGGTAAAAGGGCAGCCCATTATACACGCTCTCCCCATACTCCGCGAAATACTGCATTTGTGGCTTGCCAAAGTAGTAGCTCTCTTCTAGCCCAAAGCCCTTATACTGCAATCTTGCCCGAAGCTCTCCTCCACTGCCATTGTAGAAATCCCCAAGTCCGCTAGCCTGTCTCTTGCGCTCTAAGCTCCCCAAAGCTGCTAGAGCTATCTCGGCTTTTTGCAAGCTCTCTTTTTGCACGATCTTAGCAAAATCCACCCCCAAAGCCACTTCATACAAAATCTTGTCTAAAAGCTGCGTATTAGGCAGGAGTGGATTGGCTGGATTTTTACTCCCATCAGCACTAAGTAGCTCTTCATTTTTGATGTGATAGAGTGCCACATTTGCACGCAAGCTCACAGCACTAAAGGCTGCAATGGATGCGTGTGCTAGGGCGTAAAACTCATCATACCGCTTGCTTAAATCCCCTCCATACCAATCAAACACAAACTCCCCATTTAACGCCAGCACCACGCCTTTTGTGTGTGCGCTTAGGGCTAGCCCATTGATATTTGGCGAGAAAAACAAAAAATCCGGACGAAAAAAGCTAAGCGGATAAGTGCCGATCAAATTTTTACGCGGGAAAATCCCCATAAATGCGCTAAAATCCTGATCCCTGTAAGCATAATACGCGCTGATATGTGCCTTTGTAGGGAAAGTAGCTGCGCCCATATTTTGCAGCACAAAGCCCCCAAACATCACCGCGTGCTTGGCATTGATCCCAACTCCTATCTCTGGGCTAAGTCGCAGAGCATAGAGTGTGCGCGTAGCCCAAAGCGCATTCTCGCCCTCTAAGTTATCAAGATAGGAGTCAAAGCCCAAGGAAGCACGCAGATCAAACATCGATCGCGTGGGGCTTTTGTGCGTAATGATAATGAGCTGCTCTGGGGCTACTTGCCCCTTAGACTCTAAGGCTACGCTATCTATGGGATCATCTTTAGGCACATTCACACCAAAGCACACGCTAATAGCACACAACAGCCCCAAACATACTCGCATACAATCTCCTATATCTTTGTGAGTATTGTAGCGCATTTGCCAGCTATGATAAATGTGGATTCTAGATTCTAATTTCACAAATTGATATGCTTAACAAGGAGATATATCAAGCATATTGTGGATTTGCTATAATGCAATAGGCTGGTTTGGTGGTGGCTGCTCTCTAGCCTTAGAGAGAGGAAAGTCCGAGCTACAAAGACAGGATTCCATTTAACAAATGGCTAGGGCGACCTAAGGGAAAGTGCAACAGAAAAGAACCGCCAAAAGTGGATTCTAGTCCCTAGAATCCACTTTTGGTAAGGGTGAAAAGGTGGGGTAAGAGCCCACCGGATTCTAAGTAATTAGACTCGCTATGCAAACCCAATCCGTAGCAAAAAGAGCGTGGTAAATGTCTTAATCTTTGCTCTTTGCTTGAGGTATATTGTGAAATATATCCCAGATAAATAGCCACCCTTGACAGAACTCGGCTTATACTAAGCCAGCCTTACGCAAACATTACCTTTACGCGCTACACTTCGCTAAATCACATCTAGGTATCATCTATGCAACAATTTCATTTAGACAATCTTGACTGCCCAAATTGCGCGGCTAAACTAGAATCCACTTTGCACAAGAGCCAAGGCATAGCACACGCACAGATCAACTTCGCCACAAGCACGCTACTAACTGATTGTGCCAATATGCAAAAGCTCCAAGACATCATCGCGCAAGTAGAGCCACAAGTGCGCATATCGCGCCAAGAAGACAGGCAGCCTAAGCGCAAAATTTGGACCAAAGAGCTAGCATTACTACTAGGGCTAATCATCATATTCCTTAGCTCTCTTGCCCTAGAATATCTCCTGCAAACACGCGCTGAATCACTTAGCAGCGCACTATCACTGCTACATATCGCGCTCTATGTGATCGCAGGCAAAGAAGTATTCAAACGCGCCTATGCCAATGCCAAGCGCAAGGAGTTTTTTGATGAAAATGTGCTGATGATCGTGGCATCAATCGCGGCATTTATCATCGGCGCGAGTGAAGAGGCAGTCGGGATTATGCTATTTTTTTCCGTAGGGGAGTATTTGCAAAATGCAAGCTTGCGCAAGGGTATGGACTCTATCAATGCCCTAGCCAATCTCACCCCACCACAAGCCCATAAAATCCACAATGGAAAAACTATTGACATCGCAGCTAAAGATCTTGTAGTGGGCGATGAAATCATCGTGCTAGCTGGAGAAGTCGTGCCGGTGGATTGCGTGCTACTTGATGAGATAGCTAGCTTTGATACAAGTGCCATTAGCGGAGAGTCTCTACCGCTTACAATCACACAAAATACACAGATCCTAGCAGGATCTATCACGCTAAGTAGCCCAGCGACAATGCGTGCGATCCGCCCTTATGCGACAAGCCAGATCGCTAAAATCACCGAGCTTATCGAAAATGCCACGGCAAAAAAGGCAAAGACAGAGAGCTTTATCACCTCTTTTGCGAGATATTACACACCTATTGTGTTTTTTGCCGCTTTGTGCATTGCTCTTGTGCCACCACTTTTTGCAAGCGGTGGATATAGTGCAAATCTTTATGATTGGGTGTATCGCGCAATTGTAGTGCTTATGGTAAGCTGCCCTTGCGCGCTTGTGATCTCTGTGCCGCTTGGGTATTTTGGGGGGATTGTGGCAAGCTCTAAGGTAGGTGTCTTGCTAAAAGGCTCAAGCTACCTAGAAGCCCTAAGTCAGCTTAGTATGCTAGGCTTTGACAAGACAGGCACGCTTACAGAAGGTAGCTTTAAGGTAGTGGATATTGTCCCAGAAAATGGCGTAAGCAAAGAGCGGATTCTAGGCTTTGCTGCTTGTGCGCAAGACCTATCCACTCACCCCATAGCCCAATCTATCAAGCAAGCCTATATGGATTTAGCCCACACGCATCATATCAGCGAGTTTGAAGAATTCTCCGGGCTTGGCGTGCGTGCTGTATGCGATCATAGGGAGATTATCGCTGGTAATGACAAAATCTTGCATAAATTTTCTATCCCGCATAACCATTGCGATATTGATGGCACAATCGTGCATATCAGCGTAGATAAGGACTATCTAGGCTATATCATCATCGCCGATACGCTTAAGGTAGAATCTAAACGCGTGATAGATGAGCTAAAGCAGCTGCACATCACGCCTATTATGCTAAGTGGCGATGGCGAGTATCCTTGCAAAATCGTAGGAGAGCAGCTTGGTATCGCTTATCACAGCCAGCTACTTCCACAAGATAAAGCAGCGTATTTTGAAAAGCTAAAAGCAGAACAAAAAGGCAAGGTCGGCTTTGTGGGCGATGGGATCAATGATGCCCCCACACTAGCCCTTGCTGATGTGGGGATCGCTATGGGTGGGGGGAGCGATCTCTCACGGCAAAAGGCTGATATGATCGTGCTAAATAACTCGCTAGATTCTCTCTTGCAAGCTATCAAAATCGCCAAAAAGACAAAAATAATCATTTATGAAAATATCATAATGGCACTTGGGATAAAGGGATTATTTATCATTTTAGGGATTTTGGGGGTGGCAAGTATCTGGGAAGCGGTCTTTGGCGATGTGGGAGTAGCCCTACTTGCCCTAGCAAATGCTATGCGCACAATGAAAGGCTCACACATAAAAAGATCCCAAAGCACCATAGAATCCAAATCCCACTAGAGTGAGATCTAGCGGAAATCTAGTGAAGAATCAAAGCTTTTAGGCAGTTATCTTGTGCTAGTCTTTTTCTAATCTTTTTTGGCTCGAGTTATGGCTGGCTGCTCATAATCCACATTTTCATCTCCACTAGCGCGCAAAAGCTCACCCATATCGATCAAAGAATCTTGCTTTGGCTTAGGGGCTGGCTGCTTGATCTCTTGTTGCGCTTGATTTGGAGTAATGATATTTTTCTCAAATCCTGTGGCAATGACTGTTACACGCATAAAATCCATTGGATTGCTTTCGCTAGTATTTGTCCCCCAAATAATATCCCCATCATCAGTGTCAGCAACTTCACTGATATAATTCAATGCTTCTGTTATTTGCACCATAGGATAATCAGGATGCATTTCAAAATTTAGCACCACGCCCTTAGCCCCACTGATAGAGAGATTGTCAAAAAGTGGAGATTCCACAGCATTGCGCAAGGCATCGATACAAGCATTTTCTCCAGATCCTTCACCTATACCCATAAGTGCCAAGCCCTTATGCTGCATAGCCTTAGTCAAATCGGCAAAATCCACATTTATATCACCGGCACCATACTCTAAAATCACACTTGATATACCCCTAGCCGCACGAGCCAACACATCATCAATATGGCGAAAACTCTCCCGTAGTCCAGTGTTTTTACCAATAATAGACAAAACTTTATCATTTGGGACAATGATGATAGAATCAGTGATTTTATTAAGCTCCTCAAATCCTCTTTGCGCAGTTTTTACACGCCTGCCACCTTCCATAGTAAATGGTTTAGTCGCAACAGCAACAGTCAATGCACCCAAATCCTTAGCGATCTGCGCCACCACAGGAGCCGCCCCCGTGCCTGTCCCACCACCAAGACCAACACATACAATCACCATATCCGCGCCACTAAGATACTGCTTAATCTCATCAGCACTCTCTAGTGCGGCTTTCTTGCCTACTTCATCATCTGCCCCAGCACCCAAGCCACTTGTGAGTCGCTCGCCTAGCTGGATTTTATTTGGCACGGGACTCACACTAAGATGCTGATAGTCAGTATTTGCCACAATAAGCGTAAGAGCTTGGTGCTGATTGTTGGCGTGAAGATGCGCTACCATATTTGAGCCACCACCACCAACACCAATCACAACAATCCTAGCTCCCTTTACCTGTCGTATTTCTTGAACTTCTATGTGAGTATCTTGCATCGCATTTCCTTTCTAAAATAATTTCTCTGCAGTTTTTGTGAAAATCTGCTTTAGTTTGTCAAGAGGAGACTCGCTCTTATGATCCACCCTTGATGCACTCATCTGGTTTCTTACTCCTTGTGTGAGATCTTCCTTGAGATTTGACAAATCTGTATCTAAAATATTTTGATAATCTCGATTTGGCGTATGTGGGAGCGAGTGCGAAAATGATGGCAAAGCTTCTTGGCTTTTTGTCTCTTTATGGCAGATTTTCTGCATAGAGTCTCGTTCATAGTTTGCGCATTTTCCTGCCCCATACCACACAAGCCCAAGCACCGTTGAATACGAAGGATCTCGCAGCTCATCATACAGCCCGGGCATCTCGATAGTTTTTGAAATCCTTACAGGCATATTATGAAAAAACATTTTCGCAATATCGCGGATACCCTGCATATTCATCATTCCACCTGTTAGAACAATCCCTGCGCCAAGCCTATCTTTAAGCCCACTTTGATCAATATAGCGGGCAAGCACATTAAAAGTCTCCAAAACACGCGCCCTAATCACATCTTGCACTTTAGGTAATTTCACAAAATGCACGCCATTATCCCCAAATGATGGCACTTCTATAAGCTTTTCATCCATCTGACTAGAATCATCATCGCCCCCCATACTCAAATCCCCATAGCGGATCTTCACTTCTTCAGCGGCAGAAGGGTTGGTATTAAGCGTTAGGGACAGATCTTTTGTAATATGATGCGATCCAACACCAAAAAAAGTGTTATATCGCATAGCATTGCCATCGTGGATCATAATCTCACAAGTGCTTCCGCCAATATCAATACACGCCACGCCTAGATTCTTCTCATCATCACTAAGCACTGCAATCGAAGAAGCATACGAAGCAAGCACGATATTTTGTATCTCCACACCAGCAAGCTGGATCGTCCTACGCAGATTCTCTAAGCTTGAGCGTTGGGCTGTAACAATATGTGTAAATACCTCTAATCTACGCCCCACCATACCCATAGGGTCTTCTATATGATCCTGATCATCAAGTCGAAACTTATAGGGAAGCACATGGATCACATCAAAATCCTCAGGGACCGATGCATTATAAACAGCATTATTCAACGCCTGACCTATCTCCCTAATGGTAATTTCATCTCCTTGGACATTATATACTCCAGAGCTCGCCTTGCTTTTAGTATATGCCCCAGATATAGAAACAATCGCTTTGTTTATAGACTCCGCCCCCTTAGCCTCTCTCTTTGCCTCTGCGACTGCAGCTTTAATAGCCTTGCTCGCACTATCGATATTGGTAACCACGCCCTTTGTAAGCCCTTGCGATTGATACCTGCCCACACCGATGATATGCGGCACACCATCAACCACATTAGCAATCACGACACAGATTTTGCTAGAGCCTATATCGATACCCAAAATCGTTTGATCCAAACTTTCCTCCTAACCCTAAATAAACTTCTTTATCTTGTAGCGTTGCTCTAAGAAATCAAACACAACCCTTGTCATTAACTCCATTTTCACCTGATTGACTAAAGCATCTATATAGCTATCTTTAGAATCCATAGGCGACACCGACTGCGAAACAATCCTAAACAAAAATGCGTTTTCGCCCATTATAGCATAATTTGTGCTTTTGTGGCTATCAAAGATATGCTGCAACAAGCCCATAGATGTGTAAAAATCAAGCCCACCTAGCGTATATCTCTGTGTAGAAATCTCTGCTTGCGTAGGAAATCGCGCGATAATCTTCTGCCCATTAAAAGTCTCAAGCCGAGCAGTCGCTAGCTTATGAAGCTGCTTTAATCTCTCGCTTTTAATGTATTCTTCTTGGATTTGTATGCGCACCTCATCAAAGCCGCGAGACTTTGGAGCATTTTTCTCCACAATCTTTAAAGTGATAAAATCATCGCCAAAAGGCATAGGCTTAAGTGTCGTGCCTTTTGCGCTAGATTCTAGTGCCTGAAGAATCTCTTGGCTATACTCGGTAGAATCTTGCGTGATCACCTGCACTTTGGCGTGTGTCTGCTCTGATTTTTGAAGTTTAGAATACTCTTTAAGTGCCTCTACACGAGCCTTTTGCTGCTGAAAGGCTAAAACCACTTGATCTTTTATGGATTCTGGGATCTCCTTGCTCTCTTGAGTAATGTAATTTTGCTCATAGAATTTTTGCAGCTCATCATCTTGATATGTTTGATCCTTTGTCGGCACGACAATCATCTGGACTTGATAGCTTGCTGGAGTTTGGTAGCTATCCTTATGTTCTTCCCAATAGCTTTTAAGCTCATCTTGTGTCGGCGCAATGGCTATGCTAGCCCCCTTGATCACACTAAGCTCTACAACATCTTGCAGTGCAAAACCAAAGCTCAAAGACTCTCGCTCAAGGGGCGTTATAGGCAGCGGAGCTTGCGTGATAATTTGCGGAAATATGAGTGATAAGATCTTTTGTGTGAGAAGCTGCTGCTGCACTTGCTCTTCAAAATACTGCTTGCTTATCCCATTAGAAGCGATAAACTGATCATACTTCTTGAGATCAAACACCCCATCTGTGCGCAAAGCTTCATACTCTCTCCCCGTGCTAATCTCTCTAGCGATCTCTTCATCACTTACACGCAAGCCCAGATCTAACGCGTAGTTGCGGATAAGCGCATTAGAGATAAGACCTCTTAGCACTTGCTCATCAAGCCCCATTTCCTTAGCTTGCGCTTCATCTAGCGTGCCGCCTTGCTGATAATTGCGCCGATCAAATTCGTTTTGATATGCTTGGGCAAACTCTGCTTTGCTAATGCTTATCTGCCCCACTTTAGCGACAGAATTCCCAGATAAAGAATAATCATATACCCCCCAAGCAAAGCCACCAGCACCAATAAACGCTATCGCACTAATCCAAATTGTAACCACAAGCCATTTTTTATGCTTTTGCATCCATTCAATCATCAAAAAATCCTACACACAAATATCCAAATCTCCAATAAACGCGCGATTGTAGCATAGATTAGCATTATCCACAATACACAATCCACCTAGGCGCGCCATAGCACACCTAAACACAACGCATAGGCAAGTTAGATCTACTGCAAGCGATAGATGATATTTTTGCCATTGTGATAAGACAGGATACTCACCATTCCAGAATCCACCATCAAAGCACGAGCATTGCTAATCTCACTAGGGAAGCCCAACACCCGCACTACCTCTTCGCTTACGAGATTTATCTCTACAATGACATTGTAATTTTTACTAAGGGCAAAGATATTGCCATTGTGCATTGCCAGTGCAGTAACATACAGCTCGCCTAGGTTGCGATTGTCCTTTAGCTGTGCTTTTGGTGTAAATTCACCAGATAGGATTCTATCGCTAAGGGCATATTTACTGATGACAAAGCTCTTTTTGTCAAGATTATTAGGCAGTGTAGCCATATAGAAATACCTAGAATCTGCCGTAATGCTTCCGGTGTGGTGGAACTTAGAGCGCACAGTATCAATCCTACCTCGCCCAAGCCCCTCACCCTGCCCTTCAAATCTATCGCCACCGCGCACAAAATCCGCAAACTGCAAGGCTTCATCTGCTTTATCATTTTTCCCAAATCGCAAATAAGTTTTATTTGATCCCATAAGGATATATTTGCCGTTGAGATAGGGGATCACGCCGATGATTGGATCAATAGTAGCAGAGAAAAATGGGTCGATTTCAAAGCTATCTGTAATGCGATACGCACTATCCATAAACATCACCTCAAATTTAGAGCTACCGACAAACTCGCCATTGATATATGCAAGTGAGTTTAAAGGCTGCGTAATGGGCAGCTCTTGCATAGATTGTATATGTAGCACTTTATCAATGTGAGCAAATGGCGAGTTTGCACTCTCATTATCAAATGTAATGCCAAGCTTTTTTTCATTAGGTGCAAACGCATAATCAGGTGCCTTGACATCACGCTTACCCAAAAAAGAAAAATCTTTATAGATCTTTGTTGTGCCTTCACTTGACCAAATGATATATTTTGGATTTAGTGAGAAGCGCACAGGATCGCTCTGCCCGCTAAATGGTGGCACTCCCGTGGCAACAAATGCTTGAAAGACATTAGAAGCAATCACCACCGCACTAATGACAAACGCCCCCATAGCAAAGCCTCCAAGCCTGCGGACTTTCTGCTCTCCCATCTCTTGCTCAAATGCCCCAAACCTAGGCGCGAGATAAAACATCACTCCAAGCAGCACAACCACCGCCCAGAACACCACTTCTGCCCAGAAATATGTATGCACCCCAAATACCTGCAAGCTAAAGCCTTGATCCAAATCCCTATGCGCGTGATTACCATAATGAGCAAAGCTTTGATACAAGCCAAATGCCGCCATAATGAGCAGCCAAGCGATGTATTTGCCCTTGATACCATAGCGCACGATAAAAAAGGCTATCACACCGATAAAAATCATCGACTCTCTCTGCGCCCAGCACAGCGTGCAAGGACTATCACCAAGCATATACCCAAAGACAAAATTTGCAATCCCCACAGGTAGCAGGATAATCAAAAACCCCGCCCAGCACATAAGTGTGTAAAAATTTTTTGCTTTTACAATTTCTTTTTCTTCCATAACACCCTCCTAAAGATTCATAATTGTCAAAAATGCGCCGGATTTATGCCCAATAAACATAAACGCCATAATTGCCCACGAAGCGATCACAAGCCTAAAAGCAAGCTGCTCTTTTTGCGGCTTTTTGATGAGCAACACCACTGCGACAAACACCAAGAGTAACTCCAAAAACTCCATACCACATCCTTTACAAAAAGATAAAGCACAATTATAGTCAATCTCTATTCCATTATAAAACTATTTTTACAAAACTATTGTTTTAGCATAGTGACAAAGGGTGTAACATCATAGTGCGCGATTTTGCTCTCCATTGTTTGCAAATAAGTAGAGAGATTAGCTTGATTGATGATATGCGTAGAATTGCGCAAGGCTTGGATAAAAATTCTATTCATATCGATATTATAATGCTCTGGGTCCATATAGTTGGCAATTTGCGCACTATAAGGCAAATCATCAAAACCATAAATACTGACATTGGGCAAATGCTCTGTTGCTTGCACAAGATAGGTGATAGACTCTTGCCATTTAGCAAGCTTATCGCCTCCGTGTATCCGCCAATGCAGAAGTGAGTAAGGCGGAATAATGAGAGAAAAATGCGTATCTGGGTGATCTTTGATAAAGGATAGCAGATAAGTTTGCAGATAGATTCTAGTCTCTTTGGCATCAGTGCTAGAGGTATTATCAATCTTTACAAAAGGCGCAAAATCAAAGCTCCTTAGACTCTCCATCATCGATGCCACTCTATCATTTTCGTGTGCTATCCAATTATCAAACCCACCAAAAAGATCAGTTACCCCACTTTCATTGACCAAAGCCCACGGCAGAAGCATATTAAGATCCTTTACCCCCTGTGCAGATTCTAGCACTAGAGAAGCTAAGCGCGCAAAGAAGAAATTTGTTATTCATATAGATCTTTATATCATCATAAGGATTGCTATCATAGAGATAATCAAAAGAATCTGTCTTGCTAGGGCGTGGAGATATGAGAGAAAAATCATCTAGAGAATACACAATATGCTTTGGCTTCTTATGCTCTAGCAAATAGCGCAAGATCACCGCCCTTGTATCAAAGGAGCTTCCCGCCATAGAAATATTGACCCATTTGCCACCGAGATTTTGCTCAACTTCACTTGCTAGATTGTTTTGCAGCATACAAGAGCCTAGGATATAGTGGCTAAAGTCATAATGTGTGATGATGCCTTTGTTTTGCACTCGTGTATCATCTGTGAAGGCTATATCGCGGAAATATGGTTTGTGATAGAGCTGCAAAGGATCATACACATACAGCAAGCACAAAAGAGCCGCCGCACACACGATCATCTGGACAAACACTAAAGCAGCAAAAACTCTATGCGACATACAAACTCCTAGAAATTAAAGTATAAAAACGCACTATACGCATTGCCACCTATGTAAAACAAAGAAATAGTGAGCAAAAGTGCGCAAATCGTGGTGTTGTAGAATCTCATCGTAAGATTTGTGGTGATGGCATAACTATTGCGTAAAAATAATGTAACAACAAAGCCAGCGACAAGGAAAATAGCCATAAAAATAGAGCTTTCAAATTTCACGACATTTTCAATCCACAGCACACTAAAATCCACCCCCCAATCGCGCAAAACCCCAAGTCTAGATTCTAGGCTTTTGGGTAGCACCACCTCTCCACCAAACATTCCTTTAAGCAGGTTGATTGCTCCTTGCACATTTTCAGCTCTAAAAAACACCCAAGCGATATTGACAAAATTAAAAGTAAGCAGCCAGCACAGAAGGATATAGGCTTTGCTTTGCATAAAGCGAGCATATACCACCCTAGAATCCAGCTTTTTATACAAAAGCATATAACCCCTATGCACTACCATTGCTAGCCCGTGCAAGCTCCCCCATATCACAAACCCCCACCCAGCTCCGTGCCACACTCCGCTTAAAAACGCCACGATAAACAGATTTCTTAATGTAAGCAGATTATTAAGCCACGATTCTTTTTTCTGTGGTGCAGGCTCGCGGCAGTATCTTTGAGCTAAAAATGGGGCTTTACAAGGCGATTCAAGGGATTTACCTTGAATGCTAATGAGTGCAGAATCGCCGCTGTAATCGCCATTTTGAGTCAAAGAGACAACGCGTTTAATATTTTGATTGCCCCCTAGTGGGATATAGAGATACTCTTTCAAAAATCTCCCTAAAGTGATATGCCACTTTCTCCAAAACTCCGCGATATTTAATGCCTTATAAGGTGAGCTAAAATTGATAGGCAAAATGATCCCAAAAAGCAGCCCCAGCCCTATTGCCATATCGCAATACCCGCTAAAATCAAAGTAAAGCTCAAAGGTATAGCTTAAGCTTGTCGCCCACGATTCTAAGCAATTTAAAACAGCTCCATTTTCTACCGCGCTAAATCCAGCATTTGCCCATTTGGCAAAGCTATCGGCGATGACTACTTTTTTAAAAAGACCGATGGAGAAGATGAAGAGACCTTTGGCGATGTATTCCCAATTTATAATACTAGGCGTTGGCTTTTGCATTTGGAGCGATTCAGTTTTTTTGGAGGATTCGGCTTTACTAAAGAAACCTGCTTCGGCTTCGCCTTGCACCGCTTCGCTTGTTTTGCGCGATAAATCTTTGATTGCATCGCCTAGCTCACGCGATAGACACTCAAGTCTTATCTCCTTGCGCGGCTCGCAAAGCAAAGATTTCTCATAGCAAATCCTAGAATCCTGTGCGGTGTTTTTTACATTTTCAGCTTCAAGGTTAGAATCCACTTTTCCAAAAGTGGCGTTATTTCTGTCATTGCGAGCAAGCGCGGCAGCGGTTGCGTGGCAATCCATTTGCGTTTTATCAAAAGTGGATTCTAGGTTTTGTGTCTGTGTTTGTGTGGATTGCCGCGCCGACAAGTCGGCTCGCAATGACAAGAAGGGCGATTTTTCACACTCGGCTTGTTTTTCTTCAAGGATTTTAGGAATTGCGGTGGGGCTATGGGAGCTTTTTGTGGAATGCTCGCCCAAGATCAAAGCCCTCCTGCCCATTGCGTGAAACTGCGGCATCATCTCTTTATGATGCACAATCGGTCCGGCAATTAGCTGAGGGAAGAAAGTGATAAACAAGCAGTAATCCAAAAAATTCGTATATGGGATTTCTTGTGTTGGATTGCTGGATTCTGGGGCTGATTCTCTCTCTGTGGCTTGCTTATAACAATCCACAAGAAAAGCGATTTGCTGGAATGTTACAAACGATAAGGCTAAGGGCAGGAGAATATGCGGCAGCGGGATAGCAAAGTCTAAAGCTAAAAGCTTGGTAAAAAGATTGAAATTCTCTAAGAAAAAATCAGTGTATTTAAAGATACCTAGCAAGCAGAGATTGAAGGCAATGCCAAGGATTAAAAGGGCTTTGGCAGAGAGCTTATTGTAAAACACATTTTGTGTTGTAAATGATTTGGCTTGTGGGCTAGAATCGTGGCTTTGTGAAAAAGTGGATTCTAGGGGTTGAGTGGTTTTTGTGATTTGTGTTTCAGTGCCGCTTTTGGATTCTAAGATTTTTGAGCTAGAATCGGCGTTTTGTGAGTTTTGTGGTGCAAAGTCGCTCGCGGTTGGATTTGTAATTTCAGTGCCGCTTTTGGATTCTAGGATTGTAGATGAGAAATCGCCGCTTTCAAGGCGTGGGCGAAGGGATTTATCTAGGCGATAATGAGCAAGCCCACGCCGCAGAATCGGTGATTTATCGCTACAAGCCGAATCCCTCCGCAAAAAGCCTACGCGCCTAAGTTCCCCCCCCCCCCCCGTTTCTACCACGCAAAATCCCCCTAACCACACCATAATTCACAAGCATTGAGCCTAGTAGTATAGGCAGATAGATAAGCTTCCAATAGGCGTAGAAAAACAAGCTTGCTAGCACTAAGAAGCCTTTAGCAAGGGTCATATACACGCTAGAGTTTTGTGTGATACTAAGGGCTTTAAGGAGATGAAAGATAGCCCACACTATGGGCAAAAAGCAAAAGATAAAAAGATAGGAGTTAAAGAGCATAGGGGTCCTTTGGGGGGTTAGTTATTTGCGAGCATAGTCATCTGCTAGGCGCACGATGTCATCTTCGCCAAGGTATTCACCCATTTGCACCTCAATCACCACAAGGGGGATTTTCCCGGGGTTTTCTAGCCTGTGGGGCTGCCCCATAGGAATATAGGTGGATTGATTAGTTTGTAAAAATATCTCTTTATCCCCTAGCTGCACCACTGCGCTGCCATTGACAATGATCCAATGCTCATTGCGATGAAAATGCTTCTGCAAGCTTAGGCGAGATTTTGGCTTGACGATGATTTGCTTGATTTTATAAAAACTAGATTCTAGCAAGATCGTGTAGCTCCCCCACGGGCGATAGGTCGTGCGATGTGTGCGTGCAAGCTCGGGGTAAGATTCACGCAAATGCGGCAGCACCTCTTTAATACGCGCCGACTCGCCCATCTTGCTAACAAGCAAGCAATCATCACTATCGACAATTATCATATCCTCCACGCCTACGCCTACAACAGGTCGAGAAGATAAGATAAAGTTATTCCTAGAATCCTTGGCGATGAAGTGGGTATTTGTGGCGTTGTTTTGCGCATCTTTTGGGTATTCTTCACTCAAGGATTCAAAGCTCCCCACATCACTCCAGCGCAGCTGGCTTGTGATACAAGCAATATTATCTGCCTTTTCCATTAGGGCATAATCAATACTCTCTTCCCTAAGCCCTTGACTTAGCTCCCTGTCTAGCCGCACGCATTCTTGCTCATCGATTATTTGGCTTTGACTTTGGGCAAAGATCTCTTCACAAAGAGTGTAGATGTCATTAGCGTGGTGTTTTAGCCCATCAAGCAGCACACTAGCCTTGAAGCAAAACATACCGCTATTCCAAAAATACTCCCCAGAATCCACATATTTCTGCGCGGTTTTGGATTCTGGCTTTTCATAGAAGCCTAGCACACGCCCGCTGCCCTGCTCCACGCGGATATAGCCATAGCCTGTGTGCGGACTTGTAGGCGTGATCCCAAAAGTTACGATTTGATTATGTCTAGCTTGCTCTAAAGCCTGCTCTATGCAGGATTGATAATTGTCTTTGGCGATTAAATGATCGCTTGGCAGTGCTAGGATAATCTCATCGCCTCCATAGTGCTTTTGCGTATGCAAAGCAGCCATAGCTAGAGCTGGGGCGGTGTTTTTCCCATAGGATTCTAGGATAAAGTGATCAATCTGCACGCCTAGATCGTGGGCTTGATCTTTAGCAAGAAAATAGAGCGATTCATTGGTGATGATTTGTATCTTTGGCTCTCTGCCCTGCTCTGCGCACAATGCCACATTGCGCGCTAAAGTCTCTTGAAAAAGTGAAGTAGCGTATTTGTCTGTTTTGGGGAGAATGTGGGCAAACTGCTTGGGCAAAAGCTCGCGAGAAAGTGGAAAAAGCCTAGTCCCAGAGCCACCACATAAAATACTAACAACCATACCACACTCCAAAGTTACGCAAAAAAGGGGCCTGACACCTAGCCCCTAAGTATTAGTAAGAGAATTTAGCAAACACTTTTAGTGCATTGTCGCTGAAGTTTGAGCTGCTGCCTGTGATGTTATTTTTGATATACGCGTAGCCTACACCAAGGTCAAGCCCCATATTTTTCTGCTGCCATACATGGAAATTCGACATAAGAGAGTATTCTTGATATGTCCCAAATGCTGCCATCGCATCAAGTCGCACCCACTTAAAGTCAAATCCACCAAACACATAGCCATAGAATGAGCCATTAGCGAAATATGGCGCGATATTGGCACTTGAGCCAGCAAAGCTTCTACCATAGAATTTAGAAGAATCACTAAGCGCGTAGATATGGCTTCCTGCTCCACCTAGCACACCCACGATCCCCGCACCAAAGAGAAACTGCTTCTTATAGCGGAATGACTGATCCCCCCATACAAGCCCAGAGATAGAGTCTTTTGGGCGGTCCCAGTATTGAAACATACCTTGTAGCACTGTGGTCCCCTCTAAGCCCTTGAAGTCAAAGGCATAGCCAGCTTTCAAACCACCTTGCAGTAAGAGTGCGTTTGCTGTGCCAGCACCGCTGTGGAAAAGCACGAAAGGCTTAAGCAAAAAGCCCTTATAAGTAAAATCCACACCCCCAGCGACTAACTCACCTTTGCCAAAAAGAGGGTTTTTGCTTGTGCCATTCATATAGGCAGTTAGGCTTGAGAGATCACCTGCGATCCTATCACCTTGCAAATAGTTGTGCTGCTTGCCATTGTAGAGATAGGAGTTGGCATAAGTAAGCCAATAGACCATTTTATCTTCATAGGTTGTAAAGCGCAGTGAAAGCCCTTGCACATTGCCTTGTAGCCAATCAAACTTCATAAAGTCGTTTTTAAATCGCCCAGCATAGAAAGAAATCAAGCGGTTTTTATACCCAATGTAAGCTTCTGAAGCATCGCCAGCACTCCCATAAGGCTTCGCCTTACTATCGCTATCATAAGGTGTCCAAGCACCAATTGCCCCAAGCCCCCAGCGGAAGCCATTTGTCAGCGAGAAATCCGCCCCAGCATTTGCCAACACACCAGCAAAATGCTTGCCGCCGCCGCTAAAGTCAATGGAGCCTAGCGCACCGAGCTTGCCATAAGTGCTTACATTGATATCCACCGCATTTGCAGCACTAAGGGCTAGCAGTGAGCCTAGAGCCACACTCTTAAAACCTACGAAGTTCTTCATCACATTTCCTTTTTGTCAAAATAAGCGCGGATTATAGCTAAAGTTTTCTTAAACCAATCAGCTACTTCTGCGGTAGCTCATAGACATAAAAATGCGCAGGTAGATTCCAGATATTGCCTGAAAAGACAAGATTGCTAGAGTCTTTTGCTAAGGCATATTTTATCAGTGTTTTTATGCCTACAAAGCCAAGATTTAGCCCAAAATCTGCGTGGTATATGCGCTTGTAGGTAGAATCTAAATGCGCGATATACTCACTATTGACAAAATTACTGCTATAAGGCGTTAGGATTAGGTATTGCGGCTGTGGCGCGGCTTTTGTGCTGTCGCTTTGGCTAGAATCCACTTTTTCAAAAGTGGATTCTAGGCTCTTGCGCAATGGATTATACATATCTCTATCAGGGACAATAGTCGCTTTGACTCCAGCATATTCAAGCCATTTTTCAAAGCTATAGCACACTTCGCTTTTTTCTATCAATGTGCAATCCACGCCTTCAAGCATTATGCTAACAGGCTTATTTTGGCTAGAGAAAAATGCTAGAGTGGATTGGAGATTTTGCCCAGAGGCTTTGTAGTGGGCAATTGTATGAGCGGAGTAAAAAAGTGAGTTGCTTACAAAAATCCCCACACAAAGCGCGATCACCACTGCAAAAACCTTGCGCACAAAGCCACTTAAATGCGTCCATAAAGCAGAGATAGCACTTAATGCCACAAGCCCAAAAATATAGCCCGGAAGCGGATAATGCGCGCTAGAGATATTAAGCACCAAATACGCCCCCATAAATGCCGCACACGCACAAAGACTAGAATCCAGTATTGGTATAAATGGCGTGCTTTTAGGGCTTGCTCTATAAGTGCGCACAATCACAAACACTCGGTAGAAACATAGCAGCGGCACAAGCACGAACAAAAACGGCTCATTCATAATGTAAGTGAAAAGATTTTTAGCAAAGACTATAAGCGGATTATGCAGTGTATCGCCATATCTACCGCTAGTAGTTTTCTGCGCGATAACAAAGACATAATACGCTACCACCCATACCACACAAGCACATAGTAGTAGCACATCAAAGACCATAAGCTTGCGGTTTGGCAAGGCGCGATGATTGACAGAATGCTTGTTGAGAAAAGTTAGCAGCAAGTGCGTGAAAGCAAAGCTACCAATTAAGATAAAAGCCGTTTCTTTATAAAAGCAAGCGATCATCGCACTAAGCGCACCTATAATAAGCACAATCACACTTAGCACGCCCCTATTGTTTGCGACAAAAGCATAGCTTGCAAGCACAATGCTTAAAAACACAAACTCCATTCGTTCAGGCACAAAAAGCCGAAACCACGAGCCACAAAATGCCGGTGTGAGCAAAAGCAAAGCCACGAGTATGTAGGCGATTGTTTTAGGGGCTTTGGTGTGTGGGGCAATGAAGGGCAAAAGCGTGGCGATAGCATAGCTAAGGCACAATCCCACCACTAGCACACAAAGGGCATTAAAGCCATAAAACACAGAAGCAGAAGCACCAAAAATCGCGCTTAAGACATTGAGATCCTGCCCATCTAGTGGGTAAAATCTGCCAATTTCTGGGATAATGTGATGAGTTAGCGGGATATTTTGCCCTATAAGAAGCGTTTGTATCAGCGTGTGGTCATCAATCACAGCAAAGGCACTATCGTAAAACACGATAAACGCATAGCAGCATAAAAAAGCGAAAAATACAAAAGTAGCGACAGGAGATGAGCTAGAATCTAAATTCTTTGCCCCCCCCCCCCCCGTTTTATACGAAGTTGCGGTGTGGTGTAGCATTGCACTATCCTTTATAAACACTTATTTGAGATAAACAAAAGCGCGATTATAGCAAATGTTTGTTGTAGGCATTGTTTGACTTGCGTATATTTATGGTAGAATTGCGCCTTTAATTTTCAAGCATTCTTAAGCAGGAGTTATTATGAGCGTGCTTTTTATCACAATTGAGATTCTCTTAGCACTTGCCATTGTTGGTGTCGTGCTACTACAAAAATCAAGCTCGCTTGGGCTTGGGGCATATAGCGGGAGTAATGAATCGCTCTTTGGGGCTAAAGGACCAGCAAGCTTTCTGGCGAAATTTACCATTATCCTAGCACTGCTATTTCTAGCAAATACGATTTTCCTAGGCTATCAGCTTAACACCCAAAGGCAAAAGAGTGTATTTGACACAGCTAAATCGGTAGAATCCGCACCGCTTAATGCCCCATTAAATGCGCCACTAGACTCTGGGCTTAATCAACCCTTGCAAGGCACGCTAACCCAGCCAGAGCAATAGCACCCTATCATCAAAGGACAAACAATGACACAAGAGATTATGACTCATACTAAATCCTATATGGAAAAATCCCTAGAATCTTTGCGTAAAGATTTTAGCACCTTGCGCAGTGGCAAGGTATCTGTAAGCGTGCTTGATAATATCCGTGTGAGTTATTATGACACCCCCACCCCACTCAATCAAGTAGGCTCTGTCATCGCCCAAGATGCAAGCACCATTGTCATCACGCCGTGGGAAAAGTCTTTGCTAAAAGATATAGAAAAAGCGATCCAAGAAGCCAATATCGGTGTCAATCCAAATTCTGATAGCGAATGTATCAAGCTATTTTTCCCACCGATGACCCAAGAGCAGCGCAAAGACATCGCCAAAGAGGCAAAGGCTATGGGCGAAAAGGCAAAAATCGCTGTGCGCAATATCCGCCAAGATGGCAACAACCACATCAAAAAGCTTGAAAAAGATAAGCAAATCACCGAAGACATTAGCAAAAAAGCTCAAGATGATGTGCAAAAGCTCACCGATGAGTTTGTCAAAAAGATTGATGAAATGGTCAAACACAAAGAAGAAGAGGTTATGAAAATCTAATGCAAGCACTTAATATCGAACAAATCTACAAAGATGCAAACGCCCTTTTAGAAGGGCATTTTCTCCTAAGCAGTGGGAATCACTCCACCCACTATCTCCAATCCGCCAAAGTGCTTGAAAATCCACAAATCGCTAGCCAGCTAGGCTGTGCATTAGCAGCACAAATCATAGCTGCTGGCATACAAGCAGATACCATTTGCTCCCCTGCGCTTGGGGGGATTCTAGCAGGCTATGAGCTTGCGCGAGCACTTGGCGTGCGGTTTATTTTCACAGAGCGAGTCGATGGGGCAATGCAGCTGCGGCGTGGATTTGATGTAAGAATGGGCGAAAAGGTCATTATATGCGAAGACATCATCACCACAGGCGGCTCTGCACTAGAATCCGCGCGGTGTGTGGAGTTTCTTGGAGCAGAGGTAGTGGCGTATGCTGGGCTTGCTAATCGCGGATTTTGCGTGCGTGCAAATGGAGAGCAGACAAGCAAAAAGCCCGAGTGTCGCCTGCCAGATTCTATCCCGCTCTTTGCCTTAGAGGATTTCATCTTCACAATGTATGATCCCAAAGACTGCCCACTTTGTGCGCAAAACCACAAAGCCATAAAGCCCGGCTCTAGGGGAAATTAGCCCTACTATGCCAAGCAAATCGCCAAGCAAATCCGCACCACCAAGCTCTACGCCACTAAGCAAATCTACATCAAAAAAGCCGCGCTTCCGCACGATAAAAAAACAGCATAAAAGTGTCAATACGCCAAATGTCCGCACACACACTCTCTCTGCCATAGCTAGAGAGATATTTTTAGTCCGTAGGCTCAAGGCATTGCTTGTTGATATGTTTATGATTTATACACCTATTTTGTATTGTGCGTATTGGATTCTAGGCGGTGCGCAAGGCTTTAGAGATAGTCAGCTTGCGATTTTTGTATGCTTTGTCTCCTATGCAAGCATTTGCGCGCTATTTATCGCTAAAAGTGGGCAGACACCGGGGCTGCGCTATGTATGCTTGCAACTTGTGGATACAAGCTACACACCAGAATCTACACAATCCCCGCATAGGCAAGTTGGTTTTATGCGTGCTTTTGTGCGTGTGTTTGTGTGGGCATTTACTTGTGCGATTGTGGTTGGATTTGTCGCGCCATTTGTATCCCAAAGCCGCCAATGCCTACACGATCGCTGGCTCAAAACAAAGCTAATCGATAGAGATACGCCTATGCCAAATGCCCCAAAAGCATAGCCATATGGAGAATCCATTAGGAAGATCCACGAAGTTGGCACATATTTTGCTTTATGCTTACTAACTTTCAAAAAAAGGATGTTTGATGACAAGTATCACACAGAGAATCAAGATGATGTCAGTTGCGACAATTACAGCCCTAAGCCTTGTCGCGTGCGTTGGGACACAAGAGGGTGTTGGGCTCACTCCGCCAAGTGCTGATTTTCACCCAACAGGCATTGAAAATCCAAGCTTTGGTGGTGTCAATCCCCCAATGATCAATCCACCCTTGGCAAATCCGGGACCTATCATTGGCAGTAACCCTATGGTAGAAGAAGATGATGACATCGCTCCATCAAAAGGGGGTAGTGAGCCTATCATCCAAAACAATCCAAATCTAACCCCAAGCAATGTGATTGAGCTACAAGTAACAGGCACAGGAGTCGCACCGCAAAACTCCATATCCCCAGCGCAATCAACAGCCCTAGCCAAACGCGCAGCAATGATTGATGCCTATAAGCTCCTTGGTGAAAAAATGTATGGCGTGAAATTAAATGGTCAAGACACAGTGGAAAATATGGCGATCACAAGCTCAACGGTAAAATCCAAAGTCCAAGCTCTCGTGCGTGGTGCAGATGTCGTGAATGTCGATTGTAAGTCTGGATTATGCCAAGTAACAATGGAGCTTAAACTTGATGGTCGCGTGTGGTATCGCGCGCTTGGTGGGCGATAACTAGCGTGAAATCTCTTGCATCTCTATGTGGCATTGCGCTGCTTGCCCTATTGCCTATCTTTGTGGGCGGCTGCGCAAACTTGGGGGTCTTAGATCTCTTTTCTGACAAACCCGTAAGCAAGGACGCTCTCTCTCAATACAATCAACAAAAGCAAGAAAACGCGCCCAAAAAGGCTACCGGCAAGCGCGTGCTATACATAAAATCCCGTATTTTTAACTACTATGACTATGCGACATTTGCTGTCAATAAAAAGCAAGAGATTTTTATCGAGCTTTTTGCTGGGGGCAAAACCATTGGGACACTAGAAGTCAATAAACGCAGAATCTGCATTCTAAAGGACTGCGCACGCAAGTGGCCTGTGGCTAAGGAGTTTTTCGGCAAGGTGAGTTATGGGGATTTGTTTGATGATATATTTTTCCAGCGCGATATTTTTGGTGGAGTGGGAAAAGTCATCGAGAGAGATGGCGCGTTGGTGCAGCGATTTCAAAAAAATGGCGAGATCATCTACTATCGGCGCACAAAAGATGGCGTGCTGTTTAAAAATATGAGCAATGGTGTGATTGTGTCATTGCACAAATACCAAGAGCCAAGAGTGCCAAAAGAGCTAGAAGAAGAAGCCTAACAAGCCCAACATCTCCCAACAATCTTTTGCTATCTTTTACCCCTGCCTAGAATCCACTTTTATCACCACCCCAACCGCACAGATCAAATCAAAGCTCCATAGCACAAGCTAGATTCTAGGGCTTTCTCACTACACACACGATCGCTCAAAACTAGATTCTAGTCAATTAGCGATCGATTAAGCCATAATTGATAGGAATACTTAGTAAAACAATCTTGCTTGGCTTGGGGAAAGACTTATGCGCTGCTTGGATCGTCTGTATTGCTTGCTTATTTAAAATATCTCCTGTATTGGAACGCACGACCCGCAGTCCTTCAAGACTCCCATCAGGCTTTAGGCAAAACTCCACGACCACAGTGCCTTGCATACCGCGGATTCTAGCGAGCTGTGGATAATCGTGCTTGCGTGCTATGGCAGCTTGCACCTTGGCATAAAACTCATCGCTTATGCCCTCATTATGCGCTAAAAGCTCTTGTGTAGAGCCTTGGGAGTCTTGATTAGACGCGCTCTCTTGTATCTCCTCGCCATCTTTATGCGTAGTCTGCTTGGATTCTAGTGGCGAGTCGTGTCTTTGCTCTTGGTCTTGCAGGATCTCTTGAGTTGGGATTGGGTGCTTTGTCTTATGCTTTTGCTTATGGTGCTGATTTTGTGCGTGCTTGGGCTTTGTGGGCTTAGAGTAGGTCTTTTGCGGGGCATTTGTGTTAATACTTGCTAGGCTCATTGTGATCGGTGCGCTCCCTACTTGAGCGATTGTATCTTGGCTAAACACCCCCACAACCCACGACAAACCAAGCAAATGCACGCCAAGTGAGATTGCAAAGCCTATAAACGATGGGGTTTTAAGGTGTTTGTGCAGTGATGGAAAAATTCTCATGCCCTTTGTCCTTAATAATACTAATGATTTGCACAAAGCTTTCAAACCTCGCGTCTTTGTCGCTTTTGACCTCAATCATCGTTGCATTATCAATAGCATTGATCGCCTCGCGCAACGCACTAGAATCTAGCTCCTTATCATCGATATAGATATGATTGTCCGCGTTAATAAGAATCTGCACGACCTTATCATCTGCCTTTTTTTCGACATTGTCGGCTTGGGGGAGATTGATGGGGATTTTACCTTGAGCGATAAATGTCGAGACACTTAGCACAATAGCTAGCAAAACAAGCATCACATCGATAAAAGGCACGATATTTAGCCCCTCCGCACGCCTAGGCTTCATCGCTATCCTTTCTCTCTTTTCTATATTGTGCAGTGGATTGTGATTTTTGCGCTTTGTAGCGGTTGCTTAGCACATCACAACGGCGCAAGAGAATATTATAAACCATAAGCGTAGGGATAGCCACGCACAGCCCAAGTGCGGTTGCTTTTAGCGCGAGTGAAAGCCCCACCATAATTGTCTTAGCATCCATTCCGCCGCTCATACCCATATCATAAAATGTAATCATTATCCCACACACCGTCCCAAGCAGCCCGACATAAGGGGCATTTGAATAGATGATATATAAAGCAGTGAGATTTTTGCTAAGAGATTCTTCTAGCGCATCAAGACTTGCAAAGACACCTACATCAACACGCGCATAGAAAATAATCCGCTCAACACTAAACCACAAGGCAAAAAAGCTCATCGCCCCAAGCACCGCAAACACGATAAAATCAATATTTTCTCGCAGAAAATCCATACCCAACCCCTTGCAAGCTAAATGTCAGCTAGATTCCCATATTTCCTAGAATCTAAGAATCATTTTTATTTTAGTGTGATAGTAATATGTGTTTAATAAAAATAAGATAAAACAACAAACCCACCACAAAGCGCGGATTTTAGTATATAATCGCGCCTTGTGATTATGCCCTAGCCATCACGCTAGCCAGCCCTAAGTCCCGAACGCTACCACTCCATACACGAGCATTGCAATGAGATCACAAGTATCCAAAGACTACAACAAAGACCGCTTAAAGCAAAATCTTAATGCCTTTATCAGCCACGAATCTTTCAGCGGCGTGCTGCTGTTTTTCTGCGTGGTGTTTGCTATGCTTGTGGCAAATTCCAAATTCTCTGTGCTGTATTTCGCGCTAAAAGAGCTTGAGCTAGGCGCGTTTTTGGGTCCTTATCACACAGGAATGAGTATGGAGCATTTTGTCAATGATGTAGCGATGAGCTTATTTTTCTTAATGATGGGGCTTGAGATGAAGCGCGAGATCCTCTATGGCGAGCTTGCTGGGTTTAAAAAGATCATTTTCCCAATGCTTGCTGCCATTGGCGGGATCATCGTGCCTATAGGGATTTATCTCTTCTTCAACCACGGCACCCCAAGTGCCAATGGCTTTGGTGTGGCAATGAGCACAGATACGGCATTTGCGCTAGGGGCGATTTTGTTTCTAGGCAAGAGAGTGCCGCTAAGCTGCAAGGTGTTTTTGGTAACTTTGGCAGTTGTTGATGATTTGGGGGCGATTTTAGTTATCGTGCTGTTTTATACAAGCACTCTGCATATCGGCTGGCTACTTGTGGCAGGGGCGATATTTGCCCTACTTGTGTATATCAACCACAAGGACACCTACAAGCTCCCGATCTTTTTGCTACTTGGGGTGGGCTTATGGATCGCAGTCTTTAATAGTGGCGTGCATGCCACTGTGGCAGCGGTGATTTTGGCATTTTGTATCCCGGGGCGATCCAATGTCTCTGATACTTGCTTGCTAAATCTTAAAAAGGAGCTAGAGGGGATTTATACAATGGTGCAAAGTGGGAGAAATTTCTTTGAGACCAGCATAGAGCACGCCAAATTTAGCCTACGCGGGATCTGGGAGAGTCTCACGCGCTTTTTTATCGATAATAGCCCTAGAAGACAATTTGACTTGCAAGAGCAAAGCAAGCGCGTGCAGATTCTAGACTCTATCTCGCGCTACTCCTTGCAAGCCCAGAATCCACTTTTGCGCTTACAGAGTGTCTTGCACCCGCTTTGCTCGTATTTCATCGTGCCTTTGTTTGCCTTCATCAATGCAGGCGTGCAGATAGATTCTAGTGTCAATCTTAATATTGATGCGATATTTTTAGGCACGGTTGTGGGGCTTGTGGTAGGCAAGCCGCTAGGGATTTTTGCCTTTGCCTATCTTGGAGTCAAGCTCAAAATCGCCACAAAGCCCCCTACACTTAGCTTCACACAAGTGTTTGCCGTAGGCACACTTGCGGGGATTGGCTTTACGATGTCGATTTTTGTCGCAAATATCGCATATATCAATCTCGAATACGGCAGAGAGGCTGTTATGGTCTCTAAGCTTGCGATTTTATATGCTTCATCATTGGCATTATTGCTTGGGATCGCTATGCTCTGGCTTAGCACAAGGGCAAAGCCAGAGACCAAATCCCCTTAGCTACCCGCGCATTTGGTGTGTAGTTTTGGATACTCTCTTGTAAAATCTGCGTAAATTTATAACTCTTTTGCATAAAGTTGGCTAGAATCGCGTAATTTTACAAAAAGGACATCTATGCAAGCAAATGCACAAATGCTAAAGAATATGATTGGCTTGGGGCTAGCTGGGAACTTTGCCAATCACCTAGAGCAAGCAGGAGAGGCAAAGGATTTTGCTTGCATTATATGTGATGATGAGAATGCCCCTAAGGGAATGTTCCCTTTCTATGTGCCGCAAGATTCTGGGATTTTGGGGCGATTTTGCTTCAATGATGAAGCTATTATCCTGCCGCAAGATTCTACTTTGCGCATACAAGCAGAGCCAGAAGTCGCCTTGGAGTGTGAGATCATTTATGAAGGTGATTCATCAAAAGTCATAGCCGTAGAGCCTAGATTTTTTATGGCGTGCAATGACACTTCCGTGCGCAACGACCCAAACGCCACCAAACTCTCCCAAAAGAAAAATTTCTCCCTAGGCTCTAAAGGACTTGGCAGGAAGCTATGCATTGATAACTTTACAAAATCTGGAGTCTGCCAGCAGTATTCACTCGCATCATTTATCCGCAAGCAAGGCGCAGAGCTTGAGCCTTATGGCGAGTGCAGCACACTCTGCTCATATAGCTATTTTTATCGCACGCTTACAGATTGGATCGCTTGCAAGCTCAATACGCAAAAAGACCTAAGCGTGCTAGAAAATCTACAAGACATCTTGGCGCGCTCACACTATCCGCGGCAAGCCATCATCTCTGTGGGAGCTACGCGCTATATGCCACAATACGAAAACTACTTCCTACAAGA
This sequence comes from Helicobacter canis, assembly GCF_900451095.1. NCBI lineage: Bacteria > Pseudomonadati > Campylobacterota > Epsilonproteobacteria > Campylobacterales > Helicobacteraceae > Helicobacter > Helicobacter canis. Next base: position 945,208 of record NZ_UGHV01000001.1, on the reverse strand, counting down.
AAATGATGAAATCGCCATTGTAGTCTTTAACCACAACACCCACACCTATGAGCAGATCCAAGCCCTAGTCGCTTCCAAATCCCTTGACCCCCACATATCTGCGCTATACCAACGCGTGCAAAGACACGCCTAGGCTTCAAGCCCCAATCGCGCGGGACTCTGCTCTTTGGCGCGGAGACAGATTAAAAGTGGATTCTAAGAAAACGCCCAAAAGGCAGAAAGACTAGAATCTCTAGCACGCCATTATCATTGCGAGCGAAATTATTTTCTCATCGTAAGCCACGCGCTAGCAAAGCGGGCGATCCACAAAATCACGCCCAAAATCGCCCCTTTCATCAACCCCCCCAGAATCCACTTTTGACATTAAAGCCCTTTTCCGTCATTGCGAGACTTCCGCTAGGAAGTCGTGGCGATCCATAAAAACACATAATCACAAAAAGTGGATTCTAGTGCAAAAGTGGATTCTAGGCGTTAGGCTTCTCTAAGTAGTGCAAAAGCTCATCAGAGGTCTCTTCAAGTGCCTTGACATTATCGATAATAGCACTAGAAGAATCGATCGTGATAGGCTCTGTGATACGCGTGATCGCATCGCTTGCGTGGTGCAAGATCTTATCTGTGATCATCTCGCACTCACTTTGCGGGCAGTTTTTGTATAGTCTATCTACCACGCTCTCATCATTGATAAGCCTAGAGATAGGCTGGGCAGAGTCTAAGTCCATTGGGGCTTGGGTATTGAGCGAGTCATATACACGCGTCTTGAAAGAAATGTGATCAAGCTTTGCCACGGATAAAATCAAGCCCTCCGCAAGCTTGGCAAAAATACTATCAAGCGATGAGCTACTCTCATCAACCCTGCTAAACACTTCGTTAAATTCTGTGATTTTAGATTCTGAATCTTGCGCGATTTGCGAGACTCGCTCGCTTCCGCTTTGGATTGTCTCCATTTCTTGCTGCATTGTTTGGATAGAGACAGAGATTTGGTTTGTAGCTTGCTGGGTTTTCTCCGCGAGCTTTCTTACCTCATCTGCCACCACGGCAAAGCCCCGTCCGTGCTCCCCTGCTCTTGCGGCTTCGATAGCGGCATTTAGGGCTAGGAGATTTGTTTGATCGGCGATGTCTGAAATGATCCCAACTACATTGCCAATGTCTTTGGACTTTTCTGCAAAGCTCTCCACAGAGCTATTGTTAGCTTCGATCAATTCTAAAAGATTGTTGATTGACTGCGTTAGGACAATGATGTCTTGCTTGCTCTCTTTAGAAGAGTTGCTGATTTCTTGGATATTAGAATCCACTTTTTTCATATAGGATATATCTTGATTTAGCCCATTGGCGATTTCGCTTAAATCTCTGGTTTGATGAGAGAGGCTGAGATTCATTAGATTTTTGCTTAGGGCATTTTTCACACTCTCTTTGGCGTTTTGCTCGATTTGTGTTAGGGCGTGATTGATACCTTGGATATTTTGGGCAAATGTCCCATCAAGCCCACCACTCAAAGCGTGGCGATAATACTCGCCCTTTTGCGAGCAGGCGATAGCTGTTTGCACCTCGCGCAAAAACGCTTCTAAGTGATCGATAAGGTTATTGAGATTCTCACAAATGTGTGCCACAGGGGTATTGCCCCTAATATGCACTATGCGCCCCTCAAACTTCCCATCTGCATATTGCTTGCTCACTTGCAAAAGTGATTTGAGCAAATACTCATCTTTGCGACCTAGCACAAGAGCAAGCACCGCACCAATGCCCACAAGCACAAGCGCGACACACGCATACCAGATAGAATCTAGCGCGATACCTAGCCCCACCCCAAGCACACTTAAAGCAATAAGAGCGATATTGATTGTTTTTGCATTCATCACGCACCCCTTTGTAGCTCAAAGATAAATTCATTATACTCTTTTCCTGCTAAGGCGGCTTCTAAAATCGCTATGCTAGATTCTATGGAGCCATTTCTCTCAGCTTCTACCATAGCGCGATAGAGTGGCTCAATGCTTTCAAGCGCACGAGGATTTGGCTTCCTGCGCACAGAGTAGTAGCCTACGATGTTTTTGTTTATATCAATTGATGGCGTAACATTAGCAAACACCCAATAGTGCGAATTATCTTTGGTGCGGTTTTTCACAAAGGCAAAGACCTCTTTGCCCTGCTTGATATACTCCCAAAGTAGCTTAAACACTGCCTTTGGCATATCTCTATGGCGGACGATGTTGTGAGGCTTGCCTAGCACCTCATCTTCGCAAAAGCCACTATAAGTGTAGAAGTCGTGATTGCAGTAAGTAATGGCACTTTTTAGGTTTGTCTTTGAAGTGATGAGCGTATCTGTATGTAGCTCTAAGCCTAGGTCTATCATTATTATTCCTTATGTGTATGATTGCTTCTTGCCTTGTAAAAATGGCGTAAAATTGTATCCAACTCACAATAACAATGTGTATAGAAAATCACCTAGAATCTCCCGCCATACCAAACTTTGCCAAAATATAGCCCCTGTGGGCTTGCTGGGATAGAGTAGTGGCGGCGCACTGCATCGCGCTGGGCTAGAAAATCATCTTTAGTGATGATGCCTTTAGATACAGCAAGGCACGCTCCAAGCAGCAGTCGCACCTGCGCACGCAAAAAGGCATTCCCCACGATACGCACGACATAGCACTGCTGCCCTGCATAGATTCTAGGACTTAGGTGCGTGCTATAAATGGTGCGTATGGTGGATTTTGGGCTTGAGCCTGTCTTTGAAAAAAGCGCGAAATTATGCTCCCCCACGCAAAGCCTTAAGCACTCTTGCAAGGCACGATAATCCCCTAGCGACTCTCTTGCGATAAAGGGTGTGAAAAATGGCAGCATAGAATGCGGACTAAACACATAGAGATATGATCTAGCACGGGCACTAAATCGCGGGTGGAAGCTAGAATCCACCTCCCATACTGCGCGAAGCTTGATGTGGGGATAGAGCTTTGGGGCTAGAATCTCACAAAGTCGCCCACTATCCCAGCAGTCTTTAGCACAAATGCGCACGACCATACCTAGAGAATGCACGCCCTTATCCGTGCGCCCTGCGCCAATCACAGGAGAATCAATATCGAGTGTTAATAAAGTGGATTCTAGTGTCTCACTCACGCTTTGTATGCCCGCCGTGCGCTGGGGGGCAAACCCACTAAAGCTCGCTCCATTATAAGCGATCTTTAGCGCGAAGTATTTCATAAATCTTAGAAGATAAGTCCTAAAGTCAAAGCGACTTGGTGCTGTGATTGGCGGACATCTGTGCCAAGGATTTTAGGCTTTTGCCAGCTTGCATCAATACCAATGCTTAATGGCAAGATAGGAATATCAAAGTAAATCCCATAATTTAGCGCGGTCGTATCTGCATAGCCAGCATCTTTAAACCCAGAGTAGCTCGCCCCGATATATGGCGTAAAGCGGAAGATCCTATACCCCATAAGTCCGCCTGCTTGGATATTAGCAAAGCCTTTTTGCTCATCTACTCCAAAGATATAGTTATACTTCACCATAGGCGCGACTGTGAAGCCATTGCCACCAAGCCAGATTCTAGCATAGCCACCTAGATCGCTTGTCTTGCTCGGTGTAGCCATACCATAGCTTACACCTGCTTCTGGGTTGATCTTAAACTTCCCTATACCAATCGCAAAGCTTGATGACACAAGCCCACACAACAATGCCAATGCTACTAATCTTTTCATAGCTTTCTCCTTTGTAAGTAAATAAAAGTCGCCACTATAACACAAAATAATATACGCCTGATAAATATGGCAAATCTAGATTCTAGCGATTGCACATATCTGCATACGCACAATGCACACAGCTTGTCGTATCTTGTGTCTTTTCAAAGCACACTTCGCCACTTGTTTGCTTAAACAGCTCTATAATGCGCTCCTTTTGGGCGTGAAAGTCTTCTTGAGATAAGAGAAGTGCGCGGTCTTTTTGCGGCTTTGCGTCTTTGAGATAATAGACCATAGATTCTATGCGTGCGGGCTTTGTGCCAGCAAGCGCACTAGTATCACTAAAGACAAGCGCGCTAGACTCTAACGCCAAGCGGTAGAATGCTAGCTGCAATAAGTGCTTATCTCTGCTTGCTTTGCTAGGCTTAGAGAGCTTGTAGTCAATCACGCGCCACTTGCCATCTGCTAGCTTATCTATGCGATCGATTTTGCCTGTGATTTTATACTGCTTAGAATCAATCGCAACACTTGAGATAAACCCCTGCTCACACGCCAAAACAAAAAATCCACTCCCAGCAAGTCTCCTTTCTAGCTGCCAAAACCCGCGCAAATCTTGGCGGATTAGCTCATAGCTAAAGCCTTGCGTTTGGGTATGCTGAAGCTGCGTGCGCAAATACTCCTGACACTCTTGCTCAATCATCTGCATACACGCTTTATCACACGCCACACCCACGCGCGCACCATAGGAATGCTCAAGAGCCTTATGCACAAGCTCGCCCAATGCTAGGGAGTCAAAAGTGGATTCTAGTGGCTCTGGCTCTTTAAGCCTAGCGATATAGCGGCAGTAAAACTTGCGCTTGCACTCTGCAAATACCGCCAAGCTTGTAGGCGAAAAGACAAAATCCCCCACTTTTGCCACAATCTCTTCTTCTACATAGGGCTTAGGCTCATTCACAGCAAAAAGCGCATAGAGATTATCGCCATTATCGCGCGTGATAGACACACCTTGTAGCTCTAGCTCATTGAGTAGGCTAGATTCTCTGGCTTCTTCATTGTGCGTGAAAGTTACAAACACACCTTTACGCGCACGCATAAAAAGCTGGTAGTAATAATGCTTTTGGAGGTTTTCTCTATCTTGCAAAGTGGGCATTTGTAGCTTTTCTCTAATGGCGGTGTTTAAAAACACATCGCTCTCTTTGATCCTAGGCAGAAAGCTACTATTGCAATCCACCATAATCACATAATCACACGCAATCCCCCTAGTCTCCAAAACCCCCATAACACGGACTTTCCCGCCAAAGACATCATCAACGCCTAGCTCCTGTATGCGCAAGAAAAGCAGCTCCAAAAGCTGCCCATAGCCAAACTCTTCTAGCGCACTCTCCACACGCAAATAATCCCCTATAATCCCCAGAATCTTTGCCTGCAAGCGTGTAGTAAGCGGACAAGGCGGCAGAGTATCAAGGAGTGCGATATGGCTAGAATCTAAACTAGAATGCGCTTGATAAATAGGGGCATTGGTAGGATCTAGGCTTGTTTGGGTGTTTGCCTTGGCGTTTGCTTGGGTAAAAATATAAGTAAAAATGGATTCTACAAATGCCAAATCACTCATCGCATTTGGTCGCTGCGTGATCGCTTCTAGCACAGAGCGCAGCTCATCACACCACGCGCGGATTTTGGGCGATGAGAGCAGATCCCTCCCCATAGCGTAGTTGAGATTATGCGCAGAATCTAGCAGGGCAAAATACTCGCTAAAGCTCTCATCTGGCGTGATGATAATGATCTCATCGCCACTAACGCCACTTGCCAGCAGCTCGCGCACTTTCTCTAGCACAAAGCTACATTGAGCTATGCGTAGCTCAAAATATAATGCGTGGATATGAATCTGCTTGGGATCAGGCAGGGCGTGCTTGCGTGCAAGTGTAGTGCTGGGGGTAGATCCCATAGCCACGCCACTAGAATCCACTTTTCTACAATCAGCCCCCTTAGAATCCACCTCCCTAGAATCCAAAATAATCGTATAGCTAAACCCCGGCTCTATCTCTGCATACAACCACCGAAAATACGCATAATTATAGCTATCTGTGTCAATGTGAATATATAGCGGAGTATAGGCACTTAGGGCATAGAGCTTGTCTTGCTCAATGGGGTTTAATAGCCCATCAAGATAGATTTCTATCTGGCTAAATCCTTGGACAAATTCCTTAATCACTTCTTGCTTATCATCAAGCCGCTCTAAGCCTAGCTCATCAAGCCTAGCCACAAAGCGCGTATAAATCTCCTCCAAAATCGCCAAATGCTCTTCATAATCCGCATAAATATCGCGCAAAGGGATCTCACTCATCGCAACTTTGTGCCGTGCGATCTCGCGGAAAAATGGCAGGAGAAACTCACTCCCTTGCAAATATCCTAAGAAGCTTTGCTCAAAGACAAGCAGCTTTGTAAGCGCAGGTCTTTGATCTAGTAAGGTGCGCAAAATCGTATGCAGTAAAATCCTATAAATATGCGTAGAAGCCGCGCTTTTGCTAGGGGTAAAAAATGCGCGAGAAAATAGCTCATCAATCCCCATAGCCTTAGGCATAAGCCCCTCTTGCTGGCTGGCATAAAAACTCGTTATAGCCCTTTGTGTCGAAAAGACAAAGAGCCTAGAATCTAGCGTATGCATCACCTATGGTCGAAAAAGCGTGCGCGCACTCCACCATCCAAGTAAAGATGCGATACCAAAAAGCACGATAAACAAAGACACCATAATCCCTATGGTGATCCCACCAATGGCTGGGAATGCTATGAAAATCATCGCAACGGCAATATTTAGCACACCAAGCAATAGCACCACCCAAAATGCACCCGTGTGGAGCTGCCTAAGATCAAACGCATAGACAAATGCCAGCATCCCACGAAACATCGCTAAAAACGCGACAAAATACACAATCGTAGCAGAAGTGGATTCTACTCCCATACTAAAGAAAATAATCGCTAATAGGAGATTAAAAATCCCAGAAAAGAGCAATGCCCTAGCCCCGGCAAACTCTCTCACACGAAAATAGTATAAAATATCTGCCACACCACCTACGCACAAAAATATCGGTAGCAAAAATGCCAAGCTTGCTACAACCTCTAAAGGCGTGAAGCACCCTACCACGCCACCAACAATAATCATCACGCTAAAAAGCACCCAAATAATTGAGCCAAACACTTGCATTTGTATCCTTTCTTCAATGAGATAAATTGTCTAGATTCTACCTAAATGCCTAGAATCTAGCACACCCTAGCTGCACACCCCCTACAACTGCATATCTTGGACAAAGGAGATTTTGGCATTGCACTTTTTGCAGTGATAAGTCTGCCCACTTAGAATCTTTTGATGGATAGTCTCAAGCACCCGAAACGAATCCCTACAATCGCATTTATAAAAATGCCCGATCTCCATTTTTGCCTGCGATATGGCGTCTTCTTGCGCACCGCCTTCAAGCAACTGCGAATTTTTATACTCCTCATACCACCGCTCGATTTTCATATCTTCTTTCATAATATGCTCAACCAGCCAATCGCGCGTGATTATGGCAAGCTTTTGCTTGAAGTCGTATTTGATATTTTGGATAAGATCTGTTACGCGCTCGATCATATCCTTGTGTATTTCTCTGTGTGCGGGGAGATTTGGGTAGCCGATTTGCTCCATATAGGCTTCTTCATCGCGGAAGTGGAATTTCATATAGTCAAAAAGCTCCATCAAAATCGCTTTGATCTCACTAGAATCCACTTGTTTATGGATAAGTATCGCCGCTTGTTTAGCAAGCTTGAAAAGCTGCTGATGCTGCTTATCAATGTGTCCATTATGGACACTATACTGATCATCCCACTCCGGAATAAACATCACAACCCCTAAGCATTTTTGCTAATTATACTAAATAAAACACAAAATCAATCAAGTAAAACCCCCAACAAGCAAAAACCTAAAACTTCGCTATAATGCGCGATTTTACTTGCTAGTTTAAGGAGCAGTGATGTCCTACACTTTTGAAGAAGCCAAAGAAATCTTCTATCAGCCCTTTATGGAGCTACTTGCCAAAGCCCATAGCGTGCATACCAAGCACTTCTGTCCAAACACAATCCAAACAAGCACCCTGCTTAGTATCAAAACCGGATCCTGCACAGAAAACTGCAGCTACTGCGCACAAAGCGCGCATTATGCCACAGGCACAAAGCCACAAAAAATGCTCGATAAAAACAGCATTCTCGCCCTAGCCAAACAGGCAAAAGACGCTGGGAGCTCTAGGTTTTGTATGGGGGCTTCTGGGCGTAGCCCTAGTGAAAAGGAGCTAGAAGAGATTTGTGAAAGTATAAAAGAAGTCAAAAAGCTAGGGCTAGAGACTTGTGTAACGCTGGGGCTTCTCTCTAAAGACAATGCCCTAAAGCTTAAAGACGCAGGGCTAGATTTTTATAATCACAATATCGATACTTCAAAAGAGCATTACGGGCAAGTGATTTCTACGCGCACCTTTGAAGATCGGCTTGATACTATCGCTAATGTGCGCGATGCAGGGCTTAAAATCTGTGTAGGTGGGATCTTGGGTATGGGCGAAAGCAATGATGATAGGATCAATATGCTCTTGTTGCTTGCCAATCTCCCCACCCCACCAGAATCCGTGCCTATCAATCAGCTTGTAAAAATCCCGGGCACGCCGCTAAGTGAAGCCCCTGAAGTGGATAAATTTGACTTCGTGCGCACAATAGCCCTTGCTAGAATCCTTATGCCAACTTCTTATATCCGCTTATCTGCTGGGAGAAAGGCGATGAGTGAAGAGCTGCAAGCTTTGTGCTTTTTTGCCGGGGCGAATTCTGTCTTTTATGGTGATAAATTGCTTACCACAAGCAACGCTGCCCCTACAAGCGATGAAGTATTGTTTAGCAAGCTCAATCTCCAAAAAGAGCCATTTTTAGAAATGAAAGCATAATCCCTAACCACAATCATCACCCTAGCAGCAAACTAGATTCTAGGCTTTGTGTCTTTGGATTAGAATCCATTTTGTGCTGTGGATCGCCACGCCGCTAGTGCAAGGCTCGCGATGACGGGAAAAGCGTTTGCCTAGAATCCACTTTTGCTAAGAGGGATTCAGCTTGCGGGCTAGAATCGCGGATTTCATCAGCCCGCTCGCTCGATAGACCTCTAGTCTTATCTCACTCGCTCGCTTTGAAAAACCACGATTCTAGCTCCACAATCCTAGAATCCCAAAGCAAAAATCTTAGAGTCCTAGGAGAAGAAAACAAGCAGATGAAAAATCCACCCCACCCCTAGAATCCTCGTTTTACATTTTTGGCGTTTTGCATTTTTTACTTAATCCTAGAATCCATTTTTTGTAATCCTACCGCCTGTGAGTTGTTTAATTTTTCAAGCTTTTATTGTCATTGCGAGCGGTGCTTGCACCGCTCGCAATGACAATAAAAGGTGTTTTCACAAAGCCTGTTTTACTTCAAAAAGCTTGGTTTGCTTTACAAAGCCTGCTTTACTGCCGCACGATTCTAAGGATTGCGGTGGGGCTTTGCGTGCTTTGGAAAAATTTAGGGTAGGAGCTATCTTGGCGATAGTGACTGCCCTAAATTTTTTCAATGGCGTGAATTGCTCGCCCAAGACTGGATCGCCTACCCCTAGAATCCACTTTTCTTGTCATTGCGAGCGAGTGTGGCAATCCATAATCAAAAGTGGATTCTAGAGTGTCCTTTGCTTGTGCTTTGGTCGCTATGCTTATTGCGCCTGCTTAGAATCTAGCATTGCTATGGGCATTGATATGCCTTAAGACATCTTGTGTTAAAATCACGCCATTTATCGCAAGGCTTATCAATATGGCACAACTCACAACTCTCATCATACGCACACCTTTGGTGCTTATGGTGTATGCGTGCCTATTTGGCTTGGCACTTGCTAAACAACAAAAACCCGCCATAGATCAAGTAGCCTGTGATGATCTATGTCAAGCTATCACAAATCGCACCGCCATAAGCCGCCAAAAAAGTGGTAAATACATCGGCGTTGGGGCTGGAGTAAGCCTGCTTAATGGCAACACCGGCAATGATGGCATTAGCATTAACAACGACATCGCTAGCCCGTATGATAATATTATCCCTATCCCTTCATTTGGGCTACGCATAGGCACGATAAGCTTTTTTAATCAATACATAGGGGTGCGCGGATCTTTTGGGTTTGATATGGGGTTTGGCAAGCATTCTGGTATGCTAACTATGATTTCTCTAGGGCTTGATGCCATAGCAGAGTTCCCTATCTCTAGAGATCATAGTGCGTTTTTAGGGGGGATTTTGGGGATTGGAGCTGATGCGTATCTCTACTATGACAAGCAGGACTACAATCGATGGAGCAGAATGAAAAAAGCCGGAGAAGTGTATATGCAAGCAGGCATTACCGCTATGCTAGGCAAGCATAATCGAGTCAATCTCATCTACCGCTTCTTGCCAGCACGCAGAGCATCGCACTTTAGCCCAACAGGCGTTGTCTCACTAGAATATGGGTTTAAATTCTAGCCATTCATCAAATCGCGCATTGATAGATAACTATTGAGTGCAGAGATATACGCCTTTGCCGTAGCACTCATTGTATCTACATCAATGCCGTGTCCAATGACTGCCCTATGCGCAGATGAAAACTCTGCTTTGACAACCACCTTTGCCAGCGCATCTTTGCCACTTGTAACAGACTCGACTTTATAGTCTTTTAGCGTGCCTGCGATCCCACTAACCCTATCAATACTCTTTAGCACACAATCCACCGCGCCATTGCCAAGCGCAGAATCACTTAGCTCTATCCCATCACGGATAATACTCACCGCCGCGCAATATTTGGCATTAGAGCAGACACTTACTTGCACCAAAGAGAGTGTGAAAATCTGTGGGATATGTGTGGTCTCCTCACCGATAATCGCGCGAATATCATCATCAAATACTTCCTTTTTACTATCGCATAAATGCTTAAAACGCACAAACGCTGCTTGCAGCTCATCATCACTAAGACTAAAGCCAAGACTTGCGATTTTATCCTTAAAGGCAGCGCGCCCAGAATGCTTACCTAGCACGAGATTTGTGGATTCTGGCATACCTATATCGCTTGGGGATATGATCTCATAGGTCTCTCTGTGCTTTAGCACACCATCTTGGTGTATGCCACTCTCGTGGGCAAAGGCATTTTTGCCCACGATTGCTTTATTGGGCTGGGGACAGATCCCTGTAATATCAGCGACAAGCTTGCTTGTGGGGTAAATCTCTTTTGTATTGATATGTGTATCAATGGCAAAAAGCTCCTTGCGTGTTTTGATAATCATCACAAGCTCTTCTAATGCCGTATTGCCCGCGCGCTCGCCAAGCCCATTGATCGTGCATTCTACTTGCCTAACACCAGCGTTAATAGCGGCGATAGAATTTGCCACCGCTAGCCCCAAGTCATTATGGCAATGCATAGAAAGCAGCGCGGAATCTTGCACAAAGCTATGCACTTCAGTGATAAATGCCCCAATTTCTGCAGGCAAGCGATACCCCACGGTATCAGGGAGATTGATCGTGCTAGCACCTGCTTCAATCACAGCTGGGATAATCTCGCGCAAAAACCCCATATCACTGCGCAAAGCATCTTCACAGCTAAACTCCACATCATCGCACAAGCTCTTAGCATATCGCACGGCTTCAACCGCCTTTTGTATCACCTGACTAGGAGAGAGCTTGAGCTTATACTGCATATGGATCGGGCTTGTAGCGATAAAGGTATGGATTCTACGGTGCTTTGCTTTTTGCGTAGCTTTTGCTGCTTGCTCAATATCGCTAGGGATAGCACGCGCTAGGGAGCAGATTTTCGTGCGTTCCAGCACTTCAGCGATCCTAGAGATAGCTTCAAAATCCCCTTTGCTAGAAGCCGCAAACCCTGCTTCAATCACATCAACTCCAAGCTTTTCAAGCTGCAAGGCGATTTTGATTTTTTCCTCTATATTCATAGAAGCCCCGGGGCTTTGCTCACCATCTCGCAATGTCGTATCAAAAATCACAATGTCATCTAGCATCATTTATCCTTATACCGCGATCTACACTCGCTTTATCATCATTTTGCCAAGCAAAAAACACCACCGAATAATCCCATACAGCACATACGCACTCATAAGCGCACATAGCACTTCCACATAGAATTTAGAGCTAATAATCGCCGCGATGGCTATGAGCATTATGACAAATACTTTTAGATTCCAAGTAATTTTCTTAAAACTTGGATAGCGGATATTGCTCACCATAAGGATACTAACCACAAAAGCAATGACAAGCAGCACATAGCCATAATGAGGCGCGAGAAGATTGTAGCGCAGATCTACTAGAATCCACAGCACCACGATCACCGCTGCCGATGGGATAGGCAAGCCGATAAAGGTATTTGGCTCGGTATTTGAGGTGGTGATATTAAACCTAGCAAGTCGAATCGCACCAAATATCACAAACAGCGCACAGACAAAGACACGATACAAACCATAAATCCCTTCAAGCCCGTAGTTTGCCCCTGTTGTAGGGAGATAATAATACACAAGCATAGCAGGGGCTACGCCAAATGCCACAATATCTGCCAAAGAGTCAAACTCCACGCCAAATTTACTCTGGGTATTTGTAAGCCGTGCTACGCGTCCATCAAGCCCATCAAAAATCATAGACGCCACGATGAGCCACGCTGCTTGCTCAAACAGCGAGTTTGATGCAAGCATAATACTCACAATGCCAAAAAATATGCTCCCCGCGGTAAAAAAATTAGGCAAAGCATACAAAGGATTGATATTCATTTCATATATCCTAGCACATTGACACCGCCCCTTAACTTATCGCCAATATGCGCGCGTATCTCCACAGATTTTGGTAGCTCTAAGACAAGTGTGCCAAGCTTCATAAAGCCCATTCTCTCGCCTAAGCGATAGGCTATTGGCGCGTAGAATCTTGTATTTTTAAATACTTTGGGATAGAGAGAAATTTTGCAAGACATTTTGCCCTGAATGTTTGCGTGCATTGCTTCATTAAGCTCTTTGTGCAACGGAGAAAAATACGCCACAAGCCCCGATCTCTTCTGCAATGTAATACTCTGGGCTTCTTGGGGGGAGCGCACAAGTCCCACATCAAAAAACGATACATCAATGCTAAGGCGCACAGCATCTTCACACTGCTCGATATTACTGATTGTCCCATCAATGGGTGCTAGCACTATATCATCACCTCTATCAAGGGAGGTGCGCTCTGGATTTCTAAATGCCCATAACCAAGCAAGCAGTAGCACCACACCAAGTAAAATCCCTAAAGAAAAATCCACAATCTGGCAAAACACTATCCACAAAACAAACCACACAATACCAAAAAACGACTCTCTTGTAATGATTTGGATACCACTCATCTATGCCTCCTCTTCTTGCTCCTTGATGATGCGTGATGGCATATTGTTTTCTTGCTCATATATCTCAATGATCTCGCGCACTTTCTCGCCATCTATGACTTCTTTGTCAAAAAGCTCTTTGACCATAGATTCTATCGCACCATTGTAGTCTTGCAAAAGCTGCTTTACAGCTTTAAACCGCTCATCAAGTGTCCTGCGCACAAAGCTATCGACATATTCAGCTGTCTTCTCGCTAAATTCTCTAGCATTACCTATACCCCCGCCTAAAAACGCGTTGCGCTGCTTCTCTAGCACCATAAGTCCATTTTCATCTGTCATTCCATAGTAGCTAATCATCGCTTTTAATATATCAGTAGCGCGTTCTAGATCGTTGCTAGCCCCGGTAGAAATCTCACCTAAAAACACATCTTCAGCCGCCCTACCTCCAAGCAAGACATCAACTTCTGCAAGTAATTCGTGCTTTTGCATAAGGTATTTATTTTCCTCTGGGGTATTGAGCGTATAGCCAAGAGCTGCCATACCGCGTGGGATTATAGAGACTTTATTTACCTTAGAAGCACCCTTTGTCATCTCCGCTACTAGCGCGTGTCCGCTCTCGTGGTAGGCGACAATCTTTTTCTCCTTGGGGGAGATTCTGCGCGATTTTTTCTCTAGCCCAGCGATCCCTCGCTCAACTGCTTCTTTAAGATTTGCTTGGGAGACTTGCTTTTGATTATTGCGCCCTGCAAGCAAGGCAGCTTCGTTGATGATATTTGCTAGATCTGCCCCTGCTAGTCCAGCTGTGAGCTTGGCAATCTCCTCTAAATCCACATCGCGTGCTAATTTGACAGATTTAATATGCACTTTAAGAATCTGCACGCGCCCATTGAAATCCGGCTTATCTACAAGCACCTGCCGATCAAATCGCCCCGGACGCAAAAGAGCAGGGTCAAGCACTTCAGGGCGGTTGGTCGCTGCTAGCACGATCACAGGGGCATTTTCGCTACCAAAGCCATCCATTTCTGCCAAAAGTTGGTTAAGCGTCTGCTCTCTTTCATCGTTGCCACTAATCATTCCCCCAGCAGCGCGGGATTTGCCTATGGCATCAATCTCATCGATAAAGATAATGCTAGGAGCTTCTTTCTTTGCCATTTCAAACAAATCGCGCACACGACTTGCCCCAAGCCCCACAAACATTTCAATAAAACTACTCCCACTCATTGAGAAAAACGGCACATTTGCCTCCCCTGCCACAGCTTTAGCAAGGAGTGTTTTCCCCGTGCCCGGAGGTCCTACAAGCAGCACGCCTTTGGGGATTTTCGCCCCCACAGCCGCGTAGCGGTCAGGGTATTTGAGAAAATCTACAATCTCTACCACCTCTTCTTTTGCCTCTTCATTGCCTGCCATATCATCAAACTTCACCTTTGGCTTTTCGGCATTGACAAGCTTCTTGCTACTCCCCATACCAAAGATCCCTCCGCCCATACTCTTTTGCATCCTACTTGCCAAAAACATCCATAAGCCCAAAAACACAAAAATAGGCAGTAGCCAGCCAAGTGTCTCTGTGAAGAAATTCGACTCACTAAAGCCACCATAGTTAATCTTATGTTCTTCCAATAGCGGCACAAGCGATGGATCAGCGACTTTGCGCGCGACATACACGACTTTCGCCCCGCTTGCGTCAATCCCACTTGCCTTGATGATACTCTGTCCGATACTGACATTTTGCACTTGCTTGGTTGCGATGAGCTGCTTAAGCTCGTAATACTCGATATTTCTACTACTACTTGCCCCAAATCCACCCAAGCCAGAATCTGCGCTTGTAAATTTCACAACAAGCATTGCCACAATCGCAAAGACAACAAAGAGCAAAATAGGATTTTGCTTCATTGGTGGCTTTTTATCGTTGTTTGGATTCTCGTTTGTCATTATTTCCTCTTTGCATTAGCTTGATAAATCGTGCATTATAATATATTTTGTGTAATGTTTATGTTACCCGCGCTAACTTCAAGCTCACCCACTCATCTTTTTGCTCTTTTTGCAAAAGCTGCATATCGCTAAATATATCTAGAATCCACTCGCATTTTTCTGCAAGAATCCCAGAGAGTATCAGCACGCCACTAGGCTTTAGTGCTTTGATAAAATCCCTATGCATACACGCAAGCACATCAGCCACGATATTAGCACAAATCACATCATAGCCACTCTCTTGCAGCAACTCAGCTCGCGCATTATAAGAGCTAGAATCTGTGTTTGATTCTGTGGATTCTAGGCTATTGGCTAAAGAGCCTAGCCAAATAGCACGAGGGGCAACACCATTTTGCGCAAAATTTTTACCCGTCTCCTCCACAGCTAGCATATCCACATCACACGCCGATACAATCCCACCTTGCTTTGCCATAATAATGCCCAAAATCCCACTCCCACAGCCTACATCTAGGCAGTGTTTCCCGCGCAAATCCATAACAGAGAGCAGCGATATACACATAAAAGTGCTTGCGTGATGTCCAGAGCCAAAGGCTAGGGCTGGATCAATGATGATATTTTGCTTATCATTTTTCGGGGCGTGCCACGATGGGTGGATATAGTATTTGCCACACTCTAAGGGCATAACGCCAGCTTGATAGAGTGCGATCCAATCTTGATTGTGTTTATGGGATAGCGTATAAGCAAAGCCCACTTCACGCCCAAGACGCTTTGATAGCACAGAAGCAAAAGACTTTAATGCTTGCAAAAGGGTCATATCGCTAATGGGGCTAGAATCCACTCCGTTGCTATAAGCACTATCTATCTGCATATCTGCATTATCTACCCCCACATATTCACACAACAATGTCACGCTAGGATCATAGCGGATAATACACGCTTGAGTGGCAAAATCCCTTACCACACTTGTGATATTTGCCCTATCGCTAGAGACATTGACAAATTGCAGCTGCTCATCTAGCGCAGCATTAGACAATGTGCTTGTGGCGACCTCTTCGATCGCTAAACCGGTGATTTGTATAATAAAATCCACAAACACTTCATAACAATCTGTAGGAATACATAGTATTTCTGTGTAAGTTTGGGGGAGATTTGAATTGGGAGAGTGAGAAGACATTGTCCAAATAGATGTAAATCTAAGATTCTAGTGCGCTAGGGCTAGTCATTCACCCCAAGCACAACTTCAAGCTTTTCTTTCAAAACCTGTGGTGTAAATGGCTTAACGATATAGTTATTTACCCCAGCCTTTAATGCCGTGATGACTTCCGCCTTACCGCCCTCAGTTGTAACCATAATAATAGGGATTTCTTTATATCGATCATCAGCGCGCACCTTTTTCACCAAATCAAGCCCATTCATCTCAG
Source organism: Helicobacter canis (assembly GCF_900451095.1). Taxonomy (NCBI): domain Bacteria; kingdom Pseudomonadati; phylum Campylobacterota; class Epsilonproteobacteria; order Campylobacterales; family Helicobacteraceae; genus Helicobacter; species Helicobacter canis. The sequence goes on along the minus strand of NZ_UGHV01000001.1, from coordinate 928,796 downwards.
GCATATTCCAATCCGTGATCAGCACGCCTATACCTTCTTTGGTATCCATAATATCCCACGCTTCTACGCCGTGTTCAGCTTCTAAAATATCCTCATACCCCAATCGCTGCAAGGTATTTTTAATGATTCTGCGCATAGTCGAACTATCATCTACAACTAACAACTTCAAAGCACAACTCCTTATAGATCATCTAGAATCTCTGCAAACACGAGCTTTACAAAGACACCATAGTGATAATTGATTGGCTAGTAATAATTTGGAATCATAGCATAAAACTATAAAATTTACTTCATTTTATTTGTGTCTGGACAAAAGCTTCTTGCAAATCGATTTTTTTCTCATACAATGCCTTGCCGATAATCACTCCGCCTTGCACACTATGCTCCCTAAACGCCCGTGCTAACTGCGCGATATCCTGCGCATCTTTAAGCCCACCACTTGCGATGATAGGTAGCCCACTTGCTTGCCCCATAGCCACGCTAAAGCCCACATTTACCCCACTTAGCGCACCATCTCGCCCAATATCCGTGCAAATGAGTGCTTGCACCTTGCTTCCGGCATAGAATCTAGCCAAATCTAGCGCATCCACACTGCTGGATTCTACCCAGCCATTAGTAGCGACTTTGCCTTCTCGTGCATCAATCCCCACCGCTATGGGGTATCGCTCCGCAAGCGATCGAGCAAGCTCTGGGGAATGCGCAGCCAAAGACCCCAATATCACGCGATCAATCCCTAAATCAAGATAGCGTTTAATGCTCTCCTCATCGCGTATCCCACCGCCTAGCTGGATTCGTAGCTGCGTGCTTTTGCGGATAGATTCTATGGCAGCTAGATTCTCACTCCTACCGCTTAATGCCCCGTCAAGATCGACTATATGTATCCATTTTGCGCCTGCTTGCTCAAACTCTCGCGCGAATGCACACGGATCGCCATAAATCGTGGCATTTTGCATATCGCCTTTGTATAATCGCACCGCCTGCCCATTTTGCAAATCAATTGCTGGAAAAATCTCTAGCATAGCACCCCTTTTGGATTGTTTGATAAATTATAGTCTTTTTATGGTCTTTGTATTACAATTCCTAGCATATTTCTTGCCACACTATCGCCATTAGGAGAATCTATGCAGAATCTACTCAAGTGTTTTGAGTATCTTAAGCCCTATCACATCGATATGCTTGATGCCATAGCGGTGATGATGGAGCTTTTTACCCTGCAGTCCAAAACCCCAGAATCCATCACCACAATCCTAAAGCTCGATAAGCCCAAAGCAAGCGCGATGCTTTTGCAAAAATTACGCGAGATCATAGAGCCAGAGTTGTTTATAGAGCCAAACCCTAAAATCAACCCACGCAAGATCTTAAAGCTCCTAGCTAGCACCCCCATATCCCACAGCATTATCGAGCAGTTTCTCCACACCATCACACAGAAAAAAACCACCAACAAACTCTACTTCTACTCCACACCCTATGAAATCAATCAGCTTTTAGTAGGGATTTTAGACATTCAAGCAGGGGAGAGTATCTATAATCCCTGCTATGGTATGGGAAGTGTGTTTTTGAGTCTTTCTCACATCGCACCACATATCACTCTCTATGGCGAAGAGCTAGACCCTAAGCTCTCTCTCATCGCACGCCTTATTGCCAATCTTAGCAAGCTGGATTCTAGCAATCTCTATGTCAATGATATTTTAGCAAGTCCCATATTTAGGCAAGGGACAAGCTATAAAAAGTTTGATAAAATCCTGTGCAACCCTCCGCTAAACGCCCACCTAGGCACAGAGCTGCTCAAAGATGATGAGCGATTCAGCACTGCTGGCAATCTTATCAAAACCTATCCCGAGCTAGTGTTTTTGCTCCACTCTCTAGCACATCTTGGGCAAAAGGGTGTCTTCATCGTGCGCAATCAAACCTTGATGAAATCCTCCTTAGAAAAGCGACTGCGCGACAAGCTCTGTGAAGATGAAATGATAGAAGCCATCATCGAGCTGCCTAAAAATATCTTCCCTCACCAGAGCTATGATTTTTCCCTACTTGTCATCTCTAGTAGCAATAAGCAGATTCTACACATTGATGCAAGTAGCGAGCATTTCTACACCAAAGATGGCAAGTATAATCGCCTAATCAACACCCAAGAGATCTTGCAGCTCTATCGCACCAAAGATAAAAGCCCCTACTCAAGCCTAACGCCCATTGCCTCCATAAATCCACAAGACCTGCGTGCGCATAGCTATGTCAAAGACAGCCACGCTAGAGTCAAAGCCACCCCGGTCAAATCCACCACCCAGAGCCTTGAGACACTAGGGGTAGAGATTTTTCGCGGACAAAGAATCTATGGCACACAAAAAGATGAGGAAATCGAGTTTTTTGACATAGGGATAGCTGATTTTGCGCCCTGTGGCTATACAGAGAGCTTTCAAACCAAAAAACAGCTAGGCAACAAAAGTAAAATCCATAAATACCAAGTGCGCTCCTATGATATTTTGCTTTCACTCCGCGGTATCACACCAAAGCTCACAATCCTAGGAGACATCACACACACAAGTGTCGTAAATGCCGGGATCATCGTGCTTCGCGCCCCTAGCAAAGCAATCGCGCAAGGCTTATACTGCTATCTTTTCTCGCAAAGTGGCGAGCAAGCCCTAGCACACTTATACAAGACAAGTGCCGATGGCACCATTAGCACCGAGAATCTAGCCAAGCTCCCTATCCCAAGCACTTATCTACACAATACCAAAGACACGCTACAAAAGCTAAATGCCCTGCGCGATCAGCTCTATGCCACACACGCCCAAATCCACGCAATCAAAGCACGCCCCTATGCAAAAAGCTAGCCAAAATCTCTCCCATTCTACCACCCAAGCCGCTATCACCACACAAGCTTCTTGTATCCGTGATATTACACACGGAGAAAATCTTCATATCATCACACCTGTCAATCTCTATGAATGCACCTTTGGTGATAATGTCTTCATCGGTCCATTTGTCGAAATCCAAAGCGATGTGTATATCGGGGATAACTGCAGGATCCAAAGCCATAGCTTCATCTGCTCTCTCACGCGCATAGGCGATCACTGCTTCATAGGACACGGCGTGATGTTTATCAACGATACCTTTGCCACCGGCGCACCAGCAGCACACAAAAGCCAATGGAAAGGTGCGCACATAGGCAGCAATGTCAGCATAGGCAGCAATGCGACCATTTTGCCTGTCCATATCTGTGATAATGTCGTCATCGGCGCAGGCGCAGTGGTAACACGCGATATTACAAAAAGTGGATTCTACGCGGGCAGCCCAGCAAAAAAGCTCCGCCCTTACACCCAAGCGATACGCACTAGCACGCCATTATAATCTCTGCCACAGGCGCGCTAGCACTTGTCTTGTTTTTTTTTTTTTTTTTTTTTGATAGAGTCGTGCTTCATTTTCATAGAGATTGAGATAAGCACAATGCAAGGACACATAACCCTAGAAGAATTTAAGCAGGAGTATTTACGCACAGATTATGCGCAAATGAAAAAGGAGCTAGAGCAGATAGAGCAAGCGCAAGTATCTGCCAGCGACTCTATACAAGCCCTTAGAATTCAAATTGATAATGAGCTAGAATCCACTATCAATGAGCTAGGTGAGCTGCAAGCACAGCTGCCAAAAGAGCAGAGTGCCTCTCTCTTCCAGCAGTGTGCGGATAATGCGCTTAATGCGGTGGTGGGGCATTTTGGACTAGCGGCTGCGGTGCTAGATTCTAAAGATGGCGGGAATGTAACAACAACGCATAATTTTGAGCAAGGTATTACCGCCACAAAAGATGATGCAGCAAAATATGAGCACTATAAATCAAACCAAGAGGGTGTATGGAGAGAAGTGAGAAAGCAAGAAGGGTATGATAGTCCGCTACCAGCAATGCGGAAAGAAACATTTAAAACACAAGACAAAGTATATGATGAATATACAGGCAAAGAGTTGCCAAAAGATGGGCGTGCTCAAATTGATCATATTGTGTCGGCAAAAGAAATTGATAGTGATCCTAGAACACATTTATTCTTAAGTCAGGAAGAAAGAGCCAAACTTGCGACAAATGAAAAAAATCTCGCTTGGACAGATGGTGGGCTTAATAATTCAAAAGATAAACACAAAATGGGTGAATGGCTTGAGAGAGCTGATAAAAAAGGCGGAACCAAAGCAGATAGGTTTGGTGTAGATAGGGAAAAAGCTTTAGCAAAAGATAAAGAAGCAAGAGACCATAAAGACTCCACACTTATGAAAGCACAAATCAAAAAGCAAGGCACGGAAATCCTTGCAACAGGGGCAAAGGACGCGGGGAAAATGGCGTTGCACTCTGTGATAGGCATTGTGCTGCACGATTTGATTAAAGGAATGATGATTGAGATAAAAGTGCTTGTGAAAGAATTTGGCAATGAGAGTTTTAAAGAGATTTTTACGCGTTTTAAAAATCGCTTACAAAAAATTTGGGAAGACTTAAAGGTAAAATGGAAAGACATTATTGCTGGCTCACTAGAATCCGCTATCCTTAGCTTTTTTTCAAACATCATTGTCTTTGTCATCAATACAATTTTTACAACCTTGAAAAAGATAGTGCAGATTATCCGCGCTGGGTTTAACTCACTCTATAAAGCGGTAAAGATTCTAGTAAATCCTCCCAAAGATATGCCTAAAGATGAAGTGATGAGAGAAGCGGCAAAGGTGCTTGTCTCTGGGCTAATTGCTGCTACTACAATGCTTGGGGCAGCAGCATTAACTGAAATGCTAGAAGGGTTGTGTCCAGCCTTGAAAACTGTGCGACTGCCTTTTGCAGAAAACGAGACAATTCTAGGTGCTGTTGCATTATGCCTTACAGCAGCACTTGGCGCGGTTCTTGGCACCATTGCGATTTATTATATTGATAAATGGGCGAGTGATAGCAAAGAAAGCCGTTTGCAGCTGCAAATTATGGGTAAAAGTGGCGAACTCGTGCAACTCAAAGTCGCTCAAAGCTGGTTTGTCTTGCACGATGCGTGGCAACTTACATTGGGCATTACAGAATCCACAATCAACAAGCTCAATGAAGCGCAAGCCGCTATCGCAAAAAGTTCGCAAGAAACAAAAGAGTCTTTTGATGATCTCAATTCTACTATGGCACAACTTCGCGCATTTAGGGCGCAACATAACTAACACAAAGGAGAAAAAATGTTTGGATTTTTAATCAAACCTCAACAAGAAGAGCCCAAAGAAAATGAAGTAGAAGTGCTACAAAAGCAAATCGCCACGCTAAAGCCTGAAAATTTGAAAGTCCTAGCCGAAGAAAAAGCGGTAGAGATTTTTAGCAATATCCAAAGAGTAAGCAGCAAGATTGATGAAGCAAAATACCTGACAAGGCAGGCAAATAATGTCAAGCGCAGCTGGAATCCATTTGGAGAAAGCAAGGCAGAAAAACGCAGCAAGCTTAACACCCAAGCAAACGCTATGCAAAATGAAGCAATGGCAGAGATGAATACGCTGATACAAGAGAGTATAAAGCTTACCACCATATCCTATGGCTTTGCCCAAGCGATGACGCAAACGATTGCCGCAATGCTAGAAAATGGCTTTAAGAATAAAGATGGCGACATACAGCAGCTACACGGAGTAGCCAAAGAGCAAGCACTGGTTATGCTTGATGAAGCACAAAAGTTTGTCAAACATCAGCAAGAGTATGAAACAAGACAAGAGAAGCAAGAAGAGCAAATCTCCGCATTACAAAGTGGTATTGCTGAGCATAAAGAAGAATACGAAAAACGCCAAGAAAAACAAGAGCAAGACATAAGCACACAAGGACAAAAGCTACAAGAATTACAAGGGCAGCTAGAATCTAAACGCACAAAGATTGAAGAGTTAGAATCCACTTTGAAATCTAAAGATTCCCTTGATGACAAGCAAAGCCAAGATATAAAAAATCTCCAAAATGAGCTAGAAAAAAAGCGTCAAAAAATCCAAGAGCTAGAATCCACTTTAGAAGCAAAACGACTCATTGATGAAAACCAAGAAGCCGCTATCAATGCGCTACAAGCACAAATCCTATCCCTTAGCACGAAAAATGGCACGCTAAATCTCTCCCTAACAATCATCGCATTAGCAGTGGCTCTCATAAGCTTGGGGCTGCATTTTTTCTAAGTTAAGTAGCCCTAGCCTAGAGGCTCATAGGGATCAAGATGCGTGATCACCACCCACTGCCCCTGCCACTGCTCTTGTAGATTTTGGATTTTACACTCTAGCATATCCGCCACAGCGTGCGCGTCCTTTAGCAAAATATCTGGGCTAAATACCAAATGCACTTCCACAAAATGCGTATCCCCACTTTGCCTAGTTTTTAGATCGTGATAGCTTTTGACCTCTGTTGCAGAGTCCAAAATCTCCTTAATCGCTGTAAGCTTCTCATCATCTAGTGCGCGATCTAGCAAGACTAGCACGCCTTGCTTTAGCAGCCCAAAAGCAGAATACCCCACATACAGCCCAATAGCAATCCCAAAAAGCGCGTCAATAATCTCAAAGCCTGTAAGCTTGACAAGCACCAATGCCACAAGCACCGCGCCATTGCTTAAAAGATCTGTTTTATAATGCAAAGCATCAGCTTGTATCACAAGATTATTGCTCATCTTTGCGACATAGTTTAGATACAGCACAAGGCAGGCTGTTACAATCAATGAAAAGATCATCACAAACACAGACAAATCAAGCCTTGCTAGCTCACTTCCTAGCGCGATTTTTTTAAACGATTGATAGAGGATAAAAATCCCAGAGACTACAATCACGCTTCCTTCAATCACAGCTGCAAGTGATTCTATCTTGCCGCGCCCATAGTTAAACTTCACGCAAGCAGGCTGCTCTGCTTTGGTGATGGCATAGAGATTAAAGAGTGAAGCAGATAAATCAAGCAACGAATCAATCGCGCTTGCAAGAATCGCCACAGACCCACTAATAATCCCAGCCACAAACTTCACTACAATCAGCACGCACGCCACACAGCTTGAGATCATAGTCGCTCTGCGCTGGGGGCTTATCTTTTTGGCTTGCGTGCTTGGGCTGGATTCTAGCTCTTTGGGATCTTTGGTAGGATCCATAGAATCCACTACGCTAGAATCCATAGCATTGGGCGGTGCTTTTATCCCCATCGCTAATCTCTAAGGGCGTGGATATGAGCTATAGATTCTTGAGCTTTCATAAACCACTCGCCTATAAGCACGCTATCTACCCTAGCTTCTTGGAGCTTGCGCAAGTCCTGCACACTGCTTATCCCGCTCTCACTTACAAAGACTTTGGATTCTGGCACAAGAGGGCGCAGCTCTAAGCTTCTTTGCACATCTACACTAAAGGTGTGCAAATCCCTATTATTTACCCCGATGATACGCGCATCAATGCTCAAGGCTTGCTCGATCTCTTTGCCTGTGTGTGTCTCTACCAAAACACATAGCCCAAGCGACTCTGCAAGCGCGTAAAACTCCCTAAGCTGCACAACATCTAGCGCGCTTACAATAAGCAGCAGCGCGTCTGCTCCCATCACCTTTGCCTGATAGATCATATAAGGATCGATTGTGAAATCCTTACGCAGCATAGGGATAGAGCAAATCTCTCTTACTTGTGTGAAAATCTCATCACTCCCTAAGAAATACTGCGGCTCACTTAAGCAAGAAATCGCATTTGCCCCGGCTTTTTCATAAGCTCTAGCGATGTCAAGATAGGGAAATGTCTCGTTGATAACGCCCTTTGATGGGGAAGCCTTTTTAATCTCGCAAATAAAACTTAGTCGATTTTCTACGCGCAAGGCATTTTCAAAGCTTCTTGTATAGGGCTTTGCCTTGTGAAGATTCTCGGCTTGCTCGCGCAAGACACTTAGCGGCAGCTCTTTTTGGCACTTGGCTACGCGCTCTTTGGTGCTTTGTATAATTTGTGTAAGTATCATAAAGTATCCTTAAGAGAAGTAATTAGCTTTAGCATAAATTGGCTTGAATCTTATTTTGCCCTGCATTTTGCAAATAGGATTCTAGCAAAATCTCACGCCCCCACCGCCCAAAAGTAAAAAATCTTTTAATTTAATTATAAAAATTTTTGGGCTACTATGGTAGCACTTCTTCTCTAGGAGCGCATAATGCAAGAGACACAATCACACCCCACACCCAAGGTGCTTATCATCGGCGGTGGCTACGGCGGACTTAAAGCCGCGCTAGGCTTGCAGCGCAAGCTCAAAACACCAGCAGACATTACGCTTATTAGCAAGCACGATTATCACTACCAAACCACACTTTTACACAAAGTCGCCATAGGCACACTAAGCTCACGCAAAGCCAGAATCTTCTACCGCAAGATCCTAGACCCAAAGAAAATCCGCTTCATCAAGGACAAAATCCTAGAAATCTGCCCAGAAGAAAACAAAGTCATAGGCAATGGCGGTGCATATAAATATGACTATCTCATCATCGCCCTTGGATTCCGCCCTGATCATTTAGGCATCAAAGGCGTGGGGAAAAACACCTACCGCCTATCCTCGCTCAATGCCGCCCTAAAGCTTATGAAAAACATCGAAAATAAATTCAAAGAATACACCCACACAAAAAATGCCCAAGATCTCTCTGTGATCGTGTGTGGCACAGGCTTTACCGGGATAGAATTTACCGCAGAGCTAGCCACACAGCTTGATGAGCTATGCCTTATTTGCGGGATTGATCGATCCTTGCCTAAAATCACTTGCATAGGGCGTTCAGAGCATATATTACCTGTCTTTAATGACAAGCTTGCCACAGCAGCAGAATCCAAGCTTAAAAAGCTTGGCGTGCGTATCGTCTCAAATGCTACCATTGAAGAAGTGCGCGATGATCGCGTGATCGCCCGCTATAAGGGGCAAGATGAGCCGCTAGAGATTTTGGGCAATACAATCATCTGGAGTGCGGGGGTTAAAGGTAGTGAAGTCATCGAGCGTTCAACCCTGCCCAACAAAAAAGGCAGGATCCCTGTCAATGCCCAGCTGCAATGCGAAGCCTACCCCAATATCTATGTCGTGGGTGATAGCGCACAAGCTAGGGATAAAGACATTATCCACGCCCCCACCGCCCAGCTCTCTGCGCAAATGGGCGATTACATCGCAGAGCTTTTTTGCGCCAAGCTTGCTGATAAGCCATTTCATCGCCCCTTTGTCTTCCACCACAAAGGCACGGTTTGCTCCATAGGGCATACTGATGGCGTGGGTATGGTGCTTGGCAGGGGGATTAAGGGCGAGTTTGCGGCATTTATCAAAAACACCATAGAAAATAAATGGCTCTATAGTCTTGGGGGATTTGAAATAGTCTTCAAAAAGGGGCAATTCCGCTACCGCACAAGCAATTAGCCTAGAATCCTCGTTTGCTAAGAGAGATTCAGCTTGCGGGCTAGAATTGTGGCTTTCTAAAGAAACAATCGCACAACGCCGAGCGGTGCCCCTTGTTTTCTAAAGAAACATCGGCTTGCGCCGAGCGGTGTCCCTTGTTTTCAAGGCGAAGGGATTTATCTAGGCGATAATGAGTAAGCCTCCGCCGCTGAATCCACGATTCTAGCCCACAAGCTGAATCCCTAGAATCCACTTTTTGTGATTATGCGTTTTATTGTCTATGGATTACTAAAGAAGCGCGATTGCGCCTTGCTTATGGATTGCCACGCGACTCACGCCGCTCGCAATGACGATAAAAGGCGTTTGCCTAGAATCCACTTTTTACACTTTTGGCGTTTTGCATTTTTTACTTAATCCTAGAATCCATTTTTTGTAATCCTACCGCTTGTGAGTTGTTTAATTTTTCAAGCTTTTATCGTCATCGCGAGCGGTGCTTGCACCGCGCGGCAAAGCGTAGCTTCTTTAGTAATCCACTTTCACACTAGAATCCACTTTTTGAAATTAGATTCTAGGGCTGTGTTATGGATCGCCACGCCTTGCTAGCACAAGGCTCGCAATGACAGATTGGGGCGTTTTTACAAAGCCTGTTTTACTTCAAAAAGCTTGGTTTGCTTTACAAAACCTGTTTTACTTCAACACGATTCTAAGGATTGCGGTGGGGGCTGTGGTAGCTTTGGCGTTTTTGGGGAAGGTTAGCGAACTTGGCGTTCGTGCCTTCCGCAAAAACGCCAACACTGCCGCATTGCTCACCCAAGACTGAATCGCCCACCCCCTAGAATCCACTTTTTTAGAATCCAAGCGTAAGCTTGACATAATAACTTCGTCCGGGCTCATAAATCCTACTCACAGGGGCTAGATCGTCTATCATCACGCCAGCTTTAGAGAGATGATAGCTATATAGCGTATTAGTTAGATTCTCAATCCCACAAAGCAGGCTAAAATTCTTGCGCTTATAGCCACCATAAATGCTTAAAGTAGCAAAGCCCAAGCTCGCCCCAAAATCCTTGCCAATCACATTGCCATAGTCTTTAGCATAGCGGCTTTGTGCGGCATTGGCAAAGACATCTGCCCGCGCCAAAAACCCTCTATATTCAAGCCACAAAGACACTTGTGCTTGCAGTGGAGCTACTTGGGGTAGCGGTGCGCCTGCTAGTAGCCCGGATTTGGTCGTGAGATTTTGCCCATAGGTGTAGGCAAGTGAGCCAGACATATAGAGGAAGTCAAATAGCCCATACTTTGCTTGAAGCTCTGCGCCTGCTAGCAGGGCGTTGGTATTAAACGCGCTTGTATTTGTGCCATAGTGCAAAGCGATATAATCCCACATATACGCACTATACACAGAGGCTTGTATATACAAAGAATCTACCTGATACAAAGCAGCAATATCTAGCTGGAGGTTGGTCTCTGGAGCTAGACTCATACCGCCCATTTTCCCCCGCTCCCAAAAATCCGCGCTTCTTTGCGCGCTGCCTAGCCCCACAAGATATGAGAATCCATCTTTTTGGTATTGATAGCGCACAAAGCCGCTACCTAGATGATCGCTTGCTACTTGTGCATTGCTCGCTTGATAGGCTTGCGCATAGTCATACCTCGCGCCAAAATACACACTAGAAGCAGAATTTAGCTGCGCATAAGAGCCTTGAGCAAAGATAGAAGCATAGTTGAAGTGGAAATTTGGCTTATAGCTTGCAGACAAAATAGCATTAGCCGCAGCAGTAGAATTAACATCACCAGAAGAGCGCATTTTATGATCATCATAGGCATAGCTTGTGCCTAGATAGAGCGTGAGAGCTTGGCTTGGATAGAGTGTAAGCTCGGCGCGGGCGTTGGCATTGGTGCGCTGTGGATTATTGAGCTTATAGACTCCATCAATCACTTGCCTATGAGAGAAATTATCCATAATATGATCGACTCTATGCCACGAGGCGCGGAGATCAAGCTTTTTTATAATGTCATTTTGGAATTCGTGCTGGGCTTTTAGGCTAAAAGATAGGCGATCAAAGGTGCGTGCATCCATTGATCTATCTTGGTAGGAGGAAAATCCCCTGCCTATATCCATATCAAGCTCTATGCCTGTGTATTTGCTGGGCGTGAAAGTAGCAATTAGACTAGCAGACTCTCGCTTATAGGCTGTATGCGTGCTAGCCCCAAGCTTGTGAGAGCTAGCACTCCCCGTGCGATAATCCCCACTCTCATAATGACTTGCGATCGCCTGCAAAGAGCCGTATTTGCCCCCTGCTAGTGCGCTTGCGTGCAGATCTAGGCGATTAAAGCTACCTGCTAGCATACTTGTATCAGCCTGCAAGGTGTTGGCACTTAGGGCTGTAATATCGCGCATAAACACAACACCGCCAGATACAAGCGCACCAAAGCGCACATCTTGGGGACCTTTGATAAGCAAAATGCGGTGGTAATTTTCAGGGAAGATATAAGTGGCAGTTGTATCCATCCTCCCACCACACGCGCCGTGCAGATTGCTGCCATCAAGTGAGATAGGCACTCTCCCAGCCCCTTGAGAGCGGAAGATCACCTCAGAGCCTAGCCCTCCCTTGCGCATTGTAGAAAAGCCCGGCACATACAGCAACGACTTCGCAATATCACCAGAATGCAGCAAAGCATCTTTGCCCTCTAGGGTTTGTGTGCTTTGGATAGGGGTGCGCACCGCAGTGGCATAAACAGGAGAGAGCTTATATACACGCTCTGCCTTATCGCTTGGGCTAGATTCTAGCTCTTTAGTAGAATCCAAAGCCCCACTAGAATCCACGATCGTTTTTGTCTCCGTTTTTGTCTCATCGCGTTTGCTACGAGTATCAGCACATAGCGGCACAGCTACCATCAAGAGTGTAGCAAGACTCGTGGCAAACAGCATTGTAGATCGCATATACACCCCTTAAGATTCTCATTTGTTACTCCATTATAAAAAAACCAGCCTTTGTGCTTGCTTTTTGTGCTTGCTTATAGACTCTTCACATTGACTTCATAGAAATACTGCTATAATCACGCCCTATCCCAATTATAAGGATTTTTATGCCACTACTCGATAGCTTTAAAGTCGATCATACCATTATGCCAGCCCCTGCGGTGCGGCTTGCTAAAACTATGCAGACACCTAAGGGCGATGTGATCTCTGTCTTTGACCTGCGCTTTTGCGTGCCTAATGAAGACATTCTTAGTGAAAGAGGTATCCACACGCTAGAGCATCTCTTTGCCGGATTTATGCGCGATCATCTCAATGGCAAAAATGCCGAGATCATCGATATTTCGCCTATGGGCTGCCGCACAGGATTTTATATGAGTGTGATTGGAGAGCCTTGCAGCTATGATGTATTAAACGCGTGGGAGGCGAGTATGCGCGATATTTTGCGCGTGGATACAATCCCAGAAGCAAACAAATACCAATGCGGCACCTATGCTATGCACTCACTCAAAGAAGCACAAGAAATCGCCATAAAAGTGCTTGATAAAGGCATAGGTGTAATGGATACGCAAAAGCTCTTGCTTAAAGAGTTTGCCTAAGCAAGGGCATTAGGCGGATATTAGGCAGTAGGCGGGCATAGTGATAGCGCGATCAAGGCTTATAGGCTGTGCAAGTATAGGCTGTATATGTATGCTCGCGCTCCTTAGCTGCTCCAAGCCCTATACAGAAGAGAGGGTGCTAGAGTCCATCTCTCTCCCCACTACCTTTAGCAAAAAAGTGGATTCTAGCCTAGAATCCACTTTTACCCCATCAAGCACGCTTGATTTTGCGCAATCTCTGCTCACACTTATTGATGATGAAAGCTTGCAGGCTTTGCTAGAAATCGCCCTAGCAAACAACACCAACCTTTTGACCCTAACCTCCCAAATCGCCCAAGCACGCGAGGCACTCGGGCTAGCAAGTGCCAATATGCTCCCAAAGCTCTCTATCAATATGGGCTACAACTACAGCTCGGGCAACTACAACCGCTATCAAATCAATATCAATCAAAACACCCTAAATGGCAATCTCTCTCTATCGTGGGAGCTAGATCTCTTTGGCAAGCTTAATATGCTAAGAAAGTCCAAAAAATACGACTATCTAGCCACGCTCTCTAATCTCTCTGTCGCGCAAGTAAGCTTGATTGGCGAAGTGGCGAGTGATTATTATGCCTATATGCGCTTGCGTAATGCAGCCCTTATACAAGCCCAAATTGTCCAAAATCACAGCAAAATCCTAGCCACTCTGCGCGATAAACACGAGCTTGGGCTAGTAGATATAAGCGCGATAAATGACACGCTAGCTGCCCTAAGCCAAGCCCAAAGCACACATAGCTCTCTACTTCTTGAACAAGAGCAGATGAAAAACGCCCTGATAATCTTGCTCAATCTAAGCGACCCACAAATCCTAGCACAAATCCTAGAACGCCCGCAGCCTGCACAAGCCCCCACACACCACGCCGCAGCACGCAAGAGCCTAGAATCTAATGCCACATCTTTACAATCACGCCCCCTAGAATCCACTTTTTCAAACAATGTTGAAAAATCGCAAAGCATAGCTTCTTTAGAAAAAGTGGATTCTAGCTCCACGCTCCCTAGTCTCACACTTCCTAGCCCGCGCCTGCCTGCCATAGACGCCCTGCCTAGAGAGATCTTGCTCTCCCGCGATGATGTGCGTGCAAGTATCGCTAGTCTAAACGCCCAAGTTATGCTAAAAAACTCCAAAAAAGCCGCCCTTTTCCCCACGCTAAATCTTGGCGGAAGCTTGGGGCAGATCCTCTTCTCTTCGCGTGGAGTGGGGGATTTGATCTGGAATATCACAGGCTCGCTTGCCTCTCCGCTCATCAATCGCTCCGCCCTAACCAAAGACTACAAGATCCAAAAAGAAAGCGTCAAGCAAGCTCTCTATGCCTTAGAATCCACCTTACGCACCGCGCTTGGCGAGATAGAAAACGCTATCACACAAGTCAATACCGCCCAAAGCTCCTTGCAGGCAAAAGAGCAAATGCTCTCCACTTCGCAAGAAGTATGGCTTGTGGCGCAATCTCGCTATGAGCTAGGGCTGCTTGATGAAGCAAGCTATCTCACAAGCTATAATGCCCTTTTAAGCGCGCAATCTAGCACAGATGAAGCAAAATTCGCGCAGCTTGCAGCGGCGATTATGCTGTATAAGGCACTAGGCGGGAGACTTGCTCTGCAAGAATCATCTGCCCATAATACCACACAAGACCCCCACCTAGAATCCACACAAAAGGGCTGATATGCAAAGACTTATGGGCTATTGTATCGCGCTGGTGCTGCTTGCAGGCTGTGGCTCTGCGCCACCTAGCTGGTTTTTAGGCAGTGAGAGTGCCAAGCAGCACGGAGCTAGATTCTATGGGGTCGGCACGGGGAAAAGCTTTGAGAGTGCCAAGCAGTCTGCCATTGATGACCTAGCCCAAAGTGTGCAGACCCAAGTGCGCTCCTCTACGCATATCCACAACGCCCAGCATAATGACAAGCTCACAACCACGCTCTCCCAGCATATACAGCTAGACTCCGCCTCTCTCTCCTTGCAAAATCTCCAAATCACCAACAAAGCCTACAAGCACGGCACATACTATGTCCAAGTAGGCATTAGCAAAGAGCATTTACTCGCTCCACTACGCGCCCAGCTACAAGAGACCCTAGCCCCTGCCAAGCACCTTAGCAGCACAGATCCTAGCTGCCTTAGCCTAAGAGATTTTGGCGTGCTAGAATCCAGCTTGCGCCGTGCTAATGCTATTATGCCTATCCTATCAGCACTGCAAGCCCCTACGCCAAAGCTTTTTAGCCAGCTACTCACTCTCTATGACCACACCCCAAAGCCTATGCTAAATGTCGCCTACTATGGGCTAAGTGCCGCACAAAGCTCCGCCCTTAGCGCAGAGATTTCTAAGCTTGCTACTATCACCAAGGACAAAGCCCCCTTGCTTAGTATCTCTGCTACAAGCACCAAAAATGCGAAAGGAGCAAGCATAACGCTGCAAATCACACTGCTAGATTGCGCCCAAAGAGCTATTTTCCAAGCAAGCATACAAGAGAGCCAAGCAAGCTATGACTACGCGCTAAAGCGTGCAGGTATCGTGCTATACAAAAAACTCCGCGCATTTATGCAAGGCGAAGATGACTTCCCTGCGATATAGAATCCACTTTTTGCTCCTACTATGTGGGCTACTCGCCTATGCAAAAGATCTACCCCAAAGCGAGCAAGCACAAAGCAAAAAGCCCCCGCAAGTGCTGCTGCTTATGGACTATCACAAAGCCAAGCCTAACAATCTCCAAGAATATGTAATGAGTGAAAAGCTTGATGGCGTGCGTGCCTTATGGAATGGCAAGCAGCTTATCACGCGCAATGGCAGAGTGATCAACGCCCCTGCTTGCTTTACCAAAGATTTTCCGCCCTTTATGCTTGATGGCGAGCTATGGATAGGTAGGGGGGAGTTTGAAAAGATCTTAGCCCTTGTGCAAAAAGACTGCACACACTGCCCCTGCCATAGCCCCAGCACAGACAAGCACCAAAGCTTGTGGGACAAAGTGGGGTATTATGTCTTTGATGTGCCAGCTTGTGGGCTAGAATCCAGCCAGAAAGCCCCCAAGCCCTGCACGCTGCTTGAGCGACTTAGCGTGCTAGAATCTTATCTATCAAGCCAAGCAGGCAAAGCAACGCGCATTACCCCTATCAAACATCAGCCAATCACAAGTGAAAAGGAGCTTTTTGCGCATTTGCGAGATCTAAGCAAGCAGGGTGCAGAAGGACTAGTGCTAAGAAAGATCAACGCCCCTTATGAGCAAACACGCAGCACAAATGCCCTAAAGCTCAAGCTCTATGAAGATACAGAGTGCAAAGTCATAGCCCACCACAAAGGCAAGGGCAAATACGCTAGCAAGCTAGGCTCTCTAACTTGCGAGCAAGAAATCACCACCAATGGCGCAAAACGCACACTGCGCTTTAAAATCGGCAGCGGCTTTAGCGATAAAGAGCGCGATGATCCACCGCCCATAGGCTCTATCATCACCTATAAATTCTACGGCTATACCAAAAATGGCGTGCCGAGATTTGCGACTTTTCATAGGATCTATCGCAATCCCTAAGCTATCCCACCACAAAGCCACATAGAAGGAGTCTTATGCGTGATATTGTGCTAATCCACTCTACAATCTCCCAAGAGATCCCCACGCTCTGCGTGAGTGAGATCCACTATCTCCCCATCTATGATGCCCTACTAGAATCCAATATCCCACCCCACGCGCCACAAGAGTGCATTGACGCGCTTATTTTCACCTCTAAACACGCGGTTTTTTCCCTTATGCAAGCAATGGCTAAGAGAAAAGAGCTTAGCGCATTTGCCAAGATTCCTGCATTTGCCATAGGGGAGAAATGCGCCCAAGCATTGACCCAAGCAGGCTTTGCTGTGGAGTTTGTCTCTAGCACCTCGCACGGGGAAAGCTTTGCTGGAGAGATTATAGAGCGCGCTAATGGGCGTAAAATGCTCTACTTCCGCGCCAAAGACATCGCCTCAAATCTCGACCTACTTCTCACACAAGCCCAAATCCCCCTAGCCCAAATCACCGCCTACACCAAACAGCCAAAGCCCCTGCCCCAATCCCTAAAGCCACGCCCTCAATCTGTGCTAATTTTTACCGCGCCAAGTCATTATCACTTTTTTGTGCAGAATTTTGGCTGGGATCCTAGCTATATCGCCGTAGCGATCGGGCAGACAACCCTGCGTGCCTTCGCCCCTAGCACGATATGCTATGCCAGCCCTATACAAAGCCTAGAGTCCTGCATAGACCTAGCCAAAATTCTAGCCCAAAGAGCCCAGAATCACACCGCTGCGCAATCAAGCCTCAAAAAGCTTAAATAAAGCCAGATTTAATATAGCGCGTTATACAATGTGGCTTTATTTCTTACAAGGAGTGTCCTATGAAAGGTCTTTTTTCAAAATTGGCGGTTGCAGCGGCTTTAGCTATGCTTTTTAGCGCGTGTGGTGATGATAAGAAAGCAGAAGAAGCTGCTACACAAACAGAGTCAAGCGCACCAGCAGCACAAGAAGCTCCTGAGCAAGCAGCAGATACACAAGCTACTGAAGCACCTGCACCAGAAGCCGCAGAGCAAGCTCCAGCTGATGAGAATGCACCAGCAGCACTTGAAAATGCTGAAGAGCCTAAAGATGATATGGCTCAAGCTCCTGCTGAAGAAGCAAAATAACCCTTTGTCTCCGCTCGCGGAGACTCCAATCTACCACCTATCTATACTAAACTTACCATACAAAAACTTGCACCCTATCACATCTAGCTCCAAGCAAGCCAAACCCCACGCCATAGCAAGGCTATTATGTATCCTTTGTATATGCTTACTGCATAATGTAGATTCTACCACCACGCCTAGCGACTCACCAAGCTCCGCGCAAGCCCCTAAAGCCGCACCCCCCACACTCCAAATGCGCGCGCACGCGCTACTTTGGCTTGATTATGAAAATGACGCAAACTTCGATAGCAGAGTAGATAAATACTACACCGCAGGCGTGCGGCTAGGCTTTGTCTCTAAGGAATCTAGCGCGCTTAAGTTTTTGCGCTTTGCTAGCTTGCAGCAGTTTTTTACGCCTAGTGCGGCTACTAGCTTTGGGCTAGCTATCAAGCAAGAAATGTATGCCCCTAAGGATAGATTCTCCCCTATCCCGCCAGCAGATGACCACCCTTATGGTGGTGGCTTGGGCGCGACATTTAGTAGCCTTACGCGCAGTGCATATATATTTGAAAATCTAAGCATTGATCTTGGGCTTGTGGGCAAGGCAAGCGGGGCAAAAGAAGTGCAAGATCTCATCCACGATCTAACCAACAACGCCCATCTAGCAGGCTGGGGGACACAACTACGCAATGAATTTATCCTAAATGCACATTGGGGCATAAGTGCAAGTATCCCACAGATCCTAGAAGCCACCGCCCATAGCCTAGATCTAATGCCGCAATTTGCCCTAAGCCTAGGCAATGCCAGAATCCACGCGCAAGCAAGCTTGCTTATGCGCTTTGGCTACGCTCTTAGTCCCAACACCGCGCCTATGCTTATCAATAGTGGCTTTGTAGGTGCGCCAAGTCCTAGCAGGAGCTTTTGCCTCTATGGCTTTGCGGGGGCTGGCGTGCGTGCTGTGGGGCGTAATATCTTTTTGCAAGGCAATACATTTGCCCCGCATTTTGCCGTTGAAAAAACAATCGCGATTATGCCTTTTATGGCTGAATTTATTTGGGGTGGTGTGCTTGAGTATCGGCGATTTATGCTGACTCTCAGTGTCGTGCATAGGAGCAAAGAGTTTGCCACACAAGATGGCTTCCACAACTTTGGGCTAATTTCGCTAGGGGTTAAAATCTAAGAACCCCCTAGAATCCACTTTTTGAAGGGATTCGGCTTTGCGCGATAAAGCAGGGAGCTTGCCTTTTGCTTGTGCGATAGGCAACCAGCCTTATCTCCGCGCAAAAGGCGGCGCAACCCTGCTTTTTCATCGCAAATCCTAGAATCCCAAAGCGGTGATGAAACAAGCCTAAACCCCCTAGAATCCACTTTTTGCTTTTTTGCGCGTTGTTGTCAAAAATAGATTCTAGGTTTTTTATATTTTCGGCATTGTCTCTAGAATCCGCTTTTTCACAGGGGCTATTTTCTCTGTCATTGCGAGTAAGCGCGGTTGCGTGGCAATCCACACTAGAATCCACTTGCGCGGATTTATGGATCGCCACGCCTTGCTGGCGCAAGGCTCGCGATGACGGATAGGGGGAGAGCGGTGTCATCTCGCGATGACAGAGAGCAGCCAACGCTCAAATACAAAATGCGGATTCTAGTGCTGCGTGGGCTTATCTCTATCAAACTCCCAAAAGCCCTCATATACTCTTGAGGGCTTGCCAAGCTCTGCGGCAAGAGTATCCTCCCCTAGCTGCTCTTGAAGCGTGTGCCCATAGAGAGGGTTGCGCCCTAGCCCAAAGGCGCGTGTAGGGATAGCGATAGAATCTAGTAGTAATGCCGTGATGTCAAAGTGGCTAAGGGCGCGATTTGCTAGCAGATCTTGCGTGGGCGGCTTGGTGAAAGTGGGATTGATGAAAGCATTGTAGATACTTCTGCTTGTGCCATCTCGCACAAATCGCTGCTGCATTGTGAGGTGATCTCCTAGCAGGACCAAAGTCGTATCCTTTGCCAAAGGACTCTGCAAAAACCACTCCACAAACTCCCCCACAATCCCATCAAAGCAGTGCAGGGAGTTGGCATAGCTTGTGGGGAGATCGCACTGCGCCTTATCCACAAATCCCGGGGCGTGTGTATCGGCACTTAGCACATAAAAGGCAAAGGGCTTTTTGTCCTTTTTAGCAGCATACTCTTGTAAATACTCCTTGACATAGCTAAAAAGCACGGAGTCTTTCACGCCCCAATCATTGCGATAATCCCCAAAGCCCTGCGCATAATCCTCTATGGAAGCAAGGTCATTTATAGGGATATTATGCGAGGTGAAAAACCCCCTAGACCCAGCGAAATCCGCATTCGCCCCACGGAAAAACGCCTGCTCATAGCCAAGCGCGCTAAACACATCGCCCAAGCAAGTAGCCGAGTGCAAAAAATAGCGTGCGACATTGTCATTAAAGCCAGCGTTAAAGGGCAGCCAAGTTTGCGGGAAAGCGCAGTTGTAGGAGATAAGCCCAGCGATCGTCCAGCCTGTGCCTATGGTCTGCTTGATATGGCTAAAGCTCACCCCCTTTGAAGCCAGAGTGCTTAAATTTGGAATGAGATTAGGCGTAGCAATACTTGGGATAAAATCGTGTGGATTTGTGCTTGCAAACGATGATTCCATAGACTCCATATAAATCACAAGCAAGTTTCTAGGCTTTGCCACCATAGAGAAGCTTTGCTTTATGGATTCTATATCGGGGGCTTTGTAGTGGCTCTCATAAAAGGTGCTATAAGTTTTATGCGCTTTGTTGCTTGCGATAAATTCGCTGATTTTTAGCTTTTTGCCCACATAGCCCCAGCCATAGATACCAAGTGCAATGATAAGCACATAGCGCGCTAGCATAGAGTGCTTGCAGACTATGCCCCTGCCCAGCACAAAGCCCCGCTTGCACAGAGCAAAAATCGCTACAAACACCCTAGCCGTGCCACTAGGGTGCGTAAGAGCTAGCGAGATAGCAAGGCTAGGCAAGAGGGCTACACCAAGAAAAGCAAAGACAAAATCCACATCAATGGCATTTGGCGCGACAGGGAAGCGCAGGTGGAAGATGATCTGGCTAAGATCCACCTTGCCAAAGGTCCTGCGCACCCACAATGTCGCAAAAAATGGGAAAAATACACAAAAACTGCAGAAAAACACTCCAGCACGCGCAAAAAATGCTTGGGTGAAAAGTGTCGATGTAAGAAGGATAATGTGAAAAGATTGCGCTTCAACCCTAGAATCCGCTTTTTTGCTTTTTTGCGCGGCGTTGTCAAAAGTGGATTCTAGGTTTTTTATATTTTCGGCATTGTCTCTAGAATCCACTTTTTCACAGGGGCTATTTTCTCTGTCATTGCGAGCAAGCGCGGTTGCGTGGCAATCCACACTAGAATCCACTTGCGCGGATTTATGGATCGCCACGCCTTGCTGGCGCAAGGCTCGCGATGACGATAAATGAGCGTTGTGTGCAGAATGGCTGTTTTGCTCAAAAGTGGATTCTAGTTTAAGCTTGCTCGCGGTTGGGTTTACTAGGGGTTGTGTTTGTTTTTTATCAACGCTTTTGGATTCTAATTGCTGCTTTTGTTCTAGGATTCTAGGAATCGCGGTATTGCTTGTGCTGTTTTTCACAAATTTTGAGAGAGAGCTAGACTTGAGGTCTGCGGTTCTCTCAAAATTTGTGAAATCAGTGCAATGATTACCCGAAGCCGAATCCTTTAGATTCCCCCCCCCCCCCCGTTTTACTCTGCTTCATTACTTGCGCTTGCTTCATCTTCGCTTGTCTCTTCTCTTTCTTCTTTGGGGCAAGTTACCGCAAAGGCGACTTTCTCGCTGCCGACATTAACGATTTTCACACCGCTTGTGTTGCGCCCTGCTTCGCGGATCGCGTTTGTATCGACTCGTATCATCTTGCCCTTGGTGGTTAGCACCATTAGATCCATATTTTCATCATTGACATTGACAATGCTCACAAGATCGCCTGTTTTACTAGTAAGCTTCATCACAATCACACCCTTGCCTCCGCGCGACTGCAAGCGGTATTCTCCCGCTAGGGTCTGCTTGCCGATACCTTGCTCACTCACGGTTAGCAGCTTGTCATTATCGCTGCTTATGGTGGTAGCAGCGATCACGCAATCGCCCTTTTCTTTAAAGCGTATCCCTGTAACACCCCTAGCCACTCTGCCAATCTCGCGTATATCATTGATACTAAAGCGGATACACATACCCTTATGCGTGGCGATGAAGAGCTCTTTGACACTAGAATCCACAATATTCGCGCTCACAAGCTCATCGTTTTCATCAAGATTGATCGCACGCACGCCCACAGAGCGGATATTGCTATACTCGCTTAGATTTGTGCGCTTGACAATGCCGTTTTTGGTGAAAAACACAAGCGATTTATCGCTATTAAAATCTTTGGTCGTGATAGTCGCCATAATCTTTTCATCAGGCTGGATATTGATGAGATTGACCACTGCTTTGCCAATCGCCGTGCGCCCAGCTTCTGGGATTTTATAGACTTTGAGCCAGTAAAGCTGCCCTTTATTGGTGATAAATAGTATCGTATCGTGCGTATTAGCGATGAAAAAGGATTCTATAAAGTCATCTTCGTGCGTATTGCCGCTAATCTTGCCCTTGCCTCCGCGGTGCTGCTTCTCATAAGTTTTTAGCAGCACGCGCTTGACATAGCCGCGGTGGCTCATCGTTACAACCACCGGCTCATTGGGGATAAGATCTTCTATATCGATAGCATCATAGTCTTCTTCAATCTGCGTAAGGCGGGGGCTAGAAAACTTCTCTTTCACCTCTAGTAACTCCTCTTTGATAATCTCTTTTAGCTTCTCTTCGCTTTTTAGAATGCTATTTAGATACTCGATTTGCGCGAGTAGCTCGGCGTATTCTTGCTCGATTTTATCGCGCTCTAGCCCTGTGAGCCGCTGCAAGCGCATTTCTAAAATCGCCTTAGCCTGCAAGCTACTTAGCCCAAATGTCTTCATAAGTCCATCGTGGGCTTCTTCGGTATTGGCACTTGCTTTGATAAGTGCTATAACTTCATCGATATGATCCAGCGCGATTTTTAGCCCCTCTAGGATATGCGCCCTAGCCTTAGCCTTTTCTAGCTCAAAAATCGTGCGGCGGATCACGATTGTTTTACGATGAGAGATGAAAATATTTAATAGCTCTAAAAGTGTGAAAATCTTTGGCTCTTTGTTGTTAATCGCAAGCAGGATAATCCCAAAGGTAGTCTCCATTGTCGTGGATTTGTAGAGATTATTTAGCACAATCTCACTCATCGCATCTCTTTTAAGCTCTATCACCACGCGCATACCCTCTTTATCGCTCTCATCACGCACTTCAGCGATCCCTTCGATGACCTTATCACGCGCTAGCTCGCTGATTTGCTCTACAAGCTTTGCTTTATTGACTTGGTAGGGGATTTCATCGATGATGATGATGTCTTTGGTCTTGGTTTTTTCTATATGGGTTTTGGCGCGCACGCGGATCCTGCCTCGCCCTGTGCGGTAGGCATCGATTATGCCTTGCTTACCATAGATGATCCCACCTGTGGGGAAATCTGGTCCCTGCACAAAGGAAAGCAGCTCTTCTAGTGATGCTTCTGGGCTATCGATCACATACACAAGCGCGTCAATGATCTCATCAAGCCTATGCGGCGGGATACTTGTCGCCATACCCACAGCAATCCCGCTTGAGCCATTGACAAGGAGATTTGGGATCCTGCTAGGCAGGACATCTGGCTCTTTTAGACTATCATCATAGTTTGCGACAAACTCCACCGTGTCCTTATCAATATCGCGCAAAATCTCTTCACTCGCAGCTGCCATACGCGCACCTGTATAGCGCATAGCCGCGGCATTATCGCCATCGATTGAGCCAAAATTCCCGTGCCCATCGACAAGTGGCAAGCGCATAGAAAAGTCCTGTGCCATACGCACAAGCGCGTCATAGACTGCAGTATCGCCGTGGGGGTGGTATTTCCCTATGACATCGCCCACGATACGCGCGCTTTTTTTATGCTTGGCGCGAGAGTTTGCCCCTAGATCGTCCATCGCATACAAAATCCTTCTATGCACGGGCTTTAAGCCATCTTTGGCATCTGGGAGCGCACGCCCCACAATCACGCTCATAGAATAATTTAAATAACTCTCTTTAATCGAATCATCAATATGCACATCAACGACACTTTGATCATCTAAAAGATGCTCCATAAACACTCCTTCACTACCCTGTATTGCTAAGTTTGTAAGCACAAATAAGGCAGGGATTGTAGCTAAAATTTGCTTAAAGCCAGCAGGGTGCGACCCCCTTTGCTGTCATCGCGAGCGAGTAAAATAAGCGTGGCGATCCACCTCTCTCCGTCATCGCGAGCCGCGTTAGCGGTGTGGCGATCCACACTAGAATCCACTTTTTCAAAAATGTCTTTATCTGTCATTGCGAGATTTCCATAAGGAAGTCGTGGCAATCTATTTTCAAAAAGTGGATTCTAGGAGTTTGGTAAGAATTGTAAAAGCTAGAATCCACTTTTTGATTATGGATTACTAAAGAAGCTACGCTTTGCCACGCCGATTTCATCGGCTCGCAATGACAGAAAGGTTGAAAAATTAAACAAGTCGCAGGCGACAGGATTAAAAGGTGGATTCTAAGGAAAATGCCAAAAGTGTAAAAAAGTGGATTCTAGGATTAAAGCAAGAATGTAAAAGCTAGCAAAGGATTCTAGGATTTGCGATGAGAAAACCAGCGAAGCGGTGCAAGGCGAACAAGGTGAAGCCGCAGCAGGTTTCTTTAGTAAATCGAGGTTTTTCAAGCGCGTGCAAGGGCGCATACTTGGCGTATGTAACCGCCGCACGCGCGCAGAAATCCACGATTTATCGCGCAAAGCCGAATCCACCAAACAGCCGCTAACGCCTAGAATCTGTATTCTATTTTCACTAGCCCGCTCACCCCCACCCTCCCGCTCATCGTCGCCTGCAAATTCGCCGCCGCCCCCAAAGTCAGCGCACCCACCTTATAGTCCCCCGTCCAATCAAGCTTATATATCATCTCATCACTCTGCAGCCCATAGCCGACAAAGCGATTTGCCCCATCTATCCCCACTTGCACATCGCCAGCCCTTGCAAAAGCCTTTTTCCCAGCCCCACGAATGCTAAAGAAAAAGCTCTTGTTTGTATAGGCATACTCAAGCCCAGCAAGCCCACTTAGCGCGTAGTAGGTATAGTCATTGACCCTTAGCAGATCTAGTGTATATCCCCCCATCATATTTGCCACATACTCTAGCCCTAGCACCGGCTTTATCGCATTGCTCCTGCCTATTTCAAAGGCGTATTTATAC
The DNA here is from genome assembly GCF_900451095.1 of Helicobacter canis. Lineage (NCBI taxonomy): Bacteria > Pseudomonadati > Campylobacterota > Epsilonproteobacteria > Campylobacterales > Helicobacteraceae > Helicobacter > Helicobacter canis. The sequence goes on along the minus strand of NZ_UGHV01000001.1, from coordinate 903,904 downwards.
ACAGCATTGACCCCCACGCTATGATTAAGCGACTCGATCTTGCTTATATTTTGCGCGGATTTTTGGCTTAGGCTTGCGACATAGCTCATATCAAGCTGCAGCTCATTTGCCCAAAGCTTCATCGCAGTGTATAGCCCAGCCCCATAGTTCATCGCATTTTCACTATATACGCTATTGCTCCCAAAGCTCGCGCCAAAGCTTAGTAACCCCCCTGCTACCCAGCTTTTCTCCCCACTGCCAAAGCTCCTATCATAGCCCATATTGGTGCTAGTGTATGCTAGATAGCCGCTACTTGCGCTACCACCGGCGCCATTGAGATACCCTCCACCGGCATTTGCCCACACATTATTGCGCAGCGGCTCGCTTAAAGCCGCCCTTGTGAGCGACTTATCTGGCACATCGCTTTTAAGCGATGCAAGGCGGATGGCTTGACTTAGCGGCGCGTCTTTGCGACTAAGTCTAAGGGTGCTTATGCGGTTTGTGATGATATTGTGCTGCTCGTTGATTAGGGCTAGATTGGCATCTTGGCTGACATTTTTGGCGATTTGCTTGGCATTGCTATCAATCTTTTGGATACCTTGTAGCAGCTGCGTAGCCGCTGCTATGCTATGCTTATTAAACGCCGCATCAAGCACAAGCTGATGATCTCTCTGTGCTTGCAGCAGGCTATCTAGCAAGATTTTTTGCCTAGAATCTATGTCCTTTATGCTCGGCAGTGTTTTGCTGATGTCGGCTAGGATTTTGCTAGGATCGACTTGATTTATATCTGTGAAGCTTATGTCTATGCCCGTGCTTGTGTGCGTAGCCACAGCCTGTCTCGTGCTGCGGCTAGTCTGCCCAGCAAAGCCCACGATAAGATCGCCCTGTGTCTCTAGCTTTTTAGCCTTTAGCATTGGATAGAGCTTGCTGCCATCGTGGTTTAGAGTCGTATCAGTAAAGAGCTCATCGTGTGTCTTGGCAAACTCCACCCACACACGCGCATTGCTAGCAAAGTGTAGGGTAGTGTTTGGTAAATCTAGGGCTAGGAAGCGATTGTCATCGCTAGTGTTTGCGGAGCTTGTGCTGCCGTTGCCGTTATTTGTGCCGCTTGTGTCGCCGACATTGCTAAGGTGTAGCATATCTGTGATACTAAGGCTTGCTATCGCGCTACTGCTACCGCTTGTGCCATTTCCATTTTTCCACGCCATATTCTGCCCTTGTGCGTGGTGGAGAGTCTGTGCCATTATGGTATTACTACCGCCATTGCTAGCAAAATTGATCTTGCTTAAGCTCGTGCTATCGCTCATATACTCAAACCATACTTTAGAGTTGCTTTGTAGGCTTATGCTAGGGATTTTGGAGTCTTTGGCGATATAGAGTGTGGAGTTTGTAGCAGTGATTGTGGGATTTGCTTGGGCGGTTGAGCTAGAATCCGCACTTTTAGCAGTAGGTGTTGTAGCATTGCTTTTGCTAAAGTCTTCTTTAGCGGTGTATAGCGCAGTAAAGGGGCTATTTGTGATAGTAATGCTACTTGCGCTTAGGCTAGAATCCTTATCTATCCATATCAAGCTTTCTATGCCCTCTACCTTTAAGGACTTTGCGCTAAAGGTGCTGCCATTAAGCAAGGTAAGCCCACCTGCTAGGAGCTTTATATCATCTTGCTTTGCGTCAAAGGTAGATTTATCCAAATACACACTTGCTTCAAAGCTTTTGATACCATTTTTGGACTCTATCTTTGAGCTATTTTTTGCGATTATATCGCCTTTATAGGTGATAGTGTCTTTTGGGTTACCATTGCCAAGGGTTTGATTCTGTATGCTTTGATTAAGGCTTTTGCTGTCGTTGTTATCGATATAGAGCATTTTGCTATTAAACTCTAGGGTAGAGTTATCAAGTGTGATATTTGCTTTGACATCGGCATTTTTTTCGATAAAGAGCTTTGAGCCACTATCAAGGCTGATATGTCCGCGATACTCTCTTTGCAGCCAATCGGGCTGATTGAAAAACACGGTTTGATTGACGACTTTGTGTCCTTGCCCCATTTGTTGAGCTTTTGGTCTATCGTATTTATTGATATAATGCCCCTCTTCACAAATACCCAAAAATGCAGGTTCTTTGCAGCCTTCCTTCCAAGTCGCGTGTGGCACAGGCTTGCCCTGCAAAACGATATGCTGACCGCTCCCGCCTAGCTCTTTTATAGCAAAGCCCCCATCAAAGATGATCGCTCTATTTTCAGCGTTATTGTTCGCACTTGCATTGCTAGCAGCCTGTGCTTTTATAGCGGTATTGCCACTGATATGGGCGTGTATCATTGTTTTATTAGCATTATTGAGCGTGAGTGTGGAGAGCTTTTCTTCATTTTTATTAGTGATAAAAGCACTCGCATTATATGCCTTAACCCCACTCATCGTGGCATTAAAGCCATTGAGATTGAGTGTGCCTCCACTTTTGCTAAAGCTGATATTAAAGTCCTTTACCGCATTATCTGCTTCAAAGATGAGCTCGCCCTCTGCATTTCCCAAATATACGCTATTAAAGCTATTTTGTGCTTTTAGCACCACTCTCCCCTGCCCCATACGCAGATTGCCATTTGTCGCTTTAGTAACTTCTAGCTCGCCCCTGCCGATTTTATGTAAATCACCTTTTACCCCTATATCCCATATCACTTTAGAATCTCTCTCATCTATATCTATCCCCGCTCCGCTAAAAGAGCCTCCGCCTGTAATGCTAAGCGTTTTACCCCCCCCCCTTAAGATTATTCCCCCTATGCCTTGATCTACTTCGCTATTGATAACTATTGCCCCACTATCAGTATATACGCTATCTTTATCTTTTGTATTCTCATACGCACCATTTGCGACCCTTGCTATTTCAAATTGTTTTTTAAAATTATCAAGCCGACTAGGATCAGTAATAGCCCAAAAAGTGTTTGCGACTTTTTGTCCCCTTGGTGTCCCGCCGTGAGTAGTCCCTACAAGCTCCCATTCTTGCGTTGTTTTATTAAAGACAAAAATCGGGCTCCCACTATCGCCTGAGTTAATCACGCCCTTAATAGGTCCATAATGATTGCCATTTGGTCTTACCACTAGTTGATTGCCACCAATATCGCTTGGCTTGACATAAAATAAATTTCCCGCTCTAACTCCTGTCCTTACCATCTCTTGAGCATTTGGGCTACCATCCCAATGCTGGAAACTCATAATCCCTTCGCCACTTCTATAAATGACAATGCGATCATCATCTTTATAGCGAGTCATATAATTTGCTGCATTTTTTTTCAACTCATTAAAACTTATAACTTTATATCCTCCCTCTACGATAAATTTATTGACTCTTGTATATGCCGAGTCATTTGCGTATGTTGTAATGCTTTTATCAGCATACGATGAATCGCCGATTCTAATATTTGGGTCTAGCACTTGTGGTCTGTTGTTTGGATGCACGATATGCTTTGCTGAAGCCGTATAAGCCCCACCGACTGAAGTCTTATTAGATCCATTAAATTTAGAAAAGTCCGGAAAAGGCAGATCGGGCAGATCAACTACTACGCCATCTTTTCTAATGATTGTGAGATTTTTCGCTCCCGGAGTAAATTGCCCCAGATTCTGCCCAAAGTCTAGGTAGTCGCGCGTATAAAAGTTAGCTTTATCCACATTCATCGCCCAAGCCCACTGCGCCACCACCAGCGAGACACATAGCACTTTTACTTTCATACATATTCCTTTTCATAATGTCGTTTATGGATTACTAAAGCCGCGATCCTAGCACGCGCAACTTTAAGCCAAGCTATAAAAAGTGGATTCTAGTGTGTTTTGTTGCTTATGGATTGCTTCGCTTCGCTCGCAATGACAGAGAAAACAACGCCTACACAAACACCGCTCGCAATGACAGCTCTTTCTCCGTCATCGCGAGCAAGCGCGACAGCGATTGCGTGGCGATCCATTATTACCAGCACTTAGAATTTCTTCGTATTGACATCTTTGATGATTTCTTCTGCGATGTCGCCGACTTGTTGCGTGATGTCATTAGTATGGTTGGCAATGGTGGCATTCTCTTGTGTGGAGCCTTCAATTTGCGCGATAGACTCATTGATCTGTGCTAGCCCTTCGGTCTGCTCTTTGATACTCTCACTCATATCTACGATACTTTGGGCAAGCAGATTGACATTAGCCTCAATCTCGCCTAGGGATTTGGTGGTGCGTTCAGCTAGCTTGCGCACCTCATCTGCCACGACTGCAAAGCCCCGCCCGTGCTCCCCAGCGCGTGCGGCTTCGATAGCGGCATTTAGGGCTAGGAGGTTGGTTTGATCAGCTATATCTTTGATGATACCTACGATATTGCGGATATCTTCTGTCTGCTGGGTTACTTCTTGGGCTTTGGAGCTGACATTTTGCATAGAGGAGCTGATCTCTTCTACCGCCGTGGCACTCTGCCCTAGCGCGCTTGCCTGCTGTGCGCTAGACTCTGTGAGCCGCTGCATAGACTCTGCTAGCTCTTTGGAGCGTTCGCTTAGGCTATTGGCAAAGCTAGCAGATGAGCTTAGCATTTGCTTGATCTCCTGCCCCAAAGTATTGGTCACAAGCTCGACCCGCCCCTTTGCTTGGGCGATCTCTGTGGTGAAGTCAAGCCTTACAAAGCTATCAAACACCCTCTGGATTTCATTCATATCGCGCCCGATATGTCCTTGCAAGACATCTAGCATAGCATTTAGGACATTTTTTAGCTCCACTAGCTGCGGATTATGCGGTATAGCGGTGATCCTAGCACTAAATTTGCCAGATTCTATATCTTTGGCAGTTTGGGCAGACTGGGCTATGGCTTGCTTATCTTGCTCTAAGCCTTTTTGGGTGTTGGCGATGTTTTGATTGATAGCTAGCACCATACCGCCTATTTCATCATTTGCCTTAGGGGTTACAAGGTTAGGCGGCGTGCTTGTCTCGTGATTTAGGTATTTGAAGAAATTCACTAGCAGATTTGAGACGACTTTGAGCCGCGAGACCACTGCTTGCTTGATGTAGAAAAACACAGAGATAATCACAATCAGCAGGGAAATCACCACGCATAGCACGATCAAATTACGCAGAGAATACACCGGCTGCATAATCACATCAAGCGGGGCTACCACCATAGCACTCCAATATGTCCCTGTGTTGTAGAGCTGCAAGGAAGATAGCCCTACTAGCGCGTCTTTTTTGTCTATGGTTTTGTATTCATAAATGCCTGAGTCGTGGGCTTTGGCGACTTGCTTTAGAGCTTTTGCGTGCTCATCGCTATTGACTTCTATGATATTTTTGCCTAGGGCATCTTGGTGTGGATGCACGCCTATATCGCCATCTTCTGTCATTATGAAGCGATAGTCTCCATCAAACACGCTCAAATTGCCATTTTGCATCCACGAATTCACTCGATCCATACTTATCACCAGCCCCACGACCCCTATCATTCTGCCTTGGCTGTCTTTGATAGGGATATTAAGCCCAGAGAGCAGCTTCTGCCCCTTGCCATCAAGATCAGCAAAAGTCGGTGCGCCGATTGTATTGCCCTGTGTTTTTAGGGCTTTTTGCAGGCTTTGAGACTGCAGGATCTGCTCGCTTGCTGGGATTGTATATACTCCGCCTTTGTTGTCAATATCGCTATCACCTCGCACGATCATAAACTCGCCGTTTTTCAGGGTATTAGCAGATTTGGATGGCTTGAAGTGCTTAAGATACAAGTAGCCGAAGTTGGCGTTGTCGTTGGCATCTAGCATATCTTCGATGACTTTTTCTAGCTCGGCTTCTGTGGTCGTGCCGCCATTCAAATTTGCCTCGATAGAGTTATGCACGCCATCTAAGAATGCGAAAGTTTGATTCACGCTTGCTAGGAGCAAATTGCTCATACGCAAGGAGACATTGCTAAGGAGCTTTTGCGCCTCGCGCTTTTGGATAGCGGTAGAAGAGCCGATGATGATAAAGGTCATAGTCGCCATACATACGATGATGATAGCAGCAAGTAGTAGTGATACTCTTGTGCCTAGGTTTAGGTTTTTCAGCATAGGACACCCCTTTAGTGTTGTAAAGTATTGGTAAAGTGCGGTTATTGTAAAAACAAAAAAAAAAAAAAAACAGCTTAAATTTTTCAAGTTTTGGCATTGCTGTTTCATTTTGCTACCTAGAATAGCACCAGCTTTGGAGTAGATTTAAACCAACCTTAAACACCCCCCTGCACCACGCCCAGAAAATCCGCATAGAATCTGCTATGATTGCAGCTCTATGTTACACAAGGATTGTAAAAAGTGGATTCTAGTAGATTTGGTGCGTTTGCTCATAGTCTGCGCATAGCCCTGCCACACACGCTCTCGATTTTTGTGGGCTATGTGCTTATGGGCGGGGTGTTTGGTGCGCTGCTAGCTCAAGCGGGATTTGGTGCGCTGTGGGCTTTAGGTATGAGTGTATTTATCTATGCGGGGGCTACGCAGTTTGCTTGCGTGGGGCTGCTGGCAAATGGCGTGGGGCTATTTGATACGCTTTTACTCACGCTTATGATCAATGCAAGGCAGATTTTTTACGCGATTTCGTGCTTAAATCTCTTTGCCCCTTATCCTAAGAAAAAGTGGTATCTAGCCTTTGCGCTTACTGATGAGACCTTCGCCCTAATCCACCTAAAAGCCAAGCAAGCAGAGATTGATACAGGGGCGTTTATGTGTGCGGTGGCGTTTTTGCACCATAGCTATTGGATCATCGGCTGTGTGAGCGGGGCGATCATAGGCGGATATATAGAGATCAATACACAAGGTATGGGATTTGTGATGAATGCGATTTTTATCGTGCTATTTATTGATGTGTGCAAAAGCACTAGATCTTACAAAGCTCCTTTTATGGGGGTGTTTGTGAGCCTAGGCTGTCTTTTGCTCTTTGGGCAAGAGCTGTTTTTGCTCCCGGCACTTGTGCTAATATGTGTGCTGCTGTTTTATGATGTTGTGAGGAAAAAGCCGATACAATAGACCCTTTGCAGTATAAGGATAGGAATGAGAATATGGCTCTTGCTTTTGTGTAGTATGCTTGCTGTGCAGCCTATGTGTGCGCACCCCATAAGCGACATATCATTACAAAATAGCAAAGCCCACAAAGCAAGCGATAGCGTGCTATATGCCCCTCCTAGATTCTATGTCGCAAAAGCCTCCGCGCAAAACATCTCTTCGCCAAATCTCTCTCCCACAAGGCAAAAGCTGGATTCTAGCACCTCCTCTAAGCCCCCCCTTGCAAAAGCCCTAGAATCCACCCCCGCACTCCACGCTGCAAAATCTCCCGCTTACTACAAGCCAGACTCCCCTAGCACTTATCTTAATACCACCATAGGCTTGCTAGGTGGGGGGATCATTGTGAGTATCATTGGGCTTTACATTATGCCAGAGAGTGTTACAAATTGGGATCGCTCGCGCTTTGGCTTTAAGGCGTGGCTACAAGATGTGCAAGTAGGACCTGTGATTGATAGCGATAATTTCTGGCTCAATGGTGTAGCACACCCATATTTCGGCGCGGTGTATTATATGCAGCCGCGCGTGGCGGGATACTCTTGGGCAGAGTCGGCTCTGTTTTCTTTCATCACTTCATCGATTTTTTGGGAGTATGGGATTGAGGCATTTGTGGAGATCCCAAGCTGGCAAGATCTCATCTACACGCCGGCTATGGGCTCGATATTTGGCGAGATCTTTTACCAAAGCACCAAATATATCCAATCTAATGACAATCGCCTCTTTGGCTCTAAGATTCTAGGGCTGATTGTTGTAGGGCTTATGGATCCTATCGGCGTGATTATGCGCGATCTTGGGTTTGCTAAGTTTATGGGCGTGCGCGATGTGCGTGAGATCGCTTCTTATGCTAGTCCTACAAGCGTGGGCTTTGCTATGCGCTTTTAAGCAAAAGCCTGCTATAAAGCAAGTATTTTTACTAAGGATTATTTATGCATACTATTTCTAATCTTGCCAAGCTTCCTACGCGCTATGGCGATTTTCTTATCCAATCTTTTAGAGAGACCCTAGAATCCAGCGGCGCAGTGCTAGAGCATTTAGTCGTGATGACGCCACATCTCCCAGAAAGTCCGCTTGTGCGCGTGCATAGCGAGTGTCTAACAGGCGATGTCTTTGGCTCGTGCAAATGCGACTGCGGACCAGAGCTAGATCTAGCGATGAGAAAAATCGCCCAAGATTCTAAAGATGGAGCTAAAAATGGCGGCGGTATGCTTATCTATCTGCGGCAAGAAGGCAGAGGTATAGGGCTATTTAACAAAGTCAATGCCTATGCCCTGCAAGACCAAGGGCTTGATACCGTGGAGGCAAATATCGCCCTAGGCTTTGCAAGCGATGATAGAAACTATGGGATTTTAGAAAAGATTTTTACGCATTATGGGATTAAGCAGGTGCGCTTGCTTACGAATAATCCACGCAAGATACAAGCCATTGGCGCGTATGTGAAAGTAGAGAGAGCAAGTATCATTGTAGAGAGCAATGAGCATAATGCCAAATATCTTGCAGTGAAAAAGCAAAAGCTAGGGCATTTGCTCTAAAGGCGCGCTATGGAGACGATCACTCTTGCACAAGGTGGTGGCGGTGTAGCGACAAACGCGCTTGTTGAAAGAGTATTTCTCACACATTTGCGTGAATTTTTCGTGTCTTTGGGGGAGGATGCTGGGGTGTTTAGCCCACATAGTGCTATGGCGTGTAGCACAGATAGCTTTGTGATCACGCCTGTGGTGTTTGCTGGCGGGGATATAGGCAAGCTTAGCGTGTGTGGGAGTAGCAATGATGTGGCGATGATGGGGGCAAAGCCTGTGTATATAAACCTTGGCTTTATGCTAGAAGAGGGGCTAGAAATCGCCCTGCTAGAATCCATTATCCAAAGTATCGCTAAAGAATTGCGCCTTACAGGGCTTAAAATCCTTAGTGCAGATACAAAAGTCCTGCCAAAGGGCAGCATTGATAAGCTATTTATCAATACAACTTGCCTAGGTGAGATTCTCCTGCCTAATGTCTCTACGCAAGCTCTAAGCGTGGGCGATAGTATCATTGTTTCCGCGCCCATAGGTGCGCACGGGGCGAGTATCTTTGCCGCGCGTGAAAATATCAAGCTAGAATCCAGCGTGCAAAGCGACTGCGCCCAGCTCTATCCTATGCTAGCCCCACTTTTTGCCAAATGCCCTAGAATCCACACAATGCGCGATGCCACGCGCGGCGGGCTATCTGCGGTGCTACACGAATGGGTGCAAGATAGAGAGCTTTGCATCGAGCTTGATGAAGGGGCTCTGCCTATTGATGAGGGGGTGCAGGGGATTTGCGAGATCCTAGGGCTTGAGCCTAGCCACTTGGCAAATGAGGGGGTGTGTGTGCTAGCTGTCGATAAGAGCGATACGCAAGAAGTATGTGATATACTGCGTGGGCATTCTCTAGGAAGCAAGGCTTGTGTGATAGGCGAGGTATGTGCTGCAAGCAAGCAGACCAAATCACGCGTAGTGCTTATCAATGAGTGGGGCGGAAAACGATTTATGGAATATCCCCAAGGCGAGCTACTACCTAGAATCTGCTGACACTAGATCTGCCAACAAAGGAGAGATATGCAACCAAAGTGTAATAACCACCCCTACCCAAAGCTACTCTTCATCGCGGATTGCTACAAATATACACACGCTGCAATGTATCCAAAAGGCGTGGAGGAAGTATATAGCGTGCTTTACTGCCGCAATCCTAGACTTGATCTAAGCACGCTAAATGGGCATATCGTAGCCTTTGGTATGCGCCAAGCGATACAAAAGCTTTATAGCTTATATGATGAGTTTATCAATACGCCTAAAGAGAGTGTGCAAGCAGGGCTAGCGTTTTTGTATAGCGATTTTATGAAGCTAGATCCTACCCAAGAGTCTTATGCATTTTTGCTAGATAAGTGGCTTGCTTTGCCCAAGGATATGCCACTTCGCTTTAAGCTCCTGCCTGAAGGCAGCTTCATCACTTCAAACACGCCTATTATCACCATCTCTTGCGATCAAGCAAAGCACTGCTGGTTTGTGAATTTTGTAGAGACTTATTTGAATTCAGAGCTATGGAAGAGCTGCTTTGTCGCCACACAAGCCGCGCTGTTTAAGCGCATAGAATACGACTGCGCAGGCGGCTATATCGATGAGAGCTATAATTTCCACGATTTCGCCCAGCGCGGTATGAATGGTATCGCTGATTGCTATGCTTCATCGATGGGGCATTTGCTCTTTTTCAGCGGGAGTGATTCTATGATGGCATTGCAAAATGTATGCGAAAACTACGGCGGTGATGTGAGTATGCTAGGCTCGATCCCTGCGAGTGAGCATAGCGTGATGTGTCTAGGTGGGGAGAGTGGCGAGCTTGAGAGCTTCAAGCGCATAATGCGCACTTTTCCTGCTTCTATGGTCTCAATCGTGGCGGATACTTGGAATCTATGGGCGATTATCCAAGCACTAAGAGATGATGAAGAAGCCTATATGATGATACAGAAGCGACCCCAGCCCATCGTGCTAAGACCGGATTCTGGCGATCCTTTTGCGATCCTTACGGGCGATGAAGGAGCAAGTGATCCCCGAGCGCAAAAGGGTGTGATCCGTTTGCTTGATGAGTATTTCGGGCTTGATAGAGTCAAAATCATCTATGGCGATGCGATCACGCTAGATCGTGCTAGGGAAATCTACAAATGGTGCAAGGATAATGCCTATAATCCTACGCAGTTTTTGTGCTTTGGTGTGGGGAGCTACGCGTATAACTCCGGCATACGCGATGATGTGGGGCTTGTGAGCAAGATGACTTGGGCTAGGATCAATGGCAAATCTCACAATCTCATCAAGCAGCCAATCACCGGAAATGAAAAGACCTCTTTGTCTGGCAAAGTCGCCCTAAACGCACGCTATGAGGTCGTGCAGTTTTTAGAGCAAGAAATCAGCGATGATAGGCTCAATACCGATCTTAGCCTGCCTAGCTTACGCGATTTGCGTGCGTTTTGTAAGCAAGAGTTCCTACGCGTGGTGCAAGGGAGATAGTAGGAGAGATACTAGAAAGATATAGCTAGGCTATGACCGCTAGCAAAAGTGGATTCTACTCTCTCACGCCCTAAATATCTCAAATCCTAGAATCCACTTTTTGAAAACGAAAATGGATTGCCACGCCGACTTTGTCGGCTCGCAATGACGGAAAATGTGCTTTTTCGCAAAGCCTGTTGGACTTCAACACGATTCTAAGAGTTGCGGTGGGGCTGTAGTAGCTTTGCGGCTTATGGTAAAGGTTAGCGAACTTAGCGTTCGTGCCTTTACCATAAGCCGCAACACTGCCGCATTGCCCACCCAAGACTGAATCGCCCACCCCCTAGAATCCACTTTTTGCTAGAATTTAGGGGCAAATGCCATTAGCTCACATTACCTATAAAAAAGTTTTTCAAGCGAGTATAAATCTCTTCATTGCGTCTCTCTATATCCTTTTTTAGCCAGTCATTTTGAGATAGCTTGGCTAAATCCTGCACTTCTTTTAGGTGATTGTTTGCAGAATCTGCATATTCTTTTTTCTTTTGAGCAAAGAAATTTTCAAGGCAGGCAAGATTGCTCGCACTAGGTAGCAAAATCTTATTGCCTATTTGCTCTAAATACTCTTTATGACTCTCTTCATCCCAGCCATTAAAATTGGCATTCTGCCACCGCTTTGGCAAAATATGCTCAACTTGCAAATCAGCTACATCAATGGGCTGTGAAAAATCATCATACACATACGCATAAAGATAGAGAATATACTTGGCTTTATTGGCTCTATTTTCCCACATATTTTCAATAAAAGTCTCAAATGATGGGTAAGGAATTTCATCTATTTCTTTAGTTATAGCTTCATTGTTTAGCAGATTGGCGTTTAGTTTAAATACTAATTGATCAATTTTATTGCTAGTGGCTTCTAATCTCAAAAAGAGCAAACTTATTTTTTGAAGCAATTCTAGTAATGCTGCTTCAAATGATTGGCTAATTGCATTTTTGTCAATATTTTTTTGAAACAATAGCTCTTTATATTTCCATACCAAGCAGCTCACAAATGATTTCCAGCCCTTATTTTGAAAAATACTTAGCACATTCATATAGTAAAGAGACTTACCGCATAAGTAATATTGTGGTCGTAGCCAAAAGTCTGCAAGTAAAGCAATAAAAGGCATTGTTTCATCCTTATAAAGCCACTTTTGCGATGATCCCCAGATTTGTATTTTTTTGTTCCCAATTTTTTTAGACTCATCTTTTGAAGTAAAGAAGTCTAAAAATTTTATTGTTGTCGTATTAAAGTCTTTATTTACCGCCCTAATAATGTGCATATACTGCAAAAAGAGAAAATCAAGCCCTACATCTTTATTGCTCTCCACACTCTCTATGTTTGTCTCAATCTCACTCCATTGATCAATAAAGCCATCGATATTGCCTTGCTCTTTATAGTGTTTATATAAATATCCCTTGAGCACATCGGCATTGGAGAGTGGCATTCCGCGAGAATTAAGTGTATTAAAAATTGTCATTGCAGATTCTTGGCTATCGCATACTACAAATAGCACAAATAAATTTTGCTCTAAAACAAAATCACAAAACTCTCCCCAGCTATTACTTTGGTCGTGCTTAAAGCTGTGTAATTTTTCCAAAAAATACAAATAATTCTGGACATAAGGCGAGCGATTATTTTTTATTTTCTTATTATCTTCTTCTAGGAACTTTTCATCAATTTTTTCACTTAAAATTTGACTAAGATTCTCTTTCTCTCTATCTGTGGCAACTTCGCTCTGTAAATGTCGCTCTGTAAATTCGAGTCCCTTATTATTTACATATTCCCATACGCAACTGCCAAACTCTCTTGGATAATCCTCTTTCTTTTTTTCTGTTTCAAAACATTCATAAAATGCCCGAAAAAGTAGGGTAAAAGTCGTGATTCTCTGTTGTCCATCAATAATTTGAAATTTATTTTTGAAATTGGGATTTGAAAAAGCAATAATAGAGCCTAGAAAATATTCATTTTTTCTGCCTTCATTCTCTCTAAAGGCATTAATAATATCGTTCCACAATGTTTCGCATTCATCTATCCCCCATTTATATGGGCGTTGATATGGTGGGATAATAAATTTTGCGCCCTTATGGCTTAGCATTTCTGCAATGTATTTTTGATCTGATTGAAAAGTCATACATACTCCTTTATATAGAATCTAACTTGGATTCTAACGCAAGGTCGTTTTTTTTTTTTTTTGTAAAAATGCGAGAAAAATGGCGCAAAAGCGAGATTATGAGTAAAAAGGTAGCACAATAAACAAGATATAGGGAGATTTGCTAACAATCACGCAGAGATCACAAGTAACGCAAGAGCTATGGATACTTTTGAGACTACTTATGAAAACCTGCTAGAATCCAAATAGACACCAACAGATTCTAGTAGATTACCCCACATACGCGGTTTTTTTATCAAGGTAGCGCACAAGCACAGATAGGCTAAAGCACACCACAAAATAAATGCTTGCCACCACACCAATCATCACAAGAATCTCTTCAAAGCTTGTAAGCTGGGCTAGGATAATCTTAGACTGATAAGTAAGCTCGGCGATTTGTAGCCCAGCAAGAAATGAAGTATCCTTAAATGTCGTGATAATTTGTGAAAGCAGTGAAGGGATAACTTTTCTAAAAGTTTGAGGCAAGATGATATAAAACAATGTAAAAAACTGGCTAAATCCTTGTGAATACGCCGCTTCAAACTGCCCTTTTGGGATAGAGTTTAGCCCACCGCGGATAATCTCCGCCATAACCGAGCTTGTATAAAGCGAAAAGCCTATCGTCCCCCACACCGCAGGATCAGCTCTCCCAAAAAAGCTTGGCAAAACAAACACGGCTGTTAGCATCCATAAAAGCAAGGGCGTATTTCTAAACGCCTCTATGTAGATAGCCGCTAGAGTGCGTGCGACCCTCCCGCCATAATTACGCGTGATAGCAAGAAATGTCCCAAGAATGATAGAAATCACACAAGTAGCCACCGCTACAATAAGTGTCAAATACAAGCCATCAAGGAGAAAGTGGAAGTTGGTCTCGTTAAATACATTTTCCATTTTAGATCTCCTTAACGCTTGAGATGGGCGTTTTTCAGCCTATCTTCATAAAATTTTGCAAAATACGCCAACGGATAGCACACGATAAAATACAGCAACGCGGTAAAGAGATAAGCCGGAGCATAATTGCTCGTATCTCCAGCATAGCTATCAGCCACATACATAATCTCCCCGCCCGCTACAATCAAAAGCACAGAAGTGTTTTTGATGAGATTGACCATTTGATTTGTCAATGGAGGCAAGATAATTTTAATCGTTTGTGGCAGGATAATATAACGCATTTGCTGCGTGTAGGTAAATCCTTGCGAAGCAGAGGCTTCAAACTGCCCTTTTGGGACAGAGAGTATCCCGCTTCTCACCACCTCGCTCACATACGCGCCGTGATATGCTCCAACGCCCAAAACACCGACACTAAACACATCAAGGTGAATCCCAAGCGGAGGCAAGGCAAAATACAAGAAAAATATCTGTATCACAAGTGGCGTATTTTGAAAAATCTCAACATAAATGCGTGTGTAGGCTTTAAGAATCTTAAATCTGCTTGTCGCCATAACGCCACCGATCGTGCCAAAAATAAGCGCGATCAAAAGAGCAAGGCAACTCACCGATAAGGTATAGCCAAAGCCTGATAGAAACTCATCAGCGTGTGAAAGCATATCTGCAAACTTCCACAACGCAAATGGATTTGAGCTAGGATTGTCCTCATCGTATAAACCCACAGATTCTAAAAAGCTAAAGAGACTCTCCCCCAAAGTCTCACTCCCTGCCATTGCAGTATCCAAGCCTACACTCTCCACTTTTTATAGTCCCCACTTTTTGGCTAGATCATCAATTTGCGCCTTATTGTCTTGCACAAATTTGTCAATAAATGTAGCAAACTCTTTGTCTTTTTTGGGGCTTACAATGCCGTATTCTTGCGGCTCAAAGCTATCTGGGAGTATCTCACTCTTATCATCAACATAACCCAAAAGGATAGATTTATCCACACCAAAAGCATCTACGCGTTTTGCATCAAGGGCTGCTTTGATACTTGGATAGTCTGGAAACTCATTAAACTTCACATTCACACCAAGCTTTTTTGCCGCCTCATCAATAGCCTTTTTAGAAGTCGCTGCTTGGGCTACACCGATGGTCGCATTTTTCATATCAGCGATAGATTTATACCCCTTTTCTTTCAGCACAAGTAAGCCCACAGCGTCCTTATAGTATGGCTGTGAAAAATTGTAAGTGCGTTTGCGCTCTGGCGTGATTGTAAAGGTCGCAATAACCGCATCAATGCTACCATTATCAAGCAATGGTCCTCTTGTCTTAGCATTTACAGCTACTAGCTTAATCTTTTTCTCATCACCTAAAATGCTTTTTGCTAAAAGCTTTGCCACATCAACTTCAAAGCCTTGAATCTGCTTTGTCTTTTGATCAAGCAAGGCAAAGCGCGGCACATCATTTTTCACACCCACAACAATCTCACCGCGTTTTTTAATGTCATCTAGCATTCCTGCATTTGCCTGTAAAGCAAAAAGTCCCGATACGAGAAACAAACCCGCTACTTTCAGCATTCCTTTAAAACCTAGTTTCATTACGACTCCTTTAAAATAAGTTTAGCCTAGTGGCTCAAAATTTTACCCAAAAATGTCTTCGCACGCTCGGTTTTTGGCGATACGAAGAAATCTTTAGGCACGCTTTCTTCCACGATAGCACCATCTTCCATAAAGATGATCCTATCTGCCACCTCCTTGGCAAACCCCATCTCGTGCGTTACGACAACCATTGTCGTATTGCTTTGATGTGAGATCTCACGCATAACATCTAAGACTTCTTGTATCGTCTCAGGGTCAAGCGCGGAGGTGGGCTCATCAAAGAGGATATAGGGCTTTTGCGTGCAGAGACTTCTAGCGATTGCCACGCGCTGCTGCTGCCCTCCGCTAAGTGTGGCTGGATAGACTTGTGCTTTATCTCTTAAGCCGACAACTTCAAGGTATTTGTAGGCGATTTCTTGTGCTTCTTGCTTTGTCTTGCCTCGTAGCTTAATGGGCGCAAGGGTTAGATTCTCAAGCACACTTAAATGTGAGTAGAGATTAAAATGCTGAAACACCATAGCACAATACTCGCGGCATATCTTTGTCTTTGTCTTGTGATTAAGCGGGATACCGCCGACAATCACTTCACCAGAGCTTACCTCTTCAAGCCCATTCATACAGCGGATTGTAGTGCTTTTTCCACTGCCACTTGGTCCAATGATGACAAGCTTTTCACCATCTTTGATTGTGAGATTTATATCTTTTAGCACGCGGTGCTTACCATAGTATTTATTGACATTTTTTAGCTCGATCACAACTATCCTTGGTTTTGATTTGGTGGGGAAATTGCGAAACTCTAGCACATAAAACCACACAGAACTAGCATAATGCTATAAAATTATGCCTTGCAAGCAAATATTGTTACAAATTGCTATGTTCTTAATCTGCTACTAGAATCTACGCGCTATTTTACACCAAAGAGCAAGCTAGAAAAACTCTCTAATAAGCAGCTGTGTAGAGATAGCAAAGCATAGCACGATCACTGCTGGGCGGATAATCTTAGCCCCGTGCTTGATAGCAAGCTTTGCCCCTAGGCTTGCGCCAATCATCTGCCCCACACACATCATAATCCCTAGAATCCACAATACCTGCCCCCCTAGCAAGAAAAACGCCGTAGAAGAGAGATTGATGCTAAAGACAATCCAGCGAGAGTGTGCTAGAGCTTTGCTAAGTCCATAGCCAGCGACTGCTACAAGTATCGCTAGGATAAATGAGCCAATCCCCACCCCCATAAATCCGCCATACACACTAGCAAGCGCACAAGAGCCATAGAGATAGGGCTTGTTGATAGAGTGCGCACGATCTTGCTCGCTGATTTTTGATGAGAGCAAAAAGTAGATCCCAAGCCCTATCATCACAAAGGGCAATGCCTTTGCCAGCAGATCCAGCGAGATAAACTGCACGCTAAAAGCCCCAATGCCAGCAAACACCACCGCGATGATGATAAGCACGCGACTTTGGCTAAAATCCACCAAGCCGCCGTGATAATAATGCGCCGCACTTGTAAAAGAGCCTACGCAGGCTTGAAGTTTATTAGTCGCTAGGGCTTGTAAGGGGCTTATGCCACTAAGCAAAAGCAAGGGCATTGTTACCATACCAGCTCCGCCAGAGAGCGAGCCTACTAGCCCACCCACAACAGAGGCGATAAAAAGCGTGATATACCAGCCAAGCCCCAAATCCACGCGGCTAGCCTAAAAGTGAGAGATACTCTTGCGTGGGGATAGAATCCACTTTCGCGCTAAAGATGGCATAGCTCTCTAGCACATTGCAGCCGCAGTATTTGAAGGTGCTTGTAAGTGGCGTTAGAATCGTCTCTAGGCTATATCCGTGGTGTCCATCATAGCTATCTTTGCTGCCACCAAGTGTTGTGATGATTTGAAAGCTCTTGCCGTGCAGAAGCTTTGGATTCTCACCATAGAGGATATGCGTCAAAACGCGGTCTTGCCACTCTTTCATAAGGGCTGGCGTGCTAAACCAAAAGAGCGGAAATTGGAAAATGATCTTTTGCGCTTTTTCAAGTAGCTCCACTTCTTTAGCGACATTGATTGTGCCATTTGGATAGGTGGTGTTGAGATTGTGGATAGTGAGATTGGGGAGAGATTTTGCGGATTCTAGTAATGCCTTATTGACCTTAGAATTGTCCCAAAATGTATGTGAAAAAAGTAGTAGCGTTTGCATAGGAACTCCTTGTAGTGAATGATCTTATTGTAGCACAACTCGTAAAAGTGGATTCTAGGTGGTAGGCGATTCAGTCTTGGGTGAGCAATGCGGCAGTGTTGCGGCTTATGGCAAAGGCACGAACGCCAAGTTCGCTAACCTTTACCATAAGCCGCAAAGCTACCACAGCCCCCACCGCAATCCTTAGAATCGTGCTGAAGTAAAACAGGCTTTTGAAAAAGTGGATTCTAGCAAAACGCCCCAATCTGTCATCGCGAGCCTTGCGCTAGCAAGGCGTGGCGATCCATAACACAACCCTAGAATCTAATTTTCAAAAAGTGGATTCTAGGGTGAAAGTGGATTACTAAAGAAGCTGCGGCTTCGCCTTGCTTTGCCACGATTCCGCTACCGCAGAATCTCGCAATGACAGAAAAACGGCATTAAGCCTAGAATCCACTTTTAAAGGGTGTTTAACTTCACAAAGTCGGTTTTACTTTCGCACGATTCTAAGGGTTGCGGTGGGGCTGTGGGTGTTTTTTACAAATTTTGGGCGGGAGTTACCTTAGCGGTAATGACCGCCCAAAATTTGTAAAATCAATCGCATTGCTCGCCCAAGACTGAATCGCTAAAGTTAATGCACCAATCTAGCCCATAAAAAACTTATACCCAAGCCAAGCGCAGTAGTAGCCAAGTAGCGCGAAGCAATACGCCACAATGCTTGTAAAAATAAAGAGATATGCCACAAACTTTACCCCCCCCGCCTCTCTGCCAAAGGTGATAGTCGCTGCAAAGCAAGGGATATAAAACATCACAAAGACAATAAAAGCAATCGCCGTGGGGAAGGAGATATTATCGCGCAAGTTTTGCTGCAAGGAGGTGGATTCTTCATTGACATCATCGCCTAGGGCGTAGAGGATCCCAAGTGTAGAGACGACCACCTCCTTTGCCGCAAAGCCTGCTACAAGAGAGATAGAGAGCCGCCAGTCAAAATCTAGCGGCGCAAAAATCGGGCGCAAGGCTTCGCCGATTTTGCCAGAGTAGGTTTGGCGCAAGAAGTTTTCGTTGTATTCATTATGCAAATACCATAGAGCTTCTTGCTGATCTTGCTTGCTTAGGGCATTAAACTGCTTTGATTGCATTAGGGCTTCTTGGCTAGCGGCGTATTGCTCTTCTAGCTCTGGGGATTTGGGGTATTGAGAGGCAAACCAAATCAATATCGACCCTAGGAAGATAAATCCCGCCGCCTTTTTCAAAAACATCACCACCTTGCTCCATACGCTAAACCACACCACACGCCAATTGGGCATTCGATACTTTGGCATTTCCATTACAAATGGCTCTTCGTGCCCGGTAAATACCGAGAGCTTTAGCAGCTTGGCAAGTAGTAGCGCAATGATCGCGCCAAAAAGATAGATCCCAAAAAGCACGAGCCCGGCGTGCTTTTGATCAAAAAATGCCCCGATAAATAGCACATAAATGGGCAGTCTAGCACTACAGCTCATAAAGCCTATGACAAAAAGCGTGATAAGCCGTTCATTGCGATTTTTGAGCGTTCTTGTAGCCATATAGGCTGGCACAGAGCAGCCAAAGCCCGCTACAAGCGGGATAAAGCTCTTGCCGTGCAAGCCAAATTTATGAAAAAAGCCATCGAGCAAAAAGGCTATGCGCGCCATATAGCCACTACTCTCTAGCAGTGCTATCCCAAAATACAGCACAGCAATCAGCGGCAAAAATGCCAGAATCGTCCCCACGCCGCCGATCACGCCATCACACAGCAAGGAGGCAAATGCCTCTACCACAATATGCTCTCTAATCACTTCTGCTAGATTCTCAAAGCCTAGCTCAATATAGTCTTTAAAAAACCCGCCCACATAAAAGGTCGCTTCAAATAGCACAAACATCAGCACAAGAAAAATAGGAATCCCAAAGCGTTTATGTAGCAAGATAGAATCCACATTTTTTGTCTGCTCTAAAGTGGATTTTGGGTAGGTGATAGTCTCTTGCGCGGCACCTTGGGCATAGGCTATGGCATCGTGGTGGAAAAGCCTTGCGATATTTTGTTCATCGCTTGCTAGGGAGAGTTCATTGCGCGCGGCATTGACATATTGCACAATCTCGTGGTAGCAGGGCTTATCGTGCAAGTAGGCATATAATGCGCTATCTTGCTTGATGAGCAAAATCGCAAGCCCTCTAGCAGATAAAGGCGTGCTGGCTTTGGGATAGGCGTGTAGCTCGTAGAAAGACTTTTGCGTGATAAATTGCTCTACTTGGGCTATGGCTTTTTCTATCTTGTCATTATAAACGCGCTTTGGCGCACACAGGGGCTTTTGCGCATAGGATAGGAGCGTATCAAGCAAGAGAGATAGATTCTCGCCTGTGCTGGCAGAGATAGGCACACAAGGCACACCTAGAATCTCACTTAGTAGCTTGTGATTGACTATCACCTGCTCATCTCGCGCTTCATCGATCATATTTAGCCCTAGCACGATCTTTATCCCAAGATCCATAATCTGCCCTGTGAGTGCGAGATTACGCGCGAGATTGGTAGAATCTAGCACATTTAGCACGATGTCATACTGCCTAGATTCTAGGAAGTCTTTGGTGATTTTCTCTTCTGGGGAGTAGTGGTTGAGCGAGTAGGAGCCGGGCAGGTCGATTATGGTTATATGCGTGTTTTGGTAGGTGAAGCTTGCTTGGGTTTTTTCAATCGTTACACCGCTAAAATTCCCGACTTTTAAATGCGAGCCGCTAAGGGCATTTATCAGCGAGCTTTTGCCGACATTTGGCTGTCCTACAAGCGCGATAGTAAGAGTGCGCTTAGGGCTTGTGGCGTGCGACATAGAATCTATCCTTTAGTATTGTTCTTAATAATTTGCGGGATACTTATGTAAATCAAGATTGATTATTATAACCCACAAAAGTATAAATTGCCATACTTTCATCGATGGCACTTACCATAACTTGCGCCTATCTTGCTTGATTTTAAGCTTGGCGCATTACAATAGCACCACATCTACACTATCCCAAACAAAGAGTCTAAATGCTATCCTTACAAGCCTTGCAGCAGGCACAAGAACGGCTTGCGCCAATCATCGAGTATATCCCGCTTTCTCTTGCTCCTAAGCTGTCTTTGAGATTTGATGCACATATTTATTTGAAAAAAGAAAATCTCCAGCGCACAGGAGCGTTTAAAATCCGCGGCGCGTTTAATAAAATCGCTTCTATGAGTGCAGAGGATCGCGCTAGGGGTGTGATCGCCGCAAGTGCTGGGAATCACGCCCAAGGCGTGGCGTATTCTGCTAGGCATTTTGCTATCCCTGCGGTGATTGTGATGCCAGAATCCACCCCCTTGCTCAAAGTCCAAGCCACCAAGGAGCTAGGAGCAGAAGTGGTGCTACACGGCAATAATTATGATGAGTCCTATGCCAAAGCGTGTCAAATCGCGCAAGATAGGGGCTTAAGCTTTATCCACCCCTTTGCTGATGAAGCTGTTATGGCAGGGCAGGGAACTATCGCGCTTGAGATGATTGCAGAAAGGGAGCTAGATATAGTGCTTGTGCCTATTGGTGGAGGAGGGCTTATCGGCGGGATCGCTGCAGCATATCATTACCTAAGCCCCACTACTAAGATCATAGGCGTAACGGCAAAGGGTGCGCCCGCTATGGCAGAGAGCTTTAAATCTGGCAGTATGCACAATGCAGAATCTGTGCGCACGATTGCCGATGGTATCGCTGTGCGCGATGTCAATGCGCTAAATTTCTCCTATGTAGAGTCATTAGTGAGTGATATTATACAAGTCGATGATGAAGAGATCGCTTCAGCGATTTTGTATCTTTTAGAAAATCAAAAGCTTGTGGTAGAGGGGGCTGGGGCAGTGGGTGTGGCAGCTCTTTTACACAACAAGCTTGCCTTAAACGCCAATGATCGCGTGGGCGTGGTGCTAAGTGGGGGGAATATTGATGTAACAATGCTTAATTTGATTATCCAAAAGGGCTTAGTCAAAACTATGCGTAAATTCCAATTCCAAGTGCTGCTTGTGGATAAGCCCGGGGCATTGCAGGCATTAAGCGATATTTTTGTCCAAGCAGGAGCAAATATCGTGCAAATTGATTATGACAGGACTAGCACAAATCTCGCCTATGGCGATGCGTATGTGATCATTTCCCTTGAAATTAAGGGGCAAGAACACAAGCAGGCAATTTGTGATTGCTTGCGTGCAAATGGCTATGACTTTACAGAAATTCTCTAGTGCTATGCGCTTGCATTTTGCGCGTGCAGCTTTGCAAATGCGTTTGTGGCTACATAGGTGCGCACATATCAAGTGGCGTAAATATGATGTGGTGGATTTTGGGTTTTTGCTAGTACTGTGTGCTAGCGTGGGGCTGCTGGTGTATATGATTAGCGAGATTTCTATCAGCTATAAAGAATTCATTAAGCTCCATAGCAGTGAGTCGTGGCTCTTTGTGTGGCTAAGAGTGTGTGTAGAGATTTTTGGGAGTAGTGATTATGCCTTGCGCTTTAGCTTGATTGTCGTGCATATAGGCAATATGTCGCTAATGTATCTAATAGGTAGAATCTACTTGCGTAAAAGGCGCGATAGTCTCTTTCTAGTGCTGTTATATGCGCTTTTGCCGGGTGTGAATCTATCAGCCTTGCTGCTCTATGAGAGTGGGTTTATTATTTTTGTTTTGCTAGCTATTTGCTTTGTGCAGCTGCGTTTTAAGAAAATCCCTTATGTGCTTATTTGTTTGGCTGGGCTATTGGATCTAGTGTTTTGCGTGCTGTTTATCGCGCTTGGTGTGTATGCGATTTTGCATAGAAAGAGCAAGATGCTATTGACCTCTCTTGTGGGCTTTGGGATCAATATGTTTTTGTATTCTAGCTCTATTGCTGGTGTGCCACAAGCGTATGCGCTTGATGTGCTAGGGGCATTTGCTATGCTCTTTTCTCCGCTTTTGTTTTTGTATTATATCTATACGCTATATGCGGCTATCACAAGGCATAAAGACTACTCTCTAATGGTGCTAATTAGTGTGAGCGGGCTTATCTTTAGCCTGCTTCTATCCCTGCGTCAAGAAATTGACATCACCAAATTCGCGCCCTTATGTGTCGTGGGGCTACCTGTTTTGGTGTATGGATTCTACAATGATATGCGTGTGCGCTTGAAAATGTATCGCACGCGCTTTAGGGTGCGTATGGGGCTAGTCTTTTTGGTGCTATGCTTTGAGAGCTTTTGTCTCTTTGGCAATAAGATCACCTATCTCTTTAGCCCCCAGCCCAACTTCGCACGCTCCTACTACATAGCAAAAGATGTCGCCAACGCCCTAAAAAGCCGCGGTATAGAACATTTAAAGGTAGAAAATAGTGCATTAGCTCTGCGCCTTAGCTTTTATGGGATTGAAGCAGGTAGTGCGGCGTGTTTGTATGAAGAATCCACGCCCATATCACATAAAGGCGAGATGATAGAAATCGCGTATTTAGGCAAGATCGTGGCGAGATATAAGCTTGTGAGAAGTAATGCGTGCCGCATTTAGTGTGCTTGAGCTAGTTATTGCTATTGTGATTTTAGGTGTGTTTGCAAGCTTTGCTATGCCAAGCTCTAAGCACGCATTGCACCAAGCTGCCCTAACCACCCTAGCCTATATCCGCTATACACAGCATCTGGCTCTAAATAGCTCCTTAGAATTTGCCACGCTTAAGCAGACTTCTACGCTTACTGCATTGCACCCTTCTATTGATCCGCATAAATTATTGGATTCTAGTAAGAATTTTTGGCAGATCCAATTTCATCAAAGTGGAATCTATACGCTAAATAGCTTTAGTGTGTTTTTTGACACGCCTAGATTTTCGCCCACGACAGATAGAGATAATCAGCCCCAGCCCGGCGATATTATCGCAATAAATGGCAAAAATAGGCGGTGTCTATCAGGATATAGCAATGATAATATCGCCACAGAGTGCCGCAATAATAGCGAGATCTTAGTGCGGCTATATGAGAGCTTTGGGGTAGAATCTATCATCTTAGAATCCGAATTTGCCTGCCAAGAGATCAATACATTTCGCATAGGCTTTGATCGATTTGGCAAGCCCTTTTGCGCTAGAAATATTAGAGCCTTGCAAGCCCCTATGCAAATCGCACTAAAAAAGGGCGCATATACAAAGTATATATGTATCTTGCCGTATAGTGGCTATGCCTATATCGCCCCTAGAGGGTGCTGATTTGGCGAGTTTTGCTATAATTTGGCTTATTTATGCAAAGGTGGATTGTGCGTGAAAGCGTGGTGTGAGAGAGTTTGTAGGATTCTAGTGCTTGGGCTTTTGTGTAGCTCTTTGGCGCAGGCTGCGCCAGAGCAAGCTTCTACACTGATAAATCCCCTTAACACAGAGCATAAAGACTCTACTACAATGTCGCAAAAAGAGCTACAAGATGAGCTAGTATCCATCAATACCACCTTGACACAGAGCAATAATCCTTGGCTTAAACGCTACACAGATTATGCAAACTACAATCGCATAATGCGCCAAATGCACACTTTGCAAGATGAGATTTTGCATATAGATGCTACAAACATTAGCGCGCTTAATGAAAAGCGTCTAGCCATAGAAACACTAGAGCGGCAGCTTGATTTGCTAAAGGACGCTAAAAGTGATCCCTTTAAAGACCTAATCCAAAAGCCAGAGATAGGCGATCTCCCTAATATCACCAATCCTTTTGCCATTATTAGTGGGCTATCTTTTATCAACAATTTGCAAAACACAAAGGCGGCATTTGAGAGCAATAAGCAGAGCCTAGAGATCGTGCTGACACTCATTGAGCGCAAATATAGCCTACTTGAGCAGCTTAGTAAAAGCTACAAAGACTATGCCAAAGAGCTAGCCCTAGTGCAAGCAGAATTGCTAGAGTTTCAAAGTGCTTATAATATCATCTCCACTAGCATTGATATTTATACCAAACGCTATGATGAGGTCTATGCCTTGCTCTCTCATCAAATCCACAAGCAAACCTTCAAGCTTATGTATATCGCCTTGGCGATTCTTATTAGTATCGGGCTAGCCCTTGGGCTTAAGCTTTTAATCAAGCGATATATCACTGATAATGAGCGCACCTACACGGCAAATAAAATTATCAATTTTTTTAATATCACCATTATCGTGCTTATTTTGCTTTTTGCTTACTTGGAGAATGTTACTTATCTTGTCGCGGTGCTGGGCTTTGCCTCTGCTGGGCTTGCGATTGCTATGAAAGATTTGTTTATGAGTATTTTGGGGTGGTTTGTGATCGTGCTTGGAGGCAGTGTGCATGTGGGTGATAGAGTTCGGGTAGAAAAAGATGGCAGTATCTATGTAGGCGATGTGCTAGATATTTCTATGCTACGCATTACGATGTATGAAGATGTAACGCTCACAAGCTTCGCGCATAATCGCCGCGCCGGACGCATTGTCTTTATCCCTAATAACTTTGTCTTTACGATGATGATTGCCAATTACACGCATAATGGTATGCAAACAGTGTGGGATGGGATAGATTTTTGTATCACCTTTGATTCTAATGCGCAAAAAGCCCAGCAAATCGCGCTTGATATTACAGCCAAGCATTCTAAATCCTACACCCAGCTTACCAAAAGTCGCTTGCGTAAAATGCGCGATCGCTACTCGCTCAAACACGCCAATGTCGATCCTAGGGTGTATAGCTTTATCGCTACAAATGGGCTTGTCATTTCTGTGTGGTATCAAACAAACGCCTATGCCACGCTCACACTCCGCAGTCAAATATCGCTAGAAATTATGCAGGCTATCTTGCAAGAGCCAGATATTTTCATCGCCTATGAGACGACAAAATTTGTCCAAACGCCTTATGATGGCTTTGGCGATAAATCCCACTAAGAAAGCATTGTATGAAAGAGATAAAACAAGAGAAAAAAGTATTTTTCAAAACCTTTGGCTGTCGCACTAATCTCTATGACACACAGATTATGCGCGAGAATCTAGGCGATTTTGCCCATACTTTAGAAGAGGCGCAAGCAGATATTGTTGTAATCAACTCTTGCACGGTAACAAATGGCGCGGACTCAAGCGTGCGTAGCTATGTGAGAAAAGCAAGAGATCTAGGGAAATCCGTGGTCTTTGCAGGCTGTGGGGTGAAGACTCAAGGCAGAGAGCTGCTAGAAAGGGGCTTGGTCGATGGCGTGCTAGGACATAGTCATAAAGAGTCTATCGCACAGGCTTTAGACAAGCTAGCACAAGGACAGAAGTTTTTCTATGAAGATAATTTAGCGCATTTGGATTCTAGTATTGTGAGTGAGTTTGTGGGCAAATCGCGTGCTTTTATCAAGATCCAAGAGGGCTGTGATTTTGCGTGTAGCTATTGCATTATCCCTTCAGTGCGGGGCAAATCACGCTCCTTGCCTTTAAAGCAGATTGTAAAGCAGGTGCAAGTGCTGGTGGATTCTGGGGTGCAAGAAATCGTGCTTACAGGCACAAATGTCGGTAGCTATGGCAAGGATAGCAATAGCTCTATTACAAAGCTTTTGCACACACTCTTTGCTATCCCTGATCTAAAGCGCGTGCGTATCGGCAGCTTAGAGCCAAGCCAAATTGATGAAGAATTTTGCGAGCTATTAGCTCACCCTAAGCTAGAGCGGCATTTGCATATTGCCTTGCAGCACACGCACAATGCAATGCTAAAGCTAATGAATCGCGCTAATTGCTTTGAAGAAGATTCTAGGCTTTTGCACACAATCGCAGATCTAGGCTATGCCATTGGCACAGATTATATTGTAGGACACCCCGGAGAGAGTGAAGAGGTATGGGAGCAGGCTTTTGGCAATGTCCGCACGCTTCCGCTTACACATATCCACCCTTTTGTGTATTCTATCCGCTCTGGCACAGCTTCTGCTAGTATGAGCGATCGTGTCAATGGCGCGGTTGCTAAAGAGCGGCTACATAGTCTAAATACGCATATACAAGAAGCAAATCTTGCCTTCCGCCGCAAAAGACAGGCGCAAGATAAGCCCTTGCAAGTGCTGATTGAGAAGCAATTAGGCGGCGTATATGTGGGGCTTGATGAGCATTTCAATAAGATCTTTATAGAATCCACCCAAGAGCTAGGGCAGTGGGTGGAGATCACAGAGTATGACATTAAGGAGCATAACTATGCCAAAATCTAAGCATTTGTGGGTGGGACTTAGCGGAGTGGTGATCGTGCTGCTTTTGTGCTTGGTGCTTGTGCTAAAGGATAATGCCAAGATTATTTCAGCTGCTGCACTAGAAAATGCCTTGCAAAAAAACTTCATCATAAAGCTTTGGGAGAGAGATGACTACCTCTATGCCCAAGCCAAAGATAGTCAAGTGTATAAAATCCTACTCTCTCAAGTAAATCCTGCCATTATCAAAACAATGCCCATTGATAAAACAAGCACGAAGTGGTTTGTTTGGGGGATTGTGATTGTGTTTATCCTGCTTGTGTGTGGGGTGGGGATAGCTCTAGTTGCATCGCGTAAAAATCGCGTGCATATCACGCCAATCAACGCTGCTGCGATTAAAGATCCCCCAGAATCCACTTTTGCGCCATTGCACTCTAGTATGCGATTTAGTGATGTGGCAGGCATTGATTATGTCAAGGCAGAGCTGCTAGAGATTGTGGATTTTCTCAAAAATCCGCAGAAATACCAGCGATTTGGCGTTAGTCTGCCAAAAGGCGTGCTACTTAGCGGATTGCCCGGGGTTGGCAAGACACTTTTAGCCAAGGCTCTTGCAGGCGAGAGTGGTGTGCCATTTTTCTACCAAAGTGGCGCGAGCTTTGTGGAGATGTATGTGGGCGTGGGGGCTAGGAGGGTAAGAGAGCTTTTTAGCAGAGCGAAGGCTAGTGCGCCTTGTATTATCTTCATCGATGAGATTGATGCCATAGGCAAGGCGCGCAAGGAGGGTAGCAATAATAGCGAGCGAGAATCCACTCTCAATCAACTGCTAGTGGAAATGGACGGCTTTAGCGATAATAGCGGCGTGGTCGTGCTTGCAGCGACTAATCATATCGATGTGCTTGATCCGGCACTTTTACGAAGTGGGCGATTTGATAGGAAGCTTTTCATCGAGCTGCCTAATAAGCAAGAAAGAGAGCAGATCCTATCAATGTATCTTGCCAGCAAGCCTAATAATCTCCACCAAGACATCGCCCAAATCGCTAGTGAGACTTCAGGCTTTAGCGGTGCGAGTCTTGCCACGCTTGTCAATGAAGCCGCGCTTAATGCCCTGCGCAATCACGCTCAAGAAATCAGTATGCGTGATTTTGATGCTGTGTATAGCAAGATCCATAGCGGGCTAAAGCGGCTACCGCTACTAGAATCCAGCTTGCGCGATGTGTATGCGATCTATCATTCAAGCAAATATCTCTATGGGCGTTTTTATCAGCTTAGTATGCAAAAGGTAAGCTTGTTTGAGAGTGTGCTACTAGAATCTAGCATTGATACACTAAGTCGCACGGAGCTATTGCGGCATATTGGATTCTACCTTGTGGGCGATAGGGCGGTGCGCACTCTATGCAAAGATAGCTTTGGCGTGTTTGGTAGCGATTATCAAAAGGCGCGTGAGCTAGTTGCAAAAGGGCAGGAGCTTGGGCTATTTAGCGCGCAAGAGAATGTGGGAGACACCCTTATCTTTCACGCTTCTTGTAGTGGGATTGAAGTTTTAGATACGCTTATGGACTTTATCGCACACCATAGAGAAGGCATACTTACCATAGCAGCACTACTGCTACAAGAAGAGCGGCTAGATTCTAGCCTAGAATCCACTTTTTCTACCGCGATACAAGCGTGTGAGAAAAGGGTAGATCGCGCGATTTTAGCGCGATTGCAAGAGCGATTATTAGGCTAGGCTATTTGATATAGCCTAGCTTGTAGAGCTCATTGGCTATGCGCACGACCACAGGTCCGGCATTACCGCCGCTTTGCCCGTGCTCGATAAGGATTGTTATGGCGTATTGGGGATTTTGCGCTGGGACAAAGGCTGTCATCCAGCCGTGTGAGCGGTGGAAGTAGGCTAGCTCACTTTCTTTGGCGCGTTTTTTTACTTCTTGCGGGATAGAAGTAACTTGCGCGGTGCCGGTTTTGCAAGCGATTTTGACTTGTGAGCCATAGACTCGGCGCGTGCCTGTGCCACCCGGGGCATTGCAGGCTTCTATCATACCTTTTTGGATAGCCCCTAGCTTAGATTTTTGCAAGTCATTTAGGACATCTTCTGGCTCTATGATATTGTCATCATTATTTTGCTTTTTAAGGAAGTGTGGCGTGGGGAGCTTGCCACTTGCTAGCAGGGCGGTGTAGCGTGCGATCTGCATAGGTGTAGCCAAGAAATAGCCCTGCCCAATGGAGGTTTGCACGGTATCTCCCACATACCAAGTAAGCCCATATCGCTGCGCTTTCCAATTTGGCGTGGGAAGTATCCCGCTAGACTCCCCCGGGAAATCCACCCCCGTGCGCTCGCCAAAGCCCATAGTCCCAAGCACATTTGTCATATTACCAATCCCTACCACTTGCGAGAGCTTGTAGAAATACACATCTACGGATTCTCTCAAGGCTTTAAACATATCCGAGCTGCCGTGTCCGCCTTGCTTCCAATCGCGAAACTGCCATTCGCCGATTTTGACAGAGTAAGGCGTATCGATTTTGGTGTATTCATTGACATCGCCATATTCTAAAATCGCCATTGCTACGCCCATTTTGATGACAGAGCCGGGAGGGTATTGCCCATTGATGAAGCGATTGATAAGTGGAGTGTGTGGATTATCAGTAAGGGCGCGCCATTTTGCCACGCTAATGCCTCCTACAAAGTCATTTAGGTCATATTCTGGGTAGCTTCCAGCCGCAAGGATCTCGCCACTTTTCACATCAAGCACGATAGCCGCGCCATTTTGCTCGCTGTATTCTTCATCGATTGCTTGCTGGAGCTTGGCGTCGATGGTTAGGGTGATGTTGTTTTGCGTTTGTGGGAAGAACTCTTCTGCTTTGGATACGCGTTGATTATAAGCATTGACAATACTATTGCGATAGCCTAGCTGCCCTTGCAAGATCGTATTATAGTGCCGCTCTATGCCCTCTTTGCCGATGATAGAAGTGTATTTGCTAACCGGATCATAGAAGACATCATTTTTATCCGCTCTGCCGACATAGCCGATGATGTGCGAGGCAAGCGAGCTGTGCGGATAAAATCGGCGGAAGGTAGGCTGCACGCGGATATTGTCTTCTTGCATAAGAGCTGCATAGGCTGTTTGTATGTCGTTGCTTGGGATATAGTCGATGACTTTGATTAGATCGTGGTTATAGGCAGAATTTTGCTTTGTGTAGGTTTGCAAAAGCTCATCGAAATTTTGATCCGGGAGATATTTGATAATCATTGCAATGGCATTGCGCAAGTCTTTATCACTAAGCAGTGGCTCTAAATAAATGCTAAAAAACAGCTCATTGACCGCCAAGGGCTCGCCATTTCTATCAAAGATCAGCCCCCTAGCTGGCACAAGCACTTCTTGCTTAGAGATATTGCGCTTGGCGATTCTTTCATAATGGTCGTGTCGCTGGATTGTTAGGATAAAAATGCGCAGTATTAGGATAATCCACACAAGCACAAAAATGAGTAAGACAATTTTATAAGGGATACTAATATTTTTCATTCGCTATCTTTTTGAGCTTTTCATACACAAGCCCCAAGCACGACTCACACACAAAATACACGATAAAAATACTATGCATTTTAAACTCAAGCCCAAAGCCAAACATCTCAAAAATATACATCACAAAAAAGTAGCTAAGATATAGCACGCCCACATACCAGAAGACAAAAAGCGCGTTATGCCCAAAGATTAAATTAAATTTTTCTGTGATGATATAGCGCACGATGAGAAATACCAAAGGCAAGATCCCTAGCGGGAGCTGGTTTTGGGCTTCAAAGATCACAAGACAGATGAGAATCCCAATGGTAGCAATGAGATTTTTTCGCTGATAAACATCCATAAAAATGATAAAAAGCAGCCCGATCATCGGCGGCAAAAACAAAAATATGCGATTACACATAGTCCAGATAAAAAAGACAAAACACAGCAAAGCGACTTTGGCGATTTGCTTGTAGGTGTTGTGCTTCATCTCTTGGACCATAGCTATCCCTTGTTTGGTATATCGGTGCTTATATCGCCTAAAAGCGCGTAAAAGATACGCTCTCTTATCATATCAAGGAGAGTTGGATCTTGTGGGGATTTTGGGCGATAGATTGTGCGTGCTATTGTAGCGTTATTTGTGGTGATTAGTGCTGCTTTTTGCCTGAGCTTTGCTAGGTCGTTTTTGGTGAGTTTATCGGCTTTGGTATAGATAGGGAGTAGAATCTGATCGCCGCGTAATATTGCTTGAATCTGGCTGGCTAGATTGCTATCAATGGCAAGCTGCTGATGTCTAGCATCAATTAGGTGGATAAAGAGCTTGATACTGCTTCTTTGCTGCAAAAACTCCCACAAATTGCGCTGCCAGAGAGTAAGCTCCTGCTTAGAGACTTTGGCATAGCCGATACCGGGCAAGTCGATAAGCGATATAGGGATATGCAGGTCCTTTTCTTGATCGTGCCATATTGATGTGAAAAAGTTTATAAGCCGTGTTTTGCCCGGTGTGGAGGAGCTTTTAGCAAGATTGGATTCTAGGAGCGTGTTGATAAAGGTGCTTTTGCCTACATTGCTTCGCCCTAGCATAACAATCTCGCTTGTCGTAGGGGCAGGACACTCGCTAAGCTTACTTGCAGAAGTGAGAAAGTGTGCGTTTGTGATTGTGATCATTGCGATGGAGTAGAATCCACTTTTTTGGATTCTGGGGATTTTGGGCTATTGGAGGGGGTATTTTGCATATCGTTTAGATCGATGATGACACGCACAGGGGCATTGCTATTGCTCTCTACATTGGCAATGCCATTGTCGTTGTTTAAGACAATTTTCTCCCCTTTTAAGAAATTGGGCTTGCCGATTTCTTGCACTTGGGCGTTGCCGATTAGCTGGTATTCATTGGCTTCTATGAGATAGATAAGCGTATCGCTCTTGCCCTTAAGCCTTCTGCCATCTTGGGTGAGCAAGAGGAAATCTACATTGCCTATGGCTTCAAACTTAAGCGGCTTGCGATTTTTATTGACATAGACATTGACTTTATCGGCATTGAGCTTGTCCTCGCCTTTTACCATTTTGACCTTGCCCGTAGCGGTGGTAATGCCCTTTTTCTCATCGGCGAAAACTTGCTGGGCTTGTATATCAAGATTTTCTGCTGCCGCAGCCACACATAGCCCCAAAACTACGCATATATATGCAAAAGTGGATTCTAGTGTAAAAGAATATTTCATTTGCTATCCTTATGTGCTTGTAGATCGATTGTAGCGATGATATTGCTGGCAGTTGTGGTTTGAAGCTTTTGGTTATAGATGATATTTTGCCCTTCTATGCTGCCCTCCACCGAGCTTGCCCAAAATGCCCCAATCCCTGTGAAAATCTCGCTTGATAGATCGTATTTCGCGCGTTTGCTATAAAAGACCTCGCCGCTATTTTTAGCATAGACCCCGCCTTTGTTGAATGTGTAGATGTTGTTTGTGCGCACTATTTCTTGCCCATAGAGATACTCTACTATGCGCGGGGTGTTGCGGAGCTTGGGGGAGATTTTACGCAAAAGTGTCTCAAAGCTTTGTTCATATTCTGCATAGCGCAGGGCTTTTGTGCCTTGGATATGGACTTGCACGCCTGTGTCGGTGGTTTGATAGATAGAAAAATCATAGAGTTCTACAAGGGGCATTTGGGCTTGTTTGAGCAAGATGGCTTGCGTATCTTTGGCAAAAGTGATGATAAAAAGACAAACCCCAGCAAAGATGAAAGCAAAAAACCAATGCACACTATAATCAGCATTGCAATAAGGTTTAAGCATATCAATCATCTTGCGTGCTAGGGCTAGAATCTTACTCATAGAGGGCTAAAAATTCTTGATATTCTTCTTCATTGCGCTGCAAGATAAACTCTATCATCTCTCGCACAGCCCCATTGCCACCGGTATGTGTGAGCAAGACATCTGCTTGTGAGCGTAGGTAGGCATTGGCATTAGCTGGGGCAAAGCGCAGTCCAGATTCTCTAAACATACCTAAGTCATTTATATCATCGCCTATACAGGCTACTTCATCTTTAGAGAGATTAAGCCCAGAGATGATACTTCTAGCGATGACAGATTTATCCTGCACACCCATAAAAATCCTAGTAACCCCTAGCTCACTTGCTCGCTTCCGCAAGGCTTTAGACTCTCTCCCAGAGATGATCGCCACCTCTCGCCCAAGCTTAAGCCACGCGGCAATCCCTAAGCCATCGTGGATATGAAAGGACTTAGACTCATAAATGCCGCCATCTAGCTCAAGGAAGTTGATTGTGCCATTTGTCAGTGTGCCATCGACATCAAGTAGCAGCAAGCGTATCATAAGCAGCCCTTTGTGCTAGGGATCACCACGCGCTCATTCTTGCTTAATGCCCTGCGCAACGCCACGCCAAATGCCTTAAATGCCGCTTCTGTGATGTGGTGGAGATTTTTGCCCCTTTTTAGCACGATATGCGCGCTCAAATTGGCATTAAAGCACACCGCGCGAAACCACTCTTCTACAAGCTCTACATCAAACTCCCCCACCTTGCCACAATACGCCTCTCCCATATCAAAGTGCAAAAACGCGCGATTGCTAATATCAATATCACACTCCACACACGCCTCATCCATTACCACAGCGGCATTGCCAAATCGCTCTATACTAGATACAGGGTAAATACTCTGGGCTAAAAGCTTGCCCAGCACGATCCCACAATCTTCCACGCTATGATGAAAATCCACTTCTATATCGCCTTTGCATTCTAGTGTGATGTCAAAAAGCGCGTGCTTGCTAAAGGCTTCAAGCATATGGGTGAAAAACCCAATACCTGTTTGTATTGTGCTTGTGCCGCTGCCATAGATCTCTAGGCTTGCAGTGATTTGTGTTTCTTTGGTTGATCGCTCTAGGTGCTGCATATTGCTCCTTGTAGTGTAAAAGTGGATTCTAGTCGCGCACGATAACGGGGCTTAGACTATGGGATTTGGCGAAGTCTTGGGCTTCTTCTTCACTTTGAAATCCTTGTAAAAATACCCTATACAAGCCATCTTGCTCTTTGATTATGGCATTATAGTTTGTGTCGCTGTATTTTTGCTTAGTAGATTGCGCGCCACCCTTTTGCTTAAACACGCCTAGTTGTAGTGAAAATGACCCCCCAGAGACTGCTTGACTCTCATCGCTCCCTACTTCAAATTCATCTTGGATCGCTTCATTTGAGACATTAAGGGTGTTTTGATAGTGCTTATCGACTTTGCCCCCAAAGCCTATGACTTCTATACGCACCTTTGCCGTGCCTTTTTGCACCATATCAATGTCCTTTGCTGCGGCGTTGGAGAGATCGATTATGCGTCCATCGACAAATGGACCGCGATCATTGATACGCACAATCGTTGTCTTGCCATTGTCTTTGTTAAAGACTTTTACAATGGTATTCATCGGCAGGGTTTTGCTAGCAGCAGTGTGGGCGTGCATATTGTAGGTCTCGCCATTTGAAGTGGCTTTGGCGTGGAAGTTTGGACCATACCAGCTAGCGATCCCATCAAAAGTCTTGCCTACTTTGACCTGCGTGGGGTAATACCACTTCCCAGCGATTTGGTAAGGGCGCATAGTCGCTCTTTGGATCGCTTCGCTCTCTCGCATACCGCGCAGAAGTGAAGCATTTGACCCGCTGAAGCTATCACTTGGGGCATTGCTCGCGCTAAAGTTACTGCCATTTTTCCCAAGCGTGAAGACATCGCCACCAAAGGCTTGATTGATATAGTTTGCCGTAGGAGAGCTTGTGGAGCGATAGGACTGCAAGCTATCATAATCGCTAAATGCCCCAATCCCTCCGCGATATACGCTTTCATTCGCACAGCCTAAAATCCCAAGCATAGCCAAAAGCCCTAGAATCATAGCACTGAATGCTTGTAGTAGCAGTATGGGGCGGGCTTGTGCTGTCATTTTAGTTTTGCGCGATTTGCTGCAATATGGGGATTACTATTTTTTGATTGGCAAAGATTGTTTGCTTGCTTGAGAAATTATTGCTAAGTTTTAGCTCCTCCATACTTATGCCATATTTCTTAGCAATGGAGGCAAGACTCTCGCCCTTTTTGACCTTGTGAAAGATGAAGTTCGCGCTAGGCAGCGCGTTTGGATCGTAGTTTTGCTTAAAATGCGCGAGCCTATCATAAGGGATATAAATGGCGTATTGCTTGCTTGATTTTGGGAGGAAATTATAAGTTAAGTGGCGATTGTATTTTTTAATATCTGCTAGGCTCATTCCAGCTCCTGCTGCGATACTTGCTAGCAGTGTGCCGCCCTTTATTTGCACTTGGGCTAGGGTATCAAATGCCCCTCGATTTAGGAGATACTCTCTATCAACGGCTTGCATTTTTTGCGTGTTGCTAAAGGCTAGGGACATACTCAATATCGTGCGGATATATTGGCGCGTCTCGCCGGGTAGATACTTTTCTCGCTCATCAAGTAGCACCTCTAGCTCACTGCTTCCAGCGCGTTCAATCGCCTTTTTGAGTCGCCCAAGCCCGCAGTTATACGCCATTGCTGCGAGATACCACTGCCCTGTGGCGTTATAGAGAAACTGCAAATACTTGATCGCTGCTTGCGTGCTTTTGATAGGATCTCTGCGCTCATCGACATAGTCGTTTATCACAAGCCCTAAATCCTTTGCCGTATAGGGCATAAACTGCCAAATCCCTACCGCGCGTTTTTTGCTATATGCTCTTGATGAGAATCCAGACTCCGCCATCGCTAGGAATAAAAACTCCTGCGGAATCCCCGCTTGCACGATCATTGAGCGGATAATGGGGATAAACTCATAGCTTGCATCAAATTGCTGCACAAAGCGTGTCCATCGCGTATCTGTGCTAGCAGATTGCAAGATAGCATTAGAGTGCAAAGAGCTTAAAAACTCCACGCCAACGCCTAGAGAATGCAGTGTAGAAGCAGTGTGATTATCAGGGATAAAGCCCCCACTATGCGCACTTGTCATTAGGCTAGCAAGTAAGAATCCTATGCTAAGGGTTTTTTGTATTTGTGTTTTGGCGTTGTGTGTGTATTGCAGTGGCGAGAAAAGCGACACTCCATCTCCTTGAATGTTGGCATTGGTAGTAAAAAGTCGCGATTATAGCAGATTTTCCTAGAATCCACTTTTATGTATTTTTGTTTTTATGGATTTCTAGAGAAACTTCGCTTTGCTTGTTTTCTAAAGAAACCTGCTGCGGCTTCGCCTTGCACCGCTGTCGCTTGTTTTGGATTGCCACGCTTTGTCTTGCGCCAAAGCTCGCAATGACGGAGAAAAGGCGTTATTGCTAGAATCAACTTTTTCAAAAAGTGGATTCTAGCAAGCAAGCCTATTTTACTTCACAAAGCTTGTTGGACTTCAACACGATTCTAAGCATTGTGGTGGGGCTGTGGTTGTTTTACGCTATTTTTAGGGCAGAGCAAGACTAGAGGTCTGCGGTTGTCCTAAAAATAGCGTAATCAATCGCATTGCTCACCCAAGACTGAATCGCTCCGCTAGAATCCACTTTTAGATACCAAACAACTCACACGCATTACTTGTGCTAATATCTGCTAGCTGCTCTTGTGGGACTGATAAGATCTCTGCGACTCTTTGGGCGATTAGCGGGATATACTCTGGGCTATTGCGCTGCCCTCTGTGTGGGTGTGGGGTGAGATAGGGGGCGTCAGTTTCTAGGACAATGCGATTTAATGGGATTTTAGGCAGGGCTTCTAGGAGTCTTCTAGCATTTTTAAATGTCGCCACCCCACCAATGCCATAGTAAAAGCGATCACTAAGCTTTAGCAAAATCTCATCGGCATTGTAGCAGTGCAGCACACCGCGTGCCTTTGGGTATTGGGATAAAATCTCATAGGCATCATTGCTCGCTTCTCGTATATGCACAAT
This sequence comes from Helicobacter canis, assembly GCF_900451095.1. Lineage (NCBI taxonomy): Bacteria > Pseudomonadati > Campylobacterota > Epsilonproteobacteria > Campylobacterales > Helicobacteraceae > Helicobacter > Helicobacter canis. The sequence continues at coordinate 867,065 of NZ_UGHV01000001.1, read as the reverse complement.
TAGGGGCAAATCCCGCGCTATTGCCTGCTCAATATGCGCGATAAAAACTTCTGCTTGGTTGCGCTTTTGCTCCTGCTTAGAAGTGGATTCTAAGAAGTGGTAATAATCTAGCCCACATTCACCTATGGCGATACATTGTGGCTCATCAAGTAGGCTAAAGCACTCTTGCAGGGTGGAGCGATTGCTTATGCTAGCATTCTCGTGGCTAATCTCGCAAGGGTGCAGTCCGCAAGCGAAGTAAATATGCGGATATTGCTGGGCTATGTCTCTAGCGCGATTAAGCGTAGATGGGCTAGCAGCTGGGATAATGCACGCCTTTACCCCAAGCTCTTTGGCTTGTGCTATAACTTGCGCTAGATCTGTTATATAACGCTCATCATCAAGATGGCAGTGTGTATCGATAAATAGTGGCATTGTGGCTTGCATTGTGTCTCTCTTGAAGTTTTTGCGCATTGTAGCTTAAATTTGCATACTGCCTAGTTTGCTATACAAAGTTTTGCTACAATCCACACTTATCAAGATTACACAATTAGGATTCTAGTATGTTTAGTGGATTGGTGCGAGAGATCGCAAAGGTGCGTGCGTTAGAAAACAACATCTTGCGACTTGAGAGCACATATACACCGCAAATTGGCGATAGTATCGCGGTCAATGGTATGTGCTTGACAGTGATCGCACTTCATAGCGATGGCTTTTCCCTAGAGATTTCTAAGCATTCAGCCCAAAGCGTAGCTATGGAGAATTACACTAAGTGTGTGCATATCGAGCCTGCACTGCGAGCGGACTCTCGGCTAGATGGGCATTTCGTGCAGGGGCATATTGATAGCATTGGCACAATCACTGCCATAAATCCCCACGCTAATCAAACGCTTTTTACCATAGCAGCAGATGAGCCTACACTGCAGCTTGCTATCCCACAAGGCTCTATCACAATCGATGGCATTAGCCTAACGATTTCTAGCGTGCAGCGCGATAGCTTCACACTCACACTTATCCCCCACACAATGCAAAACACCTTGTTTGCAAGCTATCGCGTAGGGCGCAGGGTCAATATTGAAACAGATGTGCTTGTGCGATCAGTGGCACATATCCTTGCCAAAATGAGCAATGCAGAATCTATGCGTGCCTTTGCCGCAAATGCTCTAAACACTAAGCCAAAGCCAAGCTGGAGCGAGCTTGATGATATTGCCCTAAGGTATTAGCGCGTATGCAAAAAGCAGCAGCCCTAGCCTATAACGCCCAGCAAGATCGCGCCCCAAAGGTGCTAGCAAGCGGCAAGGGTAGTATCGCAGAAAAAATCATCGCTAAGGCTAAAGAATACGATGTCCCTTTATTTGCCAATGAAGAGCTAGTGGATATGCTTTTGCAAGTAGAGATTGAAAGCGAGATTCCAGTGGAGCTGTATGAAGCGGTGGTGAGAGTGTTTGTATGGCTTAATCGCCTAGAGTCTAACGCCCAGCTAAGTCGCATATAATGGAGCCTTTATGCGAGCGGTAGTGTCCTTGCGGTTTGTTGTTTGTGTCGGTGTTTGTGGTGTGTATGTGCAGGGCTGCTTTTTGCAGGACTTTAATGCACACGCCCGCCAAGCAGGCTATGGCACACAAACACAGAGTGAAAAATCCCGCCGCAAGCACACTGCCCTAGAATCCACTTTTGACAAAATACCCCAATCATCATCGAAAGTCACGCAAGCGGCGTGGCAATCCACAAACCCAAATGATGAAAAAGTGGATTCTAGTGTGATTGGCGTGCTCCTCTCCCAGCAGAGTCGCTGGAAATTTACGCCCTATGTCTCTGGAGGTGTGAAAAGGAGCGGAGCAGACTGCAGTGGCTTTGTGCAAAGTGTGTTTAGTGAGAGCTTTGGGGCACAGCTCCCTCGCACGACTATTGATCAAATGAAAGGCGGCAAAAAGATCAAGCAAAGCAAGCTACAAGCGGGGGATTTGGTGTTTTTCAAAACAGGGCGAGGTGCGCTTGGCTATCATGTGGGGATTTATCTACAAGATGGCGAGTTTCTGCACCTATCAGCAAAAGGTGGCGCGAAAATTGCTAGTCTTTCTCATAGCTATTGGAAGCCTAAGTTTATCAAGGCTGTGCGCTATGATATTCCCTAGATATGCAAGGATAATGCTTGAAGATATTATGTAGAAGTTTGTGTGTTTATGCTGTGTTTAGCTGTGTGGCTTTGAGCGGATTGTCGCTAGAAGAAGCCATCGATAAAGCCCTACGCTACTCAGCAAAAGTGCAAAGCCAAATGCACTATGTCTCTGCTGCTACTTACAACAAATACTCCACCTACGCGAATTTTTTGCCCACGCTTAGTAGCGGCTATACATATAGCTACAATGCCCCAAGTCTCTCGCCGCACTATTCTTTAAACGACATAAACTTAAGCGCGAGTATAAATCTCTTCCGTGGATTTAAAGACTATTTGACCACCGCAGAATCTAAGCAAAATCTTGTCCGCCAGCAGTTTTTGCTCCATAGCGCTAGAGCAGATATTATCCTAAACACTAGACTTGCATATATCAAAATCTTACAGAGCAAGGCTTTGCTAAACACCGCGCAAGAATCCGCCCGCTTGCTTAATGAGCAGCTTAAAAAGGCAAATTCTTTCTACCAGCAGGGCTTGCGTGCCAAAAATGAAGTGCTTACAATGCAGCTACAACTCTCTAATGCCAATATTTCCCTAGAAAATGCCAAGATGAATCTAACCTACGCGCTTAATGAGCTAGAGAATTTGCTTGGGGAGAGTGTGCAAGTAGAGCAAATAGAAGAGATACAAAAGGTGCATTTACACATTTATGACAAGCAGCATTTAATCGCAGAGATTCTAGAGCGCAATCCCGACTATCTCCTAGTCAAATCCCAAGTCAAATCCGCGGATCTAGCCTTCCAAATGACAAAGGCGCAGTTTCTCCCCCAGCTTGATCTAACAGGCATTAAACATTGGTATATCGATGGCGCAGGCAGGGCAAACAACTACTACGGCTTGCAATCACAAGTGCGACTAAACTTCACGCTAAATTTCTTCAACGGCTTGCGCGATGGCTTTGCCTATCAGGTCAAAAAGTATGATTTATACGCGCTTAGGCAAAATCTCTTGCAGTATGAGAGAAATGCGAGCTTGCAAATCGATGGGCTTTTGCGTGATTATGCCAATGCCAAGCACCAGCTTACTATCTCGCAAGATTCTCTCCACCAAGCCAAAGAGAATTACATCATCACAAACAACCGCTATTTGCAAAATCTCTCCACTTACACCGAGCTAATCAACGCCCAACTACTGCTTACAACAATGCAGACAAACATCAACCAAGCGCGTTATAATATCGTGAGCATTCAATCTAGGATAGAGCGTTTAGTCAATCCATAGCCTAGGCAGATGATTGCAGTGCTTTGCTTACTAGAATCCACTTTTAGCTATGGCAGGTTGTAAGAGATCAGGTTGTAGAGATTGCAAGCGGCAAAAGCCGTGCGTGAAGCATAGTAGAATCCAGAAGGTGTGAAATGTTTGCAGTGATTAGACATAATCTTGGCGTGTATTTTATGGTGCTTGCCTGCCTAGAGTTTGCTCTTATAGGTATGTGTGCAAAGATTTTAAGTCAAGAGGGGTTGCCTAGCATTGAGATTATGTTTTTCCGCAATGCTATTGGAATGGTATTTATGCTCTATCTGCTAAGTAAAGTCAAAATCCACAAGGCTGGGGGGCATTTTTTCCTACTGCTTTTTCGAGGACTTGTGGGGACGATTTCTTTATATTTGTTTTTTTATAATGTCGCGCATATTTCGCTTGGTGGGGCATTTGCTTTTCAAAAGACCTCGCCTATTTTCATCACGCTTATTGCGTTTTTCTTGTTTAAAGAAAGCATAGGGCTGCGCGGTTGGGTGGGGATTTTCATCGCGTTTGCTGGGGTGCTTTGTATTTTCCAGCCCTTTGATGCTAGCCTAATACAAATTGATAGCAAAAATGCTATGCTTGGTGTGGTGAGTGGGTTTTTTGCCGCATTGGCTCTTGTGAGCGTGCGTAGCTTGCGCAATTTCTATCCCACAGAGTATATCGCCTTTTCATTTATCGCTATTGGGACGATTCTGCCACTTTGCTCTATGATGATAGGGGCATTTTACGCCCCTAGTGGGCTGGATTTTTTCATCGCGCCTTTTGTTATGCCAGATGTGAAGTCGTGGGTGTTTATCGGGGCTATGGGGATTATTGGCGTGCTGTATCAAATCCACATTACCAAAAGCTATGGCGTAGCCAAAAAGGCTGGCATAGTCGCAGGCGTGAGCTATCTTGATGTGGTGTTTTCTGTGCTAATTGGCGTGGCGTTTGATGGCGTGCCTAGTGTGCTAATGCTGCTTGGCATTGGTGCGATTGTCTTTGGGGGGCTAATCTTAGTCTATCGAAAAACTTAGCCTTTGCTATAATTGCATTAAAAACTAAAGGGGATAAATGATTCTTAGTGTGCCTGCTACAAGTGCTAATTTGGGACCCGGACTTGATGTGCTTGGGCTTAGTCTAGATTTTCGCAATGAGTTTCATATCACAAGGGCGCGTGAGAGTAGCGTGGAGATCTATGGAGAGGGGCAGGGGGTGCAGCGATTTTTAGCGGATAATATGTTTGTAAAAATTTTCCGCAAGACCTTGGAGCATTTGGGGGTAGATGAGAGAGAATTCCGCTTTGAGTTTTTTAACAAAATCCCTGTATCAAGGGGTATGGGCAGCAGCTCGGCAGTGATTGTGGGGGCGATCGCAGCAGCACATAAGGTGGCAAATCTCCCTATAAACAAGCAAGATATTTTAGAGCAAGCCCTAGTCTATGAGCCACACCCTGATAATATCGCTCCAGCGGCGTTTGGGGGATTTACTATCTCTATGCTAGGGGGCAGGGTGGATTCTAGGAAGGTAAGTGTCATTACGCATACTATGCCTGCATATTTACGCGCGGTTATGGTGATCCCCAATCGCTCTATCTCGACTAAATACTCTCGCCAAAGCCTGCCCAAAAAATACTCAAGCCAAGATGTCATCTACAATATGTCGCACACAAGTGTCTTAAGCGCGGCGATTATGCAAGAAAAGTGGGATTTGCTAAGGCTAGCAAGCAGAGATAAGCTCCACCAAGAGCGCAGAATGCGCCAATATCCTGTGCTTTTTAGCGTGCAAAAATGCGCACTAGAAAATGGCGCGCTAATGAGCACACTTTCAGGCAGTGGGAGTAGCTTTTTTAATCTCTGTTTAGAGGGCGATATGAGCCGCTTGCTTCAAGCCTTGCAAGATAGATTCCAGCATTTTCGCGTGATCCCTATGCGACTTGATAATGATGGGCTTATTTTTAGCGATGAGAAGATATAGATTCTAGCTAGGATTCTTGCGGGTCTAAAAATCGCTCATCACAGAAGCTATTTGCGTGTATATTGCTAAAGGCATTTTTTAGCGATTTGAATAAAAGTGGATTCTCAAGCTCTAGGGTTTCTAGCATTTTTTTGGTGTTGGCGCGAGATTTGGGGCGTTTGTCTTCAGGCAGCCAATTTATCGGGCAGTTGCAATCAGGGGCTATGTAGATGTTGTTATGAGCGATAAAATCACGGATCTGTCGCTCACGCACGAAAATCATCGGTCGCAGGACATATAAGCCATTTTGCGCGCGATAAATGGGCGGCATAGAGCGCAGCGCACCATTAAAGCTAAGATTCATAAAAAAGCTCTCCACCGCATCATCTAAGTGATGTCCTAGGGCGATTTTGTTAAAGCCGCCTTCTAGTGCAAGCGTATAGAGACTGCCGCGGCGCATTCTAGAGCAAAAGCTGCAGTAAATTGTCCCCTCTCGTTTATGCTCTTCTAAAATCTTATAAATATCTGTGCGGATTCTCTCATAAGGGATATTGTTTTGCTCACAATACTTGATGATGTAGTCATACTCCCCGCCTCTGCCATAATCAATCGTAACTGCCTTAAAGTCAAAGGAAAAAGGCGCGTGCTTTTTCATATAAGCAAGGATTGTAGCAAGCAGCATAGAGTCCTTGCCTCCACTTAGCCCTAGTAGGATTCTATCGCCCTCTTGTATAAGCTTGTATTTGGCATTGGTGCGCCCTACGATGTTTAGGATTTTTTTGCTAATTATAGGGGCTGTCATTGGGGCTTCTTTATGGTATCGGCTATGGCTTGGGCATTGTGCGTATCAAGCATATCGCTATTGTATTTTAAAACAATCACGCCTTCTGTGTCGTTGGTGTAGATTTCGATAATGCCATTTGTGGATTCTAGGGTAGCGATTTTGTCGCTAGCATACTCGCTTATGGGGAGATAGAGATTTTTCTGCTTTGTGGGGTTTGCTAGGAAGAGCAAAGAGCCTAGCCATAGCACACAAATGATTGAGACAATAATCCCTATCCACATAATCCCAAAATGGTGGTATAGCACGCCCCCTAGCACCCCACCTGCAAACGACCCTGCATACGCATAAGTGGTGAAAACTCCTAATGCCTTGCCTCTCTCGTGCGCCTTAGCATACTTGCTTGTGAGTGATTGCATTATAGGCTCTAAAGTCGCAAACCCTATGAAAAATAGCGTGATCCCAGCCACAAAAAGCCATAAGTAGTTTTCCGCCCCACCAATGGCAAGCAGCATATATGCGATCAAAAATAGCCCCACACCATAGCCTAGCACGAGCTTCGCCCTGCCATACTTCTCTGCCAAAATACTCGCAGGTGCTAGGGCGAAAATCCCACAAAGTGCCGCTGGAGTGTAGATCTTCCATAAATCTTCTTTATGCGCTCCTAGCTCATTGACAAAGCACAGAGGAATCACCACAAAAATAAGCGTCATAAACATTTTTTCTAAAAAGGAGCTGCAATTCATAATGGTGAGATTGAGATTGCGCGCGCTTTTTTGTGGTTTTTGCTTAAAAGAGTAGGAGATTTTAGGTGTAGCAGGGACTACAAGGAGCAAGATCATTGAGATAACTGTCAGTAGTGCTGTAAGCCAAAAGAGCCACGCCACGCCGACATAGCCGCCGATGATTGGACCAATAAGCATAGCAAGTGTAAAGCTAGCAAATATCCCCCCACCCATAATCGCCATAGCCCCTGTGCGCTGCTCTTCTCGCACAAGATCAGTGATCTGCGCGCTTACCACACCGCCTATCGCGCCTGCTCCTTGGATAAATCGCCCAAGGATAAGCATATAAATATTATCGGCTAATGCGCACATAACAGAGCCGATAAGAAAAATCAAAAGCCCTGCCATAACGACCTTTTTGCGATCGATTTTATCGCTTAGGATTCCAAAGGGCGTTTGGAAGATGATTTGCGTAAGATATGCCCCACTCACCGCTAGCCCTAGCAAGATCGCTGAAGTCTCGCCAAATTCTGCAACATACAAAGAAATCACAGGTAGCACGATAAATAGCCCTAAAAATCGCAAAAATACCACGAAGCTTAGGGGGAGAATTGCCTTGAACATTGGATAATCCTTGAGTTAAGTTGTGTTAAATCTGCTATTATAGCTGGTTTTTATCAAAGCTTGGCTTTGTGCTTGTGAGAGTATTTCATCATTTAGGAGTGTAGATGTTTCAGTTTATTGTCGCTAGTGGGAATAATGGCAAAATCCGCGAGATCCGCGAAATGCTTGGGGATTTGGGGCAGGTGATTAGCCAAAAGGATGCAAATATCTTGCTAGAGCCTGAAGAGTGGGGATCTACTTTTAAAGACAATGCCCTTATCAAGGCAAAAGCTGTGTTTAACGCTCTGCCCGGGAATCTGTATAGTGTGTTTGTGATAGCCGATGATAGCGGGATTTGTGTCGATGCGCTAGGTGGAGAGCCCGGAGTCAAAAGCGCGCGCTATGCAAGCACTACACATAGAAATGCCGAAGATGGCGCGAACCGCTGCAAGCTTATCATCGAGCTAGAGAAAAGAGGGGTTACTAGCTCTAGGGCGCAGTTTGTAGCTTGCGTGGCATTAGTAGGCATAGGATCGCGCGGCGAGTATGTGGAGTATGTGGCAAATGGCGTGTGTGAAGGAGAAGTGATCAATAAAGAGAGAGGGCATAATGGCTTTGGCTATGACTCGATGTTTATCCCAGATGGATTCTCACAAACCCTAGCTGAGCTACCCTCTGAAGTGAAAAACTCCCTATCCCACCGCTACAAAGCCCTGCTGCAAATCCGCGACCGCCTAGCGCACGCCTAGAATCCACTTTTGCAATAGGCGGTCAAAAGGGTCGGTGGCAATGCAGCGATGAAAGGAGCTAATGTGAAAAAAGTGCTACAAATGAGTGCGGTGAAATATGCCATTGTCGGCGGGATCAATACGCTTGTGTGCTGGGTTGTGATCCTTGTGCTAATGTGGTTTGGCGTGATCCCAGAAGTGGCAAATGTCCTTGGCTATGCAGTGGGATTTGCCAACTCATATATACTTAATAAGACCTTTACTTTTCAATCTACCAACTCTCATAAGCAAGATCTTATCCGCTTTGGCGTGGCTATGGGGCTAGCCTATCTCATCAATCTTGGCGTGCTGATTGTGTGCCATCGCGTCTTTTTGGTAGATAAATATCTCTCACAAATTATTGCCGCGGTGTTTTATACAGCAAGTGGGTATATTATCAGCAAGTTTTGGGCGTTTAAGCAGTAGGGCGTTGCGGTTGAGCGATTCAGTCTTGGGCGATTTAGTCTTGGGTAAGCAATGCGATTGATTACGCTATTTTTAGGACAACCGCAGACCTCTAGTCTTGCTCTGCCCTAAAAATAGCGTAAAACAACCACGGTCCCCACCGCAACCCTTAGAATCGTGCGGAAGTAAAACCGACTTTGTGAAGTTAAACACCCTTCAAAAGTGGATTCTAAGATTTGCTAGAATTGTGGCTTTCAATATGGAATCCTTTTTGCTTAGGATTGTCAAATCTTCAAGCAAGGATCAAGAAGTGCTAGAGCAAGTAAGTAAGATTGATGCTGTTAAAAAGACTCCGTTTCCTGTGGATCCCCCCAAGCAAGCCGCACCTAAGGCTGAGTTTGTGCCAGATTTTAAAAGTGTGCTTGAGCAATCGCTAAAAGCCCAAGACACAGCCCCACAAGCAAAGCCAGCAAATGCGTCCATAGCCAAAGCCACTAAGCCTATAACCCCTGCCTTACAGGCAAATGCAAAATCTAGCACACCTAGCCCAAATCTCCCTGCCACTAGCACTCCTGCTCAAGTGCAATCTATCTCCACACCACCTAGCACGCCCCCTAGCCCAAATACGCCTGCCAATAAGGCAAACGCCCCTACACAAGCCACTTCTGCCAATCTCCCGCAAGCAAGCAATCCTTTGGGGGCTGCACTGCAGGCTTCTGCATCGCAAATCTCTGGGCAAGTCTCTGGCAATGCACCCAAATCCCCCACTCAAAATGGGCAAGCTAAAAGCGAGCAAGATACACTAGAATCTAGCCTTGCAAAAAGCCTAAAGCCCCAAACCCCTGCCCTAGTGGATTCTAGTCCGCAAGCACCGCAGAAAAAGAGCTTAAATGATATGGCAAAGCAAGAGCCACAAGAGAGCTTCCTATCAAAAATCACGCAAAATGCCAATAAGGCTGATTCTAGCACTCCTGCTACCCCCACTCCCACAAACGCCCCTACTCAAAGCCTAGTGGATTCTAGCGGAGCTGAAGTAGCGCAATCTGGCATAGCCGCTTTGCAAGCTAGCGGGGCTGCTGCAGCTATGGCACAAGATATGGCGATCAAGGATTCTAGCAAGATAGGCGCAGGATCTAGTGTAGGATCTAGCGCAGGCGGGGGCAGCCCTCTAGCCAATGCCCAAGCCAATGCGCCAAAATCTAATGCCCCCACCCCTGCCAACCCTACTGCAAAAGCCCCGACATTAGGCGATGTGGTGCAAAAGGCGCAAGATCTCGGGCTAAACCCTAGCAAAGCAGAATTTACCCAGCAAGAAGATGAGTTTAAAAACTCTGTGCAAGCACGCACGGGCTTGCGCGAAGCCCCAGCAAGTGAAGGGATCAAGCAGTTTTTTGACAAGCAAGATGAGATGAGCTTGCGCCCGCTTTTTTCTATGCTTAGTGCGGCAAATGCCCTTGATGCAGCAGCACGCAGAAGTGGTAAGGCTAATCGCATAGAATACGCCATTGAAAGCAAAACAGAGAAAATTGCTATCATCAATCGCGGCAAGACACTACCCAAAAATATCACAGAATCTAGGATTAAAAACGAGAGACAAGAAAGAGTCTTTGAGCAGATACAAAAAGACATTGTCGCAGGCAGGGAGCTGGACTTAGAGCAGATTAAAGCTGAGCTTTTTGCTAGCAAAGAGAGTGATATAGCCCCAAAAGCACCTATACAAGGGCTATCCCAGCCCACACAAACTGCCCAAAGGCTAGCAAGTGCTAGTGCGGCTATGGCTGCTTCAGCTTTGGTCCAAAGTGCGCAAGAAGCCCTAAAAGAATCCCAAAAATCCAGCAAAGATCCAAAGGATCAAAACGCACGCACAAAGGCTGCGACTAATGCAAAAGACAAAGCCAGCCCCACTGCACAAGCAGGCAAAGAGGCTAGAGTCCTAAGCCCAGAGCCAGAATCTAGCGTGCAAAAGGAGCTAGCCCGCGCTATGGAGATGGAATCTAGCCTAGCAGAGCCTATGCAAGAGCTTGAGCCTATGCCTAAAGAGCTCCAAGAGCTTGGCAAACCCCAAAAGACTGATAAAGCTAGCGAGCAAAAGCTAGATTCTAAGCCAGAATCTAAGCTTGCTGCAAGTGCGGCTTTGGGGGCTAGTGCGATGAAGCAAGAGCTAAGCAAGCCACAGGTTAAAGAGATGATCACTTCATTTGTCAATCAATTTGACCAAGAGGTGAAAAAATTCAAGCCCCCGATGAATAAGATCTCCCTAGAGCTTAATCCCAAAGAGCTAGGCAATATCGAGCTTACAATCACGCAAAGGGGCAATAACTTGCATATAAGCGTAGTATCAAACCCTCAAGCGATCAATATCTTTGCGCAAAATCAGCTAGATTTACGCCAAAACCTTATCGCCCAAGGCTTTGATGGCATAGATCTAAGCTTCTCGCACGATTCTAGCTCACAAGGTGGATTTGGTGGCGATAGCCACAATGGCGCAGATCAAAACGTTAGAGACAATCAACAAGGCTTTGTGCCTTTGGCGAAGGATTCTAGCGAGCCTAGTATGGAAATCACCCTACCGCTGTATGCGTAGCATTTAAACAAGGAAGTAAGGAGAGAGTATGGCACTTGATTTGGCAGAAGTTACAGGGGCAAAGCAGGCAAGCGAGATTAAAAAAACGCAAGAAAAGTCCCCCAAAATCGCCAATGGGCTAGATAAAGATGCCTTTATGAAGCTCTTTTTAGAGCAGTTGAAAAACCAAGACCCCACCGCGCCTATGGAGACGGAGAAAATCATCACCCAAACCGCCCAGCTCACCCAAGTCGAAATGCAAGAAGAAAACAAAAAAGCGATGAAAGAAATGGTGGATTCTATGAAAGTTATGCAAGAGAGCAATGAAGAGTTCAAAAACTTCCAATCCACACTCAAAGAGACTATGGACAAGCTAGGAGAAGGCGTGGATAATAGCATTGAAGCAGCAGGGCAAATGGCGCAAAGCTCGGCGTTCCAAAGTGTGGCTATGGTAGGCAAGATCGCTGAAACTGATGTGAGCGGCGTGAATTACACAGGGGAGGGCAAGGTGCATTTCTCGCTCTTTTTTGATCGCCCCATTGATACGAGCAAGGGCAAGGCAGTGGTGCAGATCTTTGATGAAAGCAAGCAGCTGGTGCGCACAATCGCACTTGATGATAAAAATGGGCAGCAAGGGTATTTGGACTTTGCTTGGGACGGGCTAAATGACAGGGGCGAGCAGATGGATTCTGGCTCTTACTCTGTGGAGGCAGAATACAACCTTGACCCAAAGACCAATCACTACCTAACAACGCGTGTGGGGCGAGGCGAGATCCAAAGCGTGCTGTTTGACAAGGGCAAGCCGCTTATCCGTATGGGCGAGCTGATCTTGCCCCTTAGTGCTGCGCTTGAGTTTTATGACAAAGATAAAGAGCTAGTGCGCTAGGGCAAGGCGCGTAAAGGAGCAAGTATGGCTATGAATGATACGATTTTAAACTCTTATAGCGGTATGAAGACCCATCAATTTGGGCTAGATTCTATCTCTAATAACATCGCCAATGTCAATACCAATGGCTTTAAAGAAAATATCCCTGAGTTTAAAAATCTCTTTAGTGCGCAAATGGACACCCTAAACTCCAGCACCATCACCAACAACGACCGCTCCTATGGCGCGACAGGAGCTAGCAATGCCATTTCTACCAAAAATGGCAATTACCACCCAAGCGATGGGCAGTTTGATGTGGCGTATATGGGGAAAGGCTGGTTTGTCGTGGGCGAGAAGCAAGATGGGAGCTTTGAAGTCAAAGAAGATGGCTATGAAATGCCCCAGCCCATTTACTTCACGCGCAATGGCGGCTTTAATCGTGACTCTGATGGGTATTTGGTAACTTCTAGCGGGCAGTATGTCTATGGTGTGAATCTTGATAAGATCAAAGATGGAGTCTTTACCTCAAATCCTAGCGAGCAAGATCTCTCCTCTCTGCCAACAGGGCAAATGCACCCCTTGCAAATCCCCCAAGAGCTGAAATTCCACCCCGTAGTAACGACTAAAGTCGATGTAGCAGTCAATCTCAATGCAAAGTCCAACTTCAAGAGTGCGCAGGAATTTCTCGTGCCAAATGGCGTGATTGATGAATCGCGTGTAAAAAGCCAAGATGTCGCCTCCTTTGCCGATGATGATGGGCAGCCCTTTGACCCGCGTGCGTTTAGGGACATCATCATCACTATCAAAAAGGGTGAAGAAGGTAGTGAGAGTGAAGAGACCTTGCGCTTTAGCTATGGCAGCGGCGGAGCTAGTGCTAATGAGTTTCGCACCATAGGTGAGCTTATGGAGCTTTTTAGCAAAAGTGGGCTAGAGCTTAGCCCCACACTTGGAGCAAGGGGTAATCTAGCCTTTAGTGTCAAAAACCCCCAAGCCCAAAAGCTTGAAGTAACTATTGGCGGCGCGCTCTCAAATCGCATAGGCATTAGCACTTCTGCTATCCCCCTAGCCCAAGATGAGCATATCCAATCCAAAGACCTAAAGATCGCTACTTACTCCACTTCGCTTGATATTTATGATGAAGATGGGGGGAAGTTTTTGCTAAAGAGTGAGTATTATCTAATGGACGCTGGCGATCCCACAGGCACACCGCCAATCCCGCAAAAATGGCTTGTGCAAAGCGCAGTATATGACTTTAGTGGTGAGTTTATGATAAGCAAAGAGCCTGTTACCCAAGAGCTAGTCTTTGACAAAGACGGCAAGCCAGAGTCCGCCCCTATGGAGCTTGACTTCAAAGACTCCAAGATCACCTACTCAATCACAGGCAGCGATAAATACACCTCAAGGAATCTGCCTTATGAGGATTCTAAAATGCTTGAAGCAAGCCAAGATGGCAAGGCAGAAGGCTCGCTCAAAGATATTAGGATCGATGAAAATGGCATTATTTTCCTAGCCTTTAGCAATGGCGTGAGCGAGCCTATGGGGCGGCTTGGTGTGGTGGCGTTTGTCAATGATCAGGGCTTGAAAAAAATGGGTGATAATGTCTATAGCCTAGGGACAAATGCCCTTGGCGGGCAAAACAGAGTCCTAAGTGGCAATCCAATCCTAGGCTGGAACAATGAAGGGAATCTCAAATTTGGGCAAATCAAGCATAAATACCTAGAGACAAGCAATGTCGATGTAGGCAATGCTTTGACAAATCTTATTCTCTATCAGCGCGGCTACTCGATGAATGCCAAGGCATTTAACACCGGCGATGACTTGGTCAAAGAAGCAATCGCGCTGAAAAAATAGCCGATAGATTCTAGTGTAAAGCCCATCTTCTGTCATTGTCAGCCGATGAAACTCTCTTTGTCATTGCGAGCTTTGGCGCAAGACAAAGCGTGGCAATCTATAACAAAAATGGATTCTAGGAACACCGCTCATTTGCTGCCGCAAACACTATGGATTACCAAAGAAGCTGCGCTTTGCCACGCGGTGCAAGCGATGCTGCCAATGACAGAAAAACGCGGCAAGTCAAAAAGTGGATTCTAGGAAGCAAGCCTATTTTCTGTCATTGCGAGTGGATTGAAAATCCGCGCGGCAAAGCAAGCGTAGCGCAGCTTCTTTGGTAATCCATAAATTTTGCGCTAGCACAATAGACATTCCTAGCATTTCCTAGAATCCGCTTGCGCGGATATGTGGATCGCCACGCAATCGCTACCGCGCTTGCTCGCGATGACGGAGGGGGTAGCGTGGCGCAAGGCTCGCGATGACAGAATTTGGGCTTCAATCCTAGAATCCACTTTTTACACATCGCCTTTCTTATCCAGCAGTTCATTAGCGCGTTTAAGTATCTCTTCATCTTGGCTCAAGTCCGCCCACACCCACTGCGCTCCACTTTGCCTCTTGCCATCAAGCAAGTCCCCACCTTTGCGGTATTTCAAATCAATTTGAGCTATGTCAAACCCACTCAAATGCGCTGCGAACTCTTGGAGCCGCGTGGATTCTAGCGCGTGCGTATAAAGATAGCAGTAGCCCTTAAGCCCATTGCGGCTCACTCTGCCTCTTAGCTGGTGCAAAGTCGCTAGCCCTAGCTTCTCTGGGGCAATGATGACAATGGTAGAGAGCTTTGGCAGTGAGATCCCCACTTCTATAAGCGTAGTAGCGAGCAATATACTGCCATTTGCCGCAAACTCTTCTAGCACCTTTTCTTTGTCTTTATCCTGCCCTGAAGTGCTATACACGCGCGCAAATCGCGCCCTCCAAAAGCTCTCGCCCTCTTTTAGCGAGAGATATTGGCTGCTCTGGCTCTCTTCTACAAGCGGATAAATGATCGCTACTTGATGCTCCTTAGCCACTTCTGCTTGGATATGCGCAAGCAGCTGGCTGAATTGTGGCTTGCCTATGATAGCGGTGGTAATATCTTTGGGGTAAGGTAGCTCATCGATAATGCTTACATCAATCATTTTGGATTCTAGCATAGCCATTGTGCGGGGGATTGGCGTGGCAGAAAACTGCAAGATATGGGGCTTGCTCTTAGAATCCACTTGCGCAAGCTGCTCGAGATAATACCGCTGCTTCACGCCAAATCTATGCTGCTCATCGCTCATCACAAGCGCGACTTCTTCCGCGCTGATCTCGCGATAGAGCAAGGCTTGTGTCCCGATGATAAAATCCACTTGAGAAGCAAAAAGCCCTTGTAAATCCTGCTTAGATTCCGCGCTAATGTAGGTGATATTGAGCGATTTTGGCAAATAGAGCAGAGCTTGCTCATAAAGCTGCTTTGCTAGCACGCTTGTAGGTGCCATAAGCAAGGACTTCTTAGGATAGCTCATCATCACACTTGCCAAAATCACCATAGTCTTCCCGCAGCCCACATCGCCCATCACAAGCCTTTTAGCCGCTTTTTGGCTGGCGAGATCGCTGGCGATTTGCGCACATACACGCTGCTGGGCATTAGTGAGAGTAAAGGGCAGGCTCTTTACCCAGCTTTGATAATCCCCTGTGCAAGAGTATTTAGCTGGATAGTCCCTGCGCTTACTTGCCAAACGCGACAGATGATAAAAAATCTCGCAAAATTTCAGCGCATAAAGACTCTTCTCATCAAAGCCCTTATGCGCACAAAAAGCGTGGAAAAGCTCTTTATCCGGGTGGAAAATCCGCACAAGAGAGCCTGCCACATCACTAGGTAGCCCGCACTCTTGCAGGGCTTCTTGTGTGATTAGGCTTTGGGTTAGGCTTATCATATCTGCATTTTTATGCGTGGTCTTAAACTTTGGGATTATGGCATTGATCTCGCGGATAGTCTTTGGCTGGATCATCGAAAATCTCCCCCCATCATCGCGCAAAGCTCCCTGCACAAACACCACAGAATCTAGCGGAAAAAGCCTTTTGATATAGGGCTTTGGGTGGAAAAAGGTCAGCGTGATGGGCTGGGAGAAAGCAAGCATATAAGCAGAGATTTGCAGCACTTTGGCATAGCTTCTATGGGCTAGGATCCGCACTTCAAGCACGCCTTGTGCGCCACTACGCAAATCATCTATAAGCATTGTGCTTTCATAATTATATGGGGCAAAGGTCGCTAACTCTAGCAAATGAGAGAATCCAAACTTCTGCAACTCTTGCGCGCCCATACTGCCTCCGCCCATACTGCCTCCGCCCTAGGATTAGCGCGATTATAGTATTTTAGCCCCCTGCTTGCAAGATAGAGCGCAGTAGCTTGATAAAGGCTATGGTGTGTAGCTCTACGCCGTGCTTGTTAAGATGATAGCCTGTATCATAGAAATATTTGCGATCAAAATGCGCATCTTCCCACGAGTTTGCAAAGCCTATATTACGCGCTAAAAGCTGGGACTCTAGGCGGTGGATTTTCTCTAGTGTCTTGCTATCATTATGGCTAAAGAGTGGATTCTCCATACTCACAGGATAGAGCAAAAACACCTTAATACCACTTCGTTTAGCAAAGTCTTGCAAGCGCGAAAACTCTTGGATAAAAAAGCGCGAGAGCGTGGCATCAGCATAGATATATGGCTCATTTGCCGCCAAGCTTGTAGCAGTGTATTGCGAGCAAAAATCCCCATTTGCACTAAGCGATCTATAACTATATCCGTAAAATTCCTGCCCACAAGGCAAAATCTGCAAGCCATCTTTTAGCAACTTTTTAGTGGGGGTGGCGTTGGCTTTAGGTGTGGCTGGCTCTTTGGTTTTAAGGAGAGAGCGCACAAGGATTTTGGCTAGATTTTGAAATATCCGCATAGGATCATTATAAAGATATGCTAGGAATACAGACTTTTTTGTGATGAATTTATCATACTCCTTATCCCAAGACATCATATTTTGGACATACCACAAATCTTCATAAGGCTCTGTGGCAAAAAACGCGCTAAAGACAGGCGAGTAGAAGACAATATCCCCACTCCTTGCTGTGTGTAGGATTTTATCCACTTGGTAGTTGATCGGCAGCCCCGCGTGTGTGCCATAATTGATAAAGCGGACAGGGACATTAGCCTCTATCATCGCCCCATTAAAGCCAAAAAGCACATTTGACCCACCAAAGATAAGCACGCGCGGGCGTTGTGTGGGCTTTTTGTTTAGCCTATCTTTTACCGCATAGACATCTTTTAGCCACACTTCAGCATTTTTTAGCAGTGGCATTTGGTAGCGCACACCAACTACCAGCATAGTAAAATACCCCACCACAGCCACCAACACAGATATACCAAAACCTACCACTAATCGCCTATACTCCATAACCGCCCCTAGAAATTAAAGTATAAAAACGGCGAGCTAGCACCTCTATCGCCGATGATTTTTAGCAAGCAAATCGCGCAGCCCACACCAGCAAAAATAACGCCCACCCTGCTGATATGCGTGCTTAGGGCTATGCTATTTTTACACGCTAGAGCTAGGATAAACGCTAGGAAAATCCACCCCCACACTTCGATAGAGTTTGTGCTAACTGTGCCAGAGTCTGTGAGCCTAAGCCACACCACCTCTCCACCAAACATTCCTTTAAGCAGGTTGATTGCTCCTTGCACATTTTCAGCTCTAAAAAACACCCAAGCGATATTGACAAAATTAAAAGTAAGCAGCCAGCACAGAAGGATATAGGCTTTGCTTTGCATAAAGCGAGCATATACCACCCTAGAATCCAGCTTTTTATACAAAAGCATATAACCCCTATGCACTACCATTGCTAGCCCGTGCAAGCTCCCCCATATCACAAACCCCCACCCAGCTCCGTGCCACACTCCGCTTAAAAACGCCACGATAAACAGATTTCTTAATGTAAGCAGATTATTAAGCCACGATTCTTTTTTCTGTGGTGCAGGCTCGCGGCAGTATCTTTGAGCTAAAAATGGGGCTTTACAAGGCGATTCAAGGGATTTACCTTGAATGCTAATGAGTGCAGAATCGCCGCTGTAATCGCCATTTTGAGTCAAAGAGACAACGCGTTTAATATTTTGATTGCCCCCTAGTGGGATATAGAGATACTCTTTCAAAAATCTCCCTAAAGTGATATGCCACTTTCTCCAAAACTCCGCGATATTTAATGCCTTATAAGGTGAGCTAAAATTGATAGGCAAAATGATCCCAAAAAGCAGCCCCAGCCCTATTGCCATATCGCAATACCCGCTAAAATCAAAGTAAAGCTCAAAGGTATAGCTTAAGCTTGTCGCCCACGATTCTAAGCAATTTAAAACAGCTCCATTTTCTACCGCGCTAAATCCAGCATTTGCCCATTTGGCAAAGCTATCGGCGATGACTACTTTTTTAAAAAGACCGATGGAGAAGATGAAGAGACCTTTGGCGATGTATTCCCAATTTATAATACTAGGCGTTGGCTTTTGCATTTGGAGCGATTCAGTTTTTTTGGAGGATTCGGCTTTACTAAAGAAACCTGCTTCGGCTTCGCCTTGCACCGCTTCGCTTGTTTTGCGCGATAAATCTTTGATTGCATCGCCTAGCTCACGCGATAGACACTCAAGTCTTATCTCCTTGCGCGGCTCGCAAAGCAAAGATTTCTCATAGCAAATCCTAGAATCCTGTGCGGTGTTTTTTACATTTTCAGCTTCAAGGTTAGAATCCACTTTTCCAAAAGTGGCGTTATTTCTGTCATTGCGAGCAAGCGCGGCAGCGGTTGCGTGGCAATCCACACTAGAATCCACTTTTTTACTAGCGGTGTTTTCTGCGTCATTGCGAGCAAGCGCGGCAGCGGTTGCGTGGCAATCCATTTGCGTTTTATCAAAAGTGGATTCTAGGTTTTGTGTCTGTGTTTGTGTGGATTGCCGCGCCGACAAGTCGGCTCGCAATGACAAGAAGGGCGATTTTTCACACTCGGCTTGTTTTTCTTCAAGGATTTTAGGAATTGCGGTGGGGCTATGGGAGCTTTTTGGGGAATGCTCGCCCAATACCGAAGCCCTCCTGCCCATTGCGTGAAACTGCGGCATCATCTCTTTATGATGCACAATCGGTCCGGCAATTAGCTGAGGGAAGAAAGTGATAAACAAGCAGTAATCCAAAAAATTCGTATATGGGATTTCTTGTGTTGGATTGCTGGATTCTGGGGCTGATTCTCTCTCTGTGGCTTGCTTATAACAATCCACAAGAAAAGCGATTTGCTGGAATGTTACAAACGATAAGGCTAAGGGCAGGAGAATATGCGGCAGCGGGATAGCAAAGTCTAAAGCTAAAAGCTTGGTAAAAAGATTGAAATTCTCTAAGAAAAAGTCTGTGTATTTAAAGATACCTAGCAAGCAGAGATTGAAGATAATGCCAAGGATTAAAAGGGCTTTAGGGTGATTGAGCTTTTTGGAGGATTGGGCTTGGTTTGGTTTGGGCGTTGGCTTTCTAAAGAAACCTGCGAGCTCACGCTCGCACCGCTTTGCTTGTTTTCTAAAGAAACTTCGCTTCGCTTGTTTTGCGCGAAAAAGCAGGGAGTTTGTGGCTCCCTGCGTCGATAGACCACAAGTCTTATCTCCTTGCTCGCCACTGCACAACCCTGCTTTTTCATCGCAAAATCCTTCCGCCTGCGAATTTTTATCAAACACATTTTGAGCGTTGTGGATAGAAATCCTAGAATCCTTTGGCTGCTCGTTGAGAGTTGTGGCGGTGCTAGAATCCGCGTTTTTACTAGCGGCGTTTTCTGCGTCATTGCGAGCAAGCGCGGTAGCGGTTGCGTGGCAATCCATAACTTCAAAGTTAGAATCCACTTTTTTATTTATGGATTGCCACGCTTTGCGGAGCAAAGCTCGCAATGACAGAAAATAGGCGTTGCTCTTAGAATCGCGGCTTTGTAAAAAAGTGGATTCTAGTTTAAAGTCGCTCGCGGTGGATTTACTAAAGAAACTGCGGCTGCGCCTTGTTTTGTGGCTTTCATTACTGCTATGGGATTCTAGGATTGTGGAGCTAGAATTGGCGTTTTGCAAATCTCGCAAGGAAGATAAGACTTGCGGTCTATCGACGCCGCGAGATGAAGCAATCGCCGATTCTAGCCCGCAAGCCGAATCCTTACTTAGCTTCCCCCCCCCCCCCGTTTCTACTACACAAAATCCCCCTAACCACACCATAATTCACAAGCATTGAGCCTAGTAGTATAGGCAGATAGATAAGCTTCCAATAGGCGTAGAAAAACAAGCTTGCTAGCACTAAGAAGCCTTTAGCAAGGCTCATATACACGCTAGAGTTTTGTGTGATACTAAGGGCTTTAAGGAGATGAAAGATAGCCCACACTATGGGCAAAAAGCAAAAGATAAAAAGATAGGAGTTAAAGAGCATAGGGGTCCTTAATTGTTGCTCTTAGAGATAAATTCTTCTAGCTTATTGTGGGCTTGCTTAGAGTTAATCAAGCTTTGGGCTAGGTAGAATCCATCTTTAAAGCTCTGTGCCTTGCTGGCGATATACAGGGCTGCGCCGGCATTAAGACAGGTGGCGTGGTATTTCGCGCCCTTATCCCGTCCGCTAAAAATCTCTTGGATAATGCGTGCATTATGGGCTTTATCCCCACCTTGCAATGCGCTTTTATCGCAAAGCTCTAGCCCAAAATCCCTAGGTGAAAACACATAAGAGCTAATCGCCCCTTCCTTAATCTCACAGATTGTCGTAGGCGCGCTTAGGGAGATTTCATCAAGGCTATCTTGCCCATAGACGACCATTCCTCGCTTCACGCCGAGATTTTTCATCACCTGTGCTAGCGGCTCGCACAAGCTCTCATCATACACACCCATAAGCTGCAAGCTCGCCCCAGCAGGATTGCTCAAAGGTCCTAGTATATTGAAAATCGTGCGGATTCCTAGCTGCTTGCGCACAGGGGCGACATAGCGCATAGCGATATGATAATTTTGCGCAAACAAAAAGCATATCCCAATTTCCTCTAAAAGCCTTTGGGATCGCTCTTTATCAAGCATAATATTCACCCCAAGCTCCTCTAGCACATCAGCAGAGCCGCATTGTGAGGAAGCCGAGCGGTTGCCGTGCTTGGCGACTTTCGCCCCTCCTGCTGCGCTTACAATGGCACTTGCAGTAGAGATATTAAAGGAGTTTGAGCCATCGCCCCCGGTGCCTACAATCTCTAGCACCTCCATATTATGCAGCAATCGCACGCAATGCTCGCGCAAAGACTCCGCACACGCGGTGATCTCATCGATACTCTCGCCCTTTAGAGCTAGGGCGGTGAGAAAAGCAGCGATTTGTATATCGCTAGCTTCTTGGCTCATAATGGCATCCATCGCTTCTTTGGCTTGCTTGTAGCTTAGGGTCTGCCCTTTTGCTAGGGCGATTATGGCGTCTTTGATCATTGTCTGCCTTTGTGTATGAGTGAGAGAAAATTACGGATAATCACCGCGCCTTTTGGCGTCAAAATGGATTCTGGGTGAAACTGCACGCCATAGGTGTGATAGCTCTTATGGCGCAGTGCCATAATCATCGCTCCTTTAAGCGTGTGGGCGATAGGGACTAGCTGGCTGCCTAGCTCCAAAGCGCACAAAGAGTGGTAACGCGCCACTGCAATGTGTCTAGGGAGATTGGCAAAAAGTGGGCTTGTAGTGTCAAGCTCTATGGTATCTTGCTTGCCGTGCATAAGCTCTGGCGCACTGCCTACCCTGCCGCCAAAGGCTTCGCAAATCGCCTGATGTCCTAGACATACGCCAAATATAGGGATAGTTGGCGCAAATGTGCGGATAGCCTCAATACAAATCCCAGCGTCTTTAGGGGCTTTGGGACCCGGGGAGATGATGATGGCTTGTGGGGACATAGCCTTGATGTCTTGCAGGGAGATTTTGTCATTGCGATAGACTTCTATATCTGCGCCATTTTCACATAGCAGCTGGTAGAGATTGTAAGAGAAGCTATCGTAGTTATCAAGCAAGAGTATCATCTAGCCCCCTATCAAGTCCGGCACTTGCTAGCTCTAAAGCGTGGATAATAGCCCTAGCCTTGTTATCTAGCTCTTGCCACTCGGCATTTTCATCGCTCTCATACACAATCCCCGCCCCAGATCGCACAAAGATTCTATCACCTCTCTTATACACTAGGCGGATAGCGATACAAGTGTCCATATTGCCGGTAAAATCCAGATACCCTATCGCCCCACCATAAATCCCACGACCTCCAGAATGCAGCATATCTTCTAGCTCATAGATAATCTCACACGCGCGGATTTTGGGCGCACCAGAGAGTGTGCCAGCAGGCAAGATCGCCCCAAGCGCATCTAGGGCATCATTCCTAGAATCCAGCTTTGCAACAACACTAGAAGACAAGTGCATAATGTGGGAATATTTGACAATCTGCTTATAGTGTGTAACCTTGACACTGCCAATTTGCGCCACACGCCCCATATCATTGCGCGAGAGATCGACTAGCATATTATGCTCACTTAGCTCCTTTTCATCGTGCAAAAGCTCTAGCTCTAGCTGCATATCTTCTTGCTCATTTGCTCCGCGTGGGCGCGATCCTGCTAGCGGATAAGTCGTGATCGCACCAGATTCTAGCTGCACAAGCGTCTCAGGGGAAGCCCCAGCGATCTCTAGCTCATCACTTGAGAGATAAAACATATAGGGCGAAGGGTTGCTTGTGCGAAGCACGCGATACACATCAAAAAGCGAGCCGCTCGCTTTGGCTTGCATAGGGTTTGATAGCACGACTTGAAAAATATCGCCTTGCTTGATGTAGTGTTTAGCAGCTTGGACTCTCTGGCTAAATTGCTCCTTGGTAAAGTAGCGTGAAAACGAGGATTCTAGCCTAAAGGGCGCAAATACGCGCCTAGAGCTTCTAGCACGATACAAGATCTGCGCGATAGAATCTAGCTTGTGTGTGGCTTGTGTGTAGCTAGATTCTAGCTGTGCTAGATTGACATTGGTGATTAGCAAGAGCTTTTGGCGTAAGTGGTCAAACACCACAATATGCAAAAACAGCATAAGATGCATATCATCGCTAGAATCCAACTCCCACGCGCTGGATTCTAGCGGAGGTTTGGGCGCGGGGAAATCAAGTGCGCTTTCTGCATAGCGGATAAACTCATAGGCAAAATACCCCACAAGCCCACCGGTAAAAGGCGGCATATCTCTAAGCTTTGGGGATTTGTATAAGCGCAACATCTCGCGCAAAAAGGCGTTGGGCTTGGCGGTGAAAGTGAGAGAATCACCGCTTTTGGTGCTAGGATTTTGGGCTAGGGAGAGCAGGGCAGGCTCTGTGGTAGTGAGCGTGATCTCCCCCTTGCAAGAGCGCACTTGCGCAAGCGGCTCAAAGCCTAGGAAGCTATATCGTCCGCGATTGTTTGGGTCCTGCATAGATTCTAGTAAAAAGCTCTCTAAAGAATGTGCCTTCAAAGCGCGTAAGGCTTCTATGGGCGTGATAAAATCTGCGTAAAGCTCCTTTGCCACCGGCAAATGCGTGTAGCCTTGCTGGAGTAAGGCAGCAGCAGGTATCGTCTCTAAAGTGGGGAACATCATAAGCCTTAGGATCACAAAATAGATGAAATACTAATATATATTTGCCTAGTAATTGATAAAAGTTTTGTCATTTGATCTAGCTTTGCTGTGTTTTGTGAAGTGTGGGTAGATCACATAAAATATGCTATAATGCGCACTTTATTTAGAGAGGTGTCCGAGTGGTTGAAGGAGCACGCCTGGAACGCGTGTAAGGTGCAAGCCTTCGAGGGTTCGAATCCCTTCCTCTCTGCCATACTGCTAACTACTACATTTTCAATAGTTCAATAATTTATGATATTTGTGTATTGTGCGCACTCTCACTAGGCAACAAATCAATACAAACAATCTCACTAGGGGCTAAAAAGCGGAAGCTTGGTCCCCAAAATCCCGCCCCCGAGCTGACATAGAGCTTGGTGTCTTTTGTGTGGTTATAGAGTCCGTGGATATAGTGCTGATCTAGCCAGACAAAAATCGACATCGGGAAAACCTGCCCCGCGTGCGTATGCCCACTTAGCACTAAGTCAAACTCACTCACATCATAGAGCCTAGCAAATTTAGGCTGATGGGCTAGCAAGATACTAGGCTTGCTGGGGTTAAGATCTTGCTTAGCACGCTCTAAATTAGGCTCATACTCTTTAAAGCGCAAGCCCGCTAGGTCATTCACCCCAGCGAGATTAAAGCCGCTTAGCTCGATGGACTCATTATCTAGCACGCGCACCCCGCTTTTTCGCATAAATTCCATTATAGGTGCGATGCCGTGGTAGTATTCGTGATTGCCATTGACATAAAACACGCCTTCTTTGCTAGCAATTGCCTGCAATGCGCCAAACTCCTTGCTAATTTTCCTTATATCATCATCAATCAAATCCCCCACAATCACCACAATATCGGCATTTAGGGTATTGATCCTAGCGACAATACGCTCTAAAAACTCGGCTTTAAGGATATGCCCGATATGCACATCGCTAATCATTGCTATGCGTTTTTGCTGTTTTAGCTTAGGAAGTGGGATTGCTACATTGCGCACCGGTGGCGTGTGCAGGGCATTATTGCGACTTGTGAAGAAAAAGAGAAAAAACAGCCCAAACACGCCCAAATCGTGCAAGATCTTTAGAGACTTGCGCCGAGAGAGTGGCATTGGCGCGTGAGATTCTAGGGATTGGGCTATGGCGTGAGTGCCACTAGAATCCTTAGAATGCCTAGAGTCCCTAGAGTCCCCACACCCCTTAGAGTCTCTAGAATCCACTTTTGAAAAAGCGGATTCTAGGTTTGCGCCGTGGATCGCCGCGATTTCCTTGCGGAAGTCTCGCGATGACAAAAAGGTGGAGTCGGCTTGCTTGTGTAGATTTTGTGTATTTCTAGAATCCACTTTTTTTAGCATCTTAGATAATGCCTTGCCACAAAGCCACAATATATCCACACACAAGCACGCCACAAACAAGCAATAAGTGATCGCTACACAAAGTCCTAAAACATTGTAGCCCACATCATAAAAGCGCAGATCCTTTGCCAAAATCCAGAATCCAACCTCGCAGATAAACACTAGCAAAAGTGTGGCTGCAAGAGATTTTTTATATCTAGAAAACACCCACGAAGAGCGCGATAACCGCCAATAGATATAGAGCTTGCTCCCTAGCAAAAAGCTAAAAATCACTGCGATAATGGCTAAAATCTTCATAGCACAATATTAGTTTGGCAGGTGTTCAAGGAGCTTTTGGGTGTGAGTGGGGATTTGATAGGTGTTATACACGATTTCTAGACTAAAGCTTATGTCATAAACATCTGCTTGCAAGCTGGCGCGGTTGATCTGCACGGGTGGGTTGATCACTACGCTTGCATTTAGGGTGGATAGCTTTTCCATAAGCTGCCACATATTTGCGACATTTTTTGTCTGTGTGGTGAAAGCATAAGTGGTGTTTATGGTTTGGTTGTCTTCTTGCGTGCTGCTTTGGACTTGCTTGATAGACTTGATAGTAAGGTAGGAGGCAATAAGGCTTTTTACTTCTTCAAGGGCATTTTGATTGCTAAGCTTGGCAAAAATTGGGCGATTGTTTGTGATGAAATCCTGCAGTCGCTGCGCGGAATTATCATAGCCCTTTTTAATTTCATTGTAGATGATTTTTTCCTTGCGCTCTAGGATATATTGGGATTTAAAGGCAATGATCGTGGGCCAAAGTAGGTAGTTAAAAAACCCTAGAATCACACTAATATACAAAATAGAAAAAATCAAATTACGGACAAATAAATCTGTATCGACTTTGTTAAATGAGCGCGTAATAGGCGTTTTCATCACAGCTCCTATTTATTGTCATCTGCTATGGCAGCTTGAGTCTCTGCCTTTTTGGTGGCTTGGGTATGTGCGTGGCTAATGGAGATGAACTCATACCAGCCATTTGATAGCGCGTAAAAATTCACATTTGAGCGTCCAAAATTTGCCTTAAGCGGATCTTGCAATGCGAAGTAGAAAAACTCCTTTGATGGTGTAATACCCTTTAACACAAGCGTAGTATCGCTAATTTCTATGAAGCGCAAGGTGATTTTATCTGGCACAAGCTCTAAAAGATCGCGCAGCTTATCACGGCGAATGTCGTTTTTGTCGCTGCGCTGATGCACGAGTGTTGATTCAAACACAAGCCGCTCGAAATGCTCATCAAGATCAATGATATTTTGCTGCAGGATTGCTTGATTGAAGCGATATTCTTGAGCGCGCTCTACAGAGGCAGAAATCTCTCGCGTAACAAACCCATAAAATCCAAGCAAAATCACTATCGTTAATGCAAAATACAGCCACCAAATCTTAGTAACTTTAGCGAAGATATGCTTGGTCTTTGGGCGGATAAAACTTAGTGCCATTATTTTCCTTTAAGCTCTCTTTGCGCAAATTGTATCAATACATCTGGGAGATTTACATCTCTTTTCACCGTTTCTAGCATAAGCTCTTTAGCGATAAATTCATAGGCTTGATCGCTGATTTTACACGCATCAAGCAAAATGACCTTATCGATAAACTCGCCTTTATATAATGGATTCTGGTAGTATTCTTTAATAGCATCAACAAGAATCTTGCTAATGATTTTTGCCTTTGGCATATCATCATAAACGATCTTTGTCTCATCAAGATTTGGGATAAACATATCTGTCTGCAAATGCTCTATGCTTGGATCTAGGGCGATTTTGGCAAACTCATCAAAATCATCATCTAAAGAGAGTTCATCAAAATTCTTTAGCTCAATATCTGATCTTTGCTCTTCTTTATTGAGCATAGGCACCTCACCTTCAGCGATGAAAAACCCGCTAAAAGTCGCCACCCCTCTATACACAACCATAAGGGCGATATTGCTCCTTTGCAAAAGCACATAGACATTATTCCCTAGCGTGGGCAGATCGTGGGCATTTTGATCAATGATCAAAAATGGCGAAAACACAAAATCCACCCCAGAGATCACATTAAAACGGCGTAAATAATCCTTAATCATCGAGCGTTTTGCAAAAACGCGTATCGTCTCGCTGCTGCTGATTTGGCATTCACTTGCTTTAAGATTCCCCGAAAAAAAGTCCTTAGAATCCTTCTGTAACACCACGCCTTGTGAGAGAGTCTTAATCATCGCACTAACATAAGTGAAAGGATAGTTGTGTTTATATCGCCTGATGAGCTTCACAGCTTCCATAGGGATTTGATTTTCTGTGGTTTTAAACTCTTTTGTGAGCGATTCTACCTGCTTGTCGTGCTTGATTCTTATAACTTTGATCGTGCAAGTGATCGCATCGATATTGATCGCGATAAACACCTTGCTAAACAATGGCGACATCATCGAGGTGAAAAATCCCATATCTACCCTTAACTCTTGCCCTTAACTTTCGCCCTTACTCTTGCCCTTGTATGCACTGCATTTGTTTTTTTACCACTTCTCTGGCTTCTTCTAGGCTAAGACTTGGATCTAGCGCGAAGCTAGCACCCATATAATAGCATATTTTGCCAAAAGGTAGCGGTAGGGAGAATCTATCCCAAGTGCCAAATTCATAGCGCAAACTTGGCGCCACGCGGCATACGCTGATTCTTTTCCCTGTTTTTTGCGCCATCATAATGACACCATCAGCGATATGATGATAAGGACCCTTTGGTCCATCTACGGCGATCCCCACATCTTTGCCAGCCTTAAGTCCAGAAATGAGCTGCATAAGTGCGCGCACTCCACCCTTATGCCCAGATCCCGTGCTACCTCGCACACTCTCAAAGCCAAAGCACTCGCACATTTTAGCGATAAGCCCTCCATCAAAATGATTGCTTGATAAGATATAGATATTGGGGTGTTGGCGAAGCTTGCGGTAGAGCATAGGAAGCATAAGAATCTCGCCGTGCCAAAATGCTAGAATCGTATTGTCATCATAGACGCTTTTATCGATGAAAAATGCCTTGCGATTTGTAGCATACAAAATCCACACCAAAGCCCACCCTATGCGCGGGACACTCATTTCTATGAGTCGGCGTCTCCAATTCATCTATGCTTTGTGCCTATCCTATGCTAGAAGAAATACAGATAGTTGTGATCGTATCATCTTGTCTAAGGCTATCAAGCACCGCTAGGCTCTGCTCATCTTCAATCTGCCCAAATACCGTGTGCTCACCATCTAAATGTGGCAAATCCACAAAACATAGGAAAAATTGACTCCCGCCTGTATCGCGCCCTGCGTGTGCCATAGAGAGTGCACCTCTTTTGTGGCGGTGTGGATTGCCCTTTAGCTCACAAGCGATCCTATACCCCGGTCCGCCTGTGCCATCACCTCTAGGGCAGCCACCTTGAGCGACAAAGCCTGCGATCACGCGGTGGAATGTAAGCCCATTGTAGAATCCACTTTTGGCAAGGGAGGCAAAATTGCTCACTGCTTGTGGCGCACTCTCTCCAAAGAGTCGCACAACAATCGCGCCCTTATTGGTCTCTATCGTGGCAAACGCGCTAGATTCTAGCTCTTCTTGTGTGGGGGTGAAAGTTTTTAACTCTTCCATAGTAAATCCTTTAGCCTAAATATGCTAGAATCCACTTTTTTGTGGGCTTTAGCAGCGAGTGGGGATTCTAGCGAGTTTGTCCTTACTAGAATCTAAAAAGCCCATAGATCCTTGGGGATTCTCTCTAAAATTACGATGAGAGTTGAGCAAAAGACCGATACATATAAGCAACATAGATTAGAGGTGATTATCTTGGGACATTCTGTGGGATTTATACTCAAGCAATGCTATAAAAAATACGCAAGTTTTGTGCTATGTGCTTGTATGGGGGCTTGTCTCATCGCCAATGCTTCAGAATCCGATCTTAACGACCCGCTAGATTCCACCCCAAAGCCCGCGCCCACCACACAAAATCTCCCAAATAAAGATAAAAACATAGCTAAAGACTCTAAGCCCAAGCCAGAATCCACCAAAGAAATGGATAGAGTGATTATGGAAGTTGGTAATATGGACGACTTTGTCGCCGTGCAAAAAAACTTCCCGTGGATCCGCTCTGTGGGGCTTGTGATGGTCTCTTTTGATGATGGGAGCTTCCGCAGTGGATTTGGGCTACTACTGCCGCAAAACCTCTTTCTAACCTCAGCAGAGCTTGGGCATAATGCTAGTGCCTATCCTAAAAATATCTTGCTAAAAATGCGCGATGAGAGCGCGGGCAATCTCATCTGCCTAGCAGAGCTGCGACTAAAAGCCATAGATAAAGTGCAAGGGCTTAGTCTCTTTGAAGTCTCTGGCTACACTGATGACTACTGCAATCTCCGCTCCCAAAGCTACTACCACAATAAAATCTTGACCAAAAATGCCTATGACATCGCCAAGTCAAAGCCCGTGCGCACGAATGACTACTACACAGTTACCACAACTTTCAATGCCCCAAATATCAGCCTAATCACACGCAAAAATACCAATAAGCTCCCCATTAAAAATGAGCAAAAAGTCATCTTCGGGCGACCATTTTTTAGCAAAGATGGGCAGCTACTTGGTATGGCAACTCTCCCTAGCAATGCTATTTCGCCCGTTATTGTAAGCCACAAAGATATTAAAAATTTTTTATGTAGCTTGGATAAAAGTGGGTTTTTTGTCAGTGGCTATGTGCAAGAACTCTGCCGTCCTTGAATGCAAATTGATAGAATAACACTAAAGTTTTATGATACAATCATACTCAAGAAACACCACAAAGGATAATCAATGAGCAGAAGTCTCTATCAAACACTAGAAGTCAGCGAAAATGCCAGCCAAGATGAGATCAAAAAGGCTTATCGCAAGCTAGCGCGCAAATACCACCCCGATGTCAATAAAGACAAGTCCGCAGAAGAGAAATTCAAAGAAATCAACGCTGCTTATGAGATTTTAAGCGATGAGCAAAAGCGCAAGCAATATGATCAATTTGGCGATAGTATGTTTGGTGGGCAAAATTTCAGTGATTTTGCCCGCGCACAGGGCGGAGCCGCTGGGCTTGATGAGATTTTGAGCCAGATTTTTGGCGCGCGTGGGGGCTTTAATTTTGGCTCGGGCTTTGGCTTTGGTGGGGCGGATTTTGGGGGGTTTGAGCAGGATTTAGATATACACGCAAGCATACGCATACCCTTTGAGCTATCTATCACCGGTGGCAAGCATAGCATAATGCTTGAGAGAGAAAAAATCGATATGAAAATCCCCGCTGGCATAAGTGATGGCAAGAGTATCCGCCTACGCGGCAAAGGTCGATCCGGGCGCAGTGGGCGGGGGGATTTGATCCTAAAGGTGCAGGTGGATTCTAGTGCGCTATATGAGCGAAGTGGCGATGATATTATCCAAGATTTTGATCTCCCGCTAAAGACCGCGCTTTTTGGTGGGAAAATAACAATCCCCACCTTGCACAAAGAAGTTACCCTAAAAATCCCGCCCAACACCAAAAACGCCCAAAAATTCCGCGTCAAAGAGCTCGGCGCGAAAAACCTAAAAACCCAAGCCCTAGGCGATCTCTACTTGCGTGCAAACATCACCCTACCCAAGCTAGAATCGCTCTCGCAGCCCCTGCAAGATCTCTTGCATAAAGAGCTAGAAGCATAAGGAGTGCAAATGTATAGCTATGATGAGCCTGTCTATCTAATCAGTGTCGTGGCAAAAATCCTAGAAATCCACCCCCAAACCCTACGCCAATATGAAAAGGAAGGCTTGATCGAGCCCGGCAGGACAGAGGGCAAAATGCGCCTATACTCCCAGCGCGATATTGATAAAATCAAGACGATTTTGCGGCTCACGCGCGATTTGGGCGTAAATCTTGCTGGCGTGGATATTATCCTACGCTTAAAGGAGCGGCTTGATGAGCTAGATGGGATTATCGAGCAGCTCCGCGCCAGCACAAGCAAGGACAATAGTGTAACAATCAAGCAAAGCTCCTATGAACTAATGATCTTTAAAGGCAAGTGATGTGCAAAGATCCTTGGGGCTTTGGAGCGTGGCTTGGGCGTGGGCAATGTGAGGGTGCTATCAACCCTAGCAAAGCTTTAAAAGTGGATTCTAGGGATCACGCTTTATGTAAAAGCCATAAATACAGGCTAGCGACCACTATGCCTGCTATGGCTAAAGCCCTTAGCCCCAAACACAAAGCCAAGCTATGACGCACCTAGCCACACTCTTGCGCCCACAGACCTTAGATGACTTCCTAGGGCAAAGCCACCTGCTACACAAAAACGCCCCCCTATATCGCGCCATAGCCGCCAAGCAAATGCCACATTGCTTTTTCTACGGACCTCCGGGCACTGGGAAGACGACTTTAGCAAGGCTTATTGCCAAAAATCTAGGCGATGTCTTTCTCCCCTTTAATGCCACAAAATTCAAGCTAGAGTCCCTGCACTCCGCGCTTAAGCCCTATCAGCAATCACTCATCACGCCGCTTGTGTTTATCGATGAAGTCCATAGGCTCACTAAGCCCCAGCAAGAAGCCTTGCTGCCCATTATGGAAGATAGAGTTGCTATCGTGCTTGGGGCTAGCACGGAAAATCCTTTCTACACGCTCACAAATGCGATCCGCTCGCGCTCTTTGCTCTGTGAGTTTAAGCCCCTAAATGTGCAAGAGCTAGAGGAGCTGCTGAAAAGGGCGTTGGAGAAGCTGGGCATACAAAAGGTGGATTCTAGTGTTGCGGGGGATTCTAATGGGGATTTGGCTTTGCTTGGAGGGGATTTAGCTTTGGGTGAGCATTCCGCAGATTTAGCAAATTTTGGGACCGCAATTCCTAAAATCCTTGAAGAAGAAAAAAGGGCTAAGTGTGAAAAAACTACCCCCTCGTCATTGCGAGCCGACTTGTCGGCGTGGCAATCCACACAAACAAAGACACAAAACCTAGAATCCACTTTTGAAAATTCTGCCGCTGATACACAAAAAGTGGATTCTAGGGAAAATGCCCAAAGTTTAAACACGCTGCAAAACGAAAAAACTGAAGCCGTGTTTGATAAAACACCACAGGCGGAAGCAGTTGAGATGAGAAAACAAGCGAAGCGGTGCAAGGCGAAGCCGCAGCAGGTTTCTTTAGTAAATCGTGGCTTTCTAAAGAAACATCGGCTAACGCCGAGCGGTATCCCTTGTTTTCAAGGCGTGGGCGAAGGGATTTATCTAGGCGATAATGAGCAAGCCCACGCCGTAGAATCCACGATTTATCGCTCAAAACCAGCGATAGCGGTGCAAGGCGAAGCCGCAGCAGGTTTCTTTAGAAATGCAACGCCAGAATCAGACAAAACCGAATCCACCAGCAAAAAGCCATCGCCCCACACCAAAAAAACCATCACCCAAGAAGCCTGCTCCTACTTAATCTCAAGCAGCGGCGGTGATGGGCGCGCTATGCTAAATCTCCTAGAAGTCCTAGCCCTAAGCGATCATATCACCCTAGAAGATGTCAAGTCCTTACGCCCTGTGAGCCTAAATGATGGCACAAGTGAAGCTAGCACGCACTACAATCTCGCCTCCGCGCTCATTAAATCTATCCGAGGTAGTGATACTAATGCAAGTATCTACTACCTAGCAAGGCTGATTGCCGGCGGAGAAAACCCAGAATTCATCGCTAGAAGACTTGTGATTTTAGCAAGTGAGGACATCGGCAATGCCAACCCAAACGCCCTAAATCTCGCCACTTCTACAATGCTATCTGTAAGCAAGATCGGCTACCCAGAAGCGCGCATAATCCTAGCCCAATGCGTGATCTACCTAGCCTCCTGCCCTAAGAGCAACACCGCCTACACCGCCATAAACTCCGCACTAGAAGCCATAAACCAAGGCGAGATCCTCCCCATAAGCCCCCATATCCTGCCGCATTCTAAAACCTACAAATACCCGCATAATTTCGGCGGCTATGTAGAGCAGCAATATTTGCTAAAGCCTTTGAAGTTTGTCAATCCCACGCAAAAGGGCTTTGAAAAAACGCTTAATGAATGGCTCGCAAAAATCCACCAAACCAAATAGCCACAAGCTAGCCCCTACTGCATTGTTTATGTATAACATCTTTGCCATCATAGCCCTGCTTAGATTCTCCATAACAATGGCATAAATCTGCATTTATCTTACATATTTGCCTTTGATTAGTGAAAAATACGCAATGATTAAAGACAAGTAAATCTCACATATCTCACATAAAGGAAGTGAAAATGACAGAGTTTGACCCAATTGATGAAAAAGTCGTTTTTGAAAAGCTTAGTAATCTTATCAATGGTATGGATTGCTCTAAGCAGAGTTTAGAGCAGCATAAAGAGCAAGAGGGAGTGATTTATGCTAAAGATGGGCAGAGTATCCAATCTTCTAGCACGGATAAAAGGATTTGCTTTGCAGATAGAATCCTAAATGGTGGGATTTTACAAAACGATGGGAGCTATATGAGTGATGATAAGCAGTTTGTATATAGCCTTGATGTCAGCGGGGCTGGGCTTTTGCGTATCACTTCTGTGTGTAAAAATACAAGCTTTACCCTAGTAAATTTCTCGCAAAAAAATGGCGATTTTGGAATCTATTTGCGTGAAAAGCCTTATAAGGAAATGGGCTTTGTGTATTGCAACACTTTTAGTTTGCACCCCTATATTAAGG
This sequence comes from Helicobacter canis, assembly GCF_900451095.1. Taxonomy (NCBI): domain Bacteria; kingdom Pseudomonadati; phylum Campylobacterota; class Epsilonproteobacteria; order Campylobacterales; family Helicobacteraceae; genus Helicobacter; species Helicobacter canis. The sequence continues at coordinate 833,501 of NZ_UGHV01000001.1, read as the reverse complement.
CTTTCAAGGAAATCGCCCCCTATATTGCAAAGCGAATTTATAAGCCTAAACACTTCACAAAGGTGGTGGTAAATGACTATAAAAGTATGCTTGCAAACCCACTTGGACCATTTTATGAGCCAAAATCATTTGACAAAGCGGTGCAAGAAATTAGCCTAAATCCGCAATATCTTTATCTTCTTAATGTCGCTATGATTGAGAGTATGAAGTATTTCACTAAGGATAATGGGCTAGTAAAAGAGCTATATATCTTTGCGAGCAATCCCACGCCCCCAGATAGCTTCCGCGCGCAAACACTTCTTAGCACGATGAAAAGTCTCAATCGCAATATCACGCAAGGAAAGCCCGAACTTGCTATCAATCAAGTGGTGTTTCATAGCTTTGCCTTGGGCGAAGAGGTGGGGTTTTTGCAGGAATTAAGCAGGGATAGTGGTGGGAAATACTATAAAGTGGATTCTACTTTAGCGTTTAAAAGGGCGTTATTAAGCCATCTTGATAATGGCAGAATGCCAGAGCCAAAAGAGCTAGGCGATGATGCGAGTATAGTGCCTAGCAAGCCAGAGAAAATCCACGATGATAATCCACCAAAAGATGTATGATAAGGCGTTAGATTTAACCCATTTAAAATGCTGACAATCCTTGTTTATGCGTTTAAAATAATCTTTATAATCTCGCACACATCATAGTTATGGCTTTTACTTAGCAGTCCAAAGATTGTAAAAGTCTCTAGCAAAAAGTCTTTATCCTTAGAATCTAAGATAAGCAAGCCGCATTCTTTAGATTCTGCCACTCTGCCTAAAAGTGTGGGGTTACATTGTAACTCCGTGATAGGAAAACAAACATAAAGCATAGGCTGCACGCCAATTGCTCTTTGTTTTTCTTTAATGATGATTTCTACTAGCACATCAAAATGATTAAATTTATGCACCAAAAGCGGATATTTGACTTGAGATTCATAAAACTCCACACCTAAAATCTTTTTGCTTATAGGGTGGCTTCGTAAAATCTGCAAATCGCTCCTAGAATCCAAAAATTCATCATCGTTAATATTTTGCAAAAATGTTAATAAATTTGTTATTTCACTCTCTGTGATAATCCCCCATTGCGTGAAGTAGCAAAGATATTAACTCAAGCTCATATAGGGCTTTTGTCTCGCCATTTGCTCCTACAAATTCTGTGTCCTGTAAAGTGCTTAGAGCTAATTTTTCTTTATCACTCTTATCTACATCATAGCCGATTTGCCACTCAATATAATGCTTTTGTGAAAATGGAATCTGTCTTGTTGCAGTAGGCAGTCCATATTCATAAAAGCTATTGCGTGTTTTTACTCTCGTTTTGCCACTTTGTGTGGTAAGCGGAATTTCTACAAAGATTTGTTTATTTTCACATTGTTGTATTTTCATAATGCACTCCTAGTAAATCTCTAAAATACTGCGAAATTTCAGGGCTTAGAATCTTGCTTTCACTTGCTTGTATAAAATGAGATTCTAGAGCTTTAAATTGTTGAAAATCAATCATCACATCACAATTTCCAAAATAATAAGGAATATGTGGCAAAAATAATTTAAACACATCAACATAGCAATACAGGCTATATTTTTCTTTTGTTATAAAAATTGTATTGTTATTTTCTTTGTTTATAAAAGTTTTAGAACGGCGCAGGGCATTTATATCGCGCATTGTGTAAAACATCGCTTTGACTTGCGATTTTTCCACGCGCTTTTTATTGGGGTATTTATCAATATAATTACCAATATAATCAAACCCCTTTAGGCTAAATTCTTTTTCATCTATTGTCTTAAATTTAAAATTACAAATATATTCATAATCCATTCCTTTACTATCCTTTTTATATAGAGCGATAATAATAGGAAAATACCCCTTAGAATCTTTGCAAAAAATTTGAGAGCTAATAATTGTAGAATCTATAAGTTTATAAGCTTTTGTGAAATCTTTTAGTGCATTAAAATTAGCCCTTTTTATCAAATAAGAAAGTGGGTGCAAAACACAGATAAAATCCGCCTGCAATCTCTCATAAGAGCGTAAAAAGCTTATGCCTATATCTCTATGTTGCAAAGCAGAATCTATTTGTATAGAGTCTTTATTTTTAAGATGATTTTGCACGATAGAAGTTCTGTCATTATAAGGCGGATTACCCACGATGATGAGCCTATCAGCTTGCGTGAGATTAAAATGCTCCCTAGCAACATTATGCAATGCGTTTTTATGAAGCAAGCTAACCTTAGAATCCAGTGTGTGTTTGGCGATATGCAAAGCCATTTTATCAATATCAGCTCCAATAATTTTGCTAAAGCTATCTTTAGCAAATCCGCTTTTAATAATGGCTTCTGTGCGCAAGAAATTTCCACTTCCGCACGAGCTATCAAGCAGCACATAATCTTTAGAATCTACATATTTTTTAAGCATTGTATAGACTACATTGACCAAAAAATCAGCAGTATAAAAACTGCCGAGATTGACTTTTTCTTGTGTGCTTAAATGTGTTGATTTTGTCATTGATCCCCAAACACTCGTTTAAAGATAGAATCCACATTTTTTGTGTAGTAGCTAAACTCAAAGCATTCGCGGATTGCTGCTTCGCCAATAAGCCCCACAAGCTCGTTATCTGCTAAAAGATATTGCAAATATAAGCTCTCGCCCTTGTCATTTACCGCCGCTTTGCCTTCCTGCATAACACCATTTTGTAAGTCTTGCCATACCTTCATCGCATTTCTTTGCACGATTTTATAGGCATCTTCGCGTGATACGCCCTTTTTAGGCAGCTCTAGCAAGATTCGCTGTGAAAAGACAAGCCCACCGGTGAGGTTTAGATTTTTCATCATATTTTTTGGATACACCACTAGCTTTTCAAGCAGCCCTTTTAAACGCATTAGCATAAAATCTGTGGTAATAAAGCTATCTGGCAAAATAAATCGCTCCACGCTACTATGGCTAATATCCCGCTCGTGCCACAACGCGACATTCTCCATTGCCGGCATTGCATAAGAGCGTATCATTCTACAAAGCCCTGTGATGTTTTCACTCAAAACCGGGTTTCGCTTATGTGGCATAGCAGAGCTTCCCTTTTGCCCAGATTCAAAATACTCTTCTGCTTCATAGACTTCTGTGCGTTGCAGGTGTCGCACTTCCACGGCGATTTTCTCACAGCTACTAGCCAAAAGGGCTAAATCACTCATAAGCCTAGCGTATCTATCCCTTTGTATCACTTGATTACTCACAGGGGCGGGTTTTAGCCCTAGCTCTTTGCAGACTAGCGTTTCAAGCTCCATAGGTGTGTGGGCGAGATTGCCCATAGCCCCGCTGAGTTGCCCCACAGAGATGACTTCTAAAGTGGATTCTAACGCCTTCAAATGCCGCCCTAGCTCATCATACCAAATCGCTAAAACGAGTCCAAAAGTGATAGGCTCTCCGTGGATTCCGTGGCTTCGCCCTACCATTAGCGTATCTTTATGCTGATATGCACGCACTTTTATCGCTTCTCTTACTTGTTTAATATCATCTAAAATAATCTTTAGAGAATCTCGCATTTGCAACGCCACCGCTGTGTCGATACAATCACTAGAAGTTATCCCATAATGCACCCAGCGAGATTCTTCGCCTAAAGATTCTGCTACTGAAGTGGTAAAGGCGATTAAATCGTGTTTGGTAACCGCTTCTATTTCATCAATCCTAGCAATGTCAAATTTCGCATTTTTACATATCTTTTCACAATCGCTATCAGGGATTAGCCCAAGCTTATTCCAGCCTCTAACTAACGCCTTTTCTACCTCAAGCCACGCGGAATACTTTGCATTTGTGTCCCATAGTTTTTTCATCTGCTCTCTTGCGTATCGTTCTACCATAATGCTCCTTTTGATTAGATTCTATACCCTGCGTTTTTCAAAGCTTTATATCTTTACAGCCCTACAGCTAGATTCTATTCCAGATTTGCACGCTTTGGTATAAAGCTTAAAGGCTTGGGGATAGTCCTTTGCACCGATAAGCACCACGCACGCGCAAAGCCCAAGCCCTAGAATCCACTTTTTCATCACCTAGCCTCTTGCAAGCCAAAGTAACCCACGCATTATATCAATCTAAGCTTATGCCACGATGACAGCCCCCTAGGAGCCACCTCCCTATCACCGCTTATGCACCGCTTATACCACAATCCACATCACAAATCTTGCCCTACAACTGCTAAATTTTGCTACACTTTGCTTTCGCAAATTTTACAATCCCATTACAAAAGATCATTTATCTAGCCAAAGGATTTCTATGCTCAAACGCTTTAAAACAGAGATTTACACCTACTACAAAATGTTTATCCTAGCTCTCATCTCTATCGCTGGGATCGTGCTTATGGGGCGTAGCGAAGTCGCGCAAAATCTCTTCTCCGGGCTAGCGATTTTCCTGCTAGGAATGCTCTTTTTAGAAGATGGCTTTAAAGGCTTTAGCGGTGGGGCATTAGAAAAAATCCTAAAAAACTTCTCCAACACACGGCTTAAAGCCATACTTTTTGGGCTTAGTGCCACTGCCATTATGCAAAGCTCCACACTTGTAACAATCCTTACCCTATCATTCCTCTCTGCATCATTAGTAGGTCTAGGACAGGCTCTTGGCATCGTCTTTGGGGCAAACATCGGCTCTACCACAAGCGGCTGGATCATCGCAGGCATTGGGGTGAAGATGAATGTCTCCGCCCTTGGACTGCCGCTCATCACACTTGGTGTGCTTTTGCTACTTATGAAAAGCAAAAATCTCAAATCCCTAGGCTATATCCTTGCTGGCATTGGCTTTTTCTTCCTAGGGATTGCGTATATCAAAACAGGCTTTGAAAGCTACCAAAACTTTGACCTAAATGTCGCGGCTAGATTTGGTGGATTCTGGGCGTTTTTGATATTTTTTGGTATGGGGGTGTTGATCACTTCTATCGTGCAATCAAGCTTCGCCACGCTTACGATCATTATCCTAGCTCTAAGCTCTGGGAGTATCTCCTACAATGACGCCCTAGCCCTTGTGATAGGCACAAATGTCGGCGGCGTGGTAACAGCTCTCATCGCTTCTATCTCTTCTAGTGTCGATGGGCGCAGGCTCGCCATTGGCAACACGCTTTTTAATGTCGTTATAGCCATTGTGTGTATGGTGTTTTTGCCCGTGTTTAAGGAGATTGTCGAGCTAGCAAGCAGTCTTTTTGGCTTTAAAAGCGATGACTACGCGCTCAAAATCGCGCTTTTCCACACGATCTATAATGTCATCGCCGTGCTTTTGATGACACCCTTTATCCCAATGTTTGAAGCATTTTTGTGCAAGTTTATCACCACTTCAAAAGATGATTCAGATCGCGCACGCTACATAGACTTTGATCTAATCCCCTACCCCAACACCGCCAAAGAATGCCTACAAAAAGAAGTGCTACATCTCTTTGGCAATACGATCACAATCCTAAGCGCAGTTATTGGCACAAGCAAGCAGCGATTTTTCACGCAGCGACTAGATATGGACTACTTCACGCACTCCAAAACACGCATAGATGCAGACAAGCTTGAAAATATCTATGAAAAAACCATTAAAAACATCTTTAACTCTATCATTGACTTTTCTACACATTTACGCGCAGCCCACCACCAAGACCAAGCCTTTTGCGCTGAAATAGGCAATCTCCAAAAAGCCTCGCGCAATCTTGTAGAAGCTACCAAAAATCTCAAAATAATCCAATCTAGCCTAATCAAAAACGCCAATAGCAGCAATGCCGCGCTAAAAGACCAATACACGCAAATACGGATTCTACTAGCAAATACGCTCTATGACCTAAAGCACCTCCAAGATCAAAACTCCCCCAAAGCCCAGACACCACAAGAGCGCACGCAAGCAAGCGATAATATCCAAGAGGGTATAAAAACGATCAAGAAAAATCTCAAAAAAACTAACGCCAAATCCATAAACACAATCCAAGATTTGATCAAAGACCGCACGATCACCTCCACCCAAGCCACCTCACTGCTTAATGACATAGCCTTTAGCACCGAAGCGTTGAAAGAGATCGTAACAGCGGCAAACTGCATTGTCAAATACGAAAATCTCCTACTAAAGCAAGAGGACGAGCAAGACAACACACCAAAAAGCTAGATCAAAGAGCCGATGAGCTAACTCATCGTGCCTTAAAGCTAGCATTTAAGCATTCTAAGCTACAATCACGCTTATTTTTTCACAAAGTGTTGTTATGGATTCTACTCTGTATCGCCCCAATGTCGCTGCGATTTTGCTCCACCCAGACTACTGCCCCAAGCAGCCTAGCACGCACTTGTTTTTCCTAGCGGAGCGCATTGATATGCAAGGCGTGTGGCAATTCCCGCAAGGTGGCATTGATGCTGATGAAAGCCCAGAATCCACCCTTATGCGCGAGCTTGAAGAAGAGATAGGCACAAGCAAAATAGAGATCCTAGCAGAGTATCCAGAGTGGATAAGCTATGACTTCCCAGAATCTGCTATCACCAAAATGCGCCCATATATCGGGCAAAGGCAGCGATATTTCTTAGCTAAGCTCTTGCCAGAAGCTACAATCAATCTAGCAGCCCACACGCCAGAGTTTTCACGCTATGAGTTTGTGGAGTATGATGAGATATTTAAGCGCGTTACACACTTTAAGCGCGGCGTGTATCACAAGGTCTTTGAATTTTTCCTCCCCATAATCACACAAGCACCAATCACGCGATCACCGCGATCACAAGGAGGCACAGATCTATGCTAATTGTCCAAAAGTATGGCGGCACGAGTATGGGGGATTGCGAGCGGATTGAAAATGTCGCAAACCGCGTGATTGACGCGCTAAACTCCTACAATAATCCGCAGCTAGTTGTCGTGGTGAGCGCGATGAGCGGGCAGACAGATATGCTAATCAACTACACCAAATACTTCACGCCCTTGCCAAAATTGCGCGAAGTAGATATGGCTCTAAGTGCAGGAGAGCGCGTAAGCGCAGCTCTGCTTGCCATAGCCCTAGAATCTAAAGGCTACAAGGCTATCTCTCTAAGTGGGCAGATGGCTGGGATACTCACAGATTCTACCCACACAAAAGCGCGGATTCTCTCCATTGACTCCACTTATACAAAATCCCTGCTTGATCAAGGCTATATCGTAGTAGTAGCTGGATTCCAAGGGGTGGATTCTAGGGGCGAGATCACTACTTTAGGGCGAGGTGGCAGCGATCTCTCCGCCGTGGCTCTAGCTGGGGCTATGAAAGCGGATTTATGCGAGATTTACACCGATGTTGATGGCGTTTATACAACCGATCCACGCATAGAGAAGAATGCTAAGAAAATCGACAAAATCAGCTATGATGAAATGCTAGAGCTTGCCTCAATGGGGGCAAAAGTCCTGCTCAATCGCTCTGTCGAGCTAGCAAAAAAATGGGGCGTAACGCTTGTAACGCGCAGCTCTTTTACCCAAAAAGAAGGCACACTTATCACAGCAGAGGAGGATATTATGGAGCAGCCTATTGTAAGTGGAATCGCATTAGACAAAAACCAAGCGCGTGTAAGCATAGCCGATGTGCGCGACCGCCCGGGCATTGCTGCGGAGATTTTTGGCGCATTAGCTAGTGGCACTATCAATGTCGATATGATCGTCCAAACAATCGGTCGCGATGGCAAAACTGACATAGACTTCACGATCCCGCAAACTGATGTCGAGCAAACTAAAGTCGTTTTAGAGCCATTTTTAGTTGATGTAGAATCTATTGATTATGATTGTGATATAGCCAAAGTCTCTATCGTGGGCGTGGGTATGAAATCTCACTCTGGCGTGGCAAGCGTGGCGTTTAAGGCATTGGCAAATGAAAATATCAATATTATGATGATTAGCACAAGTGAGATCAAAGTCTCTATGGTCATCAACCTAAAAAGCGCAGAAACTGCAGTGCGCGCTCTACATAATGCATACGAGCTAGATAAATGAAAAATACAGACTTTCGCTCGTGGCTTTTGGAGACTATGCGGCTTGAGTATGATAAGTGGGCGAGCGATCGGGAGTGGCTAGAGATTGATCGCGCATTATTTGCTGATACAATGCTAGGTGCGCTTAAGCATATTGTAAGCGGTGGGACACTGCTGCTTGCTACTGATGAGCATAGAGAGTGGTTTAGCACCTACGCGCTTTCTCGATTCTACTACAACACCATCAACAGACCGCTGCTACCGATCTTTTCGCTTAATCGCCTGCTTGGCGCAGATGTCTCACTGCAGCAGGATTCTAGTCGAGAAAACATCATCAATATGCTTGATATTGCGTATGAAAATTATATGTTTTGGTATGTCGGGAGGATCAATAACCCTATCGCTGATTTGTGCAGGAGCAAGGACTATGGGCTGTTTTGGGTGATGGATCAGGGCATTAGGGGGTCGTTTCCCTTGCGTGCTAATGATGAGTTTTTGGACTATAAGCTTATGGATATGCTGCGCTTATTTGAAAAGGCTTTGTATGAAAGCATTTTAAACCGCTTAGATATTGAATAGCAGGGGATTATAATTGATAGCAGAGATTATCTTGGTCAATACCATAGAAGAAGAAGTAGAGCATTACACCTCGACACTAAATCCTAGCGATGTGCGCGTGTATGAAGAGAGCGAAATCCAGATCAAGCATATCCACGACATCATAGCCCAAGCCCACATAGCCACCGATACTAAAACGACCTTTATCATCGCGGGGCATTCTTTCCGCATAGAAGCCCAAAATGCTCTGCTAAAAATCCTAGAAGAGCCACCAGCTCATATACAATTTATCCTAATCTCGCGCAACAAAACCGCCTTTATCCCCACGATCCGCTCGCGCTGCTTGCTTACTGATAAGCGAGTCAAAGAGCCAAGCAAGCCATTTTCTCTCACACTCTCCACCCTAAGCCTAGAATCCATCTACACCTACACAACCGCGCTGGCAAAAGACACGCAAGATAGCAAGATCCACGGCAGGCAGCTTGTCGCATCACTGCTGCACTCTGTCGCCGCGGAGGGCATTACGCTTGATGAAAAAGAGCTAGCGATGTTTGATAGCGCATTAGCCCAGCTAGAAAACTACCGCCCCAAGCACCTTGTATGCCTAAATCTCTTGCTAATGATTTATGCCACATCTCACAAAAAGAGAGTAGCTAATGCACTGCACTAGGATCGCGCCAGAGTTTTTAAGAAGCACACTAGAATCCATAGGAGCTGATCGCGCTGGGGCGAAGATTATGCGCAAAAAGGGGGAGATTTTTCTCTTTTTTCTGCACGATTTATCCGTGCCACAGCTCCATATCCTAAAGCAAGAGCTGCTAAGTGTAGGAGGCGATCTCGCCACGCCAAGAGATGCGATCCTTAGCCAAAATCCCCCCTACAATGCCCTACTTATCGCCACAAGATCCCAGCTTGAGCGCGTGATCGCTAAGTGTAGAGTCCAGCCATTTGGGCTGAAGTTGCTAAGCCACACTTTACAAGCTCACTTGGATTCTGGGCACAACAGGGATTCGGCTTTGCGCGATAAAGCAGGGAGTTTGTGGCTCGCTTCGTCGATAGACACCCAAGTCTTATCTCCTTGCTCGCCACTGCACAACCCTGCTTTCTCATCGCAAAACCTAGAATCCCACAGCGGTTTTACAGAAACAGCTGAAAATAAAACCAACCCCCTAGAATCCACTTTTGAAAAAACAGCACAAAAAGCACAAGAAATACAAACATTGCAAAAAGCGGATTCTAGTGATACTCCCATTTTTGCTACCGCAAAAACTATGGATTGCCACGCCACTGCTACGCAGTGTCTCGCAATGACAGAAAAAAGCACCGCAAGTAAAAAAGTGGATTCTAGTTTTTCTGCCCAAAACGCCCCAACTCTAAGCAACTCCACAAAGGATTCTAGGATTGTAGATGAGAAATCGGGACACAGCCGCAGTTTCTTTAGTAAATCGGGGCTTTGCAAGCCGCGCAAGGAGATAAGACTTGGGTGTCTATCGAGCGGCGATGAAATCCCCGATTCTAGCCCGAAAGCTGAATCGCCCAAAACGCACAAAGCCATTATGGCGATTATCAACCTAACCCCCGACAGCTTCTACGCCCCATCACGCCACACAGCCACACGCGCCATAGAATCCATACAAGAGCTACTCGCACAAGGTGCTAGGCTCATTGACATCGGCGCGGCAAGCTCTCGCCCGGGCTCCCCTATCATCTCCGCACAAGAAGAAATCGCACGCCTTAAAGAAGTATGCGCCTATATCAAAGCAGAAAATCTAAACAGCAAAGCACGCTTCTCTATCGATACTTACAATGCCAAAACCGCCGCCTACGCGCTAGAATCCGGATTTACCATAGTCAATGATGTCCGCGCACTAAGCGATAGCGATATGCCAGCAGTGGTAAGAGACTTTGGCGCGGATTTTATCCTAATGCACACAAAAGGCACGCCAGAGACTATGGCAAGCCTAGCCCACTATACGCACCTTATTAACGAAGTAGATGAGTTTTTCTCCCGTAAGCTTGAGCTACTAGAATCCAACAATGTGGGCGAGGTGATTTTAGACATCGGCTTTGGCTTTGCCAAAAATAGCGCGCAAAATCTCGCCCTAATCCAGCATTTAGCGCATTTCAAGCACTTTGGCAAAAGGCTGCTTGTAGGAGCTAGTCAAAAAAGCACTATAGGCGAGATCATCGATGCGCCAAATCCACACGACCGCTTAAGTGGGACTTTGAGCCTGCATTTGCTAGCTTTGCAAAATGGCGCAGATATTATCCGCGCTCATCATTATAAAGAGCATAGCGATATGCTAAAGATCTTTCGCGCGTATGCGCAGCCTAGTCTTTTGCCTAGTGATTTGTAATTTACTATAAGGAGTTTTTGTGAAAAAGTTTTTGCTTTGGCTATGTGGGATTCTAGCAGCACTTGTGCTGCTTGTGTATATCTTTGTCTTTAGTCCTATTGGCAATATGATCATTAAGCCCATTATCCAATCCCAAATCAACAAGCACTCGCCCCTGCCGCTTGTGCTAGAGAGATTCTCCCTAGGGCTTACAGGTGCGCAAATCGTGCTAACAAATGGGCAAAAGCTCATCATCGATCTACACGGAGATTATAATCTCTTCACGCTAGGAGTGGATTTTGATCTGCTTGTTGATGCTAATGATATTTCGCTTTTTGGGGAGCTAGCAGGCATAGAGCTAGCAGGAGCGTTTGAAGTGCGTGCTAAGGCACAAGGCAAGATATTTGACACCCTAACCATCAACGCCACTAGCGACATCGCACGCTCAAAAAGCAGCCTTCAAGCTAGCCTCTATGACCTTAAGCCCACACAAATCACTGCTGATATTACTGCTCTAAGGATCAATGAGCTTTTAGCAATGCTTGGGCAAAAGCCCTATATCAGCGGAGTTTTGGGGCTACAAGCTGATATTAGCGGCACACAAGATAAAGAGCCAAACTTCAGCGGACAAGCCGCGCTAGCTATCACACAAGGTGGATTCTCACAAGAGCTGATACAAAAAGACTTTGATATAGCAATCCCCCGCACAAGCTGGAATGCCAACCTTAGCGCGATCTTTGATATGGATAGCATTAAGCACAATCTCGCCTTTAATGCCAATGTAGGCAAAATCATCTCAAGTGGCATTACGCAACTCTCGTCCTTGCTTACAAAAAGCACTTATACTATCGATCTTAGCGATATTAGTGCTTTCACGCCCCTTGTGGGGACAAAAGTGCGCGGGGCTTTGCGCACCAATGGCGAGATGATCGGTGGCTCTTCACAGATGAAAATTTCTGGCAAAAGTGATGTAGCAGGCTCTAGCACCACTTATACTGCCCTGCTAGAATCCTTTGCGCCTAAGAAAATCAGCTTTGATATAAAGCACCTAAAAATCGAGCAGCTATTCTCTATGCTCTACCTCCCCAAATACGCCACCGGACTAGAAGATGCAAGCGGAGAGGTGTGGGATTTAGATAAAGGCATAAGTGCGCAAGTGATCTCTAGCCTAAAGGGTGTGATAATGGGCGATGTGATAAAGCGCGAGTTTGACCTAGCAATGCCAAATACGCCCTTTAGCTACAAGAGCAATGCGCGGCTGCTAAAAGGCGTAGGCGAGGCAGACTTCACCCTAGAATCCACTTTAGCTAATCTCGCGCTAAATCCCATTGCCATTGACCTTAGCTCCACCACAATCGCCACGCCCTATACCATCACAATCCCAAGCCTAAAAGCCCTAAAATTCCTAACAGGGATCGAGCTTGCTGGCAAGCTTGAAGCCGATGGCAAGATAAAAATCGCAGAATCTATCCAAGCAGATTTCCACACACAAAGCTTAGGCGGGCAGCTTGATGCCAAGCTTAAAGGCAAGGAGCTTAGTGCCAAGCTCCACGATGTGGATACGATTTCACTGCTAAAAATGCTCCAATATCCCCAGATCTTTAGTGCCAAGGCAAATGGCGATCTCTCTGTCATCTCGGGCGAAAATGGCGCAAATGGCACTATGCGCCTTGTGCTATCTAATGGACACTTCACCAAAAATGACTTCACAAGATCCTTGCAGCAATACACAAATTTAGACATTACAGGCTTGCTCTTTAATGGCGTGGGATTTGAATCACAAATCGATAACTCCACCAAGCTTAATGCAAAATTTGGCGCAAAAAGCGGGGATTTCTCTATGCAAGGGGATAATATCCTAATAGATCTAGAGCGATCCACCATCAATGCCAAGCTAAAAACCGCGATAAAGCAAGACTCTGTCGATGTGCTTCTACAAGGCGCGATAGGCTCGCCTAGAGTGGAAGTGGATTTTAGTGAGCTAGCACGCAAGAAGGCTACTCAAGCGATCCAAAAAGAGCTTGATAGGCACATTGATAAGCATAAAGATAAGGCGATTGATGCGCTTAAGGGGCTGTTTAAATGAGTAAGCACACGCACTCTAGCCCACGATCCATAGAGTGCAAACGCCTTGTGATAAAAATCGGCAGCTCTATCCTAACAAACCCTCTAGATTCTAGCGTGAGAGAATCGCACAAAGCCTGCGTGCAAGTGGAGCGGCTTAATGCCCTTTGTGCGCAAATTGCACGCCTTAAGCAAGACATTAGCGACATACTCATCGTCTCTTCAGGGGCGGTGGCAAGCGGCTTTAGCCTGCTAGGCTTCCCCAGCCGCCCCAAAGATATGATCGATAAGCAAGCCTGCGCGGCAGTGGGGCAAGCACACTTGCTGTGGCACTATGAGCAAGCCTTTAGCAAGCACTCTTTGCATATCGCCCAGATTCTACTAACCAAAGATGATCTCTCACACCCCAAGCACTATCTCTACGCAAGCGCGACTCTCACGCGCCTGCTAGAGCTAGGGACTATCCCTATCATTAACGAAAATGACCCTGTGCTAGTTGATGAGCTAAAATATATCGAGACCTTTGGGGATAATGACAATCTAGCCGCGCTTGTAGCAAGTATGATTGGCGCAGATTTGCTGCTAATACTCTCTGATGTCGATGGGCTTTATAACGCAAATCCCGCCACCAATCCAAATGCCACGCGCATTAGCGAAGTGGTAGAAATAAGCGAGCAAATCACAAGCCTAGCAGAACAAAGCGCAGAAAATAGTGTCGGCACAGGCGGTATGGCAAGCAAGCTAAAGGCTGCTAAAACAGCTATGCAAGCAGGCTGCAATGTCGCTATCATCAAAGGCACAGAAGCGGATAATATCGCTAAGTTTTTCAATGGCGAAGATGTCGGCACTTACTTTCACTTGCCGACTAATGCGATAAAAAAGCGGCGATTTTATATCGGCTATGTGGCGATCCCTAGGGGCAGGCTTATTGTGGATTCTGGAGCAAAGGCTGCTTTGCAGGAGGGGAAATCACTTTTGCCAAAAGGTGTGCTAGAAGTGATAGGGAGCTTTGAGATAGGATGGGTAGTAAGTGTGTGTGATAGGGCAGGCGCGGAGTTTGCTCGAGGCAAAATACGATATAGCAGCTATGATTGTGCGCAGATCATCGGCAGAGATTCTAAAGATATTGCGACAATTCTAGGGCAGAGCTATGGCGACTGCCTAATCCACCGCGATGATATGGCGATCTTGGAGTAAAGGATATTTATGGAGTATGCAAACACGCTACAAGCATTACAGCAAGCAAGTAAGACTCTAGCCCAAAGCAGTGCCAAAATGCGCAACCACGCGCTAGAAGCCCTAGCAAATGAGCTAGAAAAGAGCCGCGCTATTTTGCAAGAAGAAAATGCCAAAGATCTCGCAAATGCGCGTGCAAACGGACTTTCACCAGCGATGATTGATCGCTTAAGGCTTGATGATAGCGCGATTACAAGTATGATCCAAGCCGTTAAAGAGATTAGATCCCAGCCAGAAGTGCTAGGCGAGATTATCAGCGGTGGCGTGCGCCCTAGTGGGATTAGTATCGCGCAAGTTAGAATCCCGCTAGGCGTAGTATGTATCATCTATGAATCCCGCCCAAATGTAACGATTGATACCGCGGCTTTATGTATCAAATCGGGCAATGCGATCTTGCTAAAAGGCGGTAAAGAAGCCCACCACTCAAACACCGCCTTGCTTGCTTGTATCCACCGCGCACTAGATTCTAGCTCCCTCCCAAAAGAATGCGTGCAATCCCTTGGGCTTATTGCTAGAGAAGACTTAGCTACAATCTTGCAGCAGCGCGAGTTTATCGATGTGGTGATCCCGCGCGGTGGAGCTGGGCTAATCGAGTTTGTAACCACCCATAGCAAAATCCCTGTAATTTTCCACGACAAAGGCGTATGCCACGCCTATATTGATCGCTCTGCTAAAAAGCAGCACACACTAGATATATGCCTAAATGCCAAAGCTTCACGCCCAAGTGCTTGCAATGCTATTGAGTGCATTCTAATCCACCGCGATTGTGTGGGGGAGATCTTGCCAGATTTGGTAGCGACACTGCTAGCAAATGGCGTGTGTGTGCGAGCGCAGCAAGAAGTGCTAACACTGCTTGGAGACAAAGATGGGCTAGAGCTTGCTAGTGCAAATGACTTTGGCACAGAGTTTGGAGACAAAATCATCGCGCTAAAAATCATAGAATCCATAGAGCAAGCTTTAGAGCATATCGATAAATACGGCTCTAAACATAGTGAAATCATCATCACGCAGGATTTAGAGGCCGCGGAGCTATTTTGCGGGCGCATTGATGCAAGCGCTGTGTTTGTGAATGCCTCTAGTCGTTTTAATGATGGTGGCGAGCTAGGACTAGGTGCTGAAATGGGAATCTCCACGCAAAAGCTCCACGCACGCGGACCTATGGGAGCCGTGCATTTAACCACGACAAAATACCTTATCCACGGCAATGGCAGCATTAGAATCTAAGCATCGCACTTATGGATTTTGGGTGCGGCTGCAATAGTTTGCGATTTTAGTCATCACCAAATAATGTAACTTTTATCTACTTTTTTGCCATATTTTTTGATTTATTATTATATATATATCCTATTTAGACTACTCTGTTACTAAGCCCTAGGGTGAAATTTTGAACAGAGAGGTGCACAATGAGTCAATACGAAAACATCAGCAATGTGTTTAAACCGCAGTATGAAAACTTCATTGGCGGCAAATGGGTTGCTCCTGTGAAAGGCGCGTATAGCGACAACAAAAGCCCTATCAATGGCAAGACACTTTGTAAAGTCCCGCTATCAAGCGAGGAGGATATAGAGCTAGCGTTAGATGCCGCGCATAAGGCTAGGCAAAAATGGGGCGAGACAAGTCCAGCAGAGCGATCTAATATCTTGCTAAAAATCGCTGATAGGATTGAGGCAAATTTAGAGAAAATCGCCTATGCAGAGACTTGGGATAACGGCAAGGCTATTCGAGAAACGCTAAATGCTGATATTCCCTTAGCAGTGGATCATTTCCGCTATTTTGCAGGGTGCATTAGAGCGCAAGAAGGTAGTATTTGTGAGATTGATAATGACACAGTGGCATATCATTTTCACGAGCCTTTGGGCGTTGTAGGGCAGATTATCCCTTGGAATTTTCCTATCCTAATGGCAGCGTGGAAGCTAGCTCCAGCCTTAGCAGCAGGAAATTGTGTCGTGCTAAAGCCAGCAAGCCCCACACCAGCGAGCATTTTAGTGCTTTTTGATGTGATTGCGGACTTGCTGCCTGAAGGAGTTGTAAATATCGTCAATGGAAGTGGAGGCAAGATTGGAAAAGCTCTTGCGACTAATCCACGCATCGCCAAAGTTGCATTTACAGGCTCTACGGGTGTTGGACGGCAGATTATGCAGTTTGCCACAGAAAACATTATCCCCTGCACACTAGAGCTTGGTGGTAAATCGCCAAATATTTTCTTTGAAGATGTGTTTGAACACGAAGATGAGTATTTGGATAAAGCCGTTGAGGGCTTGGTGCTATTTGCCTTTAATCAAGGAGAAGTTTGCACCTGCCCAAGTCGCGCCTTAATCCACGAAAAGATTTATGACAAATTTATGGAAAAGGTCTTAAAACGCGTGGAAGCCATAAAAATAGGCAATCCTTTGCACGCTGATACGATGATGGGCGCACAAGTTGATGAAAATCAAGTCAAAACAATCCTTAGCTACATTGAAGCAGGGAAGCAAGAAGGTGCGCAATGTCTCATCGGCGGTGAAAGGAATAACCTAGGAGGCGAGCTAGCAAATGGCTGCTACATTAAGCCTACAATCTTTAAAGGGCACAATAAGATGAAAATCTTCCAAGAAGAAATCTTTGGTCCTGTGCTAGCGGTAACGACCTTTAAAGACGATCGCGAAGCCCTAGAAATCGCTAATGACACGATTTATGGCTTGGGCAGTGCGGTTTGGACAAGGGATATAAATAGAGCCTATCGCTTTGGCAGAGGCATACAGGCAGGGCGTGTATGGACAAATTGCTACCACGCATACCCCGCACACGCAGCCTTTGGTGGATACAAGCAGTCTGGAATCGGTAGAGAAACACACAAGATGATGCTAGAGCATTATCAGCAAACAAAAAATGTGCTAGTGAGCTACTCTATCAACAAACTTGGATTTTTTTAATCCATACACTTAAATGAAAGGATATATTATGAGTATTCCAAAAACAATGAAAGCAGCGGTTTCTAAAGAATTTGGCAAGCCTTTAGTGATAGAAGAAGTTGAAGTCCCACGCCCAAAAGCAGGGGAAGTTCTTGTGAAAATTGAAGCGTGTGGTGTGTGCCATACAGATTTACACGCAGTCGATGGCGACTGGCCCATCAAACCCAAGTCAAATCTTATCCCCGGACACGAGGGCATTGGCAAAATCGTCGAGCTAGGTGATGGTGTTACGCATTTAAAAATTGGCGATATTGTTGGGATCCCTTGGCTATATAGTGCTTGTGGGCATTGCGAGCATTGCTTTGGCGGTTGGGAGACACTTTGCGAGAGTCAAAAAAATGGTGGATACTCTGTGAATGGTGGCTTTGCAGAATATGCAGTCGCTGATGCGAACTATGTAGGCGTGTGTGATCCCAAGCTTAGCCATAAAGAGCTCATTGACCTAGCTCCTATTTTGTGTGCTGGTGTTACAGTGTATAAGGGGCTTAAGATGACAGAAGCAAAGCCCGGTGAATGGGTAACAATCTCTGGTATTGGCGGACTTGGACACCTAGCTGTGCAGTATGCAAAGGCTATGGGGCTAAGAATTGCCGCAGTTGATGTTGCTGATGATAAGCTCGAGCTTGCAAAACGCTATGGTGCTGAAGTCGTAGCAAATGCAAAGACAGAAGATGTTGTCGAAAAAATTAGAAAAGAGACTAAAGGCGGGACACACGGCGTTTTAGTTACCGCGGTATCGCCTAAAGCATTTGAACAAGCAGTGAAAATCGCTAGAAGAGGCGGAACTGTCGCGATGAACGGCTTGCCACCGGGAGAATTCCCTCTTGAAATTTTTGGAATGATCCTTAATGGTGTAACCGTGCGTGGCTCGATTGTCGGCACAAGGCTTGATCTGCAAGAGGCGATTGAGTTTGCACAAACAGGGCGTGTAAAAGCGCATGTAAGTGCAGCTGTGAAGCTTGAGCAAGTCAATGAAGTCTTTGACAAAATGAGAAAAGGGCAGATTGAAGGGCGTATGGTCCTTGATATGGGAGCCTAAGACTGCTTGCGCGCTTGACGCGCAGGCACAAAGCTATCTAAAGGAGCTAGTATGGTAACACTACAAGGAAAAGCGGTAAGTCTCTATGGCAAGCCTATTGAAGTAGGGCAGTTTGCTCCTATTGTGTATCTCACAGGCAAAGATTTCGCGCCACATAAAATTGGCGGAGCAACTGGTAAGTATCAGCTTATTAGCGTTATCCCAAGCATTGATGGAGGCGTGTGCCAAACACAAACACGCACCTTTTATCAAAAGGTATCTTCACTTGCGAATGTAGAGATAGTGTGCGTATCGGTGGATATACCTTTTGCACTAGATCGATTTTGCGTAGCTGATGGCATTAGCAATATCTCTATGCTAAGTGATTATAAAGATAATCTATTTGGTAAGGTGTATGGGCTATTGCTTACAGATGGAATGTTTGAGGGCTTACTTACTCGTGCTGTGCTTATCGTAAATACTGAAGGCAAGGTGGTGTATCAAGAAATTTGTAAAGAGATCGCCGATGAGCCAGATTATGATGCTGCATTAAAAGCCCTACACGCATAAGCTAGGGGACACCCCCTAGCCTTACCCCACCCTATCAATTACCACAAGCCCTATCACAAGCTTTTATCAAAGGAGATATGATGGAAATGTTGATCGATGACAAAGCACAAGCTCTCATTGATAAGCTAGAATCCTTGCACGGAGCGGTTTTGTTTTATCAAAGTTTTGGCTGCTGCGATGGCTCCGTGCCCTTATGCTATGCGAAAAAGGATTTTACACTTGGTAGCAATGATGTGTGTATCGCTAGAAGTGGCAATGGCATAGAGCTATGGACACATCAAAGTCAAGCAGATTTCTATCAAGGCAGGACTTTTCATCTTAGCGCAGAAGAAGGACTAGCAAATGAATATTCTTTAGAGTATGAAACAAATATGCGCTTTGTGGTGGTGTAAGTTGCTATTTGTGTTTTATGGCAGTAAAAATTCATATTCATAGACTTTTACTTCTATCTTTTTGGCTAATTCTTTTAGGGCGTAGTTGAGTATGCCTAGTTTTTCTTTGTAGGCTTCATCTTGGGCTTTTTGGGGAGAGTTCATCTTACCTTTATCATTAAAGCCTTGAAAGTGGGCTTTGATATCATAGAGTGCGGCATTTGGATTGTAGTTTTTCTCATCTTTTGCTTGTTTGTGGTAGTGCTTGAAAAGCTCTTTTCCTGCTTGTAGCACTTCT
Organism: Helicobacter canis; assembly: GCF_900451095.1. Taxonomy (NCBI): domain Bacteria; kingdom Pseudomonadati; phylum Campylobacterota; class Epsilonproteobacteria; order Campylobacterales; family Helicobacteraceae; genus Helicobacter; species Helicobacter canis. Next base: position 814,168 of record NZ_UGHV01000001.1, on the reverse strand, counting down.
TTTGCTTCATCGCTAAACTCTAGTGGCTTTGTGGGGATAAAGGTAGATTCTAGCTCATCGCTAAATAATCTTGTTTGCAGGGGCTTAGATTTTACTTTGTCATTGCGAGCCGACTTGTCGGCGTGGCAATCTATGCTTGTATTTTTGGATTGCTTCGTTGTGGCGTTGCCACTGCCTCGCAATGACTGCTCTTGCTTTACTTTGCCCCGCAAGAAGTCTTGCATAAAGTGAGATTCAAAGGCTTCTTGTGTGTTTAGCTCTTTTTCGCTAAAGGGGATAAAGTGATTTATGCCCTCTTTAGCAGTGATTCTATTTTTTCCGTGAAATAGCATAAAGGCAAGGCAATCATTTTGAAACTCTGTGTCCTTTTCCCATTTTTTATTTGGGTTTAGGAATTGGTCGTTGTGATTTATCCAAGTATGCGGGATACAATGGCGGACAGAGAAATAGACAGAAAATGGGATAAGATTATTTTGCGTGATATTAAGACAATATCTTGCTAGGGGTTTTGATAGCAAACAAACTTTTTGCTGATTTTGAAAATCACTTGGATAATTTGAAATTAACCCTAGCATTTCATTTGCAGAATCTTTAAAATTAACCCACCATTGATTCAAGGATTTGTGTTTATCTAGCGTTGTATAAAATCTCTTTTTCCCTAAACTCGCCCCATTTTCATCAAAAATATCTAGGGTTATGCTGCTTTTCATTCAACGCCTTTTAGCATAGCACTTAGAATCTGTGCTAACTCGTCTTTGCTTAGCTCATCACTTGCTACGCTTACAATTACATCTTCTAGCTTTTGGTAAAAGTCCTTTGGTGTGGCTTTGTGATTTAGCATTATAAACGCATCGCCTATAAGTAATGTGGTGCGTTTATTCCCGTCTGCAAAGGGGTGGAACTTCACACAGGCAAACATTAAATGCGTAAGCTTGTCTATAAAGCTTGGGTAGTAGTCATCATTTTGGATTTGTGTTAGTGCGGAATCTAAAAGGGCGATTTGCTTAGGATTTGCCCCTTTTAGTCCGCCTATTTCATCTAGCATATCATCGTGGATTTTTTGCACTTCTTGTAAGCTTAAATATCTCATTTATCTTTTAGCCTTTCAAATACTGAGCGAATCTCTGGGTCTTGTAGTTTGCTTTGTAACTGCTCTCTTACACTTTCAAAATCGCTTTTAGATTCTAGCTCTTTGATAATCTTTAAATCACTTTTTAAGCCCTTTAGGCTTTCAATCACTTGCAAAAGTTTAGAATCTACATTTTCTAGTATCAAAGTCATTTTCTACTCCTTTTTTTGCTTGAATTTTAGCAAAAATTTTTTAAGCCTTATTCCGCCCCACTTAAATCCCATACTAAAAAGCCTATGGGAAGTTGCCTTTGACATTGGAACAACCGCAGCTTTATTGTTTTATTATTCAAATAATGATTGTTGTGTGAGATGATTAGTATTTGCTACAATATCGTTAATATAGTTTTTTACTAATAACTCCTTAATGGAGTTTCTATTGTTTTCACTTGCTCCTAAATGATAAAAATGCTCAATTATATCGCTATGAAAATTTTTCCAAAATGTATCAAAATAGATATTCTCTCTATATTGATTGCTATGCCAAGTGGATAGCATAAATTGTGCTTTTGTCGCCTTTAAAAGACAAAAAAGCTCATTTTCCTTATTCTCATTCCACGCATTAAAATAATCCGAGTGTCTATCAATATAAGGTGGGTCGCAATAGATAAAATCCCCCCTTTTTGCCATCTGTAAGCTATCTGTAAAATCACAGATTCTGAACTCATAGTTATTGTTTTGTATAAGTTTGCTTACCCAATCTACTTGATTAGCGATTTTTGTGATATAACCTTGAGAAAAGCGGGAATCTTTTTTGCAATAAGGCACATTAAATCCGCCTTTTGCATTAAAACGCATTAGCCCATTAAAACAACTGCGATTGAGAAATAAAAAATCAAAAGGATTGTGATTTTGATTAAATCGTTCCCTTACTTTTGCGTAGTGTTTTTGCCCATCTTTTTGTAAAAATAAACTTTCTTTATAAAGATATTCCCTAATAGAATCTCGACTGATAATACCTTGCTGTATAGCTTGATAAAAATGAATAATATGAGGATTGTTATCGCTAAAAACTGCTCTTTTTGGTGCGATATTAAACCCCACAACACCACTACCCATAAAAGGCTCAAAATACATTCCCTGATAATTCCAAGAAATGTGGCTCTTAATATGGGCGACAAGCTTACTTTTAATACCTTGAATTTTAAGAGGTGGAATAAGAGTTTTCATATCTTATCTCCCATTTCTCTCCCACTTTTGCCTCTATATGCTAAATATTCAGAAAGTTTTGTAATCTTTTTTACATTACCTTTAGAATCCGTGATATTTATTTGCCCATAATTTATCCAATAATCATCAAATATATTTTCTCCAAGCTCTGCAAATACACCTCTTTCATTGACAATATCATCGATATTTTTAATACTTCCTATGTTTGCAGTATTGCCACTGCCACTAGAATCACTTGCAATTTTATATTTTTCAACAAAAAATAAAGTAAGATTTTTTATCACTGATTGGATTGTGTTTAAATCTTGTAATTCATATCTTTGCAACTCATCAATGAAAACCCTATCATAAATCACACCTAGGCAAAAATGCCCTAAATATTCTTTGTAAGGAAATTGAATATTTTTATTTGAGTTTCTATTTCTAAAATATTCTCCGTGTGAGCCTAGAGTAAAGCCATTGCATAAATGTGGATTTTTTTCATTGCGATAAGTTGTTTTTAAATCAAGTGCGAACTTAATTGTAGAATCTTTTTGTGATACAAAAGATAGGTCTGGATAATAATTTTGATGAGTGGGTAAAATAATGTCAAAACAATTTGTTTTTGCAAATTCTGCTATAAAGGGGAAAATATGGATTTCTAAAATTTTAGAAATTAGCTTTGTGTCATTTGATAGTGAAAAAATACTTTTATCACTATCAATAAACCCTTTAATTTTCCACTCTGCATTTTCACAAAGTTTATTTTCTAAAGTGTTAAGAAAGATTCTAAATTTTTCTTTGAATTCTTGCTTATCCATACAATATCCTTGTAAGTTTTTATAGATTCTATCTAAGATATTCTTTTTAAGCCTATGATTGAGGGCTAATAAAATCAATCCGCCCTAGAATCAGGGCTTTAGAATCTTTATCAAGCTTTATAAGCTCATTTTGTGGATTTGGGCTGAAAAAATCAGCCACCACTTTGTTTTTAAGCTCTTCTTCGGGGAGATTTAGGGGATACATTGGGGTCCTTTGGCGTGGGTCGGCTCTTTGGGGTTAGAGCTGGGGGGCTAAAGTGCAAGAGTCTAAATCGCTAGCGATTAACTCTAGGGGGTGCATAAACTTCGTGCTAACTTGGGCTTGGGCTAGGGCGTTGGTAAGCTGCATTCTGCACGCGCTGCACTCTGCGCTGACAATGTGGGCTTGCGTGCTAGCTATCATCTGTGCCTTTGGCGCGCCAGCTTGTAGCGTGAGCTTGTAGCGATCACTTTGCATACTCACCCCGCCAAAGCCGCAGCATCTATCTGGCTCGCTCATCTCGATAATGCGGTGCGATTTTGCTAGCAAGGCTCGCGGCTCGCGGTGGATTTTTAGCACCTTTTTGGCGTGGCAGGGGTCGTGGTAGGTGATGGTGGGGCTGCGGGATTCTAGGATTGTGGAGCTAGAATTGGGGTTTTTCGAGCCGTGCGGGTGAGATAAGACTTGAGGTCTATCGAGCTCGCGCGGCGATGAAATCCCCGATTCTAGCCCACAAGCCGAATCCCTCAAGGATTCTAGCAGGGTAGCAAGAGTAGTGTGGTGGTAGAGCCACTGGCTTGCCATAGCCATTTTGCTTGTAAGCTTGCGCAGACGCGGGATCAGCGTGTGTGCTTGCTCATCGCGCTTTAGGGCGTTTTCCCAATCGTGCATAAGCATAGCCGCGCAAGTCGCCTCTGGGATTAAGATCGCATCTACCTCATCAATAAAGCTCTCAAAATACTCGATATTGCGCTTAATGAGCGTTAGCACACTTGCAATATCGCCGGTGAAAAATGCTGGCGCACCGCAGCACTCCTGGCTTGGCACAAGCGCGTCAATCCCTAGCTTATCTAGGATTTTTAGCAAGCTTATGCCGACATTTTGGTAGTTATAATTCGCCAAGCAGCCGATAAAAATCGCCACTTTATTATGCGCTAGATTCTGGGATTTAGGCGCACTAGCTGGGATCAGCCCGCTGTAAGTGTTAAGAAAGCTTTTTTTGCCAAAGGGAAAGATCACGCGCTTGCTAAAGGGCAGAGTATTGCCCTGCTTGCCTTGCTTAAACACACAGGGCGAGATAAAGGCTACTATGCGAAAGACCATATCCATAAGCTTGCGGTGCTTTAGCAAGAAAAAATACGCCCTTTTATACCACGCGATCCCATACTGCTGGGCAATGTCTATGCGGATTTGCTCAATGGCTACATCGACACCAAGATTTGATGGGCAGGCTTGCACGCAAGTGGTGCATAAAAAGCAGGATTCAAAATACTCTTTTGCAAGCTTATCAAGCTGCAGCTCCCCCCTAGCATACGCCCCTACGAGATCCAAATACCCCCTAGGTGAAGTTACTTCTTCTCTATGGATTTGATAAATCGTGCAGCTAGGGATACATTTGCCGCATTTCACACACGCTTGAGAAACTGCTTTAAAATCTATCATATTGTCTTACTAAAGGCGCGTTTTTGGGATTTCTCTAGGTAGGTATCAAAGACCATAGCGATATTGCGGATAAGCATAGCTCCTGTGGGCGTGGTGTAAAGCCCCTTTTCATTATGGAGCAAAATGCCTAGCTCGATGTATTCTTGTAGGCGCGCTAGCTCTTTGGCAAAATACGCCCTAAAATCACGCCCCCACTGCTGCGCAAAAGGCGCGAACTCTATGCATAGATTATTCATAAGCTCCATAATGACACTTTTGCGCATTCTATCTTCTTCACTTAGGGCAATTCCTCTCTCTAGCGGCAGCCTGCCCTGATCTATGGCTTTTTCATACTCGGCTAGGTCTTTGGTATTTTGCGCGTAATAGTCATAGCCCTCGCCGATAGAAGTCAGCCCTATGCCAATCGTCTGTGAAAATCCACGAGTCGTGTATCCTTGAAAATTGCGGCGCAAAGAGTGCGACTCTAGCGCGTGGTAGAGCTCATCGCTCTTTTTGGCAAAGTGATCCATACCAATCATCATAAAGCCTTTTTGCGTGAGAAAATCAATCGTGGATTGTAGTATCTCAAGCTTGCTTTCTGGGCTTGGCAGGGCGTTTTCATCGATTTTGCGCATAGTCTTTTTCATCCACGGGATATGGGCGTAGTTGAAAATCGCTAGGCGATCTGGATCTAGGCTTACCACCTTTTCTAGCGTTTGCATAAAGCTTTTCACACTTTGATTAGGCAAGCCATAGATAAGATCAAAATTGATCGAGCTAATGCCGGCATTTCTAGCGATTGTTACAGCCCTTTGCACAAGCTCTACACTCTGGAATCTATGCACCGCTTCTTGCACTGCTTCATCAAAGTCTTGCACCCCAAAGCTTAGGCGATTAAACCCACCTGCACGCAGAGCCTGCATTTGCTTAGGCGTGAAATAGCGCGGGTCAATCTCACAGCTCACCTCTGCATTGCTCGCAAAATTGGGGAAGCTTTTGCGCACAAGCTCTATCACTCGTGCTAATTGCTTCTCATCAAAAAAGCTCGGCGTCCCCCCACCAAAGTGCAGCTGCACCACCTCTCTTGTCGTATCTAGCAGGCTTGATATAATCGCTAGCTCCTTTTGTAGATACGCTATGTAGCGGTCTTTTTTGTCTTCTTTGCTTGTGTAGATGACATTGCAGCCACAAAAGTAGCAGGCACTGCGGCAAAATGGCAAATGCACATAGAGTGAGAGCGGAGTAGAATCCACTTTTGCCCTTTGATCGCTGCGTTGAAAGGCTTGCTTTAAATCATCATAGCTAAAATCTTGGGTAAATTCCACGGCAGTGGGGTAGCTTGTGTAGCGTGGGGCTTGGGTCGAGTAGCGTGCCAAAAATGCAAAGTCTATGGCAGTGCTAGAATCTACTTTCATCGCATACCTTTTGAGAGAAATCGCTCTGGCAGTGTTAGGAAAAGATTTGGATACTGCTTTTTGATCGTCTTTACTAGGGATTTGGTGTTGATTTTAGGCAGAGAGCCATCGGGCAGGCGTTTGGACTCGATATTTTCTAGGGCTACTGCCATCACATCATCAAAATCTATGGGGATATTTTGACTAATATCGCGGGATAGCTCTAGGTAGAGCTTTTCTTCGTGGGCGGTGCGGATAATGCCGATAATATGCTTTAAGATATTTTGCGGCATTACGACATATTCTTGCCCCTCATCATCTTCGATAAACCACGCTTCTTGCGGATTAAACTCACCTTTTTCTAAATTAAGCAATATCTGCGTGCTAGAGATTTTGCTTGCTTTAGCAAGATTATTGGAGTGGAAAATCTGCGCTGCGTTTAGTTGCTTTGAGCTAGTAGCCATAGCATAATTCCTTGTTGGATATAAAGTCGATTGTGCGCTTCTAGCCACACTTTGCTCTGCGCACTCTCGATGACTTCTTCACTCACCTCATAGCCACGATATGCTGGCAAGCAGTGCAAGAATATCGCCTTAGAATCCGCATAGCCCATAAGCGTGCTATCAACACAAAAGCCTGCAAAATCGCGCAATTTACGCTGCTTTTGCTCCTCTTGCCCCATTGATACCCAAGTATCGGTGATGATGATATGCGCATTTCTAACTGCTGCAATAGGGTCGTTGGTATAGGTGATTGTAGCTTGTGAGTGCTTGGCAAGCTCTGTGGCAGATGCACAAATATGCTCTTTAGCTTCATAGCCCTTAGGCGTGGCAAGCCGAAACTCTAGCCCCAAAATCGCCGCGCAATTAAGCCACGAATGCGCCATATTATTGCCATCACCGATATAGGCGACTATGGGGGATCCTACGCGAGCAGGGAGCTTGGGGGCGTTGGGATTATGTCCTATAAATTCCGCATAATAGGGAGCAAAGTCATCAAGGTAGAATCCACATTCTAGCATTGTCAGCACATCTGCTAGCACTTGGGCTGGGTGGTAGGAGTCTGTGAGTCCATTGATCACAGGGATCGTGCTAAAGCGCGCTAGCTCTTCTAAAGTCTCTTGGCAAAATGTCCGCACCATCACCATATCTACCATACCGCTAAGCACTCTTGCTGTATCGCTGATTGGCTCACCTCGCCCGATTTGCGTATCTTTGCCCATAAGCACAATCGCCCTGCCCCCTAGCTGATTGATCCCTGCTTCAAAGCTCACGCGCGTGCGAGTAGAGGGCTTCTCAAAAATTAAGGCGACATTTTTATCGCGCAAGCTAGCTGTGCGCAAATGTGGCGGCACAAAGTCTCTATAATGAGACTTGGCGTGCTTATGCACAAAAGCTAGCGTGATGATCTCATACAACTCCGCTTTGCTAAAATCTTTGAGTGTGAGAAAATGTCGCATACTTCCTGATCCTTTTAATCCTTATGGGCTTTGCTTTCTGTGCTATATGGGGCTTGTGTCTTCAGCTAAAAGGGTTAAATATACTTGAAAATCACTAAAATACTGCTTAGTTTTAGGAGGGCAGGCAAACACAGAGCAAAAGCTAGAATCCACTTTTATGAAAAGTGGATTCTAAGGTGGATTCTAAGAAAAAGCCCAAATTTGTCATCGCGAGCAAGTGCGGTAGTGCTTGCGTGGCGATCCGCAGCACAAAAGTGGATTCTAGTGTAAAGGCGGCTATGCTAGGTATCACACAAACGCTAGAATTTGTCTATAATATAAGCAAACAATACATAGGTGGAATGATGATTAGTGTATGTGGTGGTGGAGCGTGGGGCAGCGCGCTGGCATTTGCTCTAGCGCATAAGCAAGAGGTGCGGATCTTTTCACGGCGCAAGCTAGATGATAAGTGGGGGACACCCTTTGGCATTAGGCAAGTGAGCCTAGAAGAAGCGTGTGAAGCGGAGCTTATAGTGATCGCCATTAGCGTGGCGTATCTGCGTGAGTTCCTTGCCACAATGCCCAAAAACCCACGCGCATTCTATCTCTTTGCCTCAAAGGGCATAGAGGAGCAAAGTGGGGCATTTGTGCATCAAATCGCGGCGGAATTTATGGATCCTAAGAATATCTGCGCGCTTAGTGGTCCAAGCTTCGCCAAAGAAGTGCGCCAGTGCCTGCCCTGTGCCGTGGCTATCCACGCGCAAGATCCGCGCATAGCACAGAGCTTTAGCACAGCATTTCCTAGCTTTATGAAAATGTATGTAGGCGATGATTTAGTAGGCGCGGAAATCGCAGGAGCATACAAAAATGTCATAGCCATTGCCGGCGGGATAAGCGATGGCTTAGGGCTTGGCAATAATGCTAAAGCCGCCTTGCTTGCTCGTGGGCTTGTGGAGATGGAGCGATTTGGGCGAGTGTTTGGGGCAAAGACGGAGACATTTTTAGGTCTCTCTGGCTCGGGGGATTTGTTTTTGACAGCTGGCTCTACACTCTCGCGCAACTACCGCGTGGGGCTAGGGCTTGCGCAAGGTAAGTCGCTGCAAAGCGTGCTAGAAGAAATAGGCGAGGTAGCTGAAGGAGTGCGCACCGCACGCGCTATCCACACAATCGCCACACGCAAAGACATCTACACACCCATTGTCAATGAAGTGGTGCAAATCCTAAATGGCAAGCCGTGTAGAGAGGGGATTCTAGCCCTTATGGCACAAAGGGACTAGCAAAAGATTTGATCTTAGAGATAACATTAGCGTGATATGGGGATTTGGAGTAGTTATTATCATCTCCCAAACCCCCCATAAAGCTCATTGCACCTAGCTACTCCCTAGAATCTACTTGCTACTTCTAGGTAAAATGCCCTGCCCGGGGCGCGGTAGTAGGCATAATATTGGTAGTCAAGCAAGTTAGTAAAATTAGCACTTAGCTCAAGGTGCTGGAATCTATACCCTAGCCGCATATCAAGCAAATAGTAAGCATCACTGCTAGAATACACGCCCCACACCTTTTGGCTTGCATTATCTAAGTCTTTATACCGCTTGCTTGCCATCTCACAAGAAAGCGATCCAAAGAGCCTGCCATCATCATAGTAGAGCTGCACATAGCCTGAATGCTCTGGGACTCCGGGTAGGCGATTGCCCGCTGCTATTACTTGGCTGCCTGATATGAGATCTTGGGTAAGTTTGGCATTGTAGAGCGTATAGCTAGCAAACAGCCCCCCATAGCCAAAGAGCTTTTGCCTATATGATAGCTCTATGCCGTTTATGCGGGCTTTTTGGGCGTTTTCTAAATTTTTGCCGATGGTGGTTATGGCATTGGTGAAAAAGCTATCAAAGTAGTAGAGCTTGAGTTGCGCGGCAAAAGTGGATTCTGGGTATAAGGACTGCTCTAGCCCTATATCATAGCTATAGAGCTCTTCTGGCTTTAGGTGTGGATTGCCCGAAGTCTGGACGCCATCGTTGCGGATATAGTCGCGGAATTTTTGGTTGAAAGTAGGGGCGCGAAATGAGCTACCCCCTGAAGCCTTGATGATTGTCGTGGCATAGTCGCTAGAAAAGGGCGTGAAATTTAGCGAAAGCTTTGGGGAGAATTGATTATGCGTAGCATTTGGGGCATTGGGTTTGGTGGTGTCTGTGTAGTTAAAGCCCTGCCATAAATCCCACCGCCCGCTAAGCCCGGTGCTAAAATATTTGCTCCACGCAGCTTGATAATGCACAAACACGCCTAGGAAATTATGCGTCCCGGTGATTGTCTTGCTAAGTGCGGTGCTAGAGGCAAAATCGCGCCAATCGCTAAGATTATAGGCATTTTGCTTATAGCCGCTATATCGCTCCTGCACGCCAAAGAGCAGGCTATGGGCTTGGGACAAACGCAGGGTAAAAGTGCTTTCAACATTGAGTGTGTTGTAGTGGTGATCTTGCTTGCTCCCAGCTCCGCCAAAGGGCGAAGCCCCGCCGCTAGGACCAGCCCAAATATCATTGCCATAAGTGTGATTTAGGCTTGTGCGCCACTCATTGCTACCAAAGTAGTGTGTATAGCTTAGTGCGGAGATGACTTGGTTGTAGATTTCATTGCCCATACCGCCGACAAACGCATAAGGTGCGCTGCCTTGTGTGCTGTTTGGGCTTGTGGCATTACCCCACGCGACATTGCCATTTTCATCGCGCAGGAAGCTTTGCTGGCGGTGGTGGATATAGTTGTAGCTAGAGTATTGCACCCACGCATCTAGCACGCCACTACTCCCAATATCTGCTTGGGCTTTGATTTTTGCATCGTGTGTGGCATATCGCTGGCGTCCCATATCCCCCACAAGCACAATCGGTGTGCCATCGGTTTTGTGCGATGGCACGCTACCGCTTAAGCCGCCTATGCCATTATCGCCACTAGCATTGACCCACGCATTATCCGCAGCATAGCCGCTAGAAAAGCTCCCACCATAAGTGGCTTTCACGCGCAAGGATTTATCAAAGAAGCTATCCCCCACGCTTAGATACCAGTTTGTTAAATTCTCTGGTGCGCCATTTTGGCTAAATGGATTCCCATAGCCTAGGCTGCCATACACAGAGAGCGAATCAGGCATAGCAGTGATGAAATTGATAGCCCCACTAAGCGCGCCTGAACCATACAGAGCCGAGCTAGCCCCACGCGTGATTTCTACGCGCTCCAAGTCGTGTGCGCGCATTGTGGTGAGCATTTTGGTGTTGTTGTTGATGTCGTTTAAAATCACGCCATCTACCATTAGCAGCGCACCATTATTGATCCCGCGAATCATCGCGCCATCAAAGGTCTCCATACCCCTGCCCTTAGGCTGAAGCACGCCCTCGTGTCCGCGCAGTGTATCGGTGAAGCGATAATTAGGGCGGATAGCAATATCGTGCTTGTTGATTATGCTGGTATTACCTGGGGCTTGCTCTATGGGTGTGGGGATTTTGGCAGCGATTGTAGTAACAGGCTGCAAGCTCTTTGTCTCTTGGGGGGTTTGTGGCTCTTGCGCGGTGGCTGAAACTTGCGTAGCTATGCTTGCTACAAGCGCGGTGGCTAGGGTCGCTTTATGTGTCATTACTATCCTTTGCTCTATCGTTTGATTGTGCGATCAAGGTATGATTATAGTTTATTGTTTCTTACTATGGTATTAAGTTATTTATATTAGTAATATCAAAAAGATAAATATAGTGTAGATTCTATCTTTTGACTAGGGGGTAAGGCGTGCGTGGCGATTGATTAGCCAAGTGATATTAGAATGCAACTCCCATTTAACCACAAGGAGCTTATATGAAGAAAATAGCCATATCCTGCATAGCCGCTAGTATGCTTATCCAGCTATCTATGGCAGACCCTGCCAATCACAGCACACATACTCCAAGCCACACACATACAGCCCAAGCCCTAAAATCCAGCACACAAGAAGTCCTAGATGCGATGCACGCCCCAATGCTAGAGACAGAGTTTGTAGAGAGTGGGGAGGTAAATGTGGATTTCATCAAAAATATGATCCCTCACCACCAAGGCGCGATCCTCTCATCAAAGAAGCTCATCGCAAGCAAGGATCTAAATCCCACACTTAAACAACTCGCTCAAAACATCATCACAGCACAAGAAAAAGAGATCCTATACTTTACTAAGCTTTTGCGCGATGAAAAGCAGCTTAAGCAGACACTACCGCAAGAGCAATACCAGCAGTTTGTCAAACAAGCCAAAAGCGATATGGAAGTAATGATGCAAGAGATGGCAAAGCTTGATAGCAATGAAACGCTAGAGCGCGCGTATATGAAAGCTATGATCGCCCATCATCAAGGCGCGATTGATGCAGCAAAGCAGATATTAAGCATTACAAATAATGCCACTATTACAAAAATCGCTAAAGAAATCATCGCCGCTCAAGAAGATGAAATCAAGCAGTTTGCAACACTGCTTGACAGATAACAAAGCTTGACAAGCTCACGCAAATATCGCGCCTAGCAGATCGCTACTGCTAGGCATTGATAAGCTTGTAGATCCTAGATCCTAGCCCCTATCCTAGAACCCCACAAGCCACCACACCCACACAAACTTATCTCACACTTATAGCCGCAGAAGCTTTATACTAGAATCCACTTTTTGACAAGGATTCAGCTTGCGCAGCTAGAATCCCAAAGCGGTGATGAAACAAGCCTAAACCCCCTAGAATCCACTTTTTATGTTTTTATGGTTACTAAAGAAGCTACGCTTTGCGGCGGGGCGGTGGGTGTTTCAAAAGTGGATTCTAGTGTGAAAGTCTCTTTTGTCATCGCGAGCGGTGCTTCTGCACCGCGTGGCGATCCATAACAAACACGGATTCTAGGCTATGTTTTTTGGTATATTTTTATGGATTACTAAAGAAACATCGCCTAACGGCGAGCGGTATCCCTTGTTTTCTAAAGAAACTTCGCTTTGCTTGTTTTCTAAAGAAGCTACGCTTTGCGGTGGGGCTGTGGTGTTTGGCTCGCTCACAACAAACGCGGATCTAGGCTTGCCACCAGCTATGGAGGGCTTAGGACTCACTAAGTCTTAAACGCAGAGATCCCGCCATCTAGCTCTTTGGTCTTTTGCTCGGTGCTTTTCACGATAGATTCTACCTGCTTGCCTAGCTCTTTGGTGCGCGATGAGAGCTTGATGATTTCTTCCATTTGCTGGCTTAGGCTAAGAGTCTTGGCAAAGATTTCTTCATTTTTCTTAGCGATATTGCCAGATGCCTGCAAGCTCTGGTCTAGAAGCTCTTTGGTGCGGTGGGCGTTATTGATGAGATCTTGGGCTTGGTCTGCGACTTGCTGGGCTTCTTGCGCGGTGGATTGGATCTCTTCTCCTACTTCTTGTATGCTCTGCACACTCGCATTTGTCATCGCAGAGATTTCGTTTAAGGATTTTTGCGTGCGCTCCGCTAGCTTTCTTACCTCATCTGCCACCACAGCAAAGCCCCTGCCGTGCTCCCCTGCTCTAGCGGCTTCAATGGCAGCATTTAAGGCTAGAAGATTGGTTTGATCAGCAATATCTGCTATGAAAGAGAGTGTTTGGCGCGTTTGGTCGGCATTTTCTACAAGGACTTTCGCGCTTTCAAAAATCTGCTGATGATCTTGGCTTGATTGCTGCATTTTGCTTGCGACAGATTCTAGATCTTGTATAAACTCATCAAGCGCATTTTGCGTGTTTGAGACATTTTCTACCATTTTGGCAATATCATCTTTAGTCTGCTGAGTCTGCTGGGCTATATCTTTGGCAAACACACCAACCGTATCGATATGTGCTACTTGTATGGAGGAGTTTTTGGATAGCTCTAGGGAGATTTCATTGAGATTGTTTATAGTCTGGAGATTTTCCGTGGAGACATTTTTAGCGATTTTTATGGTGTTTTGGATTTTTTCTATAAAGCGATTGAAAAATGATGAAGTGATCCCTACTTCATCTTGTCTCTTTATGGCTATGCGTTTGGTGAGATCGCCCTCTTTGGTGCTGGTGAGATCCTGTGCCATAGCGCGTAAAAATCCTAGTGGAGCGATAAGCTCCCTTTCAAAAAACACCCACAGCCCGCCCAATGCCATTAGACACGCCACAGCCGTTGTGCCAATGACCCAATACATACTCTCTACAATCCCTTCGTGCAGCTCTTTGAGCGAGATTTTCAGCTCCATAACGCCTAGGACTTCATCTTTTTGCGCATTGGCGTGGCACATAAGGCAACTATCTTGGGCTATAAGCGGCTCATAGAGCAGAGCAAACTCTCCGCTAGATTCTAGCACTGACTCCTTGCCATCAAAGACCTTGCGCACGACTTCTGTGGGGATAAGCGGCTCCTGTATGGCAAAGAGCTCCACCACGCTTGGAGCTTGATAGATCTTGACATCTTCGATACCTGGGATAGATTTAGAGTCCTGCACGCTAGCTTCAATGGCTTCTCTTGAGCCGATATTCATACCCGCGCGGATTGTGTAGAAGATAGATTTACTAAGCATATTTACTGTGTGAGTGGATTCTTTTTTGGCAAGTTTGTTGAAGTTGCTTTGCAGCAGGGCGATTAGCCCAAGCACCCCCACGACAAAAAACACAATCAATGTAAAAATCATCTTCGCACGGAAAGTCTTTAACATCAGCACTCCTTATATCCCCTTATGCACGATTAGGATAGCTGATTTTGACTTAGCTACGACTTAGCACTAGCCTAAGACTTGGCAAAAAAGCGGTGGAAAAAGCCTGCGATGTTGCTTTGCTTGGTGCGTGAGAGAGCTAGCTCGCCACTTTTGACATTTGTGGTGATTGTAGAGCCTGCGCCGATGATTGAGCTAGATTCTATCTCCACAGGGGCGACTAGCTGGGTATCGCTGCCGATGAAGACATTCTGCCCGATAATGGTGCGATGCTTTTTCTTGCCATCATAATTACAAGTGATCACCCCAGCACCTACATTGCTCCCAGAGCCTATCTCGCAATCCCCAAGATAGCTTAAATGCCCTGCTTTCACGCCATTTAGCTGTGCGGACTTGGTCTCTACAAAATTGCCTATATGTGTGTGGGAGATGTGGCTTTTGGGACGGATATGCGCCATAGGACCGATGTCGCTATGCTCTATCACACTATCTTCTATCACGCTACCTGCTTTGATATGGGAATGCTTAATGACACTTTTGCCACAAATGCGGACATTATTTTCTATCTCGCACTCTCCTTCAAACTCCACCCACTCTTCTAGATAAATACTCTCTGGCAGCCGCATAATCACGCCTTGATCCATAGCCCTTTGCCTAAGAGCTTGCAGGCAGATAGCTTCTGCTTGAGCTAGCTCGCTCTTAGAATTGACGCCCATAAACTCGCGCGCATTGCCATAAAAGGGCGCGATTAGTGTGTTGGGCGTTGGCTTTGAGCGATAAATCGTGGATTCTGCGGCGGGGGCTTGGCTCTCCGCTAGGTAAATCCCTTCGCCCCCGCCTTGAAAGCCACAATTTCTCATCTCAAATCCTTCCGCCTGCGGCGTGGCTACATTTTGAGCATTTTGGGCGAAGCTCCTAGAATCCTTTGCTGGCTCGTGTAGTGTGGCGGTGTCAAAAGTGGATTCTAGTTGAAGTTGCTCGCGGCAGGATTTTTCACGCCCAGCCTGTTTGTCTTCTTCTAGGATTCTAGGAATTGCGCTTGTTTGTTTATCCATCTCGGGGCAGGATTCTAGGATTTGCGATGAGAAATCTTTGCTTTGCGAGCGCGCGCAAGGGCGCATACTTGGCGTATGTAACCGCCGCGCGCGCGATGCAATCAAAGATTTATCGCGCAAAGCTGAATCCCATTGTTCTCTAGCTAGCGCGATAATGTCGGTTAAGTAGTATTCTCTCTGCGCATTATCATTGCTAAGTCTAGGCAGGCTACGCTCTAGCAGCTCTGTATCAAAGGCATAGATCCCAGCATTGACAAGTGTTATGGCTTTTTGCGCTTCATCGCAATCTTTTTCTTCGATGATTTTTAGCACCTTTGGCGTGTGTGCAAATGCGGATTCTAGCACCACGCGCCCATAGCCGCTGGGATTCTCAAGATCCAAGACACTAAGGACAATGGGAGCATCAATCAAGATAATCGCTCGCATAGATTCTGCGCTGATGAGTGGCATATCTCCATTTAGCACTAAGGTGCGCGGATATTTGACAGCAAACATCTGCTTACTAGAATCTATCTGGGCTTTGGGGCTAGGGTGGCTAGAGGCTTTGCTAGATTCTAGCTTTTTATCACTCACGCACCCTTGCATTAGCGCGCCGCCTGTGCCGGGGAAATTTTGGCAATCTTGCGTGTGGATTGTGATAGAAGCATTCTCTCCAAAATACTCGCGCAAATGCGCTTCTATGGCTTCTTTTTGGTGGTGTAGCACGATATGCACATCATCGCTTACTTGCAATGCCGCTTCAGTGATGCGCGCGATCATCGACTTGCCGCAAATACTATGCAGCACTTTGGGCTTATTTGATTTCATCCTGCTGCCAACCCCTGCCGCTAGGATTATAATAGAGCTTTTATACATCGCCATCTCCTTTGCTATTCTCCACGCACTTCTCAAACAAATACTTATGCTCTTGTGGCAATGCTTCATATATACACAATGATAGCTCTTGTATCTCCCACAATGCGTGCTTACTTGTGCGTAGTGTTAGGAAGTTTTGCAAGCTTCGTGCATTGATAGTCCAAGTAAGCTCGGTTAAATAGCACTCTGGCATAGCATATTTAGCTACATCATTTGTGGTGCTAGAGTCTAGTAGCAACTCCTTTAGATTCTGCAATGCCTTGTGGCTCGCTTGATTTACCTTGTCATTGCTTGTAAGCTTGATAAACTTGCTTGCTTTCTCTAGTGTGGATATATCTGCCCTTTTTAGCTCTGCTAGTGTGTATCTACTAGACTTTACAGAGTAGCTAGCTATGCGGTGGCGGGCTAGCTCTTGTAAGCACGCGCGTGATATTCCTTGTATGAAAAAGCTATACACTAGACTCTCTAGGACTGAGGCGTGCTTTAATATATTCCCCACGCGATTGATAAGCTCTCTATCTTTCTCCCCACCACAATCACCTTTATCAAAGCTACTCCAGCAAGTGCGTATAGCGTGTGAGCATACTTCTAGCGGTGTGTGGTGTAGTAGTGTTATGTTTGGATTCATTGTGCTTCCTTGTAAGTAAATGGCAAAGGCTAATGGCGTGAAAAGACAATGCTTAACGCCTTAAACGCTTCATATAAATCTGTTTTGAAATGATACAAAATCCCAGGTATGATTAAAATAACAACGATAAATGCTATGCCAATTTTGAGTGGAAATCCAAAGGAGAAGAGATTAAATTGCGAGTGGGTCTTCATAATCATACCAAAGACAATATCCGCAAGCAAGATCACCCCAAGCACCGGAAACGCCATAGCAAAGCCCAGCGCAAACATACTCCCAAACGCGCGGATAAGGTAGTTTGCAAGATTTGGCGAGAAGCTTACTTGCCCTATGGGGAGCATCTCTAGCGTGAAAGCCACAAAGCGCAAAATTAGATGATGAAAATTAAGCATTAGGGCTAGCACAAGCGCACTTAGCATAATCACCTGCACGATGATGGGCTTGGTATTGCCGCTTGATGGATCATAGGCACTTGCCATAGTCATACCCATAGAGAAGCTTATGCTATCGCCTGCGATAAACAGCGCGTTAAAGACGATTTGCAGCGCAAGCGATGCCATAAAGCCAAGGGCTACCTCCATAAACGCCGCTAGCAGCAAATCAGGCAAAGTGGCGATAGTCGCGCTTGAATGCGCCAAAGGCAGAAATGCAATGGTCAAAAAAACCGCCATAGCCCCACGCACCGAGATAGGCACAAGCTGAGAGTCAAAAAATGGGAAAAATGTCAAAATCGCGCTAAACCGCAGCAAAAGCAGCAAAAACACAATGACATTGCCCTCTGTGAGATATGCGAGAAACTCCATATTTTATACCCCTAGAATCCTCGTTTTGTATTTTGTGTTCTTTGTTTTTCGAAAGTGGATTCTAGCACACAATCCTACCAATCCCCTAGAATCCACTTTTTAACCTAAACGCTTTTTCCCGTCATTGCGAGACTTGCGCTAGCAGTGGCGTGGCAAAGCGCAGGCGAAATATCTCCGTCATTGCGAGCTTTGGCGCAAGACAAAGCGTGGCAATCCAAAAAAACAACAACAAAGCCAAACAAGTAAAGAAAGCCAAGCCCAAGCAGCAGTAAAGCAAATCAAACAAGAGTGAAGCACGCGTTAAGTAAGAGAGTAGAGTAAGACTAGCCCACCTCCTTAACGATCAAGGTGAGCTATGGATTATCCTAGTAGCACTTGACTACCACTATACATAGCAGTATAATGCCGACTAAGATTTTGCTGCAAATCTTACTCATTGTAACCTCCTTTATTCAAAGTAGGTTACGCCAAGAGAGGTTGCAACTCTCTTGGGCAACCTCTACTGCGATTTTATCATACTTTCCCTAGAATCCGTGTTTGTGTTATGGATCGCCACGCTCGTTGCACTCGCTCGCGATGACAGAAGAGGCAGCGTAGCACAAGGCTCGCGATGACAATTTGAGCTTTCACACTAGAATCCACTTTTTCAAAAAGTGGATTCTAGCAATAACGCCCTTTCCGTCATTGCGAGCGGTGCTTGCACCGTGTGGCAAAGCAAGGCGTAGCCGCAGCTTCTTTAGTAATCCATAAATACACAACAAACACAAAAAGTGGATTCTAAGCGAAATATCTCCCACACCTACTCCACCACCCTGCAAACTTTACCCCACTTTTACAATAACTACATATTTTTTACACACCTTTTACAAACTCTCCCAAACAATGCGCAAATTTATAATTAAATCATAAAAAGCCGTTTTTTTTTTTTTTGATTTTGGCTAGAATTGCGGCTTTACATTTTGACTATTCAAGGAGACATAATGCAAACACTACACAATAATGCCCATATTCACGGGGGGGGGGGGGGAAATAATCTCTCTCTAAATACCCCTAGTCAATCCGCTCTCTCTCCGTCATTGCGAGACTTCCGCAAGGAAGTCGTGGCAATCCACAAAAACACACACACATAAAAACACAAATCCCAATAAACACAAAAAGTGGATTCTAGCTTTTCTCTGTCATTGCGAGCCGATGAAATCGGCGTGGCAATCCATAAACACAACAACTAAAACACATAAATCCTAGAATCCACTTCCGCAAACAATGTGTAAATATTTAGTCTAATTATAAAAAGCCGTTTTTTTTTTTTTGATTTTGGCTAGAATGCGAATTTTACTTTACTTTTTGAACGCAAGGAGATCGCAATGCAAGTAACTTCTAATACTATCCACCATATAAACCGGGGGGGAATCTTGTAGATTCTAGCTCCAAGCCTACTCAAGCAAACACTACTCACAACGACAGAAAGCCTACTCGCCTAGGCTTAAGCCTAGCGTGCTTTATCGCACTATCCTCTAGCCTAACTTTGACAAATCTCCACGCTCGGTGGTATCTATTTAGTGGTGATGTAACAAAAGCTAACTGCAATATGTATGCGAGCGGTAATAATTTTGTAATTGACCCCAAAAATGGCGACACTTGTCAAGGGGACTCGGCAAGATTTGCTACAGATGGCGGTTGGAACAAAACCCTATTACTAAAAAACATCACTTTAGATCGCTATACCATTGACACAGAGGGCGACATAGATGCAAGCCGATTGTGGGCTAACACCTTCCTCACTAACTCCACCATAACGACAGCAAATATTGAAGGAAAAATCCGAGTCGAGATTGTAGCCCAAGGCGGAACCAATACTATAAATACCATAAATAATACAGCCAGCCGACTGCATTTAAAAGGCGGTGACAACAAGCTAAACATCACCACCCTCAACCAAGCCACCACCGGACTCTCCCAAATCTTCAAAAATGTCAATGTAGAGCATTTCAATCTCTATGCTGGTAAATCCTATCAACGAGGTGGCAAAGTAGAGACCCTAAACCTCCTAGGTGGAGAATACCACCTAGGAGCCACAGATAGCACTGCTGTAGCTGAAGAAGCTGGCACCATAGGCAATCTAGTCCTAGCAGATGGGACATTCAAGCAATACAAAGGAGAGATAGGAAGCATCACTCTCACAAGTGATAAAAAACAAGCAAGCTTTACTACTAAGAATACCTTCACTAGTGGCAACGAACAACCATCATACAATGGTCTTATCACCAAGATTGACAAACAAGTAAGTGGTGCGCATACCATAGAGCTAGGAGACAATAAGGCTAATGGCACAATCACCGCCACACTCACCAATGGCAGCCTCACCCTTGATAACACCACTGGTGATATCACCAATAATGGAGAGCTAGCATCACTAGAAGTTAGTAAAAAAAGCAATGGCACAAGAGGAAGTGAAGGTATTGTGATTAGTAACGCTGCTACTGCAAGTATTGGCACCCTCTCCACAGCTACCAAATCCACTACTATCAACAATGCTGGCACAATCGATAAGCTAGAGCTCAAAGAGTCTTCCAAGGTAACCAACACCGGTATCATAAAATCCCTTGATGTGCAAAACGGCGACTCCACCATCAACACCCTAAATGGTGTAGGACAAGGGACAGCAGGTAATGTAGAGCCTCATACACTCTCTAATATCAACATCACTAAAGACGCTAAACTCACCGTTGATACCCTAAGCGTAGGACTCAAAGGCAACCAAGCTATAGAGAGAGTAACGATAAATAACGATACAAGCACTCAAGGAACCAACAAAGAATTTGCCGTCAATAAAATCCAAGTAACCTACCTTGATGGCAACTTTGACCCTGCAAAAAGCATTAGCAAGAATCTTACAGACTATGTAACATCTGGTAGCCATAGCTATGTAGATGGAGCTAGCAAGCCCACCTTTGAATCAAGCCCAGAGCTCCAAGGTATAGGGGTGAAGTTTAATCCCGATGGCACCCCTATCTTTGAGGTAGAAGCTTCTGTGGCTGCAAGTATGACAAGCGTAGTCGTGCGCCAATCTATGCGACGAAAAATGCTTATAGACACCTATCTCGCAGAACAAAACAGAAGAAGCTTGAAAAACAAAGAGCGCAGAACCAAGCAGCGCATAGAAGCAGCCACCCTAGGAGATGCAAGAGCCCAGTATCAAAAAGACCTAGCCAAATACAAGCTAGACTTAGCCAAATGGGATAAACTCGCTAGCACCAAAGAAAACAAAGCTTTGATCGCTAAATACGAGCAAGAAGACAAAGCCTACCAAAAAGCCCTAGAGCAATACAACAAAGACAAAAAAGCCTATGAAGATAATCGCAAAAACCTAGAAACCATCGCTAAAGCCAAAAAGCTAAAAGCCCCCATAGAGCCAAAAGCCCCTGTGCGCCCAAATCTAAAGCCAAGCGATAAGCACTACAAAAAGGCTATGGCAGATTTCACCAAAGCACAAAAAGCATATGAAAAAGCTATGAGCAACTATGAGCAAGAGCTTAGAATCTATAATGAGGAAAATAGCAAGCTAGAGACCATAGCTAGAGCAAACAACCTTAAAGCCCCCATAGCTCCTAAAGCTCCTATAAGACCAAATCTAAAGCCAAATCATAAAGACTATAAGCGAGTAATGGCAGCCTATGAGTCAAACCAAAGAGCCTACCAAACAGCCCTAAAACGCTATGAGCTAGAGAAAAAGAGCTATGAAGAAAAGAGAAAAAACCTAGAAGTGCTTGCTAAAACTAATAAGTTTAATGCCAACCTCAAAGCTCCCACAGAGCCTAAAGCTCCTGTGCGCCCAAATCTCAAGCCAAACCACAAAGACTATAAAAAAGCTATGAGCAAATACGAGCAAGAGCGCAAAGACTATCTAAAAGCCTTTAAGCAATACGAGCAAGATAAAAAAAGCTATGAGAGAGAGTATCAAAAGCTTATAGCCCTAGCTGATGCCCAGAGCAATAAGCTAAAAGCCCCTATACAGCCTAAAGCTCCTACTAAGCCTAAAATCCTAGCCAGCAAGCCAGAAATGCCACAAGAGCCAAAGCTTGGAGAGATAAGTGCAGAGCTACTAGCTAAGCATAAAGTCCAAGGGGATTTCTTTATCCGTGCCTATGGTGGGACAGGCTCACATAAAGCAACCAATGGCGCACAAACAAGCTCTTGGAGTGTGGGCACACTCTTTGGCTCGACTTGGGATCTAGCTCTTGGACAAACAAGTGGGAATATCGGCTTCTATGGTGGGTATGAGTATATCTACAATGGCTATAAGCAAGCCCATATCGATGCCCAAGGACACACAGGCTTCCTAGGGCTTAGATTCTCCCATATCTTTGCTAAGACTAAGCTAGCAGGATTCTACTATATGGCTGATGTCAATGGTGGCTATACAGATATATCTGTAGGACAAGATATGAATGGTATGCGATTTGGCGCAAATGTGGGGAATATCAACTTTGGCTCTTCTATCCGCCTAGGCTCATCTATCTATATGGCTGGGGCTAAATCTATGCTTTTCCCATCAATTGGAGTAGGAGTAGAGGGCGGCTATCTAGGAGACTTTGAGATGAGGACACAACGCTCTGGTGAGCTACGCTATGGAGGACTAAGCCAAGGCTATGCAGTTACCTATGCCCAAGCAAACTTAAACTACTACCAAGAGTATGGCAAAAGGATTTCTACCACACTAGGCGGGGGCTTTAGGTATCTAATGAATGCAGATATAGGCATTACCCCTACGCTGAATGGCAAGGCTTATACCATAGAGGAGACCACAGGCAGGGCAGCAGCAGTGCATTTAGCTCCATTTTTCTACCAAGGCACATTTGTGATAAATTACCACACAGACAAAGCAGGAAACTTCTCTGCTGGGTATGTGGCAGTAGGGGGATTGCTGGGGATTACGCATAACGCCTCTATGCGCTGGCATTATTTCTTTTAACCCATAGCGATTCAGCTTTGGGTATCCATAGTGGCGATTTTAAGGATTTTAGGGGAACCGCAGACCTCTAGTCTAGCTCCACCCTAAAATCCTTAAAAAGCCCCACTAGCAACACCGCAATTCTTAGAATCGTTTTACTCTCAAACTAACTTCAATCCTAGAATCCATTTTTTACACCTTTGGCATTTAACCCTAGAATCCACTTTTTGTAATCCTACCGCCGCGACTCTCTTAGTTTTTCAGGCTTTTTAATTTCCAGCTTTTTTATCGTCATTGCGAGCGGTGCTTGCACCGCGCGGCAAAGCGTAGCTTCTTTAGTAATCCATAAGAAAAAATAAACAAAATCCTAGAATCCTTTGCTAGCTTTTTTACAATTCTTACTTACTCCTAGAATCCACTTTTTTAATTTTTCCCCTTACATTTTTAACATTTCCCTAGAATCCACTTTTGTGTTTTTGGCATTTAACCCTAGAATCCACTTTTTGAAAAGTGGATTCTGGTAAAGGTTATTTTGCTAGCGCAAAATTATGGATCGCCGCGCCGATACATCGGCTCGCGATGACTATGGGGGCGGTGCTGCTAGAATCCACTTTGACTATGGATACTAAGCAGCTGCATTACACAAGCCAACGCCCCTATCGGCAAAAATCCATTTACCTTTAATTTTGGAACACCTATTGCTTCACTTTGCTAAATCACACTGCAAAGGATGCATTATGAGCTTTAGGATAAATACAAACATCGCCGCACTAACAGCACACACCACAGGTGTGCAGGTCAATCGTGAGCTTGGCTCCTCGCTAGAGAAGCTAAGCTCTGGTCTTAGGGTCAATAAGGCTGCTGATGACGCCTCTGGTATGGCGATCGCCGATAGCTTGCGATCGCAAAGCGAGAGCTTGGGGCAGGCGATTAGAAACGCTAATGACGCTATCGGTATGATCCAAGTCGCAGATAAGGCGATGGACGAGCAGCTAAAGATTTTGGACACGATTAAGACAAAGGCGATCCAAGCCGCACAAGATGGACAGACGCTAGAATCCCGCCGCGCTCTGCAAAGCGACATACAACGCCTACTAGAAGAGCTTGATAATATCGCTAATACCACGAGCTTCAACGGACAGCAAATGCTCTCTGGCTCTTTCTCTAACAAAGAGTTCCAAATCGGCGCGTATTCTAACACCACGGTAAAAGCCTCCATCGGTCCTACCAACTCCAACAAAATCGGGCATGTGCGTATGGAGTCTTCATCAATCTTAGGTGAAGGAATGCTAGCGAGTGCTGGGGGGCTAAATCTCTCTGAAGTAAGCTTAAATTTCTTGCAAACTGATGGGGTGAATTCCTTCCAACTCGAAGCAGCCAAAATCTCTACTTCTGCTGGCACAGGTGTGGGCGCGCTAAGTGAGATTATCAACAAATTTTCTGATACTCTAGGTATCCGCGCTTCTTACAATGTCCAAGCCACAAGCTCACTACCGGTGATGTCTGGCACGGTGCGTGATTTGGTGATTAACGGCACAACCATTGGAAATATCAATGATGTGCGTAAAAACGACTCTGATGGCAGGCTGATTAACGCGATCAATAGCGTCAAGGAGCGCACGGGTGTGTATGCTTACCTTGACATCACAGGGCGGCTAAATCTTAGCTCTCCAGATGGCAGAGCTATCCAGATCCAAGGCGGTGGCGAGGCGGCGCAAGTCTTTGGCGGTGGGGATTTCAATGGTATCTCTGGGGTCAATCACGCTATCGTTGGGCGACTCACGCTTATCCGAACGGATGCGAGAGATATTCTAGTAAGTGGGGTAAATTACAGCCATATAGGATTCCACTCCGCACAAGGTATCGCAGAATACACCGCAAACTTGCGCGAGCTGCGTGGGATCTTTGGCGCAAATGTCGCAAGTGCCTATGGG
Source organism: Helicobacter canis (assembly GCF_900451095.1). Classification (NCBI taxonomy): domain Bacteria; kingdom Pseudomonadati; phylum Campylobacterota; class Epsilonproteobacteria; order Campylobacterales; family Helicobacteraceae; genus Helicobacter; species Helicobacter canis. The sequence goes on along the minus strand of NZ_UGHV01000001.1, from coordinate 789,741 downwards.
GCAAACGCAAACACCGCACAAAGTGATCTCAACTGGAAAGGCATTGGGGCTGGGGTTACAAGCCTTAAGGGTGCTATGCTTGTAATGGATATGGCGGATTCTGCTAGGACACAGCTAGATAAAGTGCGAGCGGATATTGGATCTGTGCAAATGCAGCTAGTCGCTACTATCAACAATGTCTCTGTAACGCAAGTCAATGTCAAAGCCGCAGAATCCCAAATCCGTGAAGTGGATTTTGCTAGCGAGTCAGCCAACTTCTCGAAATTCAACATTTTGGCACAGAGCGGAAGCTTCGCTATGGCGCAGGCAAATGCTGTGCAGCAAAATGTCCTTAGGCTCTTGCAATAGCTCTTTGCCCCATCAATGCGCTTAAAGGCGTATTTGGGCAAGGATTCTGCATTTTCACAATCAAATCTTAAGCAAATTTCTGCCACTATGTGCTAATGATAAACTTACACGATACACACACAGACGCCGCACGCAAACGCCAGCTTTATGAGCTATATCTCGCTAGGGCTTGTGGGGTGGAGTTTGTCCAGCCAGCTAAAGTCTCTCACACGCACAATCCCATATCCCCCCACAATCCCATAAAATTTAGCGATGATCTCTCTCAAAGGATTATACACTGCAAGCTTTGTGGGCGCAGTAAGCGAGGAAGCCCAGAGCTAGGCTATATCCAAGCTAAATCCCCTGTGATCTTTGTCGTAGAATATGCGATGAGTGAAAATGGCAGGCTAGTGGATTCTAAAGCATCGCAAATGCTTGCTAATATCGCGCATAAGGTCTTTGGCGTGGCGCACTTTAGCGTGCTATCTCTGCTCAAATGCGCCTCCCACCCAGCCAGCCCGCAAGATATAGAGCTATGCGCTCCATATCTCACAAGCCAGCTAGAGGCAATGCCCCCTGCTTGTGTCGTGCTTTTTGGCGAGATGGTGCTAGAATCCTTGCTCGCCCTAGATACCAGCCATAAGGGCGCGCTGCTTGAAGCCTTTGGCAAAAAGACTATCGCCACGCACTCTATCGCCGCTCTCTTGCGCAACCCAAGCTTGAAAAAAGACTCCCTAGAGCATTTCCGCCTGCTTCAAAGCTTCATACCCAGATAGCCTAGAATCCACTTTTTTCAAAGGGATTTGGCTTTTCTAAAGAAACATCGCCTAACGGCGAGCGGTGTCCCTTGTTTTCTAAAGAAACCTGCTTCGGCTTCGCCTTGCACCGCTTCGCTTGTTTTCTAAAGAAACTTCGCTTCACTTGTTTGCCACGCGGTGCAAAAGCACCGCTCGCAATGACAAAGAAAACGCCCAAAAAGTAGAATCCTCGTTTGATAACACAGCCACAAACGCCCTTTTATTGTCATTGCGAGCGGATTGAAAATCCGCGTGGCAATCCATTTTCAAAAGTGGATTCTAATGGAGAGAGTGGATTACCACGCTCCTAAATGCCACATTTTGCAAGCAAGGCAAGGGCGGCAGTTTGTGAGCGTAGGATTCGCCCTGTATCAAACGCCACGATCTCACGCTTAGCAAAAAGCTCTCTCTCCCTGTGGCTAAAGCCCCCTTCTGCCCCAATTAGCACCCCAGAATCTAGCGCGATACTAGATGCTAAGACATCGCCGCCAATAATCTTGCCGCCAAAATCCAGCACCAATGCGTTGGGGTAGCACTCTAGGGCTGCTTGTGTGGATTCTAGGATCTCTATCTCACACAAATCACTCCGCCCGCACTGCTCACACGAGCAAACAAGTATCCGCTCCAGCCGTGCCAAATCAATATGCTGCCCTCTTTGAGAAAAATCCGCCCAAAACACACTAAGCTTACTAAGCCCTAGCTCATTGAAGCTAGGCAGGGCTTTTTCTATGGTCTTAGCCTGTGTGATCGCCCAGATGATATGCGTGTGCTTGCGCGGGGCATTGGGCGCGTGCTTGCTAGAATCTAAACTAAGCCTAGCACATCGCTTGCTAATAGAATCCACCTTGTAGGTATAAAGCCGCTCATCGCGCAAATTTCTTAGGGCGAGGTTGCTAGTAGCCTTGCTTCGGCGCGCGCTAAAAATATGCGTGAAACTCTCGCCTTCAAGCACAAGAGTCTGCGCCCCAGCTTCAGCGTGGAAGACAAATTGCATTACACAATGATCCTAAGGCTAAAGAGCAGCACCAAGCATAGCTCTATGCCATAAACCCACTTGCAAAATGTGATGTATTTGCGCATAAGCTCTTCGCTAGTCCTAGCAAGCTTAAGTCGTTTTATCCGCTTGATCTCCATAAGAAAAATCAGCAAAGTAAGCGCGATCATCGCCCCAATCTGCCAAGTCATATACCATTGCCGACTTGCTAAGATAAACACCCCGCTAAAGCTCCCCACCGCCACAAGCAAAAAGATAATAGGCATAACAAACCATAGCTTAATAATCACCTTTTGATAAGTTTTATAAGTAAAAAGTGTGTAGAGATTGATGAGAAAAGGTATCGGGAAAAATGCCATAAAAAATGCGTGGAAAAACACCATATCATTAAACGCCTTTGCGATCATATCGACTTCCATTGCTACTCCTAAGCCTAAAATCAATATGCGTTAATTTTAGCATATTATTATTTCAAACTTTGGAGACAACAACAGCTAAGGATCCCGCTCTATGCCTACACAAAGCCCAGCAAATCACACACATAAACGCGCTATTATCCTGCTTAATATGGGCGGTCCTACGGATATTTCTGGAGTGGAGAGCTTTTTGCAAAATCTATTTAGCGATCCGCTTATCCTACGGATCAAAAATCGCTTTATCCGCAAAATGGTAGGCTCATTTATCATCAATAAACGCCTAGAATCTGCCAAGCACAACTACCGCGCCATAGGCGGAGCTTCGCCCTTGCCAGCCCATACTTTTGCTTTGTGCAAGCAGCTTGAAAAGCTGGATTCTAGCGCGATCTTTACCTATGCTATGCGCTATACACCGCCATTTGCCTATGATGTGCTGCGCTCTTTATGCGAGCAAAAGGTCGATGAGATCGTGCTTTTTAGTATGTATCCGCAATTTTCTACCACCACCACCAAGTCATCAATGCTTGATATATACCACAATCTTAAAGCCCTATCCTATACCCCTAGAATCCACATAGTAGAAGACTTTCACGCGTATGAGCCATACTATGAGCTAATCGTTAGCACTATCTTAGACACATTGCAAGAGCGCGATCCTAGAGACTTCACGCTTCTGCTCTCTGCCCACTCTCTCCCGCAAAAGATAGTCGATAGCGGCGATCCCTACCCCGCACAATGCCAAAAGGGGGTAGAAATCTTGCGCACGATTTTTGCGCGGCGGGGGATAGAGTTTGCCAAAATTGTGCTAGCCTATCAGTCAAAGGTCGGTCCTATGCGCTGGATTGAGCCTTTTACAAGTGATATTATCGCCAAAGCTAGCGGTCAAAATCTCATCATCTATCCCCTAGCTTTCACCATAGATAATGCCGAGACAATCTATGAGCTAGGCATTGAGTATAAAGAGCTAGCAAAGCAAAAAGGCGTGAAAGACTATCTCCTGTGCCCGTGTATGAATGATAGCCCAGAGTTTGCTACGATGATATACACGCTTGCAAAGCAAAGGCTAGATTCTAGCCCCACTTGATAAAGGATATATATGCTCTACTCTTATGTATTTCTACCATTTATGCGCATAATTAGCATAGCAGCGATGCTATGCGCTTTGTGGCTTCTTGGCGGTTGTAAGGATCAAAAAGTGGATTCTAGTGTGGAGGCAAGCGAGCTTGATAAAAAGACCTATGCGGGATTAGAAGATGTCTTTAATGACACAAGCACTATTGAGACTAAGGGCAAATATATGCTCCTAGTCTTTGGGGCAAATGGCTGCACATATTGCGAGAATCTAAAAGATGACATAAAAGCCCATAAAAATCTCCGCACAATGCTTAAAGAGCAGTTTAATGCCTACTATATCAACACAAGTTATAGCAAGCTCCATACATTCCGCATAGGAGAGAGCGATACGCTACAAGACCACGCAATCCCCACGCGCCAGCTCGCACAAATCTACCGCATAGGACCGACCCCGACCTTAGTCTTTGCCACCAAAGATGGCAGGACGATCCTGACTTATCCTAGCTATCTCCCGCCTAAGCAATTTAGCGCATTGCTAGAGTTTATCGCACAAGGCTCGTGGCAAAAGGCAAATGGCGATGAGAAGCAAATCGCCACAATGCTGCAAAAACACCTGCAAGCTTTATAGCTATTGGAGATGATATGAAACCCTCTATAACACCCCCTGCTAGCCCTATTAGGATCCTCAAAGCTTTTTACTCCTTTAAGGTCATTTTGCCCATTATATTTTTCTACGCGCTAAGTTGCGCGATCGCTACATTTATAGAGAATGACTATGGCGCAAATGCTGCTTATACGATCATTTATGGCTCGTGGTGGTTTATGCTCTTGCATATATATCTTGCCATTGCCTTGCTTGCTAGCTTTATCCACTCCTGTGCCTACAAACGCAAAAAATACGCCTCTATGCTGCTGCATAGCTCATTTATCGTGATCATCATAGGGGCTGGGATCACGCGGTATTTTGGGACAGAGGGAATGATGTGGATACAAGAGGGCAAGAGTGCGAGCTTCTACTACTCTAATGATAATTACATCAATATCGCCGCGCTAAATGACTCGTGGCAAAAAGACTATGCCCAAATCCCTGCTAATATCAATGCCTTTAGGGGGATTTTTACAAATTCACGCATTAAAGATAGCGCGATGATCTTTGATAAGCCCGTGGAAGTTCTCTCACAAGAAGTCGCGCTAATCCCCAATAAATCCCCAAGAAATGCCCCAATGCTACTGCGCTTGCTTGTAAGCTACAATGGACAGACAAAGCCTATCGAGCTTATAGGGGGGAATGGCTTTTCTAATGAACACGCCGCGGTGCGTGAAGAAATCGGCGGAATGAAAATGAGCTTCCACTGGGGATCTAGGCGCGTGGAGCTGCCCTTCTCCCTACGCTTGCTACAATTTGAGAAAAAGACCTATGCCGGCACGGATAATCCTTCTTCTTATGCCTCAGAGGTGGAGATTTTAGACGCGCAAGGCTCTCTTATCAAGCCTTTTAGAATCTTTATGAATAATGTCTTAGATTTTGGAGGCTATCGCTTCTATCAAAGCGATTATTTCTTCAACGAAGAGGCAGGCAACTACACTAGCGTGCTATCTGTCAATCACGATCCGGGCAAGCTCCCCACCTATATCGGCTATGCGATGCTAATCATCGGGGCATTGTGGCTGCTGTTTGACAAAAATGGTCGCTTTATGCAGCTAGCACGCTTTGTCTCTAGCCATAATCTCGCGCAAAAAGGCGTGCTTGCCCTTGTGCTAGCATTAGGGCTACTCTATACTCCACCCCTCCACGCAAACACGCCCAATATACAAACCCACGGCAAGCAAGGCACGCCACTTGTAGAGACAGGCGCGACACAAAAAGTGGATTCTAGCAAAGTGGATTCTAGCAAGGCGGATTCTAGTGCGGCGCAAACCTCACTGCCAGATAATCTTATGCAATTTCTTACTACTAGCAATCACCTTTCCAGCGAGCAAATAGAGTCCTTTAAGCGCGTGTGGGAGGATTTGCGTAAAGATCCGGATAGTATTGACCCAGCGCATAGACAGGAGCGTATTGCACTTTTGCGCGATAATGCTAGGGAGTTTGCCACCCGCCTTAGTAGAATCCAGATCCAAGACTACGCCGGTAGAATCCAGCCTTTTGACACAATGGCTATGCACATTATGCATAAAATCTCTAGGACAAATGGCTTTGAAGGGCTAGATAATACCCAGACCCTAATGGGAGCTATGATCTTCCCTAGTGATTTTGTAAGTGCTAATCTAATCCATACCAAAACCCCAAAACTCCGCGCGATCCTAGGCGTGCCACAGGATAAGGTGCGCGTATCGTTTATGGATATTTATGACACACAAACAGGAGAATCCAAGCTGCATAATTACTTCGCTGATGTGCAGCACAAAAGCGAGAGCGAGTGGAATGCCTTTGATAAAGATGTGCGCAAGGTAACAGAGAGCTATGAGATTGTAAAAAGCGTGCAAACACTCCTTTACTTGCGGATTTTCCCAGACCCTAGCACAAAGCGGTGGTTTTCTGCCACAGAGCTTACCTACCTCTTGCTCCAAGGACAGCTGCCTATGCAAGAATATGAGCCGATGATACAAAAAGTGGATTCTATGATGAATGCGCTTTTTATGGGTATGATTCTAGGCGTTAGCACAAATTCGTGGGATCTTGGGATCTCTGCGCTAAAGAGCCTAGAATCCTATCAAGAGCAAAATGGCGGAGAGGATTATGTCAGCCCTAGTCGCATAGAGTGGGAGATCGCGCTTAATCACTACAATATTTTTGAGACACTTATCCTGCCTTATACGCTACTAGGCTTGCTTGGGCTGCTTATCGTGCTTGTGTATATTTACAAAGATCGCGCTGTGCCTAGGAGAGTCTATCGGGTATTTTTCGCGCTTATTGCTCTGTGCGTCATAGCCCACACGCTTGGGCTTATCGTGCGCTGGTATGTCTCTGGGCACTCTCCGTGGAGCAATGCCTATGAATCAATGATCTACATCGCGTGGGCTTCTGGGATCGCTGGGGTGGTGTGTTTCCCACGATTTATGCTAGCTCTTTGTGCGACAAGCTTTTTCTCTGGGGCGAGCCTTTTTGTCGCTCATCTAGGCTATATGGATCCACAGATCCAAGATCTAGTGCCTGTCTTGCAGTCTTATTGGCTTAATATCCATGTCTCTGTGATTACCGCAAGCTATGGATTTTTGGGGCTTTGCTTTGTGCTTGGAGCTTTCACACTTGTGCTATTTATCTTGCGCAAGCCCGATAAAGCGCATATAGATAAAGCTATCATTTCAGTCAATGCCATCAATGAAATGACGATGATTTTAGGCATTTTTATGCTTACAATTGGGAATTTTTTGGGCGCGATTTGGGCGAATGAGTCGTGGGGGCGATATTGGGGCTGGGATCCTAAAGAGACTTGGGCGTTGATTGCCATTGGCATTTATGCCATTGTCTTGCACCTGCGCTTTATCAAGTTTAGCAATCTGCCCTTTGTCTTTGCCACAGGCAGTGTGCTGGCATTTTATAGTGTGCTAATGACCTATTTTGGGGTAAATTACTACCTAGCAGGCAAGCACTCTTACGCCGGGGGCGATCCTGTGCCTATGCCGTGGGAGATGTATGTGTTTATCGCTATCACGCTTGTGCTCATCATCATTGCTAGTTTCAAAAAGACCCTGCCCGCACCTAATGTGGCTGGCAATGGGGCTAGCTAAGTAATGCGTGCGCTAGCGTGGGTGGGGGTATTTCTCCTATGTAGTGTGCTAGGGCTTGGTGGGCTACTCTTCACCAAAGCTGGCAATACAATCTTACTCCCCTTTGCCCAAAGCGCACTCAATCACTCCTTGCCTTTTCAAACACAACTCCAAACCCTAGCGATCAAAGTGGATTCTATATATGCAGAACTTGTGCTAAACAAAACACTTGCCATCGTGCTAGAGGGGCGGCACTCCCTAGGGCGCAAGCTTGATATACAAGCTAGAATCCACTTTTTGCATACAGGCACTGATCATAAAGAGTTCGCACCACTTGGCTACTTACATATACAAGGCGATCTAGCAAACTACACCATACAATCTACAAATCCGCAATCTACAAATCCGCATAGCTCCACAGAAATCTCCTTTGCCCTATTTGCTCGTATGGAGTTTTTGTCCATACAAGAATACACGCTTGAGCTGCGCGCTGTGCCTATGGAGCAAGTGGCGCGATTTTTTGACATAGACATCAATGCAAAAGGCACGCTCTCTATCCTAGCCCAAGAGCAATCCCAGATCTTGCAGCTACGCTTACAAAGCGACAAGCTCTCCTTAGGTGCGCTTGATATGGGCATAAACACACTTTACTACAAGCGCGATAGCACGCACCAAGAGCTAGCTGGCACATTTAGCGTAGGGGGTGAGATCATCACAGCACTAGGCAAGTCTAATGGCAAGGAAGCCTTGCAAAGCACTCTTTACTCTTCACGCCAAGCCCCTATGGCTTCTGCGCAAACACAGATTCTTGATAATGCGCTAGCTTATAGCTTGCATATCAGTGATCTTGGGGCGTTTGGCAGTGTATTTGGCTTTGACATACAAGGTGCGCTAGAGCTGCAGGGCAAAATTAGTGCTGATAATGGAATCACCTTTAGTGCTGCTAGCTCATCTTTGGGCGGAGAAAGCACGCTTACTTTGGAAAAAAATATCCTAAAATTCAGTGGCGAAAATCTCTCGCTTATGCGTATCTTGCAGCTACTAAAAGCCCCTACAATCCTAGAATCCAGCCTTATGGTAGAGAGTGTTTATAATCTCGCTTTCCACAAAGGCACGATCAATATTGAAGGGCAAAATTTCGCTATCTTGCTTGATGATCTTGGTGCTTTTGGGCTAGAAGCCTTTGACACACAAGACAATGCCCAAGATGCGTGGGGCGTGGGCTTTGATACAAAAGTGGATTCTAGTCTAGTCGTAAATGGGCAAATAGAGCGCGCACAAATCACCGCGCAAGCTACCATAAAATCCCAAGACCAAAGCCTACGGACAAGCAAATGCACTATTGATCTAGCCACACAATCACTTGATGTAGAGTTTTTAGAATCTGCAATCACACTGCAAGGCAAGCTTAGTCAAATGCAAGCCCCACAAATTAGCCAAACACCAGACACGCCAGAAGCAGAAGACCTACAAACAATCTATGAAACACAAGATCTGCAAGAAAACACGAAAGACATAGAAGAAATACAGGGAATCTAAAGTGGCGGACAGATAGCGTAGCGAACTAAAGCCATAAAATACCGATATTAACGCTATTTTATGGGGATATAATTTTTAACTTTCCATTATAATTTCCAAAAAAGGCTAGTTGGGATTGGTGGCATTTCAACGCTGTTGCAATCTTGTAGCATAATCGGCGTAGCCGATTATCGCTTACGCTTCAATCGGCATACACTGAACTTTTGCCAACCGCTGCACTGCGTTTGCTTGTTGGCAAAAAATGTGCTTTGATTGCTTCGCTTACGCTTTGCACTAAAAGCACGGATAATACGCCAAAAGAAAGTTGGCAGTCAAAGGCAGATTCTACTTTTATTTGGCGTATCAACTGCCTTTTTGCGTTAGCACAAAGGCTTTGAAAAATCACGCAGGGTGTAAGCCCTGCTAAGATTTTTCAAAAAAAAAAAAAAAAACAATTTTTGAAAATTTGAATTTATCTCTCAAAATCATCTTTTTTGCTTTTAGCTTTAGCTTGGATTTGGACTTGTCTAGGCTCTTGTTGTAGCTCTTGATGTGCTTTTTTAAACTCTACTAACTCAATGATTATGGGCTTTAGAATCTCAAAATTGCGTATTTGTTGTGCTTTCACTTCATCGCCATCACAGAGAATCTTTACTATCTCTATAAACTCACTTTGAAACTTTCTGCTTAGTGCTTGGAAAAACTCTTTTTCCGTTCCATAATTAGCCCTTAAATCGTTTAAATCATCTTGGGTAATACCTACCCATTGCTTTGACTCTAAATCGCTTATTTTTGCTTCTAAGGCTTCATTTGTAGATTTTAGAGCTTCAATCTCGGTTTTATGCCTTTCTTGTATCTCTTGCTTTGCTTCTGTGATAGCGGTGCTTAGGTCATCTTGGGTAAATTGCTTATTGTTTTTGGCGTTTTCTAGGGTTTGCTTTAAAAGGTCTGTGCGGATTTTGTAGTCATCTTTGTCGCAGTATCCCCACTCAATCATTTCTTTTCTTAAGGCTTCAAAATCCGCTTTGATGGCTTTTAAGCTCACAATCTCTTTTTGAGCTTTCTCTAATGAGATTTGTGCGGAGTTGCGTTCAGCACGCATACTAACAAGTGCTTCATCTTGTTCTGTTGCTTTTTCGTGTAGCTCCGCGATTTCTTGGGATTTTGTCTTAAAGTTTTGTGGTAACCACTTGGCAAAGGGAGTAGAATCCACTTGTGGTATATACCACTGCTTTTTGTCTTTGTCCCACTTGGCTCCTAGCCCCTTTGCTTCGTCTTTTTCATTGTATGGGACATTAAGATAGATTATCTCGCTTTTATCGCTTGTGAGCTTGATTTGTGGTTTTTGTGGCTCTTTTTGATTCTCTTGCTCTTGTTTGATATGTTGCTCTAGCTCCAATCTCTCAAGCTCTTGAGCTTGTGCTTTATAGCGATATTGGTAGTGGTTTAAATGATAAGCCCCTGTAATACGCTTATCAATACCACGCTCCATTTGCAGAATCTCGGCGACTTCGGTTTGAAAATCGCTCATTACTTTTTTATTGACTTCGCGCCATCTATTTTTTCCAGTGTTTTTATCTAGTGTGATAAACTCAAAATGCGCGTGGTGGTTGATTTCTAGGGGTGTTGGGTCGCCTTTGACATTTTTGGGATAATGCCCCTCATCTCTATGGATAGCGATTTGATAGCATTGGAATCCATATTTGGACTCAAAATGCTTGGCTACTACTTCTAAATCTTGCATTGTAGTATCAGGCTTGATAAGAGCTACTGCGGAATGCTCATAGTCTTTTGCCCTAAACTTTGGGGCTCTTTTGCTTTTGTTGGCTTCATAGGCTTCTATGGCTTGTCGTATCATTTGCTCTTTAAGCTCTATGGCTTCATCGGCTGTGCGATTGACTTCAAATTCTCCATCTTTGATATGCTCTGCTCTCAATGAGCGGTCGTTGTGCATTACATTAAAATTGTTTTTTATGCTTTTAGCAAAGTTAATGCAACTTTTTTTCTTGCTATTGGTGCTAGGCTCTTTGTGCTTGGTGGCATAAACTTCACACCCCCTAAAAACACTCTCTTCCTCTTCTCTTGCCACACGCTTCAAATAGGCTTTTTGCTGATTGGCAGTCATAATTGCTCCTAATAAGCTCCTTGCCTATGGGTTATTTCAATAATTTGGACTATTGTAATTTCGCCATTTGCATTGACTTTGCCTATCACTCTATAATTACCAAATCTCCAGCGATAGCGATTATCATCAAAGCCTTTTAAGTGCTTGGCGTTGGCTAAGAATCTAGGGTCGCTCTCTAGACTTGGCAATTGATTGTAGAGAAAATCAAAAATCGATAAAGCTACTTGCTGTTGATTGCTATGAAGTAATTTACTAAGAAACTTATCTGCCTTTTTTTCTATAACAACTTTAATCATCATCGCTATCCGCAGTATTCATATAATTTAGCGTTTGATTGTGGATTGCAGCTTTTTGCTCATCACTCATAGAGTTTAAGATTTTTTTTGCAGTGTTTGCAGATGTGGATTTATTAAAATCCACAAACTTTGGCTCATTGACTTTCTCATTGAGCTTGGATTTTAGATAAGCAAATAAGGCTTCATTTTCTTTCTTTATCTGCTCTGCTTTTTCAATCTTTTTCTTGGTGCTTTCTAAAGAGTTAAAAATTTGCCTAGCAGTCATATTCTCATATTTAGCATAATCAATTTGTGGATTCATTTGCTCTCCTTTTTGTCGCTATCCCACGCTATATCTTTGAGATTTTGCAATGTTTTCTTTGTGGAATCTAAACTTAGTTGCAAATCTTTTATACTTTTTTGTATGTCTTCTAATTGAGATTCTAAAATTGTAATTTCTCGTTGCAAGATGAGTTTTTCTTTGTTATTCATTTTTGTATCCTTGAGTTATATGCTATGTTAGAGTATAACAAAATTTTGTAAATTTTCGCTACTTCTAACTTTGATTTATCAATGTTAGAGTAATGCGCATTACTCTAACATAGCTATACGCTAAATTAGAGACTGCGTTAAATACTCTAACATTGATTGCAACTTTAATTGTAGGTTATAGCTCAAACGCACACAAACTATGCAAATAATCTCCATACCACTGCATTAGGATTCTAAGCTGTTCTAGGCTTGCCTTTTCTCGCTCATAAGCGTATTTAATTTCATTATCTGTTTTGTGAGCTAAGGCAGATTCTATCACTTCATCGCTTATGCCCTTTTGGAGTAGCTCTGCTTTATGCAGTGAGCAAATTGTTCTAAATGTCGCACGGAATCCGTGTGTGGTTAGTTTATCTCTATATTTGCTATTGTTAAAGTTTCTCAATGCTTTGCTTAGTGTGTCTCTATGGATATGCCCTAGCCTACTAAATGTTGGAAATACAAATGCACTACCAAAATATCCAAAGTCTTTTTGTTGTGCTTCTAGGATTTTTAGGGCATAGCTATTGAGTGCTATTTTGTGATCTTTGCCCATTTTCATTTCATTTGCCGGAATACTCCAAGTAGCATTTGGCATATCAATATGACTCCATCTAGCACTTGCGGTATTGATAGGGCGATTGACACATAAAATCTGCAAATAAATCGCCCTTTTTGTTTGAATATCTAGTGTGGTGTTACGCTTTAAATCATTTAAAAATTCTTTCAAAATTTCATTGCTAGTAAGGGCGGCAAGGCGTGAATCTATCCCATTTTTAGTATAAAATTTAGATTTAGTAGGAAACTCCTGCCTTAGCCCAAAGGTTGGATTATAGTCAATGTAGCGGTCTTTTAAGGCTATGCTAAAAATGCCATTGAGATGAAGTGATAGCCGCTTGATAGTTTCTAAGCGGCTTTTGTGTGGATTGCTTGGGTCAAAGACAGCATTAAGCAAGTCAAGCAAATAGGAGAATTTAATATCTTTGACATCTAAATCCGCTAAATCTGGGAGTAAGTAACGCTCACACAGGGCTTCCACTTGCTTTAAGTATTCTTCGCTAATACCGCGCTTTGCTTTTTGCTTCAAATATCTAACATAAAGATTTTTGAAAAGGTATTTTGTAGAATCTAGCTCGCCACTAGTTTCTATAATTCTTAATCTCTCACACGCTTCCTTTCTTGCATCAGCTACGCTATATATTCCAGCACGAAATTGAGATAGCTTTATACATTTCTCATTACCACCACTTCCAAGAATCCTTAATGCAAAAGTCTTAACACCGCTAGGATAGACAAACAAGATAAGCTCTTTAGGATTACCCACAACTAAGCGATATTGCTTCTCTTTTGGTTGTAATGCTCGTATATCTTTGTCAAAAAGAATCTTTGTGGCTACTCTACTCATCTGCACTATCCATTTTTCTATATCGTATTACAAACGCATTATAATCCTGCTCACTGCAAGCTTTAGGACCTATGAAGTAGGGGTTAATATGATATACACTGCCCTTTTTTTTCATAAAGTTGCTATCAAGCAAAAATTTAAACAGCTCGTTTATTGTGCTTTTTGCCACTTGTGTTTGCTCTGCTATATGCCTTTGTGTGTATATCAAATTGTTTTCCCTATCCAAATGCTCTACAATCCAATGGATTACTTTCATTTTAGAATGGCTTATGCCCCTATCTAACAATGCCATAAGCGGAGCAATGCGCACTCTTTGCCAAGGCACATTATCGCCATAATATTCAATGATTTCTTGTAAATTAAGCACTTCGCCTGTTTCTGCATTAACAAATTGCTTTGCACCAGCTATTTTTCTTTTTGGCTCTTTCATAATGTTTCCTTATCAAAGTATGAAAAATCCTACCAAAAGTTCGTAAATAATTAGAATTATTGGTATATTATAGACTACTTTTTGGGGAATTTTGGCGGTATTTGTAGGTCGCCAGAATGGAACTTGTTTTGAATACAAAATTGTTATAAAACATCGTTAGGTAGGACATTGCAAGGGTTTTTCTCAAAAAAATTCCCCTCTCTAATAGAGAATAGAGATAAATATATACGCGTGCGCGTAATACAATATATGCGAAAATTTTACCTTTCCAATAAACTTCCCAATAAAAACTAAAAGTTTTTGCAAGTGTTTTGTATGAAAAATCAAAAAAGTGAAAGTCAGTTTGCGATAGGTAGGGGGTTGTGGGGGGTTTATTTGCAAAAAAATCAAAAAAGTGAAAGTGAAATAAATGTCAAGTGGCGGACAGAGAGGGATTTGAACCCTCGAGACCCGTTAAGATCTGCACCCTTAGCAGGGGTGTGGTTTCAGCCACTCACCCATCTGTCCGTAGCAAAATAAGGGGCTAATTCTAAACTAAAATTTATAAAACAAACCTTAACGACTAGCCCTATCGTGGTTTCTTCGCTCATCAATAAGCTTGGCAAAACACTCAAAAATATTGCGCGACTCTCTAGGACCGGGGCTTGCCTCTGGGTGGTGCTGCACGGAAAAAATCGGCGCATTTTTATAAGCCACGCCCTCAATGGTATTATCAAAAAGATTTCTATGTGTTACAACAGCGACTTGCTCAATGGATTCTGGGACACAATAGTTGTGGTTTTGCGATGTGATCTCTACAGAATTGTCCAAAAGATTTTTCACAGGGTGATTGCCGCCGTGATGCCCAAATTTTAGCTTATAAGTTTCATAGCCGTGCGCTAGGGCTAGGAGCTGATGTCCTAGGCAGATCCCAAAAATAGGGATTTTTGCTGCAATTAGCTTGGTGATTTCTCCCACTTCTTTACTAAGCATTTTGGGATCACCCGGACCATTGGATAAAAACACCCCATCAATCTCACCTTTTTCAAAGGCTTTGCATAGCTCATCAGCACAAAATGTATGCGGATATACTTTTGCCAAAAGCCCAGCACTCACAAGCTCGTTTAAAATATTGCGTTTTGCTCCAAAATCAATCACTGCTACTTTATAGCGCGTGATAGGCTTACTATAAGAAAAATCCGTGAACTCATACACGCCTTGCGTATGTGTAAAATCACTAGTTGTAGAGACATTTTCAATATGGTTTTGTTGCTCGATTGCAGGGGAGTCTCGCAAGATCCTAGCTAGCTCATCTCTATCACTAATATCGCTTGAAGCAACCATCATCATCGATCCTTGCGCACGGATCATTTTCACCAATGCACGCGTATCCACACCGCAAATCCCAAGGATATTGCGCTCATCAAGGAAGGATTTTAGGCTCTCTTGTGCGCGAAAATTCGAGATAGTATCATCATAATGTCGCACAATCACCCCAGAAGCAAACACATCTCTACTCTCGCAATCTTGCTCATTCACACCTACAATCCCGATCTCTGGCATAGTAAAGACAATAAACTGCCCAGCATAGCTAGGATCTGTGATGATTTCTTGATAGCCGGTCAAGGAAGTATTAAAGACAATTTCCCCCACCATCGTGCCACTTCCAGAAAATGCTTGCGCTTGAAAATACACGCCATTAGCACAATACACCCAAGCTGGTCTTATATCATCTGCCATATCATCTCCATTTATCGGGCTTACATAAAGCCCTTTTTGCGTAACTCTTCTTCATAAAGCTTGTCATAAATCAGCTCATACTCATCTGTGCCTACAAGAAGTTTGCGTTTGTAGTTTTTGATTTTCTCCACAATCTCATCTTGGATCTCATCGTGCATTTTGGCAAAGCTATCAATCGCCTTAAAAATGATATTTTTAATTTGATTTTTATTGACATTAAACTGCACATATTTTTTCTCAATTAGCGTATCTAGAATTTTGTGTGAAAGTGCATTATATCGATCATCCCAAAAGAGCAAAAACCGCCGCTCATCAGCGATCTGCCGCTTGATCATACCAAAGAGCTTGCGCTCATCAACACGCAAAAACTCAACTTCACTTTGATTCTTCTCTAGCAGCTCTTGAGCTTTCAGGTCAATTGCTAGCTCCTCTTTCACATCCGCTTCAAGGATACCCTTTGCCACTTTGGCGATACTCTCAATGGGGACTTGCAACACAAGCAAGCTAGAGTTATATAAATCAAGTGCTATTTTATTGGCGATATATTCAATTTGATTAAGTCGTAACCGCATAGTGCAACCTCTAGATAGAATGCGCTATTATAGCATTATTTAGATGAAATATTTAGCTTGGTCTTGTGTGGGATAAATCATTAGTAGTTTTAAGAAATAAAAAGATAGCTAGAATCTAGTTAGATTCTAGCTATCAAGCAAGGCACTACAACGCAAATAAATCACTAAATTCATTAAACGCCATAGATTCTAGCTTACCCTGATCACTGCAAACAGCCTTAATCTGCTCGCATTTTTTAGGGCTAAGTTTCAGGGCAATATTGCGTTCAAACTTAGCCACAAGCACAGGGATTCCCTCTGCTCTTCTGCGTTTATGCCCGATAGGATACTCCACCTCTACCTTTTCACTCTTGCTACCATCTTTGTAGAAAATCTGCACCGCATTAGCGATTGAGCGTTTATCGGCTTCTAAATACTCACGCGTATAGCGATCATCTACTTCTACTACCATTTTATCACGCAGGGCGTCAATGCGTGTATCACTCGCCACAGAGTCTTCATAATCTTCAGCGGTGAGTCGCCCAAACACAAGCGGCACAGCCACCATATACTGAATGCAGTGGTCCCTGTCAGCTGGGTTTGCTAGCTCGCCAACTTTATTGATGATTCTATGTCCGGATTCTTGAGTGGTAATCACAATTTTTTCAATAGAATCTAGTCTGTCTCTCACTTCATTATGCAATTTCAACGCACATTCTACGGCAGTTTGTGCGTGGAACTCCGCTGGGAAGCTGATCTTAAACAGCACATTTTCCATTACATAGCTGCCAAATTCTTGTGGGATAGTAAGCTTTTTACCTCTCATTTTCACATCTTCAAATCCCCAGAATTCCGCGCTTAACGCACTTGGATAGCCCATTTCTCCGCTTAATGCTTTTAGGGCTAGATTTACGCCCCTTGAGCTTGCGTCCCCTGCCGCCCAGCTTTTGCGTGAGCCTGTGTTTGGTGCGTGGCGATATGTCCGCAACGCACCACCATCAATAAATGCGTGGCTTACTGCGTTTCGCACTTCTTCAAAGCTCCCACCAAGCATAGCGCACGCCACCGCGGTAGAAGCGATCCTAACAAGTAGCACATGGTCTAGCCCCACTTTGTTAAAGCAGTTTTCTAACGCAAGCACACCTTGAATCTCGTGTGCTTTAATCATAGCACTAAGCACATCTTTGACTTTCAAAGGCTCTTTACCTTCGGCAATATTTTTGCGGCTTAGATAGTCTGCTACTGCCCAAATCGCCCCTAGATTATCGCTTGGGTGTCCCCACTCTGCGGCTAACCAAGTGTCATTAAAATCAAGCCATCTAACCATAGCCCCTACATTAAACGCCGCTCTCTCTGGCTCTAGCTGATAGCTAGTCCCCGGAATCTTTGCTCCCAAAGGGCGAAACTCCGCCCCCTCAACAACAGGTCCTAAAAGCTTAGTGCAAGCTGGAAAGTTTAGGGCTAAAAGTCCGCAACCTATGGTATCCATAAGGCAGTATCTTGCTGTCTCATACGCTAAAGGCGAGGTAATCTTATACTCCAACGCATAACGCGCAATTTTTGTTAGCAGCTCATCAAATTCTGGTCGTTTGGTATCTAGTGTTCCCATATCGGCACTCATTACATTCTCCTTGTAGTTTAAAGTTAAAATTATGTCCGCCTTACCTTTGCGGTTAAAATCGCGGATTCTGCATTCGCCAACTTCGGCACTACCGCTTAGGTAGCTTCTCGTTGGCTCACTTGAAAACCACGATTTTTCCTCGCAAAATCAAGGCGTAGCAGAAGATTTTTCAAATCAAATAGCTCTGCCTTGTGTTATTAGAATCTAGATTCTAGATTCACCGCCGCTGATGTCAAATCCTTTGTGTGGCAAAGATTCAAGTTGCCTAAGCGGCAAGATTTTTGAGCTAAAAATGGGGCTTTGCAAGGCTTTGGCAAGGAGTTACCTAAGCGGTAATGACGCAGCCAAAGCCGAAGCAATCGCCGTTTTTAGCCAAAAAGCTAACGCTCCCGCACACATCTCAAGCGTTAAAGATTTTGTGATGATTTTGTGGGTTGTCAAGTTGGAGGTAAGGGAATTACCTTAAATGGTAATGACCGCTGCCGACAACGCAGACTCCCGCAAAAGCACGCAAAAGATTAACGCTCGCTTAGTGGCACAAATGCTTTGTTTTCTGGTCCTGTATATTGCGAACTAGGACGGATTAGCTTATTATTCCCCCTTTGCTCAAAGATATGTGCCAGCCACCCTGCCGTGCGTGAAAAGATAAAAATCGGCGTGAAATACGGCGTGGGAATCCCCATAAAGTGATAAGCACTCGCACTATAAAAATCAAGATTAGGGAAAAGCTTTTTTTGATCCCACATTACCTTTTCTATGGCTTCACTTATGGGATATAGCCCCTTTGTGTCTTTCACATCTTCACTCAATCTTTTGCTCCACGCTTTTATCACCACATTGCGTGGATCTTTTTCCACATATACGCGATGTCCAAAGCCCATAATCTTATCTTTTCTAGCAAGTTTATCTAAGATTCCTTGCGTTGCCTGCTCTGGCGTTTTAAACTCCTCTATCAAATCCATTGCCGCTTCATTTGCTCCGCCGTGCAGTGGTCCCCTTAACGCCCCAATCGCCCCTGTGATTCCCGCATACACATCAGACATTGTCGCAGTAATCACCCTTGCAGTAAATGTAGAGGCATTAAACTCGTGCTCTGCATACAAAATCAAACTTGCGTGCATTGCCTTTACCCATAGCTCTTTTGGCTCTTTTTGGTGTAAAGATTCTAGAAAATACCCGGCAATAGAATCTTGCTTAGATTCTGTGCTTATCTCCTTGCCATTTGTGTGATAATGATGCCAGAAAGTTAGCACACTTGGGAAAATCCCTAAAAGCCTTGTGCCAATTTTTTGCTGATTTGGAAAAGATGCTTTAAACACATCATATTCTTCTCTCTCCAAACAACCAAGCGTAGAACAAGCTGTCCGCATAATATCCATAGGGTGTGCATCTTTTGGCAAAAGCTTTAGCACTTCTTTTAGCTCTTTTGGTAAGCTTCTTGCGGCTATTAGCTCTTTTTTGAAAGATTCTAGCTCCGCTTTATTTGGTAGCTTTTCTTTTAATAGCAAATATGCCACTTCCTCAAACTCACAATGCTCGGCTAAATCATAAATATCATAGCCTCTATAATTTAGCCCGTGTCCTGTGCCACAAGTACAGATAGCTGATTCTCCTGCACTTATCCCTGCTAAGCCACCTACTTTTTTTGCGACTTTTTCTGTTGGTGCTGCCATTTTCTCTCCTTTCTCTTAAATTATTTTTTGCTTTTAAAAAGCGTATCAAGCTTTTGCTCATACTCGTGGTAGCCAAGCATTTCATAGAGTTCATCACGTGTTTGCATAGAGTCTATGCTATTTTTCTGCGAGCCATTGTTGATAATGTCTTTAAACACCGCTAATGCCGCCTTATTCATCGCCCTTGCTGCTGATAGTGGATACAGCACCATAGAGATTCCTACATTTTTTAGCTCATCTTTGGTGAAGTAAGGCGTCTTGCCAAACTCCGTGATATTTGCCAAAACCGGCACTTTTATGACTTCAGTAAATTGCTTATACTCTTCTAGCGTATGGATTGCTTCAGCAAAGATCATATCCGCTCCTGCCTCCACATAGGCTAATGCCCTTTCAATCGCTGCTTGTTGCCCCTCACTTGCGTGTGCATCAGTCCTTGCCATCACCACAAAGCTAGAATCCACTTTTGCATCCATTGCCGCTTTTATCCTATCGCACATCTCTTCTTTGCTGACAAGCTCTTTGTTGGGGCGATGTCCGCAGCGTTTTTGTGCGACTTGATCTTCTATGTGACAGCCTGCTGCACCACTTCGTGTTAAGTCCTTAATCGTCCTAGCGATATTAAACGCCCCACCCCAGCCCGTATCTGCATCTACAAGCAAGGGTAAATCACTTACCGCCGTGATGCGGCGCACATCAATACACACATCTTCTAATGAGCTAATGCCAAGATCAGGCACACCTAAGCTCATCGCCGCTAATGCACCACCGCTTAAGTAAAGGGCTTTTGCACCGCTTTTTTGCGCTTGTATAGCAGAGTAGGCGTTAATCACGCCAATAATTTGCAAAGGATTATTTTCCTTTAGTGCTTCTCTAAATTTCTGTCCTGCTGTTTTCATTTTGCCTCCTTTATATTTTTAGATTTTGGGTAGCCAAGATTCTGCAATGCTGCTTCAATCTCAGGCATTACGCTAGAATCTTCAATCGTGCTAGGCATTTTCCATTCATTGCCATCGGCAATATCACGCATTGTGCCTCGCAGGATTTTGCCACTTCGCGTTTTTGGCAGTCGCTTTACCACCGCGACAATATGCAGTGAAGCCACCGCACCAATCTCTTCTCGCACAAGCTGCACGACACCTTCACACAGGCTTTGTATATCTCGCTCTAGTCCATCTTTTAGCACGACAAATGCGAGTGGTATCTCGCCCTTTAGCTCATCATTCACGCCGATAACCGCACATTCTGCAATATCTGGGTGCTTCGCAATCGCCTCTTCCATGCCACCAGTTGATAGCCTATGTCCTGCGACATTGATGACCCCATCCATTCGCCCCATCACAAACACATAGCCATCTTTATCAATATAGCCACTATCACCAGTAAGATAATAGCCCGGATAGTGATTAAGGTATGAGTTTTTATATCTTGTATCATCGCCCCAGATTCCCATTAGGCACGCAGGGGGCAAAGGCAGCTTAATCACAAGATTCCCTAGCTTTCCGGCTTTGCACTCCTTGCCCTCTTCATCTAGGACTTTGAGATTAAATCCGGGCATAGGCTTTGTAGGCGATCCCGGCTTTACAGGCATTTGCTCTAATCCTAGCGGATTTGCCGCGATCGCCCAGCTTGTCTCTGTCTGCCACCAGTGATCAATCACAGGCTTTTTGACAAGCTTTTCAATCCATTTGAGTGTATCGCTATCACATCTCTCCCCAGCGACAAATACCGCTCTAAGTGAGCTAATATCATATTTTTTCAGCCATTCACCTTTAGAATCCTCTTTTTTGATCGCCCTAAATGCAGTAGGTGCAGAGAATAAAATATTGACTTTATACTCTTGCACCACACGCCAAAATGCCCCCGGATTTGGTGTCTTGACCGGCTTTCCTTCATACACGATTGTCGTGCAGCCATTCATCAAAGTGCCATACACAATATAGCTATGCCCTACAACCCAGCCTACATCACTTGCCGCCCAAAAGACATCGCCGGGCTTTGCGTTGTAGATATTATCCATAGACCACTTCATCGCCACGGAATGCCCGCCATTACTGCGGATAACGCCCTTTGGCTTACCAGTCGTGCCAGAGGTGTAGAGGATATACAGCGGATCAGTGGCATCCACAGGCACACATTCTACTGGTTCTGTCTTTTCCTCTTCACTCTCCCAATCCACATCACGCCAAGGCAGCATATTTGCCCTCTCTTGTGGGCGTTGCCAGATAAGACAAGTGGTAGGCTTATGACTAGAGCTTTTTATAGCCTCATCTAAGATAGGCTTATACCTAATCACACGAGAAACTTCAATACCACAAGAAGCACTCATAATAACGCGTGGCTTGGCATCTTCAATCCTAGCGGCTAGCTCGTGGGCGGCAAATCCGCCAAAGACCACACTATGGATCGCCCCAATCCTAGCACAAGCAAGCATTGCAATCACTGCTTCAGGGATCATAGGCATATAGATAAGCACTCTATCGCCCTTTACCACGCCTTTATTGACTAGGATTCCAGCGGTTTTTGCCACTCTTTTGCGTAGCTCTTTATAGGTGTAGGACTTTTTTGTATCTGTTACAGGTGAGTCATAATGCAATGCCACTTGATCGCCTCTGCCATTTTCTATATGCAAATCAAGTGCGTTGTAGCAGGTATTCATACACCCACCGACAAACCACCGATAATGGTCATTGACAACATCAAGCACCTTATCCCATTCGTGATACCAATGCACCTTTTTAGCGGCTTCTGCCCAAAAGGCTTCAGGATTTTCAATGGATTGTTGATACACTTCTTGATATGTGGGCATTTCACCTCCTTGTAAAGTTTGGTAGGGATTTATTCTAGCTAGAATGCGCGGATTTGCTATGAACAATTTTTGCGTTTTTGATGATTAGATTTGGGCATAAACCATTATAATTGCACAATTTTTGTGCAATTATTGTAAGATATGGCTAGAATCCAGTTTTGAAGATTATTTGTTTAGCACGATTCTAAGCATTGCGGCGGGGCTGCGGGAGCTTTCTAAAGAAACTTTGCTCGCTTGTTTTCTAAAGAAACTTCGCTTTGTGTGATTTTTAGATTTTTAGAGTAGAAGTTACCTAGAGTGGTAATGACTGCCCTAAAAATCACGCAATCAATCGCATTGCTCGCCCAAGATTGAATCGCGCCCCCTAGAATCCACTTTTTGAAAGCAGGCTATTATGGCATTCACCACCCTAGAAAAGCTCATCGCTATTTATCAAAACTCCGGCTTAAGTCTCTCTAAATTCGCCCAAATCATCGGTAAGGATAGGCGCACACTCACTTCGTGGATAGATAAAAGTGTCGCCAAAACACCGCCCCTAGAAGTATGCCAAGCTATTTCTACATTCTTCCGCTATCCTAGTAGGATCTGGGAGCAAGACTGCGAGAAAGATGAGTTTTTCTCTCTTTTAAAAGCCCTACCACAAAGCGAGATAGCTATCATAGATAAAGGCTATGAAGGCGGACTTGCCTATATTTTAGAAAAAGAATCCAAAAGACGCTTTGTGATCCACCCTCGCTTCCCCTCTCCTGCTTATCGGGATAAAATCGTTACTTTTCCCTACAAATTTGGCAACTCATCGCGCGCACAAAGCTTGCGCAAAATCCGCTATGAACGAATGCTAGAGCACAGCTTTGAGAGCATTGAGTGGTATAGTATAGAATCTTTACTGCGCTTTGGATTCTGCCCTATTGGCAATCTTTTTACCATAGATGAGCGCATACGCATACTTGAGCTAATTATAGAGAGCCTAGAAGACAACTACAACAAATCTCTTTACTTTTTTGACTCTTATAGCACCAAGCTCTTTGGGATCGATAGTGCTTATCTCTCGCTTTTGCCAGATGATGGGCTAATGTTTCTAAAAATGCCCATAGATTCTATGATCCTAGAGATACGCAATACTGCTTTGGTGCAGAGGATCCACAAGCACTTCACCTCTCCTAGCCACGCCCCCAAACACACGCAAAAGCAGCATAGCCTGCATATCGTGCGCACACTTATGGAATCACTCAAAAATAGCAATGATCTCCTAAGCTTTTATGAGATTATCGCAGACTCCACGCCCTATGGCGAACTCTTTGCCAATAATATCCAGCCACACAGCCTAGCCCACTAGCTCTTATCAAACTAGATTCTAGTATCCTAGCTAAATCGCCCTAGAGAAAAATGCCTACAAATCTCCTGTGGCAATTCACCTCGTTGCAACGCGCTAATGCCTAGATCCCCAAGAGCTGGAGCAAATTTAAATCCGTGGCTAAGTCCGCCAAGATACAGCAAGCAAGAGTCAATAAAATCAATGATAAAGCCTTCATCAGGTGTCATTGCATAAGTGCATACTGCCCCTGTGCATAGCTCACCCAAGCTAGGCATAAACGCGCGGATATGTTCAGCGATGGCACGCTTATCACTCTCTATATCCCCAAAGCCTAGAAGCTCATCGCGCGTAGTTATATCCTGCCCAAAGACATTAAGCCCGATTTTGACCCCAGAGCCAAAATCCGGGAATCCATAGAAATGATCTCCATTAAACTCCATAATAAACGCCGGCATAGCATCGCGTAGCTGATAAGAGCTAGAATAAAACCAATTAAGCATTTTGCGTTTAGGCTTTACAGGGATTTGTGGTAGATCAAACGCACACACACTAAGGATCTCACTAGCAAAGCTCCCCGCACTAAGCAAAATCTTATCAGCTAGGATTTGACTAGAATCTGTATAGATATGATAGACTCCACCTTGCTTCTCTATACGCCTAATGCACGAGATAAGCACATCTGCCCCAAGCCCTATTGCTAGCCTTATGGCAGTTTCTACACTTTTATCGCTATATACAAACCCCGTCCCCCTCTCCAAAATCCCCGTAAAATGATCTGGCACATTGATCCCATAGAGCTGACTAATCTTTTGGGGGCTAAGGGGTATTGTATCTAGGGCGAAGTCCTTGCTACTTTGCGCGACATTGCGCATAAACGCACTTGTAGGATCACCGATATTTAGCACCCCACATCGCTCAAAGATCTTTTGCCCACTTGTTTGCTCAAACTCCCCCCAAAGCTCAAAAGCACGCTGCAACAGCGGGATATACTTCTCCCCCTCGCCATAAGCTATGCGGAAGATTCTAGTATCGCCGTGGTAGGAGCCATTAGAATGTGGTGGTAGAAAATTATCAATCAAGCAGGTCTTAAGCCCTTGCCTACTTGCATAATACCCAGCAAAGCTCCCTACACTCCCACTACCGATAATCACAACATCATATTTCATCATTCACCCCTTGTGTAATAGATTCTAGCAAGCCTGCGCTTATGGATTCTAGTCGCGGCAAGCTCGCGTTATGGCGTGCTACCACACACATCGCCCGCTAATACACGCATTTAATAGCTCTGGCAAAGGCAGCAGAGCATTGCCACGCCTATCCTCGCCCTCACCACTGCAATTATGCAGTGAAATTATCGATTCAAAAGGATTGCGATGAGATCTTGCAACTTCTAGCACACCTAGCCCAAGAAGCTCCAAATGCCGCGAGCCAAAGCGCGTGAGTCGCTCTATCATATCTGCTGGATTCTGCACAGCCTGCACTCTTGCGCGGAAAGATTCTAGGCTAAGGCTTGGGGCATTTGCAGGGATAATCACCACGCCATCGCGTAGCCTTAATGCCGCCACTGCGTGCCCTAAATTCCTACCAGATAAAGGATCCAATCTCACAAGCGTAAAGAGAAACACACTCCCCACAGGTCGCTCTAGAACCCTTTGCAGCAAAGTATAAATCCCACTCTCCTCCACACTCTGCCCTAGCACACTCCACTCATATTGTGGAAGCATAGAAATACTACTTGCCAACGCCCTGCTTGTCCCACGATAAAACAACTCCCTATGATCCCTAGCAGGGCTGTCATAGTAGCCTAAAATATCTTGCAAAGTATCGTGCAAAAGCGAGTTTCTCGCATAAAAGCTAGCAAAAGGATTGACCCCCGCCCCTGTATCAAAAAAATACCCCCCACTACCGCGCGGATGAGCGTGCGTCTCTAAGAGCTCGGCGATTGCTTGATAAGCTTGCAAAAGGCAGATCCCACACACCCCACTACTTGCCCTAGAAGTATCCGCACTAATATTGATATGCCACAATCGCGCCACCCACGATTCATTTAAGCTAAAGTAAGCAGGCAAGGCTGGGGAGCTTTGCATAAAAGGCTGCTGCAAAAGTGGATTCTGCTTATTGTGCCCTTTGGCACTCTGTGTGGGCAATATCGCAAGCAAGTGTTCAAGCAAGTATTGTAGAAGCGATCTAGGGGGTGTGGATATGGGGCTAGCTTGTAGGATCTGTTTTGATGAGTTTTGCAAGGGATTATGCTTATGCCCCGGGGCTGGGCAGGTGCGGAGATTTTCTCCAATGTTTGCGCTAATGAAGCGCAGCCACTCCTGTGTCGTGTGATCTAGCTCAAAGGCAGAAGTCGGGCTATTTTGCACATCATTGCTAGCATACTCCTTGCTAGCGACATAGGGCACACCCCAGTGGATCCCATAGCGCGTAAGTCGCAAGATATTGCTATCTCTATCCAAAAAGGCGAAATGCCTATCATCAATGGGGATAGGCTTGAAAAAGGCTCTATTATCCTTAGGAGGCGTGCCATCTGTGCATAGCCCCCAAACCACCCAATCCCACGCCTGCTTGCCTGTATTAGAATACATACAATACAGCCGCCCACTGCTCTCATCATAGCTTGCAATATGTCCGCTCAAAAGATTGTAGTAGAGGAATGCGGTGTTTTTCTGTGATTGATTGTTAGTTAGGAAATACCGCTCCTGCCCTTGTGCGTAGCTCACACTCCAAGAAATCGCGCTTTGGATAGTGAGATTTGCCGGAGCGGCTATGGTGCTTGCCCATTTCTGCATAGAGTGTTCAAGCGTATGTGTATAAAGCCCACCTGCAAAGGTATGTGCTGCATACAAATAGCCCCCATCATCTTGTATGCTATAAATGCCATCAAGCGAGTAGAAGCGATTGTCCTTTAGCTGCCATTGCTGGCTTGGGAGATTGATAGCACAGGGCGATAAATGCACATAGTCTTTATCGCGCTTCCTCTCTACCACAGAATCTGGCGCAGTGATACACAGCCAAGTGTCCTTAATGTAATAAGCTAGGCGACTAAATACATCATAGCGCGCTTGCATTGCGCCTTGGCAGCTTGAGAGAGCGATATAGCTTGTGCCGCCCGAAAATGTGGGGGCATAGCATAGTGTGCGATTATCTTTGGTTAGCACGCGGATAGGGGTGTCTTGCGGCTTTTGGGCTAGGGTTTGCTTGGGGCTAAAGGGAGTGGCATAGAGCAAAAGAGGCAAAAAAAGGGCAGATACACTACCTACAAATACACTCCCTAGAGTTAAGGCGACTTTAGCGGAGTTTGCCATAGATTCTAGCCTTAGCCAATCGCCTTAAGCCCCACACTAGAGGCGATGATCACACACACGCACACAAGCTTCAAAAGCGAGCGATCTTCTTTATAAAACACCACCCCGACAATCACGCCCCCAGCCGCGCCTATACCTGTCCATATCGCATACGCCACGCCCATAGAGATCTCTTGCATAGCTATGGATAAGCAAGTAAAGCTAAGCCCAAAGCAGCCGATGATCGCTAGGAGATAGAGTCTCTTCCCATCGACAAAGCGTTTCATCACAATCACGCCAAAAATCTCCATAACCCCAGCGGCAAGCAACATCGCCCAATGTATCATCAAGCACCTTTATGGTTTGTGGCAAATTTCAGCCCGATCACACCACACATCAACACCACAATGAGCGTGATTTTTAGCCAAGAAGCTGGCGCGCCAAAGACTACAATCTCTGCTAGCACGATCCCTGCCGCACCAATCCCTACAAACACGCTATATGCCACGCTAATTTCTATGACCCTAATTGCTAGCAGCATACAGACAAAGGAAATCCCAATGCCTAGCCCTGTCAAAGCCTGCAGCCCTAGAGTATCAGCATACTTCAGCCCGCTTACCCAAAATATCTCACAAATACCGCCGATGATGATGAAAAACCAGCCAAGATTTTTGCTCATATACACCCTTATCCCCTAGCATTAAGGCGTGATTGTAGCACAAAAGAGCTTGCAAGCTCTCTTCAAAACACCACATATAAGCGTGTTTTTAGGTGGCTTTCAAGGTTAAGATACTCTTGTAAGTCAATATCATCAAAAGCGTTTAGATAGACTATTTCATCGTGTGTTTTGTTTTTGATATAGTCAAGCACTTCTTTATCCATTTGGACGATATAAAGACTATTTTCACATTGATAGAGCTTATCTTTTATAATGGATTCTAGCTTTTTATGGAGCATTTTGCTATCTTGCAAAGCGAGGTTTAGGGCTTTATCTTGTGGGCTTAGGTCTGCGTGGGTGATTAGCCCTAGATTATCATTTTCTTCGCTTACAAGCTCTGGCTTTTGCACCATAGTAAAAAGGCGGAAGTCTAGGTCTAGCTCTTTTGCGCTTAGCAAATCTTGCTTGGTAGCTTTGGCGATTTTAGCGGCTGCTCTTTTTACTCTCTCTATTGTAATATCGCTTATCACAGGATTTTGGCTTTTAAGAGTATTTTTACAAAAATCATAGGCGACTTTACTTTTAGCTTCATCAATTGGCTCATCAAGCTGGACTAGGATAAATTGGCGATTGCCTCCGTCTTCGGCATTTAGCTCCATTACGGCTTGGGCGGTCGTGCCGCTGCCTGCGAAAAAATCAAGCACTATATCTCCCCCCCCCCCCCCGTGTTTGTAGAGATTTTAAGTATATCTTTTATAAGACGCATAGGCTTTTTACCATTTTTAAAAATCACATCGCCTTCTTTATTAATATTCATCATATCTTTATAATAGCCCTCCCACCAATCGCCCCTTATTTTTCTTAATCCAAATTTAGCTTCAAAATCATCGGTCTCGCCAATAGCTTTTGCTAAAGAAACTTCTTGTTTTATTGTTCCGTTAGAAGTTTGAAAAATCATATATTTCTTATAAAAAATTATTTCTTTATTGCTTAACCTTTCTTTTTCTTCATCTGTAAAATCAAAATTTATAAAACAATTAGAATCTTGAAAAATATTTTCAGCATTATCGTGAATATATTTCCTAAAATCCATATCACTAGAATAAAGTTCTGCTATTTTTTTCTGCGTAATATTTGGGTATTTATTTTTTAAAAAATTTACTAGCGTGTCTCGTTTTGGTTTCCCATTTTTAATACTTTCAGGGTCAATATACACACTATAATGGTCGTCCCACTCTTTAGCGGTATAAAGCGGTCGTTGGAATTTAAAATTTTGATTATCTTTTGCATAGCATAAGATATATTCCGCATTTTTAACAATTTGCCCTTTTTGTGCGGATGCCACTTTCATACCTTGTGTTGTGGATAATTCCACGCATAAATTCGCCACAAAATTCTCCTCCCCAAAAATTTCATCACATAGAATCTTTAAATTTGCTTGTTCGTTATCATCTATGCTTATAAATATCACGCCATCATCTTTGAGTAAATCTCTGGCAAGTTTTAGTCGTGGATACATAAAGCTTAGCCAGCCACTATGGGATTTATCTCCGCTAGGGTTGGTTAGGAAGTGTAGCACTTCGCTTTTTTCTAGCACTTTGCCATTGCTATCAAGCTTTAGTAAATCTAGCTCAATTAAAAGCTTTTGATATTCTTTGACAAAGTTATCATCATAGATAAATTTCTCGTTTTTTGTGTTGTAGGGAGGGTCGATGTAGATCATCTTTATCTTGCCATCATAGGCGGATTTTAGGAGCTTTAGGGCGTGGAGATTGTCGCCTTTGATGATGATATTTTGTGAGTGTTTGGGGTCTAGCTCTTTTAGCTCTTTTGTGGTGGGGGTGGAGTATAGGGCGTTTGCTAGAGGCTTACCGATGAAGCTTAGCTCATAGCCTTGCATAGAGCTAGGGCTAAAGCCTAGGGACTGCTCTAGGGCTTTTAGGTTTAGTCGCTCTTCGCTTAGAGTCTGTGGGTGGTGCTTAGTGAGATAGTCTAAAAGGGGGTTATGCTCTTTGGTGGTATCGATGATATGGGCTTTTTTGATGTGGTCTTTTGTGAGTATTATTTTTTCATCTTGTGTTTTTTTAGTTGGCATTGCTTTCTCCTTGTGTTTGTTTTAGGCACTCTAGTAGGGTCTGCTTGTTTATGCGTTTTTTGAAAATGATTTGGATATTGTCATTTTCTAGCTTTTTGCTTAGTTGGGTGAAAAATTTTTCAGCGTATTTGATCTTTTGCATTTCATTTTTTGGGATCTCGTTTTCATCATCATAGCCCTTACTCTCACAGACAAAAAAGATCTTTTTGCCATTGCTATCTTCTAAAAAGTAGGCGAAGTCTGGCTCGTAGTGCTTATAAGGCGTGGGGATGATGAGCTTAGGTAGCTTGGCAAAGACCTTTATAGTCTTAGAATCCACTTTTTCATTATCTTCTGTGATGATGATGCGTTCTATCTTAGAGTCATAAATGATCTCTTCATAGAGATAATTATCCGCTGGTTTGCCGCTTTCATAGTAACGCCCTAGCGTGTGGCGTGGGAGAGTCCCGCTAGAAAAGATACTTTGGCTCTCATTTTTAGCGGTAGAAAAATCATAGCTTATACATTGAAGTAAATTGTGATGAATTTGGTCTTTGATGATGTTTCTTAGTGCGGTAAAAGCCTTTTTAGGAGAGTTTTTAAACTTCTCTTTGTCGCATTTGGCATAAATTTGTAGCAAAAATCGTAGGGGAAGCTTGGCTTCTTTGCTAAAGTCTAGGAGTAGATTTTGCATATCTTTAGCAAAGCTTGCTTGATAATCTATATCGCCTAGTGTTATGGAGTCTTCTGTGATGATAATGTTTTGCTGGGCGTCGTAGCGTTTCCTCTCATAGGTGTAGCTTTCTTTTTCTATATTTGTTTCATTAAATTTTTTGACGGCTTGGTCTATGATGTCTTGCTCTTTAATGCCTTGGTAGGTGATCTTGGCTTTTTGGTTGATTTTCTCCCATAGCTCTTTGAAGTCTTTGGCTAAATTAGGGCGGATGGTAACTTGCTTTGGCTCTTTGTCGCCGCTTTCTACTTGATCGTGCTTGTTTGTGCTTTGGCTTTCTTTGGCTTTGAAAAATTCTAGCACTTTAGGAAAGCTCTCTCCTAAAAGCTCTTTGATTTTATCATCATCTTTGATACTCTCATAAATGGGAGCTTGTATGATGTAGGCTTTTTTCTCTTTGTCATAAGCGATTAGCTCTAGGTCTTTTCGCAAAATATACATAAAATCATCGATTAAATCTTGCTCACCATTTAAAAGGTCGCTTAACTCTTCTTTACTTAAGATTTTATCACTAAGGATATAGCTAGAATCTTCTATTTCTTTTTGCAAATTGCCTATGTAGTTTGACTCCTTTGCACTTACGATAATATCAAGGTAATTAAGCCTATAAAAGCTATCATCATCAAAGTCCATAAATCTATGGGTGATCCTTTTGCCTTTGTCATTGACACATAAGCGAAGTCCCCTGCCTACTTGCTGATGTATGCTTATATCGCTACTTGAGCTTGCAAGCTTGGTAAGAGTAAAAATATTTGGATTATCCCAGCCCTCTTGCAAAGCCCATACGCTAAAGATAAAACGCAAGGGCGTGTTAAGGGATAAAAGCTTTTCTTTCTCTTCTAAAATCATCTTAACCCCTGCGGCTTCTTTGTCATCTTTACTGCCTTTATCGCCGCTAAAATAGCCTTGATGCACTTGCAAATTTCCGCTTTCATCAAAGTCTTGCGCTAGATATGCTCTATAATTTTTATCTAAATCCTGTTTTAAAAGCTCCTCTCTTTTTGCCTTATAAAGCTCTTCAAAAGTGCTTTTGATAAAGGGCTTTTCGCCTCTAAAATCCGCGATATTTGGGATAAAAAATAAGCTTAAAGCCTTAATGCCCTTGGCAAAAAGCCTTTGCTCTTTTTCAAAATGCAAATCAATAGCCTTGCCTAAAAGGGCGGTAAGCTCATCTTCATCTAAATGATAGCTTTCGCCCTTTTTGTCTAGGATTGATTGATCGCTAAAGTAGGCTTTGTCTTTTTCTACTTTGAGTAAGATCGCGCCATTGAGCTGGCTAAAGCTTTCATTAAGCCTTAGCTCTTGCTCTTTTTCTATGCCGCTTTGCGTGTAGGAGAAAATGGCTTTTTTGTCTCTAGCGTGGTAGGACTTTAGGAAAATTTGCGTGGAGCTTGAGCCTATAGTATGGACTTTGACTTGCTTGACAAGATATGCTCTAAATGCAGAGATAGAATCAAGGCAGTAGATCATATTGCTAAGTGCAAATTCTTTGTCATTTGGCTTTTTGCCCTCTTTGGGGAAGGTCGCACCAAAGCGAAAGTAAAGAGAATTAAGCTTAGAAAAATAGCGATGAAACGCTTCGCCCTTTAGCAAATGTGGCTCATCAATGATAGAAATGGGCTTTAGGGCAGCTATGTTTTCAAAAATGCTTTTTGTATTGAAAAGATTTTCATTGTTTTTGTTAAGCAAATTATCTTTCTTATCAATGGCACTATTAGTTAGGATAAGCACACTTAGCTCATCTTCATTTTTGATATAGTGATTGATGATTTGCGATTGCGACTTGCTATCTGTGTAGATATAGGGCTTTAAATGCTTTTTATACTCGCTATAAAAGTAGTCTTTTGTAAGTTTGATATTTTGCTTCACAGATTCTAAAATCGCCTTTCTTGGCACGAAAATGATGAATTTATTTTGCTTAAAATGCTTGTTAAGCTCAAAGATGAGATTAAGATAGGTGAAAGTTTTGCCCGTGCCTGTTTCCATTAGAATATCTAAGCGTAGTTTATCACTGATATTGTGTATCGGCATAGGTGTGTGTTTGTAAAAGTCTTGCAAACATTCCTTTAAATTATCTTGCTTTGTAAAGTCAAAATTTGACAGAATCTCTTTTATGTTGTCAATGCAGTTTTGCTGATACTCTTGTCTTTCAAAAATCATTGTTACTCCATTTTAGTTTGTGTAAATAGCTCGCAAATCTGTGCAGCAATATGCCCTTCAAAATCCTTTGACACATTAGAATCTTTATTGTAATAATACAAAGCTACTTCTATATCTAAACCTTGAAAATCTAGCGTTTTATTACAAAATAATTCTTTAAAGCCCTGCAATTTATCCCTTGCATTTGCTTCAAAGCTTAAGCCCTTGGGATCTACAAAGATGATTTTATAATTCCCGCTTTCTTTATGCTTTAACCAAAAGATAAAATCGGGGTAAAATTTTCTCTGCTCTTGGCTTTGTGTATCAAAATAGGGGATAAAGATAGAATCTAGCTTTTCTACAATCTTGCTAAAGCACCACTCATAATCTTTAAATGCGTTCTTAGAATCTTGTAAATATTTTTGCAAATCCTCTAAAAATTCTACCTCACTTCTCTCGCTAATAGCATAGTTAATATGGATTGTAGAATCTTTATATGATTCTAAAACCATAGGGCTGTAATAGTGCTTTGCTAGCTCTGCTGTGATAACATAGCTATATTTTTCTACTCTTTGTGTTGGTTTAGCTTGGATTTGCTCTGTGTATTCATCTAGTGTGATTTTGCCTTTTTCAAACTCTTTTTTAAGCGTATCTATGCTTTTAGTTTGTTTGCTCTGTGCTAGTTCTTTCACTGCCTTATTCATCTCTTTTATAATCGTCTCACTTAGCCCATCGCCACTTAGCATAAATCCATCAAAATGCGTGATACTATTCTCACAAGGCACAAACTTTTCTAATTCCTGCAAAGGTGCGTGGAAAAATCTATCCATACGATACAAAGCATTTTGTGCTTTAAGCTTTGGCATATTGCCCTTTATCTCTAAGCTTACACTTGCTTCATCACGCATTTTTTGCTGTATCTTTTGCAAAGTGCTAAAGCCTAAATCCGCTCGGTTAATCCCACTTGATACAAGCAAAATATCTTCATCATAAGATTCTATATATTTGCTTAATCTCTCAAAATCATAATGTGAAATCACAAAGGTTTCACTTCTTTTATGAGAGTCTTTGTAGCTTGGGACAAGCAGGGGTTCTAGCGTTTTGTTCCTCTTAAAGCCTGTAAGTTTGCTTTGGAATCTAAAGCCCTCAAGCCCCTCTAAAATCCCCTGAATTGCTTCATTTTCTGTCGCCATAATAAATACACTCTCAATACCTAAACTCCCATCACCTAAAGAATCTTTTTTGTTATACTCTAGCTTATCACTTGCTTTTAGTCGTTTGCGGACATCTTTAAAAGGCTCAATTCTCACCCCTCGCCCTATGGTTTGCAGGACATATTTTTTTGCCTTTTTGCTACCGATATTGATAAAGTTAATGAAATTCACACGATTGCTATCCCACCCCTCGCTAAATACCTTGCTTCCCATCATAATTTGTATGGGCGATTCTATATTATTTAGCCCTTCAAAATACCCTTTTTCTATATCCTCTCCACTTTCGATGCCTAGCCCATTAAGATAGCTTTTCTCCCACTCTTTAATGCTACCGATATTTAAAAGCAAAAAGGGCTTTGTCGCATTTTTACTTTTAAAGGCAAGTTCTTTATTATTCCCCTTAATCTTACAGCACTCTAGGCTTGAAGTCTCTTTAGCATAAAAGATTTGCTCTCTTAAGTCTTTAGAATCTATTTTTGCAAGTTTTTCTAAAAAGTCTTTATTCATCTCTTTTTCAGCGAAATATATTTTGCTAGATTCTAACTTCTTTGCTAGGTTTTTTGCAATCTCACTTATATCTTTAGAATCTTTTAAGATTCCCATAATCGCTTCAAAATACAGCTTAATCCCCGCATCTTTAGTATTGACTTTATCTGCCACAGCGATGATTAAAGGATTGTGATAATGCAGGTTTTCAAACCTTGCTTTTAAGCTTTTTAATTCCTGCTTTATCCCCACAAAAAGGATAAAACTCTCTAGTATCCGCTCTAGTTTTTCATCACTAGAATCCACTTTAGAATCTTTAAAGGCTTTGAGATTGCTATCTAGCACCACGATATTTTTCCCATAGCCATCATTATTAAACTTCTCTAAATTGTAGTTAAAAGCACAAGTAAATAGCTCTATATCATTATCAAAAGTCGCAGAAAAGTTAAAGATAAATCCGTGCGGATATTCCTGCCTTTCTCGCCCTTTTGCTAATTCTCTAATATAGCTTTTTCTTATAGAATCTTTGCTATCGCCCTTATGTGCTTCATCAAGCAAGATATACCAGCCTTTTTCACGCATTAAATCATCATAATTTAGCCTTTTTGCTTTAGAATCTTTACCGACATTTTCCTTTATATCTAGCAAATCACTTCTACCAAGAAACACGACATTTTCAAAGCCTAGCAAACTTTGATTATCATATTCTTTTATCTCTTTACAAGTGATTTGTATTTGTTGATATGTATTAAAGCTTTGTATATGGTTTTTAAACTGATCTAAAATCTTATCATTAGGCACAAGTAGCATTATGGGCTTAGATTCTATCTCGCCGCTTTTCATAAGTCTTTGCATAAGGCTTATAAGCTTTATCATCACAATACTTTTGCCACTGCCTGTCGCCATCCAAAAGCTCGCCATATTGCAAAACTCTTTTATATCTAAGCCTTTTTTAGAATCTAATTTTATAGCGTTGTATTTAAAAGCCTGTTTGTATTCATAGCATAGCTCTTTTGTATCATCTCTATATAGTTTTAAGCTACATAATGCCTTTTGCAATGCTGCTACTTGATACTCTTGCAGACTAATACCTCCATTAAAGCTTACTAAATCAAGGCTTTCAAAAAGATCGCCGAAAGAGTGAATCTTTTTGTCTGTAATGTCTTTTAAAATCAGTGATTGCTTTTTAGTCATTTTCCTACTCTCGTGTTAAGTGTTTTATAGGTAGATTCTAATATCTCTTCATCTTCCTTTTCTGCCTTGAGCAATGCTTCCTTTTTGCGTTGTGTAGCAAATAGCTCATATTGTTTATAAGCGATTTGCTCCATTTGTGCGTTAGAGATACTGCCATTATCTTTTAAAATTTGCATTCCTTGAAAGGTAAGCAAAGAATCCACATTTTGCCTCCAAAAGTCCATAATCAAAGTTTGCTTATCTTTCACTCTAAGTTCTGCTGATTCTAAAAACACATTGACTAGACGATTTAAACTATCTAGCTCCTCTTTTTTTAGATAATTTTTCGCCACAATCACATCGCCCTTACGCACAACGCTACCTTTCCAGCTTGTAAGCCCCATATTCAGCTTTTTTGCGTTTGCTCTCTCACAAATCAGCTCTGCGGCAGTTTTGTGCGTGATAGCGTATAAAAGCTTGTTTTGTGTCTGTGCGAAAAACATCTGCGTTGCCCTATCGCTAGAATCATAATCTACACTCAAAGCAAAAAGTTCTCGCACTTTTTGATAAAACCTTTTTTCACTTGCCCTTATATCTCTAATCTGCTCTAACAGCTCATCAAAATAATCCGTCCTGCCATTTGGATTCTTAAGTCTATCGCTATCTATTAAAAAGCCCTTTTGTAAATAGGTTGTTAAATGTTCATTTGCCCAGATTCTAAACTGCACTCCCCTTTTACTGCGGACACGAAAGCCCACGGCCAAAATCATCTCTAAGGAATAAAATTTCACTTTGTATGATTTGCCATCACTAGCAGTTGTCAAGTATTCCTTGACAACTGAATTCTCTTGCAATTCCCCTTCCTGCAAGATATTTCTTATATGCAAACTTATATTTTGTTTTGAGGTGTCAAAAAGTTTTGCCATAGAATCTTGAGCTAAAAATACACTCTCCCCAAGCTCATATAGCTCTACTTTTATTTTTTTATCTTGTGTGGTGTAGAGAAGGATATTTGGCATATTTGTTATCATAAATATTTTCCTCTTAAAATATCTAAAAATAACTGATTTCTATTTTCCGCATCGTAAATTAAAGAACCATAATCCATAAAATTAATAATCATATTTCTAGCTTCGTAATACCTATAGCAAATGGGATAATTGCTTGAAGTATATATCTTGTTGTATGATCTACCTTTCAGCGATTCTAATACCTCATCATCAAATTTCAAAAAAGCGTAAGCCCAAATTCTTATATTATTTTGAATTAGATTGATATATCTACCATATTTTAATAGCTGTTCCTCTGCTCCTGCAGGAGTAATATCCTTTTCTGGTCGTTTAAATTCTACAAGCAGAATATCAGTGATTTTTTCTTTTTCATAAGTATTAGAAATAATACTCAAAATATCCGGTCTATCTAACTTTGTGGACAGCTCTGGAAAAATATCTTTAATCTGTATGTCACTAAAAATTTTATCATAGCACATAAATCTATCATCAAATAACCAAACATTATTAGTTCTATAGTTTTTTTTATCATCAAATGTTTTTTTAGGCATAAACAAATTATGGATTTCAGCTTCTACACTCCCTTTATCAACAGAGTTTTTTAATTTTTGGATTAATTTATCTCTATCAAACACATATTCAGCCAATTCCGTTTGTGTTACTTTAGCCAATTTAGCTTCATAATCTATTTTTACCTTATTATTATCATCTCTTAAAAAATCCTTATCATCATTAAATTCTTTTTTTGCATTTTCTAACATATCATCTACATTTAATTCATTCCTATTTTCAAAATATACTCCGAGATAAGGCAATTCTTTAATTGATTTTTTTCTATTTTCTTTAATTGTATTTTCTACATCAAAATTATGTTCCACATAAATTGCTTTGAGCTGATTTTCTAATTCATCGTGTATATCGTTCCAACTCAAATCCTCAAATTCAAGCGAATTTTTTCGTTTGGGATAAATTTGTAATTCATTTCTTTCATCATTAACATTTTTATCAAAATAATCGGATTCTAAAATATAAAATATTCTTAAATCTTTTTCTTTTGGCAAATTATATTTACTTTCTTGGTTTAAATCTGAATTTTTTATAACAACCCTATTATTTGCGACATAAAATCCTTCATTTCTAAAATCACTTTCCCCAAAAATATATGATATACTAAAAGAATAATTTTTAATTTTAAATTCTTTCTTTTCAAAATCTGGTATTTCAGCACTCTTAATACTATCCATACATTCATCATTTCTATAAATATCTATTTTAATATGCTTGTTTTCTATTTTAAAATAAGCCAAAAAATGTTCTTTAATTTGTTTTTTAATCTTAGAAAAATCAACAGAAAAATTATCTTTTGGATTTGATAAAATCACTCTAGTTTTATCAAAAAAATCTTTCTCCTTAGGCTCTGTCATACCACTATAGGCAAAATCAAATTCTTTATTTTTACTTATAACCTTTACGCTTTTAAAAAGTTTAAGATATATAAATCTTCCTATACCCTTACAGCCTAATGATTTTTTATAATTACTACGATACTCCCCAAAAGACTTCAAATTTTCTTCATTAAAACCATCACCATTATCAATCACTTCAATTTTATCTATATAGGGAGTTGTGTTTTTATTGTCTAAGCTAGAAGCTATAATTTTAAGCTCAATATATGTGGCATTTGCTTGCATTGCATTTACTATTAATTCAAATATTACATTCTCAAGCTTGACATTTTTTAATTGCTCTACAACCTCTGGTATATTTATTTTCATCACAATTTCTCCCACCACAAAAGATTTTTAAGCTTTGGGTATGAATGCAAGTCTATTTGGTCTAGTGATACAATATCGCCATTGTCAAACTTACAAGTTTCTATACCTTTAGAATCTAAAAATAATCGCTTGATTTTTAGTCCTTGCAAGTTTGCTAAAGTGTGGAATAAGTCAAATTCCTTTCTATATCCACTCATATCTAGCGTGATTGTTTCGCCCTTATTCAGCTTTTTAATGAGTTTGCGGGATTTTCTGTAATCAATGATTTTTTGTGCTTTTTGATAATCTTTAGCGGAATAAATGCTTTGACTATCTTTATAAGTTGCCGTGTATTGTGCTTCTTTGTCATATTGAGGCGAAGCCGAAATATCTCTTTGTGAGTTTGTCGTATCGCTATGCAAACTTGTCATATTGAGCGGTAGCGAAATATCTCTTTTAGATTCTATGTTTTTAGATACTTCAGCTAACGCTTCAGTATGACAAGTGGAGGGGGCTTTGGTATGACAAGAAAAAGGCTTAGTATATTCAGAATCCATAAGCACATATTCACACTCTTTTAATGCTTCTTCATAGGATTCCAACTCATAGTATCTAAATGCCCCACTGCCTTTATAATCGCATTCTTTGCTAATCCCGCTTTGGAATCCTGCGATAACTTTTTTAAGGCGTGGGATAATGACTTTGTAAAAATGCTCTCCCATTTCAATGCCAAGCCATTTACGCCCTAGCTTTTGTGCGGTAGCCACACTCGTCCCACTTCCTGCAAAGAAGTCAAGCACAATAGGCGCTGTCTTTGAGCGATAAATCGCGGATTCTGCGCCAAAGTCTCGGTCATTTAGGCTGACTAAACTCCCTTCGCCTTTGTCTTGAAAACCGCAATTTCTCATCTCAAATACTTCCGCCTTAAAATCTGCCTTTGTAGCTATTTCAAAAATTCTTTTTAAAAGTTTTTCAGGTTTTGGGGTGTCAAAAAGCTTATCATCAAATAAGGCTAAAATTTCTTTTGCAGCGTCTTGATTATGCCCCACTTCCTTATGCTTCCAAATCGTAAGCGGTGTAATACCATCTTTTACTTCACTTAAAAATCTTTTAATTCTAGGCACAGAATCTCCACCATTAAAATAAATTCTATTATCCTTTAAATATTCCTCAAATTTTTCTTTTGAAAGTCTCCAAGAATAACCTTTTGGCGGTAAAATTTTTCTACCGCTGGGCAAAGTAATCTCGTAAATATTCGCTTCTACCGCAGGTCCCACGCTCAAATCTCCACTTGTCCAAACACCTCTTGGGTCGTTATCTGGGTTTTTATATCTTGCATTTGCTTCCTCTGTTCGTGGCAACGGATTTAATAGCACCTTATCAATATTTTTTGAATAGACGCTAATAAAATCGTGGTTAGGAGAAAAACCCTTTCTTAAATTAACAGCAGAAAAAACCTTTTCCCATATTATATTCGCTACAAAATTCTCCTCCCCAAATATCTCATCACATAAAATTTTAAGCCTTGCTTGTTCGTTATCATCTATGCTTATAAAAATGCTTCCATTATCCTTTAAAAATTCTTTTGCTAATTCTAAGCGATTAGTTATCATTGAAAGCCACGATGAGTGATTAAATTTATCTGTGTAGATAAAGCCGTCATTGCCTGTATTATATGGCGGATCAATATAGATTAAATCCACTTTGTTTTGATATTTTGGCATTAGGGAATTTAGGGCTTGAAAATTATCCGCCCTTATTAGCTCGCCATTAAGGATAGATTCTATATCATCAAACACACTTAGAATCTTGTATTTTATCTCTTTGCTAAAATGCCTTGTGTCAAGGGGCAGGAATTTGTATTTTTCATCATTCAATATTTTTTCGCTTATGTTTTGTGCTTGAAAACTCTCATCAATAAGCTTTAAATCCTGCCATTCTTTGATTTGCTTTTCAAAGCCTTTGTCTTTACATATAGAATCTAAAAGTGCGGTATTTTGTGCTTTATCGCTCAATGCTGAATGCCTTAAAATTAAATCAAGGCTAAAGACATAATTTACTACTTTCGCAAACTTAGGCTTTAACCATACAGCCTTTAGCTCATCTTCAAAATCGCCTATAAGCCCTATTATCTCTAAGGCGATATTGCGAATCTTTTGTAAATGCGAAATGGATTTTACACTCCATTCTTGAAACTCGCTGTCTTTATAAAGATAATGATAAAACCATAAGTCAAACTGCTCTTGTAAAAATACCCTTGCATTTTTGTGGATAAAAAAATCTACTTCATTTTGCTTTTTATAGCTTGCAAAAAGCTTTTTTATGTGTGCTTCATCTAGGGGGAATTTATGTGCTTTTAGGGATTTTATAAAATCTTCGCTCAACTCGTTGCTATTTTCTTTAAACACAGCATTAAGATCGGGGAATAAATCCTTTTGACTTAAAACCTTGATATAAATGGTGGGTATAGAATCTTGTGTATCTGTGCTTGTTTGCTCGATTTTATCAAGTTTGAAAATAAGCTTTCGCTTGGTATTATCGGCATTTTGCCTATACTCACTTGTATCAAAGTAGATTTGGGTTAGCTCATTTTCATCGCTTAAAGTAAGGCTTGTATAAAGCGTATCACTTTTGACATAGTATAAATCTTTTGTTTTATAAAAAAGGCTTGTATCTTTGGAGTTGGTATAGACTTTTGCATAAATGTTTTTATACAGCGGTGTATCGTGGAAAAATGGCGTGCCTGTATCATTAAGATAGCTATCAAAGAAAGTGTAAAGCTTGTTGTAAATATCGTGTGAGTTAAAATCATCATTTGGGATAGCAGAATCTAGGTAGGCTTTTATGTGAGAGAAATACTGCTCTTTTATGCTTAAAAGATTGCTAAAACCACTTTGCGCGTTTTGTGCTGTGGTCGGCTTTTTATTTGCCTTATCTTGTGCGTTGCTTGTATTGCTTTGCGTATTTTGTGCTGTATTAGCCTTTTCATACACTTTTATCTTTGCACCCAGATAACATTCCTCTAATCTGCTATAAAATGCCTTTTTGTAGTCCATTGTTTGCCTTTGCGTTTTTATGTGCTTTTGCTAGTCATAAAGCTTAGTAAAACTTCCCCATATCTTGCTTAAACTATCCCATATATCTTTACTTTCTCCCATCTTCTAGCACTTTGAGATTGCCACTAGATTCTATTTCACACACAACATAAGGGAGACCTTGAGCGTTTAATTCTTGCATAAAGGGGTCGGGGTCGTTTTGCTCCATATTCCACACGCCACTACCATTGCTAGAATCTATGCCTTGTGTTTCCCCACCTTTTGGCATATCGCTGTTATCTGCGTTGTTGGGCGTTTTTGGCTGGTTTAGCCCCCATTTATCCTCACATATAAGCTTTGCTCCAATCATTGCCGGCACACCTGTGGTATAGCTCACACCTTGCGCATTGACTTCTTTGTAGCAAGTCTCGTGATCGCAAATATTATAGATATAAATCGTGCGTTCTTTCCCATCTTTCACGCCCTTCATATAGCAGCCAATGTGCGTTTGCCCCTTTGTGCGAGAAGCTAGACTTGCAGGATCTGGCAAAAGCGTCTTTAGCACTTCGATAGGCACGATTTTGCCGCCCTTGTGTGCTACCTCATCAATGCGTAAAAAGCCGATGTTCTCTAAGACTTTCATATGTGTGAGATAGCTCTCGCCAAAGGTCATAAAAAAGCGGATTTTTCGCAAACCTTTGATATTGCGGATAAGCGATTCCAACTCTTCGTGGTAGAGTAAATAGCTATTTTTCACGCCAACTTCTGGGTAGTCCCACTCTTTCATAAGAGCTAGGGGTGCAATATCTCGCCACTCTCCGTTAAAGTAAGATTCTACTTTCAAATCCTGCGTATTAGAATCTAGCGTAAAATGCTTCCCTTCTCTCTCAAACTTGCGATAAATGGTGTCTTGTCTTAAATCTGGATTCAAGGCTAAATCTGTGCTAGAAACTAAGCTTGTAGAATCCATACTAGAATCCACTTTTTGAGATTCCATATTGCTAGAATCTTGGCATTCTAAGGATTGAGATGATAAATTAGGGTTGTGCGAGTCTTGCGAATGAGACGCACTAAGCGTGCGTTGAGACGAGCAAGGCGAAGCACTCCCTGATTTATCGCTCAATACTGAATGCCCCTTTACCCAATAGCGTGCCTTAGAGCTAACCTCTCTTAGATTGATTTCAGGGTTAAAATTAGTCGCAAACGCATAGCCGTGATCCCCCGCATTACAATCCAAAATATCAATGCTATAAATCTCATCAAAATAATGCTTCTGTGCGTAAGCACAAAATACATTTGTAACACCCGGATCAAACCCACTGCCAAGCAACGCAAAAATCCCTGCTTGTTTGTAGCGTGTATCATACGCCCACTGCTCTTTATACTCAAAATGCGCGGAGTCTGGGTGCTCGTAATTTGCCGTGTCTAAATAATGCGTTTTTGTGCGCAAACACGCTTCCATAATTGCTAAATCTTGATAAGGCAATGCGACATTTACCACGAGTTTTGGGCGATATTTTTCAATCAAAGCCACCACAGACTCCACACTATCGGCATCTACAGAGTCTATCTCAATCTCACCTAAGCCCTTTTGGCGGATAGAATCTGCTATCGCTTGACATTTGCTAAGGGTGCGAGAAGCTAAGATAATGCATGAAAAGCTCTCTCTATTCATCGCCATTTTATGCGCTACTACGCCTCCAACTCCACCAGCCCCGATTTGTAAAACACAAGCCATAATCGCTCCTTTTAGATAATTTAGCCTTGCGGCTCTACGATATTTTGACGCACCTCCCACGCAAACTCGCTAAGCTCTTGCGTGATAGAGCCACTCACCTTAAGATCGCTTACAAAGACATAATTCCTGCCTGCTTCTTTGATGATGATATGCAGCTCTTGGCTGCCACTATGCTTCTTCGCACACTGCGAGATACGCTCTAAATGCGCTACATCAGTCTGCCTATCTAGCACGATCCCCAGCGCACAGCCAGAGCCTAGACTCTTTGGATCAATGTGGATAGGGATTATCTGGCTTGCATCTTCTTGGCTGTCATCATCTTTTTGGTATTTTAGGCGGATTTTAGCTTGCTTGGCATCTTCAAGCGATAGCACATCAAAGGCGCGAAACTCTTTCTTACTATCCCTAGAATCCACTTTTCCACTAAGCACGATAGGCT
Organism: Helicobacter canis; assembly: GCF_900451095.1. Lineage (NCBI taxonomy): Bacteria > Pseudomonadati > Campylobacterota > Epsilonproteobacteria > Campylobacterales > Helicobacteraceae > Helicobacter > Helicobacter canis. Next base: position 746,713 of record NZ_UGHV01000001.1, on the reverse strand, counting down.
CATTTAGATCCATACCCTCAAGCTTAGCAATAGTGCTCTCAAATATCGTAATGTTGGCATTGCCAGAGAGATCAATCACACTTAGCACGCCATAGATATTGCCCTTTTTGGAAACGCGCTTTTCTAGATCGACAACCTTTACTGCAAGCATTACGCTAGAGCCATCTTCTAGCTGATCTAGCGCACCGATACGAGAGACACCCTTAAGTGCTGTAATTTGCTTGCGATATGTCTCTAGCGGATGCCCAGAGATATATAGCCCTAGGCATTCATACTCATAATCAAGTGTGGTTTTTTGATCAAACTCCTCTATATCGCTAAAGCTAAATCTAATGCCTGTAAGCTCATCTTGTGAGTCGGCAAAGAGTGAGTTATGTATCTCTCCTTCAAGCTTTTGTTTATTGCGCCCGATCTCGCAAATCTCATCGATATATTTAAGCATTGTTGCGCGTGTGTAGCCTAGATTATCAAGACTCCCAGATTTGATGAGTGGCTCCATAACGCGCTTGGTGATCTTAGAAAAATCCACCCTAGAGATAAAGTCCTCCAAATCCTTAAACTCCCCTCCACTCTTCCTACACTCAATAATACTACTCATCGCATCTTCACCAGCTCCGCGGATAGCCCCTAGCCCAAAGACGATCTTTTTCTCCCCATTTTGCTCTTCAACAACACTGAAAAACTGATCAGAGAGATTGACATGAGGTGGTAGCGTCTCCATACCGCGCCGCTTTGCCTCCTCGACATACTCTGCGACTTTATCGATTTTGTTTGACTCGCTTGTGAGCAATGCCGCCATAAACTCGTGCTCATAGTAAGTCTTAAGATACGCTGTCTCAAAGGTGATCATCGCATAGGCAGCAGAATGCGATTTGTTAAACCCATAGCCTGCGAACTGCACGATTAGCTCCCATAATTCAGCTGCCTTTTGTTTGTCAAATCCATTATTTTCCGCACCAAGGGTAAATTTCTGCTTATTATCTGCCATAATCTGCTCATCTTTTTTCCCCATAGCACGGCGGATAAGGTCAGCCTCCCCTAGTGAGAATCCAGCAATCACCTGCACAATTTGCATAATCTGCTCTTGATAAACGATTGTTCCATAGGTGTGTTTGAGGATTGGCTCAAGCTCTGGGAACATATATGTGATAGGCTCTAAGCCGTGCTTGCGATTGATAAAGTCATCTACCATACCAGAATCCATAGGTCCGGGGCGACCAAGTGCGATGATAGCAATAATATCTTCAAAGTTTGTGGGCTTTAGTCTGCGATTAAGCCGCTGGAACATACCAGATTCCACTTGGAAGACCCCCATTGTGTCGCCACTTTGGAGGATTTCATAAACTTTTGGATCATTGACATCAACTTGCAAGAAGTCTATCTGCTTGCCATAGCGATCGGCGATGATTTTTAGCGCATCATCAATCACTGTCAGCGTCTTTAGCCCCAAGAAGTCAAACTTGATCAAATCCACTGCTTCAAGGTATTTCATAGAATACTGCGTGAGTATAATCCCATCGGTGCCAGCATATAGGGGTGTTTTATGCCATAGCTCTCTCTCACTATCTAGCACAAGAGCTGCTGCGTGCTTACCGGCATTGCGATTAAAGCCCTCTAGCTTTAGGGCAAACTCCCATACCTTCGCCGCTAGCGGATCGCTTGCTACAAGCTCTTGGATCTTTGGCTCTAGCTCCCACGCGCCTTCGATAAACTCGCCATTTTTCTCATAGCCTTTCAAGGTGATCCCTAGCTTTTCTGGGATAAGCTTGGCAAAGCTATCGGCATCTTTTATAGGCATATCTAGCACGCGCGCGACATCGCGTATCACGCCTTTTGCGAGCATTTTACCAAAGGTGATGACTTGGGCTACATTGTATTTGCCATATCGCTCAATCATATAGTTTAGAATCTCACCGCGCCTGCGCTGACAAAAGTCTGTATCAATATCAGGCATACTCACGCGCTCTGGGTTTAAGAATCGCTCAAAGAGCAAGTCATAGCGCAAAGGATCAATATCTGTAATCCCCAAGCAAAACGCCACAAGACTCCCTGCCGCACTCCCACGCCCCGGACCTACGGGTATGCCCATTTTCTTAGCTTGATTGATGAAATCCCACACAATGAGCATATAGCCGGGGAATTTCATCTTTGCGATAATCTCCATTTCATACTCAAGCCTCTCGCGATACTCTTGGTGCTTCTCTTCTGGGATATTTTGCAAGCGTTTTTCTAGCCCTTGCTTGGATTTGTAGATGAAGTATTCTTCATCGTTTTCAAAGTCTAGCCCTTCAGCTTTGGCGTATTCTTGGGTAAATTTGAAAGTCGGTGGAGTTGGGGGGTTGCTTTTCTCATCTTTTAGATCAATGCTAAAATCCGCGCATTTTCGCGCGATCTCTTGGGTGTTTTCTAAGGCTTGTGGCACATCGGCAAAAAGCCTTGCCATTTCTTGCTCGCTTTTGACATAAAATTCTTTCACACTATGGCGCAAGCGACCTTTATCCTGTAGAGTGCGCCCCATACCGATACACATCGCCACCTCTTGGAACTCCGCATCATCGCGCGTAGGATAGTGGGCATCATTAGTAGCGATGATCTTGATCCCGCATTCTTTGCTTAAGCGCAATATATGAGAATCTATGGCTACTTGCTCGGGGATCCCGTGGCGCATAAGCTCTAGGTAAAAATCATCGCCAAAAATCTCTTTATACTCTAGAGCGACTCTTTTAGCCGCTTCATAGCCCCCTGCGCCGTATTTCAAGTTTCTCTCGCTTAAGTTTAAGTGGAAATTCACCTCCCCTGCAAGGCAGGCAGATGAGCAGATCAGCCCTTGACTATGCTCTCTTAGGAGCTTTTTTGTAATGCGTGGGTGATAGTAGAATCCGTGGATAAAAGCTTGGGAGCTAAGATACATTAGATTCTTATAGCCTTGCTCATTTTTGGCATACAGACATAAGTGGTAGCGGGATTTGGAGCTTTTATCCCCTAGCTCATCGGCATTGTGCAAATAGGCTTCAAGCCCTATGATTGGCAGTATGCCCTGCTTTTTCATCTTGGTATAAAAGTCAATCGCGCCAAACATATTGCCGTGATCAGTCATAGCGACACTTGTCATACCAAGGCTTTTTAAGCGTTTGGCAAGCACCTCTAGCTTATTAGCACCATCAAGCATAGAGTATTCTGTATGAAGATGTAGATGTGTGTAGCCCATATTTTTACTCCTTCTTTGCTATTTATAAACTCCGCTGGATTCTAGCTAGTTTGGCATTAGGATTAGTTTAGATTTGCGCTATATCAAAAGTGGATTCTAGTAAATGCTCATCATTGCAGCTTAGATACCCATACGCAAATTAGTTATACTTTTGCTTTGACTATCGCACAAAGGCTCATTATGCAAAAGCTCATTATTGTTGATACATTTGGATTTTTCTTCCGTAGTTTTTACGCGCTCCCGCCCTTGCAAAACTCCCAAGGCTTCCCCACGGGGCTGCTTACCGGCTTTGCCAATCTCATTATGAAGCTTTATAAAAGTAATCCACACGACTATATTGTCTTTGCCCTAGAGAGTGGGGGGCGAAATATCCGCAAGGACATTTATAAAGACTACAAGGCAAATCGCCAAGAAACGCCCCAAGAGCTGCTTTTGCAGCTGCCTATTGCCATTGAGTGGATTGAGAAAATGCAGCTCATAAAAATTGCAAAAGAGGGCTATGAAGCCGATGATGTGATCGCCTCTTTAGCCCACATAGCAAAGGCAAAAGGCATACGCACGCATATCATCAGCCACGATAAAGATCTCTACCAGCTTATTGATGATGAAGTATCACTAATTGATCCGGTGCGGCAAGTAGAAATTAGACAAGAGCAGTGCCAGCAGAAATTTGGCGTGCCACCGCATTTGTTTATCGACTATCAAAGCCTAGTTGGCGATACAAGCGATAATGTCCCGGGCATTAAGGGCATAGGCGCAAAGAGTGCGTGCAAGCTACTAGAGCATTTTGGCTCACTTGATGCGATGTATGCTAGAGAAGATGAGCTAGAAGCAGTCATTGGCAAGCGACTAGCCCACACGATAAAAGAGCAAAAGCCTAGCGCACTTCTTAGCAGAAAGCTTGTAAGCCTTGTCAAAGATCTGCCCTTAGATGTGGATTTCCAAGCTCTTGCTATGCCGGAGAAAAACCCGCTACTTTTAATCCTCGATGAGCTAACTCGCTATGAATTTACCAAAATAATCCAGCGACTCTCGGGCGAGCCGATGAATGTCAAACACGAAGCCGCTTCAAAGCCCAAAGCCCAGCCCACACAGCCCCTAGAATCCACTTCTGCACAATTCCACTACACCGCCCATACATTGTGGAGACTAGAAGAGATCCAAGCCCTGCTAGCCCCCCTGCCCAAAGACACCAAAATCGCCTATGATTGCGAAAGCACAGGGCTTGATACAAGAAAGGCAGAGCTTGTGGGCTTTAGCTTTTGCTTTGATGGAGAAAATGCCTACTATGTCCCTGTGGCACACACCTACTTAGGCGCACCAAGCCAGCTCTCTCTAGCAGATACAAAGGCGGCTTTAGAGCTACTTTTCTCTTACCCACTTATCGGGCATAATCTCAAATACGACTTGCAGATCGCCAAAAAGCTAGGCATAAGCCCAAAGCGCGAGATTTATGACTCTATGATTTTGGCGTGGCTCTATGATAGTGCGAGCAAGGTAGGCTTAGATGAGCAAATGCACAAGTGGTTTAATCACACAATGATTAGCTTTAGCGATGCGCTAGGCGGTAAGCAAGACTTCTCCCAAGTCTCCATAGAATCTGCCACAGAGTATGCCGCAGAAGATGCGGCTGCTAGCTTTAGGCTCTTTTATGTCATCACTCACGCCCTAGAATCCAAAAATCTAAGCCACCTAAACGCCCTAGCTCACGACTTAGAATTTCCCTTTATCCAAGTGCTTATGGAAATGGAGGGCTGTGGGATTAGCATTGACACGGAGTATTTTCAGGCACTTTTAGCCCGCTTTAGCAAGGAGCTTCTAGCCCTAGAGCAAGAGATTTTCACCCTTTGCAATGATGTCTTTAATCTCAACTCCCCCAAGCAGCTAGGATCTATGCTTTTTGACAAGCTTGGGCTAAAGGCTCAAAGGCAGATTAAAGGCGGATATAGCACTGATGAAAAGACCTTGCAAGCCCTGCTAAATGCCCACCCTGTGATCCCTAAAATCCTAGAATATAGAGAGATAAGCAAGCTGAAAAACACCTATGTAGAGCCGCTTTTAAAGCATAATGATAATGGCAGGATTTATACTTCATTTTTGCAAAGTGGCACCGCCACAGGACGCCTAAGCTCTAAAAATCCCAATCTCCAAAATATCCCCGTGCGTAGCGAGCAAGGCAGGCTGATCCGCGCGGGATTCCGTGCTAAGAGTGATGACTACACGCTGCTTTCAATTGACTACTCGCAAATTGAGCTGCGATTGCTCGCGCATTTTTCACAGGACTCTGCGCTGATAGAGGCGTTTTGCAAGGGGCTAGATATACATTTGCAAACTGCTAGCATTTTGTTTTCCCCAGAGCAAGCGCAAGAGAAGCGGCATATTGCTAAGAGCATAAATTTTGGGCTTATCTATGGTATGGGTGCGCGGAAATTATCCCAAACGCTAGATATAAGCTTTAGCGAAGCAAAATCCTATATCCAAAGCTATTTTGACTTTTTCCCCTCGGTCAAAGCCTTTTTACAATCCAAAGAGCAAGAGATCTTGCACAATGGCTATGCGCAGACGCTGCTAGGGCATAGGCGGTATTTTGACTTTAGCTATGCCACAGATTTTATGCGTGCAAATTATCTGCGCGAAGGAGTCAATACGATCTTCCAAGGCAGTGCGGCGGATCTTATCAAAATGGCTATGCTACAAATCCATAGCCATATACAAGGCTCAAATATCGCTATGCTTTTGCAAGTGCATGATGAGCTAATTTTCGAGCTACCCAAACAAAACGCCTTAGAATCCGCCAAAGAAATCGCGCATATTATGGATACTATCTATCCCTTAGCTATCCCGCTAGAATCCACTATTTCACTAGGTGATAGCTGGGCAGATCTCAAGTAGATCCTAGCCCCTAGAATCCACTTTTTCTAAAGCGATTCAGCTTTGGGTGAGCAATGCGGCAGTGTTGCGGCTTATGGCAAAGGCACGAACGCTAAGTCGCTAACCTTTACCATAAGCCGCAAAGCTACCACAGCCCCACCGCAACCCTTAGAATCGCGCGGAAGTAAAGCAAGCTTTGTGAAATAAAACAAGCTTTTTAAAAAAGCTCTTTTCTGTCATTGGCAGCACCGCTTGCACCGCGTGGCAATCCATTTCAAAAGTGGATTCTAGCTTTTACCATTCTTGCCTAATCCCTAGAATCCACTTTTTGAAAAACGCCGACTTTTGTGAAAACGCCCCTTTTTCTTGTCATATATCCCCTGTCATTGCGAGGGAGCAAAGCGACCAAAGCAATCCACTGCTTTTTTCTGTCATCGCGAGCTTTGCGCTAGCAAAGCGTGGCGATCCATAACACAAAAAAAACACAAAAGCGGATTCTAGGGACTGAAGCAAGGCTAAAAGCTAGAATCCACTTTTTGTATCTTTGTGTTTGTGCCTTAGCGGTGGATTATCAAAAGTGGATTCTAGTGGAATGCCAATGGATTGCCACGCCGCCGCTACCGCAGCGGCTCGCAATGACGATAAAACGCTGCTAGTGTAAAAGTGGATTCTAGGAGCGAAGTCCCTTTTGGAAAAACACGATTCTAAGGATTACTAAAGAAACCTGCTGCGGCTTCGCCTTGCACCGCTTCGCTTGTTTTCTAAAGAAGCTGCGCTTTGTGGTGGGGACTGTGGTTGTTTTACGCTATTTTTAGGGCAGAGCAAGACTAGAGGTCTGCGGTTGTCCTAAAAATAGCGCAATCAATCGCATTGCTCACCCAAGACTGAATCGCACCCCCTAGAATCCACTTTTACTTCTTGCTCTCTTTTAGCTCTTTGGCTAAAAATTTTGCCGTGTAGCTGCGTGATTTTGGCGCAGCTTTGACAATGCTTGGGACATCGCCTGCTAGGATCACTTCTCCGCCCCTATCGCCGCCTTCAGGTCCCATATCGATGATATAATCCGCGTTTTTTATCAAATCCAAATTATGCTCGACTACAATCACGCTATTGCCCAGCTCTACGAGATGATGCAGCACTTTTGTGAGCCGATCCACATCGCCAAAATGCAGCCCGGTAGTTGGCTCATCTAGCACATAGAGTGTGCGTCCAGTGTCTTTGCGACTTAGCTCTTTAGCAAGCTTGATCCGCTGCGCCTCGCCGCCGCTTAGTGTCGTGGCATTCTGCCCTAGGGTGATATAGCCTAGCCCCACATCTTGCAAGGTCTTTAGCTTTTGGTGGATTCTAGGGATCTTGGCGAAAAACTCACACGCGCTATCTACACTCATTGCTAGCACATCGGCTATGGACTTGCCTTTGTATTTGACTTGCAGGGTTTGGGCGTTGTATTTGCTGCCTTGGCAGAGATCGCACTTGACTAGCACATCTGGCAAGAAGTGCATTTCTATGGTGATTTCCCCTTCTCCTTGGCATTTTTCGCACCGCCCTCCTCGCACATTGAAGCTAAAGCGCGATACCCCAAAGCCTAGGATTTTTGCCTCTTTTGTCTGGGCAAAAATCGCACGGATCTCGTCCATCGTGCCTGTGTAGGTGGCTGGATTGCTCCTTGGGGTGCGACCTATGGGGCTTTGATCTAGATAAATCACTTTATCCAAATGCTCTAGCCCTACAATCTCCACGCCATCGCATTTTTTGATTTTTCTCGCATTGTTTAACATCTCTTGGGCTACGGGCAGTAGGGTTTGCAAGATCAAAGAGCTCTTCCCACTACCGCTCACACCTGTAACACATACGAAGTTTTGCAGTGGGATTTTGGTGCTAAGGTTTTTGATATTGTTAATGGAGACATTGTTGATAGAGAGCCACTGCTCTTTTTTGCGATTAGTTTGGTAGGAGATGTCGCGCTTGCGGTTGATAAACTCGGCGGTAAGCGTGCTAGACTCTAGCATACCGGCTAAATCCCCGCTATAAATCACCTCTCCGCCTAAAGCCCCAGCCCCCGGACCAATATCGACAATAAAATCCGCGTGCAAAATCGTCTCTCTATCGTGCTCTACAACGATGACAGAATTGCCCTTTTCTTGCAAGTTGCGCAGTGTTTTAATCAGCTTTAGCGTATCGCGCTCGTGGAGTCCTATGCTTGGCTCATCTAGCACATACAGCACGCCTGTAAGTCCGCTTCCTATCTGGCTGGCTATGCGTATGCGCTGGCTTTCCCCTCCGCTTATTGTGCGTGCATCGCGGCGCAAGGTAAGATAGCCTAGCCCCACATCGACTAAGAAAAACAGCCGTTCTATAATCTCGCGCAAAATCGGCGCGGCGATGAAGCTCTGCTGCTTGCTTAAATAGGCGAAGTTTTTTTCATTGGCAAAAAATGCATAGCTCTCTTCAATGGGCATAGTGATCACATCGCCTATGCCTTTATCTGCGATTTTCACGCTAAGAGACTCGCGCTTCAAGCGGTTTGCCCCGCACGCATCACAGGGCTTTTCACTCATATAGTCGTGTAAATCTCGCTCATCTTTAAACATATCATACGCGATTTGCAAAATCCCTTTCCACGGGCGTTTTAGCGTGCTATTACGCCAAATAACCTCCACTTCTTCACTACCGCCATAGAGCAGGGTGTTTTGCTTGGTTTTATCTAGCTCATCAAAGCTTTTTGTGCTATCTATGCCATATTGCTTGCAAAATGCCTTAAATAGCTCGGCATAGTAGTTGCGATTAAAGCCAAAGATGACCTTTATCCCGCCATCATTGAGCGGCAAAGAAGTGTTTAAAATCTTTTTCAAATCAATGCTATATTTACTCCCTAGCCCCGAGCAGCTCTCACACGCCCCCTTAGGCGAGTTGAAAGAAAAGCTCAAAGGCTCAAGCGGCTCAAAGCTCACCTTACAATCAAAACAAGCAAAATGCTCGGAATAGTGGATTAAGTGATGCTTATCATCAAGGGTGTATTCTATCTCCACCTCGCCAAAGGACTCTTGCAGGGCTTTCTCCACGGCTTGGGCTATGCGCGGGGCGTTTTCTTGGGAGTTTTGGGCTCTATCGATGATGATTTTTATACTATGCTTTTTGGTCTTAGCAAGGGTGATCTCCTCATCAAGTCGCACCATCACGCCATCGATATACGCACGCACAAAGCCCTTTTGCCGCAATTCTTGAATCTTATCTGCAAAGCTGCCCTTCTTCTCTCGCACGATTGGGGCTAAAATCAGCATTTTAGCCTCGCTTGGCAGAGCTAGGACTTGGGCGATAATATCGCTAGAAGTCATAGAGGATATAGGCTTATCGCACAAATGGCAGTGCTGCGTGCCTACTCGCGCATAGAGCAAGCGCAGATAGTCATAAATCTCTGTGATCGTGCCAACGGTGGAGCGAGGGTTTTTGCTCGTGGTTTTTTGATCAATTGCAATAGCTGGCGTTAGCCCGTTAATCTTATCCACACTAGGCTTGCCCACGCGGTCTAAAAACTGCCTAGCATAGCTGGATAGCGACTCGATATACCGCCGCTGCCCTTCAGCATAGAGCGTATCAAAGGCAAGAGTGCTTTTGCCGCTGCCGCTAAGCCCGGTAAAGACTACAAGCTTATTTTTGGGGATTTTTAGGTGGATATTTTTGAGATTATGCTCTCTTGCGCCGATGATTTCTATGTAATCTTGCATAGTATTCTCTACAAAAGTGGATTCTAGGCTACTAGATAATCTTTGGCACGATGAAAAACCCATCTTGAGCTTTAGGGGCATTTTCTAGCACATTTAAAGCGACATTAGAATCTTTAGGCACATCATCGCGCAAGGGGGTCTTGGCATTGGTGCTTAAAGCTATATCATCAGTATTGATACTTGAGAGATTATCGATAAAGCCTAAAATCTCATTAAGATTGCTCGCCACCTCTGCGGCTTCTTCTTGGCTTAAATCAATCATCGCAAGCTTCTGCAACTTCTCTAAAAGCAACTCATCAATCATCATCACACACTCCTTATAATAAACGCCCATTCAGCTAAAATAGGCTAGAATCCAAAATCGCGATTATAGCAAAGTCTATGACAATCTCTATCGCAAATTACAAGCTAACATAATGGATTCTAGGAGTGTTGATGCTAGATTTTAGCCTATATCTTGGAGCGCAGTGGGAGTGGGTGCTGCTTGGACTTTGCGTGGCATTTTTCATCTCTGGCTTTGTGGATTCTATCGCTGGGGGTGGGGGCTTCATCTCCACGCCTAGCTTGCTTCTAGCAGGGATCCCACCTCACCTAGCACTTGGGACAAATAAATTTATCGTAGTCTTTGGCACCGCGATTGCAAGCTGGAATTTCATCACGCACAAGAAAGTTTTATGGCGTATCGTGCTAGTGGGCATTGTCTTTTCCACTCTTGGCGCGTATATCGGCTCAAAAGTCGTGCTACTCACAAGCGACAGCACGCTTAAAAACATCATTTTGCTTCTGCTCCCCCTAGCCGCACTGCTCGCGCTTATGCCTAAAAGGTTTCATCAAGGTAGAATCCACTTTTGCTCAAAAGACATTTTTCTCATCACGCCGCTTTTATCACTTGGCATAGGCTTTTATGATGGCTACTTTGGTCCGGGGACGGGGAGCTTTCTCATACTGGGATTTTACGCGATATTGCGTATGGATCTGCTCTATGCAAGTGGCTGCGCGAAGCTTATCAACCTAGGCTCTGGGCTTGGCAGCTTAATCGCCTTTATCCTAGGAGGCAGTGTGATCTACCTGCTCGCTCTCCCGCTTATCGCGTGTAATATGCTTGGTGGCTATCTAGGCTCAAAGCTCGCATTACAAAAAGGTGCAAAACTCGTGCGGCTTATGGTAGTGGTAGTCTTTGTGCTGATGTTTATCTCACTACTTGTGCAGTATAGATTCTAGTGTGCTACAATACACACTCACTTTTAGCACTAGAATCCACTTTTAGAATCTAAGGTTATGAAATGGCGCAGCAAACACAGTCTCACACAAAAGCTTGGGACAGACGCTCTTGGCGTAGCTTTCCCATTAAGCAAGTGCCTATCTATAAAGACACTGCCGCACTAGAATCCACTGAAAAAGAGCTAGCATCCTACCCGCCGCTAGTCTTTGCCGGAGAAGCAAGAATGCTCAAAGCCCGCTTCGCCCAAGCCCAGCAAGGCAAGGCATTTTTGCTGCAAGGGGGCGATTGCGCGGAGAGCTTCTCGCAGTTTAGCGGCTCTGGGATACGCGATTTGTTTAAGCTCATTATCCAAATGGGCGCGATTTTGACATTTGCAGGGAGCTGCCCTATCATCAAAGTCGGTCGTATGGCAGGGCAGTTTGCCAAGCCTAGAAGCGCGGATTTTGAAGAGGTTAATGGCGAGAGTCTGCCAAGCTACCGCGGCGATATTATCAATGCCCTAACCTTTGATGATAATGCCAGAGAGCCAAGCCCACAAAGAATGCTACAAGCCTATCACCAAAGCTCTGCCACACTCAATCTCCTGCGCGCTTTTGCTAGCGGTGGGCTAGCAGATCTTAATGAAGTGCATCGCTGGAATCTCGACTTTGTCAAGTCTAATCCGCTAGGGCAGAAATATGAAGAGCTAGCAGAGTCCATAACCCAAGCCCTAGGCTTTATGAATGCTTGCGGGATCAACTCTAGCAACACCCCCACACTGAAAACCACAGAGTTCTACACAAGCCACGAAGCCCTGCTGCTAAACTACGAAGAACAGCTTGTGCGGCAAGATAGTCTAAGTGGCAAATGGTATGACTGCAGCGCGCATATGCTATGGATAGGTGAGCGCACGCGCGATCTTCACGGAGCGCATTTGGAGTTTTTGCGTGGTGTGGAGAACCCTGTGGGCGTAAAAATCGGTCCCAATGCGACAAAAGATGAGATCTTAGGGATCTGTGATATTCTAAACCCACGCAATGAGCAAGGCAGACTCAACCTCATCGTGCGTATGGGAGCAAATTTGATAGAAAAAAACTTCCCCAAGCTTTTGGAGAGTGTGCATAAAGAGGGGCGCGCGATTTTGTGGAGCTGCGACCCAATGCATGGCAACACAATCAAAGCTAGCAATGGCTACAAAACACGCGCGTTTGATAAAATCCTAAGCGAGGTTAAAAGCTTTTTTGCTATCCATAAGGCTTGCGGTAGTATCGCAGGCGGAATCCACCTAGAAATGACCGGCGCAGATGTTACAGAATGCGTAGGTGGCTCACAAGCTATCACTGAAGCAAATCTAGCGACTTGCTACTCTACACAATGCGATCCTAGACTCAATGCCACGCAGGCAATCGAGCTTGCATTTTTGGTCGCCGAGATCCTAAAAGAGCGCAATGTCGATAGTGGCTCATTTATTGCTTAAAACTTTGCGCTAAATGAACGATTTGACAAATCCACCCCTAGAATCTAAGGAGATAGAATGAAGCTCTCTAACTTATCACTTATCACATCACTTCTGCTAGGCTCTAGCACTCTTAGTGCGCTAGAGTTTGGACAAATGGGCAATATCTCTGCTGGGATTGGTGGAGCTGGTGTCGCACTCAAAAACTCACAATGGGCTTTGTATTACAACCCAGCTCTCCTTGCGATGAACAAAAAATCCGGCTTTGCCTATAGCTTTGGGCTAGGCTATAAAGAGACCAATCTCTCGCGTGCCGCTTCTATTGATGTAGAAAATCTCCAAAATATGCCAAACAAGCTAGCAGATCTCTTTAGCGGCGCAGTAACGATACAAGCAGGGACAGGATTCCGTGCAGCAGGAGCGAAGAAGTTTGACCCGGGCAATCTAGGGATTTTTGGCGAAGTGCTAGAGGGTATGGGTATGAAAGATGAAAATTCTATGAAAGACTACCTTGAAGGTGTCGCTACCCAAAACGGCATAACCATCACACCCGGAAGCGGACAAACCACCGAGCAGATTCTACAAGAGCTACAAAAGCACCCAGAAGCCCTTGAGGACATTAAGCACGACTTGCAAGAATCCATTAAAGACACTGCGCAAAAGCACCCTGATCAATCCGGCTCTTTGGGGCTGCTAGAAGGGCTTGTCGATGGGCTTACGCCAGAGAATATCGGCGGGCTTTTGGACTCTGCGCAAAAGGGGGATATGAGTTTAGATTCTCTCTTGCAAAATATGGGCGGCTTCACACTTATGACAAGCAATGACCCTTCACTTAATCGCTTTGTCAAAGATATGACCACGCTTAATGAAATGATCAATAAAAATGACTTTTCTCTAAGCACACAAAATGGCGTAGTGATCAACATCGGCTCCAAAAAATCGCGTGGGACGATAAGTTTTGGGCTTATGCCTAGTGCGTATATGAGTGCTACCGCTAGAATCGACCCTACGCATAATCAAATCATTATCCAAAACGGAAGCAGTGAGCTTAAAGTTGAATTTGGCGATGGCAATATCATCTTGGGCACGGCAAATAAAGGAGACTTTGATAAATCTTCTGTCCTAAGTGCTCAGGCAAAACACCAGCTAAGTGCTGGAAGTGTGGGGATCGTAGAAGTGCCTTTAGGCTATGGGCATTTGTTTGAAACACCACTTGGCGATATTGCTGTGGGCTTAGCAGCGAAATATATCTTTGGGACAGGGTATTTGTATCATAAAGAAGGGGACTTTAATAGCATTAGCCAAAATATCACGCCAACTTTTGATGGAATCGCACAGACCCACACCTTTGGGATTGATGCGGGGCTAGCATACGCCCCTCGATTTGCCAAAAATCTTACTCTAGGCTTTGTGGCAAAAAATCTCAATATGCCAAAAATTAAAACCGATGTGAAAAGCGGTGCGATGACAAAGCTCAACACCCAGCTACGCGCAGGGGTGAGCTATGGCTGGCTTAATGACAAAATCGTGCTAGCAGGGGATATTGACCTAATGCCTAATGACACTATTTCACTCGCGCGCCCTAAATCGCAAATGGCAGGCGGCGGGGTGCTAATTGATCTTAAATATTTTGATTTGCGCCTTGGAGCGATGTATGACTTCCGCAACAATAGCGATGAAGGTATGATTTTAACCGGTGGGATCAATCTGCTTGGATTCTTAGATATAGCCGTGCAGAGCAATCTCCACCTAAGCCAAGAGATCGCTGGCTCTGGGATTTCTGTGCCTAGCTACTTGCTTGTGAAAGTCGGTGGGGGCTTTAGCTGGTAGAATCCACTAGAATCCACTTTTGACAAAGTGTTAAGTTTCTTCCACATTGTGGAAGATTCTACACATTTTTATACACTAAAGCGTTGTCCCACCTTGTGAAATATGCTAAAGTTTGGGACATTTTCAAATCATTAAGGAGGTAAGTATGTGGAATCAAATCTATGACCCACTAGGAAATCCTTGGCTAAGTGCGCTTGTCGCGCTTATACCTATCGCTGTATTTTTCATCTCACTGCTTGTGCTAAAGCTTAAAGGGCAGTGGGCTGGGCTCTTAACCGTGCTAAGTGCGATTATCATCGCAGTCTTTGTCTATGAAATGCCTATGGATAAGGCTCTGTGGAGCTTCGGCTATGGAGCGTTTTATGGGTTGTGGCCCATTGCTTGGATCATTATTGCTGCCATTTTTCTCTACAAGCTCACGGTGAAATCTGGGTATTTTGATATTTTGCGAGAATCTATCATCGCTATCACGCCAGATCAAAGAATCCAAGTGATTTTGATAGGATTTTGCTTTGGCGCGTTTTTGGAAGGGGCGATTGGCTTTGGCGGACCTGTGGCAATTACCGCTGCCCTGCTTGTGGGACTTGGGCTTCGCCCGCTCTATGCCGCGGGGCTATGCCTGATTGCCAACACTGCGCCTGTGGCATTTGGTGCCGTGGGTGTGCCAATCACTGCGATGGCTGGGGCAGTCAATGTGCCTGCTATTGAGATTTCTGCGATGGCTGGGCATATGCTCCCACCGCTCTCACTTTTTGTGCCATTTTTCTTAGTATTTTTGATGAATGGCTTTAAGGGCGTGAAAGAGACTTGGCCCGTAGCTTTGGTGGCTGGGGGAAGCTTTGCTATCGTGCAGTATTTGACAGCGGTGCATAGCGGACCAGAGTTGCCAGATATTGCTTCAGCAGTTGTTTCTATCATCTGTGTGGCGGTGTTTTTGCGATTCTGGCAGCCTAAAAATATCTTCAAATTTGATGAATCCGTGGGCAGTAGCTCTACGCTAGAGGTGAAAAAACACAGCACCAAAGACATCGTGCTTGCGTGGCTGCCATTTGTGCTACTTATTGGCGTGATTTTGATCTGGACAGCTGGGTGGTTTAAAGACTTATTTGTCGGTGCAGGAGGCAAGCTCTCCACAGGTGAAATCGCACAAGAAGCTGGAATCCTAGCTGCTAGCGTGCTGAAATTTGACTTCGCAAGTCTAAAAGAAGTGATCCAAGTTGAGCCAGCTGTCAAAGAAGCAAAGGCGGTGAAATCACTCTTTGAGCTTCCTATCATCAACGCCACGGGGACATCGATCCTAATCGTAGCTCTTATCACTATCCCGCTTTTGCGCATTAAACTTAGCACAGCGGTGGCGACCTTTGGTGAGACGCTTAATGAGATGAAATGGGCGATTTTCACTATCGCTTTGGTCGTGGGCTTTGCGTTTGTATCTAATTACAGCGGGATCTCTGCTACACTTGCCCTAGCTCTCGCGCAAACAGGCAATGCTTTCGCATTCTTCTCGCCTATTGTTGGCTGGATAGGGGTCTTCCTAACAGGAAGCGATACAAGCTCTAACCTACTCTTTGGCACATTGCAGCAGCTAACCGCCCAGCAGCTTGGTATCAGCGAAGTCCTATTCCTTGCAGCAAACTCTGTGGGTGGTGTTGTAGGGAAAATGATAAGCCCACAAAGTATCGCTATCGCTTGTGCGGCAGTGGGGCTAGCTGGGAAAGAATCCGAGCTCTTCCGCTTCACGGTGAAATACTCCATTTTACTTGTGATTGGTATTGGGCTTTTCACTTACGCTATTGCTTTTTATATGCAGTGGCTTATCCCATAAAGGTGGATAATGGCAATCATCGGCAAGCTTAGTGATATGTGCGCGATGTTTGCCGCCAAAGATCTGCAAGGTATCTACGCATATTTACTTGCAGCAAGCAAAGAGGGAAGTTGTGAGTTTGATCGTATCCTTGCTACCACAGGTGAGCATAAAGTTGATTTAGATTCTGGAGCATTTGCGATCGAGCAATCCTACTGCCTAAAACACTCTTCCCAAGCATTTTACGAGACACATAAACGCTATGTCGATGTGCAGCTAGTCATCAAAGGCGAAGAGATATTTTCCATAGCTGTGGCTAGTGATTGTGTGATAAAAGACCCCTACAATGCAGAAAAAGATCTTATCACCTACCACCCACCAAAGCACAGCTCAACCCTTCATCTTAGTGCTGGAATGCTTGCAGTGTTTTTCCCTTATGATGTGCATTCTGGTGGGCTTGGAGCAGAATCCATAGGGGCAAAATCTGTCTATAAAAGCGTGGTAAAAGTCCCCATTGATCTACTAGATCCTAGGCTGTAATTAGCGTGCGATTGTGGTTTTGTATTTGTCTGTTGTGTGTCAATGCAATAGCTACGCAGCCCTCCACAGAATCCACTTTTAGCCAGTGTGCTTATAAGCAGATCTTGACATCTTGCCTAGAAGGATTCTATCAAGTGCCTGATTTTCTTAACTTTAGAGGAGGGTATGTGTATGTATTTGCTCACAATGGCAAGCTATTTGCCTATGGCGTAAAAAATCTCGACAACAGCCCAGCCAAACACGATGTGTATAACCCAGATAAGACTTTGCGACAACGGCTTGATAAAGAAGTGATTTTTCTGCAAGATCTCGCCATAGATGGCACAGATCTCCACAGCGGCACTTCATATAATTTCCAAAATGGTTCGACCTACTACACAAAAGGCAGGATCCTGCCAAATGGCGATTTACACTTGGATTTTGCCCTAGATAGCTACCATATCCTTGGCAAAAGCTTTGTATGGAAGCGACTCAGTAGTGCGCAAGTCAAGCAGCAAGAGCTACACACAATCAGCACGCAACAAGCCCTAGAAACACTAATTTACAACAAATAGCTCAATCATTATTAGCGCGAATTTGCTCAAGCAATGTCTCATATACTAAAGGCAGCTCTCTAAATCCATCAATATCCATAAAATGCCCGCCCTGATCTCTAGCGATGAAGTCCGCGCTAATTAGCTCTGCTAGATTCTCACTCAAGCTAAAAGGCACAATCACATCATCACGCGCACTAATCACAACTCTATGCCGCACGATTTGCTTGATTTTCTCGCTCTGCAAAGGGGATTCTACAAATGATGAGAGTTCTGGTAAAGTCGGCAGCTCTTCACAAAATCCAGAGACAAGCACCACGCCACCAACACGCACACTAGAATCCAAACTCTCAATAAAGCGCAAAGTAGCTATACAACCCAAACTATGAGCGACAAAATAAACACGCTCATCAAGCTCCCCATCACCACGCACCTGCGCGGAAATAGCCCGTGTCCATTCGCTAGGATTTGGATTTTCTGGAGTAGGTAGGCACAGCACCTTAGCATAAATATCACGCCCAACAAGCTCTCCAACTAGCCATTGGAACCAATTCTTATTGGGATTCGAGTCAAAGCCGTGGATAATGTAGATTCTAGCCCCCACGCTATGCCCGCTGGTAAAAGTAGTGGATAAGTTATGGTCGGCGTGGATTAGCTTCATTGACACGAAGTTTTCTGCCCATAAACTCCGTGTTATCAAGCGCACTAATAGCCTTTAGAGCTTCTTCATCTTCCATTTCTACAAAGCCAAAGCCCTTTGCCCTACCGGTCTCTCTATCATTGATAAGCTTCACAGAGCTTACAGCACCAAATTGCCCAAATAGTTCGATCATCTGCTCATTTGTCGTAGAGTAAGGGAGATTGCCGACATAGATACTTTTCATTTTATCTCCAGAAAGTAGATTCTCTAACTGCAATGATGGCTTACAAACTCTCACAAGAATCCAGAAAAGACCACTCAAATGTAAATTAGAAGTGCGCGTATGGTATGCTTTTTGTGCTTAAAGTTTAGTAAAAGACCTTAAACATTCTCATTCATTGCGCAAAACGCTAAGCGCATCAATTTGGGCTGCCTTTTTGGCTGGATAATACGATGAAAAGCACACAATACACACCGCCCCCACCAAAGTCGCGCAAAAATCAAACACACTCACATCTAGAGGAAGTTTGCTGACCCCATAAACATCTGCTGGCAGCGTGATAATGGGAAAAGTATCTAGCACAAACAACACCACGCCACTTAGCACCACGCCAAACACAATCCCACCAAGCCCGATAGTTATCCCAAGCAAAAAAAAGCTTTTGCGCACTTCAGCAGCACTAGCCCCTAGGCTTAAAAGCAAGGCGATTTCTTTCCTACGATTCATCACCACCATAAGCAACGAGCTAATGATATTTAAACTTGCCATAAGAATAATAAGCATAAGCACGATAAATAAAACATTTTTCTCCAAATCCATCGCGGCAAACAAATTGCTATTACGCTCCCACCATCCCTCTATACCAATGTGATAAAGCTCTCTTTGCTCCAAATACTCACGCAGTTTTGGCTTATCTTGCATAGGTGTTTTAGAGTAAATATGCACACCATCATATAAGCCTTGTGGGAGCTTTTTAATAGCGGCAAGAGCAGAGAGATTGGCATACATATAGGCAGAATCATACCCGCTAATCCCAGAGCTAAACACACCTGCTACACTAAATCGCTTCATAGTAGGGCTAAGGATAAGCCCCGCTGGCTCAAGATTTGTGAAAAAAAGCGTGATTTTATCCCCTGATGATAGCAAATGCGCATCGCTTATAGATTTGCCAATGATAAGCGAAAATTTATCTTTTGCAAACTCCTGTCTAGATTCTAGTGGCAACGCCACATCAAACACTGGATTTATCCTAGCTTCTTTGTCTGGATACACGCCAAAAAGCACCGCTGCCTCCATCGAGCCATTGACCCTAGCAACTGCTTGAGTGTAAAGATAGGGGCTAAAGTGTAGCGCAGGAAACTGCTGTTCAAGCTCTTGCACCAGCTCTTGCGAAATGCCCTGCTGCTTTAGTGAAAATATCGTAAGCGGATAGCTCATCACAAAGAGTCGCTTCTCAAACTCCTTGCTCATACCATTCATAATCGCCATAGCCACAATTAGCACCATCACGCCAACCCCAATGCCCAAAAACGCCAAAATCGCTGTGATAGAGATAAAGGGCTGGCTTTTATCAAAACGCAAAAATTTCTTATGCAGAAATTTGACAATGGATAGCGTGGGAGCGTGGGTAGGGGTTTTGGAGGTAGTTTGGGCAGTTTGGGTAATGTGTGGAGCTTGGGCGGTTTGGGCAGCAGCGCGGCTTGTATCAGCAGGGCTAGCAGCAGTATTGGTAGGATTCAAAAGTGGATTCTGGTTAGAAGTGTCCATTATCGCGCTAGCATTCCCTTTTTTGGTCCGCTTTTGCCGTGGCAGAGCTTGTATTTTTTCCCACTGCCGCAAGGGCAAGGATCATTGCGTGCGATCTTTTTTGCTCCAAAGCCTCCTCCAAATTCTCCCCCCAAATTCTCTTGGGTCAAATTCTGCTCAATGGCTTGATTATTGTAGTGTAGCTCATCGCTTGTTTGGGCTAGATCGCTTAAAACCTCTTGTGTTTGGGCTTTGGTGGATTCTGGCTCTTTGATTTGGATAATGTGCAGAGTCTTTATCGCCTGGGTCTTCACCTGATCAATAAACTCCATAAAAAGGCTGTAACTCTCCTTTTTATACTCCACAAGCGGATCTTTTTGGTTATAGCCTCGCAGAGAGATCCCTGTCTTTAGCGTATCCATTGAGTAGAGATGCTCACGCCAGAGCGTATCAAGCGTTTGCAGATAAATAATGCGCTCAATCTCATTGCGGCTCTCTCCTGCTACCGCCATTTTCTCTTCATAATGCACTTGCAAAAGCGCATTAACCCTATCAAGCAAGCTACTTTCATCAATATCATCGCCTAGCTCTTGGCGTAGATTCTGGTAGCCAAACTCTTCTTGTAGAATCTGCTCAAGTGCTTGTAAAGTCGCTTGCATATCGCCTTGGGCGTTGATCTGGGCTTGATCTAGGCACTCTTGCAAGGCACTTAAGCGATTTTGCTCCACTCGTTCGCTCATATCAAAGCTAGAATCCAGCAATTCATCGCGGAATTTATAGACACTTTTGCGCTGCTCATTAGCGACATCATCGTATTCTAGTAAGTGCTTGCGGGATTCAAAATGCAGATTCTCGACCTTTTTTTGCGCATTTTGCACAGAGCGAGTAACAAGTCCAGATTCTATATGCTCGCCTTCTTTTAGCCCAAGTCGCTCCATAATGCCTTTAAGCTTATCACTACCAAAAATCCTTAGCAAGCCATCTTCTAAGCTTAAGTAGAATTGACTCACCCCCGGATCGCCCTGCCGCCCCGATCGCCCGCGCAGCTGATTATCGATCCGCCTGCTCTCGTGCCGCTCTGTGCCGATGATATAAAGCCCCCCAAGATCGCGCACTTCATCATCAATCTTAATATCCACGCCTCGCCCTGCCATATTTGTCGCGATGGTAACTGACCCCTTAAGCCCTGCATCTTTGATGATTTCAGACTCCTTTGTATGCTGCTTGGCATTTAGCACGGTGTGGGGGATTTTGGCTTGCTTTAGGAGATTGTGCAAAAGCTCGCTTTTTTCAATGCTTGCTGTGCCCACAAGCACAGGCTGCCCCTTGGCATAAAGCTCTGTGATTTTAGCAAGCACGGCATTAAACTTCTCGCGCTCGCTTTTGTAGATTAGATCGTTGAGATCTTTGCGCTGCACGGGGAGATTTGTGGGGATTGAGACAACTTCGAGATTGTAGATTTGTAGAAATTCGCTTGCTTCTGTCTGGGCTGTGCCTGTCATACCAGAGAGCTTGCTATACAAGCGGAAGTAATTTTGGAAAGTAATATCTGCTAGCGTTTGGCTCTCTTCTTTAATGGCGACTTTTTCTTTCGCCTCTAGGGCTTGGTGCAGCCCCTCGCTAAATCGCCTGCCTTGCGATAATCTCCCCGTAAATTCATCGACAATCACCACTTCGCCTTCTTGGATCACATAATCTTGATCTTTGAAAAAGAGAAAATTCGCTTTCAAGGCTTGATCTAGGTGGTGTGATAAGCTGGCATTTTCTATGCTGTATAGATTCTCGATTTTGAAGAGCTTTTCCGCCTTTTTAATGCCATCTTCTGTGATTAAAATCACGCGATTTTTTTCATCGATTGTAAAATCTTCTTCGACTTTCATCTGCTTTGCCACAGAATCCGCCGTAGTGTAATGCTCCATTTTGCGATTAACCGGACCAGAGATGATAAGTGGTGTCCTTGCCTCATCGATTAAAATAGAATCCACCTCATCGACAATCGCGTAAGAGTGGGATTTCTGCACCTTTTGGGCAAGATCGTATTTCATATTATCGCGCAGATAGTCAAAGCCAAATTCATTATTCGTGCCATAGACTATATCGCACGCATACATCGCTAGCCGCTCCTCTTCGCTAACGCTAGCTGTGATTACCCCCACGCTATATCCTAAAAACTCATACAACGGACGCATTTCGTTCGCATCGCGATTGGCTAGATAGTCATTGACCGTTACGATATGCACGCTCTCACCCATTAGCGCATTAAGCGCGCTTGCAAGCGTGGCGACAAGGGTTTTCCCCTCGCCTGTTTTCATCTCGGCAATGCGCCCATCGTGCAACGCCATAGCACCGATAAGCTGCACATCAAAATGCCGCATATTAAGCGTGCGCTTGGCTGCTTCTCTGGTGATAGCAAAGCTCTCATTTAGCACAGATTCTAGGCTTTCTCCATTGTCTTGCACACGCGTTTTTAACGCGCTAAATCGCTCTTGCAGCTCTACATCGCTTAATGTCTCAAAAGTGGATTCTAGGGCATTGATAGCATTTACACGCTTTTGATAAGCGCGGATAAGCTTGTCGTTTCTACTGCCAAAAATAGAGCTAAACATCGTTTTTACCATTCATAAAGCCTTGTAAAAAAATGATTGAAATTATAATGCAACTTTGTAAAAATTCTTTAATCACGCACGCTTGGGGCTATTTGGGACTATGCCTTAAAGAGTGATTCTAGCGCATCAATTCCTACCTTTTGCTCTTTAGGCGTGGATTCTCCGCTATCTTGTGGCTTGTCTTTGATAAGCTCTACAAGCTCGATTTCAAATCCTGTAAGCATACACGCTAGACGGATATTTACACCATTTTTGCCAATCGCCTTACTTTTTTGATCGCTCATTATATGCACTTGGGCTTTTTTCTCTTCTTCGGTGTTGCTTAGGATTTTTACAGAGATGATTTGTGCTGGAGCTAGGGCTTTGCTGATAAAAATCTCTGGGATTTCTGCATACTCAATGCAATCGATATTCTCACCATTAAGCTTGCGGCTTACAGCATTGATCCTAACGCCCCTTGTCCCCACACTTGAGCCGATAGGGTCAATCCTTGGACTTGTGGAAAAAAGAGCGACCTTAGCACGATCGCCCGGGATCCTAGCGCACTTTTGGATAATCACTTCGCCATCTTTAATCTCTGGGACTTCTTGCTCTAGCAGAGCTTCAAGCATTTTGGGCGTGGTGCGTGATAGCTCGACATACAGCCCATCTTTTTGGAAGCGCACAAATTTTACAATACAGCTAATCGTGTCATTGACCTTAAACTTCTCACCCTTAATGCGGTTTTTTAGCGGCAAAACTGCGCGTATATCTTGGATCTCTACAAAGGTGTTTTCTTGCTCATCAATGGCAATGACTTGCCCACTTACAAGCTTGCCTAGCATTTCTTTAAAGCTTACAAAAAGCTGGTTTTCTATAGTGCGCTGGATATGGTATTCAAGATCGCTAAAAAGCATATTGACAGCATTTCTACTCATATTTTCTAGGCTTATTTCGTGGTGGATTTCATCATTTATGCTCACATCGCTCCCTGATTCTTCTTTCGCCTTTGAGAGTGCGATGAAATTATGCGGATCGCTTGTGATCCTCTCATCATCATCAGCACACACAAGCACAGAGTGGATCAGTCTAAAAGTGCGGTGTTTCTCATCTTCTTCTATGATGTAGTTTAGCTCTTCGCCAAATTGCTTTTTAGCGACTTTGATGATCGTGTCTTTGACCACTTGTGCGACGACTTTAGGCTCTAGCCCTTTCTCACAAGCAATAAGCTCGATAATATCTACAATCTTCTCCATAATGCTCCTTTAGGCTTAAGTCTTTCTTAGATTTGGCTAGGGATTGTCTTAGTTAAGAGAGTCTTTGAAAGTGGCGGCATTATAGCAAATTTTTAAGCCAATTCTAGCTACAATGCCACAAATCTTTCTTGGAGTTTATGTTATGGAATTAAAACTTGCCCCTATGGATTTGGGAAATACCACCCCACAAACAATCAAAGTAGAAAGCCTACTAGAATCCACTTCTTCACTACAAGTGGTATATTTTGACAAGCAAAACACGCAAAAAGACCTACAAAAAGCAAAAAGCCTACTAGAATCCAAAGGCAAAATTGTCTATATGGGCGAAGTGCGCTATGGGCTTGATGCAAAAGACTTTATCTATGAATTTAGGATTCTATAAGCCATTATGAAGCTCTTTGTCCAGACACTTGGCTGCGCGATGAATGAGCGCGATAGCGAGCATATGATCGCCGAGCTAGAGCGCAAGGAGGGCTACACGCTCACCGATGATGCCACGCAAGCAGATCTTATCCTTATCAATACCTGCTCCGTGCGTGAAAAGCCAGAGCGCAGGCTTTTTTCAGAAATCGGTCAATACGCTCAGCAGAAGAAAAAGGGCGCGAAAATCGGCGTATGTGGCTGCACCGCAAGCCATATGGGTGCGGAAATTTTGAAAAAATCTTCCGCAGTAGATTTTGTCCTAGGCGCGCGCAACATCTCTAAAATCACGCAGATAATCCACAAACCAAAAGCCGTAGAAGTCGATCTTAGCTATGATGATAGTCTCTATGCCTTTGAAGGCGTGCGATCTAGTGGCGTGAAGGCTTTGCTAAATATCTCCATAGGCTGTGATAAATCCTGTGCTTACTGCATAGTCCCACACACAAGGGGCAAGGAAATCTCTATCCCACTTGATTTGATCCTAACTGAAGCACGCAAGCTCGCGCAAAATGGCATAAAAGAGCTGCTGCTACTAGGGCAGAATGTCAATAACTATGGCGTGCGTTTTTCTAGTGCGCATAAGCCTATCAACTTCTCTGGGCTACTCGCAGAGCTAGCAGAGATTAAAGGGATAGAAAGGATCCGCTTTACCTCACCTCACCCACTACATATGGATGATGAGTTTCTCCAAGAGTTTGCCCACAATCCTAAAGTGTGCAAATCTATCCATATGCCCTTGCAAAGCGGCTCAAGCAGGATTCTCAAAGCTATGCGCAGAGGGTATAGCAAGGAGTGGTTTTTAGACCGCGTGCAAAGGCTTAAAGAGCTTGTGCCAGAAGTTACCATTAGCACAGATATTATCGTAGGCTTTGTAGATGAGAGTGAAGAAGACTTCGCCCATACGCTTGATGTGCTAGAGCAAGTGCGCTTTGATACACTTTATAGCTTTATCTACTCGCCGCGCCCACACACACTTGCCTACTCACTTGATCCAGCCAAGCATATCCCCAAAGACATTGCCCAAGCGAGACTAAGCACTTTGCAAGAGCGGCATAGGGAGATTTTACGCGAGAAAGCACAAGCAGAAATAGGCAAGCAATACATCGTGCTTGTGGAAAATACCTTACAAGATGAGCAAGGCTGCTTTAGCGAAGGGCGCAGTGATAGCAACAAGCTTATCCATATAGAAAATGTCGCGCTAGATCTAGGCACATTTGCCCGAGTGAAAATCACGCGCAATGAAGGTGGCTCGCTCTTTGGAGAGCTGGTATAAGCTCTGCTTAGCGTGGGCGTTGTTATGGGCATTGATAAAGCGATATTTTACTTAAAGGCGCGCAAGAAGTGCAGACACCATATTTTCGCATAGATACAAGCACAATGACTATTGGTGGTGTGTGGGATTTCCGTGTGCCTAGATGCACGCTTTTTGCCCTAAAGCACGCTCTAGAATCCAAACACCCCGCCATCACGCGCATTGTCTTTGAGCAAGATGCGATCATTGATCTAGCCTTTGGGATTTTTCTAAAAACGCATTTACACAAAGCCCCAGAGATCCAAGCGAGCGAGCATATACGCGCCGTGCTTGATCAATGCTTAGTTAGCACGATCCCGCTTACGCCTAAGCGACACTTATTCCGCACACTGCTTACTTCACTTGGCAAGTGGGTTTATAGCTTTTATCAAAGCTTTTTAGATTTTTTAAACTTTGTGGGTATGAGCTTTTACTATCTAGCACTATCTTTATGGAGACGCGATGTCCGCTTGACCCCCCTGCTCTATCACATCAATGAATCTGGCTTTAAAGCCCTGCCTGTAAGCTTGCTTACCGCTTTTATTGTGGGCTTTGCCATAGCATTACAAGGAGCAGTGCAGCTAGAGCTTATGGGCGCGCCAATGCTAAGTATTGAGATGACAGCAAAGCTTTCTTTGCGCGAGATGGGTCCTTTTATCCTAGCTCTTGTCATCGCTGGGCGCAGTGCCTCAAGCTTTACTGCACAAATTGGCGTAATGCGCCTAACTGATGAAATTGATGCGATGAAAACGATGAATTTCCACCCCATTACATTTCTTGTGATTCCAAGGCTTTTCGCGCTCATTGTCGTTATGCCGCTTCTAGTGTTTTTAGCCGATGCTTTTAGCCTGTTAGGCGGTATGCTTGCTGTGTATGTGCAGCTAGGGATTGATATGGGGACCTATATTGATCGCGTGTATGAGAGTGTGAGCTGGTCGCACTTTTTCATCGGGCTTGTGAAAGCCCCCTTTTTTGGCGCGGCGATTGCGCTTGTGGGCTGCTTCCGTGGATTTTGTATCAAGGAAAACACCCAAGAGCTAGGGCGCATTACAACTATTAGCGTGGTTAATGCACTTTTTTGGATCATCGCTATCAATGCGGTGTTTTCTTTCATCACTTCAAGGCTTGGGATATGAAGCCCATTATCCAAGTCCAAAATCTCTGCACCGCTTATGGCAATCATCTTATCCACGATCACATTAGTTTTGATGTGTATGAAGGCGAGATTTTTGGGATCTTAGGGGGTAGTGGCAGTGGGAAATCCACCCTACTTCGCTCAATGATCCTGCTTAATCGCCCCAAAAGTGGCAGAATCCTAATCTTTGATGAAGATATTTGGCAGCTTAAAGACCCCAGCACTCTGCTTACGCGCTGTGGTGTGCTCTTTCAGTTTGGCGCACTTTTTAGCTCATTAAATGTGCTAGAGAATGTCGGCATACTCCTTGAAGAATACAGCGCATATCCGCAATCAAGCATTACCGAAGTGGCAAAATACCTGCTTGATCGCGTAGGATTAAGCCCAAGATCCTATCATCTCTACCCGCACGAGCTAAGTGGTGGTATGAAAAAGCGCGTGGGATTAGCGCGAGCTCTAGCCCTAAATCCTAGAATCCTCTTTTTAGATGAGCCTAGCAGCGGGCTTGATCCAAGTAGTGCGCAGCAGCTTGATGAGCTTATTTGCGCTTTGCGGCTAGAATTTACAATGACGATTGTGATGATCACGCACGATTTAGATTCTATCAAAGACACTACTGATAGGTTTTTAATGCTAAAAGATGGGAAGATAGAATTTTTGGGCAATCTTAGCGAACTTGCGCAAAATGCACATACGCTAGATTCTAGCAATATATTTTTCAGCAAACGAGGAGAGAGACTATGGAGAGAAATGTAAATTATGTGCTTATAGGGGGGATATTTTTTGCCATACTTATTGGGCTTATTGTCTTTATCTTGTGGTTTGGCAGGATCAGTTTTAATGAAGATAAATTCCGCATTTATACGATCACGACAAGCTATGACATCTCTGGCATTGCGGTAAAAACGCCCATTAAATATAAGGGCATTACCATTGGACATATCAAGCACATAGGCTTTGATACAACACAACTAGGTGTGGTCAAAATCACCCTACTTATCCAGCGATCTATCCCCATAGCCAAAGGCTCTAGCGTGCTTATCGACTCTCAAGGGCTAGCTGGACTTAGCTATCTCGCCTTGCGCCAGAATCCAAAGGGCGAAATCATTCTCAATGATGATGATGCAGTCTTGACCCTTGATCAAAGCTTCTTGGGCAAGCTTAGTGATAAAGCAGATTCTGCATTAGAAGAAATGCTTGGCGTGCTTGGCAGTGTAGAAAAGCTCCTTAGCGAGAAAAATGTCAGGCACATTAGCAGCACACTCACCTCGCTTGATCAATTCTCCCAAAACCTACCCGCACTTAGTAGCAACATCAATCGCGCGCTAGAATCTATCAATGGAGAGCTAGAAAATGGTGCAGGCGCGATGATCGCCCCCACACTCTACCAAACGCAAAAAAGCCTGCAAAATCTCGATATCCTTTTGCAAAAAACATCAAATCTCTTAGATAAATTTGATGATAATCCCTATCCTACGATTTTTGGAGAGAAAAAATGACAATGTTTTCCTATATAACGCGCTTTTACCGCTATGGATTCATCATTACACTAGTCCTAGTAAGCTTTCAGGGCTGTGTCAATATCAAAGCAAGCTTGCCAGCATATAGCTACTACACCCTAGAATCCACAGAGACACAAGGATACAACCACACCACCTTTAGCACAATAGCCCTTGAGCTTGAAGTCCTGCCATATCTCAATACCCAGCGCATTATGCGTATCTCCCCACAAGCCAAAGCACAAGCCCTTACTACGACAAAGTGGATCACTCTTCCCTCGCTACTGCTGCAAAACACACTAGAATCTAACGCCAGAGCACAAGGTGTAATCCTAAGCACACTAGGTGCGCATCCTATAAAGCTTCATATCAAAGTGCGTAAATTGGCTATTTATGAAGAAAGCAAACAAGCAATTGTCGCACTAGATTACACTTTATTGCAAGGGCAGAGTATCTCTAAAGTCCGCACACTACTAAGCGTAGAAAATGTCCAAAACTCCAGCGAGCAAGCAATGATCAATGCCCTACAAAGCGCACTAGATTCTGCTGCAAAAAAGATCCAAAACGCACTTTGTGATGATACCAAGCTATGCACATCTCCTAAAGCCACACCACACTAAGCTACCTCATTATGCAAGGAGATATTATGCAAACCCCAAGCTCTTTACAAACCCCCCGCCTAAGCGCGAGCCTTTTGCGCAGGATTTTTGTCGCTGCTTCTATCCGCAGGTGGAATGACCAAGCCTGTCCGGTGGAGTTTGTCGAGCTAGATAAACAAGCACATAAAATGGTCATCGCCTATATCTTTGCCAAATATGAAGAAATGTCAGGCAAAGAGATTGATTGGGAGCGGCTTATAGAGTATTTTTGCTTTGATTTTTTTGAGCGTGTGGTGCTTACAGATATTAAGCCCCCGGTATTTCACGAGCTACAAAAGCTTCATAGAAAGGAGCTTGCGAGCTTTGTTACAAGCGAGCTTGCGAGCGATCTTTGTGGGTATAAATTTTTCTCATCACTAGAGCATTACTTCAAACACCCACCGCATAATATCGAAAAGCGGATTCTACAAGCCGCCCACTACTATGCCTCAAAATGGGAGTTTGATATTATTTATCACTTTAACCCCACGATGTTTGATGTGGGCAATATCAAGGCTATCATTGATAAAGAAGTAGAAAAGCACTATGACTTGCAAGGTATGAAACAAGTTGTGCTATTTAAGCAGATCAATGAGATTATCACGATGTTTGGGCAGCTTAGATTCCAGAAGCGATGGAGTCAAACACCGCGCGTGCCGGCGACTTCTGTGCTAGGGCATACGCTTGTGGTAGCCCTTTGTGCGTATCTTTTAAGCCTTGATATGCCCTCTTGCAAACAAATGCGTATCAATCACTTTTTAGGCGGGCTTTTTCACGATTTGCCAGAGATTTTGACACGCGATATTATCTCCCCTATCAAAAGCTCCATAGCAGGGCTAGATGAGCAGATTAAGCAGATCGAAGAGCGCGCCGTAGAAGAAAAAATCTTAGCCCACCTCCCAGAATCTATCCGCGCCGATATTGTGTATTTCACGCAAAATGAATTTGCCAATCGATATAGAATCGAGGATTTTACGCATTATACGAAAGATTCTAGCGAGCTTTTTGCCCACTACAATAGCGATGAGTATAATCCTGTGTGCGGTGAATTTTTGAAAGTATGCGATCATTTAAGTGCGTTTTTAGAAGCGAGAATCTCCATCGCGCACGGCATTTCTAGCCACGATTTAGTGCAAGGTGCGCAAGGGATTTTAGAAAAGCGCAAGGACACGCAAATATGCGGACTTGATCTAGGGGCGTTGTTTAGGGATTTTATCTAGTAGTGATGAGCAGATTTGACAAGTAGCTATGAGTTGGATTGATTTTTGCTTATTCATAGAAACTAGATTCTACATCATTGTAAAGTAAGGGTAAATATGCACAGCAGACACAATCATAGCAGTCCCATAAGCTTGCACACAAGCACAAATCGCACACTATTTGTGAAAATACTTTGGGCTTTTCTCTGGCTCTGTGTGATTGGTGTAGTGCTACTTACAAGCAGCGGTTGCTCGCTGTTTGAATATATCCAGCGCAAAGCCACGCAGGGCAACATTAACGGCGATAATTGGTATGTGCAAAAGATTGTAATCGATAATAAAGAGACCTTTTATGCCCCGCAAGTCCTAGCTGCTAATGCCAAACAACGCCTAGCAGCGATTGACTCTAACTCTAGCTATGATGAAAAATCCCGCCTTAAAGAAATCGCCCAAATTGACGAAGTAGCGACACTAAACTTTGATACCCAACAAGGCAGAATCTCTGGACAAAGCGGGTGCGGGTCATATTTCTCAAGCTATGCGTGGAGCGATAGAGAGCATATCGAGCTATCTAATGGAAGCTCCACACGCAAGCTCTGCTCTCCCGGAGAGATTGTGCGCTTTGAATTCCGCTTTATCCGCGATCTAGAAGGCAGCTTTAAAGTGATCCAAAAGTCCAAAGACCATCTTATCCTAGAGGGCAAAGAGATGACAATCTATCTCTACCGCGATCTCTCAAGCCCGCAAGCCTAGATCAATGCTCTATCGCTTGTTGTGTGGCTTGGGGCTTGCTTGCACTCTAGCCCTAGCCGATCCTGCTCCTAAAATCTTTGCGAAGTGTATCGCTTGCCACGGCACAAATGGGCAAGCAATCGCCCCCGGGGCAAAAGGTGGCACTAGCATAGCCGGCTTAAGCCAAGCAAAAATCATCGCAGACCTTAAAGGCTATCGCGCTGGGCTAACCGATAATGGCGGAGCTAAAAGCATTATGTATATACAAGCACAGAATTTAAGCGATGCAGAGATACAAGCCTTAGCAAAATATATTTCTAATCTCCCCAAAGCCCCACACAAAGTCATAGATACACCACAACCATAAAGCTGCGTTTGTGTATAATACCCCACTTCCTACCCAAAGGCTCTCTATGGCATATATCCGCCTTGATTCTCAAGCATTTTTCCACAATCTCACCGCTATCCAAAATACACTCTCTCACACTCCACACCCCCCCAAACTCGCCCTCGTGCTAAAGGATAACGCCTATGGACACGGACTAGAGCAAATCGCACACCTAGCCAAGCAAGCAGGCATAGAATCTGTGTTTGTCAAAAACTATGAAGAGGCTATCAGCATAGCCCAGCTTTTTGACACGATCACCGCGCTCTATGGCGAGGTCCCGCCAAATGCCCCTAGCAATATCTGGGCTTCTATCCCATCACTTCAAGCCCTACAATCCTGCGCCACCGCACACAAAAACGCCCACCAAATGCGCCATATCGAGCTAAAGGTCAATATCGGTATGCATAGAAATGGCATTGCTATAAATGAGCTAGATCGCGCATTATCACTGCTTGAAAACTCGCGGCATATCAGGCTTGCAGGCGTGCTTGGGCATAATGGCTATGGAGATAATGATGATGAAAGCTTCTTCACATCAGTGCAGGCTTTTAGGGAGATTACAAATAAGGTGCGCAAATGGTGTGAAGCGCACAACTACCCTATGCCTAGATTCCACTCTCTTAGCACCAGCGGAGCTCTGCGCCTTGGCTTGCATAATGCTAGGAGCGATGATCTAGGCGATGTCGTGCGTATCGGTATCGGCGCGTATGGGTATCACACAAGCGAGCTGCCGCTACATATCGCGCTAAAGCCCATCGCTAGCCTTTGGGCGCACAAAATCTCTAGCCTAGCTCTCAAAAAGGGTGATAGGATCGGCTATGGTGGAGTTAGTGTCGTGGAAAAAGATGGGGTCTTTAGCACCTATGATGTGGGCTATGGCGATGGATTATTCCGCGTGGGCGCAGAGCAGAGTCTATGCTGTGCTAGCGGGGAGCAAATCCTGCCTGTTATGAGTATGGACTGCTTTTCTTGCCAGAGTGAGAGAGAAGAAATTTGCGTCTTTAGCGATGTGAGTGCGTGGGCTAGGGCGTTTCACACGATCCCCTATGTGATCTTAACCCATCTCTCCCCCACTCTAAAACGCGTGGTGGTGTGATGTATTTCGCCTACTCACACGAGCCTATTTCGTGCTATTTTGCCCATAGTGCTAGGGATTTTGTCGTGCAAGAGATCCCGCTCTATGCCTTTAGCGGCAGTGGCGAGCATAGAATCCTAAAGGTAAGGAAAAAATCCTTAAGCACCTTTGAGCTACTTAGCATTATCGCCAAAGCCTTTAATCTCCCCCCAAAATCCATAGGCTACGCCGGCTTAAAGGACAAGCACGCCACCACCACGCAATACCTATCAATCCCAGCAAAAAGCACGCAAAACTTTCACGCCATTTTTGAACGCCTAGCCAAAGACTATGAGATAAAGCTGCTTGATAGCACGCTGCATAGCAACAAGCTGCGCCTAGGGCATTTGAAAGGCAATCGCTTTTTTGTGCGACTAAAAAAGCTTAATCCCACCAATGCCACAAAGCTAGAATCCACTTTTGCACATATCGCCCACAATGGCTTCCCAAACTTCTTTGGCTTCCAGCGATTTGGCATAAATGGCGATAATTATCTCCTAGGGCTATCCCTTAGCCAGCGCAAAAACGCCCAGATAAGCCCCTATCTGTCCCTACTAGCACAGCTACACCCAAGCCTTGCTAACCCCCAGAATCCACTTTTTCACACCAAGCGATATAGCCGCGCTATGCAGGAGTTTTTCATCTCAAGCTATCAAAGCTTTTTGTTTAATGGCTGGCTACAAGCTAGAATCCAGCTAAGCGCGTGGGCGAGAGAGTTTAGCCCCAAAGAGCTACAACAACTTGCGCAACACTATGGCAAGCTAGAATCCCAAGACCCCCTAAAATCCCCCACAAACCTAGAATCCACTTTTGCGCCATCACTTGAAACCTCCCTTCAAAGTGCGCAAAATGCGTGTATCGCCACACTTTGTGCGCGGTTTTTACAATCTCTCCCCAAAGTCGCCCTAGAATCCTTATGCGCCCAGCCCCAAGCTTTCACGCTTTTAGATGGCGATCTATGCTGCCACTATCCTTATGGCAAGCTTTTTACCCTAGATTCTGCTACACAAGCAGAGTGCGAGCGATTTAGCCAGCAGGGCTTCTCCCCCACAGGCGCGCTAAGCGGGCAGAATCTAAAAGCCCCAAGCACACTTGCAGGGCAGCTAGAGCAGAGCTTCCTAGCTCCAATCCCCGCTCCTAGCTCTAGGCGATATGCGTGGGTGTGGGCAAGCGATGTAGAGTATCTCTACAAGCCTAAGCTCGCCCAAGCAGAGCTACACTTCAGCCTGCCAAGTGGGGCGTATGCCACAAGCTTTTTAGAGCAGGTGCTAAAGCGATCCCTAGCCCCAAATCCCCCCAAAC
The DNA here is from genome assembly GCF_900451095.1 of Helicobacter canis. Taxonomy (NCBI): domain Bacteria; kingdom Pseudomonadati; phylum Campylobacterota; class Epsilonproteobacteria; order Campylobacterales; family Helicobacteraceae; genus Helicobacter; species Helicobacter canis. Next base: position 713,596 of record NZ_UGHV01000001.1, on the reverse strand, counting down.
AATAAACCAAAACACGCTACAATACGCAAAAATCAAGGAGAAAGCGATGGATTTTCAAGCAATCTTGCAAAAAAACGCGCTAAAGACCTATGCCGTGCTAGCGATCTATGTGCTTATCTTTTTGCTTATAGGGCTTTTGGTCGATATTGTGCGTATCAACGCCCCAAGCCTTGAGTATGGATTCTACTTGCTCCTAAGTCTAAGAGAATTCCCCCTTATCACCGCTCTTACAAGCCTTGTGGCAGTATGTATCATTTGGTATAGTATCTCGCACTTTGATGCCATTATGCTCTCTGGTGATGAGTATGAAGAGCTGCCCCAAGGTGTGCGGCTAGAGCCACTCCAAGCACGCGTGCGCAACGCGCTTGATGATGTGCTGCGCCGCTCTTCTAGCGCGACTTCCCCTAGACTTTACCTTATCCAAGCACCTTATATGAATGCCTTTGCAAGTGGCTGGAGCGGGTCAAACTCTCTTATAGCCATTACCAAAGCCCTAGCCCTTAGCCTAGATGACCAAGAGCTAAAGGCTGTGCTAGCCCACGAGCTAAGCCACATACGGCACGGCGATGTGCGGCTGACAATGTGCGTGGGGATTTTGAGCAATATTTTGCTGCTGCTGTGCAATAGCGCGGTGTATCTTTTCCTAGGGGGCAATCGCAGTGATGGTGCGAATAAAGCTCGCACCATCTTGCTTGTGCTGCAATTTATCCTGCCAATCCTAACCCTTTGGCTGCAGATGTTTCTAAGCCGCAGTAGAGAGTATATGGCAGATGCAGGCAGTGCCTATCTTATGCATAATCCCACCCCTCTCATAAGCGCATTGCAAAAGATAGAAGCAAGCTATAAGCGCAACGACTTCTCCCAGCTTGACACAAATCCAACGCGCCAAGCCGCCTATATCTTTAGCATTAGCGAAGCCTTTAGCACCCACCCAAGCATAGAAAACCGCATACAATCTTTGCAAGGACGATAATGAGCGATACAACACAAGTAGAGCAGGCATTCCGCGCATTTTGTGCGCGTATAGGCGAGGACCCCAATCGCGCAGGCTTATCCAACACCCCCAAACGCCTCCAAGAGCTAGAATCCACTTTATACAGAGGCTATACCACAAGCCCCAAAGACGCTTTAGGAGCACTTTTTAGCAATGATAGTATGGATCAAATGGTGCTAGTCAAAGATATAGAATTTTACTCAATGTGTGAGCATCATCTCTTGCCATTTTTTGGGGCTATCCATATCGGCTATGTGCCTAGAGATACACTCGCTGGATTTAGCGGGATCGTGCGCTTAGTAGAAGCCTTTGCCAAGCGACTACAAATCCAAGAGAATCTCACCAATCAAATCGCTGATGAGCTCTCCCGCCTCCTTAAGCCAAAGGGTGTTATGGTCGTATGTGAGGCACGACATTTGTGTATGAGTATGCGCGCTAGCAACCAGAATCCACTTATCAAAACAAGTGCCTTGCGCGGATTATTTAGAAGCGATCCCAAAACACGCGCGGAATTTTTAGAGCTTTTATCCTAAGGACTACTATGAAGCTAGAATCCACTTTTGAAAATGCAAGGATTTTGATGCGCTGGGGCGTGCTGGGTATGCCTATTTGCGCACTGCTTGCTTTCATCGCTGTATCCGATCTTGATATGCTCCTATTTGTCTCACTTGGTGGCTATGTGTGTGCGCTGCTTTGCTATATGAGCGGGGCATATCTGTTTGCCAAAGCTACACGCTCATCGCTTTTTATGCTTAATTGTGCGCGGTTTTTTGCCTTGCTTGTGTTTATCATCTTGCTTAGTGTGCTTACAGAAATCTTTAATGATGATATGTTTGGCTTGATTATTATCTGTCTTAGTTGCGCGATTTTTAGCGTGGTGTTTTTGCTCCTAGAGCGCAAGATCGCCCTAGAGCTATATGCTAGGACGGAGGTAAGGTATTTTGTGCTAGGCTTTAGAGTGCGCTTGGTATTTGTCGCGCTTTTTGTGGGTATTTGCTTGATCATAGCTTTTAGCATAGGGACTGGGCTTGAGCTGCAATCATCAATAGCAGCCCTAAACAACGCCGATAATCTTAAGCACTTTTGGCAGCAAAATCCACTTATGCTAGCCTATTGCGCCATAGCTCTTATTATGCTTGTTTCTTTATTTGTCTCATCGCTGCTTTACATTATGGCATATTGGAAGATCTGCCATTATAGCAGTGAGCCGCGACCTAGCGAGTGCAAGGGACTTTGTGGGTGCAAATAGCCAAAATCCTAGAGCTAGATTCTCTGCATAGTGCATTATTATCGTGGTATCACGCCTATGGGCGAGCTAATCTTCCTTGGCGCAATTTACCGCGCGATGGCAGCTATGCATATCACATCTACATTAGCGAGATAATGCTCCAGCAAACGCAAGTTTCTCGCGTGCTAGAATCCTACTTTTTCCCCTTTCTTGCTCGCTTCCCCACTCTATCCGCGCTAGCAGATTCTAGCCAGCAAGAAGTGCTGCATTTGTGGCAGGGGCTTGGCTACTACTCACGCGCTAGGCATCTCCACGCCTGTGCCAAGCTTTGTGTAAAGCAGCATAACTCTACGCTACCTGATAGCCTGCGTGCTTTGCAGGCGTTGCCCGGGATTGGGGCTTATACAGCTGGGGCGATTTTGTGCTTTGGCTTTGGGCAAAAGGCGTCCTTTGCTGATAGTAATATCGCGCGTGTTTTGCAAAGACTTGTAGGCAAGCCCTTGACACAAAGCCAGCTACTAGCCCTAGCAGAGTCTTTGCTCCCGCAAGCGGACAAAGTTTTTGACTACCATCAAGCCTTAATCGATCTAGGCGCGCTTATTTGCACCAAATCCCCCAAATGCGCGAGCTGCCCCATAGCAAGCCACTGCGCTAGTGCCTTTAAGCCCATAGCCCTTAAGCCAAAAGCCCCTAGAGTCCCCCTAACCCTCCACCTAGCCCTAAGCCAAAAGCGAGATTCTATCGCTTTGTGCAAATCACAAGATAAGCTCTACAAAGACCTCTACAATCTCCCCCTACTCGCCAAGCAAGCAAGCCACCAAAGCCCCCTACCTACGCACCATCTACTAGGCTCTTTCACCCACGCCTATACCAAATACACCATCACCGCCTATGTCTATCAAGCCCCCAAGCTAGCAAATGCCACCTACTACCCCCTAAACGCCCTCCCCCCTATCGCCAATCTCACCAAAAAGGCATTACGCTATCTTTAATCAACCCTTTATGCAAAACTTGGGTAAAATGATTAGAATTTTCATTTGTAAGGGGTGCTACTTATGTCTAGACAACATAATGTCAAAAGAGATGAACACTTCGGGCTACTAGTAGAGCCAGATACGCTAATCACTTCCAAAACAGACCTAAAAGGCATCATCACCTACTGCAATCACGACTTTTTGACTTATAGCGGATATGCTGAAAATGAGCTTATCGGTAAGCCGCATAACATTATCCGCCATCAAGATATGCCTGCTTGTGTTTTCAAGCTACTATGGGACTATATACAAGATGGGCGCGAGATTTTTGCGTTTGTGAAAAATCTCACTAAATACAAAGAGCATTATTGGGTTTTTACCAACATCACGCCATCATTTGATGATAATGGCAAGATCATAGGCTACTACTCTGTGCGGCGTGCGCCAAATCTCGCCGTGATCCCAACGATAGAAGCCCTCTATAAAGACCTGCGATCCCTAGAATCTAACGGCTATGACCAAAGCCTAAAAGCCCTGCAAGAGTTTGTAAAATCCCAAAACAAATCCTACAATCACATCATCTGCGAGCTTCAAGAATCCAAATAATGACAGAGATAAGCAAGCGTTTTGGCATTATCGGTGTGGGCGGCTATGTCGCCCCTAGACATTTACGCGCGATTTATGACAATGGTGGCGAGCTTGTGTGCGCATTTGATTTGCACGACTGCGTAGGCGTGCTAGATCGCTACTTCCCTAATGCAGAGTTTTTCACCAAGCAAGCAGATTTTATCCGCTATGCACAAGCAAATCGCTTAGATTTTCTTAGCATTTGCACGCCTAATTTCTTGCATTTCTCCCATATTGCCCTAGCCTTAGAGCTTGGGGCAAGTGCGATATGTGAGAAGCCTCTAGTCTTGCACACAAGCGAGCTAGCCACATTGCAAAGCCTAGAATCCACTTTAAGCACACAGGCTCATTTCGCGCGTGTTTATGGGATCTTGCAGCTACGATTGCACCCACAAATCCTAGCCCTAAAGCAGCAAATCCACGATGAGCTAGCCCTAAATCCTGCGCACTGCTATGCTCTATCTTTGCGCTATATTAGTGCTAGGGGGAAGTGGTATCACACATCGTGGAAGGGCGATATGCAAAAAAGCGGCGGGATTGTGTGCAATATCGGCGTGCATTTGTTTGATATGCTGGCGTTTGTGTTTGGGGATTTTATGGGCAATACTCTTACTTACTATGATGATAAACGCGCAAGTGGTGTGGCAAGCTTTGCCCACGCGCAAGTGAAATGGCTGCTCTCTATCGACAGAGATGATATGGATTCTATTGAGCTAGGGACAAAGACAAGCCGCGCTCTGCGGATTTTAGAGGAGACAAGCCATCCTCCGTGCGATCGCGCTGCTTTGAGCGTGGATTTTTCTAGCGGCTTTGAGGATCTCCACACCGCAAGCTATAAGGAAATTTTGCAAGGCAGGGGCTTTGATCTAGCCCAGCAGCAGCAAGCCATCACAATCATAGAGTCCATAACCAAACAAGCCCTTGCCACAAACACTGCAAGGTTATAAGATATTTTACTTTTTTTAGTGATTTTATGTAGATTCTAGGCTTTAGGCGTGTTTTCAACTTTGCATAAGCTGCATTCTCTTACAATCCACACTTCCACGCCTAGAATCCACTTGCCACTAAGGACATCAATGCTGAAAAACATTATGCGTTTTTATGCACAAGGCTTTGCAAATATGACGCTTGGCAGGACATTGTGGAAAATCATCATCATAAAGCTTCTTGTGATTTTTATCGTGCTGAAGTTTTTCATCTATGGCGATTCTATCCGCGATCTAGGGGTAGATGAGAGGAGAGATTTTGTCCTAGATAATCTTGCCCCCCTAGAATCCACTTTTACCCACAAAGATACTTCAACCCCACTTTAGAGCAAAGGAGTAGTAATGGATCATATTGATTGGAGCAGAGCGCAGTTTGGGCTAACGGCGATTTATCACTTTTTGTTTGTGCCTTTGACCTTGGGGCTATCATTTATCGTAGCGATTATGGAGAGTATCTATCTAAAGACCAAAGATGAGCGGTGGAAAGCTATCACGAAGTTTTGGCTCACTCTTTTTGCGATAAATTTTGCTATCGGCGTGGCGACAGGCATTATTATGGAGTTTGAGTTTGGGACAAATTGGGCGAATTATAGCTGGTTTGTAGGCGATATTTTTGGCGCACCGCTAGCGGTTGAAGGTATTGTGGCGTTTTTCTTAGAGGCGACATTTTTTGCGGTGATGTTCTTTGGCTGGGATAGAGTCTCACCGCGCTTCCACCTGCTCTCTACTTGGCTTGTGGCAATTGGCAGCAATCTTTCAGCCTTTTGGATTCTCGTAGCAAATGGCTGGATGCAGTATCCCATAGGCACGATATTTAATCCCGCTACGGCTAGAAATGAAATGACAAGCTTCCTAGAAGTCGCGCTCTCCCCTGTGGCAGTCTCAAAGTTTCTCCACACAATCGCTTCTGGCTATGTGATTTCTGCTCTTTTTGTGATGGGGATTAGCGCGTGGTATTTGCTACAAGGTAGGCATATCCTTTTAGCAAGGCGTAGTCTAGTTGTGGGGGCTAGCTTTGGACTGCTTACTTCTGTATTTTTGTTTTTCAGCGGTGATGAGAGTGCGTATCAAGTTACGCAAAAGCAGCCGATGAAGCTAGCGGCAATGGAGGGAATCTATGATGGCGAGCATAGGGCTGGGCTTGTGGCATTTGGGATTTTAAACCCTGCTAAAAAGCCCGGCGATAGCGAGCCGACATTTTTGTTTGACTTTACAATCCCCTACGCGCTCTCAATCCTAGGGCAAAGAGACACGCAAGGCTTTATCCCCGGGATCAATGACCTGCTCTTTGGCAATGAGGAAAAGGGCATTGCAAGTATGGATTCTAGGATAGAGAGCGGGAAAAAGGCAGTGCAAGCTCTAAGTGATTTTACCGCGGCTAAAAAGCGTGGCGATAGCGCGGCAATGGAAAGATCCCAGCAGATCTTACAGGCAAATATGTCAAATTTTGGCTATGGCTATTTGGAGTCTAGAGAGCAAGCTGTGCCGCCCATTGCTATGACCTTTTATAGCTTTCATCTTATGGTGGCTCTTGGGAGCTTGTTTTTCTTGCTCTTTATCATCGTGCTATATCTCTGTATGGCAAACAACATCAACAAATTCCGCAAGATCCTATGGCTTTGTGTGATTGCTGTGCCATTTGGCTATATCGCCGCAGAAGCGGGCTGGATCGTGGCAGAGGTGGGGCGGCAGCCGTGGGCGATCCAAGATCTAATGCCTGTGCATATTGCTGCGACAAATCTCGCGCATACAAATGTGCAGATTTCATTTTTCATTTTCTTAGGACTCTTTACACTGCTTTTATGCGCGGAGCTTGGGATTATGGCAAAGCAGATTAAAAAGGGCTTTGCCACACACGCAAGAAGCGAGAAGGAGTAGGCGATGTTTTTTGGACTTGATTTAGCGCAGTTGCAGGTATATTGGTGGGTGATTGTAAGTCTGCTTGGTGGGCTTTTGGTGTTGATGTTTTTTGTGCAAGGGGGGCAGGGGCTTATGGATAGGCTAGCCAAAACAGAGGAAGAAAAATCCCTGCTTATCAATGTGCTTGGGCGCAAATGGGAGCTTGGATTTACGACTTTGGTGCTATTTGGCGGGGCGTGCTTCGCGGCGTTTCCGCTCTTTTATAGCACGAGCTTTGGCGGGGCGTATTGGGTGTGGCTAGCGATTTTGCTTTGCTTTATTATCCAAGCTGTAAGCTATGAATACCGCAAAAAGCAGGGCAATCTCCTAGGCGCAAAAACCTATGAGACATTTTTGAAGATCAATGGGCTTTTGGGGGTATTTCTCATCGGTGTGGCAGTTAGCACATTTTTTGCCGGGAGTGCCTTTGTGCTTGATGATATGCGCTTTGTGCGCTGGGAGCATAGCCTAAGAGGATTAGAGCAGCTGGGAAATCCGCTTAATTATCTCCTAGGTTTTGCGCTGGTGTTTCTAAGCAGAATGCTAGCAGATAGCTACTTTATCAATGCGCTGGATTCTAGTGCCATTGTCCAAAGAGCGAAAAAGGATCTCCTGCTAAATACTGCGCTATTTTTGCCATTTTTCTTGGGCTTTTTGGTGTGGATTTGTCTAAAAGATGGATTCTATGTCGATGAGAGTGGCGCGGTGAGTATGCAGGCATATTTGTATGGCTTGACATTTTTGCATAAGCCTTATGTGCTTGTTTTGCTGCTTGTGGGGGTCGTGCTTGTGCTAGCTGGAATCTACCTTAGCCTTGTGGATAAAAAGGGCATATTTGCGCTTGGGGCTGGGGCGGTGTGTGCCGTTATGGCGGTGCTGCTCAATGTCGGGCTTGGGGAGAGTGCATTCTACCCATCAAGCACAGATTTGCAAAGCTCACTTACCATAGCTAATGCAAGCTCTAGCTACTATACACTCTCTGTTATGGGCTATGTGAGCTTGCTTGTGCCTTTTGTGCTAGGCTATATCGCGTATGTATGGCGGCGTATGGATAGCAGGAAGTTTAGCCCAAGCGATTTAGATGAGCATTCTTACTAAGGAGTTGTTATGCTATATACACTATTTTTGATACTGCTGTGGCCCCTAGTGATCTTTCTGTGCTACAAATTTATCTGCTTAAATATCACAGAGCTAAACAACAGAGAAAAACACCTAGATCCCTAGATCTAGGCTTATTTGAAGCTACTACCACATATAAGACATACGCTATAGATTTTGAAGAATTTTATTAAGCTCTATGGTCTTTTCTTTTTGACTAAGCAATGTCTTTTCAAGCGTTTCTAGAGACTTTGGGCTTATGTATTCTAGGAGTTCTACAATATGGCTATATTTAGCAAGATTTGGGTCTTGTAAGCAGAATCGTTGAAGCATTTTGTGCGGTGAGCTTTGGGAGAAAAGCTCCTGCTCATACACGCCCAAAGCATCAGCAATAAATGGAATCATATCCGCTTTTAGCTCAATATTCCCATTAAGATAAGCATAAATGCTAGAGATTGTGGGCGTCTCGCCCGTTTTGTGCGCACGCAAGCCTAAGTCTATAAGCCTACTTGCTAGCTCTTTTTTGCTTAGGTTTTTTGCTTTTAGAATCTCGTTTATGCGATCAACGACTTTCATCGACTTCAACCTCATCATCTACTTACTTATTGATTATGGATATTTGGTATTGATTTTAATGAGTAAATTATTTAAAAAGAGTAATTTAAGTATTGTTTAACGATAATTATCTATAATCATCACTCAATCAAAAAAAGGAGTTCAAAATGGCTTATATCGTTAAGGTAGAAAGTAATAAGGCAAAATTGTATGAAAATGGCTCTTTCAGGCGCAGTGTAGGAAGTAATGTTTCTAGTGCGAGCTGCGATGATGAATGGACAATTTGTATAGAAAATGGGAAAGCGAAACAATATAACACAAAGACAGGAAGCTTCAAACGCTCAATAGGAGACTCAAACGCGGTATCAGCGCAGATCAATGGAGATTCTATAGTTATTTCCTATGCTAATGGCAGAGCTAAAGAGTATAAAGCTTCTAGTGGTAGTTTTGTTAGGAGTTGTTAGGAGTTTTGTGTAATGAATCTTAAAGGCAGTATAAAATCCCCAGCATTTCAAAACCTGATTATAGGCATTATCATTTTAGATTCTATAATCTTGGGAGCATTGACATTTTCATTTTTGAAAAACAATTCTATCCTTATCGCTATTGATAGAATGTGTTTGTTGTTTTTTTGCATTGAAATGTGCGTGAAAATCCTTGTGCTACGCAAAGAGTTTTTTCTCTCAAAGTGGAATCTCTTTGATTTGTTTGTAGTGGTTTTATCTGTCTTACCGACGACAATCATAGGCAATATTGCTATCCTACGATTGTTTAGGGTGCTTAGAGCCGCGCGACTCTCTTCATCTGTGCCACAGCTTCGGTTTGTCATCGCAGTTATCACAAGGAGTATCCCTAGTGTTGTATCCATAGGTGTTTTGCTCTTGCTTGTGTATTATATCTATGCGGTGCTTGGCACACAGCTTTTTGCCACAGCTGCGCCAGAGTATTTTGGCGATTTGGGCAAGAGCTTTTTCACACTTTTTCAAGTGATGACAGGGGAGAGCTGGAGCGGAGCGATAGCACGACCTATTATGCAAATATATCCTTATGCGTGGATATATTTTATAAGCTATATGATCATTGTAAGCTTTATCGTGCTAAATATGGTCATAGGCGTGATTGTGGATAGCATTAGTGAGATAAAAGCCCAAAAACTAGAAAAGGAGCATAACAATGTATGACTACGATATACAAAAACGATTTAGCGAGAAAAATGCGAAATGGTATGAATGCTACCTAGAAGACTCTTTATACAAAAGCGATAGCGTAGGTGCTGGGGCAAATACAGGAAGTGGGGCGAAAGGTGGCAGGAAGCTAAAGGGCTTTTATGATGAGCTTTGTCGGCATATTTTTGATATCAACCTTAACCTACTTGAGCAAATCGGCGACTTTCCTATCACATACAATGAGCGAAGCAACTCTGCCACTATCGCTATGGCTCTCTCCTGCCTTACGCCGTATGTGATGAGTGAATATGGTGTGGATTGCAGGGGTGTAGATTTGCGAGAGGATAAAAGCCAAAATCAAAAGCAAAGACGCACGATTGACTTTTGGTGTGCGACACAGGGGGCTAATGGGCTTGATATATGGATAGAATCTAAGCATTTATGGCTTAATGTCGGCAAAAGGGCTAGGTGGGAGTTTAATAGCAGCTGTATAGAGCGCATTAAAGAAGCCATTACGCAAGTGCGTGATATAGGGCAGTTGCAGCAAGCAGGAAAACTCGCGGATTACGATAGCTTTAAACTCGCGCTTTTTTCTATCAATGTCTATTGTGCTAAAGAGCAAGCTCCGGATATGAATGAGCTAGATTCTATTCCTTATGAGGTGGCAGAGATGATACAAAATGTCGCAAAGCAAATGGGTGTGCGCCCACAAGGTGTGCTATGCTCTGCCCTTGATTTGCGCCCTAGCATTGATACACCTAAAGAAACTATCTATCATCTCTATGAGAAAGAATACCTACCCTTTGTGCTTTTATGCGGTGTGGTGATATAGCTAGATTCTAGCTAAGATCTAAGGGCTAGAGCCAAAATCTGCTATAATGCGCGCTCACTAGATTTTATACGCAAAGGATACACAATGGCAATCGGTATGAGCGAACTCAAAAAAGGCTTAAAAATCGAGATTGAAGGGATTCCATATAGGATCGTAGAATATCAACATGTCAAGCCCGGTAAAGGCGCGGCATTTGTGCGTGCGAAAATCAAGTCATTTCTCGATGGCAAAGTGATTGAAAAGACCTTCCACGCAGGCGATAAATGCGAGGAGCCAAATATCGTAGAAAAGCCTATGCAATACCTCTACCACGATGGCGAATACTATCAATTTATGGATACAGAATCGTATGAGCAAGTCGCGCTTAGCGAGGATCAAGTAGGCGATGCCAAAAAGTGGCTGCTTGATGGCTCTAGCGTGCAGGTGCTGCTGCATAATGACAAGGCGATTTCTGTGAGTGTGGCGCAAATTGTCGAGCTAAAGATCATAGAAACCCCTCCAAACTTCAAGGGCGATACTTCCTCTGCTGGCAAAAAGCCTGCCACACTAGAGACAGGCGCAGTGGTGCAAATCCCTTTCCATATCCTAGAGGGTGAATGCATACGCGTAAATACCGAGACCGGCGAATATGTCGAAAAGGTCAAATAGCCTTTATCCCCCTAGAATCCACTTTTCACTAGCGGTTATTGTGCTCTCTTGCAAGCACCGCTTGCACCGCGCGGCAATTCATAAGCAATAAACACAACAATCACAAAGCGAAGCTTCTTTAGAAAAAGTGGATTCTAGGCTTAATGCCGCTTTTCTCTCACTCGCGAGACTTCCGCAAGGAAGTCGTGGCGATCCACAATCCTTGCAAGTGGATTCTAGTAATGATTATTCTGCTAGCGCAGAATTTATAGATTGCCACACCACTGCTGGCGCAGTGTCTCGCAATGACAGAAAAAAGCGTTGCTACTAGAATCCACTTTTGAAATTTAGATCGCCACACCACTAAAGCGACTCGCAAGGCTAGAAAAACAATGGATTACTTCCCTCGCATTGCTCGCCCAAGACTAAATAGCTTAAACGCAAGACCATCACGCTAGGCGCATAAAATTTTGCAATATCTGCTTCCCACATTGACTTAGCACAGCCTCTGGGTGAAATTGTATCCCATAAATAGACAGCCTTTTATGCGCGATAGCCATAATCACGCCCCTATTGTCATAGGCTATGACCTTGCAGGATTTGGGGCATTGCGAGACAAAAAGTGAGTGATAGAGGCAGATTCTAGGCTGCTTTTTGAGCTTTCTAAAAATAGGCGATTTTGTGTAGTGTAGCGTGTGGAGCTTGGCGTGGGTGGGGGACTCTAGCCTAGAAATCTCTCCGCCAAAGGCATAAGCGATACACTGATGTCCTAGGCAGATCCCTAGAATGGGCGTGCGTTTTTTATAATACTGTATCGCCTGGACACTAAAGCTAGCTTCCTTGGGGGAGTTTGGACCCGGTGAAATCACTAGATGAGAAAAGCGCAGGCAGCGCAAATCACTAGGGTGTGCCACGCTGGCACTTTGGATCACTTCGCACGCATAGCCAAGCTCCCTAAAATACAGCGCGATTGTATAAGTGAAAGAATCATAATTATCAATAATTAGCACGCGCTTCATAGTCGCACTCGCCTAGCCCCGCGCACAGAGTTGATACAATAAATCGCGCTCGCACTCTCCAAATCTCTGGCATACAGCACGCGCTCTTCTATCGCACCCTTTTGGAGCAAAAATTGCCGATACACGCCACCAAGCAGTCCGCTACTCAGGGGCGGCGTGTAGAATCGCCCTCCTTGTTGCAGCACGATATTGCTCCTACTTCCCTCGCATAGCTCGCCCCTTTCATTGCAAAACGCCACATCATAGCAGCGATTTTTCCGCCATAAATGGCTGTGTGAGTCATACACTTCGCGCAAAGAGCTTTTATGATAGAGATGATCGCTGGCACTTTGGAGCGTGATAGGACTAAGCAGCAGCACATCGCTTGTGGCGGGGCGTAAGGGGGCAAAAGTGGATTCTAGGCTGCCATCTCTATGTAGCACAAGTCGCAAGATGATAGGATCGCTTTTGGCTTGGGGGCTAGAATCCACTTTTTGACTAGCAAGGCTTTTTTCTGTCATTGGCAGCACCGCTTGCAGTGTGTGGCAATCCATTGGCATTTGACTAGAATCCACTTTGTGAAACAGCTCTCTATCAATGCCCAAAAACTCGCTGCTCAAAGTGGATTCTAGGGCGTTAAACCCTCGCATAAATTCATCAATGCCCCCTGTATCAAAGCCTAGCTTCCTAGCAGAATCTAGCAATCTTTGCTTATGGGCTTGTAGTAGCACTATGTGATCATTTTGTAGCAGCATAGTCTCAAACAAATGGCACTCTTTGGCTCGCAAAATCTCTGCCTTTAGCCCAAGCTCCTCCCACTCATCTTGCGCACGAGACTCCCAAGTGATACCACCCCCCACACCATAGCAAAACCGCTCGCCCCTGTGCCGCAAGGTGCGTATCGCCACACTAAAGCTCGCGCGCTTCTTATGCACCACGCCTATACTCCCGCAGTAAATCCCCCTCTCACGCCGCTCTAGGCTCTCTATAAGCGTGATTGTCTCGTGCTTTGGCGCACCTGTGATCGAGCCGCAAGGAAAGAGTGCTTCAAAAATCTCATACAAGCCCACGCGCCTTTTTAGCGTGGCTGTGATAGTAGAGGTCATTTGATAGAGCGTGGGGTAGGACTCTATGTCAAAAAGCCTTGTGTGCAGGCTATGTAGCTTGCTGATTTTAGACAAATCATTTCGCAGCAAATCCACGATCATTAGATTTTCACTTTTGTTTTTCCAATCTTTAGCGAGCTTGCGCTTGTTGCCCTTGCCTTTTGGCATTGTGCCTTTCATCGGCTTTGCGGTGATCTCTCTGCCCTTTAGGCTGAAAAATAGCTCTGGGGAAAGCGAGATGATCGCGCCATTTTCTTCTGGGATAAAGGCTTTATACAGCGTATCCTGCCTAGCACAAAGCAAGTCAAACAGCGCGCTAGAATCCAGCTTCGTGCTGCACTCTAGCTCTTGTGTGAGATTGACCTGATAGCTTCTGCCGCTAGCAATCGCCTCTTTAACCGCGGCAAAATCGCGCAAATAGCGGGCTTTATCAAGAGGGCGCAGCACACTTGGAGCAAAACGCTCTTGTGCTATGCCCTCTTTGATAAAGGCTCTTCTACTCCTAAAGCCATAAAACACGCAATAAGGCTTTGCGCTCTCATAGCTTTCATCACGCAAATAGCGATAAAACTCATACTCCACAAACCCTACAAAAAACAATGTGTGCTTATGGGACTCGATATAGGCAAAAAGCTCTTTGCTTTGCTTTTGATTGTGGGCTTTGAGAGACACGACACAATCATAGTAGCACCATTTGCCAAAGACACACGACTCCATACTAATGGCAATCAAGCACCGAGCTATATCGCTCCCCATAGCGATAATTATCAATTATCCCGCTCCAGCGCACACTTTGCTTAGGCTTGATAGGCTGGGCTAGCACTTGTGTGTAGGCATTTAGCGGTAGAAGCGTATCTTGCAGAGTGATAAGCAGGCTTTGCTTAGGATTCTCGCGCAAGGGCGTGATAGTAAGCATACATTCTTTCATTTCTAGCTTGCTAAGATTGCGGATAGTTAGATCAAAGCTAAAGCCACTTGTATAGACAAAGGGCGCGAAATGCGTGTAGCTGACCTTGATAGGATAGAGAAAATGCCGCATCACAAATGCCACGCCAAAAGGCGTGATAAACACAATACACAGCTCAAGCATAACACACAGCATAAACACCAAGCGATACCGCCAAAAAATCAATAAAAAGAAAAATACCAGCACAAATACTAAGAAAAATAGCCCAAACACTGCCATCTCTGGCGTTTTGATATGCATAGATGCGCTTGCTATGAGTGTCTTAAGCCCTAGAAAATTATGCGCTATATCCATACACGCCCCTATATCTAATAACGCGAGATAAGCATTTTATAGCGCAAGAGCATTTTATCTAGTGCGCTTGCGATAAGCGCACGCGCATCGCTGAAAAATGCTTGGATATTATTGCTTGGGAGATGCAAGGCAGCAAGCATTAGATTCTGGCAGATATGGGCGATCGTGCCTTCAAAGAGAATGCCTACATACGGGCTGCTCGCGCTCTTTTTCGCACAGAGATTAAAGACCTGATCCACCCAGACAAAAAGCTCTTGCTTACTCACAAGATCGCAAGCAAGCATAGAAGAAAGCTGCTGCTTGAAGTCTTGTATCTCTTGGAGATAAAAATCACTGCGGCAATCGCTAAAGACGGCGTGCAAATCGCTAGTAAAGTAGCTTTTGAGTAGCTTAATATATTTGGATTTTTTGTTTTTCTTCAAGGCAAATTCGCTTGAGTGCGTGGGGCGAGCACCCTCTATATATGCCCCCATACCGAGATTTAAGATGGTCTTTGGCTTGTAGGTTTTAATGGCTTGAGAGAGCATTTGGGCGGAGAGCAAAAAGATAGAATCACTATATACAGCATAATTTTCCGGCATAGATTCTAGCATCGCTTGATTTTCGTGGTCAAAATTTGGGCGCACGGGGATAGTGCCTTTGGGGAGATTCTCTAGGCTAAAGGCTTCTTCTTTGCCATAGGCAGAGTCTTTCGCGTGCTTGCCAAAGCCTAAAATATAGCCACAATCAAGCCCACACATCAGCACCTCACTCCCAAGCTGGCACGCAAGGGCAAAGCCTGCATTCCCCACAAATGGTGCGCAAAACTCCATTACATAAGGGCTTTTAAACATATAGCCACTCGCACTGCCCCCACGCATAAAGACATACCGCTCATTTGCTAGCCCTAGCGCGCTAGGATTTATCATATTGCCACAGAGCAAGGGCGTTTTGCCAAGGACTGGGCGCAAGTAGTCTGCTAGATAGTCTATGCGCTCTATTTCTATGTGGAAATCTGGCTCAATCCCTGCGTGCTTTAGCGGGGCGAGTGCTGTCCCGCAGCTAAAGATGATCATATTTGCTTGATTTACTTTGATAAACTCTAAGCTAGAATCCAAGCTCGCGCCATTACCCACCACACAAATGGGCATATCAATGCGCTTTGGATTCTGGAGAAAATAGTTGTGCTTATGCTTGCTTGGGAGATTTTCTAGAGTATTTTGTATGCCTATCATCTCATCTTCAAAGCTCCCCCACCCACGCGCATTGCTCAAATGCTCTTCATTGACAATTTGCATAGCAGAATCCATTTTAGGACTCTCATAGAGATTAAGCTCTAGGCGCAAGAAGTTATTAGTGATTTTCTGGCGTGCGAAAAAATTGCGGATAAAAAAGCGATTCACCAAATCTTTGACAAACAAATAGCACGCCCCATCGCTCACGCTCTCAAAAAGCCTAGGATAATCCACAAAATAGCAGCTAATGCGAAACATATCGAGATTTTCTTCAAAGATTAGCAATGAGTGGAAAAACACTCCCTTTTCACGCAAAAACTCTACAAACATTCCCCCAAGTAGCCCAAAAATCGTAGTGCTAGGCAAGAAATCCTTGCTTAAAAATACTCTTTCACGCCATTGTGCGTAAAAAGCAGGTCAATGAAGCCATTGCACACTTCAGCAGTGATAGGGAGCTTTTGCGTATCCATTTTGTCAAGATAAGCACCATTTGAGTGGATATGCCATTTATCATTTTTCAAAGGCGATAGACTTAGGGCTTCATTGATTGCTACCATTTGTGAGATGCCATCTTCCACAGGGTAGATAAGCTCATTGCTGGCAAGATTTAGGATATTTATGCCTTGTGTGTTGATGATGAGATTATAGTCAGTGGGGTCATTTTTCAGCGCGTCAAAAAGCTCTGGGGAAGTTTTGTGAAAATACTCCATATTACGCACAAATCGCGTAGAAATCTCTTGCTCTAGGGCTTTTGTATCATCTGCTTTTAGGAGAGAAAGTAGCATAGAGAGCCTTATTAAGTGGGTGTTATAGCGGGAATTGTAGCATATTATTTGTGTGGATTATTTTGCACAAGCAAGCGATAAGCAAGAATATAAGCGATGATAAATACTAGGCAAGTAAGCATAAGCGCGGAAGTGTTGGCATAAAAAAATGTCGCTAGGATAATAAAGGGTGCATTGGCACAGATGAGTATAAAAGAGGTTAAAGGATTGTTGCCTAGCTTTTTGAAAAGGAGCATATGGAAGTGTTTGGAGTCTGGCTGCATAGGGGATTTCCCAGCGAGTTTTTTTCTTAGTATTGAAAATAAGACTTTTCATAACTAAATTTACTAGAATCCGCGTTTGGATTCTATGCCTTTAAGGGAGCATATAGTAAGGCTTTGCTAGAATCCAGCCTTTGTGTTGTGATTATATTACTCAAGGCTCTAGGATATGTGGATTTTGCTGTATTTGCTTGTGTTTTTTCTCTCTTTTTTAGTGTTACAAGGGGTGATACTCATTAGCAAGAAATATCAGCTTTTTGTGGATTCTAGTAGCTCTTCTAAACCACAGAGATTCCACTATCGCCCTACTTCTCGTGCTGGTGGTCTTGGCGTGCTAGTAGGCGTGCTAGTAGGGTTTGCTTCATTTGGGCTACTTTCTAGTGCGTGGGTGTATTTTATCGTGGCGTGTTTGGTGATATTTGCTAGCGGATTTGTGGAGGATATGGGGGTATCTCTTAGCCCCAAGCTTCGCTTGCTTATCCAATGCTTTGGCGCAAGCGTGGCGTGTGTAGCTATGGAAAATGCGTGGCTTAGGGACTTGGGACTTGGGTTTGAGTTTGTTTATGTGCTAGGCGTGGCGTTTGGGGTGTTTGCAGTTGTTGGCGTGTGTAATGCGATGAATATCATCGATGGCTTTAATGGCTTAAGTGGCGGCGTGGCGGCGTGTGTGTGTGTGTCGATTATCATCATAGCAAAGCAGGTAGATATGCTTCCCATTGCCATTGGGTGCGCGATTTTGCTAAGTGCGATTCTGGGATTTTTGGTGCTAAATTTTCCCAAGGGCAAGGTATTTTTAGGCGATGGTGGCGCATACCTCATAGGATTTTTTTTAGCCGTGATGCTTGTGCTACTCACACAAGAGCCATCTTCTATCGTTAGCCCTTGGTATGGGTTTTGTGTGATGATTTATCCAGTTTGGGAAGTCTTATTTTCAATACTAAGGCGCAAAGTGATTGATAAAAAAGAAGCAATGCAGCCTGATTCTGCGCATTTTCATACACTCCTTTTCAAAAAGCTAGGCAACAATCCTTTAACCTCTTTTATACTCATCTGTGCCAATGCGCCCTTTATTATCCTAGCGACATTTTTTTATGCCAACACTTCTGCGCTTATGCTTACTTGCCTAGTATTTATCATTGCTTATATTCTTGCTTATCGCTTGCTTGTGCGCTAGGCTAAAGCCCCAAATCACTGCCGATACTCCTGCCACAAAACATAGAGCAAATTTAGGCGACAAATTTAGGAACTTTTTTTGCTTTAGCCTTTGGGTGTTTAAACTTCGCGCCCAAAGGATTGCATAATGATGCGCTCACTCTATACCGCCACCACAGGTATGCTAGGACAGCAGTTACAGATTGATACCACCTCAAACAACATCGCCAATGTCAATACCACCGGCTATAAGAAGCAAAGAGCCGAGTTTAATGACCTCTTTTACCAAACGCTCCAATACGCCGGCACCGCCACAAGCGAGACGACACTCTCCCCCACGGGTATAGAAGTGGGGCTTGGCGTGCGTCCGGGTGCTGTGCAAAAAATGTTTTCTCAAGGTAGCCCCAAAGAGACAGAAAACAACCTTGATGTAGCCATTGAGGGCAAGGGCTTTTTCCAAATCCAGCTGCCCGATGGCACGATCGCCTATACAAGAGATGGGGGGTTTAAGCTTGATGATAATGGCAATATCGTAACCGCGCAGGGCTATCTTCTCCAGCCCCAAATCACTATCCCCCAAGATGCCACGCAAATCAATATCGGCACAGATGGCACAGTGAGTGTCGTGCAGGCAAATAATGGTGTAAGCAATGTGATAGGGCAAATCGAAGTGGCAAATTTCATAAACCCAGCAGGGCTGCACTCTTTGGGGGATAATTTGTTTCTAAACACCAATGCTTCCGGCGATGCGATTGTAGGCGTGGCTAGCACAGAGGGCTTTGGCGCACTTAGGCAGGGCTTTTTAGAGCTAAGTAATGTCAAGCTTGTAGAGGAGATGACAGATCTCATCACCGGACAAAGAGCCTATGAGGCAAACTCCAAAACAATCCAAACAGCCGATGCAATGCTCCAAACGGTTAATTCTCTCAAACGCTAGAATCTTGCTTAAGCAAATCTAGCCAAGCAGCTATTTAAGCGCGAGGCGGTGGTTATTGAATCTAGTGTATAATGCGCACACTCTCACTCTCTAAGGTAATGTATGCGATTTGATAAAAGGCTTTTTCGTTTTTGTGTATTGCAGTGTAGTGCGCTTGCCATTTGTGTTGTCTTTAGTGCTTGTGATAAAAAAGACAAAAATGAGTTTAATAAACCAGCGATATATTGGTATCAAAACATCATCAAAGAAATAAAATTTGGGAATCTAGAAGGCGCGGATAATTTCTATGCGTCATTGCAAAGTGAGCATATCAACTCCCCCTTGCTACCAGAAGCTATGCTGATTTTAGGGCAGGCTCACATAAGAAAAGAGGAGTATTTGCTCGCAGAATTTTATTTTGATGAGTATTTGAAGCGTTTTGGCACGGCAAAAAATGCTGATTATATCACCTACTTAAAACTCCAAAGTCGCTACTATGGGATTAAGAACTCTAGTAAAGATCAGGAGTTTTCTCTGACTCTCTCTCTGCCTTTGATGATTTTTTAGATAAATATCCTACAAGTCGGTATGTGCCTTTCGTGCAGACAATGCAAGTGCGCTTTGTGCTAGGGCAAAATGAGCTTAATAGGGGGATTGTCAATGTCTATAAAAAGCAAAAAAGCCCGAAGCAGTGCAAAAATACCTTGATAGAATCGATGATGACCTAGAATCTAACGCCAAGCCCAAGCCATCTTACATACCTGAATATGTGCGTATGTTTAATTGGTAATTATCTCTTTAAGGAGCAAGAATGCAAAATCCGCAACATTTCCCCCCTACTCTTCCTGTCCCCCCTACTCTTCCTGTGATTGTAGAGGAGGATTTTACCTACCCCTTTGCGATTGCCCCTATTTTCACACAAGGGCAGAAAAATATCGCAGCAGCAAATGTCGCACTAGAGCGCAATGACCTTGTGCTAGTGTGCTGCCAAAAGGCAGAATCCAGCCCAGAATCCAATAGTGATGAAAAAGTGGATTCTAGTGCAATGCCATTTATGATGTGGGTGTGGTGTGCAAGATTTTACGCAAAGTGTCCTTGCCTGATGGGCGCGTGAAGATCCTCTTGCAAGGGATGGCTATCACTAAAGTGATCGCTCTAGAGCCACAAACTAGCGAAGAAGACGATAGCGTGATTGAAGCTATTGTTGAGATTATCGAGTATCAAGACTACAACCAAGTGCGCGTTGAAGCGATGATGAAATTTCTCCTAGAAAATGTCCAAAACTACGCCAATATCAGCCACTTCCCCCCAGAAATGCTAAAAACGCTTGAAGAGACCAATGACCCAAATCGCGTCATCGATCTTGTCGCATCGACCTTGCGCCTAAAACCAGCAGAAGCGTATAAACTCTTTGCAAGCGATAATATCGAAGAGCGAATGATGATGTTGATCGATTTTGTAACGCAAGAAATCCAAGCCCAAAACTCCAAAAAGAAATCAAATCGCGCGTGCATGATAAGCTTGAGCAAACCAATCGCGAATATTTCTTAAAAGAGCAAATGCGCCAGATCCAAAAGGAGCTAGGAGTCGATAAGCAGCGCGATGAAGAGCTTGATGAATTTGCCAAAAAGCTAGAATCCATAAAGCAATTTCTCAATGAAGATGCCTACAAAGAGATAAAAAAGCAAATCAACCGCCTATCTAAAATGCACCAAGATAGTGCTGATGCGAATTTGCTACAAAACTATGTCGAGTGGGTGCTAGAAATCCCCTTTGGTAGCTATGCTAAAGGCGAGCTATCTATCAAAAATGTCGCTAAACAACTTGATCTAGATCACTACTCTTTAACCAAGCCCAAAGAGCGCATTATCGAGTATTTTGCGGTGCGTGAATTGCTCGCCAAAAATGCCAAAGCAAATGCCAAAAAGACAAAAAACCGCGACACAGAGAGTCAAAAGTCCAAAGGCACAATTTTGTGCTTTTATGGACCTCCGGGCGTGGGGAAAACAAGCCTTGCAAACTCTATCGCCAAAGCCATATCCCGCCCGCTTGTGCGTATCGCGCTAGGTGGGCTAGAAGATGTCAATGAGCTGCGCGGACATAGGCGCACTTATATCGGGGCTATGCCCGGGCGCATTGTGCAAGGACTCATTGAAGCAAAAGAAATGAATCCCGTAGTCGTGCTTGATGAGATCGATAAAATCGCGCGTGGTGTGAGAGGCGATCCTACAAGCGTGCTACTAGAGATTTTAGACCCAGAGCAAAATGTCGAATTCCGCGATTATTACACAAATTTCAGCATTGATTTATCGCAAGTGATTTTTATCGCCACAGCAAATGACATCGCCCAAATCCCAGCCCCCTTGCGCGATAGAATGGAATTTATCTCTATCTCTAGCTACACACCGCAAGAAAAAGAGCAAATCGCGCATAAATACCTAATCCCTCAAGAGCTGAAAAAGCACGGGCTTACCGACAAGCAAATCCAATTTAGCAAAGAGAGCGTGCGTGTGCTGATCGAGCGATACACGCGCGAAGCAGGCGTGCGAAACTTGCGCCGGCAAATCTCTGCAATTTTGCGAAAAGTCGCTACTAAAGTGCTGCAAGATGAAGATTTCACGCCCATTAAGCTCACGCCAAAGCAGATCCCAGACTTCTTAGATAAAGTTGTCTTTGAGATCGAGCAGTCAAACAAAAAAGCGCGTATAGGGATCATCAATGGGCTTGCTTGGACAAGCGTAGGCGGCGATGTCCTAAAAATCGAAGCCATAAAGCTAAAAGGCACAGGCGAGCTTAGACTTACAGGAAGTCTAGGTGATGTGATGAAAGAATCCGCGCAAATCGCGCACTCTGTGGTAAAGGTGCTGCTTGAGAGTGGTGAGCTAGAATCTAAAATAAAATCTAAAGATAAAGCAAAAGGTCCTATGTATAATCAATACAATATCCATCTCCACTTGCCAGAGGGAGCTACGCCCAAAGATGGTCCAAGTGCAGGGATCGCTATGGCGTGTGTGATTGCATCAATCCTCTGTGAGAAGCCTATAAGCGGTGAGATCGCTATGACAGGTGAGCTAACACTCACAGGCGATGTCTTGCAAATTGGCGGACTCAAAGAAAAGCTTATCGCCGCACACAAAGCTGGGATCAAACGCGCCCTAATCCCGGCAAAAAACTATGAACGAGATCTAAAAGAAATCCCAAAGGAAGTGCTTGATCATCTCACAATAATCCCTGTGCAAACCATACACGATGTGTTTGCGGAAGTCTTTAAGCGCGGCTAGTAACGCGTGCGTGATTATTTAGATAAATACTATATAATCCTAGTCCATTTCATCAAAAGGAGATACTAATGGGACTTTATGATAGAAACTATACAAACAATGCAAGTGATACAAGCAATGTAAATATCTCTGCTGAAAAAGCAGCAGCACAAGATAATGCGCTTGTGAAGTTTGTAAGGATAACTTACATTTTCTTTGGGGCGAGCTTGTTTTTCGCTTTTGTTGGCGCGGTAATTGGCTTTTACAATCTTCAGTTTGTGTTTGAAAATCGTATGATACTTTTCATCATTGAGATTGCAGCACTCTTTGGGCTTATGTTTTCTCGCTCAAAACCCGGACTTAATATCGCAATGCTCTTTATCTTTACCACACTTACAGGCTTGGTGGCTACTCCGCTTGTGGCTATGGTAGCGGCAAAAGCGGGAGCCGGGGCTGTGGTGATGGCATTTGCAATGACGACAATTGTCTTTGGCGCGATGAGTATCTTTGGTATTAGGACACGCAAAGATTTAGCAAGTATGGGGACAATGCTTTTTGTCGCGTTGATTGTCGTATTTATCGGCTCACTTGTGAATCTATTTCTTGGAAGCTCTATGTTCCAAGTAATAATTTCAAGTGCGGTGGTGATTCTCTTTAGCGTGTATGTGGCGTATGATACGCAAAATATTATCCGTGGGCTTTACTCTAGCCCTGTCGATGCGGCGATTAGCCTGTATCTTGACTTCTACAATATCTTTATGAGCCTGCTCTCTCTCATCGGTTTATCTAACAGAGATTAAGGGGAGTATGGAGGGGGGCTTGCTTGTGTATTCTTGTATTTCCTGCTTTTTGCTTTTCTCTTGCTTTTTTGGATTCTAGTTTTATAGGCTTTTGTTGCGCCACGCTATGGCAAACTCTTCAGCTATACGCGCATTTCTGCCACCGATTTTAGCAGCAAAATTAAGCGCGCTCTGTCGCACAGGGCTTGCTTCTAACAAAATCGTTTCATCATCTAAAAGCCGTGCGATATGTGCTAGATATTCTTGTGTGCCAATATCATAGAATCCAATCTGCAAGCCAAATCGCTCGCTTAAAGCCAGCTCTTCTTGGACTAGCTCATTGCTTGGGGGAAGGCTACTGCCTGCACGCAAGGAAGTGGATTCTAGTAGCCTGCGGAGATTAGAGGTAGCATAGAGCAAGATATTGCTAGCCCTTGCTTCAAGCGAGCCTTGCAAAGTGCTTTTTAGGCTTTTGTAGCTTGGATCGCCTTGATTGAATGCTATATCATCGCAAAAGACAATAAAGCGATATGGCAAATCACGCAGGCTATCAAACACCAAAGGCAGCAAGCAAATATCCTTGCTATCAAGCTCTAGCACACGCAAAGGCGAGCTAGAATCTAGCAAATAGGGTAGCAAGGTCGCCTTGATTAAAGAGCTTTTGCCACAGCCCCTAGCCCCAAACAACAGCGCGTGCAACGCCTGCTTCCCAGCTAAAAACGCCGAGGTATTTTCTTGCAGCACCCTAGCTTGACTCTCAATACCAACAAGACTAGGCATCTCTCCAAAATCCATAATTGCACGCAAGCAAAATTCCCCTGCAAAGGTGCGGATTATGTAGGCTCTATATGTGTGCCACTCCGCATTTTCTAGCACTTTAAATGGTGATTTTGTGGATTCTAGTATCATTGCGCATTGTTATTGGCAAAATCAAGCAATATCATACCGCCAAAGTATTCTTTATAGGCTCTTTGGGCTTTGGGCTTTGGCACACTAGGAGCTTGTGGCTTACTAGATTCTAATGGCTCAAGCAAGCTTGCAAGGATATAGCCATTGATCTCGCGCTTTAATCCATTAGCACTATAAACATAATGGATGTGCGCCCATTGCTCTGTATTGGCATTTTGCGTAGAATCTAGCCCTGTTGTGGTAGATCGCACCTCCATCACTCTCCCGCGCGGTGCTTTTGCCACGATATTGGCATTGATACTTGGCTCTTGGCGGATATGTGCTAGATTGACACGCACTTGCGCGATCTTGGAGCTATCATTTGGCTTTGTAAGGTTTGCAAGGATATAGCCTACAACCTCACGCCCTTGTGTGCCATTTGTATAAATATAGCGCACCTTGAGCCACTTGCCCTGTGTGGATTCTATGCTATCAAGCACCTCTAGCTCCCTCCCCCATCGCACCATACCAGCGACACTAGAATCCACTTTTGCTTGCGTGCGGATATTGGCTAGATTGACATTTACACGCACGCGCGGAAGTGCAGCAGCAGAGTCTAGATCCACTTTATGATCTTTGCTAGAATCCACTTTTTCTTGCGTATTGCTAGGCTCTAGCTTCTCTTGGATATAGATTTCTGCGCGATAGAGCTTGCCGGCTGTATCAAGGCTCGCATTTTGGTTGAGAGAAGCCTTTGTGATGTGGCTAGGATCCTTCCCTACAAGCCCCACCACGCGCAAATGCATCGTGTGCTTATCATCAAGTGTTATTGTGCTAGGTAGGCTTATCTCACGCGCTATTTGCACGCGCTCGCCCACAGAGATTTTTCGTGCTTGCTTGTCGATTGTGGATTCTAGGGGCTTGATTGATCCTTGATAAAGCTCCACGCGTTTGGGGAGGATTTTGGTCATCACATTATTGCCATATTTCAGCACTAGTGCATTATCCCTAGGCAAAAGCCCTAGAATCTTGTTGTTTGAAATAATGGTGATTTCACTAGCTTTTTTGCCTTTGGGGATAGGGAAGCTAGCAAGCACAGGACGCAAGCCAAAAAGTGGCATTTCAGGGAGATTTTCAAGGGCAAAGGTCTGGGAGCGATCTTTGATGGCTTTTTGCACATTTTGTGGGCTTAGCGTGAAATCCCGCTCAAACTCTATGCCCATTTGTGTCAAAAGCGCGTCAATAGCTAGCAAATGATAATACACGCGCTGGGCGACATTAAGCTCCTTGCTCGCTTCATTGGCATAGCCGGGCTTGCCTTGATTGATCGCATAAAAGGTCAGGGCTTTTTGCATTTCTTTGTCTTTTTCAGCGGTTTGGGTGTTGTGCAAATGATAGCGGTGGATTGGGGCTAGTAAATGTGCGTTGATATGCGCGATCATTGCGTTTGCGATAGATTCTAGCTCGCCAAATTTCACGCCTTCTAAGGTAACTTGATCGATCACCGTGCAGTTTCCCCAGCGATTTGGATTAGCAAGTGTGCTTTCAAAGCTTGGGCGATAATACCCACTCCCATCGTGTAAATGCAGCACAGCTTGGACTTGGTCTTCTTTGATGACGCTTTTGATATGCTCTATCAGTGGCTTTTCAGGATCGTTTGGGTTGATGAGTGCAAACTTGCGATTCATATCATCATAGATTCCACGATGATTTAGTAGCATAGAATGTGGATTTAGCACAGGGACTACCCAGACGCTGCCATTTTTGATCGTGTAGTGATTGAGAAAAATATTTGTCGCATTAAAGCCGCCGGGCTCATCGCCTTGTATCCCTCCAATGATCAATAATGTAGGGGATTTTGATACCTCTTTTTTGACAATCTCAAAATCAATAGGGCGCAATGTCTTTGCACAAAGCACCGCCGTAAAACAAACCCAAAGCCAAACAAACCGCATCGCTATCCTTGATAAAAAAATAGCTGTGATTATAACAAAATCTTACAAAGCCAAGCCCCATATACGCCACAACACTTTAGGGAACAAAAAATGCTTCACCTATCCTAAACCACTTAGGAGTGTGCTATGCAGCAAAAAGACATATTAGAAACCTTTAAAAAGTATGTAGGAGAGTTTGGACTAACTCAAAAAATGCAAATCCCCTTGTGCAAAACGCAGAGGATCCAAAACTTTGGCGAGAGTATAAAAAGTGCCAATGAGCTAACAGGTGCATTGCAAGTGCTTAAAAATACCTACAAAAAAATGCTAGATTCTGCCAATGGGCTAGGCAATGATGAGGTGCAAGATCACCTAATCATCTATCAAATCAACGAGCAAGTAGCGCAGTGTAAATTTATGGGTAATGAGCTGTTTGACTCTATGCTTAGTGCCAAAGTCGGCACACAGAGTATAGAGTTTGAAAATCCATCGCCTATGCCACTGCTAGAGCGCGGAGATTTTGCTGGGTTTATCGGCTATATCCAGGATAAATCTAGCGAGATCACACAGACACTAAGCACATTGTCGCAGGCAATTTGTGATGAGAGTTTATTTGGCAAAGCCAAGCACACAGACACGGGCGTGGATTTTGAGCGATTTGATCCCTCGGTCTTTTTATCCAAACAATAAGCGATTATCTGTGGGCTAGAGGCTCACATAAATCGCACAAACACACACAATAACCCCACCTCCCAAAATAGCAAAGCTCACGACTCTATCGCGCTTGCAAAAGGAAGTGACAATCAAGCCAGATAGATAAAATAGTAAAAGCGATATGCCAAAGCCTATCGCCAATATATCAAATGCAGAAAATTTAAACGACCCTAGCTCAAACTTGCTTCCGCTAGATTTATGCATAAGCAGCAAAACCCCATACCAGCTTCTCTCCACCACCCTAAAGGTAGGCTTCCCATCTTTGCCCCTACTGATTGTCGCGCTATATGCTACATTGCCAATGCTAGGATTACCCTTGATAAGCTTCACTTCCGTATTTGGTGGGATTTTTAGATGATGTTTGGCTAAAAGCTCAAGTAGCAAGTTTTGCTCTTCGCCTTTTTTGGGCATAGATTCTAGCTCTAGCTCAAAGACTTTCGCGCCAAAATCCTGCCGCAGATCAAAAATATATCCAACACCTGTTATCGCATAAATCAGTGCAAATGGCAAAAAAAATAAGCTTAAATATGTGTGGATTTTCATCCAAGTCTTTTTGCTAATCATCTTGGTAGGCTTTGTTGCGCTAGTCATTTGGCGACTCCTTTTTGCGTGATTATAGAGAGTCTAGATAAAGGCATTGTGAAATCTAGCTACGCAAGTAGGCAAGCAAGCTCTCAAGCACACAATCATCATCAGTAGTTGGAGCTTTTATGCTGTGCTTTTCTAAGGATTCTAGGGTGATTTGGATATTTTGCCCAAAATGCAAAATGGATTTAATGCGCTTTTTGGTGGCTAGAATCTTTATGATAATAAGCTGGATAAAGTTCTGGCTTAGTGTATCTAGTGCGCCAAATCGGTCGCGGATTTCATCTTCTATATCTATGACTTCACGCACTTCTTTAGCAAGCGATAAGCGGCGATAAAGCTCTAGGCGCAGGGAGTCGCTGGTGATGAGATCTGGGCTTAAATACGCGCTGATATTTAAACGCAAATCTAGGCTATGCTCTATGGCACTTGGCTGATTACTCAAAGTAGCAAGCGCATCTTCTAAAAGCTTCAAATACAAGCTAAAGCCGATATTTTTAATATGCCCGCTTTGGGACTCGCCGATGAGATTCCCACCCCCTCTAATCTCTAAATCGTGATAAGCGATACTAGCCCCAGAGCCTAGGTAGGAGTTTCGCTCTAAAGCAAGGAGTCTTTTGCTCGCATCTTCTGTGATACTCTCCATTGATTCAATCAAAAAGTAGCAAAACCCCTCCTTATCGCCTCGCCCTACTCGCCCTCTTAGCTGGTGTAAATCCGCTAGCCCAAAGCGATCTGCCCCATCGATGATAATGGTATTGGCATTGGGGAGGTGAATGCCTGATTCAATAATGGCAGTGCAAAGTAGCATTTGATATTTTCCACAGGCAAACTCATACATTATCTGCTCGCTCTCACTAGCATTGACTTGAGAATGCAACATAGCTATGGCAAGCTCCGGAAAAAGCTCTTGCAAATGCTTATAGATAGCAGGCATAGATGCGATATTGTTATAGAGATAAAACACCTGCCCGCCACGGCGCAGCTCTCGCTGGATAATTTCTTTGAGCAAGGCATCGCTTTTATGCTTGATAAATGTGCGAGAATCCTTGCGCGAAGTGGGCGGTGTATCTAGGCGACTCATACCCTTTATGTGAGATAGAGCCATATTGAGTGTGCGAGGGATTGGTGTAGCAGACATACTTAGGATATGGACATTTGTGCTTAGCTGCTTTAAGCTCTCCTTTTGCTTCACGCCAAATTTATGCTCTTCATCAACGACCACCAACCCAAGCTTGCTAAACTCCGCGCCAAAGAGACTATGCGTGCCAACCACCACAGAAATCTTGCCATTTTTCAAGCTCTCTGCGACCTCGCGCTTCTCTTTGGCACTAAGATAGCGATCATATCGACCAACTTGTATCCCAAAGGGCGCAAAGCGTTTGGATAGTGTGGCAAAATGCTGCGCGCTAAGAAGTGTTGTAGGCACGATAAGCACGCATTGATAGCCGCTTCTACACACAGCATAGATTGCATTCATCGCTACTTCTGTCTTGCCAAAGCCCACATCGCCACTTAGCAGCCTATCCATCACACGCCCACTTGCAAGATCGCTAAAAATGGATTCTATGGCTTTGCTTTGATCAGGGGTTAGCCCAAAGCCCGCACTATGCTGGAATACAGCTAGCTCCGGGGCTTTGGTATCAATCACGCTACCTTGCAGCAAATTGCGTGTAGCAGCAAGCTTGATGATAGAATCCGCTATGGCAAAGAGCTTGTCTCTAGCCTTTGCCTTAAGTCTTGCAAAGCTTCCTTTACCAAGTCGATCAATCACCGGGATAGAGCCACTTGCAGCGATGTAGCGATCAATTGTGTGGAGATTTTCCACAGGGAGCAGGAGCTTATCCTCGCCAAAATATTGGATATGGATAAAATCACGCGTAACGCCTAGGATAGTATTCTGCACGATACCTTTGAAAATCCCTATACCATACTCACTATGCACGACATATTCACCGATATTTAGCTCATCTAGGGCAAATTTAGGGCGTTTGGGTCGTTTAGCAGCACTATGTGTAAAAGTGGATTCTAGGCTTAATATCAGCTCATCAGGCGTGCTAATATGCACAACCGCGCTAGATTCTACAATATTGCTAGAATCCACAATCTTTGCACTTATGGCAGCTAGCTCACTTTTGCTGCGCACTATAATTGTGGTGCGCTTGCTTGCGTGGTGGGCTAGCAGTGCTTCTAATGCTTCTAAATGAAACTCGACATCGCGATAGGATTCTAGCTCTTGTAAGATTGCAGGCATTTGCATAGAATCCTCTCTAGATTCTGCGATATGCACAAGCACTTGCTGCCAAAAATCCTGCGCCCTAGAATCCAGCTCTGCACAAGTGGATTCTAGTCCATCTCCGCGATCCACAGATACGATCTCTGCTAGCTCTCTAGCGGCATTTGTAGTCAAAATACTAGGGTAGCTAGCAGGGAGTAGCTCTCTATGTGGCAAATACCAAAGCCCTAGAGAGAGCATATCTTTGCTCATCACTTGATAATCACTCTCCTCCACCGCCTCGCACAATCGCTCATACTCACCACAATCCAAGCTAAAAAGAGCAGGCGGTATAGTAAGGCTATCTTCTCTAGCTTGCTCTTTAAGCTGTGTTTCTATGCTAAATACACTAATCTCTTCACACTCATCACCAAAAAAGCTAATGCGATAGGGCTTACTAAGTGGGGGATAAATATCAACAATATCCCCGCGGAAGCTCACCTCTCCCTCCATTTCTATCATATCAACACTCTCATATCCATAGCGGATCAATGTGTCTTTAAGCTCTTGAAGTCGATAGTCTTTCCCTACTGCAAGCCTAAGATTCTGGCAGTATTTCTGCGATGGCAGCGGATATATAAGTGAAGAGATGGGCGTGATTAGAAGTGTGTTTTCATCAGCGTAAAATGCACGAAGCTGGGCTAGATTCTCCACAAATTCGATAAAAAAGCTTCGCACATCATCGCCCACTCGTAGGCGCATTTCCTTGCAAAGCAGCGGGCGTTTAGTAGAGAGCTTTGCGCTGTATGTATAGAGCGCGACTTGATAAGCACTTAAAGCTTCTTCATAATCCTTACACAAAATCACCCGTGCAGGTGATGTGTCTATAAGGATTCTATAGAGATTTGCTTGGAGCATTCTTTGGGGCTGCTTGCCCTTTGATTTTACTTTCCCCTATGAACACGCCTTTTTTCTCGATCACAAGCTCTGTAGAAGTTATCACTCCCTCAAATCGCCCAAGTGAAGCGATCTCCACGCTCTCGCTCTCTGTCAAGCCCTTAAGCTTGCCACTTACTATAAGCTTATTGGCATAGACTTCGCCATTGACAAAGCCGCTTTTACCGATCATTACCGTGCTTTTTGAGCGGATACTGCCCTCAATTTCGCCATCAATGTGCAAGTGGCAGTCTGTATCGATCTCGCCCTTTATTTTTGTCCCTTGTGCGATGATAGTCGCAGCTCCGGGCTTTTGCCCTAATCCATTAGGTTGTTTATCGTCGCTAGTAAAGATTGCCATGCAATACTCCTTTCTTTTGTAAAAATTGAATCAAAGTTCTTCATATCCCACCTAGCAAAATTCATAGGATCGATAGGCTTTTCTAAAAACCGCACCTCATAGTGCAAATGCGGACCTGTGCTAACGCCAGAATTCCCCGTTTTGGCTATGAGCTGCCCCTTTTTCACAAATGAGCCTGCTTTGATTAAAACCTCATTGAGATGAGCATAATAAGTTTTAAAGCCAAATGAATGGGTAATCTTGACTAATTTTCCATATCCACCATTCCAGCCAGAATCCGCCCAATCCACCACGCCATCAGCTGTGGCATACACAGAAGTGCCAATCCTTGCTCCAAAATCCGTGCCTGTATGCTGACGCACGACCTTTAGCACCGGGTGCAGACGCGTGCCATAAGGATCTGTGATACTAGAAAAAGACTCAAGCGGATAGCCATTAGGGATAAACTTCATAAAAAACGCTTTTTGCACACCTGTGATACTTGCTATATCCACACGATCGACTAGATTCTCATTTGGCATATTATTCACACCAATGACATTTTCAAGGTTGTCGATTTTATCGCTTGCTATGGAGATTTCTTGCAAGCATTGATTGATCTCATCGTTTAAAATCGCATTGCCAAGTAGCATTGTCTCATTGCGCTCTTCAATGAGCGAAGTTTTGGCGTTAATATCAGCAATTTCAGATCGAAACACGCCAATTGCCACCGCGATAAAAAACACCACACTAAGAAAAAAGAGCAAGACATATAAAGTGATCTGGCGAAAAATCATATTGACATTGACATACTTACTCCCATCCTTATGGGTGATCATAAGCACAAGGCGTTGGTCAAATATCATAAAGACTCTTTTTTGAGCTTCTCGCTAGAGCTTACGCGCAATGTTTGTAGCTTGGCAATATCTTCAATCGCCCATACAAGATTTTTCCAATCAATGCCATCTTCTTTTTGAAAAATCGCATCAAAATTCTCAAAATTCCAGCTCGCATAGGTAGCGGGATTAAGCGATGTCCCTAAAAATCCCACTTCATAATACAACCTCTCTCCATTAGAGCGACCACTACTGCCGCTGTAACCGATGATTTGCCCCTTTTGCACGAAATCACCCTTATTGATCGTGAGCGTATCAAGGTGTGCATAGACTGATGAGAATCCAAAAGAGTGTGTGAGCTTGATCACATTACCAAGCCCTGTTTTGCCGTTGTTTTGCACAAGCACGACCACGCCATCTGCTGTGGCATACACAGGAGTAGCCTTTGGCGCGATGTAATCCATAGCCCCCTCAACCCCACTTACATTGCGCAGTGGATGCAACCGCTCTGCGGTTAAATGCTTGCTTGTGAAAGTTTTAAGCGGATCACCATTGGGGATAAGCCTAAGAAGCAAGAGTTTATGTGTATTGCTGATATTTTGTAAATCGACTTTTGTGATTTGGGGCTGCCTAGTGATATTGCGCTTAATACTTACAATATCCTCTAGCTTATCGATTTTAGAATTTACCACTTCTAGCTCATCGGTGCGCTCTCTAATGGCATTTCTAAGCAAGGCGTTTTTCTGGTAGATTGAGTGGTATTGTGCGATGGCATCGCTTTTTTGTTTGGCAATATCATTGACTTGATGCATAAGAAAATACATCGCAACAAAGCTTAGCAAAAATAGTCCTAGCACTATAACAGCACCGATTGCGACAAGCTTGGTTACATTTCTAGGGAGAGAAAACTGCCTAGATCCCTTCTCATCAACAATCGAAAAAACAAGTCTATCCTCTTGCATTCCACATCTCCAAAAAAGCTTCTGCCACGCTAAATGACCCAAACACCACATACTCTTTCTCATCTTGCAACAAAGAGCAATCAAGCACAAAAGCCTTATGTGCGATCCCAAGCTCAGCGCAAACCGCTAATAGCTCATCTTTGGGTATGGCTCTAGTATGTGTGATAGGGCAGATTAGTAATTGATCGATATTGGGCTTTAAGATACTCAATATCTCGCGCACATCCTTTTGAGAAAAAGTATTATACACAAGATTTATGCGTTTTTTACCAAGAATTTGCGCTATGGCACGCGCACACTCGGCATTGTGTCCTACATCGATCATCACATTTGGCGCGATTTTTTGCGCCCTAGCTGGTAGGTCAAATCTAGGCATATTAGACAAATCATCAACTCCCAAAGCAGCAAGCACACACGCAGCCACAGCGAAGTTCTCCTGCAAAAATGGCGCGAAATCCCGCATATATGCTTGTATCTCTGGGGCTTTTAGGCAAGAGTGTATGATGTCTTTAGTAAGTATTGTCAATGTAGAATCCACTTTTTTAGCAATAGATTGAGCAATAGATTCTACTTCTTTGTAGGTTTGTGGAGCTAGGAACGCACGCTTGCTCAT
Organism: Helicobacter canis; assembly: GCF_900451095.1. Taxonomy (NCBI): domain Bacteria; kingdom Pseudomonadati; phylum Campylobacterota; class Epsilonproteobacteria; order Campylobacterales; family Helicobacteraceae; genus Helicobacter; species Helicobacter canis. Next base: position 680,856 of record NZ_UGHV01000001.1, on the reverse strand, counting down.
AGCCTTTAGCTTTGTGGTAGCAATAGATTCTATACTATTGCCTAAAAACTCCGTATGGTCATAAGAAATAGGTGTGAAAACACTTAGCTCCACATATTCTTTTAGCACACTTGTAGAGTCAAACTCCCCGCCAAGCCCCGCCTCGCATACAAAATACTCACAATCTTGCGCCAGCACTAGAGCTAGCAAAGTCGCATACTCAAAATAGCTTGCCTGCTGGACACAGCTATATTCTTGCAAAGCCCTATGCGCCGCTTCTAGCTCATCATCGCTCACTATGCACCCATTTTTATAAAATCGCTCATTAAATCTATGCAAATGTGGAGAGGTAAAATGCAGCACCTTGTAGCCTTGCGCCAAAAGCCCAAGTGCGATAAACCGCCCCGTGCTGCCCTTGCCATTTGTGCCTAAAATTTGAATGATGTGTTTTGGGAGCTTGCAATCCAAAGCGGCAAAGATTTTAGGCATACGAGATGGATCAAATGCCGCATACTCCGCGCCTTTAGACTCTAAATACGCGTGCCAAGTGAGCCTAGATCCACGAGAATCCATAACGGCTTTTGCTCCATATCATCTCCATTTTTATGCCTATCGTGCTATTTTTGCCCATCAAAGGAAATTTGCGCGACAAATTGATCCACTGTTTGCGTGAAGGCTTGATTGATCGCGTAGTAGCGGTTGTTGTATGTCGTAAGTGGATTATCTAGTGAGACATTGTAGTCATAATACCCACTGCCCTCAAAGGTCCTTTTTGTGCCTTTTTTGTTGTCATAAGTATAAGTTACATACGCATTCACACGATAATAAGTCGTAAATGCGCTACTGCTTAGGGCGAAAGTTGTATCTACGATTTTGTTGATCGCTACTGTGATGATACTATCGGCATCTTCTTTGCTAGAGACGCGAATTTGAAAGCGAGAGATGATGATTTTATTCATAAGGTCTTTAAGCTCGACAGAGTTTTCTGGGTTGGGGAGATTGACCTTTAGCTCCACATAAACCCTCTCGCCTAAGGCTTTTTGCGCATAGGTGGCTGAAGGGACATAGCCACAGCTTGTAAGTGCGAGCATTATAGCCACTAGAGCGATAAGTCTATACACTCACACCACCACGAAATTTACAAGTTTATTTGGGACAAAGACTTCTTTTTTGATAGTTGTCCCAAGCAGCCATTTTTGTGCAGCTTGCTTTGCTTGCTCGATGATTTGGGGCTTTTGCGCACTTGTTTGCACGCTAATTTCTGCACGCTTTTTGCCATTGATAGTAACAGCATAGATCATCTCATCACTAGCAAACACACTAGAATCCACTTTTATCTCGCCAAAGTTTGCTAGACCAAAAAGCTCCTCACTAAGCTCCCAGCAAATATGTGGGATAATAGGCTCTAAAATGGACAGCAAAATGAAATACCCCTCTGTCCAAATATCTGGATTATCCTGCGCATTTAGGGCATTGAAAGCCTCCATACAAGAGGCAATGAGTGTATTAAAATTATAATTATTCTGCCGTTTGGTGAAAACTTCTTGGCTTTTTTGCAAGGCTTCATAAAGCTTTTTGCGTGCGAGCTTTTGCGTAGAATCTAGCTTGCTTCCATCAATGCGCGGGATCTCTTTAGTAGGGTAGGCATTTTGCGCTCTCTCATACAAGCGGCGGATAAAGCGATTTGCCCCTTCTACGCCATTATCATTCCACTCAAGCTCTTTGATAGGTGGAGCAGCAAAGAGGATAAACAGCCGCGCTGTATCTGCCCCGTAGTTATGTAAAATATCCTTAGGATTGACAACATTGCCCTTAGATTTTGCCATTTTCGCGCCATCTTTTAGCACCATTCCTTGCGTAAGCAAATGGGCAAAAGGCTCATTGAAGCTATGATAGCCCAAATCGCGCAACACTTTGGTAAAAAAGCGTGCATACAGCAAATGTAAAATCGCGTGCTCAATCCCGCCGATATACTCATCAACCTGCAGCCAATACGCCACGCTCTTTATATCAATGCCACACTGCTCCCACTTATCACGCCGCGTGGCATAGCGCAGAAAATACCAGCTAGATTCTACAAAAGTATCCATCGTATCGCTCTCTCGCCTAGCCTGCTTGCCACACTTAGGACAAAGAGCGTGCATAAAGCTAGAGTGGCTAGCAAGTGGATTGCCCTCGCCGGTGATTGCTACTTCTTCTGGCAGTGTTATAGGGAGATTTTCTAATCTCTCTGGCACAGCCCCACAATCATCACAATGCACGATAGGAATAGGCGCACCCCAATATCTCTGCCGAGACACTCCCCAATCACGCAAGCGATATTGCACCACGCCCCTGCCAAGTCCATTTTGCTCAAAATGCTTAATCACTGCCTGCCTAGCTTCATCACCACTAAGCCCCTTAAATGCCCCTTCTAGCATTGCCCCATCATCGTTACAAGGCAGGGGATTTTGCGTCTGCAAGGCTTGCTTGATAGGCAGCCCATACTTCTTAGCAAAGTCAAAATCTCTTTCATCGTGTGCTGGCACACTCATCACCGCCCCAGATCCATAGTCCATAAGCACGAAATTTGCCACCCACACAGGCAGTAGCTCATCTGTAAGCGGGTGAATCACCTTAACCCCCAAATCCACGCCCTGCTTTGGCGCGATGGCGCGATCTTTGGCACTAGTATTTTGCATAGCTATGATACTCTCTTTAGCTTGCGTATCCAAAGTGGCAAAGACTGCTTGCACCAACGGATGCTCTGGTGCAATAGCACAATAAGTAACGCCAAAAATCGTATCCGGGCGCGTGGTAAAAACTTCAAGACTCTCTATCCCACTGCGCTCTTTGGCACTAGACTCTAGGGAGAGTCCAAACTGCAGCCCGTGGGACTTACCGATCCAATTTTTCTGCATAAGCAGCACTTGTGGCGACCATTTGCCCTCTAAAGTCTGTAAATCTTCAAGCAGCTCTTCTGCATAATCAGTGATTTTTATGTAGTATTGCTCCATTTCTTTTTGCACAACTTGCGTATCACATCGCCAGCACTTACCATCGATCACCTGCTCATTTGCTAGCACGGTAAGATCCTTAGGACACCAATTTAGCAAGGCTTTTTTGCGGTATATAAGCCCCTTTTCCCACATTTCTATGAAAAATTCTTGCTCCCATTTTGTATAAATAGGATCACAAGTCGCTAAATCCTGCTGTGCTGAAAAAGACAAGCCCAAAGCGCGAAACTCCGCACGCATAGCATTCATATTGTCATAAGTCCAAGATTTTGGGTGGAGCTTGTGCTTGATAGCGGCATTTTCTGCTGGCATACCAAAGGCGTCAAAGCCGATAGGGTGCAAGACATTAAAGCCACGATTGCGATAATACCTTGCTAGCGCATCGCCTATGCAGTAGTTACGCACATGCCCCATATGGATCGCGCCACTTGGGTAGGGAAACATACTTAGGATATATTTTTTAGGCTTGTTAGAATCCCACTCTGGCTCAAATACCCCTGTCTCCGCCCAATGCTGCTGCCACTTTTTTTCTATGGTTTTTGGATTATAGCTACGCATACACGATCCTAGAAATCCACATCTTGCTTCTGCGCACTCTCAATGAGAATCAAAATAAGCGAGAAGATATTTGCCATAAGCGCGCCTAGCACAAAGACATAGGCTAGCTTTTCGTTATGAAACACTTGCAACACACCAAATGCTGGCAACAAATGCAGATCCGCGACAATCGAGCTAGCAAACAGCTCTGATGAGAGCCTTTTACGCACGCCGATTTTCAAGGTCGTGGCGATAAGATTTAGCGCAATAGCGACAAACAAAATCGTCAAATCCGGCGCATACAAAAAGCCTGCCGTAGAAGTCGCACTACTTAGTGTGAAAAAAATAAAAATGACTTTACCCCAGTCCATACTAGCTCCTTATTCTAGAATCCACTTTTTGTGTTTGTGGGCGTTGGCTTTCTAAAGAAACCTGAATCTCTCATAACCACACAGCAACTCACTTCCACACTCCCTCTAGACCCGTCCGCCCTCATACTGCTGGCGGATTCTAGCTCTCTCTTTTGCGCGCTTTTGCTTTTCTAGCTCTTTGTTATGATACTTTTCTATATCAAAGCCTAGCAGTATCGCAAGCTTTGGGGCAAGAAACATTGAGCTATAAGTCCCTACAATCACCCCCACAAGCATAGGCAAGGAGAATCCCACAATAATCGACCCGCCAAAGACATACAAAGTCAGCACGACAAAAAACACCGTAAGTGAAGTGAGCAGCGTGCGTGAAAGCGTGTGAGAAATAGCTTCATTGATAACAAGGGCAATATCATTTGTCTTATCATTGAGCATTTTTTCACGGATTCTATCAAAGATGATAATGGTGTCATTGATCGAATATCCTATCAAAGTAAGCAATGCTGCTACAACTTCCAAATTTACATCAATATCAAAAATCACAACACTTGCAGCAGTGATGATCACATCGTGTATCAATGCCAAAATCCCAGCCAGAGCAAACCTCCACTCATAGCGGAAGCTCACATACACCATCATCGCGATAAATGCTAATAGCAGTGAGACAATGCCCTTTTCCTTAAGCTCTGCGCCGACTTTCGCCCCCACAGAGTCTAGCTTGCGGATCTCAAAGCTGCCACTTGGAGCTAAAGTGGATTCTAGCATAGGGGCGAGATTGCGCCCTTCAAGCTCGGCGTTATTGGGGATTTTGACAAGTAGCTCTTGGCTAGAGTCAAACTCACTTACCTGCACTCCTTTAAACACAGGCTCTAGCAACGCTCGCACTTGCTCAATGGGAGCTTTGCCCTCATAGCGTAGCTGCGCACTACTCCCCCCAGCAAAATCAATCCCCGCAGTAAAGCCGGGCTTGATAAACAAAAACACCGCCACTGCCAATAGCGCGACACTAAGCCATAGCCCATAATTAGAGTATTTCACAAAATCAATAAGGCGCACTTGTTTAAAAATTTCCATTATTTTGCTCTCCTTTGACTCCTTTGGGCGCGGATTTAATGCTTGCTTTTGGCTTAGTAGCGTGCATAGCTGACTTCACAGCAGGATAAGACACGCCAAACCACAGCTTCATTGATTTTGTCTTGCTAAGTCTAGGGAGCAAGACTTCATAGATCCCGTGTGTGCCGATGATGGCTGTGATGATAGAAGCTAAAATCCCAATCCCCGTAGTGATAGCAAAGCCTTGGATCGCGCCTGTGCCATAGGCATAGAGCAAAAATGAAGCGATAAGAGAGGTGATATTAGAGTCAAAAATCGCGCGAGAGGCATTGATATAGCCTACTTGGATCGCCCGCGCGATCGACTCTCCAGCACGCAAGGCTTCGCGGATTCTTTCATTGATGATGATATTTGCATCAACGGCTACCCCGACTGTTAGCACGATCCCTGCCATACCGGGCAGTGTCAATGTCGCACCAAAGATTGCCATAACCGCAATAATCAGCAAGAGATTTACCACAAGCGCACAAGAAGCAATAACGCCTGCTAGCGCGTAATACACGATCATAAAGCCCACCACCAGCACAAAACCACCAATGAGTGCGAGCATTGAAGCACGGATACTATCAGACCCTAGACTAGGACCTACACTGCGCTTTTCTAGCACAGAGAGTGGCACAGGCAATGCCCCACTTCGCAAAGTGATCGCTAGATCTGTGGCTTCCTCTTCTGTGAAATCCCCACTAATTTGCCCGCTTGAAGCAATCCTAGCGCGAATCACAGGCGCGGAATAAATCTTGCTATCTAGCACGATTGCCATACGCTTGCCTATGCTAGCACTTGAAAAATCAGCAAATCGCTTTGCCCCTTGTGCGTTTAGCTCAAATGCCACCACAGGGCGGTGGTTTTCATCATACGCTACGCGTGCATCGCTTATCATAGAGCCATCTAAAATAGCTGTCGCCTTTAGCAAAAGCTTTGGCACGCCCTCGCCCCTAGCCATAGCACTTTGGGCTTCTTTGGTGGATTCTGCAAAGGGCAAAATCACATCACTAAAGCCTTGTGCCTCAAAATCACTCATAGCATACACACGGCTCACACGATCTTCATCGACTGCCATCATCTGCAAAAATGCTGCCTTAGAGATAAGATCACGCACGCGCTGCTCTTGCTTGGTGTTTTTGATCCCGGGCAATTCTACTAGAATCTGCTCTCGCCCTTGTTGTGTTACGCTAGGCTCGCCGAGCCCAAATTCATTTAGGCGGTTGCGGATAGTTGTGATCGCTTGAGCGATAGCCTGCTTGCGCACTTCATCTCGCTCTTGCTGGGTAAGGATAATGGTGTAGTGGTATTCTTGGGCTTCATAGGCGATACCGCGCAGAGATTTCAGCAAGATTTCAAGCTCGCTAGCCTCAGTAGAATCGATCAAATCAAACTGCACGCTGCTCTCTTGAGCTTGCACAGGAGAGAGTAGGATCTGCTTTTTGCCTGCTTCATACTCTATGGCAGAAGCGATAGAAGAGTAGCGCGCGGTAATTGCCGCATCTGTATCCACACCAAGCAAGAGCTGCAAGCCGCCTTGCAAATCAAGCCCTAATGTGATTTTATAGCCCTTAGTGTCAAAAAAGCTTGGCACACTAAACACCAAGCCAAAACACAAAGCCCCCAAAAAGACAAGGAATCTCGGCTGAAAGAGTTTCATCTAATTATCTAATGTAATAGCTATGATTGCGTAGCTTGTGTATCATCATATTTATAGGCGACAAAATCCCTAGAAAGCCTAGCAGTGCTCTCATCACTTAATCGCACGCTAAAAAACAGCCCTTCTACTTTGATGATCTCACAAATAAATCCCCCAGAGCTTACGACTTTATCGCCCTTTTTCAATCCTTCTAGCATTTCTTTGTGGCGTTTAGCTTGCACGCGCTGGGGACGGATAAGAAAGAAGTAAAACACAGCAAAAAGCACAATAAGAGGCAAAAGAGAGACAAAAAGCTCATTAGCATTACTACCCATAGAGACATCCTTATGCATAAATTAGGGGCGCATTATAACGCCTATTTATTTACTTTATCCTTTATTTTTGCGACTAGGAGCAAAAAAGCCGCGCCAATAATACCCGACATAAGCGAGCCGCTAAGGATGGCGATTTTAGAGATCTCTGCTGCTTGCTCGGCATTCTCCACACCCTTAAACGCAAGCTCGGATACAAAAATCGACATCGTAAAGCCAATCCCTGCTAGCATACCAGCCCCTAGAATCTCACCCCAAGTAATCCCACTAGGACGCGAGGCAATGCCTAATTTCTCACATAAAAATGTGATGAGGAAAATCCCCAAAGGCTTGCCGATAAGCAGTCCTAACACCACGCCTAAAAAGATATGATCCACGCTTAAAAGCGCGCTAAAATCTATGCCATCATCAAGCCGCACACCCGCATTGGCAAAGCCAAATAGCGGCATAATGCAATACGCACTCCACGGGTGCAAGGCGCGTTCTAGTCGCCCAAGTGGGCTTTGCACTTGTGCGATAGTCTCACGCATATCACGGAGACTTCTTACTTGAGATTCATTTAAAAACACCTGCTCATCACTCTTGCTACGGACAAAATTATCTACCATCGTGCCCACATACGGCGTGAAATCTTGCAGATCAAATTTAGGGCGCACAGGGATACAAAACGCCAAAGCCACAGCAGAAATAGTCGCGTGGATCCCGCTATTATGCACGGCAAACCACAGCACCACACCCACACACAAATACGGAGCTAACGCTCTAACGCCACACTTATTAAGCGCGATAAGCACACAAATAAGCACCGCTGCCAAGCCTAAATACGCATAATTCAAAGTGCTTGTATAAAACAGCGCGATCACCACAATCGCCCCTAGATCATCAACCACTGCAAGCGTTACCAAAAAGACCTTCAACGCCATAGGCACGCGCGATTTAAGGAGCATTATCACCCCAAGAGCAAAGGCAATATCTGTCGCCATAGGGATTCCAAAGCCGTGTGCTGAAGGTGTGCCGGCATTTAGCCCAAAGTAAATCGCTCCGGGGATAAGCATACCGCCAACTGCCGCAAGAGCTGGGAATAACGCCTTTTTCACACTTGCTAGCTCGCCAAAAAGCACCTCGCGCTTAATCTCTAGCCCAACCATTAAGAAAAACAACGCCATAAGCACATCGCTAATCCAATGATGCATACTAAAGCCGATAAATATACTGCCATCTTCTCCTTGTGCGCCAAGATGCGCTAAAAACGGAAATGGATGCATAAGCCCTTGTATCTCTACACCTAGCTTCATATGCCAAAAGTTAAAATACGCTTCACTCAAAGGGGAGTTTGCCATAATCATCGCAAGCACCGCTGCAAAAAACAAAAACACCCCCCCAAATGCTTCACTTTTTAAAAAATTGACAAACACATCTCGCAATCCTAGCTTCTCTAGATTCCGCTCTGTTGGCTGCATACACACCCCTTGAAAATAAAATGGCGAGATTATAACAATATTTTGCAAGTGTTTTTTGGTAAAATCTCGCGCAAATCCCTAAAACAAAGTCCATATATGCACACAACAACGCAGCCCCAATCCGCTCCGCAATCTTATGCAGATCTCTCTTGTGCTAGGCAGGAGCTTTTGCAAGCATTTTGGCAAGATATACTCTCTAGCTCTAGCACACACGGGACGCCTGCAACGCTTGAAGCACTCCTTGAGTATGCTTATAAGCTTGCTAATGTTGTAGGGCAAATCCCGCCCCAAGCTATGGCGATTGTTTTATCAATAGATTCTAGCAACTTCGCACGATATAAGCAGACACAGACATTTACACACATTATGCAGGCATTAGATGCTATGCTTTGTGCAAGCAATCTTACTAGCGATTCTCTAGTGGCTATGCAAGCTTTGCAATGCGCTATTTTAGCCTATGAGTCGCCTAAAAGAATCCAAGAGAGCCTAGAGCTTATGCGCCATATTATCGCCACAGGCTTATGTGATATACAACGAGCAAAAAGACTTTTTACAATGCTAGAGATATGTTTCTCACAGGATAAAAAGATCGCCCCTAGCCCAGAATCCACTTCGCGCAATATCTCTACCAAGGTTTTAGAAGATGAGTTTAGCAGCATTGCTAGCGCACTAGAATCCGCCATCCCACATACAAAACCAGCCCTTGACACAGCCATGGCAAAGCTCCAAAACAAGGGCTTTTCTATCGGTGTAGCCGGTGTGCTAAGTGCGGGGAAAAGCAGCTTTTTAAACGCACTATTAGGCAAGAGTGTGCTAGGCACCTCCACAATCCCAGAAACCGCCGCGCTTACTATCTTGCACTATGGGCAAAATGAGCGTGCGGAAGTGGAGTTTTTCACCCCACAAGAGCTTGCCCAGCATAAAAGCAGCGATACACTCACAAATGAGCAAAAAGCCTTGCTAGAAATGGGGCAAAAAGCCATAGCCTGTGAAGAGCTAGCCCACTACACTTCAGCCAACCACAAAAGTGGATTCTACTCTTTAGTCAAGCAGGTAAAGCTCGCTCTACCGCTGGCATTCTTGCAAAATAATGTCGAGATTGTCGATACGCCCGGGCTTGATGATCCTGTGCGCATCCGTGAAGAGCTTACAAAATCCTATATCCAGCAGTGTGATATGCTTATTTATGTGATGAATGCAAGCTGTGCGGCTACGCAAAAGGATATGGACTTTATCTTAGAATCGCTCATTGGTGGGCATTTAGCAAGGATACTTGTAGTGCTAACGCGTGCGGATTTGCTTAGTGGCAAAGAGCTAGAATCTAGCCTAAACTACACCCGCCAAAGCCTACAACAAGAGCTGCAAAAAGCACGCTATGATGGCGATATACAAGCCTTGCTAGATAGCATTGACTTTATCCCTGTTTCTTCACTTTTTGCCCTAGGGTATAAAACAGATGATAAAGACATCATCGCTAAAGCACAAGCACAGGGCTTTACACTAGAGCAAACAGGACTGCCCAAGGTGCAAGCCTACCTAGAATCTATGCTCTTTGGCGATAATGCACCCAAGCAAAGAGACTTGCTATATAGCGCGTATAGGGGACTGCTACTTGAGCTAGATACAGCAAGGCAAAATATAGAGCTACAACAGCGCATAATGCAAGCAAATAGTGAAGATAGACACAAAATAGCACAAGAATTGCGAGATAAAAACGATGAGCTAAAAGAGTCAATGCACAAAGCCCACAAACAGCTAGAGACATTGGCAAGCGATTTTATGCAGTATTTGCACGAGCTACTATCACTTATCAATGCCCACTTAAACGCCCATATACAAAGGCTTTTTACCCAGCTTTATGATGATGCTATCTATGAATACGCCAAAAACGCAAAGCCAAGCAAAGAACGCGTAGAATCCATAATCAACCAAAGCCTGCAAGATAGCTACCACGATCTTATGCGTGAATACAAATACAAAGTCGCCAAGAAGCTACGCACGCTCAATGAGCTCACACTCTCTACTAATGCCTCTTTGCCCCTAGATACACCCCTAGCAATGCCTATCATAACCCACCCAGATAACTCTGCTGCAATCACCACCCTAGCTAGCACCCTAGCCCTAGCCGTGCTAGAGCTTAATAACGCGCACAACAAAAACTCCCAAGAAAAGCTTCGCGCCAGCTTGCAAGAGCTTTTGCGCACACAGCTAGGAGATTTTACCCACTTGCTCACACAAGAAAATACACGCATACAAGGCTTATTAGAGCAAAGCCTAGCAGCCTATACCAAAGCACAAGAAGATGCCCTGCAAGAGATGATCGCCCACAATCTCTCCATACTAGAATCCACCCTAGCCAAGCAATCTAGCCCAAGTGATATACAAGCCCTAGAATCCACTTTTGCAACGATCCAATCCCTGCACAATGAAGTGCAAATGATCCTTAAGGCTCTGCGATGATCTCTACAAACACCACCCCTCAAGCAATGCAACCCACACAAGCGCATATAGCCCTAGATTCTCCCACACTACTAGAATCCTTTATCCAAGAGTGCTTGCTCACTGCTAGTGCCAATCCTCTAAGCCAAGCTATCCAGCTCACACGCTATGCCCTAAGTCGCACAGACACACTCACCAAAGAGCGCAGTAGCACATTAAACACCCTTGAAAAAAGCCTTGATGAGCCTATATCCATAGCTGTTGTAGGGCAGTTTTCTAGCGGGAAGAGCACCTTTCTTAATGCCATCATAGGGCGTGCGATCCTGCCTAGTGGGATCACGCCTATAACCTCAAAAGTCTGCACGATTTGCTATGGCGGCACATACAGCCTAGAGGCTATCTACAATGATGGCAGATCTGCCACAAAGCCGCTAGAGTTTCTCCACACACTAGATGAGCTAGAAAATCTCCAGATCCGCGAGTTTGTCCTCTACGCCCCAAACCCCCTGCTTCGCTCCATAAGCCTGCTTGATACCCCCGGCTTCAACTCGCAAAATGCCATAGATACTGACACGACTAATGCGATCTTATCGCGTGTCGATGGGATCATCTGGCTCTCTTTGATCGATAATGTCGGCAAGCAAAGTGAAAAAGACATTATAGAATCCCACATCAAGCGTTATCTCTCTAAATCCCTTTGCGTGCTAAACCAAAAAGATCGCCTAGCCAATGATGATGAAGTCCAAACAAGCCTAGAATACGCCAAATCCGCCTTTAGCGGGTGTTTTAGCGAGATTGTTGCTATCTCTGCCAAAAATGCCCTAAAGGCTATGCAAATGGCAGAGCAGACACAAACACCACTAGAATCTAGCACTCTATATAGCCAAGCAAATTTCTCTGCTGTGCTAGAGTTTATCACCGCGCTAGCTAGCAATGCCAAAGAGCTGCAATCTAGCAAGCTTATCCGCTCTTTGCAAGAAGTCCTTACCCAAAGTCTAGCAGAGATACACCAAGCCCTAGAATCCACTAGCGCGTATCTACAAATGCTAGAGCGACTCGATAGCACGCTACGATTTAATGCCCTGCAAAGCGGCTTAGAGAAGCAGTTTAATGCCTTTTTCACGCGCTATGACAGCACACTAGAAAGCCTTGCGCAATACATCTTTTCCCAGCTAGAATCCAAAGATTTTACCCTATCTATCACAAGCAAAAATATCCTAGGTATGCAAAATACGCAGTCTCAAACTTTCCAAGCCACCATAATCCCCAAAGACACAATTATAAGCAAGCTCCATAGTGAAGAAAATCGCTTCTTGCTAGATTGCCGCACACTAGGCTTGCAAATAAGCGCGTTTGGGAAGAATGTGGGCGAGTTTTTAGACAATGAGATGAAGACTTTTTGCACACAAAGTAGCACGCTTGGGCTTAATCAATGCCCAAAGCTTAAAGACTCTTGGCTGGCTTTGTGCCACACTATTACCTCATCACTCCAAACACAAAATGCCAAAGCTCTATGCACCCTCCAAAGCGAGCTTGATACGCTAAAAACACTCCTTACCCTAAACTACCCAAATGCCATAATGCTAACGCTAAACACCCTAGATAACACAATCAACTACGCTTTGCAAAAGCACAAGCAATCCCCAAAAGACTTCGCGCTTTTCACTCCCACGCTAGAAAATATCCGCGATAGCTTGAATAATGCTCTGCATTTTCTCACATTTCAAGATAAGCTCTCTCTCCACAATGCTTTGTATAAAAAGACCTTATGGGGCTTAAGTCAAGCATATATGGAAAATGCCAAGAATGCTGCTATGCATATCGCCCCATATAAAAATACCTTGCAAGAATACACACAAATCCTACAAGACACCAAAGATAAGCTTAACAATCAAGCCTAATGCAATGAAAAATAGGCGATGTGTATTAGGCTTTGCGCTGGGCTTTCTCCTCTAGCCCACTAAGCCCAAAACGCCTTTGCAGCTCGGCTAGCACTTGCTCTGGGTGGATATTGTAGTAGGCTAGCCCCACAAGGATATGGTAGAGTAAATCCGCGCATTCATAGACAATCTGCGCAGAATCTTTATCTTTCAACGCTAGCACGACTTCGCCTGCTTCTTCAATGATCTTTTTGCCAAAGCCATTGACACCTTTTGCATACAAGCTAGCGGTGTAAGAGCTAGATTCTGGTGCGCCCTTGCGCTCTAAAAGCGTGTGATAAAGCGTATCCATAATGTCATAGGCTTGAATGCCATAGACTTGGGAGGGATCATTAGGCGAAGAAGGCGCAAAAGTGGATTCTAGGGGGCTAGATTTTAAAGCGGTTAAAAAGGTGGATTCTGGGGAAGTTTGGGATTCTAAGATTGTGGAGCTAGAATCTAGCGTAGTAAAAAAGCAGCTTTTATGTCCTGTGTGGCACGCCGCCCCCACTTGTGTGATAATAAAAAGCAAGGCATCATTATCACAATCTAGCGCGATGGATTCTACCTTTTGCGTATGTCCGCTGCGCTCGCCCTTTTTCCAAATGCGATTTTTCGAGCGAGAAAAGTAGTGCATATAGCCACTCTCTAGTGTGAGTGTTAGAGCCTGCTTATCCATAAAGGCTAGCATTAGCACTTCTTTGCTGCTAGAGTCCTGCACGATAGCAGGCATTAGCGGAGATTTGCCCCAATCAAGCCTAGCTACTATCTCATCTACTACCATAGATAGATCTACCCCTTTATCCTGCCTTTAAGTCCTTGCCACCCTTGGGCGATTGCCACTGCCCTACTTGCCAGATACTGCGGCGTTTTGCTTAGGATTTTTGCTATCGACCCAAATATTTGGCACAGCCCCACCGGGTAGCAAGAAAATCTGCGTATCTTTGTTTTCTTTCAAGGCTTCATTAAACTTGCCCTGTGTCTCGATCTGGCGCAGCTGGATTAGCTGATTATTTAGGCTTTGTCCTACAAGGCGGTTAGATTCTGCCACCGCCTTTGCTTCAATAAGCTTGGCATCAGCCACACCTTGGGCTTTAATGCGATTTGCCCTAGCCTCGCCCTCTTCTTCTTGCTGGCGTCTTTGGGCTTTTTGGCGTGCGTTTTGCACCTCTTCTATCTGCTCTCTTACCTTAGGTGGTAGCACGATTTCACGCAGCTCCACAGAGACGAGATTAACCGGGCGGTCTTCATACTGCTCGATTTTCTCCTTAATCCCACTGCTGATAAGCTGGGCGATCTCACCGCGCTTGCCGGGCAGCTCTTGGGCAGGGTAGTTTCCAATCACGCTTAATGCCACATCACGGATCGCAGGATAGACGATTTTCTCCTGCCACGAAAGCCCCCATTTCTCAATCGTCTTTGGGGCTTTGGTGCTATCTAGGACATATTTGACCGTTAGCTCCACAAGCACTTGCAAGCCATCTCTATCCATTGTGTCAATGGCGTTGTTGCGAAAGATCCCGCGATTTTTCCCTACCAAAATATCATCAGCCCTTGAGAAATTCACCTCGCGCACCTTTGTATCTTCAATAATCACACTTTGCACAAAGGGGATAAAAAAGTGGATTCCAGCTTCAAGGGGCTTTGGATCATAACGCCCGGTAGTAGCCTTAATCCCTGTCTCCCCAGAATTGACAATCACAAATGGACGCGCCATAAAAAAGAGTATCCCTAGCACCACGATAACGATCACAATCGTAACCATCTTGCTGCTAGCCAAATTTGGCGGGATATTAAAGCCCTGAAAATCACGCGGTGCATTGCCTTCACCCCTATTTCTGCTATCATCTCGCTTGCCGCCTGTGCCACGGCGATTATCGCGCGTGTCTTTATCATCGTTATTATCTCTAGGTGGGGTTTGATTTTTCTTGCGTAAATGCTCGTTTAGATCTATTGGCATAGTGTGTCCTTAATCAATGAAAGTTAGATAGCTAGCATATTTTGGATTCTGGTCTTTTTGCGCATTGACTAGCGCGTGAAATTCTGCTTGCAGAGCTTTGGTGATCTGCCCAGCTCCACCAGAGCCGATTGGATAAAAATCCACCTCTCTAATGGGCGTGATCTCCGCAGCCGTCCCGGTGAAAAATGCCTCATCAGCCACATAAAGCTCATCGCGCGTGATATGCCGCTCTAGCACCTCTAGCCCCAGATCTTTGGCAAGCTCGATAGTCGTAGCCTGTGTGATAGATTCTAGTGTATAGTCGTGCGGTGGGGTGATAAGCTTGCCATCTCGCACGATAAATATACACTCCCCGCTTCCCTCTGCTACAAAGCCCTGCTCATCAAGCAGCAATGCCTCATCACAGCCGCACGCCAAAGCTTCGTATTTTGCCATTTGGGAGTTGAGATAGTTTGCAGCAGCCTTTGCTTTGCCCATAGTGGAGCGGATAGGATTACGCGCAAAGGAGCTGGTTTTGACCTTTATGCCATTATTTATGCCATCTTCGCCAAGATACGCGCCCCACTCCCACGCCGCGATAATTGTCTCCACAGGGGCGTTGATATGCGCCACGCCCATAACGCCATAGCCCAAATACACAAGCGGGCGGATATAAACATTGCCAGAAAAGTCCGCGCGATTTGCTTTAAGCAGCGCGATATGTGCAGCTTCTAGCTCCTCTAGTGTATAAGGGCAATGTAGGCGCAAAATCTTGCACGATCGTAGCAGCCTAGCGCAATGCTCTCTTAGGCGGAAAATCGCCAAGCCCTTAGGTGTCATATATGCCCTTGTGCCTTCAAAGGCAGCGTTGCCATAATGCAGTGTATGGCTTAAGACATGCGTGGTGGCATCTTTCCACGCGATAAGCTCGCCATTTTTCCAAATATAGCTTGATTCTTTCATCGTGATTTCCTTGATTTGTTATGGGATTTAGTCGTGCGATGCACTCGCGCGGGTGATTCCATCATCGGCAAACTTGTGCGCTTATGCTCTAAGTAATGTGTCAAAAGCTTTAAACACAGCTGGGCTGGCTCGGCTTGGCTACTTAGCTGATTATAAGTATCTATGGCTTCTTGTGAAATCTTAGTCGCTAGCAAGTCATCAAGCTTTTTAGCAATATTTACAGGCAGCTCAAATAGCTCTAGCTTGCTGCCGACATCTTCTTGGATTCTTTGCAGCTCTTTATACTCTAGTGGGCTTACAAGCGTGATCGCCACGCCCTTTTTCCCCGCGCGTCCTGTGCGCCCTATGCGGTGGATATAGCTTTCTGGATTGAGCGGGATATGGTAGTTAAATACATGGCTCACATCGCTAATATCAAGCCCGCGACTTGCCACATCAGTAGCGACTAGGATCTGCACGCTTTTATTCTTAAACTCCGTGATCGCCGCGCGTCTTGTGCGCTGGTCTAAATCCCCGTGCAATGCCACAGATGCATAGCCCTGCGCGTTAAGGAAAGTGTTTAGCGTGTCGGCTTCTTTTTTGGTGCGAGTAAAGATGATAGAGCGCGTGGGGGTTTGGGTATCAAGCAAGCGGATAATGGCTTCATTGCGCTCATTATCATTGATGACATAGTAGCGTTGCGTAATATCGGTGTTGGCGACTTCTGTGGGGGTGATTTTGATTTTGGTGGGGTTTAGCAAGATTTTATCCGCAAGCTCTTGGATAGGCTTTGGCATAGTCGCTGAAAACAGCAGCACTTGAATCTCACTTGGCAGATAGCTAAAGATCTCTTCAATATCGTCCAAAAATCCCATATCAAGCATTTCATCGCTCTCATCAAGCACGACAATGCGCGGCGCGAAATTGCGCAGGCGGTTGTTTTTCAAATGATCTAGTAGTCTGCCCGGAGTAGCGATCATCATCTGCGGATTTTTGTCTAAAAAGCTAATTTGGTGCTTGATATTTTGCCCACCATAGACACAAATCGTGCGCGTGCGGCAGAATTTACCAAGCTTGAATGCCTCATCGCTAATTTGCATAGCAAGCTCTCTTGTAGGCGTGATGACAAGGGCTTCTACTTCGCCATTGTTGCGGAGATTGTGCAAGATAGGCAGGACAAAGGCGGCAGTTTTGCCCGTGCCTGTTTGGGCTTGGGCGATGAGATCGCCTCCTTGCAAAATCGCCGGGATCGCTTCTGCTTGGATCGGGCTTGGCACGCTAAATCCCGCTAACTCTATACCTCTTAATACGGAGCGTTTAAGCCCCAAATCACTAAAGTTTTGTTCTTGTGGTTCTTGTGATTGCTGCATTATGGATCTTTGTTATAGTCTCAAAAATGGCGTAATTATACTTTGACAGACTTATAATTTTCTTATGTGATTAGCCCATAAGTTTGGCATTTAGCGCACTTGCTCGCCATTGATAAGCAGCCTACGCACCTTGTCTGCTAGCAGGATAAAATGCACTTCTGGCTGGGTAGAATCCTTGATACCCTTAATCTCAAACACCGCCATATCCGCGCTTTTTCCACTCTCTAGTGTGCCATTCGCAAGTCCTAGGGCTTTGGCATTGCCCCTTGTGGCAGCAAGCAGCAGCAAACGCGCAAGCCTCGGCAGATCATAATCCATACCAAAAAGCCCCGCACGCAATTCATCAAGCATATTGGTATTGGCATTAGAGCTTGCGCCATCACTGCCTATGCCAAGATTCTCCACTAGGCTAGAATCCAGCTTTTTTAGATCAAGCATAGAGCCATTAAGCAGGCGATTAGATCTCGGGCAGGTGATGAGAGAGTGCCCCTGCTGCGCTAAAAAAGTGGATTCTAGGGGGTGCAAGGCGGTGCAATGCACAAAAGATGTGCGCATAGATGAAAAAAGCTCCATAAACTCCTGCGGCGTGTAGTAGGGGGCTGGGCTAGGGATCTTTAACACTTGTGTATAAAAGTCATAAAACCACCCCTTAGGCGCGCTGGCGCGATCTTTGGACTCTAGCCAAACTCGCTCGGCATTAGATTCTAAAAAATGCGCACTAAGCGTGCAAGACATCTCGCAAGGATTATTGATAGGATTATTGATAGTATGGGCAGGGCGCGTGGATTCTAAAGCTTGCTTAGAAAAAGCCTCTTTAGCAAAGGCGATGATATGCTTTGCTAGCACGCTATGCACAGAATAGGGCGCGTGCAGAGCAAGAGCCGGAAAAAAGCTCCTAGAAGAGAGCTTTTTAGCCGCATAGAATCGTGCTTTCACATCTGCTAGCAAGGTATCAAGCGCAGCAGGATTTGCCCCAATGGCTTCGCTAAAATACACCACCTTTAGCGCGCTTTTGGCTAATGCTTGCATATCTGCTCCATAGCTAGAGATCGCCCCCACACTCCCCACACCAGAGTCTAGCTGCTCATCTATGGTGGATTCTATGGCGGTGGGCATATCAGCTAGCACACTATCGCGCTTACTCATCACGCTTGCTAGCCAACCCTCAAAGCTCCCATACGCAAAGCTTGTAGAATTGCTACTAAACTCAAAATGAATGTGGGCGTTGATGAGAGCAGGGAGCAAGACGCAACCGCTAAAAAACTCTGTTTCTAATGTTGGCGTTGGCTTTTCTGCGCTTTTTGTGGATTCTGCGCGGTGGGCTTGCTCATTACCGCTTAGGTAAATCCCTTCGCCCACCGCTCGCCGCGCGCAACCCGCAAAATCATCGCAAAAACCTTCCGCCTGCGGCTCGCTATCAAACACATTTTCAGCCTTTGCGTTCTGCGGCGTGTTTAAACTTTCGGCATTTTCCCTAGAATCCACTTTTTCTAAAGAAACCTGCGAGCTCACGCTCGCACCGCTTCGCTTGTTTTCTAAAAAAACTGCGTTTTCACTAATGGCGTTGTTTTCTGTCATTGCGAGCCACTGCGTAGCAGTGGCGTGGCAATCCATTTTTTCTTTAGAATCCGCTTTTTTACCACACGCCCTAGAATCCGCTTTCGCGCCTTTATGGATCGCCACGACTTCCTTGCGGAAGTCTCGCGATGACAAAAAGGTAGAGTCGGCTTGCTTATGTAGATTTTGCGCGTTCCTAGAATCCACTTTTTTATTAGCGGCGTTTTTTCTGTCATTGCGAGCGGATTGAAAATCCGCGTGGCAATCCATAGCTTCACAACTAGAATCCACTTTTTCTAAAGAAGCTATGCTTTGTATTTTTTCAGCATTGTTTAAAAAAGTGGATTCTAGCTCCAAAATCTTAGAATCGCTTGGGCTTTTTGTGTATTTTGCTACTAGCTCTTCATACCCCCCTACCTCCACAATCCTCTCCCCCTCATACACCACGCCCCCATCACGGATAATGCGAAACTCCCTATCGCAGACAAACACCACACTCGCGCCAATGATTTTCATCGCTATTCCTTACACACTCTAGCTAGATTCTGCTTTATAGCTTATGCAATCTTAATAAAAAATACATTACAATCGCGCCCAAACTCACACGCCGGAGATCCTATGAGCAAGCCCCACACCCCAAAGGACTCTTCCCATCACTCCCCACAGCCCAGCCCACCACAATCCCATCTGCCACAATCCCAAAAATCCCTACAAAAACCCCCGATAGAAGAGATATGCGACTTTCTGTGTGCCTACTCTAGTGCCTTGCTACAAAGCGGAGCCTACACGGCACGCGTGATTAAATGCACCAATAGAATCGGGCAGAGCTTTGGCTATGAAGTGCATTTAAGCGTGTTTTTACAATACATCACAATCAATATCGCTGATAAAAAAAATTACAACAACCGCCGCACACAAGTGATCAAAAATATGCACCTAGGTATGGATCTCTCGCTTATCTCAAACCTTAGCGCACTAAGCTGGCAAATCTATGATGAAAATATCTCCTTGCAAGAAGCAAAGGAGCATTTTTCCTATATCTGCGCGAAAAAATCGCGCTCTTTAGTGCTAGGTGCGCTGCTTATCCCGCTAGGAAATGCGACATTTTGCAAGCTATTTGATGGAGATTTTGGCGCGCTTTTATGTATATTTGTGGGGACTTTTATGGGGTTTTTTATGCGCAATTTCTTTAACAAAATCCGCCTAGACAATCGCGCCCAGCTACTCTTTGCCTCCTTTATCGTCTCATTTGTCGCTTATATTGGCGTGTGGCTAGGACTTAGCAAGACCCCGGGTGTAGCCATTGGCGGCAGTATTTTGTATCTAATCCCGGGTGCGCTGATTTTAAACGCCTTTGTAGATATTATCCACGAAAACACCCTTATGGGTATCAGCCGACTTATCAATATGATGGTGCTTATGATGTGTATCGCAGCAGGCGTGTATCTCACGCTAGCTATCACAAATGCGAGTGTGCTGTGATGCTAGAGCTTTATCCCCATATCCAAGAAGTGCTGTATGCGACCTCGTGGCACGATTCGCTCATTATGGAAATGCTTGTGGATTTTGTCTTTGCCTTTATCGCGGGGCTTGGCTTTGCTTATGGGCTTAATCCACTCAAGCGCACGATTTTTTGGAGTGCGCTTTTTGCTGGGCTTGGCTACAATATCCGCTTTGGGCTTATGCAGCTGCCCATTGTTAGCTTCGTGGGGGCGAGCTTTTGCGCGAGCTTGTGTATAGGGCTTTTGGCGATCGTGGTGGCAAAGCGCGTCAAAGCTCCCATAGAAGTGATCGTCTTCCCCTCTCTTCTGCCGATGTTTCCGGGAAGCTATGGATATAAAAGTATCTTATCGCTACTCACATTTGTGCAGCAGCGCGATGATAAGGCGCGGCTCGATTATTTGCTGCTCTTTTTTGATAATTTTACGATTATGTTCTCTGTCTCTTTGGCTCTTGTAGCAGGCGTGCTTATTGTATTTTCTATCTTTTATGAGCAGAGCTTTATGATGACAAGAGGGCTTAAAAAGCTCTCAATGCGCGACCACTAAGCCCTAGAATCCACTTTTTACAATCGTTTTGTATCATAATGATTCTAAGGGTTGCGGTGGGGCTGTGGTTGTTTTCTAAAGAAACTTCGCTTCGCTTGTTTTACGCGATTTTTTGGGTAGAGCTAGACTAGAGGTCTGCGGTTGCCCAAAAAATCGCGTAATCAATCGCATTGCTCGCCCAAGACTGAATCACTAGCCGCAGAATCCGCGATTCTAGCCCACAAGCTGAATCCCTAGAATCCACTTTGCTGCATTAGTGCAAGAAATGCCTCACACCGGTAAAATAAAGCGCGATCTTATGCTCATCTGCCGCGTTTATCACTTCTTCATCACGCAGGCTACCGCCGGGCTGGATTATGGCTCTAACGCCTGCTTTGGCAGCTAGATCCACACTATCACGGAATGGGAAAAATGCTTCACTTGCCATAGCACACCCTGTGGTGTCAAGCCCCATATCGTGCGCTTTAGCAAGGGCGGCGCGCTGGGCATCGACCCTGCTTGTCATACCCATACCTATGGCAATTAGCGTGCTATCTTTGACATAAGTTATGCAATTAGACTTAGTAAGTGCGGCGATTGTGTAGGCGATATGCAGATCTTGTAGCGTGCTAGGATCTGCTATGGCTTGACTCTTAAGCGTGGCATTTGCTAGCTCATCGCTTGTGATGTGATCACTCTGCTGATAGACAAAGCCTCCGCCAATATGCTTAAAGTCCATAGGATCTAGTGGCAGGGCTAGGGCTGGGGCAAAAGTGGATTCTAGGGATTTTTTGGAGGTGGATTCTAAAGTGGATTCTAGCGCGGCGGAGGCTAGGGCGAAGATTTTCATTCTCTTTTTTGGTGCGAAAATCTCTAGGGCTTCTTGGGTAATATCACTTGCCACTAGCACTTCGATGAATGTCTTGCTCATCTCTTGTGCTAGGGCTTGATCGACTACGCCATTTACTGCTACCACGCCACCATACGCGCTCACACTATCGCACGCTAGGGCTGCTTGGTAGGATTCTAGCAGGCTCTCTTTCATCGCAAAGCCGCAAGGATTGCCGTGCTTGATGATACTTACTGCCTTTTTATCCCCAAAGCTAGAGGCTAAACGCAGCGCGCTATAAATATCGGTAAAGTTATTGAAGCTTGGCTCGCCTTTGAGTATGCGTAAATTGCGGCTATAAAAGCTATCAAACTCATACAACGCGCCTTTTTGGTGGGGGTTCTCACCATAGCGCGTTTGCAGCACCTTTTTCCCGCTGATAAACACCCTCTCCCCAAAGCCATCGCAAAAGCGCGTATTCATATAATTAGCAATGGTTACATCATAGTGGGCGGTGTGGCTAAAGGCTTTTATCATCATTTGCTGCCTAAGCTCTAGGGTATTTTGCCCATTTTTTAGCGCGGTGATAATGCTAGGATAATCGCTAGGGCTTGTGATGACTAGCACAGATTGATACGCCTTCGCCGCGGCTCGCACCATACTAGGACCACCTATATCGATATTTTCTATAATCTCATCAAAATCATTAGTGCGCTGGGTGGTTTCATAAAATGGATAGAGATTGACACACACAAGATCGATGGCGTGTATATTATGCGCCTTTGCTTGCTCCAAATCTTTGGCGTTATCCCTGCGGTGCAAAATACCGCCGTGGATTTTAGGGTGCAGTGTTTTGACCCTGCCATCAAAGAGCTCTGGGCTTTGTGTATAGGAGCTTACCTCTGTGGCTTGTATATTAGCTGCTAGGAGGGCTTGTAGCGTGCCACCTGTGGATAAAATCTCAAAGCCTAGCTGCGTAAGCTCTCTAGCAAATTCTACAATGCCACTTTTATCACTGACACTAAGGAGGGCTTTTTTCATCATAGTAACCTTTCTGTTTGAGTTGGATTCTAGGCTTTGCCTTACTCGCCACGATTGTTAGCACAATCTCGCAAATGCAAGGAAGCAACTAGATCTAGCTTTGTCAAAGCTTTGTTTAAGGCGTATTATATCGCTAAGGGCTTAAATATTTAATGCTATAATGCCCGCTTCACAAATCTAGCGCGATAAGGACTTCTATGCTACTTTTTACCCCCGGACCAACCCCCACGCCAGAATCTATCCGCCACGCGATGGCGACCCCCACGCTTCATCACCGCACCAAGGAGTTTGAAAGCATTTTTGCCAAGGCTAGGCTAGGGCTACAAGCAATGCTTAATATGGAAGAAGTGCTTCTACTAGCAAGCAGCGGCACAGGAGCTATGGAAGCAAGTGTGCTGCAATTTTGCCATAGCAAGCTCCTTAGCATTAGCTGCGGGAAGTTTGGGCAAAGGTGGGGCAAGATCGCGCTAGCAAACAACCTCCCCCACACCGAGCTTGCCACAGAGTGGGACACGCCCATAAGCGTGCAAGAAGTGCTAGAAGCTTTGCAGAGCGATCCTAGCATTGATACTCTAGCCCTGCAAGTGTGTGAGTCTGCTGGGGGGCTGCGGCTGCCTTTGGAGCAAATCGCGCGTGAAGTGAAGACATATAGGCAGGATATTATCATCATCGCTGATGCCATTACGGCTATGGGCGTTGAGCCACTTGATACTACGCATATTGATGTCCTAATCGGCGGAAGTCAAAAGGCATTTATGCTCCCACCGGGTATGAGTATCGTGGGGCTTTCACAAAGAGCATTAGAGGCGTTAGAAAATCGCCCCACACACAGAGGCGGGCTCTACTTTCACTTCCTTACAGAGCGAAAAAACCAGCGCAAAAACACCACCGCTTGGACCGCGCCGACCACACTTATCACCGGGCTTGTGCGGTATTTTGAAATAGTCCAAGCCCTAGCTAGCTCCAATTTAGACTCCGCCCTAGAATCCACTTTTGCACAAGAGCTAGACCCTGCGCTATTGCAGCAGGGCTTTGCCAAAGCATATACCCACACAAAAGCCCTAGCCCTAGCCACGCGTGAAGCCATAGCCGCGCTAGGCTTATCTCTCTATCCCAAATCCCCTGCCCTAGCGATGAGTGCCATAGCCCACGCAAAAGCCGCAGAAATCCGCGCAAGTATGAAAGCCCTAGGCGTGAATGTCGCCGCTGGGCAAGACCATATCAAAGATAGCATTTTCCGTATCAATCATATGGGGCTTATCCATATCTATGAAGCAAGCTATGTGATAAACGCACTAGAGCTAAGCCTAGATACGCTTGGGCTACGCAGCTTTGATGGCGTAGGCAATGCAAGCTTTTTTGCCTCTCTACAAGCGCAAAAAGCCCTATAATGCGCCCCTTACTTCATCTAATCTCGCTTGGCTGCACGAAAAACCTTGTCGATAGCGAGGTTATGCTAGGGCGGCTTGGAGCGTGTGAAATAAGCGATGATATAGCTAGGGCAGATGTGATTATCATCAATACTTGTGGCTTTATCCAAGCAGCAAAGCAAGAGAGTATCCAAACGATCCTAGAAGCGGCAAATGCGCGTAAAAAGGGCGCGCTACTTGTGGTAAGCGGCTGCCTAAGCGAGCGATATGCCACAGAGCTAGAGCAAGAAATCCCAGAGATTGACTTAATCATCGGCGTGCGCGATTACGCTAAAATCGACACGCTTTTAGAGCAAAAGGGCTTTAGCCTTCCGCGCTTTTTTGCTGCTCCTAATACCTTTGCTACAAGCCCTAAGAGTGCGGCGCAAGCTAGCAGGATCGCCTCTAGTAAGGACAAAGTCTTTTTAGCAGATGAAACACATAAGCGAGTCATCGCAAACTCCCGCCTACACGCCTATATCAAGCTCTCTGAAGGCTGCAATCAGCTCTGCTCCTTTTGCGCGATCCCAAGCTTTAAAGGCAAGCTCCAATCCCGCCCTATCGCCTCTATTTTACGCGAGGTGGAGAGCCTAGCCAAGCAGGGCTTTGTGGATTTTAGCTTCATCGCCCAAGATTCTAGCTCCTACTTGCGCGATCAAGGGCAAACAGACGGGCTAATCCAGCTCATAAAAGCCCTAGATACGCAAAATATCGCCCAAAATGCTAGAATCCACTATCTCTACCCCACCACCACAAGCCCCAAGCTCATCGAAGCGATGATTAGCTCGCCCATCGTGCAAAACTACTTTGATATGCCCTTGCAGCATATCGCAGATGATATGCTAAAACGAATGCGCCGCAACCACACAAGCACGCAAGCTAGAGAGCTACTAAGACTTATGAAAGAAGCACCCAATGCCTTTTTGCGCAGCACCTTTATCATAGGGCATCCGGGCGAGAGTGAGGGGGAGTTTGCGCAGTTGCAAGAGTTTTTAGAAGAAGGGGTGTTTGATTGTGTCAATCTCTTTGCGTTTTCTAGTGAAGAAGGCACGCTAGCGCATACGATGAGCGGCATAGTCCCCACGAAGATCACCAATGCTAGGCTAAAGATCTTGCAAAAGCTTTTAGCAAAGCAGGCAAAAGAGCGTGCCAAAGCCCTGCAAGGTGCGACAGTGCAGGCATTTATAGAGTCTAAAAGTGCGGTAAGCGAGTATTTTTACAGCGCGCGAGATCATAGGTGGGGGCTAGAGATTGATGGGGAGATTTTGATAAACGAGCTAGATCCTAGCCTAGAGGCGCAAGTGGATTCTAGTGGGCTTGCGCCCGGGCTATATGAAGTGCAAATCACACAGGCAAAGGACACAATGCTCCTAGGTAGTGCGCTTAGGAAGTTATAGCGATGAAATGCGCGCTTGTGGGGTGTGGATATTGGGGGGAAAAGGTGCTAAGTGCTTTGTGTAAGCCGCAAGAGTCGCGGGATTTAGGCGTGCTAGAGCCTTATGGCAAAGGCGTGCTACACAGCGCGGAGTTTGAGCTTGTAGGTGTGTATGATAGCCATTTAGATAATGCGCAAAAGGCGCGAGAATCTTGCCCGAGCGTGCATATCTATCCTAGCTTTGAAGCCTTGCTAGCAGATAGGCAGATACAAGCGGTGTTTATCATCACGCCCCCGGCTAGCCATTTTGCCCTAGCTAAAGCCGCCCTAGAAGCAAAAAAGCACATCTTTGTCGAAAAGCCCCTAGCTCTAAGCTCTAAAGAGTGCGCCTTGCTCTATGAGCTAGCAGCTAGGCAGGGTGTGGTGGTGCATTGCGATCATATCTTTTTGTATGCGCCAGCGGTGCAGTGGCTAAAGGCGCATATCCACGAGCTAGGCGAGATCTGCTCTATCCACGCACGGCGTGAGAGCTTGGGGCGATTGCAAAAAGAAGTAAGCGTGGTGTGGGATCTTGCCTTGCACGATATAGCGATTTTGGACTATGTGCTAGGGGCGGGCGTGCTAGAGCAGATGAAGCCCTCTGCTAGGGTGGTGGAAGCAGGCGGCTATCGCGCTGTGGCGGACATAGGCTTGGTGGATACGCGCACGACTATTGCGATCCATACCTCTTGGCTCTCGCCTACAAAGGTGCGTGAAATGGTGATCGTGGGGAGGAGTGGGAGAGGGGTGGTGTATGACGAGGTGGCAGATCCTAAACTCGCTATGTTTGCTATGGATTCGGCTTTGTTTGGGGAGGATTCGGCTTTGCGCGATAAAGCAGGGAGTTTGTGGCTCGCTTCGTCGATAGACACCCAAGTCTTATCTCCTTGCTCGCCACTGCACAACCCTGCTTTCTCATCGCAAATCCTAGAATCCACTTTTGAAAGCCCCACCGCAAAGCGAAGCTTCTTTAGAAAACAAGCGACAGCGGTGCAAGGCGGGGGCACGCAAACAGGTTTCTTTAGAGCTCCTAGAATCCTTGAAGAAGAAAAAGGGGCTGGGTGTGAAAAATCCGCCGCAAATCAAAAAGTGGATTCTAGTAATGAAGCTTTTTTATCGTCATTGCGAGCCGACTTGTCGGCGTGGCAATCCACACAAACAAAGACACAAATCCTAGAATCCACTTTTGATAAAAACGCAAAATTACAAAAAAAGGATTCTAGCCCTAACGCCCATTTTTCCGTCATTGCGAGCCGCGATAGCGGCGTGGCAATCCACAAAGGCGCAAAAGTGGACTCTAGCAAGCAGCCGCAGGATTCTAGGATTTTTGACAAAACCGCCCAAAGCGTGTTTGATAGCCACGCCGCAGGCGGCAGGATTGTTGATACAAACGCAGAATTACAAAAAGCGGATTCTAGCAAGCAGCCAAAGGATTCTAGGATTTTGGAGATAGAATCGGGGCTTTTCAAGCGCGTGCAAAGGCGCATACTTGGCGTATGTAACTGCAGCACGCGCGCAGAAATCGCCGATTCTAGCCCAAAACCAGCGGCAGCGGTGCAAGGCGAAGCCGAAGCAGGTTTCTTTAGAAAAGCCGAATCCACCAAGCAAAAGCCAACGCCAGAATCAAGCCAAGCTAAACTCCCCACCACTCCGCCACTTATCTCTTCCATCGCCCATTTTTACGCCCAAATCACACAAGGACAAATATGCCAAGAATTAGCCAGCCACACCTTGCGTGTAGTCCAGATCCTAGAGCAAATCGATGTAGCCACTTTACGCTAAGAGATTGCGCAAGCCCCTTGATATGCGCTACAATGCGCAGAATTTACCTTAAGGATTTCTATGAAGGCATTGTTGTTTATTGTGCTAGTTGTAAGCCTAGCATATAGCGAGGTTGAGCAAAAGAGGCAAGATATTGAAATGCAAAATATTGCTACAAACTCTACGCATTCTAGCAGCTTGCGCAAGTTTGGCGATGTGGCGCAGTTTTTGCCAGCGGCAAGCTTGGTGTATGCGATTTTTTTACGCGATTTTGTGGGGGCTAGGCAGCAGGCTGTGGGCTTTGTAGCAGTGGTGGCTAGCACTTATGCAGTGAAGTATGCCCTGCATTTTCTAGCACCCTCTAGCCCTAGGATACAAGCTCTCTCCAAACGCCCAGATGGTGAGAATTTCGAGGGCTTCCCTAGTGGGCATACGGCTTCAGCCTTTGCAGCGGTAGGGTTTTTGCAGAAGCGGTATGGGCTGCGCTTGGGGCTGCCAGCCTTGGCGATCGCAAGTGTGGTTGGGATCTCTAGGATTGATGCTAAAAGACACACGATAGCCCAAGTGATTTGCGGGGGTATGCTTGGGTTTTTCCTCTCATTCCTCCTAGCTTCTAGGCGCGATGATAAGCGCATAGGCAAGGGCGGGGGCAAAGGCACATATCACGCCCCTAGCACCAAAACAACTCTGTGTGAATGCGCTCTGCTAGCAGTTATGGTGCTCTAGCGTGCAAGACCAAGCCCCCACCGCTCCCACTTCTTGCAAATGCTCGCACTGCCAGCGTAGCTTCCCACTCTCCCAGCTCACACACGCCAAAGACTCTTGTGGCAATGATGTGTATTTCTGCTGCAATGGCTGTGAGAGCGTGTATAAGCTACTGCAAAAAAGTGGCTTTAGTGGATTCTATGAGCGATTGGGCGAGGTGACGCTCACACCTTTAGAGAAAAAAAGCATAGATTTACGCTACCTTGATGAGCCTAGCTTCTTGCAGCAGCACACAAAAAAGCTAGGCACACTCAATGAAGTAAGTCTTGTGATAGAGGGCATTCACTGCGCGGCGTGTGTATGGCTTAATGAGCATATCCTAAGCCTGCAAAAGGGCATTAAAAAGGCGCATATCAACTACACAAACAACAAAGCAAAAATCCTCTTTGATAGCACGCAAATCAGCCTATCTGCTATCTTTAAGCTTATAGAGTCTATCGGCTATAGCGCGCATATCTATGACCCCAAATCCCAAGAAGAGCAGCTAGCAAAAGCACAAAGAAGCTTTTTTATCTCCTTTGTGGTGGGGGTGTTTTGCACGATGAGCATTATGATGGTGGCTATCGCGCAGTATGTGGGGTATTTCTATGGTATGCAGCCTTTGATGAAAGATGTGCTAAATCTCATCGCCTGTTTGCTTGCTGCTCCGGTGCTGTTTTTCACAGGGCGGGTATTTTTCTCCGGGGCGTATTATGGGCTTAAGCTTGGCTATGTCGGTATGGACTTTTTAGTAGCTTTTGGGGCTAGCTTGACATTTATCTACTCGATTTATGCGAGCATTACGCGCAGTGGGGAGAGCTACTTTGAATCAGTGGCGATGATTATTCTCTTTGTCTTTAGTGGGAAGTTTTTAGAAATGCGCGCTAGGAGGGTCGCTGGCGATAGCCTTGATAGCCTGCATACGATCTTGCCAAATATGGCTAAAGTGGAGCGCGATGGGAGCTTGCAAGTCTGCGATGTGAAAGATTTGCGCATAGGGGAGCGGGTGCATATCGCTGTGGGGGAAATGCTGCCGTGCGATGGGGTGGCTTGCAGTGATGTGCTACTAGATATGCGCTCACTCTCTGGGGAGAGCTTGCCTGTGAGTAAAAAGAGCGGGCAAGAGCTGCTATCTGGAAGTATCGTGCTAGAAAAATCGCTTGTCTATGAAGTGCGCAAGCGATATGTGGATTCTACGATGAGTAGGATTATCACGCTCCTAGAAGAGAGCCTAAGCTCCACTCCTAGGGTGCAGGAGCTGGCAAATCGCTTGGCGAAGTATTTCTCCCGCTTTGTGCTGCTTATCGCGCTGGGTGGGTTTGTGTATTGGTGGGTGGATTCTGGGGTGGATCAGGCGTTGATCATCACAATTTCTGTGATTGTGATCGCCTGCCCTTGCGCACTTGCGCTTGCTACACCCATTGCTAGTGTGGTGGGGATCTCGCGTGCGTATAAGGCGGGGCTGGTGTTTAAAGAAGCGCGATTTTTAGAAGTGCTAGCACAAGCAAAGGCGGTGGTCTTTGACAAGACAGGCACGCTCACAAAGGGCAGCCCAAAGGTGCAGTATATGGAGCGATTTGGGGAGTTTGATGAGAGCGTGCTAGCGCATTTTGTGCGGTGCTCTTCTCACCCTATTTCTGCGGCAGTGGCAGAGTGCTTCCGCCCAAGTGGAGCGGTGGAGCTAGGCGCGGTGGTGCAGGTGGATTCTAGGGGGATAAGGGCGAAATGGGGGGAGGTGGAGGTGGTAGGCGGGAGTGTAGAGTTTTTGCTAGAAAATGGCGTTATGGATTCGGCTTTACTAAAGAAACATCGGCTATCGCCGACCGCTTCGCTTGTTTTGGGTAGGCATTCCGCAGATTTTGGGGGGGATTCGGCTTTGCGCGATAAAGCAGGGAGTTTGTGGCTCGCAGCGTCGATAGACGCTCCAGTCTTATCTCCTTGCTCGCCACTACACAACCCTGCTTTCTCATCGCAAATCCTAGAATCCCAAGGCAGCTTTACAAAACAAGCTGAAATCAAAACTACCGCCCTAAAATCCACTTTTGAAAGCCCCACCGCAAAGCGAAGCTTCTTTAGAAAACAAGCGACAGCGGTGCAAGGCGAAGCCGCAGCAGGTTTCTTTAGAGCTCCTAGAATCCTAGAGAAAGAGAATCAGGGCGAGTGTGAAAAATCCACCCCCTCGTCATTGCGAGCCGACTTGTCGGCGCGGCAATCCACACAAACAAAGACACAAAACCTAGAATCCACTTTTGATAAAAACGCACAAAACATACAAACATTACAAAAAGCGGATTCTAGGGAAAATGCCAAAAATGTAAGCAAGCAGCCAAAGGATTCTAGGATTTGCGATGAGAAACCTTTGCTTTGCAAGCCGCGCAAGGAGATAAGACTCGAGCGTCTATCGACGAAGCGCGGCGCAGCAATCAAAGGTTTATCGCGCAAAGCCGAATCCCAAAAGCCAATGCCTTTAGACTCTATGAGCATCTTCGCCTACGCTACAAACAAAGCCCTTAAGCTCATTTGCTACATAAGCGATGAGGCAAAAGATGGGGCGAAAGAGCTTGTAGCATACCTACAAAGCAGTGGCAAGCAAGTCGTGCTGCTTAGTGGCGATAGGGCGGGCGCGGTGGAGGCTGTGGCAAGCTCGCTTGGGATTAGGGAGTTTCATAGCGGACTGCTCCCAGACCAAAAGGCGCAGTATATACAGGATCTGCAAGAAGCCTTAAGCACGCCTAGGGGCAAGGGACTCTGGCGCAAAGATCCTAGCGTGGTGATGATAGGCGATGGGCTTAATGACATTGTAGCCCTAAAGACTGCCGATGTGGGGGTCTCTATGGGGGCTGGGAGTGATATAGCTATCGCCCAAAGTGATGTGATCGTGCTAGATGATAGTCTAGTGAGCTTGCAAGCAGGCTTTGTAATCGCTAGGGAGACTTATACTAGGATTTATCAAAATCTCGCCATAAGCCTAGCCTACAATGCCCTATTGATCCCGCTAGCTTTATGCGGCTTTGTGATCCCGCTTGTCGCAGCCCTTAGTATGAGTCTGTCCTCTTTGCTTGTCGTGGGCAACTCCCTGCGCAAGAGTAGCAGTAAGGGTGGCGACTTCATAGACACGCACAAGCCTTAAAACATATTTTAAACATATTGTGCTAGAATCCACGCTTATTACTTTTAGGTCTAAGGTGTGTGAAGGTGTGTTTGGTGGATGTTGGTATAAAAAACTCTGTTAGAAACGGGGGGGGGGGGGGAACACTTGAACGCGTAGGCTTTCCGGCTAAAAATGGCGATTGCGGCGCGCGTGCTGCGGTTACATACGCCAAGTATGCGCCCTTGCACGCGCTTGCAAAGCCCCATTTTTATCACCCAAATCCAACCGCGAGCAACTTTGCGCTAAAAAGCTCACAAAACCACGATTCTATCTCCACAATCCTAGAATCCTTTGCAGGCTCGCTTACATTTTTGGCGTTTCCAAAAGCGGATTCTAGTCCTAAAATCTTAGAATCCTATATCGCATTAGAATCTAAAGACCTGTCATTGCGAGCTTTGGCGCAAGACAAAGCGCGGCAATCCATATCCGCGCAAGCGGATTCTAAGAAAGCACAAAATAGAGAAACTCTAGAATCCTATATCGATAGTCAAAATCACAAAACAAGGCGCAGGCGCAGTTTCTTTAGTAAATCTACCTCGAGCGACTCTACACTAGAATCCACTTTTTCACAAAGCCACGATTCTAAGAGCCACGCTCATTCTCTGTCATCGCGAGACTTGCGACAGCAAGTCGTGGCGATCCACAAATCCGCAAAAGCGGATTCTAGTAACGCCGCTAATTTTACTACCGCAAAAAAAGTGGATTCTAGTAAAGACTATTCTGCTAGCGCAGAATGTATGGATTGCCACGCAATCGCTACCGCGCTTGCTCGCAATGACAAGAAAAACGCCGCTAGCAAAAAAGTGGATTCTAGGAGTGAAGCACAAAATCTAAAAACGCCTGCAAAGGATTCTGGGATTTTTGACAAAACCGCTCAAAGCGTGTTTGATAGCCACACCACAGGCGGCAGGATTTTTCTAAAGAAACATCGGCGCAACCTAAGCGGTGTCCCTTGTTTTGATACAAACGCAGAATTACAAAAAGTGGATTCTAGCCCTAATGCCCATTTTTCCGTCATTGCGAGCCGCGATAGCGGCGTGGCAATCCACAAAGGCGCAAAAGTGGATTCTAGCAAGCAAGCCACAAATGTAAGCAAGCAGCCAAAGGATTCTAAGAGTGAGGCACAAAATCTAAAAACGCCTGCAAAGGATTCTAGGATTTTGGAGATAGAATCGGGGCTTTTCAAGCGCGTGCAAAGGCGCATACTTGGCGTATGTAACTGCAGCACGCGCGCAGAAATCGCCGATTCTAGCCCAAAACCAGCGGCAGCGGTGCAAGGCGAAGCCGAAGCAGGTTTCTTTAGAAAAGCCGAATCCACCAAGCAAAAGCCAACGCCCAAACCCAAACCCCAAAGGCTCCCCCTATGAAAGTCCTTATCCTAGCCGGCGGTCTTGGCACACGCCTAGCCGAAGAGACAGGGCTTAAGCCAAAGCCTATGGTAGAGATCGGCGGGCGACCGATTTTGTGGCATATTATGAAGATTTATGCGCACTATGGCTTTAGCGATTTTATTATCCTTACAGGCTATAAGGGGCATATCATCAAGGAGTATTTCCTAAACTACTACACACATTACAGCGACATTACCATAGACCTAGCGGACAACTCCTTGCAGATCCACGCCAATCGCCACGAGCCTTGGCGTGTAACGCTCCTCTACACCGGGCAAGACTCACAAACCGGCGGCAGGATCTTGCACGCCAAGCCCTATATCAATGATGAAAGCTTTATGCTCACTTATGGCGATGGCTTGAGCGATATAAACCTCCACGCCCTTTTAGACTTCCACAGATCGCACAAGGGTGCTATGAGTATGACTTCTGTGCTGCCAGAGGGGCGATTTGGCGCGCTAGAGATAGAGCCTAGCACCAATGCGGTAAAGACTTTCGTAGAAAAGCCCAGAGGCGATGCTAGCGCGCAGCAAAGCGGCTGGATCAATGGGGGGTTTTTCATCTGTGAGGCTAGGGTGCTTGAGTATATAGAGCGTGCAGGGCTTGGGGATATGACGATTTTGGAGCAAGAGCCTTTGAAAAATCTAGCCAAAGATGGGCAGCTCTATACCTACCAGCATAGCGGCTTTTGGAAGTGTATGGACACTTTGAAAGACAAAAATGACCTGACACAAATGTGGCTTAGTGGCAGCGCACCTTGGGCGGTATGGTGATCGCAATGTTTGATGAAGCTTACCGCGGTAAAAGGGTTTTGATAACGGGGCATACCGGCTTCAAAGGCTCGTGGCTAGCTCTATGGCTCTCACGCTTAGGAGCTAGGCTCTATGGCTACTCCCTGCCCCCGCAAGAGCCTAGCCACTACGCCCTAAGCGGTGCGCAAAAGCTCTTTGCCAAAGAGTGGCTAGCAGACATCAGCGACTACGCCGCGCTAGAGTCCGCCCTGCAAGAAGCCAAGCCTAAAGTGGTGCTCCACCTAGCAGCCCAGCCGCTTGTAAGGCAGAGCTACAAAGACCCGCTTGAGACTTTCCACACAAACGCCCTAGGCGTGGCAAATCTCCTAAACGCCTGCCGCAAGCTAGAATCCTTGCGTGCAGTAGTGATCGTAACCACCGATAAAGTCTATGACAACAAAGAGTGGCTCTATGGATACAGAGAGTGCGACTCACTTGGCGGCTATGATCCTTACAGCGCGTCTAAGGCGTGCGCGGAGATCATCACAGACTCTATGCGGCGGAGCTTTTTTAGCCTTGATGACTATGGCAAGAAGCATAGCGTGCTAATCGCCACGGCAAGGGCTGGCAATGTGATAGGCGGAGGGGACTTCAGCTGCGATAGGCTGCTGCCAGATCTCGTGCGAGCAGCGATAAGCCGCGAGCCTGCTAGCATTAGGTATCCTAGCTCCACGCGCCCGTGGCAGTTTGTGTGCGAGAGCTTGCAGGGCTACTTGCTGCTAGCACAGGCTCTGCTAGCAGGGCGAGTAGAATGCGCTAGTAGCTTCAACTTTGGACCTAGTGGGGGGCAGATCTTGCGCGTGAGTCAAGTGCTAGAGCTAGCGCAGCAGGAGTGGGAGCAGATCGCCTACACGATCGAGCTAGACTCTAGCTTGCACGAGAGTGGGCTGCTAGCACTAGACTCTAGCAAGGCTAGCAGCCTGCTAGGGTTTAGCCCGCTATGGAATGCCACAGAAGCGATACAAAAGAGCGTAGCGTGGTATAGGGCGTGGAGTGAGACAAGCACGATCCTAAGCCAAGAGCAGCTTGGGGAGTATATGGAGCAGTTATGACTACTTTATCGACAATCGCTTCACAAATTGATGGGCAGCCTATGTTTAAAATCCTAGATGAAGCCTTAAGGCTGGAGCGAGAGGGAAAAGAGATTTTACACTTTGAGCTAGGAGAGCCAGATTTTGATACGCCAAGAAATATAGTGGATTCTGCTATCAAAAGCTTGCGAGATGGGGAGACGCATTACACAAGCTCAATGGGGCTTTATGATTTTAGGCTAGCAGCCCAGCAGGCTACGAGCTTTAGCAGGCATTTTACCCCAGATATTGAGCAGATTTTAGTAACACCGGGTGCAAATTCTATCATCTATCTTGCTATTAAATGCCTTGTCAATCCAGAAGAAGAAGTGATTATCCCAAATCCCGGATTCCCCACTTACTATACGGCGATCAAAGCGTGTGGGGCAGTAGCCGTGCCTGTGGAGCTTAAAGAAGAAAATGGCTTTAGACTTCAGCCAAAAGATTTGCAAAAGTGCATTACGCCTAAGACAAAGCTAATTATCTTAAATACTCCAAGCAATCCAACAGGCTCTGTGATGTTTCCCCACGAGATTGAAGAGGTTGCACATATTGCAAAGAAGCACAATATATTTTTACTAAGCGATGAGATTTATTCTCGCTTGATTTTTGATGAAAATAAGCCATTTTTCAGCCCATCTTTTTTGGATCATTGTAAGGATAGGACAATTATTTTAAATGGTTTTAGCAAGGGTTTTGCGATGACAGGTTGGCGACTTGGCGTTGCCATAGGACCAGCACAAGTGATAGAAAAAATGGGGCTTTTACTCTCTACGATTATTTCTTGTGTCCCACCTTTTATACAAAGAGCAGGGATAGACGCGATTAAAGGCGATCAGCAAGAAATACAATCTATGAAAAACGAATATGCTATGCGTAAAAAAGTCTTAGTAGATGGGCTAAACTCTTTACCCGGTGTGAGTTGTATAGAGCCAGATGGGGCGATTTATGCTTTTCCAAACATTACTAAAACAGGTATGAGTAGTGATGAGTTTGCTAATTTTGCTTTACATAAAGCAGGTGTGGCACTACTTGCTGGGACAAGCTTCGGGAGTGCTGGTGAAGGATTTGTGCGTATGTGCTATGTCAATAATACCCACAATATCAATAAAGCCATCGCAAATATCAAGCAGGCATTAGGAGAGTATTATGAAAAGCGTAGCTGATTATGTAGCGGACTTTATCGCCAAAAAACTTGGGGTAAAACAAGTGTTTATGGTAACAGGTGGTGGGGCTATGTTTTTAAATGATAGTATAGGCAGGCATAAAGATATAGAATCTATTTTTACGCACCACGAGCAAGCTGCTGCTATGGCTGCACTTGGCTTTGCAAAATACACAAACACCATTGGCGTGGTTTGTGTTACAACAGGTTGCGGTGGGACCAATGCCCTAACAGGCGTGCTAGATGCCTACCAAGACAACACGCCGCTTTTTATCATCTCTGGGCAGGTTAAAACAAAGGAAGCTTCCTGCCTATCTCCTGCACCCATTAGGCAGTTTGGCGTGCAAGAAGCAGATATTGTCTCCATTGTAAAGCCAATCACAAAATACGCCCTAACAATCACAGACCCCAAGCAAATCGCCTATCATTTAGAAGAAGCATATTTTGTAAGCAAAAGTGGCAGACCCGGACCTGTATGGATAGATATTCCTATGGATATACAATCAGCCATTATTGATGAGAGTAGCTTGAAGCATTTTGATCGTATTGATGAAAAATATGCGCTGTGTATTGATAAGATTTTAGAGCAATTAGCTCACGCAAAACGCCCTATCATTATCGCTGGAAATGGTATTAGGCTATCAAATAGTGTCGCAGAATTTAAGGAGTTTGTGCAAAGGTTTAATGTCCCTGTGGTTACATCATTTTTGGGGATTGATTTACTGCCACACGATGAGCCACACTTCATAGGGCGCATAGGTATCAAAGGTGATAGAGCTGGGAATTTTGCCTTGCAGAATGCTGATTTTGTCTTAGTGCTTGGGTGTAGGCTTAGTGTCGCTGCGACAGGGTTTGAGTATAAAAGCTTTGCTAGAGAAGCAAAGGTGGTGGTAATCGATATAGATTCTAATGAACACAAGAAAAATACCATAGCAATCGATGAATTTATGCAAATGGATTTGCGCGATTTTTTTCGCCAATGCAAAGAAATAGTAACGCAGCCTAACAACCTTGCAAAGTGGCTAGAGCTATGTAATAAGTGGAAGAAAAAATGGACACCATTTTTGCCACGATATAGCAATGAACCTTTTATCAACAAATACACTTTCATTGAGTATTTATGTAAAAAGCTGCGCAAAGATTCTGTGATAGTTAGCGATGCTGGCTCGGCGTATTATGTAGCTTCGCAAGCACTTTTTTTAACACGAGATAATCGCTATATCACTTCTGGAGCGCAAGCAGATATGGGCTTTAGCTTGCCTGCTTGTATAGGGGTGTGCTTTGGTAAGCAGCGGCAAGAAGTCATTGGTATCACAGGTGATGGGTCGCTGCAAATGAATATCCAAGAGCTTCAAACAATGGTGCATTATCAGCTACCGATTAAGCTTTTTGTATGGAACAACAACGGCTATTTATCCATACGAGCTACACAGGATAAGTTTTTTGCTGGGGTGCATATAGGGACTGATGTGGATTCTGGCATATCTTTTCCAATCTTAGAGAAAATTGCTTATGCGTATGGCATAGAGTTTTTTAAAGTAGATAGCGTGCAGAGTCTAAGCCAAACGCTAGATAAAGTATTTGCTATCGATAAACCGGTGATTTGTGAGATTATATGCCCACAAAACCAAGAGATAATCCCCAATGTCTCATCGCTTAAACTAGATGATGGCACGATGATTTCAAAGCCTCTTGAAGATATGTATCCTTACTTGGATAGGGAAGAGTTTTACCAAGAGATGATTATTAAGCCTTTGGAGAAGTAATGCACCTACTCATCACCGGGGGAGCAGGATTTATCGGCAGGGCATTGCAAGAGTTCTTGCAAGCTAGATATAGCTACAAGCTCTATGCGCCTAGCTCTAGTGAGCTAGATTTACGCGACTGCCACGCGGTAAGCTCCTACATAAAAGCGCATAAAATCACCCACATTATCCACCTAGCCAATCGCGGCGGCGGGCGCGATACTATGGGCTTGCACGACATCGCGGAATACAATCTTAGAATGTTTTTTGCCATTATGAGTCAAGCCAATAAAGTGGAGAAAATCCTACACTTTGGCTCTGGGGCGGAGTATAGCAAGCACAAGCCTATCGTATCTGTCAAAGAGCCTAGCTACCTAGAGAGCCTGCCGCTTGACTCCTATGGATTCTACAAGGGCGTATGCTCACGCTTCATAGAATCCACGCGCGGCAATGTCGTCTGCCTGCGCATCTTTGGCTGCTATGGCGCGGGGGAAAACTACCGCTACAAGTTCATCTCAAATGCCATTGTCAAAAACCTCTTGCACCTGCCTATCACCATCTACAAAGACTGCGTGTTTGACTACATCTACATCGATGATTTATGCGCTATCATCGAGCACTTCTTGCACGCTAGCATTTCTAGCCTAGATCATAGAGTCTATAACGCCAGCAGTGGCAGCGGCGTGCTCCTAAGCGAGCTAGCCAAGATGATCAACGCCACCTCTAGCTTCCAATCCCCAATCCACTTCATAGAATCTGGGCTCAACAACCAATACACCAGCGACAACTCTAGGCTTTTATCAGCGATGCCTAGCCTAAAGCTCACCCCCCATAGCCGCGCCATAGAATCTATGCGCGAGTATTTTGCCAGCAATCTTGCTAGCCTAGATGTAGAGTCTATCAAGGCGGATCCGTATTTGAGCAAGATTGGGGAGATGTGGGCGGCGGGTAACAACGGGGGGGGGGGGGAACACTTAGACGCGTAGGCTTTGGGGCTAAAAATGGCGATTGCGGCGCGCGTGCTGCGGTTACATACGCCAAGTATGCGCTCTTGCACGCGCTTGCAAAGCCCCATTTTTATCACCCAAATCCAACCGCGAGCAACTTTGCGCTAAAAAGCTCACAAAGCCACAATTCCAGCTCCACAATCCTAGAATCCTTTGCAGGCTTGCTTACATTTTTGGCGTTTCCAAAAGCGGATTCTAGCTCCACGATCTTACAATCCCATATCGCACCACAAATCCAACTCGAGTATAAAAAATTAGCCCAGCTCCTAGAATCCTCGTTTTCACCACAAACCGACTCCCCATTTTTGTCATCGCGAGCTTTGCGCCACGCCGACCCCCTATTGTCATCGCGAGACTTCCGCAAGGAAGTCGTGGCGATCCATAATAAAAAAGTGGATTCTAGTAATGCTTTTTTTACTAGCGCAGAATGTATGGATTGCCGCGCAATCGCTACCGCGCTTGCTCGCAATGACAAGAAAAACGCCGCAATTCTAAACGAGCAGCCAAAGGATTCTAGGTTTTGCGATGAGAAACCTTTGCTTTGCAAGCCGCGCAAGGAGATAAGACTTGCGGTCTATCGACACAGCGCGGCGCAGCAATCAAAGGTTTATCGCGCAAAGCCGAATCCACCAGCCAAATTTAACTAAGGAGACCCCCAATGCTAGAAGAAGACTTTACCCACATCACCTCCTCCCCTCTAATCGATTGGCAAGCCTTTGCCAATGCCAATGTCCTAATCACCGGGGCAAACGGCTTCCTGCCTGCCTATATGGCAAAGACCCTGCTAAATCTTAATACCACGCTTCTTAAATCAGCCCCCTGCCGTGTGCTAGCATTAGTGCGCAATTATAAGCACGCTAGAGAAGTATTTGCCCCCTATTTAGACCCTACTTTTACAAAGGATTCGGCTTTGGGTAATCATAGCGGCGATTTAGCAAATTTTGGGGTAACCGCAGACCTCAAGTCTAGCTCCACCCCAAAACAAGCACAGCGCAGTTTCTTTAGAAAATTTGCTAAAAGCCCCACTAGCACTACCGCAAATCCTAGAATCCTAAAAGAAGATAAGCAGGTTGAACGAAAAAATCAAGCCACAAATGAAAAAGCGGATTCTAGCTCCACAATCTTAGAATCCCAAGCTAAGAATAAACTAACGCAACCCCTAGAATCCACCCAGCAAACCACGCCAAAAAATAGGCAAGACCTTATCCTAATCACCCACGATGTGAGCGAGCCGCTTAGCCTCCCCTATCCTATCCACTACATTATCCACGCAGCTTCTCCTGCTAGCCCTAGATTCTACAAAGATGCCCCGCTATCAGTGATCTACCCCAATGTGCTAGGCACGATCAATATGCTAGACCTAGCACGCATAAATCCTGTGCGATCATTCCTCTACTTTTCTAGTGGCGAGGTGTATGGGGAGTTTGCTGGGGAGATTGATGAGAGTGCCTATGGCTATGTCGATCCCACCTCCTTGCGATCTTGCTATGCCGAGTCTAAAAGAATGGGCGAGAATCTCTGCATAGCTTATGGGAGCGAGTATGGGCTGCCTGTGAAGATCGCGCGTCCATTTCACACCTATGGTCCGGGTATGAAGCTAGATGATGGCAGGGTGTTTGCGGACTTTGTGCGATCTGTGGTGATGGGAGAAGACATCGTGCTAACAAGCAGCGGAGAGGCAAAAAGGAGCTTCCTCTACCTAGCCGATGCGGCGATCGCGTATTTTTTGATTTTGACAAAAGGAGTGAATAATGAAGCCTATAATGTAGCCAATGAGCAAGGGATCGTAAGTATCAAGGAGCTAGCGCAGATCATCGCAAGCCTCTTCCCAGAAAAGGGTCTAAAAGTGCGCTTTGAAGCCCCAAAAGAGAGCTATATGCCAAGCCCCATTATGTCTTGTGCTGTAAAGACAGATAAGCTTAAGGCTCTAGGCTGGAGCCCTAAGATAGCCATAGAGCAAGGATTTTACAAAACTATAAGGAGCTATTTATGAAAACATTGAAATCCCTAGAATCCGCCTTTTTGCAAGGCGAGCTACCAAAGCCAGAGTATATCACGCAGATGTATAAGCTACACGATAGGCTCTTTGAGTATGCGGAGTTTATCGCTAATCGCGACATAGAAGAGATAGTTATCACGCCTAATTGTGTGAGGGTTAGGGCAAGTCTGCCTGCCATAACAACGGGGGGGGGGGGGGTAAATTAAGGGATTCAGCTTGTGGGCTAGAATCGCGGATTGCTTCATCTCGCGGCGTCGATAGACCACTAGTCTTATCTTCCTTGCGAGATTTGCAAAGCCACGATTCTATCTCCACAATCTTAGAATCCAAAAGCGGCACTGAAATTACAAAACAAGGCGCAGCCGCAGTTTCTTTAGTAAACCCAACCGCGAGCGACAGAGGAGAGACAATATCCCTCCTCCTCCAGCGCGGCTGCGAGCGAATGACCCCGCTAGAGATCTTAAACTTCAAGCACTATGAGCGACTAGATAGCGCGATGATTTTCACACTTGTGAGAGTTGGGGACTTGGTGCTAGATATTGGCGGCAATATCGGCTACTACTCCATAGCCCTAGCCAAGATGAAGCACTGCATTATCCACGCCTTTGAGCCGGTGGCTAGCACTTATAAGCAGTTTATCGCTAATGCCTACTACAACGGCGTGCAAGATCGCGTGCATATCAACAACTTTGGGCTGTTTGACAAGAGTGGGGAGCTGACATTCTATGTCTATAAGCAGGATTTTGGCAATGCTTCTGCGGCGATTATGCACGAGGAAAAGGAGAATGAAAAGATCATCTGCAAGGTGGAGCGGCTTGATTGGTATGTCAAAGAGCAGGGGCTAACGCGCATAGATTTTATCAAGCTTGATGTAGAGGGGGCGGAGATTTTCGCGCTTAGAGGGGGGCTAGAAAGTATAGAGAAGTTTAAGCCGATATTGTTTGTAGAAATGCTTAGAAAATGGGCGGCGAAGTATGGCTACCACCCAAATGAGATTATTGCGATGCTGGAGCAAATTGGCTATATGTGTTACTTTACAAAAGAGCAAGATTGCGTGGGGGATTCAGCTTGTGGGCTAGAATCCACTTTTCAACAAAACCCCACCGCAACTCCCAGAATCCTAGAAAAAGAAAGTCAATCGTCATTGCGAGGCGGTGGCAAAGCCACCAACGAAGCAATCCACAAAGGCAAAGCACAAAGCGCGGATTCTAGTATGGATTGCCACGCAACCGCTACCGCGCTTGCTCGCAATGACAGCAATGACAAAGCCGCGCAATCGCGCATTGCTTTAGTGCGTTTAGAGCAAATGACTGAAGATACCACCCAAACAAACTTTTTCTTCCTCCACAAGGAGAAGCACAAAGCCTATATCGATCGCTTTAGCCTAGAATCCTCGTTTTGACATTCAAGCTTTTTTGTCATCGCGAGCTTTGCGCCACACTAGCCCCTATGGTCATCGCGAGCCGCGATAGCGGCGTGGCGATCCATAGATCCACGCAAGCTGGATTCTAAGGAAAGCCCAAGCGATTCTAAGATTTGCGATGAGAAATCGGGGCTTTGTGAGCGCGTGCAAGGGCGCATACTTGGCGTATGTAACTGCAGCACGCGCGAAGCAATCCACGATTTATCGCGCAAAGCTGAATCGCAAGCAAGGCTCGCTATCAATGCCTACATACGCGCAAAATATGCTAAAATACGCGCAATGCAAGCAGAAAAAGTAAGGGACTAAGACAGAATGACTAAAGAGCAGCTGCAAGAAGAGATCATAGAAAAAGTGCGTGCGTATTATGCCCTAGCACACGCTTCAGGGCAGGGGTTTATCCCCGGAGCTTCTAGGGTCAATTATGCAGGGCGGGTGTTTGATGAGCGCGAGATGGCAAACGCCACGCAAGCGGTGCTGGAGTTTTGGCTCACAAGCGGCAAATGGACCAAAGAGTTTGAAAACAAGCTAGCAGCATATCTTGGCGTGAAATACGCGCTAATGGTCAATTCCGGCTCTAGTGCCAATCTTTTAGCATTTTTCGCGCTTACTTCCCCACTTTTGGGCGAGCGGCAAGTCAAAAGGGGTGAAGAGATCATAACCTTAGCCGCAGGCTTTCCCACGACTATCGCGCCGATGATCCAGTATGGCGCGGTGCCGGTGTTTGTGGATATTGATGAGAGTGCAAATATCGATACAAACGCGCTAGAATCCGCCCTAAGCCCTAAAACAAAGGCAGTGATGATCGCCCACACTTTGGGCAGCCCTTTTGACATCGCACGCGTAAAAGCCTTTTGCGATGCGCATAATCTCTGGCTTATTGAAGATAACTGCGATGCGCTAGGCTCTCTCTATCAAGGGCGCAAGACAGGGAGCTTTGGGGATATTGGCACAAGCTCTTTCTACCCACCTCATCACATCACCACAGGCGAGGGCGGCGCAGTCTATACAAGCAATCCACTGCTAAAAAAGATCCTGCTATCAATGCGCGATTGGGGGCGAGAGTGCTTCTGTGAAAGCGGCGTGGATAATACTTGCAAGGCTAGATTCTCCCAGCAGTGTGGAGAGCTGCCTTATGGCTATGATCATAAATATGTGTATAGTCATTTTGGCTTTAATCTCAAAGCCACGGATCTGCAAGCAGCCATCGGCGTAGCCCAGCTAGAGAAGCTAGAATCCTTTGTCGCAAAAAGGCGTGCAAATCACGCGCGATTATGCGAGCTGCTGCAAGAAGTCAAGGGGCTTAGGATCATACAGGCGCAAGGAGAGAGCGAGCCCGCGTGGTTTGGCTGCTTGATGATGGTAGATAGTGATGCGCCATTTACGCGCAATGATCTTGTGCAGCACCTAGAATCTAGAGGGATCCAAACGCGCGCGCTCTTTGCCGGCAACATCACCAAGCACCCGTGCTTCACGCATTTAGAAAATGGCAGGGACTATCGCATTGTAGGCGATCTAGTGCGGACAAATGCGATGATGGAAAGAGGGCTTTGGGTGGGGGTGTATCCGGGACTAGAGCAAGCCCAGATAGAGTATATCGCCAAAGAGATTAGGGAAGTGTGTAATGCGAGATAAAAGCCTAGTATCTAGCACAGCCGCGCAAAATGTAAGCGAGCAGACTGCCCTAGAATCCTTATTTGACAACGCAGCCACAAACGCCCATTCTGTCATCGCGAGCAAGCGCGGTAGTGCTTGCGCGGCGATCCATAATAAAAAAGTGGATTCTAGGAAAGACTATTCTGCTAGCGCAGAATGTATGGATTGCCACGCGGATTTTCAATCCGCTCGCAATGACGATAAAAAAGTGGATTCTAGCAATGCCGCTGATTTTACTACCGCAAAAAAAGTGGATTCTAGGGAAAACGCCGCAATTCTAAACGAGCAACCAAAGGATTCTAGGATTTTGGAGCTAGAATCCACTTTTGAAGTAGCCAGCTCGCAGGCGGAAGCAAGGCTAGATTCTAGTAAAAGCCCAAGCGATTCTAAGATTTTAGATGAAAAATGTGGGTTGCAAGGACAATCGCAAGGGAGTTACCTTAGCGGTAATGAGTGCAGCGATTGTCCGCCGCTCCCGCATTTTTCGCTAAAAGCTGAATCGCCACAGCAAAAACTAATGCCAGAGCCAGCTTTCTACGGCGTGGGCGATGCGCTTAAAGATAGTTACACCAAAGCCGAGCAATACGCCATTATCGCTGAAGTGGAGCGGCGATGCAAGCAGTATTTAGACCCTAGCTTTGACCCTACAAGCTTCATCTACCCTAGGGATAATTTCGCCTTGACTGCAAATGTGGAGTCGCGATGTGTGTTTAGGCAAAGCC
The DNA here is from genome assembly GCF_900451095.1 of Helicobacter canis. Classification (NCBI taxonomy): domain Bacteria; kingdom Pseudomonadati; phylum Campylobacterota; class Epsilonproteobacteria; order Campylobacterales; family Helicobacteraceae; genus Helicobacter; species Helicobacter canis. The sequence goes on along the minus strand of NZ_UGHV01000001.1, from coordinate 636,942 downwards.
TAGAATCCGCTTTTGACAACACAGCCACAAACGCCCATTCTGTCATCGCGAGACAATGCGCTAGCAGTGGCGCGGCGATCCATAATAAAAAAGCGGATTCTAGGAAAGACTATTCTGCTAGCGCAGAATGTATGGATTGCCACGCGGATTTTCAATCCGCTCGCAATGACAGAAAAAACGCCGCTAGTGAAAAAGTGGATTCTAGGATTTTTACCCAAAACGCAACAATTCTACAAAGCAGCAATTCTACAAACGCAGCTAGGCGGCAGGATTTTAACTTGAACGCCGCAACCCTAAGCGACTCGCAGGCGGAAGCAAGGCTAGATTCTAGTAAAAGCCCAAGCGATTCTAAGATTTTAGATGAAAAATGTGGGTTGCAAGGACAATCGCAAGGGAGTTACCTTAGCGGTAATGAGTGCAGCGATTGTCCGCCGCTCCCTCATTTTTCGCTAAAAGCTGAATCGCCACAAGCAAAAAAGCCGCTCTTCACTATCGCCATCCCCACTTACAAACGCGTAACCCTCCTGCGCCGAGCGATCCTTAGCGCACTAGCCCAAGACTTTGATGAGCCTTATGAGATCATTGTCGTAGAAAATCCGCTTGAGCCTATAAGCTACCCCGCAGAATCTATGCTGCAAGAATTTGCTAGCCGCATAACCTACTACCAAAACGCCCAAAATATCGGCGGTCTGGGGAATTGGAATCGCTGCTTAGAGCTAGCACGGGGCGAGTGGGTGTGCTTGCTCCATAGCGATGATGAGCTGCTGCCTAGCTATCTAGCGCGTATGAGTAGCCTAGCTACCAATCCTGCCTACGCCCACGCCACGCTTATAGGCGCGATCGAAGATACTAGCGATGTGTATCCACGCACGCGCTTACAAAAGCTCTATGCCAAGTGTATCTCACAAGCGTGCTTACAAAAGCTGCAAATGCAAGCCCCCTTTGAAGATGGCTTTTGCGGTATGCCGCCTAGGGCATTGCTGCATAATCGCGCTAAGTGCATAGAAATCGGCGGCTATGATGAGAGCGAGGCTCCTAGCGGGGATATGACATTTTTCAATCGTGCGGCACTTTGTGGGGAGGTGTTTTGCTACCGCGCAGAGCTGCTTACGCGCAATCACTACGATGCTTCAAGCTGCAAGGATCCAAATGTCGCACTAATGATGATCCTGCAAAATCCGCAGATGATTTTGGGCTTTACGCGCAAGCTTACCCACGCCCAGCTTGTGGGGAATCATCTGTGGTGGAGTCGGTATTTTGCGCATTTGCCGCTGCTTAGACTCTATGCGCAAATGCGCTTATCCCAGCAGTTTAGGCTCTTTGGGCTACGCCCTAGCTACACGGAGCGAAGCAAGCAGTATGTAAAAGAGCATTGCCCAAGCATTTTCACCGCGCTAAAAATGCTTAAATCCCTGCTTACAGGGCGATTGTCTCTGCAAAATGTAGAATCTAGCACACAGAGTGAAAATGTGGATTCTAGCAACGCCCAAAGCCTAAGCCACTCCACACAAGCCTCTGGCGCAACAGAACTTCCCCCCCCCCCCCGTTAGATCTTCTTTTTAGTCGAGTTTTTGTAGATCCTTTTTTATCATCGCGAGTTTTATCATCGCGAGGCTTGTCCCAGCACGGCGTAGCGATCCATAATAAAAAAGCGGATTCTAGGGCAAACGCCCATTTTGTCATCGCGAGACAATGCGCTAGCAGTGGCGCGGCGATCCACTCCGCTCCCCTGTCATCGCGAGCCTTGAAAGGCGCGGCGATCCACAAATCCGCAAAAGTGGATTCTAGCGAAGTCAATTCTGCTAGCGCAGAATGTATGGATTGCCACGCAATCGCTACCGCGCTTGCTCGCAATGACGATAAAAAAGTGGATTCTAGGTTTTCTACCCACAACGCCCCAATTTTCAGCGACTCGCAGGCGGAAGCAAAGCTAGATTCTAGGAATGAAGCACAAAACCTAAAAACGCCAGCGCAGGATTCTAGGATTTTGGAGATAGAATCGGGGTTTTTCAAGCCGCGCAAGGAGATAAGACTTGGGTGTCTATCGACGCAGCGCGGCGATGAAATCCGCGATTCTAGCCCAAAAGCCGAATCCACCAAGCAGCAGCTAATGCCCAAACTAGCAAGGGCTAGCTAATGCTAACTATCTTGCTCACCGGCTCCACCGGCTTCATCGGCTCGCACTTTATCCAAGCGTGCTATGAGCGATTCCACATCATAGCCCTTGTGCGCCCTAGCAGCGATACGACAGCTATCGCGCCATATTGCAAGATCGCGCACTATGATGGGAGCATAGAGTCTTTGACACAGATTTTTGCCACACACAATATCGATGGAGTGGTGCATTTGGCGGCGTTTGTGCAAAGTGGGCGTAGCAAAGGGCAGGAGATTACTAATCTTATCGCGGCAAATCTCACGCTAGGGACGCAGATTTTAGAGACTCTAGCGACTTATCCGGCGCGATTTTTTATCAACACACTCTCCTACTTTCAATTTGCCAATGCTAGCAGTTATAGCCCCTTTAATCTCTACGCCGCGACCAAACAGGCGTTTTATGATATTTGCGTGCATTATGCCGCGACTCTGCCGACAAAAATCGTGCATATCTTGCTCTATGACACTTATGGAGAGAATGACCCTAGGGGCAAGATCCTAAGCCTATGGCGCGATCTTTTGCGCAATCCCCCAAAGCAGAATCTAGCGATGAGCGATGGGCTACAAGTGCTAGATCTCACCCATATCGATGATATTATCAGCGGCTTTGCCCTAGCCATAGACTCCATAGACTGCCTGCATACAAGCACCATCTACACCCTAGAATCCACCAACCGCTTATGCCTAAGAGAGCTTGCTAGCGTGTTTGAGAGCCTAGCTAATGCGTCTTTGCCGCTAGATTTTGGCGCGCGCACAAGTGCGATCCCAGCAATCCAAATGCCTATAAGTGTAGATCGCATAGATGGCGAGCTTGCTGCAAACGGGGGGGGGGGGGAATCCAGCCAAGAAATCCGCCATTTTATGCCGCTTGCCAAGCTGCCTAACTATGCCCCAAAGATCAGCCTAGAAGCTGGGCTTATGCGCGTGATTTCACCACCTAAAAAGTAAAGGAGTAGCAATGCAAAAACAAAAAGTGGATTCTAGGATTATTAAAAACGCCCAAAATGTGTTTTCTCAAAACGCAGTTAGGCGGCAGGATTTTAACTTGAACGCCGCAACCCTAAGCGACTCGCAGGCGGAAGCAAAGCTAGATTCTAGGAATGAAGCACAAAACCTAAAAACGCCAGCGCAGGATTCTAGGATTTTTACCCACAACGCCCCAATTTTCAGCGACTCGCAGGCGGCAGGATTTTGCGATGATTTTGGGGGTTTTCAAGGCGGGGGCGAAGGGATTTATCTAGGCGATAATGAGCAAGCCCCCGCCGCAGAATCCCACAAAAGCGCGCAAAAGCCAACGCCAAAACCAAAGGAATAGTAATGCAGACTATAAAATATAGCATCATAATCCCCGTGCGCAACTGCAAAGAGTTTGTGCCATACGCGATAGCTAGCGTGCTAGAGCAAGCAGGCGATAGGGAGGACTATGAAGTCATTGTCAGTGATAACTACTCAAGCGATGGCTCGTATGAATTTGTGCAAACACTCGCACATAAGAGGGTGCGAGCTATGCGCCCGCCGCAAGTTTGCACGATGAGTAGCCACTATGAGTGGCTTTTATCCCAAGCGCAAGGGGAGTGGGTAAGCATTGTAGGCAGTGATGATGGCGTGCAGCCCTACTTCTTCCACCTAAGCGATCGCTTGATAGAGCAGGCTAAAAGCCTTGGGATAAGGATTGTCAATGGTGCTAGGGCATATTACTTCTGGGAGGGGTGTAGTGAAAGCTACAAAGATATTCAAACCGCCTACATAGCCGAGCCTAGGTTTATCATCAAAAATGCGCAAAAAGAGTTTATCCCCACGCTTCTTAGCGCGGAAGGGTTTTTCGCTATGCCACAAATTTATGCCGGCTCTTTGGTGCATAGAGATGTGATAGCAGAGATCAAAGCTAGGCAAAATGGCGTTTTCTACAAAAGTGCTAGCCCAGATGGCTTTGCTAGTGCAGCGATCGCAAGTCTAGGGGAGTGCTATATCCACTCACATATCCCGCTTACTTGGATAGGCTCTTCGCCAAAATCCATTGGCGGAGGTGTCAATAAGCAGAAAGAAAAGGAGCTTTTTATCCTGCCAAAAGATAGTATCGAGTGTGCTAAGGAGCTTGGCGGAGACTACGCGCTTTTAGGTGATATTGCCGTAACGATGTGGATGTGGGAGCCTATGCTTAATGCCAAAATGCTCCAAGATGAGAAAACGCAAGCCTTTTGGCGATCAAAGTGGGCTAGCACGATGTTTTTAGCCACTATTGTAAAAGAGCGGCGCAAATACCCACGCATACAAGATGACTACGCGCTAGGGGAGCAGCAGCTCAAAGCCTTGATAGAGCGGACTAAAACGAGCAGGCTAGCTATCTATACGCTAGCCTTTTTACTGCGCTTTTATCGGCAGGACTTTTTCTCCCGCGCATATAGAAAGATCTTGCGCACTTGTGGGCTACTAGCTAAACCTATAAAAGTGGATTCTAGCTACAACTCCCCCACACAAAATGCCAATATCCTAGAATCTAGTAAGCTTACCCTAGCGGTGTATGAAGCGCATTTTGCCAATAGGGCGATCGCGCTAGAGCGCAAGCACTACTAGCTACCACGAGTAGCTAAGGCTTAGTCCATAAGTGGCTTTGCCTGCTATATCTGTGCCTATATCAGGGGTGATTAGAAGCTTCCTAGGCTTATAAGGTGTGGTAAATATCCACGCCACGCCCCACGCGATCGCACTTCCGGCAAGCACCTGCCATACACTATGCTTCCTAGCGACCACGCGCGAGGCATCAGTGATGATCCCAAGCCCGATAAGTGGCAATGCCGGCTTCCACCCATAGCGGTAATACACAAACCCAGCCGCACTAAAGCTCCCGCCGGCGTGTCCGCTTGGCATACCTTTCCAATCATCGCAGCAAGGGCGTTTGGCAAACTCTAGCTCCCCCCAGCCCTTATCGTGGGCAAATTGAAAGCTCTTTTTGACCACTTCTATCACCCCTTGGGTAACAAGCGAGCCAGCTGCGAGCTGCACAGCTCCCTCATAGTCTTGCATACCAAGGCTTACGATAAGCACGCCAACAGGCGCGAGGGTTAGCACATCGCCCACTTTCTCAAAAGGCTCGCGAGCGTGTGCGGTGCTAGCAGTGCTAACAAGAAAGGCTAAGTAGAGTAGCAGCCCCGCACAAAAGCGGCTATGCAAAAAGTGGATTCTAGGCATTAAGCTACGCGGCTAGTCTTTGATATGCTGGCGGCATTTATCGCAGATGACAAATAGGCGCATATCGTGGCTTACAAGCTTGGCTTTGTAGGCACTAGCTACTTGGATTTGGCGAGCTTCTATCTCTTCATCGACAAACTCTTGAATATCCCCACAATGCAGGCAAATGATGTGATCGTGATGCTCCTTTGCTGCGATTTCATAGCGTTTGCCTGTCTTGCCCGGCTCTAGCGCGGTGATGAAACGCTCTTTTTCCAAAAATCCTAGAATCCTATACACAGAAGAAATACTTGTAGATTTATCACGCTGGCGCAAGTTTGCCGCGATTTCTTCAGGGCTTAGGTGGGTGCCGCTTTTGTAAAGCACGCTTATGATCTCTTCGCGTTGTTTGGAGTTTTTCAACCCATTTTGGCGGATAGAAAATCGCAGCCGCTCTAAGATAGATTCTAATGTCTCAAGACGATTTTTCACTTTCATAATTAAACAACCTCGCAATATCAAATACATTGTGGGAATTATAGTTTAATTTTTGCAAATAAAAAAACTTTTTAAGATTTGATAGGCTATAATCGGCGTTTTTTAAAGAGATCATATCAAGGGGTTAGACAATGTTTGGCGGCACAAATAGGGAGATGAAATTAACTCTACAAAAACAAGAAGAAGAAATAAGAAAGCTAAGAGAGCAGGTTGAGCATTTTAAGAAAATAGCGAGCTTTTCCTTTGAAGAGGCACTTATAGGGGTGAAAAATGGCGAGATCGCTTTCCAAAACAACATCGCTCAAAGCTTTCCTGACCTTGATCAAATTGTCGATGTGCTTAAGCCCGGTCAAGAATATGTATCAACACAAACTCATAGCTTGCGCATAAAAAGTGAGACCATCGATGGCGCGACTTTTTATCGATTTGTCGAGATGAATCCTAGATGTGATAAAGGCGATGGCGGAGTTGATCTCTTTGCCGTGTATCACAAAAGCCTTAAAGATGGCATTATGGGGACACAAGCCGCTTTGCAAAAGATCCTTGAAGAGACAGGTCTGCTCTCCACCAAAGCAGCAGAAAATGAGCAAGTGAGCTTTGAGGTGCGCCAAAGAAGCGAAAATGTCGAGCAAAGTATCAATTCTCTTTATGAGAGAATGCAAAATGCCACCGAGCTTGTAGCTTCACTTGCCCAGCGTAGCAATGAAATCACCAATGTTGTCTCACTGATTGATGATATTGCCGAGCAGACCAATCTCCTAGCCCTAAATGCCGCTATCGAAGCCGCTAGAGCAGGAGAGCACGGCAGAGGCTTTGCCGTTGTCGCTGATGAAGTTCGCAAGCTAGCAGAAAAGACACAAAAAGCCACCAAAGAAATCGCCATAGTTGTAAAATCTATGCAGCAAGAAGCAAGCGATATTCAAACAAGCACCGAAGAGACCGCTGGCTTTACCCAAGAGGTCAAATCTGGCATTGATGAGATCTACTCAATGGCAAACCAAACGCTTGTATCCGCAAGGCTTGCTAAACACGCTGTCAATATTTGCGATAGCCAGATTTTCTGCACACTTGCCAAGCTTGACCACACTGTGTTCAAAAACAATCTCTACGCCCTACTCTTTGGCGTATCTGATAGCTTTAATCAAGTCCCCCATACTGCTTGCCGACTTGGGAAGTGGTATTTTGAAGGCGATGGCAAAGCAAACTTTAGCGAGACATTGGGGTATAAGAAAGTCGATGCTTTCCACGCTACTGTGCATGATGAAGCTAATGCACTTGCCCAAAGCCTGCTTGATACAACTAAAGCCACGCCAAAATCTCTCATCGACACAAAAATCTCTGCTATGGAGAGAGGCTCTGAAGGCGTTATGGCAAGTATCGATGAAATGCTCGCAGAAAAAGTTGCACAAATCAAAACATATATCAAAAACTGCGATACATCTGCTCCACACACTATCCAAGATGAACAACCTGCTGATGAGACAAACCCACAAGACTAGCCTAGCAGATTCTGCTGGTGCTTGCAGCTCTTGAAAGTAGGATTATGATTAAAAAAGCTTTTTTCTCTCTTGTTATTCTTACAAGTCTTGTTGGAGTCTCTTATATTGTGCTTTTGTATAAGGACTTAAGCACTGACATTGACAAGGTCAAGCACTATACCCCCAAGCTTGCAAGCCAGATCTATGATAGGAAAAACCGCCTAATAGCCAATGTCTTTGACACAGAGTTTCGATTCTATGCGAAGTTTGATGAGATCCCGCCGCGTATGATAGAAGCACTGCTTGCCATAGAAGATACGCTATTTTTCGAGCATAGTGGGATCAATTATGATGCCATTATCCGCGCGATGATTAAAAATATCAAAAGTGGTCGTTTTGGCGAGGGGGGTAGCACGCTTACCCAGCAGCTTGTCAAAAATGTCATACTCACACGCGAGCGCACCTTTAGCCGTAAGATCAAAGAAGCCCTGCTCACAATCCAAGTCGAGCGTGTGCTAAGCAAAGAGCAGATTTTAGAGATTTATTTAAATGAAGTGTTTTTCGGGCACGGCTATCACGGCGTGAAAACCGCTGCTATGGGGTATTTCAAAAAGCCTTTATCTATGCTAAGTCTTAAAGAAATCGCTATGCTAGTAGGGCTGCCCAATGCCCCTAGCGTGTATGATCCCACAAAGCGCATAGATTTTTCACTAGCGCGTGCAAATGATGTGATCCGTAGAATGTATGACTTAGGCTGGATCTCTAAGGAATACGCCCAAGCCGCACTTGCAGAAGTGCCTGTTGTGTATAATCAAACCTTGACGCAAAATATCGCACCCTATGTTACGGATTTCGCGCTTCGCCAGCTTAGTAATATCAAAGATATTAAAACCGGTGGCTATACCATTAAGCTTAATATCGATTTAGAATACCAAGCCCTAGCCCAGCAAGCCCTAATCAATGGCTACAACGGCATACAAGAGCGATTGCAAAAAGTCTCCAAAAATGCTAACGCGCAAGAGCAAGATGAGCAGAGCAAAACAGATACATTTAATGGTGCGATGGTCGTTACTGATACGCGCACGGGCAAGATTCTAGCCCTTGTGGGTGGCGTGGATTTTGCCAAAAGCCCCTTTAATCGCGCCACCGATGCAAACCGCCAAATCGGCAGCAGTGTCAAGCCATTTATCTACCAAATAGCCCTTGACAAAGGCTACTCCACCGCGACAAAAGTCCCAGATGCAGCAAGGGATTTTGATGGCTATCGCGCGGGCAATGTCGATAAATCTTTCCGTGGGCTTATCACCTTGCAAGAGGCATTGATGTTCTCACGCAATCTTGCCACACTTAATATCGTGCAGCTTGTGGGGTTTAGCGCGATTTATAACGGCTTGCTTGAGTATGGGTTTAAAGATCTAAACACAGATATGACAATCGCCATTGGTAGCTTGAATGCCACGCCACTTATGCTAGCGCGTGCCTACTCGATATTTTCAAACTATGGCACGCGCGTGGATCCTATCTTGATCGATAGTGTGATTGATATAAACGGCAATGTTTTTACCTATGATACACAGCAGACAACTATAACTTCGCCTGAACAGGCGTTTTTGGGTATATCAATTATGCGCGAGGTGGTGGCAAATGGCACAGGCAGGCGTGCAAGAGTCAATGGCATAGAAGTCGCAGGCAAGACAGGCACGACCAACAACAATGTAGATTTTTGGTTTTGCGGTTTTACACCAGATGTGCAAGCTATCGTGTGGTTTGGACGAGATGATTCTAAGCCCATAGGGCAGTATGAGAGCGCAGGGCTTGTAACAGCACCGGTGTTTGCGGAGTTTATAGGCAATGTCTTGCGGCTTGATCCCGCCCAGCGCAAGAAGTTTGTCGTGCCAGAGAATGTCAGCTCAAAAATGCTTGATAAGTATAAATTCTACTACACGACAACCTCTCCGCTTCCTAGCGCATCAAGCGCGCCTACTGAGCAGAATCTATGGTGATAAAGTCTCAAGGATATGCGAGGTATTGCACACTATCAAGCAGCTTTGCGCATAGCTTGTCCATCTATGACAAGGACTATACACTGCTTGCTAAGACAACAAGAGCTTGCATATTTTTAAAACAATGCTAGAATCCACCCTTACTCCCAAAACTCCCAAAGGATCACAAATGCTTACAACACTCAAAAAGCTTCTTAAAGCCATTATCCCAGAGTCATTCTTGCGCAAATACTACCCATATCGGTGGCAGCTGCATAACTGCCTTGTGCTAGCAAGAGAATACAACCAACTAGAGAGTATGCAAAAGTGGCAATGCCTTGATAAATCCGGCGCACCGCTTGCGTGGATCACCTATCCTTGCTTAGAATACTTAGAAAGCTTAGATTTCTCACATAAGCAAATTCTTGAATGGGGGGGGGGGCTACTCATCTTTATATTGGGGGGAGAGAGCAGAGTCTGTCGTAAGTATCGAGAGTGATAAGAAGTGGTATGCAAGCATTTGCCCTAGGATTTTGCCGCACAATGCAATGTATCTTAAGACACAAATCCACGCTGCAGATGCAGCAAATGATTATGCACGCTTCCCATTGGGGCTTGGGAAAAAGTTTGATGTGATTGTCATTGATGGAGGCGATATTGATGGCATAAACACGCGCCTACCCTGTGCCAAAGTAGCCCTAGAGCTACTTAATACAAGCGCGCCACAAGGGGCTATGATCATCGTGGATAATGCTGATTGGCATAGTGGGGTTACGCGATTCTTGCGAGAGTCTGGGCTGATACAGGTGGATTTCTCTGGGTTTGGTCCTATCAATTGCTACACTTGGAGCACTTCGATCTTTTTGACAAGGAATTTCGCCTTTATGCCAAAACTCCTTAAGCAGCCACTCTACTCTAAAGATGCATTGCATTTTGAATATGACAAAGAGTAGCTAGGGCTTTGTGATTTTCTTGGCAGGTGATTTTACGCCGTTTGTGATGATGAAAACGCACTGTGCAAAAAGTGGATTCTAGTATGGATCGCCACGCTCGTTACGCTTGCTCGCGATGACAGAAAGAGACAGCGTAGCGCAAGGCTCGCAATGACTATGAGAGTGGTGCTGCTAGAATCCTCGTTTTGCAATACAACAAGACTTAGCGGTCAAAATCACAAGTGCCACTATAATTTAGCAAGAACTTTAGCTATAATGCGCACTATTTAAGCACAAGGACTACAATGCCCCACAACACTCAAGCAAAAGGGCTGACTTATAAGGATTCTGGCGTTAATATCGATGAAGGTAACGCCCTAGTTAGCGCGCTAAAACCTCTCGTGCAAAGCACATTTTCCCCCCAAGTCATCGGCGGGATCGGCTCCTTTGCCGGGGCTTATGCCCTGCCTAGTGGATACAAAGAGCCTGTGCTACTTGCAGCAACTGATGGCGTAGGCACAAAACTTAAGCTTGCCATAGAATCCAATAAGCTAGATTCTGTGGGGATTGATTTGGTGGCGATGTGTGTCAATGACCTTATTTGCAACTTTGCTACGCCGATGTTTTTCCTAGACTATTACGCCACAGGCAAGCTGGATAAAGATGCTGCCTTGCGCGTGATAGGTGGCATAGTCGCAGGCTGCAAGCTGGCAGAGTGCGCGCTCATTGGCGGAGAGAGTGCAGAAATGCCTAGTATGTATCAAAAAGGGGACTTTGATCTAGCGGGCTTTGCCGTAGGGATCGCTGAAAAAAGCGAAGTAGAATCCACCTTAAACGCGCAAGCTGGTGATGTGCTTATCGGGCTGCCTAGCAGCGGACTACACTCTAATGGCTTCTCGCTTGCTAGGGCATTGCTCTTTGATAGGCTTGCTATGCGCTTTGATGAGAAGCTAGGCGATCAAACACTCATTGACATACTTTTAGAGCCTACAAGAATCTATGTCAAAACATTCAAAGCCCTAAAGCCGCTTATCCACTCACTAGCTCATATCACAGGCGGGGGCATTGTAGAGAATCTCCCTCGCGCCCTGCCTAGCCACCTTGGCGCACGCATTGATACAAGCGCGATCCCTAGGCAGGAGATTTTCACACTTTTGCTCAAACATATCGAGCGTGAGGAAGCTTACCGCGTGTTTAATATGGGCGTTGGAATGATTTTTGCTGTGGCTAGGGAAAATGTCGCTGAAATTCTTGCCAAAAGTGATGGATTTGTCCTAGGGGAAGTGATCGAGTCTCGTGGCATTACGCTGGTGTGATTCTATGTAATGGCATTACGCCCAAACCTTAGCAAGGAAATATCTTGAAATCTTTTTTGAAAGCCTACACGCTTCCGCTACTAGTTTTGGTGCTAGGTGGTGGGATCTACTATATCGTCTTTTCTACAAGTGTCCAATCTCGCCTAGGGGATAGCGATGCCCCTAAGCCCAAAGACTCTACCATAGCCAAAGAGCCAGAATCCACTCCGCCATCTATCAATGCACAAGGTGAGATCTACACCACTGATAACAATATCTTGCACCTATCTAGTGAGCCAGCAAACCTAGCCCAAAATGATCTCCCAGATCGCGAGCCTAGCACGCAAGATCCCCATTCGCAAGATCCGCTAGAATCTAGCACGCAAACTCCTGCCCATATAGATTCTACTAGCTCTACTTCTCCTGCGCCAGAGACTATCCCAAGCCCTATCCAAGACATTTCCGCCCAGCCCAATGACAAAAGACCTGAAGCCATCTACTACTCCAAAGCCGTAAGCCTTAATATCCGCGCGATCCCCAAAACCTCCGGGCGCATTCTAGGCAAGCTTACTTTGGGGCAGAGTGTCGTAGTCGTGGAGATCCAAGATGAGTGGGCAAAGCTTGATTCTGGTGGGTGGGTGAGCCTAGCACTACTCTCTCCCACACAGCCAAGCGAGCGACTCTATGTCGTCCTGCCCAACACCCTAAATATCCGCCAAAGTCCAGAATCCAGCGCACCTGTGGTAGGCGCACTCTACAAGGGGCAAAAGGTCCAAGTAGAGATGACCCAAGATGAATGGGCAAAGATTAATTCTGGTGGGTGGGTAAGCCTGCGACTTATCAAAGCTCTGTAATGCACTATCTCTGTGTCTTTGGCAATCCTATCGCCCACTCTCTCTCGCCTTTTTTGCATAATGCAATCTTGCAAGCCTACAATCTCCCCTATCTCTATGGGCGATTTATGCTTGATAGCACGCAGGATCTAGGCAGGGCATTTGCTAGGCTAGGGCTTTGCGGGGCAAATATCACGTTACCTTTCAAAGAGCACGCCTGCCAGATCGCCCACTCTCTCTCGCCACTAGCCAAACACATTGGCGCAGTGAATACGCTCGTGCGCGATCAAAGCGACCAACTCATAGGCTACAACACCGATGCGCCCGGATTTGTTATGAGTCTTTTGCTAGAGGGATTTACACTAGGGCAAGAGAAGAGCATAAACGGGATAGAAATGCAACAGCTCGCCCCGCTTATACAGGGCAAAGAATATGGCAAGGAGAGAATAGAATCTGCACTGATTTTAGGGGCTGGCGGTAGTGCCAAAGCCATAGCTTGTGCCTTGCAGCAGTGTGGTATCCGCACCCTAGTGGCAAATCGCTCAAGCAAGCACGAAGCATTTTTCACACAAAGACAAATCCCTTACTGCACCTTTGATGAGCTAGATTGTAAAAATGTGGATTCTAGCGGGCGGTTTGATCTACTCATTAACGCCACCAGCTCTAGCATATCCCACGCCCTACCCCTACCAGAATCCACTCTGCGCCCCTTGCTCACACAAGCCAAGCTTGCCTATGATCTAATGTATGGCGCACCTTCGCCCTTTATACGCCTAAGCCAGCAATGCCACACAAGGCATAAAGATGGCGCGGATATGCTGATTTTACAAGCCATTAGCGCACTTAGACTTTTCTGCCCACAGCTTGAAAATACCCCTAGAATCTATGCGATTATGCGCGGTATTTTTCCTACCTTATCTGCGTAATGCACTATATAGCCCTTATGGATTTGCATAAAAACACACGAGCAGTTTGCCCTATCTCTATCGCTCACGCTTAGTGATCCAATCTTGCTGAAAGCTCCGTAATTATGGCGTTTTCTTAAATATTTGTATATACAATTATTTAAGAAAATATTAAAATCTTTGTGTTATAATCGCGCTTCAATTTTTATAACTATATGACTAGAATCTAGGAGTTTATTATGCGATATGGTATTGCGCTACTACTTTGCGCCTATGCTTATGGGCTATCTTTCCAAGCTACGCCACCGGTGCCAGAATCTAGCGCGCGCGTAAATGTAAGCACTGCACCTTTAAGCGAGCCTACAAATACGCTAGCCACACAGGATAAGCCAGCCCTAGGGGTCAATGAGCTGCTTAAGCAAATCGAAGATCTCACCAAAGATTCCACCCAAAAAGTAGGGCTTAAAGACTTACTAAATGGTGCGGATAATAACTACTCTCTCCAAGCCCAAATGCTCCAAGCAGAGTCAAACAAAAAAATCGCTTCGGTCGCTAAAGCGGCGTTTTTACCTAGATTTGATGTAGATTATGGCTACCAGCACAATTACAAAACTATCGAGAATATGATGCAATTTGGTAACTTTGGTAACTACCAAACCCAAGCGGCAAATGCACGCTTCTCGCTTGATCTCTTTAGTGGATTTAGCACCATCAATATGATTAGAGAGAAAAACGCCACCTACCGCTCATCAGTCGCTGATGTAGAATACACCAAGCAAAGTATCTATCTCCAAGTGATCCAGCAGTATTACAGCTATTTTAATAATCTCTCCCAGCTCCTATCGCTAAAACGCCAGCTTGATCAAGTCCGCGCAGATTTGACACGCATACAAAAGCTCTATGACTCTGGGCTATCCACCATCGATGACCTAGAATCTTTGCGCTCGCAAGTCTCATCAAACGAATACCAAATCGCTGATATGCGCCTAAGTGTGGAGCAAAATATCCTAATGCTAAAATACCTAACCAATATCGACTTTGATGGCTTAAAGCGCGAGGATCTCACCACCCCAGCGTTAAAAGACAATCTCGAGCGACAAGACATCATCTCGCTAAAAGAGCAGATAAACGCCCTAAAATATCAAAACAAACAGCAGCATTACTACCCCATTATAACGCTTACTGATACCTACTCGTGGCAGATCCAAAAGCCAGAGTATGTAACCAATCCCACGAAGTTTGGCAGTGATCCTTCAATGGCTTCATTTTATCAAAGAATGTTCCCCACACACGCTAATGTGATAGGTCTAAGCGTTACGCTAAAAGTGTTTGATGATATAGGCGTAAGCTTTCAAAAGCAAGCCCTGCGCCTATCCCAGCTCGCCCAAGAAAAGCAGCTAGCCTATAAACAAGCCGAAAAGACAAAAGATGAAATGCTCTATCGCAAGACCCTTGAAGTGGCACAGAGCAAAATCGCCTCCGCTGAAGCAAGCCTAAAATCCGCAAACATCTCCTTTGACAATGTGCGCAAAAAGTATAACAACCAGCTTGTAAATTTCACCGACTATCTACGCGCGCTAAGCACTAAATACAACGCTGAAGCCACCTACAATCAAGCCCTAAACAATTACGAGCTACAAAAGGCAAACTATATCTTTTATAGCGGACAACAAATCCAAGAATATATTAAATAAGGAGAAAAAATGAAGCAGATTCTACAAACAATGGTGATAAGCGTGCTTTGTGCAAGTGCGCTTTATGCAGAGGAAGTCTATGCGATCTTTAATGTCAAAGCCGTGCAAGATGCCAATCTAGCCCTTGATTCTGGCGGGATTGTGGATAAAATCCTAGTCGATGTCGATACTGCTGTGAAAAAGGGCGATGTGCTACTCACCCTTGCCAATAAAGACAAATCCGCCCAGCTCCAAGCGATCAAAGAGCAATATATCTTTGCCAAAAAGCAATATGAGCGATATAGCAAAAGTGCTGATGTGATAGATAAAAACACCCTAGATCAATACCACTCAAACTTCAAAAAGCTAGAGGCTGATTACAACTACTACCAATCAAGCTATGACAAAAGTATCTTGCGCGCACCTTTTGATGGCGTGATCGCAGAGAAGAAGATCGAAGTAGGCGATGGAGTAAGCGGTGCTTCTACGACACTTTTGCGCCTTGTAAGCACAAGCAAGAAAATTGTCTTGCAGTTTGATTCTAAATATCAAGACAAAGTGCGTGTAGGGGATTTGTATGAATATAGCATTGATGGCGGTGGTGCGAAAAAGACTGCTACCATTACTAAAATCTATCCGGCAATTGATACCACTACACGCAAAATGACTGCTGAAGCAGCCGTGGATAACGCGATGACCCCCGGACTCTTTGGCGATGGCTTTATCAAAATACGCTAGATTCTAGGCTTAGCATAAGGACAACCACAAAGGACTATAATGTATAAATTCGCTATCAATCGCCCTATCGCGACCCTGATGTTTTCGCTAGGGATTATATTTTTTGGTGTGCTTGGGTTTAAAAAGATCCCAACTGCTCTCTTCCCTAATATCGACTTCCCAATCGTGCTAATTAGCACCGTGTATCCGGGAGCGTCTCCTACAACCATTGAGAGTAAAGTAACTGATAAAGTAGAAGAGCAAGTGCTGGGCATTGATGGACTAAAGCAAGTTACATCAATGAGCGTGCGCAACACTAGCCTTGTCATCGTGCAATTCCAGCTTGAAAAGCCTATGGACCAAGCAGTAAGTGATGTCATCAACAAAGTCTCATCAGTTACCTTTACAGACGCAGATATTCGCAAACCAGCCATTGACAAAATCGACACCAACGGACAGGCGATCATCTCACTTTTCCTTAGCAGTGCGACCCACTCCCAGCCAGATTTGATGAAGCACGCCGATAATATCATCAAGCCTCAACTACAAAAAGTAAGCGGTGTAGGAGGCGTGCAGCTAAATGGCTACCGCGAGAGACAAGTGAGAATCTACCCCGACCCAACCCTAATGGCAAAATACAACATCACCTACGCACAAATCGCCCAAGCTATCGGTAGAGAAAACACCGAGCTTGATGGCGGGCGTATCGTCAATGAGACCAATGAATTTGCCATCACCACCGATGGCAATAGCCAAAGTGTAGAAAAAGTCGGTGATATCCGTATCACGGATAATACCCTGCTCCGCGATATTGCCGTGGTAGAAGATGGGCTAGAAGAGTATAAAACCTACGCGGCATTTGATGGTGTGGGCGGGGTAATTATGGAGGTGCAGAAAATCTCTGGGGCAAATGACATAGCCATAGCCGATGGTGTGTATAAAGCCCTACCAATGATCCAAGCAGTAAGCCCGGGCTATGAGGTGCGGACATTTCTAGATACCACAGAGTTTATCCGCGCAAGCTTGCACGATATTGAAGTGGATTTGATTTTGGGCGGGATTTTGGCGGTGAGCATTGTGTTTGTCTTCTTGCGTAATGTAACAATCACGCTTGTCTCAGCGATCTCTATCCCGATTTCTGTGCTTGGGACATTTGCGCTTGTGCAGATGATGGGCTACTCGCTCAATATGCTTACAATGATGGCGATCACGCTCTCCATTGGGATTATCATTGATGATGCGATTGTCGTTATAGAAAATATCCACAAAAAGCTAGAATCCGGTATGGGCAAGCGCGAGGCTGCCTATGAAGGTGTGCGTGAAATCGCCTTTGCGATTTTTGCTATTTCTGCGATGCTGCTTTCAGTCTTTATCCCTGTGGGAAATATGTCTGGGATTATCGGCAAGTTTTTCCAAAGCTTTGGGATCACCGTAGCCCTTGCCATTGGCGTCTCCTATATCGTAGTAATGACTGTGGTGCCTATGGTAAGCTCTCTTGTAGTAAGCCCTAAGCAGTCTAGATTCTACCACTGGAGTGAGCCATACTTTGTCAAAATGCAAGATGCTTATGCCAAAACGCTTAAAGTTGTGATGAAGCAAAAGACCATTGTAACAATCCTAGTCTTTGGTATCTTTGCTGGCTCTATTGTCGTGCTAAGCAAACTTGGAATGGATTTTATGCTTAAAGAAGATCGCTCACAGATGTATTTCTGGGTGCAGACAAAGCCGGGTATTAGTATCTATGATATGCGCAAAAAGACCGAAGCCCTGCAAAGAGCCATTATGGCAGATTCTACCAATGTAGAATACACCACCATTCAAGTCGCCTATGGCAAGACGCAAAACACCAACAAATCTAAAATCTATGTCAAGCTTAAAGATGAAAAGCATCGCAAGGTCGATCAATTTGTCTGGGCAAGAGATATGGCAAAAACTCTTTATGGCTTGCCTGAGGCAAATGGGCTTGTGATTATCCCAGCAGAAGTCCCACTTATCGGCGGTGGCGATAACTCTGCCTTGCAAGTAGTTATCTACTCGCCATCGCAAACCCTAGTTGATGAGAGTGCGGCAAAGCTTAAGTCTATGCTGCTTGAAGGTGCGCTTAAAGGCAGTGTGGTGGATTACCACGAGAGTGTGTCTGACTGGACGCCGGAGTATCGCTTGCATATCCTACGCCAAAATGCCAACCAATATGGCATAACCGCCCAAGATATAGGGCAGGCGATTAGCTCGGCATTTGCCGGGGAAAATAAAGTAGGCTACTACAAAGAAAATGGCAAGGAATACAGCATAACCTTGCGCGTGCCGGATAATCGCCGCTTAAGCGTAGAAGACATTAAGCGCATACAGATTAAAACTGCTAATGGAGAGAGCATCTTTATCGATGGGCTTGTAGAGATAGAGCAATCTAGCACGCCTTCTATCATCAATCGCTACAATCGCCAGCGCAGTATCACTATCTATGCCAACCCAGCGGTCAAAGATGGCAAAAAGGTAGATCTAGCGACCTTGCTGCGCACCATTGATGAAAAGCGCAGTGAATGGGCGAGCGAGGGCGTGGGCTATGTCTTTAGCGGAGAGGCAGATAATCTAGCAGAGACGCAAGAAGCCTTTGCCATAGCTGTGGCAACTGCCTTTGTGCTTATCTACCTAATCCTAGCTGCCTTGTATGAATCTATCTTAGAGCCAATCATCATTATGGTAACAATGCCCCTAAGCTTTTCAGGTGCATTTTTCGCGTTGGGGCTTGTGGGGCAGCCGCTTAGTATGTTCTCGCTTATGGGGCTTATCTTGCTCATTGGTATGGTGGGGAAAAACGCTACCTTGCTTATTGATGTGGCAAATGAAAAGCGTGAAGAGGGATATAGCATAGCTGAAGCGATTTTACTAGCTGGTGAGCTGCGATTGCGCCCGATCCTTATGACAACTATCGCTATGGTCTTTGGTATGCTGCCCCTAGCCTTTGCCACAGGGCAGGGCTCATCGATGAAATCAGCCATTGGGATTTGTATGATTGGGGGGCTTATTGTCTCGATGTTCTTAAGCTTGCTGATTGTCCCTGTGTTTTACAGAATCCTAGCCCCAATCGATGATAAAATCAAACGCTTCTATAAAGTCTCTAAGGATCAAATGCTAGCATAAGGATAGTGATGCAACAAGTGCGTAGCATAGTGCGAATTAGCCTAGTAGCCCTAGCGTGCTTAGCGTGGCTACAAGCAACCCCACTAGAATCTAAATTTACAACCCCTACTTCACAAGTATTTGTCGGGGCAGGAGCATTGCTAGCACTCCAGCAAGATCTCACTCCACATAGCAAGCCCACCACCTACCCTGCCCTAAGCGTATCTGGGAGAGGTGGGTATCAGTATAGGTTTTTTACACCACTAATTGTGCGGCTGTATTTAGACTATACGATGAGTGTGCGTCCCACAGGGATTGAGAGTATCGCAACTTCGCATTTTCTTGTCAATAGTGATGTGGTATCGTATTTTTATACACTAGGGGGGGTGGATTTTGGGGTGTTTGGTGGATTTGGGCTTGGGATTGGGGTATATGGCAAAGAGGTGCAAGAAGATCCAAATGCGCTAGATTCTGTGCTAGCAAAGGGCTTTAGCGCGTTTGTCAATGGCGGCATAAGCGTGCTATTTAGCAAAGCACACCGCCTAGAGCTTGGCGTGAAATATCCGCTAACTAAGCTTACCCTACCTAGCACGCCTACTAGAGACTATCAAGAAGTGCATATACTCTTTATGTATGATTATGTGTTTTAGAGGATTTGGACATAGATTTTCGCAGCGATTAGATCGACTCGCTCTATCACTGCAGTGTATAGCTCATCGCGCATAAGCTCACAAGGAGCTTGTGTGATAACTACGCGTGCGCCTTGGAGAAGGGCTGGATTTTTTTTGGCATTGCTGCTTTCTACACTTTGGGCGTTTTTCCGGGCGTTTTTCCTAGAATCCACTTTTTGCGTTTTGGCGTTGGGATTATCAAAAGTGGATTCTAGGCTTGTGTCTTGGGCGTTGTGTGTATGGATCGCCACGCTTTGCTGCTGCAAGGCTCGCGATGATAGAAAGTGGGCTTGCTTGCTAGAATCCACTTTTTCACATATCGCGTTTTTATTGTCATTGTGAGCGGACTTGTCCGCGTGGCAATCCACATTTTCCTTAGAATCCATTTTTTGTATTTCTTGTCTGCAATTTAAAAAAGTGGATTCTAAGGCTTGGGCTGATTTTGTAAAGCCGCTTTGGGATTCTAGGATTTGCGATGAGAAATCGGGGTTTTTACTAAAGAAACCTGCTTCGGCTTCGCCTTGCACCGCTTCGCTTGTTTTCGAGCCGCGCGCGGAGATAAGACTTGGCTGTCTATCGCACAAGCGCGGCGATGAAATCCCCGATTTATCGCGCAAAACAAGCAAAGCGCTCGGCGATAGCCGATGTTTCTTTAGTAAAGCCGAATCCCCCACATTAAAATCCCCCGCACAGATCACACCTAACGCCGGATACCGCTCATCAACAACCCTAACCCCAACACACTCGCCCACAAGCCCACTAGCTAAACGGGTGTATTTTCTGTCTTTAAACTCCGCTTCCGCCCTAGCGATTTGCCGCTCTTTTTCATTGAGTAGCGGGATAATCGCGCCACTAGATTCTAGGATATAGGCGATTTGCTTGCGTGTCTTGCTAGCTAGGCTCACGCCACTTTGCAGCGTGATTGTGCGCTTGGGGAAATCGCGCATTAGGGTTTTTAGCAAGCGATGCGCGATTAGATCGCTATATCGGCGGATAGGCGAGGTAAAGTGCGTGTAGGCTGCAAACCCTAGCCCAAAGTGTGCTTCTCTCTTGTCCGTATATCGCGCTTCTTTTTGGGATTTTATGATGAGCGTGTCAAGCTGCTCGCGTGCGTTTTCTCCGCGCTTTAGGGCATCTTTTTGCAAGGCTTGTATCTGGGCGTGGAAGTCGCCTTTGGGAATCGTGTAGCCTAGCTCTTTGGCTTGCGAAAACAGCGCGTAAATCCGCTCATCACTTGGAGGCTCGTGCGCACGATAGATCCCGCCCTCTTCACACAAATCCGCCAACACCTGCGCGCTTAAGATATTTGCCAAAAGCATTGACTCTTCTATGAGTGAGTGGCTGGGGCAGGCAGTGTGTATGTGGATAGATTCTATCGCACCTTGTGTATCTAGTCTCATAGTCCTATCAACACTCATAAAATCATAGCCGCTCTCTAATCGCTTTGCCTTAAGCTTTTGTGTGTTGCTATATAAATCACGCAGCCAAGCAAGCTCGCTCTCCCCACTAGAATCCAAAATGCCTTGTGCCTGCTCGTAGCTGATATTTGCCCTAGGGGTGATCACTGCTTCATACAGCCTAGCAGAGCGCGGCAGCTTAGTGCGCTTATGCAGCACGATCTCCCACACAAGTGCTAGTTTAGGCTCATTGGCACGCAAGGAGCAAAGTGATTGGCTTAAAGTATTTGGCAGCATAGGGTAGCAGATATGCGGGAAGTATAGGCTAAAGCAGCGCGATCTAGCCTGCATATCAAGCTCGGTATTTGGCGCGACATACTCGCTCACATCAGCGATAGCGATATAGAGCGTGTGAGAATCCTGCTCCCAAAACACCGCATCATCGTGGTCTTTGGCATCGCTTGGATCAATGGTGATGAAGGGCTTATCACAGAGATCGACCCTATCTGTATAGTAGCCCACATCAACAATCCCAAAGCTTTTAGCAAATTCTTTGGCTTGCTGGCTAAAGTCGCTGGCAAAGTTATATTTATCTAAGATTATATGCTCATCAATGCTAGGATCAAGCAAAGATCCTAAGATCTTTGTAATCTCTGTGCCTTGATATACTAGCACGCAGTGCTTAGGCAAAGCTCGCAACGATTTTTGCGAAAAGGGCAGAGGTATGGATTCTAGGCTTTTGCAGTCTATGCCGATGATTTTGCCCTTTTTTTGCGCTAGGCATACAAGCCTTGAAGCGGGCGTGCTATGGCGATTTAGCACTTTGATGATCCTAGAATCTTTAGATCGTATCAAAAGCAGTGCTATATCACCATTAGCTAAAGTGCTAGCTCCATTGCGCCCACGCCCTAAGCGCAGTCCCTTTGCCTTAGGGCTAGCGATATTATGCGCAAATACGCCGCCTTTGTTTTTGTGGATTCTAGCGATGATGAAAGCTGGTGAGAGCCTATGCAGCGCACTATCTTTGGCGATCGCCCCGCAAGAGCGTAGCTGCTCATACACGCTGGCAAATTTCTTAGGCAGATCGCGCCGACCTACCACAAGACTGACTAAAAACTCCTCCAAATCCTGCACACCCTACCCCCAATCACACTCTAGAATCCACCCTAAAACACATACCTTACCCCTAGGTTTGCTGTAAGGTTAATGTCTTTATAGCTTAGTCCTATCTTTGACCCTAGAGCAAAGTTGATGAAAGTTTGCTTGCCTAGTAGCACCTCTCCACCTGCTGTGCCTAGTAGATGTGTGTTTAGTCCATCATTGCTACGATAGCTTAGAGAGTTATTCCCTACAAATCGCACATTCTCTCTATTGCCATTAGAGATATAGAGATCTTTTTGCGCTCCAATGTTGATAAACCAATAGCTTGATTGAGAGAAATACTGCCTTGTCTCTAAGGCTAGATTTAGGGCTAGGAGATGTCTTTGTGTATCTGGGCTTTGTATAGCGATATTGCTAGAGTTAGGTGTAAAAGTGGATTCTGGGTTGGCGTTGATAAATTTATTGCCACCATTGAGCTCTCCTACACTGATATAGTAGTAGCTAAGCCCACCCATAGGCTTAAAGACAAGCGATTTGTTATTCGTGCCAAAGATATAGCCATAGTTGGCATTGATATTGATAGCGTGAGTATTGTAGGCATAGCCTTGCTCTAATGATCGTAAAAATGGATTCTCTCTTGTTTTAATATCTTCAGTATTGATCCCTAGGGTGTAATTTGCAGTGAAGTCTATCTCGTGATTAGCGATAAATGCCCTAGAGTAGAATCCTGCATTGACATTGTGGCTGTGATTTGTAAGTAAATCAGCATTATAAGTCCCATAGCCATAAGAAGTAGAAGCCCCAAGGATTAGCCCACTCTCTCCTAGGGGGATAAATCTATCATAGCCTGCATTTAGCCCATAAAGTGTGCCGTGCCCATTTTTGACAAAGGTGGTGCTACCAATCCCTGTCGCCCAGATATTATTCATAAAGTCGTGGCGATTGCTAAACTTATACAAAAAGGCAGGATTCTTCCTAGGAGTAGCATCGCTTGCTATGGTGCTAGACTCTGCATAGTGGGGGAGCTTTGCTAGGGCTTTGGCTTTTAGAGCTGCAAAGGCATTGTTTGTAGAATTAGGACTAAAGTTTGAGAGCTTGACTAGGCGATTTGATCTTGCAATATCTGCTGCAAGTCTTGTAGAAGATGAAGTAGAAGTCTTCCTATCAATAGAGGCAAGTTGGTCTAGGGTGTTATTAAGCTGGTTGGCAGTTTGCAAGAAAAAGTCTAAATCATAGTTTAAGACATTTGCCCCTGTCCAAGTGATGCCTTTATCATAGATAGAGAGAAAGTTTAGCCAATCATACACATCAGATTCTACCTGTGTGGCATTGGATTGGGTTAGGGTAATGCTGCCATTGCTATCATCAATCTTATTGTCTTTTTTACACTGCTCTGTGTCGTTAGAATTGCAAAAGATTTTATTAAGCTTGCCGCTAGAATCTGTGTATTCATACACATAGATTTCCTTGCCATCACCACTAAGCTGTGTTTGCACTCCTTGGGTTATAGTAGCGGTATTAGAGATAGAGCCTATTTGCTCTATGCATTCTTGCCCACATTTTTCATAGAGGTAGTAGCGTATATCACCGATTTGATAAGGGTTGTTTGCATTATCAGAGCTAATCTTTAGCCCTATGTAATTATAAGTGAGCACTTTTTCATACTTTAGCCCTATGGCTTTAAGATCAAAGCGATCTTTTGTATAGTCTGGGTTATTAGGATCTTGTGTAGGCATATTGCCCGCATAGATTCCTATAAGGTTTTTGATACTCTCGCATTTTTCTTTCTCACTGCCATCGCAATGGATTAGAGAAGTCTGCCCACTAGAATCCACAAAGTTATACTTAATCTCCCCTGCATCAATGAGCCTTTTTACTTCGCCTGCTTTGAAATGAATGTTTTCTAAATTGTTCCCAGCATTAGTGATAGCAAGGATTGGCTTGCCATAGCCATTGTGCAAATTAGAATCCTTGATCGATACACCGAGCTCTAGCACGCCTGCTTCATTTTTACCATTGATAAATTGATTATCTAGCACAAGCTGGGTGTTGGTAGCGTCCATTATGATCTGCCCACCTGGAGTTAGGGTGAGATTGTGAAATGACGCAGTGGAGTTAGAATGCAAGGTGATGTTAGTAGCGGTGGTGTGGTGGATATTGGAGGCGTAGAAGCCGCCTTTGACCCCCACAGAGAGCGAGCCTAGCTCTAGCGTGCTATCTTTGACAAAGGCATTGCCACCAGACTCATTGACAAAGGTCATTCTCGCTGTATCTGCAGCTAGATCTGTGCCGTCATTTAGCGTAATAGAGTCAAACTTATACTTCCCGCTCTCCATTGCCCAAAGCTTCGTGCCTAAGCCATCTTGCCCGCCATTTGTATTGCGCTTTTGCACGACTAGGGACTTGGCGGCAAAGTCTTTGTTCATCTTCACATTGGCAGCGACTATCTCCATATCGCCTACACTTGCCTTGCCTTTGACCTTGCTAAAGTCAAAGGTCGCCCCACCCCAAGTCTGCTGGGCAGTAGCAGTGGTAAGCTTGCCTGTATGAGTAAGATCTCCGCCACTCTCAAACACCGCATAATCCGCCGAGCCTACACCTTCTAGCTGATTGGTAAGCTTGATGTTGGTATCTTTTAGCGTGATAGAATCTTTGGCGATAAACTTCACCACAAATGCCCCAGCATTATCGGTGGCATTGTTGATACCGCGCGTGGAGTAGATCTCTGCTTTATCAAGGTTTATGGTGTTGGCTTCAAAGGTGGCATAAGTCTCATTGACCGCGGTGCCGACATTGCCGTGGAGATTGAGATTTTTGATCGATAGATTTTCTCCAGCTTTGGCGATAAACTGCCCTTTGCCAGAAAAAAGCGTAGCGGTAAGATTGGCTATATCGATATTTTTACCCGCAGTAAAATTGATATACGCATCTTTGCTTAATGTGCCAGAATTAAGCGTGGTGCTACCGCCACTGATCTTTATATCTCCATTTTTGGACTCAAACACCAAGCTATCGCCCTGTATGTTTGTCGTAGTATCGGCAAAGCTAAGAGAAGATTCCGCGCTAAATTTTGTTTCGTTTTTGTTCCACGCAATATCAGGTCCTGCTATGTTTAGCTTGCTGTTTTTAAACTCGATTGTATCCCCACTAAAATTCACCACGACTTTTTCGCTATTTGAGGGCATTTCAAGCGTGAAATTATCGGCTTCAAGCTTGTTTTTGGCACTGATTTTTAGCTCAGAGTTTGAGCCTTTGATTTTGAAGTTAGAACTTTTCAAAGCGATGTCGTGCTGTGAAGTTAGTGTCAAGCTATCGCCTTGTGTATTTGACCACATATCTACTGTGAGACCTTGGGCAGTGAGATTTTCACTTGCGTTAAATACCAAAGTCGCGCCAGCCCCTGCGCCTGTATTATTCCCTGTGCCTAATCGCGATGTAAGATAGACTTCCTTGGCATTAAAAGTGCCGGTAACATAGCCTGTCCAGCCGCCATTACCAAAGTGGATCCCATCATCTCGATTTGTATTTTCTGCTTTTTGGGTATTGCCAAAGACAAGGGTTCCGTTATTGTAGTTTTGTGTGAAATTTGAGCCTGTAATACTATATGGATTCTGCCCCTTGGCATAAAAAATATCTGCCTCACTTTTATCCGTAGAGCTTAGTCGATAAACATCACCACCTATATCCTGTGCGCTCTGTGCATAGCTAGGCACGCTAAGACAAAATGCGCATAAAACACTAGATCTTAGCACTGCGCTACATTTTGCATAGAATCCTAATTCCACCACACACCCCCACAAGATCTCGTGCTAGTAGTATCGACTTTTTATGTTAATGATAATCTAATGTAAATCCGCGTTTAGCTCGATTTTGCGATTGCTTCGAAAGGCGATCATCTTGCCGCTTTTAGAATCCTGCCTGTAATGCACGCCGTGCTTGCCTGATAGCTCGCGCCCTTTATACAGCCCGCTATCTTTGATAGCAAAGTCCGCATTGATCTGCGCGATCTTTTCAGCTTCTGCTTTGTCGATAGCAAAAATTGTGCCTGCAAGCACCGCGATCCCGCCATCGACTATGCAGCCATCGCCTAGACTTATGCCAGTAGAGCTATTGACCCCGAGCAAGCAATTTTTGCCGATAGTGATTGGCTCGCTATTGCCCCCACTTAGCACGCCTAGGATACTCGCCCCTCCGCCTACATCTGTGCCTTCTCCTACAATCACGCTAGAGCTTATGCGCCCTTCATTCATACACGCTCCAAGCGCGCCGGCGTTGAAATTCACATAGCTAGCCCCGGGCATTTGCGTATAGCCACCACTGCCAAGGTATGCGCCAAAGCGCGTTTTAGCAGAATCTAGCAGGCGGATATTGTCATATTGGGGGATCACTTGCATTAAATATCGTGGAAATTTATCCACAAAGTCAATCGCAGGGAAGCTGCCCTCCATTTTTAGGCGGATTTCATTCTCTCGTAGCCACTCTAGCTCATAGGGGGTATTCCCACTCCACGCGACATTTTGCAATAGCCCAAAGATCCCATCAAGCTGGAGTGAGCGCAAGGGAGCTTTGCCAAGTGATAGGGCTAGGAGCTTTAGGTAGGCGGATTCTACACTCTCGCACTTGCTATCGCTATATAGCACGCACAAATGATAGCGGAAATGCCCGCTATGAGTGCAGAGGCGATTTTGCGTTAAGGCTTTTTGGAGCTCTAGGATAACTTGGATATTTTTATGTGTGCTTGGGCTTGTGAGCGACTCTGCCAAAAATGGCTCATATAGCTCTAGCGCACGCTTGATGAAGCCCTCTGTAATGCCAAAAATCGCTTCATTATCACTAGCGTGGAGTGATTTAGCAGCTTTAAGTGCCTCAAAAAACACCGCATAGCTGCCGAGATTCTCATCGGTCCAATTTAGTAGCGGATAAGTCGCGCTCAAAACCGCTTGAGACTTCTGCCCATACTCAATCCGCGCGATCCCAAATGCTAAAGGCTTTTTATACTCGGGGAGATTTTGTGTAGCGGCGACAAATGCTTTAAATGAGTCTTTCATCATAGCTCCTTAAATTATAATGGCGGTATTATATTACAAATGGCTTATATATAGCCATAATGGCGTGCTAAAAGCTGCAATAGGCACTCCTGCTACAATACAAGAAATCGCTAGCTTAGAATCCAGCCCCGCACGCGCGATCACCGCGACCGCGCTGATAAGCGGAGGCATAGCCACTTCTAGTAGCACCATTTGGTGATCTTCTTGCAATGGCACTTGAAATAGCCACAAAATCGCAAGATACAACAAAGGAGCCACAAACATACCAAAGCCTAGCACGACAAGCACTTTCCTCCACAGCAAGCGCAAGAAGTCAAAGCGCAGCTGCACCCCTATGGCAAAGAGAGCCACCGGCGTAGCACACGCCGCTAGAGCCAAAATCGGCGCGAAAAGCACCTCTGGGATACTAAAGGGCATAGCCTTAAGCGCAAAGGCGCAAAGCATAGATAAAAAGAGCGGACTAGCAAAGAGCCGCACAAGCACGCTTTGGATACGGAATTTTGTCTTAGAGCTTAGGCTAAGGAGCAGCGGGGTCAAAACAGCTAATGGCAGCCCCGTGCAGAACTGATCTAGCACAATGGCTTTATGCGAGGCTTGCTCGCCTAGCGCACCTTGCACGATAGGCACACCTAGGAAAAGTGTATTATGCAAGGAAACCAAAAAAGCCATAGCAAGAGAAGTGCCAAAATCAAAGCGCAAGATCTTTGAGACAAATACAAACGCCAGCGCACCAGCTACAAGATTGCACACAAGAGCTAGGGCAAAAAGCCCCAAAAGCTCTAGGCTCACGCTTGAGTGATACACCCCTGTGAAAATCGCGCTAGGCAGGGCAAAATTGAGCAAAAAGCCTAGCAGGATATTGCCCTGTCTATCACCAAGCAGGCGCACGCGATTGGCAAAATACCCCAAAAACATAAAGACAAATATGCTATATATCGCGACAAACACAAATGCCTCCTTACGCGCTAGATCTAGCTGCGATCCGTGGCGTGGCGATCCACACAAGTGGATTCTAGCAGGTGGATTATTAAACAAACATCAACACAGCCTAAGTGCTTGCTAGAGTGGATTTATGATCGCTACTTTTACGCGAGTTATAGGCTTATGATGGATCGCCACGCCTTGCTGGCGTGGGGCTTGCGATGACAGAAATGGGCAGTGCCGGCTCGCGATGACAGAGAAGTTGGCTTGTAATTGGCAGAGCTAGAATCCACTTTGTCAAACTAGATTCTAGCTCCCTCTTCATACCCTAGCGCAAAAGCCAGCATAGCGCACAAAAGCTTCTCCCCAAACTCATCAAAGAGCGAAGTCTCTGGCTTTTTGTCTTGCAAGAGTGCATAAGCGCGTGCGATCTCCTGCCCCACGCTAGAATCCAAGCTAGAATCTAGCCTAGAAGTAGCACTGCCTTGGGCGATATAGGCTAGGTCGCGCTTGGCTTTGGCGAAGACTTCTAGGGCGTTATAAGTCTTTGTCTCATCATAATTCATAAGCTGCATATAGGATTCTAGTAGAGCAAGGGTGAGCTGCTCTAGGCTTATATGCGTGGCATTATAGGGCTTAAGCGTGCTTAGGAGCATATCACAAAATGGCGTGGTAGAAGTGATTTTAGAGATGATCCCTGTGCTTGCAAGCTGTGTGCCAAAGCGTGCTAGAGTGCTGCTTGATGGGGCGTTTTTATCAAGCTCTTTTGCCAAAAGGCTAGCAAGCAGCCTGCGTGAAAGCGCGCGAAAGGTGCTAGAATCCACTTCATCTAACGGCATAAACGCAAAGCGCAAGCCCACAAGCTTGCCAAAATACCGCTTAGTGTCTAAATAGCCTAGCTTGATATTTCGCGCGATAGAGTCTTGTGAGAAATCCAGCATCGTGCCTAGATAGCGAGATGGGCGGATATGGCGCACAAGTGGGTTGCTATCATATTTGGTTACAAAATCATTATGCAAAGAAATGGCGATGACTTCACTCGCCCCCATTTTGAAAGCTAGATCGATAGGCAGATTATCATAATACCCTCCATCAATGTAGCTTTTGCCATTGATATTATAGATAGGAAACGCCGGGAAGCACGAAGCAGAAGCCATCACCCAATGCGCTAGGCTTTGCTTGCTTAAAGTCGCTTTGGTCTGCTCGCACGCTTGAAAGCTAGGCACCTCCACGCACAAAAGCCCAAAATCCATAGCCGAGCTAGAAAGCTTTGCATAGTCTAAATGCGTGGTGATGATCTCCCACAAGGGCGCAGTATCCATACCTTTGTTTTGCGTGTAGGACTTGAGAAATGGCAGGAGCTTTTGGACATTATTGAAGTAGTAGTCTATATCGGTGGTGAGATTTAAGCCCTTGCCTATGACTTTCTCTACATCAAGGCTCTCCCACAATGCGCTAGCTTTGTCAAAGTCCCCTTGCACGATCATCGCGCCATTTAACGCGCCAATGGACACACCTGTAACAAGATCAAAGCTAAATCCAAGTTCGCGTAATGCCCTATACGCGCCTACTTGATACGCGCCCTTTGAGCCGCCGCCTCCTAGCACGAGTGCGAGCTTTTTAGCAGGGGTGGGGGCTAGACTCTGGGTGTGCATAGCTAGTAAGCTCGTGCAGAAATTATGCCAGTAGCCACATCATACGCAAAAAGCACCAAAATCCCAGCGATCCCAGCCACAATCCCAGCCGCTACATCATCTAGCACCACACCAAGACCGCCTTTAAGCTTTCTATCAATGCGCCCGATGATAGAGGGCTTCCAAATGTCAAATACGCGAAATAGCACAAAAGCTAGCATAATATGCGCAAAATGCCCCTCGTGCCACAGAGTGCTCATAGTCAGCCATATATCCGCGCTCTTATCGATAGTGAGCCATAGCGAAGGATTCCCATAGCATAGGATACTCATCGCCAGCCACACGCCCACAAGCTCATCGATGACGATCCACTTTTCATCGTGCTTTTTGCTATATGCCTCCCATTTGTCAATCTCACGCACCGCGATTATCCCAAGCAAGCACGCAAGCAGGAATAGCGTCTGCGCAGAGTAGAGCAAAATCGGCAGCCCAAGCAGCACAGAGAGTGCGCTGCCGGCGGTGCCGGGGGCTTTGGGGGATCGACCACTATACAGCACACTTAGAAAAGCTATGCGGAGTGTTTGAGGCGATTCAGCTTTTGGGCTAGAATCGTGGATTTCATCGCCGCGCTGCGTCGATAGACACTCGAGTCTTATCTCCTTGCGCGGCTTGAAAAACCCCGATTCTAGCTCCAAAATCTTAGAATCGCTAGGGCTTGGTGTGGGCTTTTTGCTGGTGGATTGGGCTTTTGCATTTTGGGCGTTTTTCCTAGAATCCTCGTTTTTACTAGCGGCGTTGTTTTCTGTCATTGGCAGCACCGCTTGCACCGCGTGGCAATCCATAGATTCTACGCTAGCAGAATTGACTTTCTTAGAATCCATTGTTACTCCTTTTAGACTTCACCCTAGAATCCACTTTTGCGTATCAGCGGCAGAGTTTTCAAAAGTGGATTCTAGGTTTTTCATACTCACCCCAATTGTCTTTCTCTAGGATTCTAGGAATTGCGGTAGTGCTAGCGGGGCTTTTTAAGGATTTTAGGGCAGAGCTAGACTGGTGGTCTGCGGTTGCCCTAAAATCCTTAAAATCGCCGCTATGATTACCCAAGACCGAATCCCTCTGTGTTAAGCAAAATAAGTTCGCAACCTCCGCTTCCCAAACTCCACTCCGGGCTGATCGTAGGCATTAACCCCCAGCAACACCCCCGTGCAAGAAGTCAAAAGCTCAAAATACACCACAAGCGCGCCGATATGCCACGCATCTAAGCTCTCTAGCGTGATAGAATCTGTGGGGATAGCAAGCGACTCTAGCGTCTCTAAAGTCGCTTGCTTTTGGAGATTGAGCAAGCGCAAAAATGCCGTGCCATTGACAAAATCGGTGGATTCTAGGGACTCTAGGGAGCAGTTTGGCAC
The DNA here is from genome assembly GCF_900451095.1 of Helicobacter canis. Taxonomy (NCBI): domain Bacteria; kingdom Pseudomonadati; phylum Campylobacterota; class Epsilonproteobacteria; order Campylobacterales; family Helicobacteraceae; genus Helicobacter; species Helicobacter canis. The sequence goes on along the minus strand of NZ_UGHV01000001.1, from coordinate 606,006 downwards.
CACAAACGCGCTAGAATCCACCTTATCGCACTCATCGCTTAAAGACAAAAAGCTCACCACCTTATCACGCGCTCCTTGCACGATAAGCTGCAAGAATGAATGCTGATCGATACTGCCTACAAGCCCCACAGGTGTAAGCCCCACTTGCTCGCCCTGCGCATTATGCTTGCCCAAGCTTTCCCCCCAGAGCTGCACAAACCAGCGATTAAGCTCGCCAAACACACTCCCATAAGAAAACAACACGCTTATGGGATATTGCTTGTGGTGCTTGGCTAAAAAGGCGGCTTTATCGATGATATGCCCCTCTTTGCCAGCAAAAAAGCTCTCCATCATCGCGCGCGCTCCTTGCAAAAGTGCGCTAATATCAAGCCCAAGCAAGCTTAAAGGCACAAGCCCCACTAAAGAAAGCACCGAAAATCGCCCGCCCACATTAGCAGGGATTGTGAAGCACTCTAGCCCCTGCTCCTTGGCAAAGCTCTCTAGCGGCGAGCCAGAGTCTGTGATACAGGATAAATGCTGCTTGTTTGCGCTGCTTAGTAAATCAAAATGCGTGATAAGAAACTTCACTAGAGAAATGCTCTCAATGGTCGTGCCGGATTTAGAGATAAGCAAAAAATGCGTGCTTTTTAGCGTGATGGATTCTAGCACGCGCTTGGTCTCAAAGGGATCTGTATGCTCCAAAAAATGCACGCGCCTAGTAGCACTTCTGCAAGAATGCCCCAAAGCCGCATACACCGCCCGCGTGCCTAGCGAGCTGCCACCCACACCGATGATGACAAGATCTGTGATGCTTGAGAAATACTCGCGCGTGCTATATGCTAAAGCGGATTCTAGGGCAAGTGTGTCAAAGGGGAGCTTGTAGTAGCCGCTTGCTCCACTGCTAGATTCTGCCTTGATAGCTTCAAGCACAGAGCTAGAATCCACTTTGGCATAGGAAGTGTGGAAGCTAATCATAACCGCACCCTAACGCCCTAGCACAAACGCCGCCATATCCACAAGCCGCGTAGTGTAGCCAAACTCATTATCATACCACGCAAGGATTTTGGCAAATCTATCGTGCAAAACCATCGTTTTATCCGGCACGATAATCGCGCTATAAGGTGAGCCGATAAAATCGCTTGAGACACATTGATCATTATCGATGTGGAAAATCTGGGGCTTTGCTTTAGCTTGTGCGGCAAAAAGCGCGTTTAGCTCATCTTTGCTTATGGGCTTAGAGAGATTGACACTTAGATCCACCACGCTTACATCAGGTGTAGGCACACGCATAGCATAGCCGGTAAATTTGCCCGCAAGCTCTGGGATCACAAGGGCTACTGCCTTTGCCGCGCCGGTGGAAGTGGGGATCATACTTAGGGCTGCGGCTCTTGCTCGGCGCAAATCTTTGTGCTTGACATCAAGGAGATTTTGGTCGTTGGTATAGCTGTGGATTGTCGTCATAAGGGCGGATTCTATGCCTAGATTCTCGTGCAAGACTTTGGCGATAGGGGCTAGGCAGTTTGTCGTGCAAGAGGCATTAGAGATGATAGGCTCGCCCTTATAGCTTTGCTCATTGACCCCATAGACAAAGGTAGGTGTCTCATCAGCAGGAGCAGAGATCACCACTTTTTTGACACTGCCTTTTAGGTGGGGGCTAGACTTTTCTAGGGAGTTAAATTTGCCCGTGCATTCAAGCACGGCTTGCGCGCTGCCAAAATCTAGCGCGGTTATATCGCGATTGCTTTGGATTCTAACGCGCTTGGAGTTGCCGATCCTTAGCGTAGTCTCATCGAGCTTTTCTACATCATATCTGCCATGCACAGAGTCATAGCGCAGTAAATGCACCAGCGTATCTATGCTTGCGGTGGTATTCATACTCACAAGCTCCATATCATCGCGCTTGCCGATGATCCTAGCCGCACAGAGTCCTATGCGCCCTGTGCCGTTGATCGCTACTTGTTTCATCAAACTCCTTTAAAAGTGGATTCTAGCAGTCGCTAGACTTTTGCTCGCTTAAGTTCGCGCGCTTGGGGCTTTTCCTCTCGCATTTTCTCTTCTTTCATCTTTTCTTCCTCTTGGCGCATAAGCTCTTCTTCAAAGGCGTGGGGGTATTTATCCTTGCCCTTAAACTCTATAATCGTGCATTCTGGATAGACTTCTATCAGGTGGAATATATTATCCACGCGCGCTTTGAGTCGCCCTGCGGTGGCTGGGTTGCACTTGGGATTCTCTGCTAGCTTTTCAAAGTCCTCCGCATCGACAACAACTTGCGGCTGCTCCTCTGGCACATCGCCCCAGCCATAGTGCTTCATCGCCGTGCGCACCCAATATTTGCCATCGGTGATTTTCACAAGTCGCTTCATTAAAGGATTGTGCTTAGAGGAATTTTCTAGCACAGGCGAAGCAGTGATCCAGCCCTTTATGCGAAAGGTATAGTCTTTATAGCTTTTTTGCTTAGGCATAACATTGACCAAATCTTGCAGCAAAATCGTTAGGCGGAAGGTTTGGTATTTATCTTGCTGGGAGAGGGCATTGCCATAAGCATTAGCAAAGACAATGAGCGACCACGAGAAAAACCCAACCACAACCGCTGAAGCGACAAAAAACGAGCGAGCATAAAAGGGGCGCGAGACAAGGGCATTAGAATTTGTCTGGCGCGTGTCTTCTTGCTTATACGCCCATCCTCGCCACGCGCTCACCACATAGATTGCCATCGCCGCACTCCACACGCCAATACCAATAAATGCGCGCGGTCTTTGCAGCGGCTCTGCAAGCACCAAATACACCCCATAAGAGAGCATTATCCCAAGGCTAAGCAGCAGCACACCTAGAAGCAAGGCTAGAATCTTACTGCGCTTAGATTGATAGATGATTGATAAAAGAAACATTCCCATAAGGGCGAAAAAGCAGATTTTAATCCCCGTCCAGTCAAAGTCGCTCCACAAGTAGCCAAGATACATTTGCATATTGCCAATAAAGCCGCTTGGCAACTCACTAAGAGGAAATGTCGAAGTGCCTGCTTGTGCGTGAGCAAATGGGTGCATAATAAAGACTTTAAAAATCCCAAGTGCAGTGGCATAAGTGAGAAATGAAACGCCGATGAAAGTTAGGGTTTTCTTAATGCCTGCGTTTGTTTGATTAAACATCAAAAAGCCAAAGAAAAGCACAAGGATAATCTCCACCCCACTGCTTGCCTGATAGGTCATACACATACCAAGTGATGAGAGAATCGCCACAGGGATATAAGCGCGAATATGGTGGATAAACACAAAAGGCAGCACACCAAAAAGCACCGATAGTGCCATATAGGGCGAATCGTATTTAAACGATAGCTCTTCTAAAAAGTAAGGAGAGAGCCCAATAGGGATTGAAGCGATGATGGCAAGCGCGGTTAGGCGTTTTTTATAAGGCTGCTCAGCAGAATCCCACTGGGACTCTTCATTTTTCCAAATAACCTCGCGGATACTCCACACCAAAATCAACGATGCAAAGCTCAAAAACCCTATGGCGACAAACTGCGTCAAAGGCGAGACATCTGCTAGCACTGTGTCCATATGCATAAAGGTGGAGAGATAGTAGCTAATGTAGCGCGAGAAGTTATCCCACTCCTTGTAGCCGATGATAGAGCGATTTAGATCATCGATATAATACACATCTGCACGGATAAGGCTAATGATCCCAAGCAAATACAGCCCAAAGGCGATGAGAAAATACTTCCAAAAGCCCTGCGTGTGAAAAAACGCCCAGCACGCCGCTTTAAACTCTTCAAGTGTTTTTACAAAAAGATTGTCCTTAGATTTCGGTGGCATTAACTCTCCTTTGTAGTAGTAGTAGAATGTGCTAGGCTAGATTCTAGTGTGCTAGGACGCGGCTGCTCTAAAGTGGCACAAGAGCTTGGCGACTTTTTGCGCTTATCAAGTATGAAGTGTGGGCGCATTTTGACTTGCTCATAGATCCTAGCGATATACTCGCCAATGACTCCAAGCAGCATAAGCTGAATCCCACCGATGAAAGTGATGATGACAATAAGGCTTGGGTAGCCAGCCACTGCATTACCATAGAGAATAGTATCGATAATGCGATAGATCCCAAAGCACACTGCAAAAGCTGAAATAAAAAACCCTAGCACAAAGGCTATGCGCAGTGGCATCGTGCTAAAGCTTACAATCCCTTCAATAGCGTATTTAAACAGCTTCCAAAAGCTCCAGCTTGAAGACTCCTTAAAATGCGGGATATACTCATACTCTAGGCACTGCCGTTTAAAGCCCACCCACGCGAACATCGCTTTAGAAAAGCGGTGGTATTCTCTCATCTGCAAGAGAGCTTCTATCACCTCTTTATCCATTAGGCGGAAGTCTCGCACGCCAGATTCTATTTTGACTTCAGAGATGAAGTTTGAGATCTTATAAAATGTCTCACTAAGTGCAGCGCGGATCTTGGACTCCCCAGCACGAGTAGTGCGGCGGGCATAGATGACCTTGGTCTGCCTGCTAGATTCTAGCCAGATTCTAGCCATATCAGCAATCATACTTGGTGGATCTTGTAAATCCGCATCAAGCAACACGACTCCCTCTCCTTGCGCTTGCTCTAAGCCGGCTAAAATAGCCGCTTCTTTGCCAAAATTACGCGAGAAAGAATGCACACAGATTCTGCGGTTTTTGTTTGTGTCTTTAGCGGCGATGTCTTCTAGCAAAGCTAGCGTTTTATCACGGCTACCATCATTGACAAATATCAGCTCATAAGGGATAAGCTGCGATTGCGCTTGGGCAAGCTGCGCACTATGCTCCATAATAAATGGCACAAGAGAATCCATAGTCTTTGTGATCTCTGTGAGAAACACAGGCAAAGAGACTTCTTCATTGTAGCAGGGCACAACTATGGATATACCTATGGTGGCAGATGATTTCATAATACACTCTTTACACAGCAATATCTAGGCGGTGCAGGATTATAATCTTTGCAAATAAACCAAGATTAAATCCTAAGCGGACGCGAAATCTCTCTCATAAATCCTCACCATAACGATAAAAAACGCCGTGATCGCAGGTCCTATGATAATCCCCCAGAATCCACACGCGCCAAGCCCCGCAAAAATAGCAAAAAATATCACAAACTCATTGATATTTAGCGGCTTATCTAGTAGCTTGCGATTGACTATGCGGATAAGAAAGGGCTTGATAATATTATCGATAATAAAGCCGATAAAAATAACGCTATATAGCACCAAAACCACCGCTTGAGCCACTTCGCCTTGCACATACAAAATAAGCCCCACAGGCAGCCACACAAGCACACCGCCCACAATGGGGATAAGCGAGCAAAGCCCATACAGCACGCCAAGCAGCACACCATCTAGCCCAAAGGCACTAGCCAGCACCCCAAAGGCAAAGCCCTGCAAGCAGACATTTAGGATCGTGGAGAAAAACACCACGCGCAGCACGCCGCTCACATCTGCGGCTATAAGGTCGATTTGCTCATCGCGCACGGGTAAAAGCCTGCGCACATACCTATACCACGCCCCGCCATAGTAGAAAAACACCGATAAAAACAGCACGATGAAGCACGCATCAATAACAAAGCTCACGCTACCTTTGCCGATCATCGTGCTTAGGCGACTCACAAAGCCAGCGATAGAAGAGAAAGAGAGATTGGCTAGCACATCTTGGGCTTGGATAAAGGGCAGATAATGCAGCACATTGCGGATAAGCTCTTTTATCTGGAGAAACCACACTTCCGCTTGCTTCCAATCCACTCCTAGAATCCCCACTGCCCCACGATGAATGACAAAATACAATGGGATAATAAATAATGCTAGCAAGATAAGCACGCTAAAACTAGAAGCAAGCAGATTGCTCCTAGTTTTGTGGTAGAAAAATTCCTTGATCCAATAAGTCGCGATACACAGCAGTGCCGCGATAATCATCGTGTATAAAAAGGCATAATAAAGCCATATAATTAGCCCAAGAGAGAGTGCGAACGCACAGGCGAAAAATATCTTTTTTTGGGGATTAGAATCCATTTTGCTCCTTTTGTCTTTGTTGCTAGAATCCACTTTTTTAGCATTGTGTGAAAAAGTGGATTCTAGGCTGTGCGATTTATCTACACTTTGGGCGTTTTTCCTAAAATCCACTTTTCACTAGAGGCGGTTTTGTCGTCATTGCGAGCTGCTGCGGTAGTAGCGGCGTGGCGATCCATAGATTCTGCGGCAGTGCTAGAATCCTCGTAAGAAGCTACGCCTTGCTGCCGCAAGTTTCGCAATGACAATGAAGCCACACTCCCTAGAATCCACTTTTTCAAAAAGTGGATTCTAGGGAGTGATTTTCACACTCAGCCCCTTGTTCTTCAAAGGATTCTAGGAATTGCGGTGGGGCTGTGGCTGCTTTGCGCTATTTTTGGGGTAGGAGTTACCTAGAGCGGTAATGACTGCCCCAAAAATAGCGCAATCAACCGCATTGCTCACCCAAAGCTGAATCCCTACTAGCAAAAGCCCAATCCATTACACACTAAACTATCGCTCCTAACGGCTCTCCGCCTAATATATGAAAATGCAAATGCGGCACCTCCTGCCCACTATGTGCGCCTGTATTGGTGATAAGCCTATATCCACTCTGCTTGATCCCTGCCACTTCTACAACCTCTAAAATAAACGCGCTAAATCGCGCCATAAGCTCTGGGGTAATGGCATTAAAGTCCTTTAGCTCTTGCTTTGGGATCGCTAGGATATGCACCTTTGCCTTTGGGGCGATGTCATAAAACGCCAAAAATTCATCATTTTCATAGACTTTTTTGCAAGGAAGCTCGCCTCGCACGATTTTGCTAAAGATTGTCATCGCTACTCCTTGGGTATAGATGGGGCGGATTATATGTTAGGGGCGTTGATACTTGGCTTAATGGCACATTGCAAGCGGATCTAGGAAGCTGTGCTTGGCAAGATGATCTAGCTAGATTCGTGCTGATATTGCAGCTTGCCACTAATGAAGACTTGCTTGATCACGCCAGAGAGCGACTCGCCATTATAGGGGCTAAAGCTATCATTGATACAAAAGCTCTCTTGCAAATCCACGATGATAAGATCCGCATCTAGCCCCACTTCTAGCGCACCTTTTGGTAGGGAGAGAAGCCTAGCTTGCGCATAAGAGGTAAGCTCGCTAAAACGGGAGAACGTGATTAGCCCAGACTTCACAAGATAGCTAAAGCCAAGCGCGAAGTAATGCTCTAGCGCATTTATCCCAAAGCTAGCAGACTCAAAGACTTGGTCTTTTTTGGACTTGTAGCTATCGCTTTGCAGGCAAGTAAGCAGGCTAATGCTAGAATCCAAATGCGCACGCAAAGCCTCTCTTGTAGCAGGATCTTTAAGCGGAGGGAAAAGCTTAAACCTCGTGTCAAACGCCGCGCAATGCTCATCGCTTAAAATCAAGTGGTGCAAGGAGGTTTGCGCTAAGATCTGTGCGCCCATTTGCGTGAAATACGCAATAATCCGCATAGATTCTACCTCGCTTATGGTGTCAAACACCCACTTTGTCCCGCTATATCGCGCTAGCTCACAGAGCTTTGCTACTTGCATAGTTTGCGCTAGGGGCGGGATCGCTGGTAGCCCTAGCTGTGCGCTTACTTGAGATTCATTCATCACGCCTTCACTTAGGCTAGGCTCTTGGGGGCTAGCGATGATAGGGACTTGGAGCATTTGGGCGTATTGGGCGATTTTGTAGAGCGCATAGCCATCGATGTTTTGCGCGCTAGATTCTAGATAGATCGCACGAGCTCCAGAGGCGATGAGTGTGGCGATTTCTGCGATTTTGGACTTGGATTCAAACGAGGATTCTAGGGTGGGGGCTAGGCTTGGGAGAAAATGCACGCTTAGACTAGAATCTAGCGAGGAGATAAGCTCAATAACAGCTGCATTATCCACCCTAGGTGTAGTCTCTGGGCGTAGCAGTATGCTGCCTACTCCACCGCGCAGAGCCTTTTGCGTTAAGGATTCTAGATTTTTACTTGAAAGGACTTGGTTTTTAGGATATGCCATATCAATGAGAGCAGGCAGCACCACCTTGCCACGGCACTCAAGCACAGATTCCGCGCCTATGGGGGCTAGATCATCACCGATCTCACAAATGACCCCGCGCTTCTCATTAATGCGCAAATCCGCCTTACACTCTTTGTGTGCATCACATAGCACGCCATTTTTTAGCAGCATAATCTCTCCTTCGCTCTAGTAACTCACAAGCCACGCACTAAGCGCGCCAAGCTCACCACTCATAATCAGCACTCCCATCACCACCAAAATCCCCCCAGATACACGCTCAATCCACCGCGTAAAGGGCTTGATCCTAGCAAGCAAGCAAAAGCCCTTTTCTAGCATTATTGCCACGAGCAAAAATGGCATAGCCAAGCCGCACGCATACACGATCAGCAATCCCACGCCATAGCCACCTGTGCCTACAAACAGCGTGATCGCCCCAAATATCGCCCCTGTGCAAGGACTCCAGCCAAGTGCGAAGCTAATGCCCAGCACAAAGGGGGCTAGAATCTCTAGGGCTTTATAGCGCAGCCTCAAGTCATAATGCACGCTTTTATCAAGCAAAACAAACCGCCACAATCCCAAAAAATGCGCCCCAAAGATCACTACAATGCTCCCGGCGATTATGTTTGTGATGGGTGAATGCAGCACAGAGACAAGGCTTGAAAATGCCAGCCCCATACCCACAAACACCAGCGAAAACCCAAGCACAAACAAGCACGCACGCCAGAAAATCGCCACACGCAGGCTTCTTTGAGTAATCTTACTAGAATCCAGCTTTTCCACCCCGACTCCAGAGATATAGGACATATACGCCGGTACAAGAGGGAGGATACAAGGCGAGAGGAAGGAGAGCAGCCCAGCGACAAAAGCCACGAGCCACACCGCGCCAAGCTTGCCACTATAAAACCACTGCAATAATACTTCTTCCATACTCCGCGCCTTTATAAACCCTTAAGAGCCTATGCCAAATCCAATGCTTGCAATAATCTTATATCGCGCATATTCTTGCTGAATTGCCACGCATTGTAACGATTTTTATATAAATTTTGCTACAATCGCCGCCTATTTTGCAACGCTATGGCACATATCGTCTGTAAAAGGAGTTATTTTACTTAAAAGGGGTTTTGATGGATTTTCTTGTCAATCTTAGTGAAGGGTGGCAGTTTAGCATTCAGCTTCTAGTGGTGCTTATTTGTCTATTTTATGGTGCGCAAAAGGGTGGTATCACACTAGGGCTACTTGGTGGTATCGGTATTTTTGTGCTTGTGTTTGGCTTTGACATTAAGCCGGGTAAGCCAGCCATTGATGTAATGCTTACGATTTTGGCGGTTGTTGTAGCTAGTGCGACATTGCAGGCAAGCGGTGGGCTCGATGTGATGCTCCAAATCGCAGAGCGGATCTTGCGCCGCAATCCAAAATTCCTAACCATTCTTGCTCCATTTGTTACCTGCTTTCTTACAATGCTGTGCGGGACAGGGCATGTTGTTTATACGATTATGCCTATCATCTATGATATTGCGATCAAAAACAATATCCGCCCAGAGCGACCTATGGCAGCAGCGTCCATTAGCTCGCAAATGGGGATTGTCGCCTCGCCTGTATCGGTGGCGGTAGTGAGCCTTACGGCTCTGCTTCTAAATGCAGATCATAAGCTAGCAGGCTTTGATGGCTATATCAACTTGCTGCAAATCACTATCCCTAGCACACTCTTTGGCGTGCTGATGATTGGGATTTTTAGCTGGTTTAGGGGGAAAGACTTGGATAAAGATCCGGTATTTCAAGAAAAGCTCAAAGACCCAGAATTTAAGCAATATGTCTATGGCGATTCTAAAACTTTGCTAGGCGTAAAGCTTCCTAAGAAAGATTGGGTGGCTATGTGGATATTCCTAGGGGCGATTGGCGTGGTCGCACTTATTGGGGCATTTGATTCACTTAAGCCTTCGTGGGGGCAGAAGTATGACTACAAAGCGACTTTAGAGTCTGGCACGACACTAAAATGGACGCCTGAAAAGGGCGATAAAGGCGTCTTCACGCTTAAAGATGTCAAAATCGCTGATGTGGATAATCCCGGAGAGAAAATCGGGCTTGATAAGGCGATCAAAGCTGATAAGCTTGGCAAAGTAGAAGAAGGCAAGGTAGAGAAAGTCTATAAAGCCGATAAACTTGGCAACCCAGATATGGACAAAATCTCTATGGTGCATATTATCCAAATGTTTATGCTCCTAGCTGGCTCGCTTATCATTATTTTCACCAAAGTTGATCCTAAAAAAATCGGTAGCAATGAAATCTTTAAATCCGGTATGATCGCGCTTGTGGCGGTGTTTGGGATCTCGTGGATGGCGGATACAATGTTTGCTGTGCATACGCCGATGATGAAATCAGCTTTAGGCGATATTGTTAAAGCCCACCCTTGGACTTATGCGATTATGCTGCTGCTTATCTCAAAGTTTGTTAATTCCCAAGCCGCAGCTCTTGCAGCATTTGTGCCAATTGCTCTAAGTATCGGCGTAGAGCCCGGGATCATCGTGGCATTTGCCGCAGCGTGCTATGGCTACTATATTTTGCCAACTTACCCAAGCGATCTAGCGACAATTCAGTTTGACAGAAGTGGGACGACACATATTGGCAAATTTGTCATCAACCATAGCTTCATCTTGCCCGGGCTTATCGGGGTGTTTAGCTCCTGCTGCATTGGGTATGTGCTGGCTATGGTGGCAGGGTATATTTAGTTTTTAAACGATTCAGCTTTGGGTGGTGGATTCGGCTTTGCGCGATAAATCTTTGATTACTTCGCGCGTGCTGCGGTTACATACGCCAAGTATGCGCCCTTGCACGCGCTCGCAAAGCAAAGATTTCTCATCGCAAATCCTAGAATCCTTTGGAAGTCTCTTGCATTTGTAGCATTTCCACAGCCCCACCGCAAAGCGAAGCTTCTTTAGAAATCTTAGAATCGTATTGAAGCAAACAAGCGTAAAAAGCGGATTCTAGCTCCAAATCCTAGAATCCTTTGCGAAGTTCTTACATTTTTGAGTCTTATCCCTAGAATCCACTTTTTGTATGTTTTTAAAAATGGATTCTAGGGATAAGGTTATAAAAAGCACTCCCACCTAAATCCAAGTCGCAAGGATAGAAAATGAAAAACCTTAGCAAAATCCTAGCAAGCCTTGCCATACTCGTAGCAGTGGGGATTGGGATATTTAGCTGCTTGCCCCCACAAAAGAGCTCGCAGGAAGTGCCTAATATGGTCGATATGCCCCACCACTTTGAGAGTGCGCATAGACCAAATATTAGTAGGGCTTATGATATGGGCAAAGTGGCTCCTCCCACTATGCGCAGCGCGCCAATCGACATAGCAAGGGTAAAATCCACCGATTCTTTTGCGCAAAAAGATGAAAACTCTTTCAAGCTTGTAGCAAACAACCCACTCTCTACCTTTAGCTCTGATGTCGATACTGCCTCCTACGCGATTGTGCGCAAAGTCATAGAGTCTGGCAGACTGCCTAGCCCTGATATGGTGCGTATAGAGGAGCTGCTTAATAGCTTTTCCTACAGCTATCAAGCACCAAAGGGCGATGAGCCAATCTCCATAAACCTAGAGCTCGCACCCGCTCTGTGGAATCCTGCGCACAAAATCGCGCGCATAGGCTTACAGGCAAAGGCGATTGACTGGGATAAACGCAAGCCATTTAATCTTGTCTTCCTTATCGATACTTCTGGCTCTATGGCGGGTGAGAATCGGCTAGGGCTTGTGCAAAAGTCCCTAAAACTCCTAGTAGAGAATCTAAGCTCCAAAGATTCTGTGGGGATTGTTACCTACGCTGGAAGCTCCACTATCGCGCTAAAGCCCACTAATGATAAGAAAAAGATCCTAAAAGCTATCGACTCGCTTAGTGCAGGTGGCAGCACACACGGAAGTGCTGGGATAGAGGACGCTTATGAGCTTGCCCAAAAGCATTTTATCCAGAGCGGATATAATCGCGTGATCCTAGCTACTGATGGGGATTTCAATGTGGGTATCACAAGTGAGAGCGAGCTACTAAAGCTCATCAAGCAAAAGGCGCAAAGCGGGATCTATCTCTCGGTATTTGGCTATGGTATGGGGAACTACAAAGACTCTATGCTCCAAAAGCTCGCTGACTCTGGCAATGGTAACTACGGCTATATCGACACACTCCTTGAAGCCAAGAAGCACCTAGTCGAGCAAGTGGGGGCTACACTCATCACCGTGGCAAAAGATGTGAAAATCCAAGTAGAGTTTAACCCTGCTAAAGTCGCTGCTTATCGACTTATCGGCTATGAAAAGCGAGTGCTAAATGATGAAGATTTCAACGATGATAGCAAAGATGCAGGCGAGATGGGAAGCTCGCATCGCGTTACCGCGCTTTATGAGATTGTCCCTGTGGGGGTAGAATCTAGCCTAGCTACTCTCAATAATGCCAAGCTCGCCCCAGATGTAAAAGGCATCATCGATCCGCTCAAATACCCCCAAACCACCAAGACACAATCACCAAGCCAAGCAAATAGCACAGGAAGTGCTGAGTGGCTCAATGTCAAAATCCGCTACAAAGAGCCTGCCAACAAAGCGCGCAATGATGAGAGCAGCAAGCCTATCGAGCAAGCACTAGATTCTAGCGCGATTTTGGCTACGCCTAGTGCAGATATGCGCTTCGCCCAGAGTGTGGCGGGCTTTGGACTGCTGCTTATGGACTCTAAGTTTGTGGATTCTAGCTTTAGGGGTATAGATAGCAAAAATAGCGCACAGAGCAAAAGCGGCTATCAAACAATCCTTGATACTCTAAGTCAGCAGGGTGTATGCGATGATAGCTATAAGCAAGAGTTCCTAGGGCTAGTGGCAAAGGCAAGCCGCCTTGCTAATCTTGCGAAAGAAAAATAGATTTCAAGGTAGTTAAAGCTGGATTTGGCGCGACACAATTCACACGATAGCTAGTGAGATTATATGAAAGCTTTAGATTCTAGCTTTATTATCGCCAAAGCCATAAAATCTGCAGGCTAGGCAGATAGGCTGGATTCTAGCTTTTACTTAGTTTTGCTATACTGCGACTTTGTTTTTGACTTTATTTTACGCAATCTATCACAATACCAAGCAAGGAGCGATAATGGCAGCAGACATTGATAAAGTAGCAGTGGATAAAGCAGCGGTGGCGGAGTTTTTTAGATTCTGCGATGATAATGAAGTGGAGTTTATCGACTTTCGATTTAGTGATATTAAGGGCGTGTGGCATCATGTGAGCTTTTCACGCTCTGCGATTGATGAAAGCAGCTTCCAAGGGCTGCCCTTTGATGGTAGCTCGATCCCTGCGTGGCAGAGTGTGGATAAATCAGATATGATGCTAATCCCTGATCCCGTGCGCTACTTCATCGATCCTTTTACGGCTGATACCACAGCGGTGGTGTTTTGCGATATTTGGGATATTTATAAAAACGAGCCCTATGAAAAATGCCCGCGCTCTATCGTAAAAAGGGCGATGAAGTTTTTACAAGAGAGTGGGATTGGCGATGTGGCTTACTATGGACCGGAGAATGAGTTTTTTGTCTTTGATTCTATTAAGATTAAAGACGCGGTGAATTGCCAATACTATGAGATAGATTCTGAAGAGGGCGAGTGGAATCGCGCCAAAGAGTTTGAAGGTGTCAATATCGGGCATCGCCCCGGCACCAAGGGCGGCTACTTCCCTGTGGCTCCGGTGGATTCTATGGTGGATTTGCGTGCGGAAATGGTAAAGGTGCTCAATCAAGTGGGGTTAGAGACCTTTGTGGTGCATCACGAAGTAGCACAGGGGCAGGGCGAGATTGGCGTGAAATTTGGTGATATGCTAGAAGCAGCAGATAATGTCCAAAAGCTCAAATATGTCGTCAAAATGGTCGCGCATTTAAATGGCAAAACCGCGACATTTATGCCAAAGCCTTTGTATGGCGATAATGGCAGCGGAATGCATGTGCATATAAGCATTTGGAAAGATGGCAGAAATCTCTTTGCCGGCGATGCTTATCAAGGCTTAAGCGATATGGCACTCCACTTTCTAGGTGGTGTGCTAAAGCACGCAAGGGCATTAGCCGCTTTCACAAATCCTAGCACCAACTCCTACAAACGCCTGATACCTGGCTTTGAAGCTCCAAGCATTTTGACCTACTCTGCACAAAATCGCTCTGCTAGCATTAGGATCCCTTACAACAGCGGCGAGAAAGCTAAAAGAATGGAGTTTCGCTTCCCCGATAGCTCGGCAAACCCTTACCTTGCCTTTGCAAGCTTGCTACTCGCTGGGATTGATGGGATTAAAAACGCCATTGATCCGGGCAAGCCAATGGAGATCAATCTCTTTGAGCTAACATTAGATGAGATTAGAGAAAAGGGCATTAAGCAGTTACCCCACACGCTGCGCCACGCTATTGAAGAAATGCTTGTGGATAAGGCGTATTTGAAAGAGGGGGGGGTATTTAGCGAAGAGTTTATCCAAACTTATAAAGCCTATAAGTTTGAGACAGAAATCTGGCCCTGGGAAGCCCGCCCACATCCATTTGAGTTTTTGACAACTTATAGCTGCTAGAAGCTCTATAAGTAGGGGCAGCGATATGCCCCAGCGACTTTATCCACTAGCACATAAGCCAAGCCCACAATCTTAAAATGTCAAATCTACGATAAACCTAGAATCCACTTTTGATATATCGCTTATTATTAGCGTGTCTGCGGCGATCCATACACGCAGATCTACTTACGCTCCCATAGCCTTAAGGCAGCTTCTATATCGATATGGCAGTAGCCGTGGGGATTAGCCTGCAAGTAGTTTTGCAAGTAGTTTTGGTGGTAGGATTCTGCTAGATAGAAATTTTGCAATGGCAAGATCTCTGTAACCGCCTTGCGCCCACTGCGTTGCTCCCACGCGTGAATGCGCTCTTTGATCACAGCTTCATCGCTGCTATATTCTTGCAGATAATACACACCATTGCGGTATTGCGTGCCAATGTCGTTTGCCTGATAGTTTAGCGCACTAGGATCGATGATAGATAGCAGCCTATCGACAATCTCACTAAGCCCCAAACGCTTCTCATCATAGACAAGCTCCAATGCCTCTACCGCGCCACTTATCCCAGAGCACACAAGCTCATAGCTAGGATTTGCTATGCGTGAATTAGCATAGCCTACACTGGATTCTAGCACGCCAGCCACACGAGTAAAATACCCCTGTATCCCCCAGAAACACCCGCCAGCGAGATAAATCTTGCGCATAAGCACTCCTACATTTATCTTTACAAAAGATAAAATATTATAGAATCCGCGCTTTAAAATTTCTTTTACCAGCCGATAGTTCCATAAGTCTTAACCCCTGCAAGCCCACTTGGCTTAGATCCACACAAAGGCACCCAATGTCCGCAAAGACAATCAACCAGCAATTAGAAGAGCTTTTTGCCACCACAGAGCAAAAGATGATCGCGCACGAGACCATCGCGCAAATCCTAAAAAAGCCCCCCACAGCCGCGCAAGCAAAAAAGATCCTAGAGCTTGCTAAAAAGCATAAATGCGAGCTTGTAAGCTCATCAGAGCTTGCCAAAACACTCAATACCCAAGATAAAATCAAGCTAGAAGAAGAGCGCAAGAAAATCTTAGATGAAGAGCTTGAAGAAGAATTTGACTTTATGAAAGAGCGCGAGCTGCTTGAATGGAGCAGGAGCGATAGCCCTGTGCGTATGTATCTACGCGAAATGGGGCAGATCGACCTGCTCACCAAGGAAGAAGAAGTAGAGCTAAGCAAGCAGATAGAATTTGGCGAAAATATTATCCTTGATGCGATTTGCTCTGTGCCTTATCTCATTGATTTTATTTATGATTATAAAGATGCCCTAATCAATCGCGAACGCCGTGTCAAAGAGCTTTTTAAAAGCTTTGATGAAGAAGGTGGCGATAGCGATGCTGAAAACTATGATGATGAAGAGGAGAGCGAGGAAGAGAGCGAAGAGGGAAAACGCCCCATTTCTAAGAAAGACCAAAAGCGCATTGATAGAGTGCTAGAGAGCTTCAAAGCCCTTGAAAAAGCCAAAAAAGATTGGCTCAAAGTGCTAGAATCCCACGCTGATACGACA
This sequence comes from Helicobacter canis, assembly GCF_900451095.1. Taxonomy (NCBI): domain Bacteria; kingdom Pseudomonadati; phylum Campylobacterota; class Epsilonproteobacteria; order Campylobacterales; family Helicobacteraceae; genus Helicobacter; species Helicobacter canis. The sequence goes on along the minus strand of NZ_UGHV01000001.1, from coordinate 589,910 downwards.
TTTGATAGCGAGATAGAAGAGCTTGTGTTTATCCTAACGCTTGCGCATAAAAAAGAGGTGCTAAAGTCCAAGCTCCTTGACCTAGGACCTACGAGCAAGCTCATCAACGAAATCGTCAAAGCTATGGAAAATAGCCTAAAAAACGGCGATGGCTTTGAGCGCGAGCTAGCACGGCTTGAATACAAGCTCCCGCTTTTTAATGACACTTTGGTCCAAAACCACCAGAAAATCCTTAGCAACATCACCAATATGAGCCGCGATGAAATCATCCAAGCAGTCCCAGAAGCGACTATGGTAAGCGTATATATGGAGCTAAAAAAGCTCTTCCAAACCAAAGAAGCAAGCGAAAGCAGCTTCAACATCGACCCAGAAAAGCTTAAAGAAATTTTAGAGCAAATCAAGCGCGGCAAATCTATCTCCGACAAGGCTAAAACCAAAATGGCAAAGTCCAATCTCCGCCTAGTGGTAAGTATCGCCAAACGATACACCAACCGCGGGCTACCATTTTTAGATCTTATCCAAGAGGGCAATATCGGGCTAATGAAAGCAGTGGATAAATTTGAATATGAAAAGGGCTTTAAATTCTCCACTTATGCCACTTGGTGGATCCGTCAGGCAATCTCTCGCGCCATTGCCGATCAAGCCCGCACGATACGAATCCCAATCCATATGATAGAGACAATCAATAGGATCCACAAAATTATCCGCAAGCACCTGCAAGAGACAGGCAAAGAGCCAGATGTCGAAGTCATCGCTGAAGAAGTGGGGCTAAGTGTAGATAAAGTCAAAAATGTCATCAAAATCACCAAAGAGCCAGTGAGCCTAGAAGCCCCCATAGGCAGCGATGATGATGGGAAGTTTGGGGATTTTGTGGAGGACAAAACCACGCCAAGTGCTATGGATCATATTTTGAAAGAAGACCTACGCGCCCAAATCGATGAAGTGCTCTCCCAGCTCAATGAGCGCGAGCAATCTGTCATTAAAATGCGCTTTGGGCTGCTAGAAGATGAGAGCGACCGCACGCTAGAAGAGATTGGCAAAGAGCTGAATGTAACGCGAGAGCGCGTGCGCCAGATAGAATCTAGTGCGATCAAAAAGCTCAAGCACCCAAAAGTGGGCAGAAAACTCAAAAACTACATAGAAGAGTAGCTATGCGCGTGATAAAATCTAGCATTAAGCGCGCATTATACGCGCTTGGACTCTCGCAAAAGACTATCACACATCTAGGCTTCTCTTACACGCGTGGGAAGAGAAATGTGTGTATTGGGGTTTTTGTGGCGCGAAGGGCGTGTAGGCAGATGCTCATAGGGGGGGGGGCAGAGTAAAGGGGATTCAGCTTTATCTGGTGGGGATTCAGCTTTGCGCGATAAATCACCGATTCTGCGCGGTGGGCTTGCTCATTATCGCCTAGATAAATCCCTGCGCCCACCGCTTAAAAGCGGCGATTTATCATCGCAAATCTTAGAATCCCAAATTGAGATTAGAAAGCAGCTTGATCCCACCGCGAGCGACTTTACACTAGAATCCTCGTTTTCACAAAGCCCTGATTCTAGCTCTCCGTCATTGCGAGACACTGCGCCAGCAGTGGCGCGGCAATCCAATTCTGCGCAAGCAGAATCCAGTCAAATCAATAGCGCGCGCAAAGCGTGCAACCTTGAAAGGACTTTATCCCAAACAAAGCGAGAATCTAGCTTTAAAAAAGCGGATTCTAGCAAACCACAAGCCGACCCCCCATCATCGCGAGCCGACACTGCCCAATTTCTGTCATCGCGAGCGAGTGAAACGAGCGTGGCGATCCATAGCCTAGAATCCATTTTTTCAAAAGTGGATTCTAGTGTAAATGCAGTGGATTCTATGGATTGCCACGCTTTGCTGTGCAAAGCTCGCAATGACAAGAATTTAGATTCTAACAACAACGCCCAAAAGTGCCTAGAATCCACTTTTGAAAATACCCACGCTCAATACGATTCTAAGCATTGCGGTGGGGCTTTGCAAGCTTTGGGGCAATTTGGGGGTAGGAGTTACCTTAGCGGTAATGACTACCCACAAATTGCCCCAATCTTGTCGAATCGCTCACCCAAGACTGAATCGCCCCAAGCCCAAACCCCGCCTGTGCTAGTGAGCCTAACTTCCTTCCCCGCCCGCCTCCCCTATCTCCACCACACGCTCTACTCTATCCTCACCCAAGACTACAAAGACTTCCATATAGCCTTGTTTCTTAGCTCTAGCGAGATAGCTCCAAGCAAGCTCCCGCTTATCTTAAAGATTTTTGCAAGGCTCGGGCTGCTTAGTATCCACTTCGTAGAAGAAAATTTACGCGCGTATAAAAAGCTCTTTTACGCCCTGCAACTCTACCCAGAGCATATCATCATCACCATCGATGATGACCAAATTTACGCCCCAAATACCATAAGCCTTTTGCTAGAATCTTACGCGCGATTCCCGCGCGCGATCCACACAAATTGGACTTATGACGCAGCGTTTCTAGCCGAGATTCTAGGCATAGATCCCGCCCAATATCTCCCAATCATTAAAGAAAACTCCCCCCACCTAGCCCTAGCAAGCGTGGGCGTCTCTGGCGTGCTCTATCCGCCAAGTCCCTTTAGCCAAGAGTTTTTCAACACGCAAGCTATTGTATCGCTCGCGCCTTATAACGATGATTTGTGGTTTTATGTGATGAGTGTGCTAAATGATGTGCCAAAGGTGCTTGTGAAAAACGCGCTAGAGCACCCTAAAGAATCTAGCATAGCCATCGATGAGAGCCCTAATCTCTGGGAGATAAACTGCGAGCAGCATCGCAACTATGATCAACTCCGCGCCCTGCTAGAAGCCTACCCACAAGCTAGAGCAAAGATCTTAGAATCACTAGGGCTTTGCTATAATGCCACAAATCACAAGGAGCAAGAATGATACTAGTAAAGCTACAAGGCGGTCTGGGCAATCAGCTATTTCAATACGCCTTTGCACGCGCTTTGGCGCATAGGGGGTTTAGCGTAGGCTTAGATGCGAGCTTTAGCTATGTAACGCTAAAAACCTTGCGTGCTAAAGGTGGGCAAAATCTCATAAGGGGGGGGGCGACTAGGTAAGGATTCAGCTTTTTGGCTAAAAACGGCGATTTCTGCGCCGCGCTGCGTCGATAGACCTCAAGTCTTATCTTCCTTGCGCGACTTGAAAAACGCCGTTTTTAACTCAAAAATCTTAGAATCCCAAAACGGTAAGAAAAACAAGCACAAACTCCCAAATCCTGCCGCGAGAGACTTTGCACCACAAAACTCACAAAGCCCCGATTCTAAGAGCAACGCTCATTTTCTGTCATTGCGAGACACTGCGCCAGCAGTGGCGTGGCAATCCACACAAACAAAGACACAAATCCCAGAATCCCAAAATGACAATACTAAAGAAAAATCTTTCCGTGCAGATACTTCCCTAGAATCCGCTTTTGCAAAAGTGGATTCTAGCCCTAAAGCTCTAGATCGCCGCGCAAGCACTATCCGCGATCTAGAGCTTGCAAAGTTTCGCATTACGCTGCCTATCCTCCGCCATTTTTCATTAGCACAGGACTCTCAAGCAGACATAAGCACACAAATATATTGCCAAGCACTCTGCGCCAAAGCCGTGCGCAAGATCCTCCCGCCTAATAGCAAGCCCGCGCGCTTGCTCCGCAGCCTCTACACCACGCGCGACTCTCCAAAGCTAGCGAGACTCTTCCAAGCACGCTATCCATTCTCGCGCAACGCCTACTTTGAAGGCTTTTTCGCTAATGCAGTGTATTTTGCCGAGATAGAATCTATCTTGCGCCAAGAATTTACCCCAAAATGCTTAAGCCCTAGTGCCAAAGCCTTGCAAGAGCAGATACGATCCACTAGCGACTCTGTCTTCCTCCATATCCGCAGGGGCGACTACCTAGCGCAAGAGAATTGGGAGTATGTCAAGCTAGGCAGCGCGTATTATGACACTGCCATAGCCCTTATGCGCAAAAAGCTCAAATCCCCAAGCTTTTTCATCTTTAGCGATGATTTGGAGTGGTGCAAAAGCGAGCTTTATGCAAGACTAGGGTCGCTTAAGGGTGCAGAGCTACACTTCATCGGCAATAATGATCAAGGCGATGCGATCAGCGATCTTATGGCTATGGCAGCGTGTCAAAACGCCATCATCGCAAACTCCACCTTTAGCTTCTGGGGTGCGTATTTGATCGATAATCCCGCAAAGCTTGTGATCCGCCCAGCCCAATACACTTGGCGCGGTGATAATCCCCTATGCTACCCAGAGTCTTGGATCACGCTTGATGTGATCTGGGGCGATGTGCTGCACTAGCTAGAATCCACTTTTTCACAACGCCGATTTTTGAAACGCCAATTTTCCTGTCATCGCGAGCCGATGAAACTCTCTCCTTCATCGCGAGTCGGCACTGCCCATTTCTGTCATCGCGAGCGGCGTGAGCCGCGTGGCGATCCATAGCCTAGATCCATTTTTCAAAAGTGGATTCTAGGGCAAATGCAGTGGATTGCCACGCAAATGCGTCAGCATTTGCTCGCAATGACAGAAAAAACGCCGAGAGTCAAAACGCAGTTTCTTTAGAAAAAGTGGATTCTAACAATGAAGCCCAAAATCTAAGCGAGCCACAAACTCCCTGCTTTATCGCGCAAAACAAGCGAAGTTTCTTTAGAAAACAAGGGACACCGCTCGGCGCAAGCCGATGTTTCTTTAGAAAAGCCAACCCAAACAAAAGTGGATTCTAGGATTTGCGATGAAAAAGCAGGGTTGTGCAGTGGCGAGCGAGGAGATAAGACTTGTGGTCTATCGACAAAGCGAGCCACAAACTCCCTGCTTTATCGCGCAAAGCCGAATCCCCCCAAAGTTAGTGTTTTTTGCCTAGGATATTGATGATATATATACTCCCCACCGCCAGCACCCCCCCTACAATCGTATGCCACCTTGGCACCTCATCTAGCAGTAAATACGCAAAGCCTAGCGCAAACACCGGTGCCAAAAGCGCGTAGATCCCGCCCTCCACCACCCCTAGCACAAACAGGGCTTTATAGAAAATAGTCGTAGCAAACACCGTGCAAAACACCGCCGCTACCACAAGCAGAGCGAAAAATACCAAAGGCTTATCCCAAAGACTTGTGATAAACGCCCCACTCTCAATAACTACCCCACTCTCAAAATCCCCACCCAATCCACTAGAATCCGCAAATAACGCAGGGCAAAGCAGCACAAAAGTCATCACACTTGTGTAAAAATTGAGTGCTATGGCATTGATCTTTTCTGTGGCGAGCCGCGAGCTGATCATAAGAGCCGCCCAATCCAGCGAAGCTAGCACATAAATCACATAAAACGCGCTAAACATCGACCGCCAGCTCCCAAACACATCGACCAAAAATGCCCCTGCCAAAAGCCCTAGCATAAGCCCGATTTTGGCTGATTTGGAGAGCGACTCTCTCTTATACACGCTCCACAAAAACGCCGCGATAATGGGAGATAGCACTTCAGTGATCACCCCTGCATTCCCAGAATCCCCATAGGGCATACCTGCATACATTAGATAAGAGTAAAGCGCGTTTAGCACACCTGTGATAAGCGTGGGGAGTAGCACAGCCCTTGGGACTGCAAAGGGGATTTTCCATAGCCACATAAGCGGCACAAAGCACACAAGCACAAGCAAATAGCGCAGGCTAGCAATTTGCGCCGGCGAGCCATAATCAAGCAGCATTTTTGATAGGGGCCACACAAGCCCCCAGCCCATCATCGCTAGCACAAGCAAGATGCGCATAGCCACTTCTCCTTACTTTTGCGCAAATATGGCTAATTGCGCTAGCACCTCTGCTTGCTTCGCCTTGGCTTCTGCAAGTGCGCTAGCGTTGGACTCTAGGACATTTTTGGGGGCATTGGCTTTGAATTTTTCATTAGATTCTAGGGCTTGGAGCTTATTGATTTCTTTTTCAAGTTTTAGATTTTGGCTATTTAGGCGCGTGATGATGGGAGCTAGATCAATGCCCTGCAATGGTAGATAGCTTTTAATTAGCGATCCAATATCTGCCACGCAGTCTTTATCTAGCCCATTTTGCGCCTTTGTATCCACGCACTCAATCGCGCCTACTTTAGCAAGCTTGCAAATCGCCTGCAATGCGCTAGCAGAGAGCCTAAAATCCGTGGCGATATAAGCTCGCTCAATGGGCTTATTTGCTAGATCGATTAGAGCTTTAGCGCGCCGCAAGGAGACAATGGCATCTTTGATATACGCGTATTCCTGCTCTATCGCGCTATCTTGGGACACTTCGCTAGGGTAGCGCGTGATCATTATCGACTCGCTGGATTCTAGCGCACTGCCGCGCAAGGTGTGGTAGAGTGATTCTGTAAGAAATGGCATATACGGGTGCAAAAGCTTCATCGCTTCTATCATCACCGCGCCAAGCTCGCAAATGGCTTCCTTTTGCGCCTTTGCAAGCTCGATACACCAATCACAAAACTCCCCCCACAAAAAGCGATATGCCACACTCGCGCCATCATTAAAGCGGTAGGATTCTAGCGCGGCTCTAAGCTCCTTTGTCGCGCTATTTAGGCGCGATTTGGCGTAGCGACCAAGCGGGCTTTGGTAGGCATTTATAGACTCTAGCTCGCTAAATCCACTAAAGTTAGGATCTGCTTGCCTAGCATAGAGCAGCAAAAACTGCGCGGCGTTATAGAGCTTGTTGGCAAAGTTTTTAGCAAGCTCTAGCTGGGATTTTGCTAGGCGCACATCTCGCCCTTGTGCGCAGGAATATGCCAAGCCAAAGCGCAAGGAGTCCGCCCCATACTCCTCTATCATCGCCAAAGGATCGATGACATTGCCCTTGCTTTTACTCATCTTTTGCCCAAACTCATCTCGCACAAGCGCGTGCAAATACACATCTCTAAAGGGCAGCTCCCCTAGCAGACTCTCCCCGCTAAAGAGCATTCTCGCCACCCAGAAAAAGAGAATATCAAAGCCTGTGATAAGCAAAGAGTTAGGATAAAAGCGCGTAAGATCATTTGAGTCATACAGCTCCTTGCACGCCTCGCCATTCCCCCAGCCAAGCGTGCTAAACGCCCAGAGCCCCGAGCTAAACCAAGTATCTAGCACATCAGGGTCTTGCAGCACGCTAGAGTGGCATTTGGGGCAGGCGGATTCTCGCTCATTTTTGCTAGCAAAAATATGCCCACACGCGCTATTTTGGCAATACCACACCGGGATCCTATGCCCCCACCATAGCTGGCGTGAGATGCACCAGGGGCGGAGGTCGCGCATCCAAGCATTGAAATTATTTAACCACTGCGGCGGGTAGAATCTAGCCATAGGCGTTGGCTTTTGCGCTTGTGTCGATTCAGCTTTTGGGCTAGAATCGTGGATTGCTTCGCCGCGCTGCGTCGATAGACGCTCTAGTCTTATCTCCTTGCGCGGCTCGCAAAACCCCGATTCTATCTCCAAAATCTTAGAATCGCTGGGGCTTTTACTAGAATCTAGGTTTGCTCGTGCTTGCGGCGTGTTGAGAATTGGGGCATTTTGAGTAAAAATCCTAGAATCCTTTGCTTGCTCGCTTAGATTTTGGGCGGTGCTAGAATCCGCTTTTTCACCAATCGCGTTTTTTCTGTCATTGCGAGCAAATGCACTAGCATTTGCGTGGCAATCCATAGATTCTGCGCTAGCAGAATAGTCTCCCCTAGAATCCACTTGCGTGGATTTGTGGATCGCCACGCCGATTTCATCGGCTCGCGATGACGATGAAGCGGATTTTTCACACTCGGCGCGATTGTCTTCTTCACAGATTCTAGGAGTTGCGGTATTGCTAGTGGTGCTTTTTGTGGATTTTGGGGCAGAGCTAGACTTGCGGTCTGCGGTTGCCCCAAAATCCACAAAATCACTGCTATGATTACCCGAAGCCGAATCTTTTTGAGCATTGACTTTTTTTATTGTCTCCCTTGCTATCCCCTCATCAATAAACCACTGCCTAGAAATATACGGCTCTATCACACTCCCACACCGATAGCACACGCCCACTTGATTGCCATAAGGCTCAATTTTCTCCACCGCGCCTGCTTGCTGCAACGCCTCTACAATATCCGCCCTAGCCTCTAGCCTATCTCGCCCAGCAAAGCCCAGCGCATAATCATTTAGCACACCCTTTTCATCAAAGATCACAATGGATTCTAGCCCGTGGGCTTTGCCTACGGCATAGTCGTTTTCATCGTGGGCGGGCGTTACTTTCACCACCCCTGTGCCAAACTCCATATCCACGGCATTATCGGCGATTATGGGGATCTCTCTGCCCACCAAAGGCAGCACGACACTTTTGCCCAGCAAATGCGTATAGCGCGTATCGCTAGGGTGTATCATCACCGCACTATCGCCGAAAAATGTCTCCGGACGCGTGGTAGCCACAAGCAGCACTTCATTAGAGTCTGCCACAGGGTAGCGCAGGTGGTAGAGATGCGTCTCTTGCTCTTTATACTCCACTTCAATATCTGAAAGCGCGCCATCTTTGACACACCAATTCACCATATAATCCCCTTGGTAAATCAGCCCCCTTTCATACCACGCCACAAAGGCTTCTCGCACGGCATTTTGCAGTCCAGAGTCCATTGTAAAGCGCAGGCGCGACCACGCTGGGCTAATGCCTAGGGCTTGCATTTGCGTGATGATCTTGCCTCCGCTCTGCTCTTTCCACTCCCATACCTTTTGCAAAAATGCCTCCCTGCCTAGCTGCTCCTTGCTTAGCCCTTGTGCTAGAAGCTGCTTTTCTACGACATTTTGCGTAGCAATGCCGGCGTGATCAAGCCCGGGCTGATAGAGTGTAGCAAAGCCATCCATCCGCTTAAAGCGCGTGATGATGTCTTGCAGCGTGAAAGTAAGCGCGTGCCCTATATGCAGCACGCCTGTTACATTGGGTGGGGGCATCATTAGGCAGAAAGCTTTATCGCTCTTAGCGATATTGGCATTGCCCTCTATCTCAAAATATCCGCGCTCTTTGCAGATAGTATAAATGCTCTGCTCTATGGATTTGGGATCATAGCTCATTAGAATCCTTTATGATGTGGTGCTTGGGGCAAGGGAGCGTGCTAGGGATTTAAATCTCTGCCCTCGCTCTTTGTAGGAGGAGAATTGATCGAGGCTGGCGGCAGCAGGGGAGAGGAGGCAAACAAAATCTTGGGCAAGCCTTGTGCTAGATTCTGCGATCATCGCCCAGATCTTTTCCATAGCGCGATCCAGCGTGCCGCATTTATGCGCTTTGACACTATGGCGTGCGGCGAGATCTAGGAGCTTTGACTCATTGGTGCCGATAGTGAAGATCTCCACGCGTTTAAGCTCCGCTAGCAGGGTGAAAATCTCTTGCATATCTGCCCCCTTATCATCGCCCCCTAGGATCAAAAACAACGCGCGATCCTTATAGCGTGCTATCGCCTTTAGCGTGGCATCGATGTTTGTGCCTTTAGAGTCATCGACAAAGAGCCATTCCGCCCCAAACGCGCAGACATAAAACTCCTCCACCCTATGCGCCCCGATTGTAAAGCTAGCAAGCGCGGGGACAAAGCCAGCAGCAGCGATACTAGGGCGTTTGCGCGAAAGGGCAAATGCACAGCAGAGTGCGACATAGGCATCAAGCAAAAATGGCTCAAAAAAGGGCAAGGTATCTAGGGCATTTGGCTCAAATCCTTGAGCGAGCAAATACGCACGCAAATCACTAGAATCTGTGTAGAAAATTTTCTCCCCTAAAAAGCCTTGACACAAGCGATGATCGCGCAAATCACTAGGCAGGATCGCCACGCTATCAGCCTCCATTCGCGCTAGAGGTGAGAGCTTATCGCACACATAGTTTTCAAAGCCATTGTGCCAGCTGATGTGATCAGGGCTTAGGGGCAAAAGCGCGTAGATTGCAGGCGTGGCGGTCCTTGTGTAGTGCAGGGCAAAGGAGCTAGTCTCTAGCACCCATAGGGGCGTGTTTTGCTCATAGAGTGTGATGAGCGGTGTGCCGATATTGCCCCCAGCGCGTGCGCCATAGGGGGAGAGGAGGAGTTCAAGCATTTGGGTGGTAGTAGTTTTGCCATTAGTGCCGCTAATCCAGATTTGAGGCGATTCAGCTTGGCTTGGTGTGGGCGTTGGCTTTTGCGCGCTTTTGCGGGAGTCTGCGGCGTGGGCTTGCTCATTATCACCTAGATAAATCCCTTCGCCCACGCCTTGACAACCCACAAAACGAAGTTTCTTTAGAAAATCATCGCAAAATCCTGCCGCCTGCGGCTCGCTTAGATTTTGGGCGTTTTGGGTAAAAATCCTAGAATCCTTTGCTTGCTCGCTTAGAGTTGCGGCGGTGTCAAAAGTGGATTCTAGGTTTTTACAATCCTGCCGCCTATCTGCTTGGCTACAAAACACATTTTCAGCCCCTGCGTTCTGCGGCGTTTTTAAATTTGCGGCATTTTCCCTAGAATCCACTTTTTCTAAAGAAACTGCGTTTTGACTCTCGGCGTTTTTTCTGTCATTGCGAGCAAATGCACTAGCATTTGCGTGGCAATCCACAGATTCTGCGCTAGCTTTAGAATCCACTTGCGTGGATTTGTGGATCGCCACGCCGACCTTGTCGGCTCGCGATGACGATTCCTGCGCGTTCTGCTTGTCTTCTTCACAGATTCTAGGAGTTGTGCTTGTTTGCTTATCCATCTCGGCGCAGGATTCTAGGATTTGCGATGAGAAATCTTTGCTTTGCGAGCGCGTGCAAGAGCGCATACTTGAGGTATGTAACCGAAGCGCGCGCGAAGCAATCAAAGATTTATCGCGCAAAGCCGAATCCACCAAAGAAGCCAAATCCCCACACAACCACCAGATGAAATCATATTCACTAATTGCCCCCCTCGCACAAGCAAAATACTTATGATCCGGCGGTATCCCGGGGCTTACAATCTCTAGCACACTAGATTCTGGGCAAAACTCCCTAGAATCTAGCAAGATATTTTCCACATCGCCCCCACCGCTAGAATCCACATTTTTCCCCTCTGGCGTATCGTCATAAATCGCGCAAGCCTTCCCCAGCGCATTCAAAAACGCCACGATAGGCTTAGTCGTAACGCCATAGCCCAAAATACTAATAGGCGCGCTAGATTCTAGGGCTTTGGCGATGTGTTCAGCTTGCAGCTCTTTAGGCAGTGGCTCTAGGGGCATAGCAGTCCTTATCGCACTTTATCGCACCTTGAGACTTAGCAGGGCGATTAGGTTTGAGAGCAGCGCGATGATCCAAAAGCGCACGATGATTTTGTTTTCCGCCCAGCCCTTTTGCTCGAAGTGGTGGTGGATAGGAGCCATAAGAAACACGCGCTTTTTGCGCACTTTGTAGCTGCCAATTTGCAGCATCACAGATAAAGTCTCTACCACAAAAATTAGCCCGATTAGCAGCAGCAGGACTTCATTATTTGACACGATCGCCATATACGCCATAAAGCCCCCAATCGCCAAGCTCCCACTATCGCCCATAAAGACTTGGGCGGGGTGGCAGTTATACCAGAGAAAGCCTAGCAATGCCCCTATCATCGCCACGCCCACGACCATAAGCTCCCCAGCATTCACCATAGGCAAGAAGAGATACCGCCCAAACTCGACATTCCCCGAGAGATAGACAAAGACACACAGCGTAGCAAGCGCAAAGATTGAAGGCACGCACGCCAAGCCATCAAGCCCATCGGTGATATTTACGGCATTGCTCGTAGCTAGAAATACCAGAATCCAAAAGCTAATCATAAGCGCAGGATACGCGCTAAGGGTGAAAAGGGGCTTTTTCATAAAAGGGAGATAAAAATCACTTACAAGCCCCGCGCCATAGTGCAGAGCCAAGCTCACGCCAAGTGCCGCTAGAAAGAGCAAGAGCATTTTCGCCCTAGCACTCATACCGGCATTAGATCTTTTGGCGATTTTCATATAGTCATCTCTTGCGCCAATAAGCCCAAAGATAAGCAGCGTGGCAACGCCCAAAATCGCATAGAGATTGCTAAGCTGGATACACAAAAGCGCGGCGATACTCGCAGAGATGATAAACACGCTTCCGCCCATTGTGGGGGTGTTGGACTTGGCTTTGTGCGTGGGGACATAGCTAGAGATAGGCTGGCTTGCCTTGTGCGCTTTCGCCCACGCGATAAATGCTGGCATAAGCCACACACACAGCACAAACGCGACAAAAAAGCTCACCCCTGCGCGGAAAGTAAGGTATTTGAAAATATTTATATCAAAATACGAGTAGAGATAATACAGCACACACACTCCTTACACAGCTGCCCACAAAGCCCACAGCCCACAAGCCTAAAATAAAGCGCAAATTATAGTAGTTTTACCTTAAAAAGTGTAGAATGCGCGATTTTTAAGCAAGCTACCTAGAATCCATTTTGATCTCTATGCTATCAAGCTATTTCAAGGAGTATTTGTGCCTCTAGTCAATCCCCAGAATCTCTCTTGCGCGTGTAAAACTACTGCGCTGTATGTAAGCCTAGTGCTTGTGGTGGCTAGCGTGGCGATTTTGCCTTTTTCTTACTCTTTTGTTTCTATCAAGCTTCCTGTCAATTTGCTATTTATCGCGCTTGGGGTGTTTGCGCTTGGATTTTGGCGCGAGTATAGGGGGCTAGGGCGTGCGCTTGGGGGGATATGGTTTGCGCTTGTGTGCTTGCTTGTGGTAGTCATTATGGCGTATATCTCGCTCTTTTTCGCAGTGGATTCTAAGGCGACTTTGCAGGCAATCCGCCAGTATCTGCTAGAGCCTAGCTTGTTTCTTGTGCTTGCTTTTTTCATCGCTACAAGGCTTGATGAAAGAGGGCTAAGACTCCTGCTTCTAGGGCTTTGCCTAGCACTAAGCTATCATCCCATTGCTACGATATGGGATTTTTTTGCCAATGGTGGTGGGAAGTTTGGGTATAGGGCGACACTTAGTGCCTATACTATCGCAGAGACAATTTATGTGTTTTATCTCGTCTTTGCCTTTGGCTTAAGCTTGGCATTGAGTCTTTTTACCAAAGGTGTTGTAAAGCTTTTTGCCATTGTCTTAATGTGTATCAACATAGCTGCGCTTATTGCAAATGGTGGGCGGTTTGCTCTTTTGGCTGGGCTAGCTATGCTTATTAGTCCATTTGTGCTGCTTGCGTATCGCTATAAACGACTCGTGCTAGGAGTGGTGCTGGCTTTATGCGTGGGGCTTGGATATGGTATTTACACGATGAGCAAAACTTGGGATGCACGCTACAATGTTTATAGTATGGTCAATAATTTTGCAGAAGTTTGGAGTGTCGCGCCAGCAGAGATGGGGCGATTTACCCATTGTGATGAGTATTCTTGCTCTCCCCATTCGCTTACCCCACACCCAAGCATTCAATGGGAGTATTCAAGCCTATCTAGGCTCTCAATGCTAAAATCCACTTTGCTAGCCATAGCACAAAATCCTTTCCGCCCCAATGGCTACCACTTCCAGCAGTTTTATCAAAATTTAGAGGCAATTTTTCCCAAGACTTCCAAAAACTCTGTTTTCTTCTACCACTTCCACCACCACAATCACAATCGCTTTGCTTCATTTTGGTTTGAGTTGGGGCTGGTGGGGTTTCTTGGGGCGATGTTGTTGCCATTTTTTATCATTTATCGATTTTATCGCTTGCATTTGCGATTTACTAGCACATTTTCTAGCACAGATCGATCGCTTGTGCTTATCAATGGCGGTATCGTATTTGGGCTAATTGGGCTTGGCGTGAGCAATATATTTGACTGCATTCCTATCCGCGAGGGCAATCTTGTGCTATTTATCTTATTTGGGATTGTTTTAGCTGTATCGACACAATTACAAGCAAGGGATAGCTATGCCTAATATCTCTGTCATTATCCCTATCTACAATGTAGAATCCTATCTCGCGCAGTGTTTGGACTCTGTGCTAGGACAGAGCCTTAAACATATAGAAGTCATTTGCATAGATGATGGCAGCACAGATTCTAGCAGGGCAATCGCGCAACAATATGCGAGCAAAGATTCTAGGATCATCTACATACAGCAAGAAAACCAAGGCGTAGCAGTAGCGCGTAATAATGGACTAGAGAGAGCAAGTGGCGAGTATATCGCCTTTATGGATCCTGATGATTTCTACCCCACCACCACGACCCTAGAGCGACTCTACACAAAGGCAAAGCGTGCTAATGCGCTGATTTGTGGCGGGGGCTTTAGCGACTATATCAATGGCACAATAAAAACCACATACCCTAGAGAGTTTTATGGCTACACTTTCACGCAAGAAGGCTTTATTGATTATGATAAGTGGCAGTTTGACTTTGGCTTTCATCGCTTCATCTATCAAAGAGAGTTTTTGCTCACACACAATCTACACTACCCACTTTTGAAACGCTATGAAGACCCTGTATTTTTTATCCAAGCTATGCTAAAAGCTAAGCGATTTTACGCACTCACAGACACCACCTACTGCTACCGCGTAGGACACCAAGATAGAGCAAAATGGCAGGCAAAGCACTGGGGAGATCAAACAAAGGCAATGAGCGAGATTCTCTCTATCGCCACCGCGCACAAGCTCCACACTCTCTATGATCTCACGCTATTTCGCGCTAGCATAGAGAGCCAGACACTTCTGCACCTAGTCAAGCGCGGCATTGCCCCATTGCTCTCACTTATCGATCTAGCTAGGCTGCTTGATGATAATCCCGCTAGAGTCAATAGCGACTATCCATTATCCATATCTAAGCCTTATCCCACCTACTGTGAGAGCTTGCTCTATGAGATTTCCGCGCATTGTGCTGCAAGTATCGCAGCTACAAATCTCTACCAATGTAAGCTTGGCAGAATCTTTACAAAAATTTTGCAGCAATATGCGCTATTTAAGAAGTGGAAAGCGCGTAGGAAATAGCAACTTATCTTTGCTCTGCAAACTCCATACCCTACCTTAAGAGTGCCTACTTCGCGCCTTTTGCGCGTGCGGTGTATCAAAAAAAAAAAAAAAACAGCTATAATTTCGCTTCCCCATTGATATATTTGATGATATGTTTGATACAAATTAAGGATATGCCGTGCCAGATACTCCCACGCCCAAAGACCCAGCCACTCCAAAGCCCCGCGCCACGATCCTTGTGTGCTACCATAAATTTTCTACACCTATCATCGCTAGTGAGATTCTCCGCCCTATCATCGTAGGCGCGGCAAATATGGGCGAGGGGGCAAGGAGCCTGCAAGAGAAGCTAGAATCCAAACTGCCTAAAAATTTACGATTAGGGGGGGGGCAGCAGATCGCGCTAGATTCTAGCTCTTCTCTGTCATTGCGAGGCGATACAATCGCCGAAGCAATCTATACAAACGCACAAAACGCGGATTCTACTCAAACGCACAACGAAGCTTTTTTAGAAATGGATTGCCACGCCGATACATCGGCTCGCAATGACAGGAGTAACGCACCAAACGCCACAAATGCAAGAAAGTCGCAGGCGGAAGCAAAAGTGGATTCTAGGGAAAATGCCACAAATGCAAGAAAGTCCGCAAAGGATTCTAAGAGAGACTATTCTGCTAGCGCAGAATCTATGGATTGCCACGCCGATAAATCGGCTCGCAATGACAGCTCCTTTGGTCATTGCGAGCGTAGCGAAGCAATCCACAATTCTAGCCCAAAACAAGCGAAGCACAGCTTTTGTGGAAAAGCTACATCACCTGTGTTAAGAGATGATAGCGGCGAAAATATCTCTCATCTCAACGCAAACTTCTGCGAGCTTACTGCGATGTATTGGGCGTGGAAAAATGTGGATTCTAGCTATTATGGGCTGTTTCACTACCGCAGGATTTTGGATCTAAGCGAGCAAGCCCAGCAGATCCGCACAGACTATCCTATCATCGTCTCACCTCGCAGCTACAACCCTAAGCGACAAGGACTTACGACCGAGAATATCACCAAGCTCCTACAAGAATACGACATAATCCTCCCGCAAGGCTACAAAAACCACTACAATCTCCCCTGTGATGAAGGGCTTGATAATTATGGGATCTATGCACACTACCACTACGCAAAAGATTTAGACAGGATCATCGAGCTTATCAAATCTCGCCACCCAGAGATGCAAGTCGCGCTAGAATCCACTCTTTTCACCTATCCGCCTAGGTGGCATATCGCCAATATTTTTATAATGCGCAAAGAGCTGTATTTCGCGTATTGTGAGTGGCTTTTCTCTCTGCTTTTTGACCTAAGCAAAGAAACTGACCTAAGCAACTATACTCCTTATCAAGCTAGGATTTATGGCTTCTTAAGTGAAAGAATGTTTAATATCTGGCTCGCATATCAAAGGCACACCCAAACCCTAAAAATCTTAGAAGCTCCTATGCTGCTTCTCACCAAGCATACCAAGCCCCTAATCGGCTGGGATATAAACGAAAAGCACAAGCGATTCTACCTCTTTGGGGTGCGTGTGTATAAAAAGAGCGTAAATCCCAAAAGCTAGGCTAGAATCCACTTTTACTTACTTTTACTTATAAGGAAGGTGCAATGCCCAAGTCATTACATATTGTAGTTTGCACACATCAAGCTGGCTATATCTATGGCAGCGAGATTTTACGCCCTATCATCGTAGGCGCGGCAAATATGGGGGAAGACAAGATTCAAAGCCTGCAAAAAAGCATCGCGGCTAAAACGGGGGGGGGGGGGAGCAGATTTTGCTAGATTCTAGCGGCGAGAATATCTCCCACCTAAACGCAAATTTCTGCGAGCTTACGGCGATGTATTGGGCGTGGAAAAATGTGGATTCTAGCTATTATGGGCTGTTTCACTACCGCAGGGTGCTGGACTTTAGCGGCAAGACTAGGCGCAAAAAACGCCTTGATGTCAATCGCGTGAATGTCAAGCCTAGCGATATTGTGCGCAAATTTCGCCTAGATAGAGGCACGATCCTAGCCGAGCTAGAAAAATCCCCCATAATCCTAGCTAGCCCCATAATCGTCCCGCACGGCTTTGAGCTCTCATCTGCGATAAGTCAATACGACATTTACGCGCGCGATCATCGCAAAAGGGATTTAGACATAGTCATAGACATTATCCGCGCGAAATTCCCGCATTTAGTGGAGTCTATGGAGGCAGTGCTTTTCACGCCCGGCACACCTCTTAGCTGGTGCAATATGTTTGTAATGCGCAAAGATCTCTACCAAGAATACTGCGAATTTCTCTTTGGCACTCTGCTAGAAGCACAAGCTAGGATCGATCTAAGCGGGTATAATGCCTACCAAAGCCGCATTTATGGCTTTATCGCCGAGCGGCTGCTCAATGTCTTTGTGCGGTATAAGAGCTTCTCTGCTGGGATAATGCCAAGCTATAAACACCACTTTGAGCTACGCGCTCCTAAGCCACTCTTTGGCGCAGAGATCACAGGCGATACCAAGCGTATCTATGCCTTTAGCGTGCGTATCCATAAATCTAAAATCACTAAGGAGTAAATGTGAGAAATCTCATCATAGGAGCAGGGCTTAGCGGGCTTGTGCTAGCCGAGCGGCTGGCAAATGATAGGGGTGAAGAGGTCTTGCTTATCGATAAGCGCGATCATATCGGCGGCAACTGCGCGGATAAGGATTGGGGCGGGATTTTGGTGCATAGCTATGGGGCGCATATTTTCCACACCAAAAGCCCTAAAGTCTGGGAGTATATCACGCGATTTAGCCTTTTCTACCCCTATATGCATAAGGTCTTTGGGCTTGTGCAGGGGCAGCTAGTGCCTATCCCTTTTAATCTCAACGCGCTTTATGCGATTTTCCCCCACGCGCTAGCCAAAGAGCTAGAATCCACCTTGCTGCGCACCTTTGGCTTTGGCTCTAGGGTGAGTATTTTGGAGCTAAGGAAGCATAAAGAGCTAGAGATGATCGCGGAGTTTATCTATGAAAATATCTTTTATCACTACACGCTTAAGCAGTGGCAATGCACACCAGAAGAGCTAGATCCTAGCGTGTTTGCGCGCGTGCCAATCATCATCGCTAAAGATGATCGCTACTTCCCAAGCGACCCGTATCAAGGCATACCACTAGAGGGATATAGCGCGGCATTTGCCAAGATGATCACAAATAAGCGCATAGAAGTGCGACTTGGCGTGGAGTTTAGAGAGCTGGGATCTAGTGGGATAGATGTAGGGGCGTTTGATAGGGTGTTTTATAGTGGGGCGATTGATGAGTATTTTTCCTATAAATTTGGCGAGCTGCCTTATCGCAGCCTAGAGCTAAAGACGCTGCGCCTAGAGAGAGAGTATTTTGGCAGCAGCTCTGTCATCAACTACCCTAAAAACTACGACTTCACGCGCATAATCGAGCATAAATACTTCCTAGACACGCAGACAAACCACACTATCATCACCTACGAATACCCCAAAAAGTGGCAGCTAGGCGATGAGCGATACTACCCAATGCCCACCGAGCAAGCAAAACGCGCTTATGAAGCCTATGCTAATGAAGCTAAAAGTCTTAAAAATGTCTTTTTCATCGGGCGTTTGGGGGCTTACCAATACTACGATATGGACAAGGCGATAGAAGAGGCACTAAGGCTGTATGAGAGCTTGTAGCGCGTGAGAAAAGCGCAGCTAACACCGCTCACGAGTGAGAGATGGCATTGCTAGTAAAAAGTGGATTCTAGTAAAACGCCCATTTTTCACAAGCACACTCCCAATTTCTGTCATCGCGAGCTTTGCTCCACAAAGCGTGGCGATCCATAAAGGCGCAAAAGTGGATTCTAGTGTGAAAATGGATTACTAAAGAAACTGCGGCTTCGCCTTGTTTTCTAAAGAAACATCGCCTAACGGCGAGCGGTATCCCTTGTTTTCTAAAGAAGCTACGCTTTGCCACGCAAATGCCGGCGCCTTTGCTCGCAATGACGGAAGTAACGCGCCAAACGCCAAAAATGTAAGCGAGGCGCGGGCGGCAGGATTTTGCGATAAAGATGCTGAAATTCTAAAAGTGGATTCTAGGTTTTTGTATGGATTGCCACGCGGATTTTCAATCCGTTCGCAATGACAGGAAAATGGGCGTTTTCAAAAAATAGCATTGTGTGAAAAGTGGATTCTAGGATAACGCTCAAATCTAAACACGCCGCGGGCGGCAGGATTTTGCGATAAAAATGCTGAAATTCTAAAAGTGGATTCTAGGATTTGAGCTTGATTTCTTCAAAGATTCTAAGATTTGCGGTGGGGCTGTGGTTGCTTTGCGGATTTTGGGGAAGGTTAGCGACCTTGGCGGTCGTGCCTTTCACAAAATCCGCAACACTGCCGCATTGCTCACCCAAGACTGAATCTACCGAGCTAGCACATAGTGCGCTATGTCGATGATCCTATGCGCATACCCCCACTCATTATCATACCACGCCATAACCTTACACATATTCCCTAGCGTAAAGCTCAAATCCTGCGCGATAATGGCACTGCGCGTGTCATTGAGAAAATCACTGCTCACCCCATAGCAAGAATCTATCCCCAAAATCCCCTGTAACGCGCCTTGAGACTCTGCTGCAAAAAGCTCATTGATCGCCCTAGAATCCACCTTCTGCGATAAATACGCGCTTAGATCCACCATAGAGACATCAGCTACAGGCACGCGCACGCTATGTCCGTGGATCTTATCCTTTAGGCTTGGGAGGACTTTGTAAAGGGCTTTTGCCGCGCCTGTGGAAGTGGGGATAATGTTTAGCCCAGCGGCGCGGGAGCGGCGTTTATCGCTTGCGTGGGCGACATCTAGGAGACTTTGGTCATTAGTGTAGCTGTGGATTGTCGTAAGGCTCGCTCGCTCAATGCCAAACTCCCTCTCAAGCAGCATAGCAATGGGAGCTAGGCAGTTTGTCGTGCAAGAGGCATTAGAGATGATAGGCTGCCCAGCATAAGCGGTGTGATTGACCCCTAGCACAAAGGTAGGGGTATCATCAGTCGCAGGGGCGGAGATGATCACGCGCCGCACGCCTTTATCAAGGTGGTGGGCGACATCGCTAGATCGCAAAAATAGCCCGCTAGATTCTATCACCACCTCTGCCCCTAACGCGCCGAAGTCTAAATCAAGCGGATTAGCACAGGAAAAAAGCGGTATCTCACGCCGAGCTAGCGGGGCTTTGTGGGCTTGCTTGGTAGATAAATCTTGCAAGGCTTCTTGGCACTTTTGCTCGATGATAAGTGTATTATAGAGGCTACCTTGCTTCAATCGCACGCTTTGCCCTAGCGCGCCGTGCATAGAATCCTTTTCTAGCAGGTAGGCGAGATTCTCCGCATTTGCCACATCATTGATCCCTACAATCTCTATATCTTGCTCTATACCTTGCTCCGCGCCTTTTCCAAGAGCCGCGCGCGCGATCGCCCGCCCAAGCCGTCCAAATCCGTTGATAGCGATCCTCATTGATGAGCCTTTGTGCGTGGGAATTTGCGCGTATTATACACCATTAGCACGCTTGCACCATAGCGACTTTAGCAAAGATTTATTAGAGTTTTTTTATAATGGCTGGATTTTTTGCCCGCCTAGATTCTACTTACAGATTCTACTTTGCAAGCGCAAAGAGTTAGACTTCACATAGGAGCTTTCAATGCCCAAACGCACGGATATTACAACGATTTTGCTTATCGGCTCAGGTCCCATTGTCATAGGGCAGGCGTGTGAGTTTGACTACTCTGGCACACAAGCGGCTAAAACGCTTAAATCCCTAGGCTATCGCGTGGTGCTTATCAACTCCAACCCCGCTACGATTATGACAGACCCAGAGCTAGCAGATCGCACCTATATCGAGCCTATCACCAAAGAAGTCGTGCGAAATATCATTAAGCTTGAGGGTGTTGATGCGATTTTGCCCACGATGGGCGGACAAACTGCGCTTAATATCGCTATGGAGCTGCACGAGAGCGGGGCATTAGAAGGGGTGCAATTCCTAGGGGCAAAGCCAGAGGCGATCAAAAAGGGCGAGGATCGCCAAGCATTCAAAGAAGCAATGCTAAAAATAGGAATGGATCTGCCCAAAAGCCACTATGCCTACACAGAAGAAGAAGCCCTAAAGGCTGCTAGTGAGATCGGCTTCCCGCTCATTATCCGCGCGAGCTACACGCTAGCAGGTGGGGGCAGCGGCGTGGCGTATAATATCGAGGAGTTTAAGGCATTGGCAAAGGCGGGGCTAGAGGCAAGCCCTATTAGTGAGATTTTGATCGAAGAGTCTTTGCTAGGGTGGAAAGAGTATGAAATGGAGGTTATCCGCGATAGAAATGATAATTGCATAATCGTGTGCAGTATCGAAAATCTCGACCCTATGGGCGTGCATACAGGGGATTCTATCACCATTGCTCCAGCTCTAACTCTCACAGATAAAGAGTATCAAAGAATGCGCGATGCCAGCTTCAAAATCCTGCGCGAAATTGGCGTAGATACAGGCGGGAGCAATGTGCAGTTTGCCATAAATCCCAAAAACGGCAGAATGACGGTCATTGAGATGAATCCGCGCGTATCGCGCAGCTCCGCGCTTGCGAGCAAGGCTACCGGCTATCCCATCGCCAAAATCGCCACGCTGCTAGCCGTGGGCTTTAGTCTCGATGAGATACAAAACGACATCACCGGCACGCCAGCAAGCTTTGAGCCTAGCATTGATTATATCGTTACTAAAATCCCACGCTTTACCTTTGAGAAGTTTCCAAAGGCGGATTCTACCCTTAGCACGAGTATGAAGTCTATCGGCGAAGTTATGGCGATTGGCGGGAGCTTCAAAGAGAGCTTGCAAAAGGCGTTATGTAGCCTAGAGTGTGGCTACTATGGGCTAAACTCACTCACAGATGATCTAAACCTAGCGCGCAAAGAGACCCGCCGCCCAAATGCAGAGCGGCTGCTGTATGTAGCAGACTGCTTCCGCTTGGGGCTTAGTGTAGAAGAGGTGCATAGTCTCTGCCAGATTGATAGGTGGTTTCTCTCACAAATTAGCGAGCTAGTCGCCGCGCAAGAGTCTATCACAAGCGATGTGCTAAATGACCCTGCAAGGCTACGCCGCCTAAAATCGCAAGGCTTTAGCGATAAGATGATCTGCTATGAGCTAGGCAAAAAAGAGCGGCTAGAGATGAGCGAGAGCGAGCTGTATAATTTGCGCAAAGAGATGGGCATAGTGGCGGTGTATGAGGAGGTGGATACTTGTGCGGCGGAGTTTGAAGCAAAAACTCCCTATCTTTACTCCACTTTTGTGCCGAGTGAGCGCGTTGGCTTTTTGGCTAAAAATGGCGATTGCTGCGGCGAGTCTGCGCTCATTACCACTCAAGGTAAATCCCTTGACTCGCCTTGCAAAGCCCCATTTTTAGCTCAAAAATCCTTCCGCGAGGATATTGCCCTAGAATCCACTTTTGAAAAATGCGAACAAAAAGCACAAAAAGTGGATTCTAGTGATACCTCCATTTTTGCTACCGCAAAAACTATGGATTGCCACGCCACTGCTGGCGCAGTGTCTCGCAATGACAGAAAAAATAGCTCTTGTGAAAAAGTGGATTCTAGTGCAAATTTAAATGAGCTAGCAAAGGATTCTAGGATTTGCGATGAGAAATCTTTGCTTTGCGAGCCGCGCAAGGAGATAAGACTTGGCTGTCTATCGACGCAGCGCGGCGATGCAATCAAAGATTTATCGCGCAAAGCCGAATCCACCATCGAGCAGCCAACGCCAGCCAAAGTTATGATCATAGGTGGTGGTCCTAACAGAATCGGTCAAGGCATCGAGTTCGACTACTGCTGCGTGCATGCCAGCTTCGCCCTAGCAGATCTAGGCGTAAAAAGCATAATGTATAACTGCAACCCAGAGACCGTAAGCACCGATTATGACACCAGCGATATGCTCTACTTTGAGCCTATCGACTTTGAGCGTGTGCGAGCGGTGATTGAAAAAGAAAAGCCAGATGGCATTATCGTGCATTTTGGAGGGCAGACACCGCTAAAGCTAGCAAACTCTCTTACCAAAATCCACGCCAACATCATCGGCACAAGTGCCAAAGTCATCGACATCGCCGAAGATAGAGAGAAGTTTGCCCACTTTATTAGCACACTTGGGCTAAAGCAGCCAGATAATGGCATAGCCTATACCAAAGAGCAAGCCTTCAGCGTGGCAAGCCAGATCAGCTACCCTGTGCTTGTGCGCCCGAGCTATGTGCTAGGTGGGCGGGCTATGCGGATCGTGCAAGATGCCGATGAGCTGCGCGTGTATATGGAAGAAGCCGTGAAAGTGAGCGAGGACTCTCCTGTGCTTATTGATAAATTTTTAGACCACGCTATCGAGCTTGATGTCGATGCCATAAGCGATGGCAAGGAAGTATATATCGGCGGGATTATGCAGCATATCGAAGAAGCAGGGGTGCATTCTGGGGATTCTACCAGCGTGCTGCCAAGTGTGAGTATCGCGGAAAATCTACTTGAAGAGATCCGCCAAAGCACGCGCAAAATCGCCCTAGAGCTAGGCATTGTAGGGCTTATCAATATCCAATACGCTATCCACAAAGATAGCCTATATATCATCGAAGTAAATCCTAGGGCTTCTCGCACCGTGCCATTTGTGAGCAAAGCAAGCGGGATACCGCTAGCAAAAGTCGCTACACGCGTGATGTGGCAAGGGGATTTGCAAGAGGCTCTAAAGTTTTATGATACGCATAATCGCATAGACTTCACCAAATCCCCCCTAGAATCCAAGCCCTACACACATATCGCGGTCAAAGACTCTGTCTTTCCATTTCAAAAGCTTAGCGGCGCGGACTTGCTACTAGGACCAGAGATGAAAAGCACCGGTGAAGTTATGGGGATTTCTACAAGCTTTGGGATAAGCTTTGCCAAGGCGCAAAATGCTAGTAAAAACACCCTGCCAAGCTCTGGCAAGCTCTTTTTATCCCTAGCAGATTGCGATAAGCCCTATGCCACACAGATTGCTAAAAGCTTCATTGAGCTAGGCTTTAGCGTGTGTGCGACTGAAGGCACGCACAGAGTGCTAGAGAGCGCGCAAATCCCATCATCGTGCGTGCTGAAAATCTCTCAAGGTCGCCCCAATATCCAAGATTTGATTATGAATAATGACATCGCGCTTGTGATAAACACCAGCGATGATAGCCAGACCAAAGATGACGCCAGAGAGATCCGCCGCCAAGTGCTTAAAAGCTCTGTGCCATACTTCACCACCATAGCCGCCGCGCTTGTAGGCGCAGAATCTATCCGCGAAATCCAGCACAATGACATCAATATCCCGCAAGCATTGCAAGACTTCTTTCAATAAGAAGCCTAAAGAGCCTTTGGCAGAGTATGTCGCGCTATTGTGTGAGCGATACGCTCTGCTAGCGTTCCGCCCAAAGGGTGCTAGCTTTGTGGTGCTATCTAAAAATGGAAAACATAAGCAAATCCTAGAATCCACTTTTGAAAAATCTGCCGAAAATAAAAAAGTGGATTCTAGCGATGAAGCTTTTTCATCGTCATTGCGAGCCGACTTGTCGGCGTGGCAATCCATACAAACAAAAACACTCACCCTAGAATCCACTTTTGATAAAAACGCACAAAAAATACAAAGCATAGCTTCTTTAGAAAAAGTGGATTCTAGTGATACTTCCATTTTTGCTGCCGCAAAAACTATAGATTGCCACGCCACTGCTACGCAGCGGCTCGCAATGACAGAGAAAAACGCCAAAACACACAAAGCCAAACTTTCCAAACAACCGCCGATCTTCCTAGCCCAGACTGACACCACCGCCGGCTTCCTCTGCTCCTCCCCCACGCTGCTCAATCGCGCCAAGCTCCGCCCAAGTAGCCAAGCCGTGCTAAAGACATTTGCTAGCTTGCAGTGCGCCACACAAGAGCTGCGAGTCCCTATATCTCACCGCCATTTTGTCCGCCGCGCGAGCAAGACAAGCGTTATCCTGCCTAGTAAAAAATCCTTCCGCATTGTCAAAGAGCCTTTACATAGGGAGTTTTTGCGCTATTTTGGGGGGCTTTACTCCACTTCTGCCAATCGCACCAAAGAGCCATTTTCCCTAGAGTTTGCTCTGCAAGTAGCCGATGTGGTGATCGTGGATTCTAGGGGGCTGTATGAGGATAAGCCAAGTGCGATCTACCGCCTATCACGCACGCGCAAGCTTCGCGCTAGATGACCCACACTAGCGATAAATCTCAATCTCACCACAAAGGACAAGTATGGCAACACAACTAAATGCGATAGGGGGGGGCGAAGTAAAAGTAGCATAGCCTCTGCTGTATTTTATGGGCTATTTTTTGGCTTTATCCTTGCGTATGCGGGATTTATTGTTATGGATTCTGCGATCCCTATGCTTAATAGCGATGGGTTTGTGTTTTTCACGCAACTCCTAGAATCTAAAAGCGCGTGGCACGGGCTAGCAGGGCTAGAGATGAAGAGATTTTTCCCCTTAGCTGGGTGGAATCTCGCCTTAATCGCGCAATTTTCTCTAAGCCCCTATGCCTTTATGCTAGGCAATGCCTGCGTGCTTGTGGCATTTGGGGTATGCTACCTAGCCTTAGGGCGACAAAGCCGAGCCAATCACTGGGCGATTTTGGTGATGTTTGTTTGCGTGGTGCTAAGTGTGGGCTATGCCAAGCTTATGGTAGAAATCGTCTTCCCAGAGACGACACTCACGCTTTTTATCCTTGCCTTTTTGCTCTGCTACTTCTACGCACTACACTCCCAAAGCAAGCCCAAGTCGTGGCTACTTGCCCTGCTAGCCCTGCTCTTTGGCAATGCCGCAATCTATCTCAAAGAAGTCGCCTTTGTCATTATCTCTGGCTTTGGGCTAGCGCATATCGCCCTATCACTGCTTGAAAGTTTTATACGCACCAAATCCCTTACACTTACTAGGCGTATTTTTCTGCTTGATATAGCCCTAGCACTCTCTGGCGTGGTGTTTCTAGGGGCGTATGCCTACTTCACGCGCGGTAGCAGTGGAGACTACTCGGCTATGGAGATTTACTCATCTGTGCGGCTTTTTGCCGTGCTTTTCTTAAGCGCACCTTTGCTTAGCATAGCACTGCCTGTGGCACTCGGCTTCCGCCTATATCGCGTGGCTAAGGGCGATGCTATCGATGTGTTTTGGGATAGTGTGGGGCTTAGTGGTTTTGCCTATATGCTCGCATTTATCGCGCTTGGTATGGGGAGCTTTCATTATTTCACCCCGGCAAATATCCTAGCAAGCTTATATCTGCTCTTTTTGCTAGGGCATTATGCGTGCATTAAGAGGTGGGGATTTAGGGTAATTACTGCAGTAGTGCTGGCTATCTTGCTTACCTCATCAATCCCACAAGGTATCCACTATCTCACTTTCTACAAAACGCAAAACAAAAATATAAATGACACAATGCGCTATCTTGCCAGCTATCTTAAGAGCCACCCACACACGACCATCTACTTTGAAGGCTTTGGGCGTGGAGTGGATCGCTACTATAATGCGTGGAGTTATCCTGCGATATTTTCTATCCTGCCCACAATCTTTGGCGTAAGAGAGTTTGACATAGCCAGCAAAGAGCCTAATGGCACTTCCTTTAGCATAGATCCACACTCATCTCTAAGCTTTTTTAACTCCCAAGAAGTTAGCACCCCAGATTCTAGCGACTTGCTCATTATCACCGCTCTTAGCGATATGGATATTGCGGATTCTAGGATTACAGAGCTAGAATCTAGCCACGAGCTACTATTCAAAACAAGCAATCACCCCTATTTCCCACAATACACGCTTATGAGCATAGGGGCAAAGCTTCTGCAAGATCTGGGCATTTCTCACCCTTTAAGCAATTATGGCAATCCCTACCGCCTCCCAGCCCAGAGCTATATCTTCCGCATTCCCTAGAGCAAGTAAAATGGGGGTAAAGGGCTTTTGGTGTGATTTTATGAGATTTTCTGCTATAATCGCGCCTTGGCGGACGCGTAGCTCAGCTGGTAGAGCAACTGACTCTTAATCAGTGGGTCCAGAGTTCGATCCTCTGCGCGTCCACCACTTCTTACCTCTGCTTAAAGTCTTAGCAAAGTCATCTTATCTTCGCATCTATTCCACCGCTCACCACATTAGCCTATCTATTTATATCACGATCTTTGATACCCTAGAATCTAGTATTACACAAATATAAAAATAATAATATAATACGCCAATCTTTTCACAAGGCTCATCGTGCAGACATCATTTCTCAAAGATTCTACCACGCGATCTCGCGTGGATATTTGGCGAGTTTTTCTCCTAGGGATAGTGCTATTTGTGGGATCATCTAGTGCAAAACTTGCTAATGCCACAGAGAATCACACCCTATCCATAGCCATATCCGCGCCTGTTGGTGCGCTCAATCCTCACGGCTATGGCACAAACGCAATGTTTGCGCAAAATCTCGTCTATGAGGGCTTAACCAAGCTTGATAAATCCGGCAATATTATCCCTAGTCTTGCGACCTCGTGGGACATTAGCCCTGATGGCAGAAGCTATACTTTCCACCTGCGCAAGGGCGTGCGCTTCTCTAATGGCGAGATCTTTGATGCCGATGTTGTTTTGCTTAATTTCACCTCTATTTTGCAGCACAGAGAACGCCACAGCTGGGTAGGGCTAATCCACGCGCTAGATTCTATAAAAAAGCTTGATCCCTACACGATCGTGCTTACACTGAAATACCCCTACACACTCACACTAGATGAGCTAGCCTTTGTCCGACCATTTCGCTTTTTGGCAAAAAGTGCTTTCCCTAGCGATCTTAATCTAACCACCTACAACCCCACCCCCATAGGCACCGGCGCGTATATGCTAGAGAGTAGCAGTGCAAGCACAATAACTTTCCGCAAAAACCCTTACTATAAAGATTTTAGTAGCTCACAATCCCAAGCACCTAAAACACCCTATTTTGACACCATCATCGCTAAAATCATCTTTGAGCCAAGTGCGAGATTAGCCGCCTTGCAAGCTAGACAAATTGATGCGATCTATGGGCTAGAGCTAGTCTCGCTTGATATGTTTAACACCGCGCGGAAAAATCCACGCCTACGCACCTACACAAGCGCACCGCTCTCCACCATACTCCTAGCCATAAATCCACGCACCAAAGCCCTAGAATCCACTTTTGCTCGAAAAGCCCTAGTGCAAGCCCTAGATACAAGCGCACTTATCCCAAGCGTCTTTGGCGATCTTGCTATGCAAGCTACAAGTATATATGCGCCAAACACAGCATTGCTACAATCTGTGCGATTCCCCAAGCTCCCGCCACATCAATGCGATATGGCACACACCCCCAAAGACCCCATAGAGCTAATCTACCCAAGCAACAACCCCCAGCAAAAAATGCTCGCACAAATTATCCAATCCCAAGCCAAAGCCTGTGGCATACCCCTACGCATAAAAGGCATAGAGCCTAGCGCGTATAAAAAGCATCTTATCAACAACACTTTCGAGCTTGCTTTCACGCAAACTTGGGGTGCGCCTTATGAGCCACTTAGTCATCTCTACTCAATGCAAAAAGAAGGGCATATCGAGTATAAGCTCCTGCAAGCCCTAGAATCCACGCACGCGCAAGACTTCCACAAGCACACGACACAAGCTATCCACACTAGCACGACCAAAGAGCTACAAGATCATCTCAATACTGCCCTATCGCTACTCTTTGATGCCTATATACTCTTCCCCATAGCCCACCAGCGCAATGCCGCCATTGTGCGCAGTGAGATTAAAGGCGTAGAAATGGGCGCACTTGTAGTCGAGCTTCCTATAGCTGAGTGGTATCAATAATGCACAAAACTAGATTCTGGCATATAGCACGCCAAACACTTCAGCGCGTGCTATATCTTATCCCTATTTTGCTTGTGGCGTCATTTGGGATTTTTATGCTACTGCGTTTAAGCGTGGGCGATCCTATCGCGCAGTATCTCACTCTATCCAATCTCCCTACCACGCAAGAAAACATCGCATTTTTAGAAGCAGAATTTGGGCTTGATACCCCGCTTATATCCCAATACATCGCGTGGCTATACAAAGCTATCACGCTAGATTTTGGGACTTCGTTTATGAGTGGAGAGCCTGTGAGTGCGGTCTTTTTCTCTCGCCTACCCATAACCTTAACGCTCGTTGGTATAGGGGTGGTGCTTATAGGGATTTTTGCTAGCATTTTTGGGAGTATTAGCGCATTATATAAAGAGAGATTCCCAGATATTGTGATAAGTATTGTGTGTTTTATAGGGGCGTGTATGCCAAGCTTTTGGCTAGCATTTTTGCTGGTGTGGGTCTTTGCCATTACACTAGGGTGGCTGCCTGCGGTGTGGGACTCTACTCTATCAAGCTTTGTGCTGCCTAGCATAAGCTTGGTATTTATGTCGCTTTGTGTTACGACAAGACTTTTACGCACAAGTATGCTTGAGGTGCTGGACTCTCGCTTTGTCCTCTATGCCAAAATCCGTCAGCTTCCGCGAGCAGTCATCACCTATAAGCATATTTTCAAAAATGCCATTCTCCCACTACTAGCGATAATGGGACTACACATCGGCGAGCTGCTAGGTGGTGCGCTTATTATTGAGAGTATCTTTGGGATACCGGGTATTGGGCTATATTGTATCCAAGGCATAGCCAATCACGACTATCCCATTATCCAATGCTTTGTGATCGTGCTATGCGTGGTTTTCACGCTGGCAAATGTGCTTGTTGATGTGCTATGTGCCTATCTTGATCCTAGAATTTCTCTGTAATGGATATATATGCTAAAGCCCACTGCTATTTACACATCTTCGCCTAAAATCCACAAACACTTCCCACTGCAAGGCAAAATCGCTCTTTGTGGTATCGCGCTTTTGCTACTTATATGCGCTTTTACTCCGCTTCTTAGCCCATATCAGCCCGATATGATCGATCTCTCCAAGCAGCTAGCCCCTATGAGCAAAGAGCATTTACTAGGCTGCGATCACTTGGGGCGAGATATTTTCACAAGGCTTGTTTATGGCGCGTATATCTCGCTTGGGGCAAGCCTTTGTATCATCGTGCTTGTGGTAGTGATCGGCATTTGTGTAGGTGGGGTAGCTGGAGCATTAGGAGGAGTGTGGGATAGGGTGATTATGCGCGTGTGTGATGTGTTTTTAAGTATGCCTACGATGATTTTGGCATTGTTTTTTGTGGGGGTGCTTGGCTCTGGACTATGGAATGTGATCATCGCTATAACGCTCACGCATTGGGCATTTTATGCGCGTATATCTCGCTCGCTCACGCTCTCTTTGCGATCTAAAGAGTATGTAGCTATCTCGTATATGCAAGGACAGAGCTTTTGGCAAAGCTTTAGGCAGAATTTTCTCCCAAATTTATGTATCCATATACTTGTGCTTGCCACTATGGATATAGGGCATATAATGCTTCACATCGCTGGGCTATCTTTCATCGGGCTAGGCGTGCAGCCACCGCTCGCAGAATGGGGGCTTATGCTTAGCGAGATGAAAGACTCTCTATATAGCGCACCGCATTTGCTGCTATATCCCGGAGGCGCGCTTTTTATCACTATCGCGCTTTTTTCTCTGCTGGGAGAGAGCTTGAAGCGGTTTTTCACTACACATTTAGAAGATGTGCGTTATGGCTAAATCTAAGCTAGCACTCGCGCATATCTCTGTATCTTTTGGCACAAAGCCGCTGCTTACAGACATTAGCATATCGCTAGAATCTGGGCAAATCACCGCGCTTGTAGGCAGAAGTGGCAGTGGTAAAACACTCTGCGCCCTAGCCTTGCAAGGCTTGCTTCCCTCTAATCTCACACAAACTAGCGGATCTATCTTGCTTGATGACACACCGCTTGCTACCGCGCATAAAGCTAGCGCGACTCCCATCATCGCAAGCATTTTGCAAAATCCCCGCACCTGCTTTGATCCACTTCACACGATGCAAAGCCACATCGCAGAAAGCGTGCGTGCGTGGGGCAAAGCCTATGATCCTAAGCAAATCGCTAGCTTGCTAGATACACTAGGGCTGGATTCTAGTGTGCTAGATCGCTATGCTTTTGCGATGAGTGGAGGTGAGCTACAACGAGTGATGATCGCTATCGCCCTGCTTGCAGATGCGCAATTTCTCATCGCCGATGAGCCTACAAGCGATTTAGACGCCATTGCCACGCAAGAGATTATGCAGATATTGCAACGCATTTGCAAGGAGCGTGGGATAGGGATCTTGCTCATCACGCACGATACTAGGCTTATGCGCATAGCTGATAGAAGCTATCATATAGACGCTGGAAAGATCATCAATGATATACGAGGTTTTTATAATCCATTTACACATACACCGATATATGATAGGCAAAAACTAGAATCCACTTTGAGACTTTTGCGCCTGCGACATATCAGCAAAATCTATCCTATCACCACTGCTTCTGCCACCACTGCGCTAGATTCTATCTCACTTGAGATATATGCAGGACAGAGGCTTGGCATTGTGGGTAGAAGCGGCAGTGGTAAAAGCACGCTAGCAAAGCTTATCGCACGCCTAGAGAGAGAGTCTAGCGGGCGGATCACCTACCCAGCGCATTGGCAGACTCACAAGAGCTTAAAGTCTCGCCGACATTTTTACTCCCATATTCAGCTACTTTTCCAAGATCCCATAAGCGCGCTAAATCCTAATCAAACTATTTGGCAGAGTCTCACCCAAGGGCTTCATCATCTCCGCGGCATTACTGATAAAGCCGCGCAAGAGCAAAAGATCTTCCCCATACTAAGCGCACTAGATTTAGACCGCGCACTTTTGCACACCTATCCTGCTATGCTTTCTGGCGGGCAAGCCGCTAGGATCAATCTCGCCCGCGCCCTTGTTGTAGAGCCACAGCTGCTAATCCTTGATGAAAGCACTTCAAGTCTTGATAGCCACACTGAAGCGATGATCCTAGATTTCATCGCTACAATGCACGCAAATAATCTCACAGACAAGCGACATCTAAGCGTGCTATGTATCACGCATAATCTCGCCTTAGCACGCGCATTTTGCGATCGTATTGTGCTTATGGATTCTGGGAAGATCATTGAGATAGTCGCGCATAATGAGCCTTTCACAAGCCCACAAGGCAAATTACTAGAATCCACTTTTACTACCGCTGCCACTTCTGCCGATAGTCGCGCCACATAGGGCAAATAGTCGATAAATGGATCTAGATTCTAGGGCGGCTTGGATTCTCACTCTTGCTTATCTTCTCCCTCATCGCATTCTCCCTCTCTTTCTCCCTCACTCACTCTCTCTCTTGGCTCATCGCTTATATCATCACTATGGCTAGTGTGGTTGAGCGATTTTGATTGTGGGATTGATTTTTTCGTCTTTGCCCCTAGGGCTTTTAATCTATCAAATCTAGATTCTAGTCCGCCCTTGCCTCGCAGCTTTGTATTCATATCTTTTGCTGCACTTTGCGCACTTTGCAAGCCTCGCGCCATTTTGTCAAAATCACTGCACACATCGGCAAACTTGTCATAAAACTTCCCGATCTCATCAAATGCCTGCTTGATATTCTTATCGCTTTGGATATGCTGCCAAGTGATAGCAATCGTCTTTAACGCCATAAAAAGCGTATGCGGCGTGGTGAGATAAATCTGCTTAGAATACGCATAGTCATACAAGCTAGAATCCGCCTCTAAGGCTAGATCTAAGATATTGTTATAAGGGATAAAAAGCAGCACAAAATCATAGGCATTTTCTATGTCTTTATAGGGTTTGCTTGCTAGCTCATCGATACGCGCTTTGAGATTTTGCGCGATTTCTTGGGTGTTTATCTCTGTCTCATCATCGCAAGTTACGGCATTTGGCAGGGGGAATTTGGCATCGATGATGATTTTGCGCTTTTCATCAAGGCTGACAATCGCATCAGGGATATATCGCCCGCCTTGCGTGTGGAGCTGCTCTTGGAGACTATACTGCCTACCTTGGATAAGTCCGCTACTCTCAAACACCCTTTTTAGCTGCAGCTCGCCGAAGTTTCCGCGCAGCTTCTTATCACCCTTTAGGATCCGCCCTAGCTCTTGCGCACTTTTGCTCATCTCTTGGGAGTATTTGAAGGCGTTGTCGATGTTTTCTTTCAATTTGGCTTCATTTTGCAAAAGATTTTTTTGATACTCTTCAACGCGTTGTTTAAGCGGCGTGAAAACCTCATCTAAAATCGCTTTAGAATCCTTAGTGAGTGCGAGCTTATTTTCATTCAGCAAGGCGGTCTTTTGTAGCTCTAGGTGCTTTGCTAGCTCACTTTGCAAGGTGCTTAGAGAGAGTTTATACTGCGCTTCAAGCTTGGAGAGATCTTGCTCATATTTATCTTGTAGCTCTGTCTTTTGGCGAGCAGATTCTGCGCGCTGCTCTTGGAACCGCTTATTGGCAGTATTAAGCATAGCCTTTAGGCTGGCGATTTCTTGGAGTGCTTGGATATGGCTAGATTCTAGGGATTTGGCGGTGGATTCTAGGGCTTGGGTTTTGAGCCTGTCTTCTTGGCGAAGTGTCTCGCTTAAGTGCAAAGCCTTTTGTGCGGCGATAAAGCGCGCATAGAGCAAAGCCCCTACCCCACCTAATCCAAACAACGCAATAAGCAAAATACTATCAAGCAATGTCATAGTGGTCCTTGTGATCAAGTAGTATTGTAAGTGCTGGGTATTGTAGCGTAGAATGTAGCTAATGCGTATGAAGTAGCCCCTTTGCAAAGGGGCGTGGATTATTTGCTAGATGTGTTATTGCCTCTGCCGCCGCCGCTTGGGTTACCGGTTGTAGAAGGCCACCCAGCTCCATTAGGATTACTAGAAGGTTGTCCTCTTCCCATTGCCATCTCCTTTCATAAATTTGCAATGACTTTGCAGACATTGCAAGGTGGATTCTAGTAGAGATGCTATCTATAATGCACGAAATGAGAGCGACACGAATTTACAAAGCTAGAATCTTAACGCTGCAGTTTCTTGTCATTGGCTTTTCTTACACCAATGGGATCGCTTAGATACAATACTTATATCACCAAACTAAAGAAGCACTATGAAAACATTTGCGAGATTTTATGGCGCAAGCGAGATCATCTGCGAGCTATGTAAAATCCTAGAGATTTCACACTATGGCAGCAAAGAGCTTGAGCGATTTAGGAAAAATGATGAGCTTTCATTGCGCGAGTATAAAGATATTCGCGATACGCTTATAGAGCGTATCGCTTCTGTGCTCTGCGCTGATGATCCGCGCTCACTTGAAGCGATTTTGGGCAATGCGCTAGAGTATTATGAAAGCTATACTAGTCATATAGAGACACTAGGTGCTAGCCAAAAGCAGCTTGACTTTGCTACTTTGGTGCATTTTGTGATCCCTTTTATCGCGCCATTGTTTGAATACATTATGGATAGCAAGCACGAAGGCTTAATAATCGATAGGATTTTGCCTGAAATAATTGTGGGGGGGGGGGGAGCAAAGCGCAGTGCAAAAAGCCATTGCCTTTATCGCAAATGATGTGGATTTAAAGAAATATTGTGAGATAAGTGGAGATCGCAATAGCTTTGAAAACATTGAATATAGCAAAATCCTTACAACACTGCTAATCAACACCAATACCCAAGCGCAAAATCCCAGCGATATAAAAAGTGATGAAACCCTAAGCAAAAGTATCGCAAGCTGGCTCAATGGCAGCCACACCCCAAGCCACAAATCTATCCAAGGTATCAGCCAGATTGCTACATATTGTGAAAACCTATCGCCAACGCAAATTAGCTCGCTGCTTCATATCGCCAAGCTTGTTGATGGCTTTTTCAGCTGGGCAGGAAAATACTTCGGCAAAGAGCTGTGTGAAGTGCTTATCGCACACTATCGGCTTATGAATGTATTTGGATTTTTGGAGAGTAGAGAGCTATTAGACCAAGTGCTAAATACCTGTGCTAGCCAAGCACGCGGAGCAAAAAATGCGCTCAATATACTAGCAGATTATTTTGCTCACAATATCTTTGCAATATGTATGCTAAAAAATATCAATCAAATACCCCAAGAAGCCTTGAAAAACTTCGCCAAGCAGCTAGGGGATCGCTTTTACATTGCACATAAGCACTACTTTGATCATATTGACTTTTTTGTGCCTTCGCGTGCGTTTGCTCCCACTTGTGGTGATAAGATTTTAGATTGCGCAATATATCTGCAATCGTGTATGCAAGCTTTGAGAAATCCAAAGCATATTATCAGCTTAACAAAGCCACAGATTTTAGAGCTTCTTGATAAGTCATTTGAGAGCTATGCTAAGGCACAGGGCAAGCTTTTTACAGCGAGCTTGCCAGATAAGCCGCTTAATGAAAAGGCATTTGAAGACGGGCTAGAGGAAATAAAAAGCCTAAATACTTATAAAAATGATCCATATCTGCACTTTATGCAAGGGAGATTCTACGCTCATAAAGCGCGAGACTCTCACACAAAGGACAAGCAAAAAGAGCTACTCAAAAACGCCCAAGAGCATTATCTAAATGCCTTAGAGTATGGCAAAGGCGTAATGGGAGAAAATTATAAAAAAGTAGTAGAAGAAGGCATAGCAGTTAGTGCCAATCTCACACGCCAAAACGAACTTGATGTCAATAATGCCAAAGCACCTTTAAGCAAATTCTACAAAAGCGCGTATTTTTTAGGGCTAGTGAGTCAGGCAGATGATGTGGGGTATTTGGTGCAGGATTTTAGGCATAAATTTACGCTGCTATTCCACAAAGATGAGCAAGGGATCTTAGAGCAAAAGCGTGCAAAAAAGCAGGAGAAGAAGTTTGCACTTTTCTCGCCTAATCACTTTGCAATCGATAATGAAACACTAAAAAATCTACCCATAGACTTCACAAAGCCCGATAAAATGATCACAGATATTTACCCTAATCCCATTAGCCAGCTTGCTCACACTTGCGGAATCCTTGATGTAGAATCTAGCAAAAGGCTCATAGAGCTTGGGGCTGATGTAAATTGGCGTAAGGATGATGGGGGAAGTGTGCTGATATTTGCATTACAAGGCTTGGGCGAGCCTTGGCAATGCTACAATGAGGCGCAAAAGCAAAAAGCCCTAGAGCTTTGCGCACTGCTTATCCCAAAGATGAGCCAAGAAGCCCTAAACACAAGACTAAGGAAGAAAAAGCACACCGCACTATCTCTTGCTATTTCTCTAGGGCTTGTGGAAGTAGTGAAGCTACTGCTGGATTTTGGGGCGGATATGGACGCACACACTTGTGATAGAGACAATCTAGGCGCGCTGTATTATTGCTTGCAGTGTATTGCTTGGGCTAAGGGCAATGTGCCTAATCCATCTGCTGCCATATCCGCAATGAGCAAGGAGCAGATCATTTCTGCGAGCAAGGGGAGCCTAAGTGAGTCAATCTTTGATGATGAGACACTACACAATGTGTATGAAATGTTTAATCACCCAGAGCTATTGCAAGTAGCATTAGCAAGGATAACCAAAGGGCATAGGCATTTTCTTAAAGAGTATTATGCGATTTTTGATCTGCTACTAGAATCCACTAGCAATGTCGATAATGTAGAAAAAGAGTGCAATGGCTTTACCCCACTGCTCTTTGCCACAGAGATTGGCGAAGTGGAATGTGTCAAAAAGCTTTTAGCCAAAGGTGCAAATAAAGAGCATAAAAATAGCGATGGCTGCAATGCCTATGCGATAGCAGAGTATTTTCATCATATAGAGCTAATGAGCCTTTTGCGCTAAATACATAGCGCAAATCCTAGAATCTAGTGTCCTTCAAAAATGAGCGTGAAGTCTTCAAAGTTTGCATCATAGTTATTAGGTGCTTTAGAGCTAGGATTTGGGCTGCCCTCTAATGGGAGATCGACAAAATCATCTTGCAAGGGAGCTTTGGGGCTTGGGCTTTTTGGAGAGGTTTGGGGCTTGGGGTGTGCTTGCTTAGGCTTTGGGTTTTGGTTTGGGGCTTTTTGGAGAGCTTGGGAGCTAGAGTGCGGGGCTTGCTTAGGGGGTTTGGCATTTTGTATGCGGGCATTGATTGTGGCAGCGGATTTGTTTTTATCGTGCAGCTCTATCAATGTGCTTTGGTTTTTCACGCGCGAGTATTTGGGGATATAGGATTCTAGGGCGCGGATTTTTTTCCCAATGCTTAGATAGTAGGATTCTGCGAGTTTATTGCTCGCGCGATCTTTCTCCCATTTGAAGCCTTTGTTGTAGGATTTGATGATGTTTTTGTGATTGCCCTTGTGGTATTTATGCCAATACATCAGCGAGTCCAACGCCACTTGACTAGCAAACCTCCTATCATCGATAAGCAGCTGTCCCATAACATTGCGCGTAAAAGGTGTATCACTATAACTAGAGTAGTATTTAAGCACCACAGGGATATGCGCGTGATAAAGCCCAGCAGAAGGATCAGAAAAATTCATCATATATGCCCCAGCACACGACTCTTGCCACGCGATTGCCGCCATCGTGTAGCCCATACCCTTTGGTGCGCCAAAGTTATAGGCGTAAATGATGTGATCTCTTTGGGCTTTGGTGAAGCGGTTGAGATTAGCGCACTCCACTTGGGGGAATTTCGCGCTAGGAGCTGCTTGCAATACGCTAAAGGCGCAGCACAGCGCAAGGATCGCAGATAGCTTGGGGGATTTCATAAAAGCCTTTTAATATTGGATTTGCTACAATGGCGCATTATACCCAAAGACAAGGACACTGATGTCATCTAGCGATTTGCAAGCAACTCAAGAGCTGCTAGTAGAGATTCTCACAGAAGAGCTTCCCGCACTCCCCTTTCTCAAAGAGTGGGGCAATATCGCGCACAAATGGGAGCAGGCATTAGCGCAGTTTCACATACAAGCCCCTTGCGAGCTACACTACACACCCCGCAGGATTGCTATTTATAGTCGCGCTTTTCCTACGCATACTGCTGCGCAGATACAAGAATTTTTTGGACCGCCTTTGGCGATAGCTTTTATTGATGGTGATAGGAGTAAGGGGCTTAGTAAAGCAGGACTAGGGTTTTGTAAAAAGGCAGGGGTGATAGATTCGGCTTTGGGTGAGCAATTTGACAAGATTGAAAATTTTGTGAAAGGCACGGACAGGGAGTCCGCTAACCTTCCCCAAAATTTTCAAAACTTGCAAAGCCCCACCGCAAATCCTAGAATCTTGGGAGACAATCGGGGCGGTATTGAAAACTCCGCACAGGATTCTAGCCCACAGGCTGAGTCCTTGTTGCAAGTAGTAGAAAAAGACGGCAAGCAAGTCCTCTATGTCCGCAAAACTCAAGCCGGACTAGAATCTAGGCAGGTGCTAGGCGAGGTAGTAGTGGCATTTATCCGCTCATTACACTTTGGCAAGAGTATGCGCTGGGGGGACGCTCAAGAGGGCAGTGGGAGTGAGAGCTTTATCCGCCCAATCCGTAATATTATGATACTACTAGATTCTAGCGCGATAGATTCGGCTTTGGGTAGCCATAGCGGCGATTTTGTGGATTTTAGGGCAACCGCAGACCATCAGTCTAGCTCTGCCCCAAAATCCACAAAAAGCACCACTAGCCCCACCGCAAATCCTAGAATCTTGGGAGACAATCGGGGCGATATTGAAAAATCGGCTTCATCGTCATTGCGAGACACTGCGGAAGCAGTGGCGCGGCAATCCACACAAACATCGACACAAGCCCTAGAATCCACTTTTGATAATGCCAACGCCAAAACACAAAAAGCCCGATCACCGCAAACATTCGGTCAGCAAAGCAAAGCAGCGACACTCCTGCACCGCTCCTACACCCCCAAACAACAAGACCTCCTAGAATCCACTTTTGATAATGCCGCCCAAGAAATGTGCGCAAAGGAAGCGTGGGTGCAAATCACAGGGCTTGATGACTACTTGCATAAGCTGAAAAATGGCGGCGTGATCCTTAGTGCTGATGAGAGAAAGCAGCGGATCTTAGAGCAGATCCAAGCCCTAGAATCCACTTTTAGCCTGCAAGTAGAGTTAGACTCTGCTCTTTTAGCCCAAATTGTCGCTATCACAGAGTATCCTACCGCGCTGCTAGGGGGATTTGATGAGCGATTTTTAGCCCTGCCAGAAGAGGTTATCACTACTTCAATGAAAGAGCATCAAAAATATTTTGCCGTGCGCAAAAATGGGCGGCTGTATAATGGCTTCATTGTCGTGGCAAACGCGCTTTGCGATGAGTTTAGTGCGATTATCAGCGGCAATGAACGCGTGCTAAAAGCGCGCCTAAGCGATGCAGAATTTTTCTATCGCAATGACTGCGCTACGCCATTAGACAAAAAACCTTTGGCAAGTATCGCCTATGTCGATGGGCTAGGCTCTATGCTAGATAAAACAAACAGAGAGGAGATCATCAGCGCGTATTTGGCGCGATTGTATGAGCAAGATAGCCAGCAGATCACACAAGCAATCGCGTATTCTAAGGCGGATTTGCTTAGTGAAATGGTAGGGGAGTTTCCGGAGCTGCAGGGGATTATGGGGCATTACTATGCCCTAGCACAAGGACTCTCGCACGACATCGCCCAAGCCATTAAAGAGCAATACCTCCCAAATGGCGAGGACTCTGCCCTGCCAAGCAGCAAAATAAGCGCGATTGTAGCCCTTAGTGGGAAGCTTGAGAGCTTGCTCGGGCTTTTTAGTATCGGCACAATCCCTAGTGGCTCAAAAGACCCTTATGCCCTACGCCGTGCGGCAAATGGTGTGGTAAAAATCGCCCTAGAGTGGAATCTAGCCTTTGATGTGAAGCAGATCCTAGGCGATATGGCTAGAATCTGTGCCTATGATATTAGCCAAGAGAATCTCGCGCGATTGCAGGGGTTTATCATCGAGCGACTAGAATCCATTTTAGACATACCAGCACAAATTTTCCGCTCCGCTTCAAGGGGGATAAGCGCAGATCTCTGCACTATCGCTAGCAATGCCAAAGCCCTAGAATCCTTGCTTGTGCGCGATGATAGAGAAGCACTTATGGCAGTGTTTAAGCGCGTGGCAAATATCACTAAAGATATTATGGGGGATTCAGCTTGTGGGCTAGAATCGTGGATTGCTTCGTCGCGCTGTGTCGATAGACAACCAAGTCTTATCTCCTTGCGCGGCTCGCAAAACCACGATTCTAGCTCCACAATCTTAGAATCCCAAAACGAGAGCAAAAAACAAGCACAGGGTGAAAAATCCGCTTCATCGTCATTGCGAGTCTTGCGGCAGCAAGGCGAAGTCGCAGCAAGTTTCTTTAGTAAAGCCGAATCCACCAACACACAAGCGATTTTACAAAGTCTTGACACTTCACTCCTAACCCCCCCTGAATCCGCCCTCTACAACAAGCTCCTATCGCTCAATCTCCCCGCTCTCACGCATCCGCAGCATAAACTTGACGCGCTTTTTTCACTCAAAGAAGAGCTGGAGGTGTTTTTTGCTAGCGTGCTTGTCAATGATGAAGACCCAGCCTTGCGCCGCAATCGCAAATCACTACTTTATGCGATTTATGCGGAGTTTTGCACCATAGGGGATTTGAAAGAATTAGCCATTTAGGATTGCTATGCGCTTGGTGTGGTTGTGGATTATGATAGGAGTGGCTCTCCTAGCTAGCACACAAGAATCCCTAGAA
Source organism: Helicobacter canis (assembly GCF_900451095.1). Lineage (NCBI taxonomy): Bacteria > Pseudomonadati > Campylobacterota > Epsilonproteobacteria > Campylobacterales > Helicobacteraceae > Helicobacter > Helicobacter canis. The sequence continues at coordinate 549,422 of NZ_UGHV01000001.1, read as the reverse complement.
TCTACTATCCCTAAAGCTAAAGAAGCTCCTATATCATCACTAGATATAGGACTAAGTAGCGATACTAGTAGGACACATACATCATTTTTGCGGGTTAAAGACATTGATCTAGCCTCCTTTACCACTGCGGCGCATTTGGATTCTACTTTATTTAGTGCGCCCTTTGCCACGGGATATAGCGGACTATGGACAAAGCTATCGCTAGAGAGCGAGAGATTTTATGGATTCTACCTAGGGGGGGCGTTTTCTGCCATTGGGAAGCTTGCAGACTTTGCCGCTAGACCTATCACGCGCTATGATATGCAAACAGACCCTAGAATCTACTCTTTGCTTATCAATAACGATGAAGCAAAGGATCTCTTCTATACAAGCGATGCTGTGCATTTGCCAGCACTTTTTATAGGCTATGAGCATAAGAATATGGGCTTTCGTGTAGGGCGATATGATGCAGAATATGAGTGGATAGGAGACTACTTAGAGGGTGCGGAGATTTATGCAGATATAAAGGGGGTGCGCTTGGCACTTGGGGGATTCTACCGACAAACTTACGCCAACCCAGCAGAAAACACGCGCTATGGCTATATAAAAGATCTCTATGAAAAGCATCAAGGCTATGCGATCAATAAGCATTTTTACGCCGATGCAAATTACCAAAAAGAGCATTTTGGGCTGCGTTTATATGCAAATTATTTAGCTAGCTTGTATGTCGCTAGCGGACTTGCTGTGCGCTATACGAAGGACTTTGGATTCTGGGATTTGGGGATTAAGGCACACGGGACCTTTGTGAGTGCTGGGATACAAGACCCAAATCTTTGTGCTAACCCACAAGTCGCAGAGGAAGTGGGGCTTGCTTGCTATCAAAAGGGCAGTTTTGGCAAGCTTAATGGCGGCGTGGCGCATCTTGAAGGGCTGCTTGGCTTTGGCTACTTCCATCTCTCACTTGGCGCAGTGGTCAATGACAAAAATCAAGCCACAAATCTGCTGCCCATCTATGCGGATAATAACCCGCTAGAATACAACACTTACATTTATGGCGAGGGCGGGCGCACGGGGTATATTAAGCTTGATTATCGTGGGATAATGCTAGGCAAATCCTGTGAGCTAGGGGGGTTTATCGGGCTTGGGAGGACGATGTTTTTTGCCCCTGATGTGCATTACTCTAATCAAGTCGTAGGCGAGCTAGAGCTAGACTTCCCAAAAATCAAGTGGCACTTAACGCTTGTGTATTTAGATGAAGTGCGCTACTCTAGGACTTTGGTAAGCAAGCTCTGGGTAGGCTATAAATTTTAAACGATTAACACAATGGTTAAAAAATCTTTGTAGAATCCACTTTTCAACTATCTTTGGAGTGTAGCAAGGTGCTTGGAAACATACTTCTTGAAGACATATTTGGGGAGAATCTTTGTGGCTAAGGCGTGCCAGATCAGCATAGCCCTATGCTTAGGTGTATTGTTACACGCGCAGCCTATCAGCAAGCAAGCCTTTTTTGAAGCCGTGGAGCAAAATAGCATAAATCTCGTGCAAAACAAAGCACAATTTCAAAGCTTGCTAGAAACCCAGCGTGCGACAAACTCGTGGGAGTCGCCCTATACAGAGGTGGATACAGGCTTTGTCAAAAATGCTTTAGGCAAAAACGAAGTCTCTGTAACGGCACTTGTGATGCTCCGCCCTAAGCTTCCTTGGGTGCAAACACTTTTGCATAAGAGCCTGCGCATACAAATTGAGCAATATGATAAAGCTTATAAACTCTACAAAGAGCTAGCCTATATCGCTGCAAAACGACTCTATCTCTCCTATGTCCTTACCAAAGAAAAATACAATGTCGCGACACAAAGAGAGAGTAATTTCTACCACCAGCTACAAATCGCTAAAGCAAAGCTTGATGCAGGCAGTATGTCTAAAAAGGACTATATTAGCTTTAATAACTCCTACCTTGATGCCAAGCTTTTAAAAATGCAGACCCAAACCCAGCTCCTAGAGCTGCAGCGCACACTACATCAGCTCCTAGGGCTTGTAGAAGCCCACACGATCGATCAAGAAAAAGTCGATGATGAGATTCTTGATAGCTTGCACGATATAGTTGTTGATAATCTACACTTTAGCTACACGCACATAGAGCCAGAATCCGCCTATAAACAGCTAGAGGTTTCACCATATTTGGATATCCTAGCCCTGCAAGCTAGAAATTATCAAACAAACGCCAAGCTCGCCAATCGCGACCGCTTTGAAGCCTTTGAGCTAGGTGGTGGGATCGCACACGCAGAGTCCAGCGACAATGCCCAGCTGCGATTTTCTATCCCGCTACCCATCACGCCCAAAAACACGCATTTAAAGCGCAAGTGGCTAGCCCTGCATAGCGGCAGTGTGCGTGAGAGCGAGATCACAAAAAACAATTTGCTCATCAGTGTGGATTCTTATCTTGATCAACTAGAATCCAAAAAAAGCTTCATAGAACTCCAGCAAGAAAATATCCAAAACAAAAAAGACCTAGTAGAAATGGGCAAAATCGCCTATGAATCGCAGAAAATCAGCTTGTTTGAATACCTAGCCTACCAAAATTCCTATATGGATAGCATTATCACGCTAGCAGATGCAAAGCTAGAGTATATAGGCATACAATCGCTACTTGAAGAAACCTTAGGGACAATGATAGGAGAAACACAATGAAACGATACATTCTAGGCGTGTTAATCGCATTTGGCACACTCTATGGCTACAAAGAAGTGCGCTTAAATGCTGTCCAAGCACAAGGACTAGGCATTAAAGACATTCCCATAAAAAACCCAAGCATCACACGCGGCGTGCCATTTAATGCTTTCATCGACTTTGACAACAAAGACTCCACGACACAAAGTTCTACCTTTGATGTTGTGGTAGTGGCGATCTATAAGCGAGAAGGTGAGCAGATACAACAGGGCAATGAGATTTGTGAGATTAGCTCTAATGAGTTAAATAATCTCTTTTTCGAGCTAGAAAACACCCAAAACAAGCACCGAGTCGCAGAAGAAATCGCCAAAAAAGATAAAGACTTATTCCAAGCTGGTGTCATCTCCCAGCGAGAATATCAGCAAAGCTATCTTGCAAGCAGAGAGCTTTATCTCAAGCTAAGTCAGCTAAGAAATACTTTCAAGCTTTTTGGGATTGATCCAGATAAACCTAGGGGGAATTTTGGATTCCGTGTGGTGGCGAGTGCGAGCGGGATCCTCTCTGTCGCGCCTAAAAATACCGGCGAGAAAATCCCAGCCTTTACCCCCTATGTAAGAATCTCTAAAAACAACAACCTCCTAGCGCGTATCAAAATCCCGCTTTCTGTCTCCGACTATGTGCTACCCGGATCTAGGGTGTATAGTGAAAAAGGACAATATGTCGGTGAAATCACCACCATATCCGTAGTCGTGGATAAAAACAACAACTCCATAACCGCGATCGCCGATCTCAAAGAAGGCTCGTTTCGCGTAGGCGAGATTGCTGACATCTATATCGAGGGCAAGCAGCCCAAAGGCTCGTATATCGTGCCCTCAACGGCTGTGATTAAAAATGCTAAAGACAATCTCATCTTTGTCAAAACCCCTAATGGCTATCTCCCAAAAGTCGTGCAAGTCATAGAAAAGCGCAGCAAGTCCTTTATCATTGATGGCAAGGGCTTCAAGGGCAATGAGCAAATCGCCTCTGGCACACTTGTAGCACTAAAAGGGCTAATTAACAATATCGGGGTCGAGGGGCAATAATGCTAGCAAAAATCATCGAATGGTCTTTAATGCAGCGCATTATCATAATGATTTGCGCGTGTGCATTGCTGCTTTTTGGTGGGTATAGCTTTTTAAGCATTGCTATTGATGCATTCCCTGATGTCTCATCAACCCAAGTGCGCGTAGCTGTCAAAGCCCCCGGAATGGCACCAGAAGAAGTAGAAAACCGAGTCGTGCGCCCCTTAGAGCTAGAGCTTCAAGGCTTACCTGGGCAAAAGCTCTTGCGCTCCACTTCCAAATATGCTATCGCGGATATTGTGCTAGATTTTGATGATAGTGTGGATATTTATCTCGCACGCCAGATGACAAACGAGCGGCTAGCAAATGTGCTAGCTGATCTCCCAAGTGGTGTTGATGTGCGCTTGCAACCTATTGTAACGCCGCTTTCAGATATGTTTATGTTCACTATTGAGGGCAATATCTCTAATCTTGAAAAACGCCAGCTTTTAGACTTCATTATCCGCCCAGAGATTAGGAAGATCAAAGGCGTGGCAGATGTAAGCTCGCTTGGGGGCTTTGCCAAAGCCTTTGTGGTGATCCCGGATTTTAATGATATGGCGAGACTTGGGGTAACGATAACCCAGCTAGAATCCGCTCTTGAAGCAAGTTTGAAAAATGACGGCGCAGGGCGCGTGGATCGAGATGGCGAAAACTTCTTGGTCAAAATCCAAAACGCCGCGCTCACCCCAGAGCAAATCGCCCAGCTAGCGATACAAACAAATGTAGGCTTTGTAAAGATTGGGGACTTTGCTGAAGTAAGCACAAGCTATATGACTAGGCTAGGCTTTACGACCAAAAATGGCGTAGGTGAGACGACACAGGCGATCGTGCTTTCACTTAAAGGCGCAAACTCCAAAGAAACCATAGAAAAAATCTATGAAAAATTTGATGAGCTAAAGCCTCTGCTCCCAGAGGGCGTGCGGCTAGAAGTCTTCTATGATCGCTCCGATCTCACACAAAAGGCAGTCGATAATGTTACAAAAGTGCTGATTGAAGCCATTGTGCTAATTGTGGTGCTGTTGTTTTTGTTTTTAGGGGATTTGCGTGCAGCGATTGCTGTAAGCGTGATTTTACCCTGTGCGCTTTCTGTGGCGTTTATCTGTATGAGCCTAAATGGTATGAGTGCTAATCTTATGAGCCTAGGTGGGCTAGCCATTGCCATTGGGATCTTGGTGGATTCTGCTGTGGTGATGGTGGAAAATGCCTTTGAAAAGCTAAGCTCTAATACCACCACAACAAAGCTACACGCCCTCTATCGCGCGTGCAAGGAGATCTCTGTCTCTGTGGTAAGTGGGATCATCATCATCATCGTATTTTTTGTGCCAATCCTTACTTTAGAGGGCTTAGAGGGCAAGATGTTTGCCCCTTTGGCAAAAAGCATAGTTTTCGCCCTTTTAGGCTCTTTGGTGCTTTCAATCACTGTGATCCCCGTAGTCGCCTCTCTTGTGCTAAAGACCAAAGAGCATAAAGAAACACTTATCACGCGCTTTTTTTATAAAATCTACACGCCCACCCTACACTTTTGCCTAAGTCATAGTAAATTAGTCATTAGCTGTGCATTTGTATTTTTGTTTCTCTCGCTCTCTCTCTTTCCTTTTGTGGGTAAATCATTTATGCCGACCCTTGATGAAGGCGATGCGGTGCTTATGGTGGAGATGACACCATCTGTCTCGCTTACACAATCGCGCGATTTGCTACTGCGTATCCAAAAAACGATTAAAGAAAAGGTCCCAGAAGTCAAAGAAATTGTCGCACGCACAGGGACTGATGAGCTAGGACTTAGTCTTGATGGGCTTAATCAAAGCGATATGTTTATCTCCTTTATCTCTAAAGAAAAATGGCAGGCAAAAAGCAAGCAAGAAGTGCTTGAGAAAATCACAAAATCCCTGCAAAGCTTTGTAGGGATTAGCTTTATTTTTACCCAGCCTATTGATATGCGGATTTCAGAAATGCTTACAGGTGTGCGCGGGGATTTGGCGATCAAAATCTTTGGCGATGATATTGACAAGCTCAATGAGCTTAGTAAGCAAATTCGAGGGATTTTGCAAGGGGTGCGAGGCAGTAGTGAGGTTTTCACCACGCTTAATGAAGGGGTAAATTATCTTTACATAACCCCAGAAAAGCACATTATGAGCAATGTAGGCGTAAGTGTCGATGAGTTTGCAAAATTTATGAAATCTTCCTTAGAGGGCATTATTGTCTCCTATATCCCTATGGGCGTGGCACGCGTGCCTGTGATTATCCGCCAAGACCCAGAAATATCTACGGATATTACTAAGCTTGAAGCTTTGGAGATGTTTTCATCACGCGGCTATGTCGTGCCAATTAGCTCCATTGCTGAAATTAAAGAAGTCGATGGTCCTGTAACAATCGTGCGTGAGAATAATCGCAGAATGAGTGTCGTGCGTAGCAATGTAGAAAATCGCGATTTAGGCGGCTTCGTCGATGAAGCAAAGGAAAAAATCTCCGCGCAAGTGAAGCTCCCGCCAAATTACTACATCACTTTTGGCGGGCAGTTTGAAAATCAGCAGCGAGCCAACGCACGCTTTGCGGTGGTGATCCCTATAAGCATTGTGGTGATATTTTTTATCCTCTACTTCACTTTTAAAAGCGTGCCTTTGGCATTGCTGATTTTGCTCAATATCCCCTTTGCCGTTACAGGTGGGCTTATCTCGCTCTTTTTATCTGGGGAGTATATCTCTGTGCCAGCGAGCATTGGCTTTATCACGCTCTTTGGTATCGCCGTGCTTAATGGCGTGGTGATGATAGGGTATTTTAAAGAGCTTATTAAGCAGGGTAAAAGTGTCGATGAAGCCGTAGAAATGGGGGCAAAAAGGCGGCTACGCCCTATCCTTATGACCGCCTTTATCGCGGCATTTGGGCTTGTGCCTATGCTGCTCTCAAGCGGTGTGGGAAGCGAGGTGCAAAAGCCCCTTGCCATTGTCGTGCTAGGCGGGCTTGTAACCTCTAGCTCCTTGACATTGCTACTACTGCCGGCGATGTTTAGGATCATCGCTAAACGCATACGAATCGTGTAGAAAGGGAGATTATGTGTAGCTGGCTACAAATTTATGCCGATAGTAAGCTTAAAGACCACATTGTCGATGCGCTGCTAGAGCGCAGATTTAATGACTTTTATTATAGCTCTTGTGATAAATATGCCTTGCGCGATTTACTCATTAGTCAAAGAGAGCAAGTAAGTGGGCGCAAGCAGTATGGGCGGTTTGATTTATATATCGACTATGATAGGGCTGTGGAGCTTGTAGGGTATTTTTATACCAAATACGGACGCGATGATATTAGCTGCTATATGCTGCAAAATATCACTGACTTTGAAAGCTAGCCACAGAGCTAGATTCTACCACCTAGAATCTAGCTCTAAATTTGCGCGATATGGCAGGTTTAAGATATTTGATAAGTGTATCAAATCAGCCAAAATACGCGCCTAATCAATACCAAAGGCACAAAACACCTGCGATTCGTGGATATAGCCAAATATTGGACTTTTTGCGCCATTGGGGAAATAAAACACTCCAAGCCAAGCAGAATCTTGCGCGCTACCCTTACTCCTAGCCGATAGGCTCTCCCCTGCATAATACAATCTCGCACCAGCTTCGCTACTAGCCCCTCCGCCAAAATCCTTTGCCACACACTCGCGCTTAATTTGCGTGATGATTGTGCCATTGGGGGATTGGCGTAGGTTGATATAGCTATCTGTAGATTTATATTTCAAACGCAAAGACCCTAAATCTTCATAAGCCAAAGGCGAGATAGAAATACCGCTCAAAATCTCCACGCGTTCTATATTTGCATAAATCTCGTGCCCCGCATCACCCTCACCATAGAATCTATAATCCTTAAGCCGCACTTTTGCCCTAGCCGCCACGATAGCAAAAATCTTTTTATCCATTCCAAGCTCGCCGGGCAATGTCAGCTCCCTAGCATTATGAATAAGCACAGCTCTATTTTCCCTATGCTTTGTAAAATCTATCTTCTTCAGCTCATCTATACTAATAAAACTATGATACAAAAATGGCAGCTTAAGATTTGTATCAGGGTAGAATCTTAGGCTCATTTGACTCCCCTCCATTTCGCCCTCATAGCCTTTCTCAAGCACACCGGTAAGCTCCACCTCTCCAGCAAAGCTCACTTCTTCTACACCATTAGTCCCGCTAAATGTGAGAGAATCATAACTCACTATGCCACTATCACTTAATAGCCCTGTGTGCGTCAGCTCCCTAGGGAAGCCAAAAGCTACCGCCGCTAGCAAACTCATAATCACAAAAACTCTTACCATTGCACTCCTTTGGTATTTAGGGTTTTTCCTTTGTTGATAGATTCTAGCTTGTTACCTTTGCGCGCTTGCTCTGCTATCTAGCAAAGCTTGGATACTCTTGCCAGCGGTGGTGTTTGTGTTGCCCCGATCAATACTAGGATCAATCTTCGCACCAGAATCTAGCAAAAGCCGCACAAGCTCTATATCCCCACTCATCGCAGCAAAATACAAAATCCCCCGCCCAGAATCATCGCGCAAATTGATGTCTGCACCCTTTTGCAAATAGAGCTTTACAAGCTCGCGCTTATTACACTCATATATACCTTGCTTCTCCCAAAACTCCCCGACAAAGCCCATTTCATTGTAGTTGTTATACATTTGCACTAAAGGGATTTGCGTGCTGCCATCATAAGCTATGATGTGGTTTGGATTTGCTTTATACTCTAAAAGAGCTTGAATACTGCGGCAAGTTTTGTTGCTAATGCGTGGATCTGTGGCAGCAATCAAGGGCGTGCGTCCTTCATTATCAACCTCTTCAGGGTTTGCGCCAAACTCTAGTAGCAAGGTGGTGATGTCTGGATTGGTAAGCCCAAGTATCAAAGCTGGCGTGCCAAAATCGTCCATAATGTTTGGGTTTATGCCATCTTTTAGTGCGGAATACACGCCATCGCTATTGCCTGCCCTAATCGCTTCAAAGAGTGCTTGGCTAGAATTGTAGCCACGGCTATAATAGTAGCTTTTGCTTGTAGCAATGTCTTTTGAAGAAGCTTGAGTAGAGCTAGAATCTGCACGCCGCTCAAACATCTTAGGATCGATAGAAGAATACTTTGCGGCAAAATAGGCGAGATTTTGCTTAGGTGCGCTGTGTATAGGCTCTCCCATAGCAAGTAGCACTAGCTCATAGGCGCGATAGGATTTATATAAGCCTATGATATTCTCTAGCTTATAAATGCGCTCCTTTAGGTCCCTTTGCGTGATAGGCGTCTCAACACCTATGCTTAGCGCATCAATTTCAGCACTAAGCTTCTTTAGCGCGGCGTGGTATGGGGCTGGGTCATCGATTAAGATAGCTGCTTCATAGAGATTTTTCTTAAGCTTTTTGTAGGTGATTTTTGGCTGGATAAATTGCGAGCTGGATTCTAAGGTGATATGGCTTATGACTTCTTCATAGGATTGCTCTTGACTCTGGGCTTGGATAATGCTGTGCTTAGCACGCACGCTTACTTCTATACTTTGAGAGAGCTCATCAAGCGCAGCACTTTTTGCCTCTTCTTGTGTGGGTGCGATGGCAGAGCTCTCTAGCACTTGTCCCAAGCAAAGCGCGAAAGATATGGCAAAAAGCGTGATAAGTCGTAACATATAAATCCTTTGTGATATGGCAAGCCCACTTCAAATAAAGTCTCTAAGTAAAATCCTAAAGTATAGCACACTGATCGTAAGCAAAAGTGGATTCTAGGCACTTTTGGGCGTTGTTATTAGAATCTACATTTTTGTCATTGCAAGCCTTGCTTTGCAAAGCGTGGCGAAGCAAGGCGAAGCCGCAGCTTCTTTAGTAATCCATAGATCCACTGCTTTTGCACTAGAATCCACTTTTGAAAAATGGATTCTAGGCTATGGATCGCCACGCCGACCTTGTCGGCTCGCGAATGAGAGAGAGTTTCATCAGCTCGCGAGTGAGAGGGGGTCGGCTTGTGGTTTGGATTTGAGTGTTTTGTCAAAAGTGGATTCTAGGCTACTTGGGATTTATGCGCTATTTTTCTTTAAAGTCGCGTGATAAACGCTCCTAAACGCTGCATTAAAGGGCGTGTTGTTTAAATCACTCAACGCAAAACCCACAAATCCCACCAAAAGTAGAATACAGCCTATCATCTCGCGGGAAATCACTCATACCGATTTTGGATTCTATGTGCGCGTGGGGACAAGCACACAAGGGGGATATGCAAGGTTAGCATATCCTATAAACACATAAGATAATAAACACCATTTAAGCTTTACATCAGCTAAGATTCTTAAAGCGTTTTTAGAATCTTGGCAGGATTGCCGCCGACAATGACATTTGGAGGGACATCTTTGGTTACCACGCTTCCTGCGGCGATGACTGAATTTTCCCCGATAGTAACGCCCGGGCAAATCGTGGCATTTATCCCTATCCATACCCTATCTTTTATCACAATGGGCTTGCAAAAAGTCGCCTTGCGATTGTAAGGGTCAAAGTCGTGATTGATTGTAGTGAGACATACCTTTGGGGCGATAAACACATCATCGCCAATCGTTATCCCACCCCTATCCATAAAAGTGCAAGAGCTATTCATAAAGAAGTTTTTGCCTACCTTGATATTGCGTCCAAAATCCACATAAAAAGGCGGGATAATCCACGAGCTACTATCCACTTCATAGCCCACAATCTCGCTAAAAACAGCCCTTACAGAATCTTTATCTAGCATTTGCGTATTTAGCCTATGGACTAACTTTTGCGTGTTTTCTATCACGGCTAGAATCTGTGAAAAGTCCTTATCATCTGGGCTTATTAACTCCCCATTTAAATCACGCGTGAAAATGTCTCTATCTGTGCTTGGCGTGGCGTTTGTTATAGCTTTTGCTTTACTTATATCCTGCATAATCACTTCCTTTTCTCTGTTTGTTTAATCGCTTGTAAATACTCTTCATCACTTAGTTTCTGTCCCCACACTACATTAGAATCCTTATCATATTGCGTTAGGGCGATATGAGTGCCGCTAGATTCTAGCCCTGCTCCGTGCCAATGATCTACATTTGGCGGACAAGCAATGCTCTCTCCTGCCTCTGCTTTATACACGATTCCATCTTTTGTGCCTGTGTAAATCACCCCTTGTGTAACAATGAGTGTCTGCCCCGCTGGGTGAGTATGCCAAGCACTCCTAGCCTTTGGGCTAAAATGCACTCTTGCACCGCTAAAATCTCGCCACGCATTTTTCTCAAAAAGCATTGTAACTCTAACTTCACCACTAAAGATTCTAGAATCTCCTTTTATCTCTTTTGCCTCTTTTGTAAGCTCTTGTGCTAAATCCGCTCCTTGTGTAAAACACACCAGCATAGCACTTGCCAATATACCCGATAGGATAAAATTATTGGTTTGCATACTTATCTCCTTAGTATTGAATATTTATAGAATCTAGCGTTTTAAGTCATATTAGATTCTAAAGCAAAAGTATAAAGCCTGACACTTAGTGTTTGTCAAGGGAAAGTTGTGAATTTGTTGATAAATTTTGCTGTGGATTGTTGAAAGTTTATTGATAGCGAGTTTGCGGATAAATTATAAATTTTTAAGCATTATTTGAATCTGGGTTTTGATACCACTTGCTATCCCTATCAAGCCTGTTCGCTGCTAAAGGATTGTCTAAATTCTAGCACAAGGGTGTTGTAGTTCAGGCAAAATCTAGGATTTTTATTAAACCCTCCTGCTTAAAGATAAAATTTGCATTTCTTACGCTACAAATTACTAGCACAAGATAACTAACGCCCCTTTTTATAATCCCTGCTATTAGGATTTAAAAAGTCTATGCCTGTTCTTAGCATTTCATCATACATAGAAATTTTATGCTCTACCTTTTTATACGCCGCATTGAGAATCTCAAGCTCTTTGTTAAGGACTTTTAGCTGCCGCTCTAGCAGAGTTTTACGCTCTTTTGCACTCTTCATACCCCCTGTTGTAAGGCTAATGTAGTGCTTAATATCCTTAATGCTCATCTTGCAATTCCTTAGACAATTCACCCACTCCACCCAGCCTATATCACTTTTTGCAAAGTAACGCACCCCATTTTCATCACGCTCTATAAAGGGGAACAGCCCCTTATCAAGCCAGAATCTAATTTTTCTTGATGGAATCCCTGTCATTTTCTCAACTTCTATGATTGTGTATGCCATTTGTTTCCTTGTCGTTTCTTGTAATTATAGGGTAAAAAGTGAATAAACCCCTAGCAGTCCCAACCAAAAAGGCTTTTATTACTATCAAGCTGTGTGATAGAATCTCTCTCGTTTTGCGTTAAGCTAAAGTCAAAGAGTGCGAGATTTTCTTGCAATCGCTTTAAACTTGAAGCCTTTGGTATCACGCTTATGCCCTTATCTAGCAAAAATTTCAAAGCAATTTGTGCGATGCTTTTATGATGAGCTTTTGCTATGCCCTGCAAAGTCGCATTTGTAAAAATGCCATTTCTCCCACAAGCTAAAGGACTCCACGCTTGCAAGTGTATATTTTTAGATTCTAGAAATTTTTTCAAGTCATTTTGCTGGAAGAAAATATGTGCTTGGACTTGATTTAGCACCGGCTTAATACGCACAGAATCTAAAAAATCCTCCAAAAATCTGCCATAAAAATTTGAGATTCCAATCGCACGGATAAGCCCTTTGTGATACGCCTCTTCACAGGCTTTATACATTTCTTTAGCATTTGCGTAAGGCTCGTGGATTACAAGCAAATCTACATATTCTAGCCCTAGATTTTGTAGGCTACCCTCTATGCTTTGCCGCGCCTTTTTATAGGGCATACTAGATGAAATCTTTGTGGTGATGAAAAGATCATTTCTTTGCAATGGTCGGCTTAAATCGTTTGAGCTAACTTCGCTAGATTCTATATGGGCTGATTGCTTGTGTGGGCTTGAAGTTGGCGTAATGTTAGAATCTAAATGTGTTGTGGAATGAATGCTAAAAACCCCAGATTCTTTTGTTTGCAAATTAGAATCTTTTAGGCTTTGCATAGCCCACGAGAGTGTTATGCCTAGCTCCTTTTCATTTTTATACATTTGTGCGGTATCAAAGAGTCTGTATCCAATTTGCAGGGCATTTTGCATTATTTTCACACCCTTTTGTCCTTGCAGTCCATAAGTCCCAAGCCCAATACTAGGCATTGCAATGCCATTATTTAAAATAATGTGTTGCATAAAAATCCTTTAAATTTGAGTTGGCATTATAAAGCCTGACATCTAGTGTTTGTCAAGGGAGTTTGTGGAATTTGTAATATCTAATGACTTAATTTAGCAAGATTGAAGCTTACCAACTTGTCGTTAAAATTTTTAAATTTTTGCAACTCTTTTTACATTCAATATCGCATTTATCTTTTAAAGCAAAGCCTGAAGCATATCTCTTAGGCGTTTAGATTCTGCGCTTTGCGTGGTGCCAAGGCGCAAAAGTGGAAAATTATGCTTTTTGCAAATGCTATCTTTAAGCCTATCACGATTTAGCTGCTTATGTGTATGGTGAAACGCATAGCCATCAATCTCAACAGCAAGCAAAGGAGCTTTATCCATAATGTGATAGATGATAAAATCAAAATGTGTGAGTGGATTTTGCGCATAGAGCTTTTCTTCTTGCGTGAGAGCTTCATCTATTTTAATGACTTTAGCAAGGGGTATGTGCGGCAAAACATCAAGGCTATGGTAAGAATCTTGCTGGAGTATGTCTTTGATAAAAGCAAAGGCAATATTTTCTGAATCAAATTGTGAGATACGCCTTTTACCCTTGAGATACAATTCTCTTGCTTGTGCATTTGCTTTATAGAGTAGATCAAAGATTGAATAAATGCTACTTTCTATGGGTTTTGCACTTTGATAGGTGATATAGCGGATAAAGTCATTGATATTTGTGTTTTGTTTATGGCACACATCATAAGATACGATGAGTTTTAGCTGTTTTTTAGCTCGTGTAATGGCGACATTTAGCATTTTGCTATCATCGATAAAATCATTGCTTTGATTATCGGTAGTTGCGATGATGATAAGGTCTTTTTCTCTGCCTTGATATTTATGCACAGTGTCTGCTTCAATCTCGCCCACTGCATTTTGTAAATGTGCTTTTTGCTCATTATAGGGAGTGATAATGCCTATTTCGTGCGGCTCTATGGTGGTGCTTGGCAGGATTTCATTGGCAATAATGTCAATTTCTCTTTGATTGTAATGCCCCCTTGCGTGATTGCCAGCAGGACTGACATACACTTCTAGCACATTTGCTTCTCCATTATCTTCACTTAAAATGACAAGTGCATTGTCATAAAACTTTTGATTGCAAAAATTGATGATTTTAGGATGGCAGCGATAATGCTCTTTGAGCAAAACTCTAGGGGCATTTGGCAAAACACTACACACAGAGCTTAAAAAAGAATGCTGCACATAGTCATAGCGTGAGGGGATTTTATAGTGTGTAGTGATCTCTTGGATTTGTTGAGATGTTGTAGAATCTATCACATTTGGTAATTGCTTTGTATCTCCTACAATCACAATATTTCTAGCCACACTTAGAGCCAAAACACCTGTTACTAAATCTACCTGCGAGGCTTCATCAATGATTAAATAATCAAAGAGAAAATCTCGTCCAAAACAATTTTTGATAGCGTGTGTGGTGCTAAAAATTATGGGGTATTCATCGCAAAACTGCTCTGCATTATTAAACATATCCTTTTCGCTAAAAATAGGTCTTTGTGTGCGATTGTTATATCTAATCCGCACAGATTCACGCAAAAGGGTAAAAGAATATTCTTGCAAATGCTCTAGTGTTTGTGCGGTGCGTAATGCCTCTAGGCGTTTTGTATCGTGGGTGAGTGTTTCCTTGGCAGTAGCGATACTTTGCACATAATAGGCGTATTCAAAATGTTGGATAATATCTTGCAAAGGAAGTTTATAAAAAGCAAAATTTCCAATACGCTGTATCAAGCAGAGTTTGCATACAAGCAAAAAATATCGCCAACCTTTTGGGGTGTTTTCAAGAGCGATCTTTGTCTTGAGTAAAAGAGCAAAATCCTTTTGCAAAGATGTCAAAAAATGTGGATATATCTGTAAATTTTCTTGCATTGTAAAATGGCGAAACTCTAGCTCCAATGCACTAAGAAGAGATTTTTGCTTTGCGATAGCATTTTGTAAAGTAAAAATCTCTTGTGCTTGTGTGTTGAGCTTTTGTATGGCTTGATAGAGTGTGTCCTTTTCCTCTTGTGTGATGGATTGTGCAAAATCTGGGTAGGTATGTGATTGATTTTGCAAAAACTGCTTGATATTGTCTTTTTTACCAAGCTTTGCGCATAGATGTGTCAAGCCATATTTTTCTAGCTTCATAAAGACATTATCTGTCGCGGCGTTATTGTTGGAAACCACAGCTACATTTTTGCCAAGAAATATAATATTTGCAATGATGTTTAATATACTTTGTGTTTTGCCTGTGCCAGGAGGTCCTTCTATGATACTTACTTGAGATTCTAAAGCATTGTAAATTGCTTGAAATTGTGAAGCATTTAAGCCAAATGGCGAAAGTATGGGAGAATCCATATCGTTCTTGTGTGGCTGACTTGCGCATAAATAATGACTCAAAGCACTCTCTTTTGCTACCATATCTATTTTGTTGTATGCCTTTGAGAGAAGCGACTTGTTTTCCTCATTTTTTACCCCTACGATAGTAGCCAACTCTTTGCAATACAAAAAAACATCGGCATTACAGCCTTTTGTATCTGGCAATAGCATTGTTGTCTCTAGCAGTTTTGTTGTCCCATTGTCAAAAAATATTTTGCAATACTTTTCAAAAATAAGGGCAAATTTAGCATTATAAATACCAAGCTTCTCTGGCTTTGTGTGCCTTTGCGGATTTGTAAGAAAGATGACTTTGTCGTGTTTGTAAGTATAAGTTTTTGCCGTATTAGCAAATGTGATGTGCCATAGATTATCTTGCTCTTTTATGCTTGTAATAGATTCTGTTTTATCTTCACCATTAAGTAAGATCAAAAACTTTATGCTATCCATAAATACTCCATAATAATTGAGCTACCTAGCATATCCCTCTCATAGATTCTACTAGCAGCGCGATCTACACGCGATCAAAGTAGCTCTTTAGTGCCTTATTATGCTCGTTTGGCATCTTTAGGTAGTGTGCCAAGATGAGTGCGCAGCGTCTCAAGGTAGAGCTGGTAGTTGGCATTAGCGCGATCTTGTGGGCGAGTGGGGTGGTGGATATGATAGCCCGCAGCGCAAAACTTCAGCCTAGCACTTCTCCCCCCGGCAAACAAAAATCTAGCTACAAACTCCCAATCTTCTGACCCGTGTCCTGTGAAGCGTTCATTAAACCCGCCTATTTTCTCAAAATCTGCTTTATAAAAGCTCATATTGCAGCTCCCAACATTTGCCTTGACACTTTTGGTGAAGCTTTTGGCACTTTTTTGACTACATAGATAAATAATCCACGCTAGAAGCGTGCAGCGATAAGCCTTCCAGCTTTTGTATTTAAAGCCCTCTTTATACGCGCTTGTATCGCCGCTAGTGCGCTTGACTAGAATCTCTTTGGTAGTATTCTCACAAAGCATCGTGCGAGAGCCGCCTAGGCAGAATCCACTTTTGGCAAAGCGCAGATGATCGGCGATAAAGTGTGGGTCTAAAATCATATCGCCATCGATTAAGATAATATACGCTCCTTTAGCCGCGGTAATGCCTTTATTGCGGCTAGCACTTGCGCGAAAGCCCTTGTCCTCTTGCCAGATATGGCGCAAGGGACAGGGGAAATCTTTTGCATAGGATTCTATAAGGATTCTAGTCTCTTCCGTGCTGCCATCATCAGCGATGATGACTTCTGCTGGGAGTGGGGAGAGATCTCGCACAGAGTCTAGCACCAAAGCCAAGCGATCGGGGGAGTTGTAGGT
This sequence comes from Helicobacter canis, assembly GCF_900451095.1. Lineage (NCBI taxonomy): Bacteria > Pseudomonadati > Campylobacterota > Epsilonproteobacteria > Campylobacterales > Helicobacteraceae > Helicobacter > Helicobacter canis. Next base: position 532,753 of record NZ_UGHV01000001.1, on the reverse strand, counting down.
GGTAATGACAAGGGAGACATCGCTAGGAGCTAGCGGATAGGTAATGCCGTGGGATTTGAGCATAGCAAGATAGCGTTTGTCATTGATCGCTAGGGCTTGTGGGTTGATATTACTCTGGTGGTAGATATGGTATGCCACTGCGCTAAAGGTTACGCGCTTGAGCCTGCCGCCTTGGAGTAAAAGCCGCGCGACAAAGTCTGTATCATCTCGCCCCCAGCCTGTATAGCCCTCATCAAATCCGCCCAATTTCTCCCAATCACTTTTATAAAAGCTCATATTACAAGTGCGCACGACAGGCTTGAGATATGGACTCTTGCGTAAATAGCGTGCGGTGGTGGAGCGCAAGTTTGCCAAATATGCCATAAATGCTAGGCGGTAAGATTTAGCCTTTTTATGCGCAAATGCTAGGCGGTAAGCTTTGCTATAACTCTGGGATTTGGCGGCTAAAATCTCTTGAGATACTTTATCGCTTAGCCCTGTCCTAGAGCCTTGCAAAACCACGCCCCTTTTGGCGAATCGCAAATGATCGGCGATAAAGTGGGGGTCTAAAATCATATCCCCATCGATTGTGATGATGTAATCTTGCGTAGCGGCTTTTATACCCTTGTTGCGACTAATGCTAACGCGAAAGCCCTTGTCTTCTTGCCATATATGGCGCAAGGGACAGGGGAAGCTCTTGGCGTAAGATTCTATAAGGATTCTAGTCTCTTCCGTGCTGCCATCATCAGCGATGATGACTTCTGCTGGGAGCGGGGAGAGATCTCGCACAGAGTCTAGCACCAAAGCCAAGCGATCGGGGGAGTTGTAGGTGGTGATGACAAGGGAAGCACCTAGAGAAGTGCTTGCTGGGGTTGTGTCGGTCTGCATTGGGGGTTGGTGGGAGAGTGTAGGGTAAGTGCTTGCTAGGCTATTTGAAAGTCGTGCCGCCATCGATGACGATTGTCTGCCCTGTGAGCCAGCCACTTTGAGCAGAGTCGCATAAGAAATACGCTGCGCCTGCTAGATCTTCTGGCGCGCCCATACGATTAAGCGGTGATTGCTCTTCAACTTTTGCACGCACTTCTGCATAGTCGGGGAAAGCACGCAGTGCATCTGTATCAATCGGTCCGCCGCTCACAGCATTGACGCGTATGCCCCACTCGCCAAGCTCAGCGGCAGCGTATTTGACCATTGTCTCCACGGCATTTTTGCAGTTGCCGTGTCCTGCGTAGTTTGGCATATACACAAGATTGCCCGTAGAGCTTAGGGAGATGATAGAGCCTCCACCCACTTCTTTCATACGCTTTGCCGCTTCTTGCGCCCCCACGACAAAGGCTAGCACCGTGGCGGTGTAAATGTTGTTTAGCCCCCTAGGACGCAGGCGCATAAATGGTCCAAACCCTCCAGCCACACTCTTGCCATAAATGATAGCATTGCTTACAAAAAAATCCACTCGAGAAAAATCGCTATCAATCTTGCTAAAAAGCTCGCTATACTGCTCTGGCTCTAGGACATTGAGCGGATAGTAGCGAGCCTTGATACCAAAAGTGGATTCTACATCTTTGGCGATTTTATCTGCTTCTTCTTCGTTTTTGTTGTATGTGAAAGCCACATTGACGCCATTTTGCGCGAATTTATACAAAATCGCCTTGCCGATACCGCGTGTCGCCCCTGATATGACAAGCGTTTTGCCTTTCATTTGATTTGAGCTTGCTTGAGATTGTGTCATTGCTTCACCTCATAATGTTGTAATGTCTGCTCGATGTAGCGTAGATTTTCCGCGCTAGGAGAGAGCAGCGGCAGCCGATATTCTAAGCTTGATAGAAGCCCTGATAGATACATCGCTGCTTTGATAGGGATAGGATTGCTCTCGCAAAACAAAGCACAATTTATAGCATAAAGTTCATTATTTATAGCTTTTGATTCTTTGAATTTTCGCTCTAAAGCTAGGTGTGTGAGGGTAGAAATTTTATCTGGCAAAAGATTTCCTGTAACGGAGATCACGCCGCTTCCACCATTGGCAAGTATGGGATAATTGATCGCATCTTCTCCGCTAAATATCGCAAAATCTGGCGCAAGTGTGTTTAGCTCGACTATGCGCTCCATAGAGCCGCTAGCTTCTTTGATAGCGGTGATATTTGGCACATCTTCATAGAGTCGTATCGCCGTGCTTGGCTCGATATTGACCCCTGTGCGAGAGGGGACATTATAGAGCATAAGGGGGATTTCCACCGATTGTGCTACGGCTTTATAGTGCTGGTATAGCCCTTCTTGAGTGGGCTTGTTGTAGTAGGGACTCACGCACAAAATCCCATCTGCGCCGCATTGCTGCGCAAATCGCGCTAGCTCTATGGCTTCAGCAGTGGAGTTGCTCCCAGCACCTGCTAGCACCTTTGTGCCGCTATTTTTGCAGACACTCACGGCAATTTCTATGCATTCTTTATGCTCATTGTGCGAGAGCGTGGCAGACTCTCCTGTGGTGCCCACAGGCACGCACGCGTCCATTCCATAGCGGATTTGCCGCTTTATGAGTGAGATGAAGCATTCTTCATCAATCTTGCCGTTTTTAAAAGGCGTGATAAGCGCGCTCATCGCGCCGCGTGGCATTTGATCTACATAAGACATATTCACTCCTTTTTATCGCATAAAATAGCCACACTTAGCGTGTCTTCCACAAAATACTTTTGTGCCACGCGTGTGAGATCTGCTAAGGTTAGCTTGCTAAATTCTTCTTCATAGCGCAGAAGTGGGGCTACATCATCACGCACCAAAAATGCCCCAAATAGCCCCGCCACCGAGCTTGACTTTTCTAGTGAATACACAAAGCTTGCCTGCATATTACGCTTGGCAGTATCAAGCTCCTCTTGCGTGATCTGCCCCTGCTTCACACGCTCCAAAATCCCTAGAATCTCCTTTTGCAATGTCTTTGCCCGCACCTTTTCATTGCCCGCTGCCATAATCATAAACACCCCAGAATCCTTAAGCCCCATAGCCGAAGCCGACACTTCACTAGCGAGATTGCGCTTATCAACTAGCTCGCTATCAAGCAAGGCAGACTTACCGCCACTTAGCACCTCTGCAAGCGCACTTAACGCGATTTGATCAGTGTGAGAAAAATCAGGAATCTTATAACCCATAATGAGCCACTCAATTTGTGTGGGCTTTTTGACAATGACTTCTCGGTAGCCATCTTGCTCTGGCTCTTCTATGCGGACTTTTGGGATAGATTTTGCCGCAGGAATCGCGCCAAAATGCTTACTCGCAGAAGCAAAGACTTTTTGCGGCTCAATATCGCCTGCCACGACAACAACAGCGTTATTTGGCTGATAATAGGCATTGTAAAACTCTCTAATATCCCCAATCTCCCAGCCTAAAATATCCCCCATAAATCCAATAGGCGTCCAGTGATAGGAGTGGTGCAAAAACGCGGTATTAAAAAAGCGGAAATACAAATACCCAAGCGGCGAATTATCCGTGCGCCACCTGCGCTCCTCTGCGACCACCTGTCGCTCTGGCTGAAACTCCTCATCTTTTAGCGAGAGATTGCGCATAAGCTCGGCAAATAGCTCCAAAGAAGTGTCAATATGCTCTGCGCTTGATTTGATAAAATAGCGCGTATAATCAAATCCTGTGGAAGCATTATCCACACCGCCAAAGCCTTTTACAATTTTGTCAAACTCCCCTGCTTGAAGCTTTTTGGTCGATTTAAAGCTCAAATGCTCAAGCATATGCGCTATGCCGCTCTTACCTAAAATCTCATTCCTAGAGCCGACTTTGTAGAAAATATCGCTCTCTATCACGCCACTACCATTATCCATAGGGATAACGACAATCTGCAAGCCATTATCTAAAGTCTTTTGCTCATATTTTGGTAGCACACTATTCCCAAGTCCTATACTCATCAACACTCCTAGTAATAATACAAATCGCATAGATTCTAAGCTACAAATCCGCACCAACAGCCTGCGCGATAGAGTCAAACCCATCAGCCTTAAGCAAGGCAGAAAGCTCGCGATTGATTTTGGCACAAAGGCTTGGTCCTTGATATACAAGCCCTGTATAAACCTGCACAAGCGATGCGCCTAATTTAATCCTACTATATGCTTCTTTCGCATCAGCAATTCCACCCACGCTAATGAATATCGCATTTTTGTGTGTTTTGCGCAGAGCCTTTGCCACAGCAGCAAACATCTCCCTACTTTTTTCGCATAAAGCAGCCCCACTAATGCCGCCGTGCTTAGGATTGGCGATCAATGAAGTATCCGTAGTTGTATTAGTAGCGATAATCCCACTCGCACCAGAATCCAACGCTCTCTCACACACACTTAACGCAAAATCCCTATCCATATCTGGAGCAATTTTTAAAAAGAGTGGCTTTCGTGTCTTTTGAGCTGCCATTGTGAAAAGGGATTCTACGAACTTTTCATTTTGTAAATCCCGTAGATTAGGAGTATTTGGTGAAGAAAGATTGAAAGTATAGTAGTCGCCCACTTCTAGCATATCCTCTAAAGTTTTTTGATAATTTAGCGCGGCATCTTCTTCGGTGATGTCTTTATTTTTCCCGATATTTATGCCAAGAGGGATACAAAATGGATAGAGACTCTTCAGCTTTGTGGTAGCTGCGATACTGCCTAGATTATTAAACCCCATAGCATTTTGCAAGCTTTGCTCATTTTCGTGGCGGAAAAGGCGCGGCTTTGGATTCCCATTTTGAGGGATTTTAGTGATTGTCCCAAGCTCCAAATGTCCAAACCCAAGCGTAGTCAAAGCCTTGACATATCGCCCATCTTTATCAAAGCCAGCCGCCAAGCCAATGGGATTATAAAAACGCAAGCCCAAAATCTCTTGGGCTAAGCTCTCATCACCATAGGCACAAAAACGCAGCAGCACATCATCACCAAAGGGCAGCGCGCGCAAAGCTTTCAAAGCCTTTAGCGAGAGATGATGCATCTTCTCTGCATCACATTTAAACAAAAGCGGTCGCAATGTTTGATACATTTCCATACTTACTCCTTCACTACTTTAAGATCACTATGCAAACTAGCCAAATGCTGATAATGCAAAGCCGATGCCAAGCCCTGTGCCACCTCATCATCATTTAAAGAGCGCACCAAACGCGCTGGATTCCCTATGATCAGGCTTTTGGGTGGGAATTTCTTGCCTTTTGTAACGACACTTCCAGCCCCCACAATACTCTGCGCACCTATAACCGCCATATCCATAACAATCGCGCCCATACCGATGATACATTCTGTTTCTATATGGCAGGCGTGGATTATGCAATTATGCCCAATGGTAACATTCTCATCAATAATCGTGCTGCCATCAAAATCCTGTGTCGCATAGCCAATATGAATGGTGCTATTGTCTTGGATATTGCTACCACTGCCGATATGGATTCTAGCTCCATCCGCACGGATTACGCTACCATACCACACACTCACGCTCTCCCCTATCTCCACTTCGCCTATGATTGAAGTATGCGGCAAGATCACAGCACTTTGTGCGATCCTGGGAGATATGCCATTAAAACTAGCGATCATTATGATTCTCCTACCATTCTTTGTAGCAATTTCTTAGCCTTAGCTTCTTTTTTGTTTGAGCTATGGATTTCATTGACATATTGCTCATAAACGATTTGTGAAGAGATGGGATTCTCCTTGGGGGTGGGGATTTTGCGATATTCGCCATCACTTAAAAGCTCGTGAGCTTGGACATTATCACTAAGCTGGATAGTTAGAATCTCTATAAGCCTATCAGCGACTGCCTTATTAGTCGCTGGGGTAAGTAGCTCCACCCTTCTTTCAAGGTTGCGCGGCATAAGATCCGCGCTAGAGAAAAATACCCTTTCTTTAGCGTGAGCGAAATAGTAGATTCTAGCGTGCTCTAAATATTTGCCGATGATCGAGCGCACGCGGATATTATCACTCATACCCTTAACCGCAGGGCGCAAGCAGCACACGCCACGGACAATAAGATCAATCTGCACGCCAGCCTTTGAGGCTTCATACAATGCCTTTATCACATCAGTATCAACAATGGCATTTGCCTTAAGGATAATGCGCCCTTCTGCACCAAAGCTAGATTCTGTCTTGATAAGCTCTAAAAGCTTTGACTTGATCTGCGTAGGCGCGACACATAGAGTATCAAGACTTGTCTTGTGCGAGCTACCTGTGGAGAGCGAGTGGAAAAGCTTAACGACATCATTGCTAATTGCTTGATTGCTCGTAAAAAGGCTTATATCTGTGTAGATTTTAGCCGAAGCGGTGTTATAGTTCCCCGTGCTTAAATGCACATATTCTGTGAGCTTATCGCCGACTTTTTTAACCACAAGCGCGACTTTGGCATGCACTTTAAGGGCAGGCACACCATAGATGACATGCGCTCCAGCAGATTCTAGCGCACGCGCCCAATGCAAGTTATTTTCCTCATCAAAGCGCGCTTTAAGCTCGACAAGCACGGTTACTTGTTTTTCTTCTGCGGCTTGGATTAGGGCTTTGACAATGGGGGAGTTTTTCCCCACACGATAGAGCGTCATACGGATAGATAGCACATCTTTATCCTTCGCAGCCGTGGTGATGAAATCCACCACCGGATCAAAGCTTTCATAAGGGTGAAATGCAATAATATCGCCAGATTCTATGGTATCTAGGATATTGCCTTCAGGATTTATAGGTGGGAGAGTTTTAGGCACAAATGGCGTAGAGCCTAAATGCGCAAAATCTTTCGCCCCTACAAGCTCCCACATCGCCCCAAGATTAAGCAAAATCGAGTAAGAATACACATCTTCAGGCACAACTTCCACTTGCTTTTGGACAAATTCTTTCAGCTCTACCTTGCCCTCTCCTATCTCTAAGCGCGTGATCTCTCCTCTTCTCCTAGCACGCAGCCCCTCGCTCATTAGCTGCATAAAATCATCAGCTTCATCTTCTTCTATCTCAAAATCCGCATTGCGCGTTACTCGAAATGGCACATAATGCTCCACACTATATCCTAAGAAAAGCTCCGCGGCAAACTCCCCTACAATCGTCTCTACCGGCACAAATACCCCACCATCAAGCTCGACAAATCTCTTTAGCACACGCGAAATCCGCACGATACCAAACTTCAGCTCCTTAGTCTCGTTATGCCGTAGCTCGATAGCTATACCAAAGCTTAGGTTATTTAAATGCGGAAATGGGTGAGTAGAATCCACTACAATAGGCACGATCACCGGATAGAGATAGCGTAAGAAATACTCTCTTAACTGCACTTTTTGCGATTTGTTTAGCTCGCTAAAAACCTTTATCTTCAAGCCCTCTTTGTCCAGCCCTGCTTGTATCTGGCTAAAAAGCTCTTGCACTTGGGCTTTTTCACTATGCAAATACTCGCGGATATGAGCAAGCTGCTGGGCAGAAGTGAGTCTATCGGCACCGATTTCGCTAATCCCGCTTGCATAGAGCTTTTTAAGCCCCGCCACACGGATCATATAAAACTCATCGAGATTTGTGCCATAAATAGCCAAAAACTTCAATCTATCAAGTAGCGGGAGCTTGGTATTCTTTGCTTCATTAAACACACGCGTATTGAACCGCAGCCACGACAACTCTCTGTTGAAAAACATTGTATCCACTATCTCCATAACGCCTCCTTACCCATAGTGTCGCTAAACTACACGCCTTGTAGTCGTAGTTATTGTATCTTATGTATCTTAAAATCCCCCAAACCTAGCACAACTAGAATCCATAACCACCACTCATACAAAACTGGATTCTAGATAGAAAAATCATAAAGACACAAGCTCACAGCAAACGCATAGCTGCTAAATATAGGATCACCATAGGCACGCGCATCAACACCGCGCAAAATCACCAAAGGATATGAGTAGCTGCCCTCAAGCTTTAGCCCAAATCCTCGCACAATATTAACAAACAATCCAGCATTAAAGCTTGCGCCGTGAATGTTGTATTGTTTAGTATCATTGGGGAATTGTATATGCTGCAGCTTCCAGCTAATCCCAACGCTTGGCACGACATAACGCGCGATGAGATACGATGCGCGCACGCCAAAGCTTAGTGAGTAATCCTGTGCTGCCACGCCATTGACATAGCCACCTAGCATAAAATTATGCCAATGCATTCCACGCTCCAGCCCGAAAAACACCCCACGCGCTATGTGATCAACGCCCCTAGAGACACGCGTATTTGTGGCACTATCGACTACGCTTAAGGCTTTGGTTTGTATATGACTTTGGGAATAGCCTATGGAAAATGACCCATACGATGACTTGCTAAGAGCTATGGGCTGATAGAGAGAGAGCGATCGCTTGGTAACCTTGCTAGAATCTGTTTGAGATAAGCTAGATTCTAGTGATGTGGATTCTAGGGGCTGGGTGGCAGAGTCTTGCTCATTTGGGGCTAAAGGTCGCGCACTAGATTCTACACAAGCTAGCAACATCACACCAAATAAGCCCAAAGCATTTTTCATCATTTTTCTCATTTCTAAACCTTAGAAGAAGTAGAATCTAGCCTTAAGGCAGATTTGAAGGCAGACTTGCAATAAGCCTATCTAGCACCTTGACAAATTCCTCAAAGCTTCCAATATCAAGACGCTCTTGCACGGAATGCGGCGCAAGGATCGTAGGACCAATGCTCGCCATAAGCACAGATCCCAAGCCCATTTGCGCAAACCGCTCCTGCAGTATCCCACACTCTAGCCCTGCGTGGATCTCACCGATCTCTGTATGTCTCCACTCAAATGCCTGTTGGATACATTGCAAAATGGGGTGATCATCGGCAAGCTGTCGCTGCCACGGCGCGTAAAAGCCACTTATTGTAGCAAGTTTTTGACAAAATCGCCCCGAAATCTCAAGGATAGAAGTGCGCATAGATTCTAGGAGATCATCTTTATTGGCGCGGGCTTTTAGCGTGAAATCTAGGTGCTGATCGTGCGTGCGTGCTAGGGCAATATTAAGCGAGCTAAGGATTATGTGCGCATCTTGCTCCCACACCCCCTGCCTAAGCCCTCTCACAAAATGCGCAAGATGTGCCATCTCATAGCCTAGCACGCGGGCTTTTTTGCTAGGATTTTCTATCATCTTTAGCACAAAGCCAGCGTTTGGACCCACAAATATCCGCCACACTTGAAAATCTCCGCTAGATTCTAGAGCGATATGGTGGATTAGCGTAGAATCCACTTTTTCCATAGTCATCAAAGCGTGCAAGGATTGTGCGCAATGCAGCGCGATCTCTTGCGTGCTAAAGGCTATTTGCGCATTAAGCCCCACGGCTATGGAGTTTGACTTTTCACCTGCTTGCAAATGCGTAAGGATTATCCCACTTTTTTCACCTAAATACTCGCTAATCCAGCCAAAAACTGCGAAAAACTCTGCTAAGCTTGACTTGATATTTTTATGTATATCCACGCCACTATGCCCCCCACTAAAGCCAAAGCTCTCGATCCACACACCGCCATAGACATCGTAAGTTGTAGCAGCAAAAGAGCAGAGCGCATCAAAGCCGCCTGCACAGCCTACAATCACCTCACCAAAGACTTCGCTATCAAGGTTAAGCAAAAACGGAGCTTTGATAGGAATTGCAAGCGCGTTTGCCCCGCACAGCCCCACTTCTTCATCGTTAGTAAAAAGCACTTCAAAATCCCCACCCCCACGCTTCATACACCACAAAATCGCTGCGATAGCCGCGCCATTATCCGCGCCAAGTGAAGAATCTCTAGCGCGTAAGAATTGTCCTTCTTCCACTAGCTCTAATGCCCTATCTTCCGCAGCCACGCCCACACCCACCATATCATAATGCGCCTGCAAGCACACCTTAGGACGCATTGCAGTAGAATCCAAAATGCTAGGCTTGCTAGCATAGATATTGCCAGCTTCATCTATGTAAATCTTAAAGCCTAGCCGCTCACATTCCGCGCATAAAAATTCGCGCATAGCCTGTGTATGATAAGAGCGATGGGGGATAGAGCAAAGCTTATAGAAATACTCTAGCGCACTCATTGCTTCTCCATAAGCGTTTGTATTGGGAGTTTTTTCTTGCTAAATTCCACGATTTTGCCGTGATACCTTGCATAAACCTGTGCTAATGGCATTGTGGGATAGAGCTTTTCAAGCTCCCTAGAAGGCATATCCATAAACCACCTCTGCACATCTTCATAGCTCTCCATTTCCCAGCCAAGTCCAGCCAATAGCCTAGCACTATAACTATCCACCACCATAATCTCCCTACCACACGCATAATTCAAGATAGAATCCGCACTTTCAAATCCTATCCCCTTGCGCTCTAAAAGCCACTCCCTGCTAACCCCCTGCTGAAAGCTTGCAAAATCGCCAAAATCCTCTACAATCGCTCGCGCTAGCGCGATGATTCTTGCACTTTTTTGTCGATAAAGCCCGCTTGGAGCGATAAGATTCTCAATAGAATATATCTTTGCAAGATTATGCAAGCTCACGCTATCATCATCGCCCAAAAGCCTCGCATTTTTGAGATTTGCCAAAGAGAGCTTGACCTTCTCCCACTTGGTGTTTTGCGTCAAAATCGCGCCCACAACCACTTCAAAGCCCAAAGCCCCCTCCCACCACCATTGATGTAAGCCCTTCAGCAAATCCAAATTTTTAAGCCTAGTCAGTAGCTCTATACTATTTATATCCACGCTTGCAACCTTAGTAATTTTAGGCATTGTAGCAGAAATTTAAGCCCCAAAAGTGTAGAATGCCGCATTTATAGGGCGGAGAAGTGTGTGCGAATTGACGAAGTTTTAATGAAGCGATGTATAGATAAAGCGTGGGAATACCAAACACTAACCTTACCAAACCCCGCTGTCGCTGCTATGGTATATGATGATAATGGAGAGATTTTAAGCCTAGAAGCTCATCAAAAAGCAGGGCTACCTCACGCGGAAGTTTTGGCAGTTTTTTGGGCTTTTGTGCAAATATATGCGCAAAGTAAGCAAAAAAACTTGCATTATCAAAAAGTGGATTCTAGCCTAGAATCCACTTTTGCTACAAGCCACACCACCCCTCCACAAGCACTTGGAGAGCTTGAAACACTTGCGCCATTGTGGCAAGATTTCCAAGCAACACACACGGAGTTTTCTCACATCGCCTTAGAGGCTCTACCCCTACACTCCCACGCTATCCACGCTTTCATCGCTGCTTATCATAATGGTGCATTCTATGATAAGACAATCTTGCTCACCCTAGAGCCTTGCAATCACTTTGGCAAAACCCCTCCGTGCGCCCAGCTTATCGCGCAAATCGCGCCCAAACGCGTGCTTATCGCTGCGCGTGATATATGGGGAGAAAGCGCCAATGGTAGTAAGAGATTGCAAGAAGCTGGCGTAGCAGTAGAATTCATCACAAATACATCTCTAAAAAAACAAGCCCAAAATGTGCTTTATCCATTTTTGTGCCTAAGAGAATCTAGGCGATTTGTTGTATTTAAGCTTGCAGAGCGGCTTGATGGTAGCTACAAAAATGGGCAAATCTCCGGGGATCTATCGCGCATTTTTACGCATAATCAACGCACCATAGCCCAAAGCCTAATCATCTCCGGAGCGACTGCAAGAGCAGATAGACCAAGACTTGACACCCGCTACGCCACGCCTCCTTATGCCAACACGAGCGTGCCAGATGTGGGGATTTTCACACGCAAAAATCGCAAGGATATTGATAGCAATATCCCACTTTTTCATATAGATTCACGCTCTGTGTGTATATATGATGATAAAACTTTGCAAGAGCTACCCAATGGCTTTCATATCATTGAAGGCAGCTTGCAGCTCTTTAGCCATATATATCCCTTGCTTAAATCCCCCTTGCTCCTACTTGTGCATCTCTCCCCAACTATCGCCCAAGCTCCGCAAGCCTTGTGCCAAAGCATAGCGCGTGATATATCTTGTGAGATCCTGCATACAACCACACTTGGTAAAGACCTGCTTCTATGGCTAAAGCCCTAAGATTCTACCAGCTAGCTGATGGCTATGCCTACAATAGCGATAGTTTATTGCTGCTTGATTTTGCCGCGCAATTTTGCAAAAACACGCCAAAAAATATCCTAGATATGGGGGCGGGCTGCGGGATTTTAGGGATTTCGTGTGCGCACTATTTCCACGCCCAAGTAGTCGCCATAGAATCCCAGCCCAAAGTCGCCTTGCTTGCTGCTATCAATGCCAAAACCGCCCCATTTCACACACACAATGAGTCAAGCACGCCTAAAGGCTCCTGCCAAGTGCTTTGTGCAAACTTTTTAGATAAAGCCACGCCACAGCAGGCATTAGCCCTACTTGCCACTATGCACAATCAAGCCCAAAAGAATCCACAAGAAAACCCAGCCCAAACCCCCAGAATCCACCTCCACACGCCGCCAAAGTCAAAGCCTAGCCCAAAGTTTGACCTCCTAATCGCCAATCCCCCCTTCTACCGCGATGGCGCACTTAAATCTACCAATGAATTTTTACGCCAAGCACGCTATGAAAGCCAGCTGCCCCTACAAGCGTGGATACACCAGAGCAAAAGACTTCTAACCCCGCGCGGGACTTTGGTGTTTTGCTTCCAAGCAAGCGAGATTGCACGCGTGCTAGAAGCCCTAAAGCAAGAGAGCTTTACTTGTGAGATCTTGCGCTTTGTCTATCCCCTGCCATCTAAACGAGCGAAAATCGCGCTTTTTTACGCAAGGCTAGATTCTAGGGCGCAGATGCACATAGAGCCGCCACTTTTCACACACAACTCCCCAAAGCAGAGCGACTTCACGCAAGAAGTCGCGCGCATTTATGCTGCCTATCGCACACATAGTATCAAAGTCTATGCGCAAGACATAGTAGATCCTATACTTTTAGACCATTGTCGTGAAACCTTAACAATAATCCCCCATCAAGCCACAGCACACTGACCACAGAAACAAGGCTTATTTAGTAGCTTCCTTTAGACTTGCATTTGTTTTTTCTTGCGCCTCTAGGAGTCGCTTGGCTTCGCCATTTAGCATAAACTCTTCATCATAGGCTTTTTGGATCACGGAGCGCACGATTTGGAGCTTTGATGCATTGGCTTGTCCGGGCAGCATATCAAGCACGATCCCATATAGCTGGATATTATGCGTGATTTCTTCAAACATCTTATTGCGTGCTTTTATATACATTTCTTCATCAGCCATATAGCGCGCCAGCTCCACTTGCACTCGATCAAAGATAATATGCCTCATAGTATTAAGGCGCACACGCTCTTCTATAATCTCACGCGCCCTTTCAAGCTGCTGCCCCAAATCATTGCGCCCCATATATGCTAGCACGCTCACAATCAAAATAAGCGCATCAATATCCGCCCCAAGCGAGCGCGTCTTCCAGCGGATAATATAAGCTTCTATAAACGAAAACTTCTTATATTCTAGCTGCGCACTCATTATTTATCTCCTTTATAGACATTAAGCGCGGCGGGGGCTTGGGTGGTTGGCATCATTTCTAGGCGATTGATATTGATATGCTCCGGCAAATACGCCACAAAGCACACCGCTTGCGCCACATCTTCTGGCTTAAGCGGTGTTGTGTCAGCATAGACAGAATCCGCTCGCTCCTTATCGCCCTTAAAGCGCACGAGAGAAAATTCACTCCCACCGGCTAAGCCCGGCTCAATATCGCTTACACGGATATTTTTATCATACAAATCCGCGCGCAGATTTAGACTAAATTGCTTCACAAATGCCTTGCTCGCGCCATAGACACTGCTGCCCGGATATGGATAGCTCCCGGCGATTGATCCCATATTGATGATATGCCCCTTTTTACGCGCTACCATAGCAGGCAGGACCCTATGCGTGAGTCGCACTAGTGCCAAGATATTGACACTAATCATCTGCTCCCAATCTTCTATCTTGCACGCATTTGCAGGCTCTAGCCCAAGAGCTAGCCCAGCATTATTGACAAGCACATCAATCCCAGCAAGCTCACTCTCACCTTCACCCCCTAGCCCAAAGCCCTTCAGCGCATTAGCAATCCCCTTACTCAAAGCACAAGTATCCACCACATCGCACACTACAATCGCGCAAGACTCTGCCCCAAGCTCTCGCTGCAAGGCTAATAGCTCCTGCTCTCTGCGTGCTGTGGCGATGACCTTCGCCCCCCTAGCTACAAATGCGACCGCACACGCCCTGCCAAATCCAGATGATGCCCCAGTGATTAGCACAACCATAGTAGCTCCTTAATTTGTAAGTTATATTTGAACTAACCTTCATTGATACTTGTAGATACTTGTATTATATCTTTACCAATTTGCTATTTTGTTTTCTACTTTTTGTGCAAAATATGCAAATACTCGGTAGTTTTACTCTGCTTTTGTGGGCGATTAGAATCTGCCTTGAAACGCTGATACTCCTGTTTTACACAAGCATATTTGCCATATTTTCTCATAAGATTTTCTATCCTCTCTAAATCCAAAAGCCCTTCATCATTGTAGCTTAAAAATATCCACTTAAATTGTGCTTTTTGCAGCAAAAATTCAAGGGCATTTTCCACATCACCTTTTTTACACCACGCTGATTTGTCATACGCCCTTAAGCCCGTTTTGCCCCGCGGGATAAAGTCATCATACAAGGCTATGGTATTTAATAGATGATAATTTGCCCCATATTCTCTAGCATTATAGGGTGGATCAAGGTAGAGTATATCGCCACTTATTGTAGTAATCAAATCATTGGCATTTTTATTAAAAACTTGGTGAGAATTTTGCGTGAGCTTAAATGTTGCCGGGCTTAAAACAAGCTCTTTTGTCGCGCTTTTTTTAAGCCTTTTTAAAAATGCTCCATACACACAAGCCGTGTTTGCCACGCTATCGCTAGATTCTAAAAGTGAAGCAAGAAGGAAGTAAAATTCATTTTCATCGATAAACCCACTTTGTCGCCACACAGAAATCTGCTCCCTTATCCCATCAATTTTCATCGCATTTTCATCGCTGAAATATTGCCTTCCACTTCCGCCACCAAGGGCGTAATGCGTGAAAATCTTTCCCTTTTTTAAAGGCGTGTTATTGAGCGTTTCTATTAGCTCATCTGCACGGATAATGGGAGCGTGATTGGCAATATAGTTTTGATTTAGCACGAAGCTATAATATTCTTTATCATTACTTATGACCTGCTTGACTTTAGATTTAAAAGCCCTGCCCACAGCCCCACTTCCAGCAAATAAATCGCAAAAAATAGAATCTTGCAAGGGCTTGGCATTATGCTTTTTGAGTGTGGATTCTATGCTTTGCTGCAAAAATGGCAGTAGCTTAAGCTTTGAGCCTATGTAATTCATACATCTCCATAAAGTTTTGCACTGATAAAGTCCGCTGCTTCTTTTGCGATTTTTCTCGCACTTTCTTTGCGATATGCCACGGGATCATACTGATAGCAGCCCACACAGCCTAGCCCACCTTCACTTTGAGCGATGTAACGCTCATCACCAGCATAAAAGTCATAAGGGTTACCCTTGATATTTTTCGCACTCCAGCGTGTATTTGTCTCTTTGCAAGTTTTGCAAATTTGGCGTTTGATGTCATTTGCCGCTTTACATAAAGGCTGAAAGTCTTCAAATTCTTGCATTGCTAGCTCACTCACACGCATAGAATCTTTGCGTCCATCTTTGTGGTCAATCTCAATTGTCGTATTTTCACTTTTGCCACAAACGCCTAGCATTACGCATTTTTGGGATTTATAAAAATCTTTAATATCTTTTCGTATGTTTTGGTTAAAAGTTTTAAGCGGATTAAACCCTTGCAATCTTATGGCATCAATGGAGTTTCCACTTGTGCGAGTTTTGTCAAACTCTAGGATATATGTTTTGGCTAAATTGCTACTAGCTCTGCACCAGCTTCCACCATTGCCGAGCTGTAAATCCTTATAATCTCCTACAAACTCATCTACACCAACCCACCTTGAAAAGCCTTTTTCATCAGGCTTAGCAAGCTCTAAAAATAAATCCATTTTGCTTGTTTTCATAATTTTATGTTTTCTAGTCCCATTCCAATCTCACCAAGTTGCCACCCAGCTTAAAGCGTTAGTTGCTCTCAAATCAATCACTTTACAGCGATTATTATAGGTGCTTTTGGCATAGCTTTTGCTTAATATTTGCCCACTATCACATTTAAGGAGTCTTTATGATATATCAAATAAAAGCCCCTATTTTGGGATTTGAGCATATTACAAGTATCGAGCTTACTAGGCTAGATGAGCATTTCGCCAAGATCACAAGTCAAGACAAAAGCCTTGAGATGATGCTAGTCAATCCCTACTCCTTGCGCGAGTATAGCTTCACAATCCCGCGCTATATAGAAATGCTCCTAGGGCTTGATAGGGACTCTAGCGTGCTTGTGTATTGCATTGTCATCTTGCAAAGAGATGTAGAAGAATCAATGGTGAATTTCCTAGCACCGCTCATTTTCAACACCAAAGACAAAGTCGCTGGGCAAGTCGCGCTATCGATGATGGATTATCCGGACTTTGGCTTCAAAGATACGCTAAAATCCTTTCTCCAAAAGGGCGCATAATATTTAAGCAACAGGAGCGGCGATGATTGTTATCACAGGAGGTGGCACAGGCGGGCATCTCGCCATAGCTAGGGCATTAGCACAGGAGCTGCAAAGCCGCGAGATTCCAGCGATTTATATAGGCTCGCTCTATGGGCAGGATCAAATGTGGTTCGCTGGGGAGTCTGAGGAGGATTGGGCTTTTGAGAATCGCGTTGGCTTTTGGGCTAAAAATGGCGATTGCGGCGGCGAGTCTGCGGTCACTACCGCTCAAGGCAGCTCCCTTGCCTCGCCTTGCAAAGCCCCATTTTTAGCTCCAAAATCCTGCTGCGAGCAGACTGCTCTAGAATCCACGAAAGTGGATTCTAGCTCCAAGCCGCAGAATCCACTTTTCCAAGAATGCTACTTCCTAAACACCTCCGGCGTAGTCAATAAAAAGGGCATTAAAAAGCTAGCAAGCATTTATGCCCAGCTGCGAGCGGCATTGCGTGTGCGTAAAATCTTTGCCAAGCATAAGGTGCGAGCAGTCATTAGCGTGGGAGGATTTAGCGCGGGACCTGCGAGCCTAGCGGCAATCCTGCTTAGAAAACCTCTCTTTATCCACGAGCAAAATGCTATCCAAGGTAGGCTAAACTCCTTGCTAGCTCCCTTTGCTAAGGCGGTGTTTAATTCATTCCGCCCGCCATTCCCACCCTATCCTATCAAGCAAGAAGCCCTGCAAAGTCGCAGAATCCGCACGGAGTTTCAAAGCATTATCTTTATCGGTGGCTCGCAAGGCGCAAAGGCGATCAACGACCTAGCCCTGCAAGCCGCGCCAAAGCTGCTAGCAAGGGGGATACGCATTATCCACCAATGCGGAGAGAGAGATTTAGATCGCGTGAGAGAAGCGTATAAAAAAGTGGATTCTAGTCTGCTGGATTCTAGCGACCCAAAAGCCCTAGAATCCTCGTTTGACAGCCCCGCACCTAGGCTCACACTTTTTGGCTTTGACAAAGACCTAATCAAGCATTTAGACAAAGCTGATATATGTGTGGCGCGCGCTGGGGCGTCAAGTATCTGGGAGAATGCCGCTCTATCTCTGCCCACCATCTATATCCCCTATCCCTACGCTGCAAATAACCACCAGCACCACAACGCCAGCTACTTCACGCGCCAAGGGCTTGGGCTAATGATCACCGAGCAGGGTTTATCTACCCCCACGCAAGTAGCACAAAAAGGCACGGATACAGCGGATACAAAAGTGGATTCTAGTAAAACTTGCGCGGATATACGAGCTATGGATTTAGAGAAGTTTTTCACACTACTTTCCCAGCTAGAAAGCAATCTTGAAGCGATTTCTACCAATCTTAGCAAAACTATCACAGAAAATGGCGCGCAATCTATCATCACCCAAATCCTAGCAGCCCTAGAGTCCTCCACTGCCAAAGCCGCAGCAGCCAAGCCTACTTAAGCGGTCGTTGTAGAAAAATTTGCTATAACTAAACCACAACACACAAAGGGACATAATGATAAAAGTCGGGATTCTAGGGGCAAGTGGCTACACGGCAAATGAGCTTGTGCGCATACTATTAGGACACAAAGAAGTAGAAATTGCTTGGCTAGGCTCACAAAGCCAGATCGATAAGCCATACCACCACAGCTATCAAAACTTCTTCCAAATCCTACCGCTCTCTTGTATCGATGCAAGCGAGCTAGAATCCTTATGTAAGCACATTGATGTGCTATTTTGCGCTACGCCGCATAATTTCTGCGCCACGATTCTCACACCAAAAGTCCTAGAATCCACAAAAGTCATCGATCTAAGCGCGGATTTTCGCCTGCGCGATATAGAGACTTTCGCCGCGCATTACCACACCACACACGCCAATCCAACCCTACTAGCCCAAAGTGTCTATGGGCTTTGCGAGCTAAATCGAGCACAGATCAAGCCCGCACGCCTTGTGGCAAATCCGGGCTGCTATCCTACTTGTAGTATTCTCTCCCTAGCTCCCCTACTTGCCAATAATCTCATCGACCTAGATTCTATCATCATCGATGCCAAGTCCGGCACCTCAGGTGCAGGGCGCAAGGCGGCTTTGGATAGCTTGTTTTGCGAGGTGAATGAAAGCTTCAAGGCATATAGCATCACCTCTCATCGCCACACACCAGAGATCGAGCAAGCCCTAAGCGAGATCGCCAAAGAGCCGATTACCCTAAGCTTCACGCCCCATCTTGTGCCGATGAATCGCGGGATTTTAGCCACAAGCTATGCGCGATTGCGCGATCCAAAAGTGGATTCTACTGCTCTGCGCCATATCTATAAAGACTTCTATAAAGGAGAATATTTCGTGCGTGTGCTAGACCACGGACTTAGCGCGCAAACGCGCTGGGTGAAAGGAAGCAATTTCATCGACATAGCTCCCTATGTCGATACACGCACCAATCGCGTCATCATCACCGCAAGTATTGATAATCTCATCAAAGGTGCGAGCGGTCAAGCGGTGCAGAATATGAATATTATGTGCGGATTTAGAGAATCTAGCGGACTTGAAGCCGCGCCGATGTTTCCATAATCCCATAAAGGCATTAGATGAAGACAAACCAAAAAGCAAAGATTCTAGCAAATCTCCATATCCGCCCTATGCGCCTAGATGACTATGAGCAAGTCGCTATGCTATGGCAGCAAATTGAAGGATTCTATATCCGCAGCATTGATGATTCTAAAGAGGGTGTAGCACGCTTTCTTACGCGAAATCCCAACACCAGCGTAGTCGCTGTGCTAAAAGATGAAGATCAAAAAGAGTGGATAATCGGTAGTATTTTATGCGGACACGATGGGCGATATGGTAGTCTCTACCATGTATGCGTGCATAAAGATTTCCGCCAAATGGGCATAGGCTCGCGTATGGTAGAAGCCGCCCTAAACGCGCTCAAAAAAGAGCAGATCTCTAGCATTTCTCTCATCGCCTTTAGCGAAAATATCATCGGCAATACCTTTTGGAAGAAGCAAGGCTGGGCTAGCAAGCCAAACGCCAATCGCTATGAATTTAGTCTAAATCCTGCCAACATCTCCCATAAAATCGATAGCCCAAACCCCAAAAACTAAGGAGTCTCTATGCCAAAATCCACCAAAACCCCCACACAAAAGCTACTAAAAGCCACTGCCAAAGCCACCTTAGCCAAAGCTTCAAGCACACCAGCTAACCCCTCATCAAAGCCCCAAGAGCCAAGTAGCAAAGCCCCAAGAGCCAAGCTAGAATCCATAAAGATTCTAAAAAGCGGGCTAAATGCACTACCTAGCTTCCAATATAGCGGCACACAAGCTGGGATCAAATACAAAAAGCGCACCGATATGAGCCTGATTTTTAGCCCCCATCCGTGCGTGGGAGCTGGGGTCTTTACAACCAATAAAGTCCGCGCGGCGTGTGTAGAATATGATGAAGCTACGCTAAAGCTAAAGCAGCCTATCCACGCCATCATCGCCAATGCCGGCAATGCCAATGCCTGCACAGGCGCACAAGGTGAAAAGGCGTGCAAAGAGAGTGCGATCACTGCTGGAGCGGTGCTAGGGGTAGAATCCACTAGCGTGCTGCTGGCTTCTACGGGGGTTATAGGCGTGCAGCTCCCACTTGATAGGATCAAAAAGGGCATAAATCTCCTAGCTCAAAGCAAATCTAGCAGCAGGGCAAGCGCCAAAGCCGCAGCACAAGGGATTATGACAACAGACTTGTTTGAAAAAGAAGCGGCAGTAGAGTTTATCTCCTCTAATGGCAGGCGCGTGCGGCTAGCAGGGATCGCCAAAGGTAGCGGTATGATCCACCCAAATATGGCGACAATGCTATGCTTTATCATCACAGATTGCGCTATCAGCCAAAAGCTCTTGCAAAAAGCTTTGCAAAAAGATGTCAAAGACTCTTTTAATATGATTAGTGTCGATGGTGATACTTCTACCAATGATATGACCTTAGTGCTTGCTAATGCAAGAGCGCGCAACACGCCTATTATCACTCAAGATGATAGCGATTACGCGCTTTTTGTCAAAGCTCTCTCCCTGCTTACCACAACCCTTGCGAGAAAAATCGCGCGTGATGGCGAGGGCGCGACAAAGCTGCTTGTCTCCCACTGCCTAAATGCTAAAAGCAAAAAAGATGCACGCAAAATCGCAAAATCTGTGATCGCATCAAGCCTTGTAAAAGCAGCGATGTTTGGGAATGACGCAAATTGGGGGCGGATTTTATGCGCTATGGGGTATAGTGGGGGCGATTTTGACCCAAAAGTCGTTGATGTAAAGCTAGCAAGCAGTGCTGGGGAGATAGCAATTATGCGCAATGGCAATGCGCAGCCTATCGATGAGAAATTTGCCAAAAAGCTCTTGCAAAAAGATGAGATACATATATTTATCGACTGCAAACGCGGCAAAAAAAGCGCGTGCGCGTATGGCTGTGATCTAAGCTATGACTATGTAAAAATTAACGCCGATTATCGCTCATAGCTCTTAGGAGCTAGACGCCCCCAAGCGCGCTACACAATCCAAACTTTCACACCCTAGAATCCACTTTATCACCACTGGACTCCAAAACTTACGATAGAGCAAAAATATCTGTAATATCAATCTCAAAGGCTTTAGCGATTTTATAGCAATGCTCTAGATTGAAGTGCTTGCCATAGCGGCAGCTCTCACAATTGGAGTAGAACGCCACTGACTTAATGCCAATCTCAAGGGCTAGATCAAGCTGGGAGACTCCGCGCTTCTCACGCAGGATTCTAATATTAGCAGATACGCGTTTGTAAAACTCGCTAATCTCCTCTTGCGTGGCGTTGCCATAAAGCTTTTGTATCACTCAAAGTCCCTTGATAGCCGTGGCTAATATTTATCCTATAGGATTAAGTAGAAACTAAAATTTACAAAGATACAATCCGCTTTTATATATCCTATAGGATAAATTTTTAGAGAAAGGGGTTAAGATGAAGTTTATTTTATGGCTAAGTCTTATCGTGGCTTTCGCCTTTGGGAGCGACAACAATCAACTTGCATTTGTAAGAGATACGGGCTTAGCTCTTACAAAAGGATATGAGTTTGGCGCGTGCTTGTATAGTGAAACTTTCAATGTTCTTAGTAAAACTACACACAAAAAGACTAAAGCGGACTACGACAAAGCAAAAGAAACTGCTTCAAACACTTGTGAAAATAAGTTGAAAGTCAAACAATGGCTTAATCAACATACAGCCAAAAAGCATTTTGAGCTTATGGAGAACGGAGTAAAGTTAGGGACAACCGAAGGATATAACAATGCTATTGAAACACAGCAAACATTTTGGGATACTATGAAGGCGGCTTTTAACAGATGAAAACACTAACACATAACTTGATATTTGTCTTTGCGGCTCTATTCCTGCTAAGTGGCTGCGCTAGTTGGACACAATACAAAGGAGCGTATCAGGATATAAAATCTGCAATCAGCGATCAAAAAAAACTTAAACTTGATGCAAAAGAAATTGAAACTATTGTTAAAAAATATCAAAACCACACCATAGCTTCGGAAATCAAACAAGCTGGATTCGATGATAAAACAGCCCAAATTCTTGAGACAATATGGTTTTGCCCTACATTGATAAGAGAAGTTTCGATTAGAGAATACAAATATGAACGAGGAGAACTGCTCCGCTATGCAAAAGCTTATGATCTTTCACATTATTGCCAATTAAAACACACACAATTAAAATATTACGACGATGAAGTAGCTCTACTCTCATTAATCTCTAATAATTATAAAAAATATGAAAAAAACACAACTGCTGAGCATAAACTTCGTAGCAACTTCAATTACCAAGAAATACAAGCTTTATACACGAAACTCATCAAGGATGGATCTAAATGAAAAAGCTAATGCTGATATTGCTTATTTGCCTCACGCACCTTGGAGCAGATGAATGTTTTAGAATGAATGGCAACACTTTTTGCAATAACGATGTTTTACAAATAGATCAAACAGGGCAAACAATTTTGCTCAAAGTTTTTGATATTGGTGGCGGACGCGTAAGCTATGATATTTTTGCGTTCTCATTTAATCCAACTTCGGAGCAAGGATTATTGGGAGAAGCATATTCTGGAGCTGTGCCACACTATGTTACTGATCAATTTAAGCTAGGTCGGGTTACAAAGCTCTACTCCAATACGCCCGCTATGCGAAAGCTTCTACTAAATAATCTACGATACAAAGAAAATGCGAAAATAAAATCAGTCAAAGCAGAAGCCGCAAAATGTAAAAAAGGTGCGGAGATAAACAGCAAAAATAATGCTTTTGTAAAGCAACAGCTAGAAGCATTGTGCGCTTTTGTTTTAGAAGAACAATTTCGAATTGAGTTTATGGGAAAAACTATTGATATAAGCCCAAGTCCGTGGCACGAGCCATCAGCATTAGATACTTATATAAACATCAAGCAAAACAACTAAAGGAATCCCTATGTCTTACACTTATCTTCATCTAGCACAAGAAGTGCTACTAGATTCTGCTATACCTTTGCAGCTTGGGCAAATATGGAATCTAGCTAAGCAAAAAGGCTTAGATAAAAAGCTAGAGAGTGAAAATCCTAGAAAATCGGTCTTGGCGACTGCCTTGCACTCACCAACAAGGCGTGAAGCCTACAATATTTTTGCATTTTCAAAGTCTCCCACACTCTTTGGTATCATAGGCAAACACGAAGCTATAATCCCTGAAGCTGCAAACAACTCACAAGAAAATGAGAACGACAAAGCAAGCAAAGAGCAGTTTGAACGCTCTCTCCACCCGCTATTTGTGAAATTTGCCAGAGATGAGCTTAGTCTCTTTTGTAAAACAATTTTCCACGAGAAAAGTCAAAAGCGTGAGAAAGGCATAAATGAGTGGATTCACCCTGATATTGTAGGAGTGAAATTTAATATCCAAGATTTTAAAGAAAGCAAATGCCAAAGGGAGATATTAGAGTTTATCCATACATTCAATTACCCAAAAATAGAGCTTTACTCATTTGAGCTAAAAGTAGAGATAAAATCCGCTGATTTGAAAAAGATATATTTCCAAGCGGTGTCAAACTCTAGCAAAGATATATTTCCAAGCGGTGTCAAACTCTAGCTGGGCGAACTATGGCTATTTAGCGGTATTTAGACCCATAGAGCCTAGCATAAAAGATGAGCTAAGGAAGCTTAATGCACGATTTGGCATTGGCGTTATTAACTTTGGCACAGACAATGAAGAGTGGGAGATTATTTTTCAGGCTAAAAGGCGGGAAGATATTGATATTTCAATGCTTGATGAGCTAGGCAGGATAAATGATGATTTTAAAAAGCTACTAGATGATATTATAAAAGATACAAAAGGCAAGCGTGAAGAGCCTGTGCCACAGGATTATGATACATACTTGAGTGATGAAGATAGGGAAGAATATGTCAAACAACACGATATGAAAACAAAACGCGACCAATAAGGACAACACACCTAGAATCCACTTTTAGCACATACCACAAGCAGCCCCAAGCAAGAGCCACCATCACTTATCAACGCTCTCTCATACCCCCTGTGCCAAGCTTATGCCAAATACTCCCTAACAAATGCCAAAAAATACCGCACACCTAGTCGCGCCTTTATCTCGCTATTCATCGCGTGGATGGCGGATTGTATCGCCACTTTTTTTGCATACTCACTAGGATCTAGCTCGCATAAGCGCATAATGCGCGTGGCTTTCTCCACATACTCTGCCTCGCTAAACGCGCTAGTCTCCCTAGCAAATTCTAAGACACATTCCTTGTAGCTAGCAAAGTTGCTAAAAAAAGTGGATTCTAGGGCATTGTGTAATAGCACAGAATTTTCACCCCTAGAATCCACTTTTTCACCTGCTGGATCTACACGCCTACACTCATCGATAATCGCTTCTATAATCCCCCTTGTCTCATCAAGCTGAGATACAAAAGTGGATTCTAGCTGCTTGGCTGACTCATAGTAGCGCAGACTAAGCCCGCGCCCCTTTGCCACATACTCGATCCTGCTCTCGCCCTGCTCCATAGGAAAGCTATCCGCCCAAAAGTCCAAAATATGCCCATACACTGCGCTATCCACATAGCCACTAAAGAAAAAGCGCGGAAGAAGCTGTGGATTGATTTGTGAGATTTTTTGCTTGATTTCTCCTTCATTCCCAAGCCCACAGGCTAAAAACCTCCAATGTGGATTCTGCTCCAAAATCGCGCAAATACTGCGCAAATATGCGAGCGAGTCGATCTTCACCAATCGCCCAATCACGCCAAAGAGATATATAGGCTGCTTCGCATTAGAATCCACATAGCAAGCGCGCGTATCAGCAATGAGCTCTTGTGGGACTTTGGGATTATAAAAGCTTCTATCCATTTGCACCGGGACCCCATAGAAGCTAAAGCCATTGTGCGCGATAGACTTTTGATTATTACAAATATGCGTTAGGCGTGTATCAATCCCGCTAATATCATAGACAAAATTCCCGTGTGTCCAAAATACCTGCACCCTAGCACACCGACTTGCAAGCAGAAAATCACTAATCCCATAGCCATTATTGGGACTAATGAGCATAGCCACCTCATCTCTAAGCATACTCTCACGCAGTGCTAGGGCTTTTTGCAAGTGGGAATTGTAGAATCCAGCTTTATTAAAGCCAAGCCCTATATCGATAGTTTCTATACCAAGTTTCGCTAGTTTAGCGATAGCTTGTGGATTATTTTCGGACTTTTCTATAAGGCTCATACAATAGATTTTGATTTCGTAATGCTGTGTAAATTCTGGGCTTGCAAGGAGATTTTTTATCAAGCTGTATTCGACTTTGAAAGGCGAGTTTTCTACAATCCTATCGCGCAATATGCCGATGATTTTGCGCTTGTTGGTGCTTGGGCTAGACTTAGGCAAATATGGCAAAAACTTTGTAGCAAACTCCCTATAAATAGGCACAGCATATTGAGAAATCTCGGTATTAAACTCCTGCCACTGCTCCTGCTTGCTAAAGCTATTGCCACAAATATGATAGATAAAAAACTGCAAATATAGCGCGAGATCCAGCCGCTGCGCAAGAGTAGGGGGCACGCTTGATGAGCTTGTATCATCACGCAATGCTTGTGATGCCTGCCTCAAGGCAGCATAAAATTCTTGCTTCCACACAGGATATAGACTAAGCCACTCGCGGTTGTTGAAGAGATTTTTTGCATTCCAGAGAATATGTAGCTGCCAATTACAGATATTGCGGACTAACAGTGGTGCTTGTGAGCTTAA
This sequence comes from Helicobacter canis, assembly GCF_900451095.1. Classification (NCBI taxonomy): domain Bacteria; kingdom Pseudomonadati; phylum Campylobacterota; class Epsilonproteobacteria; order Campylobacterales; family Helicobacteraceae; genus Helicobacter; species Helicobacter canis. The sequence goes on along the minus strand of NZ_UGHV01000001.1, from coordinate 507,040 downwards.
ATGGGCTTGCGTATAGGCTTGTATAATCGCTGGTCTAACACAGGACACCCCAATCTCTTGTATAGAAAAAAGCTCGAGCAAAAACTCCCCACAACGCCCAGCTGATATACCATCAATAGAAGCGCACATAATGCGCGAGAGAAAAAACATCACCCCATCATTGTCTAAATTATCTAGACTTTTTTCACATAAGTTATCGTATTTATCGGTATTTGTATTAAAAAAACTTAGATTTTGATGCGAGGGGTTTGCTAGAACTCTCGCAATTGCACCCAGCTCTATAAGCATAATATACTCTTCTTGGCTAGGTTGTGTTGCTAAAAGCTTTTGCACAGATTCTATAAAGGGCTTAAACCGCTCATCTGCCCCAAGAGACTTTGGCGCGATAAATGCGAGATACAAAAACCCACAATCAAGAATATCACCCTGCGTAAAAATCTGCAAAATCTTCGTGCGGAAGCTCTCAAATATTTTTTCATAAATAGCGAGATTGGCACTTAAGTTTGTGCTTATGTCTTGCACGGAATAGGACTTTAGCAAATGCGCAACAATACTTAGTAAAAGCATACGCAAGTCTTGCTTTGTGTGAGCATTTTCCATCAAGCCTAGAAATCTAGAATGCTCTACCATCATTGACCCCTAAGGCGTTAGCAACGACTGCGGTGGTGCGCTTGCCTGCATAGAAAATGTCGTATCAATCAGCCACAAATACCCCAGCCTAGAACGCTGCGCATAGGGCTTTATCTCTGCAGAAATATAGCCAAAGTCGTGATTCACGCTTACTACTTCACCCACAGAAATCCCTTCAATGAAAATCCCATCAAGCCCACTTGTAACAACCTGATCACCAATATCAACCTTCCGCCACGAAGGGATAAAATCCGCGGTAATATATCGAGAATCTACCGCGCTAGAATGCACAATAGCAGGGATCTTCTCATCACCAATTAGGACACTATAGCTACTCTTTCGCTCGCCATTTAAAAGCCCCATTAACTTACCATCATAAATAACTGCGATACCTAAAGCTTTATTATCTTGCACAATCCCCAAAATATGGTCTTTAGCATAATTGCTCACATCAAAATCTATCCACACACGATTAGAATCCCCCATACTCACATACGAATATGCGCGAGCTGGGAAAAATCTCGCATCATTGACAAAGGCTTGCTGCGTATCAAAAACAGAGAGCGCATCAAGCTCATTGCGCGTATGCATTAGCTCTAGCTCTAACTTCTCGTAGTTTTTCAACTTTTCTTCATATAAGTGGATAGTTTTTGCTTGGGTAATGTATTTATTATAAGAAAGTGCTATGCTGTCTTTTACATCAAGGATAAAAATCTTGATACCATCCCCAACAAAGCTGATATGTCTTTGCAAAAAACTGCTAGAATCTATGGCGATAAACACTATCGCCATTATCACAACGACAATGCTTAGGGATTGATAGCGCATTATTCGTAACGACTAGTATTGTGCAATGTATCAAGCTCTTCTATAGCTTTTCCCGTGCCTTTTGCCACAGCCAAAAGTGGCTCATCACCTATAAATACAGGAAGTTTCACAGTATCAGACAAATACCTATCAAGCCCCCGTATAAGCGCACCACCACCCGTAAGTGTCAAGCCATTTTCTACCAAATCCCCTGCTAAATCCGCCGGAACTTCTTCAATAACACTTTTCACCGCACTGCTGATCTCACGCAACTGGTCTTTAATCGCTTCCCGTATGTCTTCGTTTGTTAGCTCGATAGTATTAAGCAGCCCACTCACTTGATCGCGTCCTTTAATCTGCATAGAAAGTGGTGTATCAAGAGGAGCTGCTGCACCGATTTTGATTTTTATTTCTTCGCCAGCACGCTCACCAATTAAAAGATTATAATGCTTGCGCACATGATTGACAATCGCCATATCAAGCTTATCGCCTGCCACGCGGATAGACTTTGAGATGACAAGCCCACCAAGCGAGATGACACCTATTTCTGTTGTCCCTCCACCAATATCCACAATAAGACTTCCTTGAGGCTCTTTGATAGGCAGTCCCGCACCAATAGCTGCTGCCATAGGCTCTTCTATAAGATACACTTCTCTAGCCCCAGCACTCATAGCAGACTCTTTCACCGCTTTGCGCTCCACACCTGTGAGTCCATAAGGCACACACACCATAATGCGCGGGCGGATAAGGGATTTGCGGTTATGGGCTTTTTCAATGAAATAGCGGATCATTTTTTCCGTTACATCAAAATCTGCGATTACGCCATCTTTCATCGGGCGGATAGCTTGGATACCGCTTGGGGTTTTGCCGACCATTTCCTTTGCTTCGTGTCCAACAGCCAGAATCTCTCCATCTCTATCATATCGATCCACGCGCACCGCGACAATGGAAGGCTCATTGATGATAATCCCCTGCCCTTTTAGCAAAACAATTGTGTTTGCTGTCCCTAAGTCAATCGCAATATCGTGCGAAAACATACCGATAAGCTTATTTAATAACACTTTACGCTCCTTGTGTTTTAGGTGATTCTTTTGATTTTTTCGGCTTAGTGATAATGGGTTTTTGCTTATGCTCTACGCAATCTTTGGTAATTGTAACCTTGCAATGGCGCATTGTAGGCAAATCAAACATAATATCCGTAGCAAAGCTCTCAATAATCGCACGCAAGCCTCGTGCGCCTGTTTTCCTAGCGATAGCAAGCTCGGCAATTTTTTCGATCGCATCTTGCTCAAATTCTAGCTGCACATCATCTAGCTCAAATAATTTGGTGTATTGCTTCACTAGCGAATTTTTGGGCTTGGTGAGAATATCTACCATAGCTTCTTTGGTGATGGGCTGTAATGTCGCGATAATATGCAAACGCCCTATAAGCTCTGGTATAAGCCCATAACTCACCAAGTCATCAGGCTCTACAAGATGCAAAATATCATCTTGCTCGCTCTTAGTCTTTTGCACTTGCCCAAAGCCCAGCACATTGCTGCCCATTCTACGCTTGATAATCTCGCCTAATCCATCAAATGCCCCACCACAAATGAATAAAATATTTGTCGTATCAAGCTGTATGAACTCTTGATTTGGGTGCTTTCTGCCACCTTTTGGGGGGATATTAACCACACTACCTTCAATAATCTTTAGCAACGCCTGCTGCACACCCTCGCCAGATACATCGCGCGTGATGGAGCGATTTTCTGAAAGCCTAGAAATCTTATCAATCTCATCGATAAAGACAATCCCCATTTGTGCCTTTTTCTCATCATTTCCAGCGGCTTGGTAGAGCCTTGTAAGGATATTTTCTACATCTTCGCCCACATAGCCAGCTTCTGTAAGACTTGTTGCATCAGATATAGCGATTGGCACATCTAAAAATCGTGCTAAAGTCTGTGCCATAAGTGTTTTGCCACTACCAGTAGGACCCACGAGCAAAATATTTGATTTTGTGATTTCCACATCACTTGTGTTTGTCATATTGCTTGCTATGCGTTTGTAGTGATTATACACCGCCACAGAAAACACCTTTTTAGCTTCTTCTTGCCCTACGACATATTCATCAAGCTTAGCTTTCATCTCCCTAGGTGTAGGAATATCAATAAAAGCTTGTGTATTATCAATCAAAGATTCTCTAGAAGTGCTTGGCATACCTGTGGTATCTACCATATCTATCCCTGATTGTCGTAGCGTTTTATATAACCCACCAATGCACGATGGACAAATTCTCCCAGATCTACTTCCTTCAAAGTATGTATTATGTATTTCTTTGCCACAAAAATCACAATATTTTTTCATTCTTTGCCTTTCCGGATAGGAATACCCCTTGATGAATCAAGCACAAATTGGCAAATATTTGCAATAGATTCTAGCTCCACACCAGAATCCAAAATCTGCTTAGCATAATCACGCATAGAAGTCGCAGCAAAAAGCTCTTTATAAAATGCACTAATAGCATCAATTTCTTCACTTGTGAATAATTTGCGCATTCTATGTTTATTGAGTCCGCGGATCACGGCTCGATTGCCCTCTGCCATACAAAATGGTGGGATATCTTGTGAAAGCGCACTTGCCCCAGCGACCATCGCCCCATCGCCAATCTTGACAAACTGATGCACAGGTGTCATACCGCCGATATTGACATAATCCCCAATCACGATATGCCCACCAAGAGTAGCGTTATTGGCAAGGATACAATGATCGCCAATCACACAATCGTGAGCGATATGCACATACGCCATAAAGAGATTATTGTTTCCTATGATTGTCTTGCCTATGCCACCTTCTGTGCCGGGGTTAAACATACAATGTTCGCGGATAAGATTATCTTCACCGATGATAAGCTCCACTTTTTCCCCAGCATATTTTAAATCTTGTGGTATCGTGCCAAGCACCGCATAAGGGAAAATTGTCGTGCGTGCGCCAATGGTAGTATCCCCAAGGATAGTTACGCCATTATAGAGCTTGCAACCAGCAGCGATTTTTACAGATTCTCCAATGACACAAAAATCACCGATTTCCACATCATCGGCAATTTGCGCACCTTTATGAATAATGGCGGTTTTTGCGATATGTGCCATTCCTAGCCCTGCTCTTGATTATCTGCGACCATTGCCTTTAGCTCCGCTTCACACACAAGCTTACCATCGACAAATGCCTTACCATCAAGCGACCACACCGCGCCTTTGTGCTTCAAAACGCTTAGGTGATATTCTAAGCGATCGCCCGGTGTAACAGGCACGCGGAATTTCACCTTATCAATTGTCATAAAATATACGATTTTATTCTCCGCAGCCTTGAGATCATCGCCAAACATACTCACAAATGCCAGCACACCGCCAGCTTGTGCCATACCCTCAATAATCATAACACCGGGATACACAGGCTTGCTAGGAAAATGCCCTAAAAATATTTCTTCATTGATCGTAACATTTTTGTATGCCTTGATGTAGCCATTAGGCGCAACATCATCGGTATTACAGACAAGCTCTGTAATCCTATCTACGAGCAACAAGGGATAACGATGTGGTAGAATCTTTTTGATTTGATTGACATCCATCATAAGCAAACCTCATAAAAGTAAAACTAAACTTGAAATAAGATCTTGGCAAACCTTGCAAAATCAACAAAAATCGCGCCGATTATACACAATATTTTCAAAAATTTTCTTTAATTTTTGATACCGATACGCGCCTAAACACTTGCTAACAGATTCAAGCAAATACCCCACACACCCTAGAATCTAGCAAGTATTTTCTCGCTCATTTTTCTCTGTGTTCAACACGATTAGCCGCCGCTAAAGAAGTGGATTTTGACTAAGCTACCAAACAACTTGACACATAGATAGCCCTCAAGCCAAAGTCCCGAGCTGATTAAAGTAACGCCTATTATACTCTCAAGAGTAAATTAAGATTTTATGATAAAGGTATCGGTGTAAAGAGCTTCTCTTCTTGAAAAACTGCTTTAATATCTATGTTTGTATTTTGGATTTCTTCATCGACAATGATAATGGGATTGACACTTTCACTACCACAAAGTAGTGCGCGGATCATAAGCTCTACATCGTATGCGATAGGATTATACACTAGCTCAAGGACACTGCGATACTGCTCACCACACATCATCACAAAATCTTTCAAACACAAAAACACGCTATCGTCTTTTTTAGAAAATCCCAATCGCACGCTTTGTGCTGGGATCTGCAGTGTATTGGCTAGATATTGATGGTGGTTTGGTGTAATTTGCTCTAGTAAAAATTCTAGCGATACATTTACCCAATTGATGATGGTGTTTTTAATATGTCTAGATTCTGAATGCACTAGGATATAACTATACGGCACACAATCATTATAAAATACTCTTCCTTGTAGAAGTCGCCACACGCGTTGCTTTCTTTGTATGAGTAGGTAATTTTTATCATTAGATTCTAGTGTGTTTCTTAAGGCAAAAGACTTTTGTCGATCTTCTATGCTTCCGGGCAGTGCTCTGCCACCGATCTCACTGATCATCTCTAAGCTCAATCGATCTTGCTTGACACGCTGCTTGGATAATGCAAATTGACAGCCACAATAATTTTGGCGATAGAGATTGTCTCGCTTGGCAAGCTCATTTTGCTTCTGCACACCACCATCTTTACGGACATTGATTTTGACAAAATCTAAGCCATAGCCTTGAGCAATTATATCGCCCTGCTGATAGAGAATCTCCTGCTCTTTCATAGGGCTTGATAGCAGCGTGGTAGTGAAAGTCCTCTCTCCAAGATCCTTAGCAATCTGCGCACTTTTCTCTAAACGCACATCAAAGCAGGTGCTACATCTAGCCCCTTTTTCTGGCTCATCTTCTTGCCCCTTTACTGATGATAGCCATTTTTCTAGCTCATAATCACCTTCAATAAGCGGGATTTTTAACATATCGCAGCTTCTGCGCACATCACTTAAGCGAAGATCGTGTTCGGCTTTTGGGTGGATGTTTGGATTGTAAAAAAACCCGACAAAGCTCTCTTGCGGATAAGCCTTTTTCAACTCACTCAAAAAATAATGACTATCCACAGAGCAACAAATATGCACTAGCATTTCTATCTCCTATTCTTTATTGTTCTTTTCATTCTTGACAAATAGCATATATCCAACAATACTGCCGATAGCAAATATCGCCAAAAATACCAACAATATCCATTCTAGTGAATCCATTGTATCTCCTTATATGATTTGTGTTTCATATGAAACATTCTGCCCTTGTCCCTGCCTTGACCTTGTCTTTTCTCGTAGCTGTCCGCACGCAGCAGAAATATCAATGCCTTTGGATTCTCGTATCGTAGTGAGCAATCCCTTGTTTGTAAGAAAATCGGCAAAGACTCTAACCTTGCTCTCTTCTGGTCGCTGGAATTTCGTCCCACTATGTGGATTAAACAAAATCAAATTCACCTTAGCCTTTATCCCATTAAGAAGTTTTAATAGCTTTTTCGCGCTTACGATGTCATCATTCACATCTTTTATCACGAGATATTCAAACATCACACGCTTGCGTGTATCGATAGGAAAGGCACGCACCGCATCAATGACACTTTGGATATTGTAAGTTTTATTCATAGGAATAAGCTTTGAGCGCAGAGTATCATCCACGGCGTGGAGCGATATGGCAAGCTGGACGCCTAGATTCTGCTTGCCTAGATCGTGGATTCTAGGGCTAATGCCGCTCGTAGAGATTGTCTGTCGCTTTGGCGAGATAGAGAGACCATCAAGTGTAGAGAGAATTTTGATCGCGTGTATGAGATTATCAAAATTATTTAGTGGCTCGCCCATACCCATATAGACGATATTCACACGCTTTTCTGGGGCGAGATTATTATACTTTTTAAGATTTAGCACCTGCTCGACTATCTCCCCACTTGTCAAATCTCGCACAAATCCGCCCTTTGCTGTGGAGCAAAAAGCACAGCCCACCTTACAGCCGATTTGACTAGAGATACAAAATGTGTATTTCTCCCCCTCGATAATCTTGCTATTTTCATCGAGCTTTTTATCGCGCATTTTTATACACACACTCTCAAAGGTATGGTTATCTCGAGTTTGGAAAAGATATTTTCTCGTGCCATCTTGGCTCACTTCTTGCGTAAGTAGCTCTAAATTTTGCGCACTATATTCTAGCTGCAATCTCTCTCTAAAATCTTTGGGAAGATTACTCATCTTAGCAAAGTCCTTTTCATAACGAACATAAAGCCAATGATATATTTGCTTTGCCTGATAAGGTTTCTTGCAAACTTCTTGCAGCTCCGTAAGTGAAAGGCTGTAAATATTTTGTTTTGATGTATCGAGCTTCAACACACTAGAATCCACTTTTATACTCCTGCTATATTCATAATTTTTGCACTTGTATGAAGTTTTCTAACGCTTTTTTAGCCAAGGTGTGATTAGCCATAAAATCCTTTTGTGCATTTGCATCGCAATAGTTTGTGATACAAAATACCCCATAAGCGGGGATATTAAACTCCTGTGCCACACGCAAAATCGCGAAAAATTCCATATTTTCTAGCATAATGCCAGCTCCACACATCGCAGCACAAATCCTAGAATCTGTCGTAATATAGTTAGAAGAATTTACCACGACATCGCGCAAGTAGCGATATTTTGCCCTAAATGTTTCTTGTGAAACATTGTTTTCTATACAATTATCTAGCGGCGTATAACTATCCCCAGAGACAAAACTGGATTCTATCTGTGTGGCACGAGTGCTTATACATAAAGACAACAATGGTAGCTCATAAGAATACGACCCCGCAGAGCCGACAAATACTAAACTCTCTATATACTCTTGCAAGCAGATTCTCATAAGCCCCATACTTGCCTCCACCAATCCCACACCAATAGGCGTAGCATAAGCAATGATTTCATTCCTACCAGCACACACTATCATCGAGCTTTCCTACAATGTTGCCTACAAGCGCACCGATATACCACGATCATCAAGATAATGTTTGACATCTATGATACTGATTTCATTATTATGAAAAATACTCGCTGCCAATGCCGCATCTGCTACATCAAGAGAAAAAATCTCTTCCAAATGCTCCACTTTACCTGCCCCACCAGAAGCGATTATAGGCAAGCTTGTAGATCTTCTCATCATCTGCAACGCACCTATATCATAGCCATTTTTCGTGCCATCCGTATCCATACTTGTTAGTAGAAATTCTCCAGCACCTTTTTCTTCACAAACCTTTACCCACTCATCAAGCAATATCCCCGTGCGCTCTCTCCCTCCCTTGACATACACTTCATATCCCAAATCACTCAAACGCACATCAATCGCCACAACTACACATTGTGAGCCAAATCTTTTCGCCGCTTGTTCAATCAAGCTTGGATCAGCAATTGCAGCAGAATTGATACTAATTTTATCCGCTCCAGAATCCAAAAGCATATACATATCATTCAAAGTTTTAACCCCACCCCCAATTGTCAAAGGTATATACACTTCTTTAGCAATTTCACGAATAAGCTCAACGATAATTTGACGATGCTCAAATGATGCTGTAATGTCTAAAATCACAAGCTCATCGGCTAAAGAGTCATTGTAGAATCTTGCTAGTGAAACAGGATCGCCGATATTTTGTAAGCCGATGAAATTCACCCCTTTCACCACTTGCCCATCTTTTATATCCAGACAGGGAATAATTCTCTTTGCAAGATGATTTGCCATCTCACACTCCTTTGCAACAAGGCGATAATAAAATGGCAAGTATATAAAAGAGATATAAAAATTTTCATAAATCCACATAAGTTCTTACATAAGTTAATAAAAACTCGATACAATGGGCTGCATTGATTGTATGTTTATTGCGAGCGGGGTATGCGAGCGAAAAAGCGTTTTGGGCAAAATTTTTTAAAAGATCCTTTTATCCTTGATCAAATTGTCCAAGTGAGTGCCGAGCTACTACAAGATCAAAAACTTATAGAAATCGGTGTTGGCTTGGGTGATTTATCAGAGCGGCTTTTATCTATTGCAAGTCTTACGACTTATGAGATTGATGCCGATCTGTGTTCTTTTGTTTTGCAGAAATTTTCATCACGCAGTTTTGCTAACACTTTTTCCCTAGTGAATTGTGATGTGCTATCTATATCTCTTGGTATAGATTCTAATCTCAATCTACCGAAGAAAACAGATGCGAAACAAGCTTTACACACAATGAGTGATGATAGCAATAGTAGAGTAGAATCCAAAAAAGGATGGCTTGCTAATGAGCCTTATATCCTTGTCTCTAATCTCCCTTATAATATCGCCACTCGCATCGTGCTAAATCTCTTGCACGATCCATTGTGTGAGGGCTTTGTAGTGATGACACAAAAAGAGGTCGCCTTGAAATTCTGCGCAGATACCTTATCAAGTGATTTTTGCGCGCTAAGTGTGATTGCACAAAGCGCAGGAGAAATGGCACTGCTTTTTGATGTGAGTAAAGAGAGCTTTGATCCTATGCCTAAAGTAACTTCATCAGTATTTAGACATAAAAAATTTACAAACTTTACCCACATTGAAAGCGGCTTTGAATCTATGTTAAAAATGGCATTTAGCTCCCCGAGAAAAAAGCTATTTAATAATCTCTTGCCATTTTTTAAACAATATGAGCAGGAGAATTTACTAGATAAAATCTTCGCACAAGAATCCATTGACCAAAGCGCAAGACCTCATCAAATCAGCACACAAAAGTATCACCACATCTACAACACACTAAAGGACTACCTATGAATGAGCCAAACAACAAACCAAATCCACACAACACACAAGATAGCACCCAGCCAAAAAGGCGGTTTTTCAACAATCGCTTTAAAAGGGATCAAAACAGAGAGCCGCACAATCGCGAGCAGCAATCTCACCAAAAAAACCAAGGCGAGCAGCAAAGACGCCAGTGGCCCAATCGCAACCGCCAAGAGAACCAAGGCGGAGCAAGAGAAGTGCAAGGAGCGAGCGAGCGGGGGAATCTGGCATTCCACAAGGATTTGAAAAAAGGTGTAGAGACAAACACTAGAATCCAAAAAAACAGCCTAAACCCTCACAACAAGCTCAATCTCAACACAAAAGCCAGCGTGCGTATCACGCCGCTTGGTGGGCTAGGAGAAATCGGCGGCAATATGATGGTAATGGAGACAGAAAAATCTGCCATCATCATCGATGTGGGTATGAGCTTCCCAGAAGAAAATATGCACGGCGTGGATATTTTGATCCCAGATTTTACTTATCTCCACACCATAAAGGACAAAATCGCAGGTATTATCATCACCCACGCACACGAAGATCACATCGGCGCAGTGCCATATCTTTTCAAAGAGTTGCAGTTCCCTCTCTATGGCACCCCTCTAGCACTTGGAATGATAGGGGCGAAATTTGACGAACACGGACTAAAGAAATTCCGCCCTATGCTAAAGGTCATTCAAAAGCGTGAGCCTGTGCAAATCGGGGAATTTGAAATAGAGTGGATACATATCACACACTCTATCATCGACTCTTCCGCGCTTGCGATTAAGACAGAGGCTGGCATTATCTTCCACACGGGCGATTTCAAAATCGATCACACTCCCATTGACAATCTCCCCACCGATTTGCACCGCCTAGCGCATTATGGAGAGCAGGGAGTTATGCTGCTGCTTAGTGATTCTACAAACTCACACAAAAGCGGCTGCACGCAGAGTGAAGCAGTTGTAGGACCGACATTTGACTCACTTTTCAAAAGTGCGCAAGGACGCGTGATAATGAGCACTTTTAGCTCCAATATCCACCGCGTGTATCAAGCGATCACCTATGGGATCAAATATGGGCGCAAAGTCTGTGTGATCGGTCGCTCGATGGAAAAAAACATCGACATAGCACGAGAGCTTGGCTATATCGATTTACCAAACTCCATTTTCATCGAAGCACACGAAGTAGAAAAATACCCTGAAAATGAGATCTTAATCGTTACCACAGGCTCACAAGGCGAGACGATGAGCGCGCTCTATCGTATGGCGACAGATGAGCATAGACATGTCAAAATCAAATCTAGCGATCTCATCATACTCTCTGCCAAAGCCATCCCGGGCAATGAAGGCTCTGTATCAGCCGTGCTAAATTTCTTGATGAAAGCAGGGGCAAGTGTAGCCTACCAAGACTTTAGCGAAATCCATGTAAGCGGGCACGCCGCCCAAGAGGAGCAAAAGCTTATGCTACGACTCATCAAGCCCAAATTTTTCCTCCCGGTTCACGGAGAGTATAATCATGTCGCCAAGCACAAAGATACTGCCATTAAATGCGGTGTGCTAGAGAAAAATATCTTGCTTATGGAAGATGGCGATCAAATCGAAGTCAATCCAAGCTATATGCGCAAAGTCGGCAATGTCAAATCAGGCAAAGTTTTCATCGATAATCAAGCCTGTAAAGAAGTGGATTCTAGCACGATCAAAGATCGCCAAGATCTAGCAGACGCTGGGCTTGTGAGTATGGTCGCTTTCATCACACAAAGCGAGCAGAAAATCCGCTCCCTAGAAATAGAGATGATAGGCATAGCCAATGAAAAAGAGCAAAATGAGCTACAAAAAGAGCTGCAAGGCGCGCTTGAAATGTCTATCCGCACGATAAAGCCAGAAGTGCTTAATAACAAAAAGCTGCTAGAAGGGGAGATACGAAATCTCACAAGAAAGCTGCTCTTTAAAAAGCTCAAAAAATATCCTGCGATTTTGCTCCATATCTTTACCGCATAAGAGCCACGCGATGAGCCACACACAAGAGCTAGTAGAATCTAAACTAGATTCTACTAGATACGCACAAATCGCACGCGGAGTCTTACTCCTAGAAGCAAAAGAGCTGCAAAACACCGCCCAAAAATGTGCGCAGATTGCTTGGGACTCAATTATAGAATCCATCATCAAAGCCACGAATAAAGGCGGCAAGCTCATCGTCTGTGGCGTGGGGAAGAGTGGGCATATCGGCAGCAAAATCGCCGCTACACTTGCTAGCACAGGCACGCCAAGCTTCTTTCTCCACCCCACCGAAGCCTTGCACGGCGATCTTGGAATGATAGGAGCAAATGACATAATCCTAGCGATAAGTTATAGCGGAGAGAGTAGTGAGATTTTAGCGATTATGCCGCATTTCAAACGCCTTGCAAGCGGTATTATCACTATGAGCAAAGCCCCAGATTCTGCACTAAGCAGGCTTGGGGATTATTTCTTACCTATTGCCATAGAGCAAGAAGCCTGCCCCATACAAGCTGCCCCGATGAGCTCCACCACTCTTACCCTAGCTATGGGCGATGCGCTAGCAGCCTGTCTCATACAAGCAAGGAATTTTAGCAAATACGACTTCGGCGCGTTACATCCGGGCGGAAGCTTGGGGAAAGAACTCTTTGTCAAAATCGCCGATCTTATGCAGAGAGACAATCTCCCCATAATCTCCCCACAAACACCGCTAAAAGATGCCATCATCACAATGACACAAAAACGGCTTGGAAGCGCACTCATCGCCGAAGACAACACACTTATAGCAGTGCTAAGCGATGGAGATTTACGGCGTGCTATGATGAGAGATGATTTTGACATCAACGCTAGAGCGATCACCTATGCCACGCCAAATCCAAAAACCTGCCAGAATCCCAATCTCCTAGCCAAAGAAGCCCTAAAAATCATAGAAGCAAACAAAATCCAGCTGCTTGTCATCACAGATGATAAAAAGTGGATTCTAGGGGTTTTGCATATCCACACTCTTCTTAGCGAGGGTATCACATCATAAGGAGCAAAAATGTTTGAAAAAATCAATGAAATAATCATTAGAATCGAAGAAATCCGCGATGAAATCCAAATCCTACTTGGTATGGGGAAAATTAGCTTTGTGGATTACATAATGATCAAACGCGGCTCTATGGATATGCCAGAAGAGCTAAAAATGGCGGTGCTAGAGCAGATCAACGAGCAAGTTGATGCACTAAAGGAGCAAATTGATAAGCTTAATAAAATCAAGCGCGAAATGCTAGTGTTTTAATCCTTTCTACACAGAAGCCAAAACTACACCTACTAGGCTTTATTTATCAATTAAACGGCGCATTAAGTCCTATACCAAACTCAAGCATAAGCGCAAAGTTATTTGCTTCAGGGTGGTGGAGTGTTTGCGTATCTAAATAAGGCATAGCAAGGGCATTCATATCATAATACACTCCCTTGATTCTGGCGTAGAAATCTGGTATCTCAAAGCGTGATCTTTGTGCAAGTGCTTCGCCTATGTCTTCTACACTATCATAGGCATTGCCACGATAGAGTATCCCTAGAGATAGCTCTGCTTTGTAGCTGCCATCAAATGCACCAGCCACTTTATCAGATCTCACATTATAGCCATAGCCAGCAAGTCGGCGGGTCGCATTCCAAGCGATATTGACTCTAGGCTCTAGTGCAAGCTTATCTGTAAGCATTATCCTATGAAACGCTCCCACACCTAGGAAAAGCCCAAAATCCATAAATCTCCCGCGATTTTTCTCAAAGCCTACATCATATAAATCCGTAGAAAATGACATATACAAAAATGTAGGCTTCTCTAGTGAGCCAAGATTAGCCCCAGCATTAAGCGTAACAAGAGCAAACCAATTTCTATCGCTGATACTCTCATAATTACCACTTGCACTTGCTATGCCACTCATTGATGAGCCACCAACACCAGCAGATAACTCTCCACCTAGATAAAACCATTTCCAATATGAATCTTCTTGCAAAGTGAGAAACCCACCACCATTGTGCGTGCTGACACGCGGCGAGTGTAAATGTGTATAATAGCCACCAAGTCCTATACGAGAATCTTGGCAGCGAACTCCATAATGACATTTGTAAGCCAAAGCAAGATTACAAAGTAAAATAGTAAGTAGAAATACTCTTATCATACTAGAAATCCATTTCATAAGAACTCCTTATGAAGTGTGATGAGTATCCATTATAACAATCGTATGTAAAAACAAATAGTATCTATCGTAAAAGAAATGTAAAGTAAAAGTAAATGATTAAGAAGAATGGTGGCTCGAGGCGGAATCGAACCACCGACACGGAGATTTTCAGTCTCCTGCTCTACCGACTGAGCTATCGAGCCACTAGGCGAAATCAAAGTAAATTTGGATTCTGCCTTGTTTTGATTAAAAATACGCTTAAATTATAAAAACCATAAGGACTTTTATCCTATAATCCGCACATTTGACTAAAGGATTTACATTGAAACTAATTTCTTGGAATGTTAATGGACTAAGAGCGTGTATGAATAAGGGCTTTATGGAGTTTTTTAACGCTGTAAATGCAGATGTGTTTTGTATCCAAGAATCAAAAATGCACAAAGAGCAAGCAGAATTTGACTTCAGCGGATATTATGAATACTGGAATAGCGCGGAGAAAAAGGGCTACTCTGGCGTGGCAATCTTTAGTAAGCAAGAGCCTTTAAGCGTGGGCTATGATATGGGGATCGCCCACCACGACAAAGAGGGGCGCATTATCACAGCAGAATTTAGCGATTTTTATCTTGTGAATGTCTATACTCCAAACTCTAAAAGAGAGTTAGAACGCCTAGCATACAGAATGGAGTGGGAAGATGACTTTCGCGCATTTTTAAAAGCCTTAGAATCTAAAAAGCCCGTAATTGTCTGCGGAGATCTCAATGTCGCACATAAAGAGATTGATTTAAAAAACCCTAAAACAAACCGCAGAAACGCTGGCTTCACTGATGAAGAAAGAGAGAAAATGAGTGCGCTGCTAGATTCTGGCTTCACAGATACTTATCGCCACTTTTACCCTGACAAAGAGAGAGCTTACACTTGGTGGAGCTATATGGGAAAGGCTAGGGCAAACAACACGGGGTGGCGTATTGATTACTTTCTCTGCTCTAAAATTTTGGGTTCTAGGTTAAAGAGTGCTAGCATTTACCCTGAGATTTTAGGAAGTGATCATTGTCCTGTGGGGTTGGAGATTTTATAGCTATCTACGCATAAAGCTCCAAATAAGAGCCATAAACCAGCCAAGCACGCTCCAACCAAAAAACACATTGATAATAAGGATTAGAAATCTATCTCGGTGATGTCGAAGTATAGCGATAAGACTTGGCAGAAAATACACCGCTATACTAGCAACAAAAATAAGGATAAAAACTCCCAAAGACCAATAATCAACCCCACGCGTGAGAATCTCTACACCATCGATGATGATTAGCTGCTCTGTTTCAAACATTTTAACTTATCATACATCAAGGTTTTTTACATCTTTTGCGTGGAGCTGGATATACTCTCTCCTAGGTTCTACTTCATCGCCCATAAAAAGTGTGAAAATCCTATCAGCCTCTTCTTCATTTGGCAAAGTTACGCGTAAAAGTGTCCTATTACTTGGGATCATAGTAGTTTCTTGTAATTGATCTGGGTCCATTTCACCTAGACCTTTGTAACGCTGCATATCGTAGCTTTTTTTAGTGGATTCTTCTATTTCTTCTAAGACTTTGATGATATTTTTTCCTTCTAAAAACACAAGATCTCTTTCTTGAATCTTTGCATAAATATCACACGCTTCTTTGAAAAAATTATTGACAAAAAGGCTTTGATCAATAGTCGTCTCCACAAGTCCTGTGGGCGTTTGGACATAAAGCGTGAGAAACTCTTGTGCAATTGTTTTATTTAAAATATTGCATTCAATTGTCGGTAGAAATTTCTCAATCTCTGCAAACATCTGCGTAAAATCCACATCTCTTACCGCAGGCTTTTCTATTAAAAACCGCACAATATCAATCATCGCATAGCGTTTCTCTAGCTCTTTTAGTATCAAGCGATATTGCGAGATCTTTTTCAAGATTTCGATCAGCTCTTTTTCACCGATACCTTCAAATGTGAAATTCTCAATACCATTTTCAATAAGAAATTCACTCAAGGCTTTATCATCTTTTAGGTATAGCTCTTTATTTTTATTCTTTTTTAATTGCAAGCAGTAAAGTGGTGGCTGCGCGATATAAATATGTCCATTTTGAATAAGTGGCTTTAAATAACGATAGAAAAATGTCATAAGTAGTGTTTGAATATGACTTCCATCAACATCAGCATCAGTCATAATGATGATTTTATGATAACGCAGCCGCTCAAGATTAAAATCTTCTCCAATGCCACAGCCAAAAGCAGTAATCATATTTTTAATCTCTTCGCTTTTCAAAATCTTATCAAGGCGTGATTTTTCGACATTAAGAATCTTACCTCGCAAAGGCAAAATAGCTTGATAGAGTCTATCTCTAGCTTGCTTGGCAGAGCCACCCGCAGAATCCCCCTCTACAAGATAGATTTCGGATTCTGTTGGGTCTTTACTTTGGCAGTCAGCAAGCTTCCCGGGCAATGTCCCTACGGAAAAATTCTCCTTTTTTCGTGTGAGTTCGCGCGCTTTTTTCGCTGCTTCTCGCCCTCTTGCTGCAAGCAATGCCTTTTGCATAATAGCTTTTGCATCATTTGGATTTTCTTCAAAATATTTGCTTAATCGCTCCGTTGTAAGCTTTTGTATGATTGGTTTAATGAAAGAGCTTCCTAGCTTGCCTTTTGTTTGTCCTTCAAACTGCGGATCGATAATGCGCGTAGAAATAATCGCCACAAGCCCTTCACGCACATCATCACCTGTTACTTTTATGTCCTTTTCACGAGCATTTGCGTTTGCTTCTATGTAATTCATAATTACACGGCTAAGTCCTGCTCTAAAGCCAGCTTCGTGTGTCCCACCATCTGGAGTGCGGATATTATTTACAAAGCTTAGGACATTTTCATCAAAGCCTTCATTATAGACAAGTGCTATTTCCATTTCCGTTTCTTGATCCGCACCTTTAAAGTAAATTGTCGAAGCAATAGCAGGGCGTTTATTGACATCTTGAATAAATTGCATAAGTCCATTTTCAAAGTGATAAGACTCTCTAAAACCACTGCGTTCATCGATGAAATCAATAGTTAGATTCTGGTTTAGATATGCCATTTCTTTAAATCTGCGGGTTAAAACATCTTTGTCAAATTCAACCACTTCCATAATGCTATCATCAGGGAAAAATTCAATAATTGTGCCATTTTTCTTGGTTTCACCGATGATTTCTAATTCAGAAGTAGGGATTCCAGCAGCAAATTCTTGGCGATAGATATTGCCGTTTTTGTGGATAGTCATAATGAGCTTTTTTGATAAAGCATTGACAACAGAAACCCCAACTCCGTGCAAACCACCAGATGCTTTATATACTTCACTATCAAATTTCCCACCAGCGTGTAGCACAGTAAGCACCACTGTGGCAGTAGGGATATTTTCAGTAGGGTGAATATCTACGGGTATCCCTCTACCATTGTCTTCAATGATAGCACTGCCTTCGTGTGTAAGCCTAATGCTAATTTTATTACAAAATCCAGCCATAGCTTCATCGACAGAGTTATCCACCACTTCATATACCATATGGTGCAGACCATTGATATTTGTGCTACCGATATACATACCCGGGCGTTTTCTAACTGCCTCAAGTCCTTTTAGGACTTTGATATTTTGTCCAGTGTATGATGGTGTTTTATGATCTTCTTGCATTTTATTCCTTTACTAGCATAACACAGGCATTATAATTGTGGAGTATTTATCATCTTTTAGCATAAATGGCATATTACTATCGTTGATCAAAATCTCAAATTCATTACTTCCTACAAATCCTAAGAAATCAAGCACATAACGAGAATTCATACCAAGTGTAATTGGCTCTGCAATGTTAAGAGCAATATCAATAGGAGTTGTAGCAGATTCTGAGCTTTCGGAATTTATCGTTTCAAAGATTAAGCCACTAGAATCTAATGTGCCTTTAATATTTGTAGAGAGAGAATTTACCTTTTTTATGGCTTTTATGACATCATCTTTTGGGAGTTTAGATTGGATTTTAAACTCTTTGGGGATGATTTTTTCATAGTCTGGATATTTTCCACTTATGAGCTTCGTGGAGAAAATATAGTTTTGTGATTTGATGAAAAGCATCGTAGGATCAGATTCTAATCTTTTATTGATATAAATCTCAAATTCATCATAAAAGAGCTTGGAAATCTCCATAATAGCGCGTCTAGGTATTATGATAGAAAATTGTGATCCAATGGATTGGGTGTTTTGGCGGATGATTGCAAGTCTTCTTGTGTCTGTGCCGACAAAATTGCAATGATAATCTTTAACATCAAGTAGGATTCCGGTTAATTCTACCCGCAGAGTATCAGCTCTTGTAGCATCTGTTGCTATGGCGACTTTCTTGATAGATTCTATAAAATCTACAGGGTTTAGATTGATTTGTGTGTCTGATTCATTGATTTCTGGGAATTTTGTAGCATTGTTGAATTCTGTGGCATTGAATGTTGGTAATTCAAACTTGTCTTCTTTATTGTATTTGTTTTTTTGCTTGATGAGTATTTGCCCTTCTTTTGTTTCTAGGGTGATTTCTCCATCATCTAGTGGTTTGATAATGGATAGAATCTTTTTCCCCTCGATTGTAGCTATACCATCTTCGATTTTTTGGATAATGTCTATCTTTGATTGGATAGAGATCTCATAATCTGTGGCTTTTAGGAGAAGCTTATTGTCTAAAGTCTCAAGATATATGTGTGAAGTGATTTGTGAAGAGTCTTTTTTGTCAAGGAAAGATTGGAAATTGTTTAGCACGATTTCGAAGTTGTTTTTGTTCAAAGTGATTTTCATTGTATCTCCTTTAGGTGTTTAGTAGTAATAGTAAGGGTCGTGAAAAAGTGAAAAACCATTCTTTATTCATTGTATGCGGTATTTTGGAGCATTTTAGAATGTCAGGGATTATTCACTTGTTTTGCCGTATTTTAGCAAAATCTAGTTAAATTAGAGACTTTTTTCGCTTTGGATCTTGGCTTTTAGGTTTTGTGTAAGTAGCTTTAGATCTTTGTCTTGCTCGATTTTTTTGGTGATTTGGGTGAAAGCTTTTGAGATCGCGCTGTGGTCTTTCATATTGAGTTTTTGAGCAAGCATACTCATAGAATCTATATTAGAGAGTGTTCTTGTTAGATAGATGACTAGATGTCTTGCTTGGACGATTTGGGTTTTACGGGATTTGGAGATGATTTCACTTGGTTTGATATTGCATTCTTTGGCGATGGTTTCTATGATTTTTTCTAAGCTGATTTCTTCATTTGATTCTTTTTGGATTTCTTTGATGACATTTTTTGCCATAGGGATACTGAAAGGCTGATTGGTCATTGAATGATGAAAACTTAGCTTTAATATGATGCTTTCAATCTGGCGGACATTTTCATTGATATTTTCTGCAAGGAAGTTGATAATGTCTTTTTCCATATTGATTTTATTATCGCGACATTTTTGCTCGATTATGCGGATTTTGGTCTCGATCTCAGGAGGTTGGATTTCCATCATCATACCCCCTTCAAATCTCGATCGCAAGCGGTCTTCTAAGCCTTGGATTTGTTTGGGAAGCTTATCACTAGTCATTACAATTTGTTTGTTGTTTTTATGGAGAGCTTCAAAAGTGTTGAAAAATTCTTCTTGTAAGCCACCTTTACCTCCGAGAAACTGCACATCATCGATAAGGAGATAATCACATTCTCTGTATTTATCTCTAAAGGTATCCATTGTGCGTTGTTTTAGGTGTTTTTGCCATTCGTTTAAAAACTCCTCTGTAGTCATATAAATGACATTCTTTTCGCGTTCAATAGCGGCATTTCCTATGGCGCAAAGTAAATGAGTCTTTCCAAGCCCCGTGTGTCCGTATAATAGCACTGGATTGTAGGATTTAGCTTGATGCTCGGCGACAGATTTTGCGATGATTAGGGCGGATTTATTGCTATTGCCCTCGACAAAGTTGTCAAAGGTTTGTTGTGAATTAAGAAGAGTTTGGGATTGGGATTTTTGTATCTTTTGTCTATAGTTTTTCACATTTTGCTTATCTTTAGCTACGATAATCTTTATATCTGTTTTGGTTTTTGTGTGAATCTCAAAGATATGTTTGATTTTATCAGTGTATTTACTTTTAATCCATTTTTCTATATATGGATTTGGGACCATAAACACTGCTAAATTGCTTTTAGATGCGTTCTCATCGTATTTCATCAGTGATATGTAGGTGCTAAACTCGTATTGAGAAATTTCATTTTTCAATGTTACGAGCACTTCATCCCAAATCATTTTTACTCCTTAAACTATCGTGATAAAGTTTTTCACAAGTGTGAAATACTATGTGAAAAACTCTCATACGATCTTTACACATTTTCTTACAATATGCCAAAATACCAATACACAGCGCAATAAACTAGATAAACTTCTATGACAAATGGAAGCGGATTCTAACAAATCCAATATGTGAAAAAGATAAAATGGAAAAAGATGAAGATTTTAGGTATTGATCCGGGTAGTAGAAATTGCGGCTATGCCATAGTAGAATCCACTTCTACCTTGAAGCTTGCAGAAGCTGGGTTTATAAAGATTACAAGTAGAGATTTGCAGAGTCAAATCCTAGAATTTGTTGAAGGGATAGATTTGATTTTGCAAGCGCATATAATAGATTCTGTGGCTATGGAGGGAATCTTTTATGCTCATAATCCCCAAAGTGTTTTAAAGCTAGCACAAATGCGCGGCGCGATTAGTTTAAAAATTTTGCAAGAGTTGGGGAATTTTGCAGAATACACGCCCCTACAAGTGAAAAAGACCATCACAGGTAAAGCTAAAGCCGATAAAGCACAAGTTGCTTTTATGGTAAAGCAGATTCTAGGTATCAAGCAAGAGATCAAACCTCTTGACATCACAGATGCTATAGCAGTGGCTATAACACACACACGCACACTAAAATCTCAAGCAAAATACCCATAAACTACAAAAATGTGTGCAAGGTATTTGCCTTTTTCATCCACTCGATGAGGTCGTCCCACTTGTCTTCTTGGACAAGTTTTTCAGCATAGAGCATTTCTTTTCCAAAGTGGTCGATTGCTTCTAGAAGATTTTGTTTATTATGTGCAAAGACATCGCGCCACATTATCGGCGAGCTTTTAGCAAGACGACTCATACCCTTAAATCCCCCTCCAATAAGTGCTAGGATATTTTGCGGCTCTTCTTGCGCTAGGACAGCGTTGGCTAATGCAAAGGAGATGATATGAGGCAAATGTGAGATGAAAGCGACATGCCTATCGTGGTCAATGGCAGACATAGAAATAAGTCTCATACCAATGGCGATGAAAATCTGCTTTGCCAAAGCGACTTGGTATTCCCCACTTTGCTCAATATCTGTTAGGATTACGATTTTATTGTGGAAAAGTCCTTGTTCAGCGGCGTTTGGTCCGTAGTTTTCTGTCCCACTCATAGGATGAGCAGCGACAAAATTCTTTCTAATATTTTGGGGGATAGAATCTAAAATCTTTTTCTTTGCCCCGCCTAGATCGATAATCGTAGTCGTGGGAGAAGAAGGCTTGAGTTTTTGCAATGTAGCGATAATCCCATCAAGCGGTGTAGCGATAAAGATCACATCGCATTCTTGTATTTGCTCAAATTCTACACACTCATCGACAAGCCCGAGTGATAAAGCTTGCCTAGAATGTAAGGCACTTGTATCAAATCCCAAAATCCGCTTGAAAATCTTGCTCTCTCGCAACGCAAGCCCCATACTACCGCCAATAAGTCCTAGCCCTATAATCCCAGCTTGCATACTAACCCTTAAAGATAAAATAGCCGCGATTATAGCAAAATCTACCAAGCTCTTATGCAATACTTAGGTATTAAAACGCCACGCCAGCGTTTAATCCAAGGTAGTTGTATCCTATATTTGGTCGCTCTAAATTTCCATTTGAATAATGCTTAATGATACATTCATAAAATATAGTAGTTTTATGAGTAAGCCGGTGATAAAATCCTGCAAAAACTCTCTCCCCAAAGGTAAAGGCACTGCCGATTCTCCCATCATCTCCCTCATTTGATCGTATATAAATCCCTATGCCAATGCCTGTATATAGGGATTTATAAATCGGTAGGATAATGTCTTGTGCTGCTCCAAAGATGATTTGCCGCTTTAATGGCGGCTTAATGGGCAAAAATGCTTCTAGCTCAAGGCTGATTCTGCCACTGATACGGAAGAATGTATTAGGCTGGGCATAGTAGAATCCAAGCGCATAGACATCAGCAAAGCTCTTTTCACTAAAGTCTGCATAAATGCCCAAAGCAAGACTATTGCCATAAGTGGTGAAAACAGGCTTAGTAGAATCTAATCCAAAAAGCTGATAGACAAAGAGTGCGCTAAAAGCTAAAGCTTGTAGAATCCGTTTGGGGGGGCAAATATATTTACATAAAAGTTCATTTACAACCCAAGTGAAGTAGAATCTAAATCCAGTGAAGTGGTGTGCTCGGAGGGATTCAAACCCCCGACCTACAGGACCGCAACCTGTTGCTCTATTCAGCTGAGCTACGAGCACATATTTAAATGAAGTAAAGAGCGGATTCTATCAAAAGTGTTTTTAAAACTAATTTAAATTGTGATAGAATACGCACGCCTTAGGGCTAAAACAAACGAAAGTAGGTGATGCATAATGCCTGGCATAAAAGTCAAAGAAGGCGAGTCTTTTGACGAAGCGTATAGAAAGTTTAAAAAGCAAACAGACCGGAATCTAGTCGTTACAGAATGTCGCGCTAGAAGGTTTTTTGAAAGCAAAACAGAAAAACGCAAGAAACAAAAGATAAACGCTAAGAAGAAAATGCTTAAACGACTTTATATGTTGAGACGCTATGAGTCAAGACTATAATCCCGCTAGCCCTTTTGGGTCGGGATTGGATTTTATCTACTATATCTGCTTTAGATTCTACTATTTGATTTTATTTGTAGCTGTGAGTTTTTAAAAGCATAGATTCTAGCAGCAGCGATTTACTCCGCCATTATACCGAGCTTCAAGAGCTTCTTTGAAAAACTCTTTTTGTGATTTGATTTCTCTATCGGGGTGCTTTGTGCGCATATGCTCGACATATTTATCATAGCTTGGCATCCCCACAAGCAAGTGGAAAAACCTATCGCTTCTCTTATATAAAATCCGCACTTTGCTCCACACGCGAGTAAAGGTATTTTCCTTCTTCACCAGCACAGGCGGGTAGAATCTAGCTTCGCTTAAGCCCACTTGAGCGGGAGAAGATTTTGCAGCTGTATTTTGCATTGAAAGATCCTTATGCCTATACAAGCCTAATGTGCTTGTATAGAGAAATTCTTGCTTTCTTGATAGGGTTCTTCTTTAAGTGGGAATTTTTCTCCCTTGCCAATTGCTGTGAGATAGCAGATTCTAATTGTCGCGCCAATTACCACAAGCGTTACAAAAATGAAAAACGCGCAAAGAATCGCATCTAAAGTGTGGTTGTGGATAAGTATGTCAGCTTTGCTAACGACTTTCTGCCACTCTTCAAGAGTTTTGCCCTCAAGCATTGTGCTTGCATCAGCACCCATTTCTTGGAGCTTGGTGATGAAGCCTAGAGCCTTTTCTTTTAAGGCAGTTTGATTCTGTGCTGTGGCTACATGGCTTACTGCGTCATGCACGCGCTCGCCATTTGCTGGGAGAAGCTTTTGAATCGCTGCATAAAGTGTCGTTAGAAGCACCCATACCGCAGGGAGGATAGTAATCCAGCTATATTTAGCTTTACCCATTTTGAAGAGCACCACTGTGCCAAGTAGGAGCGCGATCCCTGCTAGCATTTGGTTGCTCGCGCCAAAGAGTGGCCATAGTGTGAAAATCCCACCTTGTGGATCGATCGCACCTTGATAGAGTAGATAGCCCCAGCCAGCTACACAAATCGCGGAAGCCACCACACCCCATAAGACAGATTGTGTGTTTGCCATAGGCTTATAGACATTGCCTAGCACATCTTGGATAAGGAATCGCCCAGAGCGAGTCCCCGCATCAACAGCTGTCAAAATAAAGAGTGCTTCAAACAAAATCGCAAAGTGATACCAAAATGCGATAGATTCTTTGCCACCAGCGACTTCGTGGAGAATCTGTGTAAGCCCTACGGCAAATGTCGGCGCACCACCTGTTTTAGCCACTAGTGTGGGCTCACCTACAGCTTTTGTAGTCTCTTCTATCATTGTAACGAAGTGTCCATTTGTAAGCATTTCAGGCTGCAAGACAAATCCACCATTTTGTAAGATTGTTTTCACGCTTTGCTCGATAGTGTTCATATCTGCGCTAAGTGCGCTAGCTGCCGCAGGATCAAGCGTAGCGAGCGGAGAATTTATCGTAAAATACAAGCCCGGCTCTAAGATACACGCAGCAATAAGAGCCATAACGCCTACAAGCGACTCCATAAGCATAGAGCCATAGCCAATAGGGCGGGCGTGGCTTTCTTTTTCTACCATTTTTGGGGTCGTCCCACTTGAGATAAGCGCGTGGAATCCACTTATAGCTCCACAAGCGATTGTGATAAACAAGAATGGAAAAATCGATCCGGCAAACACCGGTCCTGTGCCATCGATAAACGCCGTAACTTTCGGCATTTGTAGAGCAGGATTGACGATAAGAATCCCAATCGCCATCGCCACGATAACACCGATTTTTAAGAATGTGCTTAAGTAGTCTCTAGGAGCAAGTAGCAACCATACAGGCAAGATTGAAGCGATAAAGCCATAGCCTATGATGATAAGTGAAAGGGTAGTTTTCTTTAGTAAGAACACATCGTGCCAAGGGTGGGCAGGGTCTGTTAGGGCTTGCCCATAGTAAAGTGCAGCAAGAAGTAAGATGAAGCCAATCACACTAGCCTCACCTACACGACCGGGGCGCAAATAGCGCATATACACGCCCATAAAAACAGCGATAGGAATTGTCATAGCAATTGTGAAAAGTCCCCAAGGAGAATCAGCCAGCGCATTGACAACAACCATCGCCAAAATCGCCACAATAATAAGCATAATAAACAATATCCCCACCATAGCGATAGAGCCAGTTGTTTTACCCATTTCTTCTTTGATAATCTCACCTAGTGAGCGACCATTGCGGCGCATAGAGATAAACAGCACGGTAAAGTCATGCACCGCACCAGCAAGCACGACCCCAACAAGCAGCCAGATCATACTAGGCAGATAGCCCATTTGCGCCGCGAGAATTGGACCTACAAGCGGACCAGCCCCAGCGATTGCGGCAAAATGATGCCCAAAAAGCACGACTTTATTTGTAGGGACGAAGTCTTTCCCATCATTATTGATGACCGCAGATGTCGCGCGATTATCATCAAGCTCAAAGACCTTCTCCGCGATGTATTTGCTATAAAAGCGATAGCCAATCATATAAATACACACAGAGGCTATCACAAGCCAAGTCGCGCTGACTTCTTCGCCAGTGTTAAGTGCCAACATACCGAAGTAGAATGCACCTACCACAGCGACAAGTAGCCAAACTAGATTTTTGATTATCGAGTTCATCATTTGCTCCTTTGTAGATTTCCAGCCATTATAATAGGCAGCGAGATGTAAAGCGTAGGATTTTCTACCAAAATCCCAAGCAAAAGCAAAAAACTAGCCAAAAAGTAACAAAATCACCAAATAAGCATAGAGATTTGTAACATTACTCTACCAATCGCTAGAATCCATTAGACTTTATGCAGTGTCTGTCCCTAAAACACATACCTAACCCCTAGGTTTGCTGTTAGGTTAATATCCTTATAGCTTAGCCCTATCTTTGTCCCTAAAGCAAAGTTGATAAATGTCTGCTTGCCTAGTAGCACTTCTCCACCTGCTGTGCCAAGCAAATGGGTATTAAGCCCATCATTACTACGATAGCTTAGAGAATTATTCCCCACAAACCGCACCTGCTCTCTATTGCCATTAGAGATATAGAGGTCTTTTTGTGCTCCAATGTTGATAAACCAATAACTAGCTTGAGAGAAATACTGCCTTGTCTCTAGTGCAAGCATTAAAGCTAGTAAGTGTCTTTGTGTATGGGGGCTTTCTATGGCGATATTGCTAGAATCTGGTGTGATATTTGACTCTGGATTGGCGTTGATAAATTTATCACCACCATTTATCTCACCAACATTGATAGCATAGTAGCTAAGTCCTCCCATAGGCTTAAAGACTAGGGATTTATTGCTTGTGCCAAAGATGTAGCCATAGTGGGCATTGATGTTGATTGTGTGGGTGTTGTAGCCATAGCTTTGTCCTAAAGAAGAAAGCCAGACATTATCTCTTGTAACAATATCTTCATTATTCACTCCTAGGGTGTAGTTTGCAGTGAAGTCTATCTCGTGATTAGCGATAAATGCCCTAGAGTAGAATCCTGCATTGACATTGTGGCTGTGGTTTTTGAGTAAATCTGCGCTGTAAGTCCCATAGCCATAGGAAGTAGAGCCACCAAGGATTAGCCCATTCTCCCCTAGGGGGATAAAGCGGTCATAGCCCACATTTAGTCCATAGAGCGTGCCATTGCCATTTTTGACAAAGCTTGTGCTGCCAATGGCTGTCGCCCAGATATTATTCATAAAGTCGTGGCGATTGCTAAACTTATACAAAAAGGCAGGGTTTTTCCTAGGAGATGTATCACTTGCTATATTGCTAGATTCTGCATAGTGGGGGAGATGGGCTAGAGACTTAGCCCTTAGAGCTGCAAAGGCATTGCTCGCATTGTTTGTGTTAAAGTTTGAGAGCTTGACTAGGCGATTGCTCCTAGCAATATCTGCTGCAAGCCTTGTAGAAGCAGAAGTAGAAGTCTTTCTATCAATAGAGGCGATTTGATCTAGGGTGTTGTTAAGCTGATTGGCTGTGTGTAAGAAGAAGTCTAAATCATAGTTTAAGACATTTGCTCCTGTCCAAGTGATACCTTTATCATAGATAGAGAGAAAGTTTAGCCACTCAAAGATGTCAGATTCTACCTGTGTGGCATTAGATTGGGTTAGAGTGGTGCTTGATTCTGTGATGTTGTTGTCTTTTTTACATTGCTCTGCATCAGTAGAGTTGCAAAAGACCTTATTAAGCTTGCCACTAGAATCTGTGTATTCATACACATAGATTTGCTTGCCATCGCCACTAAGCTGTGTTTGCACTTCTTGAGTGATTGTAGCAGTGTTAGAGATAGAGCCTATCTTCTCTACACACTCTTGCCCACATTTCTCATAGAGATAGTAACGAATATCGCCGATTTCATAGGGGTTATTAGCATTATTAGAGCTAATCTTTAGCCCTATGTAATTATAAGTGAGCACCTTTTCATATTTAAGCCCAATGGCAGAGAGATCATAGCGATCTTTGGCATAGTCTGGGTTATTAGGATCTTGTGTAGGCATATTGCCCGCATAGATTCCTATAAGGTTTTTGATACTCTCGCATTTTTCTTTCTCACTGCCATCGCAATGGATTAGAGAAGTCTGCCCACTAGAATCCACAAAGTTATACTTAATCTCCCCTGCATCAATGAGCCTTTTTACTTCGCCTGCTTTGAAATGAATGTTTTCTAAATTGTTCCCAGCATTAGTGATAGCAAGTAGGGGCTTGCCATAGCCATTGTGCAAGTGAGAGTCCTTAATCGATACACCTAGCTCTAGCTTGCCTGCTTCATTTGTGCCATTGACTAGTTGATTATCTAGCACGAGCTGGGTGTTGGTAGCATCCATCACAATCTGCCCACCGGGGGTTAGGGTGAGGTTGTGAAAGTGCGCGACAGAATTGCTGCCTAGCGTGATAGTATCGACCTTGGTGTGTGTGATAGCACCGCCGTGGAAAGCAGCCCCAGATTTTAGCGTCAAGCTCTTGCTTGTTAGGTTTGCTATGCCACCACTATGGAAAGCAGCATTAACCCCTAGCGTGATATTCTCACTTGTCAAGCTAGAGCCTGTCCCACCATAGACATAGAGCCACGCTCGAGAGCTTGCTTGATCATCGTGTAGGGTGAGATTTTTGATCGTATAGGTGCCATTGTCTTTTAGAAATAGCCTAGATTCTGGGCTGATGTCATTCCCTGTTGCTCCTTGTGCGGATTGGAGGATTTCTAGCGTATCGATAGACATATTGCCATTGGCGATGATATGCCCCTTGCGCGATTTGATCGTGCCAAAGCTTGCTTTGCCCTTGATGTCTTCTACATAGATTTTCGCACCATTTAGCGCAGAATCTAGCCAGCCGTCGTTTTCGCGCCCTAACACAATCGTGCCTGCAAAGTTTAGATTCTCCCCCTTAAATGTCGCAGTAGCTCCGCCAAAAGCGACACTGCCAGCATAGAGATTCATATAAGAGCTGCTGCCCTTTATATCTATGTCTTTATTTGATTCAAACTTCAGCGTATGTCCGCCAGCATTGACATAAAACTTCGCATTTTCCATAGAGATAGAATCTGCTTTGAAGTTTGCGTGGGAGTTCCTGCTAGTTGCAGCAAAAGTTAGGGAGAGATTATTAGCAGTGAGCTTATCTGTGGCAGTGAAGTTAAACACTCCAACCCCCATAGCCCCATCTCGCCCCGCCGCGATTTGGGTGCCATTTAGGTTGATTTCTTTAGCTTCAAAGTTTCCAGTGATTTTGCTCCCACAAGGTAGCCCTACGCAGTCCCAGCCACTTGCGACATTAAAGGTAAGCTTGCCGTTAAAGACAAGTTCGCCATTTTCATATTTGTGGGTAAATTCTGTGTCGCCAGATTTGTAGGTTTCTACATCTTTTACTATAAAGGTCTTTGCAGTAGCGTCGGTTTTGTTGTTTAGGTTATAAACACTATTTGTTATATCTTCACTCTCTTGCGCAAAGACAGGTAACCCCAGAGCCAGCACAAATGGGGCGAGTATCAGCGCGCGCATATTCCCCCCCCCCCAGAAATACCATTACCACGCGACTTATGAGCGAGAATAGTTATCATACATCGCACTAGTTTCACATTGCTCCCCTTGCTTACTCTCTACGAACATCGCGCGCATTATAGCAGATATTAAGAAACAATCCCCAACGCTTTTACCCTAGATTCTAGCCCAAAATGTAGCAAAATGACCCAATGCAGCTCATCGCTAGAATCCACGCGCTAAGATTGCGCGCACTTGCGCTACAATGCTTGCTTATCACATTTCATATCAAAGGACTTACAATGCGATCTTTAGGACTTCACAAAGTGCTAGCACTCCTAGCAGTAGCCTCTCTCTCAATGCTTTCTGCCAAGAGCATTGACACAGCCAATGCCAAGGCGGGGTTCACCGCCTATAAGTCGCCTAAAAAGCTTGCCGTTGGCGGGACATTTAATAATATTGTCTTTAAGTTCAAAAAGGGCGATAGCATAGCTCTCCAGCTAGAAGGAGCAAGTGCTACAATGGAGGCAAATGCCATAAATCTCGGCGATGCAGCCAAAGATACAAGCCTAAAGGCAAACTTTTTCTCCCAATTTAAGCAGGACAAAAAGGGCAAGCAGCTTATCCGCGTGGTCTTTAGAGAAGTCGTAGCAGGGGAGAATTTAGGCACAATGCTAGCAAGCGTATCGATGAATGGCAAAAGCCAAAAAGTCCCTATGCAATACACGATCCAAAACGGCACACTCACAGCAAAGGGCGTGATTGATGTGCTGGATTTTGGGCTTAGTGAGGCGTTTGCCAAGCTTGCTAAAGCGTGCGAGACACTACACGAGGGCAGAAGCTGGACACAAGTAGAGATCTACTTCAGCGCGCCGGTGAAGTAGGGCGAGCTAGATCTGCTTCTACACATTTCTTAAAAGTGGATTCTAGCAATCAAGCTAGATCCACCAAACACTAGAATCCACTTTTGAAACTTCGGCATTTCTGTCATCGCGAGCCGCTGTGGTAGTAGCGGCGTGGCAATCCATAAACTCCACAAACAAGGTAAAGCAAGCCAAAGCCGCAGCTTCTTTAGTAATCCACACCGCGCAAGCCTTAGAATCCACTTTTGCAAAAGTGGATTCTAGCAAATCCAAACCACAAGCCGACTCCCTGTCATCGCGAGCCGATGAAACCCTTTTCCCGTCATCGCGAGCGAGTGAAACGAGCGTGGCGATCCACAGCCTAGAATCCATTTTTCAAAAGTGGATTCTAGTCACACCAACCTAGTCCCTTGTCATAGCAGCGAAGTATCTCATCAAGTGGATTCTATGGATCACCACGCTCGTTTCATTCGCTCGCGATGACGATAAAAAAGTGGATTCTAACAACAACGCTCAAAAGTGCCTAGAATCCACTTTTTGAATCCACACAAATTGTTAAAATCGTATGGCTTAGAGCCGATCTAGGCTTGCTCTAGCTCCTTTACCTTATCGCCATACTGCTTGAAAATATCCTGCGTGATTTTGTAGCTGCAAAACTTTGGACCACACATCGAGCAAAATTCCGCTTCTTTAAACACTTCTTGCGGCAGGGCTTCATCGTGGTATTCCCTAGCTCTATCTGGGTCTAGGGCTAGCTCGAATTGCTTGTTCCAGTTAAAGGCATAGCGCGCATCGCTCATCGCGTCATCTCGCTCCCTTGCTTTGATCCTGCCGCGTGCGATGTCTGCGGCGTGGGCGGCGATTTTGTAGGCTAGGATCCCCTCTCGCACATCTTTGGCATTGGGCAGCCCTAAATGCTCCTTTGGCGTTACATAGCAGAGCATAGCCACGCCTTTCCACGCCGCCACGCAAGCCCCGATCGCGCTGGCGATATGGTCATAGCCCGCGGCGATGTCTGTTACAAGCGGTCCTAGCACATAAAAGGGAGCTTCGTTGCAATACTCCTTTTGCAGCTTGACATTGCGCTCGATTTGATTAAGCGGGACATGTCCGGGTCCTTCTATCATCACTTGCACATCAGCTTCATAAGCGCGTTTAGCCAGCTCGCCTAGCACCTTTAGCTCGGCGAACTGCGCCTCATCGCTGGCATCTGCCAAGCAGCCCGGGCGCAGAGAGTCGCCTAGACTTAGGCTGACATCGTATTTTTGACAGATTTTTAGGATCTCATCAAAGGCTTCATAGAATGGATTTTCCCTATGATAATGCAGCATATAGCTTGCCATAAGGCTGCCGCCGCGCGATACTACGCCCATTTTGCGCCTAGAAACTGCTGGCATATGTGCGAGCAAAAATCCGCAATGGATAGTGAAGTAGCTCACCCCTTGGCGCGCTTGCTTCTCTAAGGTAGCGAGCATTGTGGGAATATCTAGCTTTAGCACATCATTTTGCACATCGTGCAGGATTTGATACATCGGCACAGTGCCGATAGGCACGCTAGAAGC
The DNA here is from genome assembly GCF_900451095.1 of Helicobacter canis. NCBI lineage: Bacteria > Pseudomonadati > Campylobacterota > Epsilonproteobacteria > Campylobacterales > Helicobacteraceae > Helicobacter > Helicobacter canis. The sequence continues at coordinate 475,384 of NZ_UGHV01000001.1, read as the reverse complement.
CCCTATGATAGCGGTGCGGATTTTATCAAGATCGCCGCCGGTGCTTAGGTCCATCACCGTGTCCGCGCCGTATTTGATAGAGACTTTGAGCTTTTCTACTTCTTCATCTGCAGAGTTGCAGATCTGGCTTGAGCCGATGTTGGAGTTGATTTTGGTGCGCAGTGCCACGCCTATGCCCATAGGGACAAGGTTTGTGTGATTGATATTTGCTGGGATTATCAGCCGCCCTTTGGCGACTTCCTTGCGCACAAGCTCTGGGTCTAAATGCTCGATATTAGCGATATAGCGCATTTCTTGCGTGATGATACCGCGCTTGGCGTAGTGGAGCTGGGTTTTTATAGGGTCATTTTGACGCTCTTGTATCCATTGTGTTCTCATTAGATTCTCGCTTATATTAAAGTAAAGGCTTGCATTATAGCAGAGTTTGCCAATACGCGCTCTTACACCAATACCCTAGAATCATCAGTCAGCTGGATTGTCAAAGTCAAAATGAAGCTAGGGGAGAGAATCTAGGCTAATGACTATGAGGTAGCTTCCCCAGCCGCCATTGCCTTGGATATATTGCGCGCTAGAATCTAGGCGCAAGAGAGTCTCGCGCAAGTCTTGTAGCCACTCTTCTTCATAGTGGGAGATTAGCAGATATACGCGCTTAGACTGCGCTTGGCGTAAGGTCTGCTCTAATTGTGTCAAGTCTTTGTCAAAGGTGGTGAATCGCACGCCGGTGTAGGGGGATTGTCGTGAGGTTTGCGAGACTTTTGGGCTTTTTGTATCTTGCGTATCGGCTATGCCATAGCCATCTAAAAAGCTGTAATACAAAAACGCAGGCTTTGAAGCGTGATAAATTAGCACGAGATCATCGCTATTTGCTTGCGTTTGTAGTGTAGTGGTAAGGGCGTGGGTCTGCTGGATATAGTGCCAATTAGGGTAGATCTTGCCATAGCGCAGCAGAGTAACTGCCAAGATCCCCGCCACAAGCGCGAGTCCAGCCCACTTCCAGCGACCAAAAAGCGCGACCAAAAAGTAGCAGCACAGCAGATTAAAAATCGGCGTCATATAGAGCGAGAGTCGCCCGCCTATCACGCCACTATGCCCAAAGGGGTAGATCCTACATAAAGATAGCGCGACCCACACCACAAGCGCGCATATACACAGGGTGAAAATAAAGCGCGATTGCTTATAGGCGATCGCTAATCCAAGCAGCCCCATACACATATACACAGGCACAGCTTCAGGCTTGATAAAGGGCGTGAAGCCTTCAAGCACGCCAAGCAAAGTGCCTTTGATAAAGGCTGGATACGCGCTTAAGGAATGCGGGAGAAAGAAGCTCTGCCAATATGTGTAGAATCCCTCAACCCTTTGATAGCGGATATAGAGCAGATAGTAGAGCGCGACAAATCCACCCAAAAGTAAAAAATGCAAGATATGCGATCGCAAAAAGCCTAGAATCCTATGTCTATGCCCAATCAATAGTGCCAAATACATCGCCGCGCCAAGAAATATCGCCGTATAGGCAAAAAGCGAGCAAACAATAATGCTTAGGCTAAGATAGAGCGGCTTGTAGTCTTGCTCCAAACGCGAATATATATATATATATATATCATTAGAAAGCTACAAAATGCCTCGATCCCATATTGCTTAAATTCCGTAGTGTAGTGCAAAAGTCCCATATTCCCCACCACAAGCAGGATAAACACAAAGCACCCAAAGGGAGGAAAGAGTCTTTTGCCAATCATATATGCCAAGATGAGCGAGCCAAGCCCACACACAAAGGGCAGGAGATACAGCACCCACTCACTATACCCAAACACCGCGCCCAAAGCCTTAGATACAAGCAAGAAGCCAAGCGGCGCAGCCTGCGTGAAAGGAAGCGGCGTGAAAAATAGCTCTGTAAAAGAAATGCCATAGACACTAAAAGCTAGCATCGCTTCATCAAGCCATAAATCCTTGTGCCATATATAGCAGTAGATTCTAGCAAGCACGCCAAGGGCTAGTGCCATAATGGCTAGGTATGTCCAAAGAGAGCTATTTGCGTTTATGTTGTGTAGAGAGTTTTTCATACTGCATTGTGTTTGCATAGATTCTCGCTTGTGTTGAAGTAAGGGTTTGCATTATAGCAGAGTTTGGATCTCAAAGTGGATTCTAGGGGCTTTAGGCTTGTTTCATCACCGCTTTGGGATTCTAGGATTTGCGATGAAAAAGCAGGGTTGCGCCGCCTTTTGCGCGGAGATAAGGCTGGTTGCCTATCGCACAAGCAAAAGGCAAGCTCCCTGCTTTATCGCGCAAAGCCGAATCCCTTCAAAAAGTGGATTCTAGGGGCTACACGCGCAAGAACAATTTCATTGATGTTTATCGATGATAAATAAGCTAAATCCAGAATCCAAATGGATAGCGTGCGGATAAGTATCTTTGATCTCTTGAATGTATTGCTGATCGTTGTTTTGCAAGATGGCAAACACTCTATCGTGCTTGGATTCTTGTATGAGTGGGAGTAGCGAGCCTGCCCACGCATTTGTAGCGATATATGTATGATCTGGGTAGAAATTATGCCGATATTGATAATACTCTGCGACAGATTGTGTAGCGTGCTGCATAAGCAGGACATCATCTGGCTTGATGTTGTTTTGTGTATGGAGGATAAGCGCGCTCATATCGCCCTTGGGGAAAGAGTGTGTGAGGATTTGGTGATTGTTTTTTATAGATATGCTAGCGATGTAGAGTAATATCGCTGCAAAGAGATAGATATTTGCGCCCCCCCCCAACCGCGATTTAGCAAGCTTCTCATAGAGCCACGCGATACCGCAAGCTGCGCAAAGCACAAATAATGGCTGCCAAAAAAGTGCGAGCCTAGCACCTAGGATATTATAAGGCACGGCAAAGCCATAGAGCTTCATAAACCCTGCCAGCCAATATATCGCTACAAAGCACACAAGCCCAGCCACAAGGGCGCGCTGGACTCTAGCGATATACAACACCCCAAGAAGTGTGAGCAGCACAAAAAGCCATAATGCTCTTATATTACCACCAAGGGCAAAATCCCTAATAGCTGGCAAAAACTGCGCAGAAAGCCACCGCACAAGCTCTATGGGATTGATCGGTGGGAATCCAGCCAGAGCCCCCCACCACTGCTTAAATCCCGGCACTGCTTGAGGGGCGATATAGTAGAAATACAGCAGCGCGAAATACACGCTAAAGGCGAGGGCTGCAAGCACATTGTGCTTGATAAAATGCGGCAAATTCTGTCTGTGGCGGTAGATATAGCCAGCACCTAATCCACAGATCAAAAACACCCCACCATAAGAAAACAACACGACCACCGCGCTTAGAAGCAAAAATGTAGAAAATCTAGCCCCTCTTATAAACGCCAGCAGCAAAATGGCACTACACAGGGCTTCGATCTCGTATTGCTTAAACTCTGCGGCGTAATATACAAGCGTTTTGCTGCCGACAAAGATCATTATAGCCACAAGCTGCCATTTAGGTGCAAGCAGCTCTTTTGTAATCGCCCAAAATACAAAAAGCAACGCCACAGAAGCGCAAAATGGCAAAAACCGCAGCACCATTTCTCCGTGTCCAAACATCTCGCCAAGCCCTTTGGTGATAAGCAAAAATCCCAGCGGAGTTGCTTGACCCCACTCAAGTGGCTTGCCTAGAATCTGCCCCCAAGGCGTGTGGTAAATACTTTTTGCCAAAAATGCTTCATCTAGCCATAAATTTTGGCAATCAAGATAGACAAAGAGCCTAGAGACCACACCAAGTAGCAAAAAGCCCCAAATAGCCAAAAGCCAAAGATCAAGGGAGAAGAATACTTGATGAGGATTGTTCTTTAAATGTGATAGCTTTGTAGATATGTGCATAGATCTCCTTATATATCTCACACAAGCGCGAGTGAGATTTGCGGGATATAAGTAACAAGCAAAAGCCCCACAAGCATCACAGCAAACCACGGCAGCACAGACACCACGACATCTTTAAGTCCAAGTCCGGTGAGCGAGCTTGCGACAAAGAGATTAAGCCCCACAGGAGGGGTGATCATACCAAGCTCCATATTTAGCACCATAATGATCCCAAAGTGTATAGGATCAATCCCAAGTGAGACAGCTATGGGGAGCAAAAGCGGGGTCATAATCATCACCACAGAGCTAGGCTCCATAAACTGCCCCATCACAAAAAGCACGATATTTACCACGATCAAAAACACCCACCAGCTCATATTCTGCTCGATGAGAAATGCCGCTATGGCGTGTGGTATCCGCTCGCTTGTGAGAAAATGCGCAAATACCACCGCACAGCCGATGATAAGAAAAATCATCGCCGTAGTAATGGCAGCATCAAGGCACACCGCATAGAGATCTTTAAGCCGCAAATCTTTATAGACAAATACAGAGATGATAAAGGCATAGACCACTGCTATCCCAGCGGCTTCTGTGGCGGTAAAGATCCCGCCATAAATCCCGCCAATGACCACAGCGATGATAAGCAACGCCCAAAATGCCCTCCCAAAGGCTCTTAAGCGTGCTTTTAGGCTCTCTTTCTCACCGCGCTTAAAGCCAAGCCTTTTCGCCCCAAAGTATGTATAGAGCATCATAAGTCCCCCTACAAGTAGCCCCGGTAGCACGCCAGCTTTGAAAAGAGCTTCGATAGAGACAGCGATTTCTCTTCCGTGTAAATCGCTTAGCCCGCTTGCTGTAACCCCATAGACGATCATCACCACAGAAGGTGGGATCAAAATCCCAAGACTCCCAGCAGTAGTGATCGCCCCCACGGAGTAGGATTTAGGATAGCCTGCTTGAGAGAGGGCGACAAACATCACTGATCCTATGGCGACAACCGTGGCAGGAGAGCTGCCACTCACTGCGGCAAAGATAATACACGCTAGAATCGCGCTCATAGGCAGCCCACCGGGCAAATGCCCCACAAGCGATTTGGCAAAATCCACAATCCGCCCCGCCGCACTGCCTTTACTAAGCAAAGAGCCTGCTAGGATAAACATAGGTATCGCCATAAGTGTGGGCTTAAATGCTGCGATAAATATATCTGGGATTCCGGCTATATTGTGGCTTGTGAAAAGCAGCAAGCAGATAAGAGAGCTAATGCCTAGCGCGATTGCCACAGGCACGCCCAAAAGCAGCAGCACAAAAAGTAGGATAAATAGCACCGCAAGGCTCATAATCACTCCTAGTTGAGAAAGTTGTAGTAGCTATTCTTTGATCGCTGTATCGTGGATAATTTCATCTTGCGTTTTTTTGGCGACAAGCTCTGCTGGTGTGAAAGAGACTTCATAGATCTTTTCACACACGCGATAAGTCGCCCCGATAAATGCCAAAGGCAAGCAGAGCAGGAATATCCACAAAGGCACTTCGTGCAAGGCTTCAGAATATCGCCCAAGATCATAGTAAAGCTCACAAGTTACAATCCCTGCCCACGCCATAAACGCCAAAAACAACGCACTAAGAATATGGGAGAAAATTATGCTAGCTTTTGCCCATTGTGGCGGGAATTTTTCTACAAGCACCATTACAGAGATATGCACGCCCTTGCGGAAGCCATACGCCGAGCCAAAAAGCGCACTCCAAATAAAGCAGTAGCTTGAGACTTCTTCACCCCAAGGAAGTGAATGGATACTAGGATAAAAGCTTGAGACAAAGCGCAAGCAGACATTGATAGCTACAATCACCACCCCAGCTACAAGCCCAAGCACGGCGATGTTTTTGTTGATTTGTGCGATGATTGTATCAAGGACTTTGAAAAATTTTTGCACGCTAGGGTTTAGGTGCGCCCAGATAAAAGGCGCAGCTAAAAATCGCAACACTCTTTTCACGCGCGATTCTTTAGTTTGTCTCTAGGGTTTTTTGGATTAGCTCTTCTCCCACGATGTCATAGAGCTTAGGATAAATAGCTTTCATCACGCTCTCCCACTTTGCTTTTTGCTCATTAGAAAGCGTGTAGATTTCAAGCTTGCCACTTTGCTTGGCATAGTTGTTCAAGTTTGCTAGCAGCTGGGCTTCATCTTTGGCACTCTCTTCTCGCTCAAAATCTGTGGCTTCTTTGATCGCTTGCTTGACTATATCTTGCAAATCGCTTGGCAGCTCGTTCCAAAACTTTTCGCTCATCACGACAAGATAGCCTAAATAGCCGTGGCTAGAGAGTGTGAGAGACTTTTGCACTTCGTAGAATTTGGAGTTGTAGAAGTTTGAGAGTGGGTTTTCTGTCCCATCGACTACGCCTGTTTGCAGCGCGGAATACACTTCACCAAAGTTTATGACCTGCGGATTTGCGCCGATGGCTTTCATCTGCTCTTCTAGCACTTTTGAAGTTTGGATTCTAAGCTTCTGTCCTTTAGCATCTTCTGGTAGGACAATGGGCTTTTTATTAGAGCTAAAGTGCTTAAATCCAGCGTCCCAATAATCTAGAGCGATAAAGCCTTTTTGTGCGATTTTTTCTTTCAAAATATCGCCCACTTCGCCGTCCATCACCTTATGCAAATGCTCATTATCGCGGAAGATAAATGGCACATCCCAGAGATTAAACTCTTTGACAATGGGCGTGAATTTGGAGAAGCTTGGGGCTGCCATTTGGACATTGTTGCGCTTAAGCTCTTGGAAGACTTTGTCATCATCGACAAGCTGCGTAGAGGGGAAGACTTCGACCTTGATTTTGCCATTACTTAGCTCTTCTACACGCTTGGCAAAGAGATCTGCCGCCTTGCCTTTAGGCGTGCCAGAGCTAACGACATGGGAGAATTTGATCGTATAGACTTCTTGCTCTTTAGGTGTATCGCCACAGCCTAGAAGCCCCACACTAAGCACGCTTGCGACAACCGCGCCGCTGCATAATTTCATAAGATTTGTGAGCTTTGAACTTGTTTTCATCTGCACTCCTTTTGTAGTAAGTAGTAAAGCACTTTATTCTAGCGCAAAATTTGGGTGTTTTGCAGGCTTTATGTGTGGCTTAGAGATAGGATTCTGGCTTTTGTAACGCTTTTTGCAGCTCTTTAGGGCAGACATACGCGCTCTCTTGCTGGGGGTGCGGGGTGGTATCTGTGGTTTGCGCTACCATATAGAAGTATCTGCACCCCATAAGCAGTGCGCAAAACTGCGGGCAAGAGTAGTGATAATACTGCGGGAAGATTTCAAACACAATCGCGCCTTCTTGCATAAAAAAGGCATTGCTAAGTCCTGCGCCGTGCAGGCTTGCCAGAATGCTACTCTCCCTTGCCATACACGCTTGGCTCTCTAGGCTTAGGCTATCTGGCAGGATAATCTCATAGCCAAAGCGCGCAAAAGTGGATTCTACTTCTTTGGCGTTTTCTAGGTGGCGGTTGGAATCGCTTGGGCGTGTTAGGAAGATTTTGCGCTTTTTGTGCGTTGGGGCTTTGGGTGGGGGTAAGAGCTTGGCAAAGTCTCTATAAAACTGCTGCAAGAGTAGTGGCAGCGCAAGTGTGCGATGATGTGTAATCCCACTGCGCCACTCCACGCTCTCAAAGTTGGCTATAAAAGTTGGGACGATTAGGCGTTGGGCTTGGATTAGTCGGCGTGGGTTTAGGGGGAGGATTTTAGATTCTGGGATTTGGAGAATCTGCCACATCTGCCTTTGATAGGGCATATCTTTGGCTAGGAGGTAGTAGTCTGGCTCTAGCCCACTGCGGCGGATCTGCTCTAGGGCGGCTATGCTTTCGCTTAGGAAATGGTAGTAGTTGGTGGCTTGGTGGAGCAGGGCTAGAGAGCCATTGACCCTATGGAGCTTAAAGAGCCTTTGGTAGTAGAATCTAGCCCATAGCTTGCACTGCTTTAAGGACTCTAGGAGCTTGCGAGCAAGTGATGCGCCTTTAGGCAGGGCGAAAGCGTGGGTGGGGTAGGAGCTTTGTGAAATGATAGCTTTATGCGATTTGGTGATGACTATCTCGCTATCATCGCTATAGCAGTAGGCTTGTGGATAGACTCGCACAAAAAGTGCGCGGAAGCGGTAGGTATAAGGGCGGAAAAAGCGATGAAAATTGCCAAAAATATCTTGGAAATGGAAGTTGCTGTAAGGCTTGGGCGTTTGGGATTCTAAGATTGTGGAGCTAGAATCGTGGCTTTGTGAAAAAGTGGATTCTAGGGAAATTTGCTCGCAGTTGGGTTTGTGGTTTTCATTACTGCTTTTGGATTCTAGGATTGTAGATGAGAAAGGCTTGCTTTGCGTGCTTTTTAATGCAACTTGCTCGCGGAAAGATTTTTGCGCTAAAAATGTGGCTTTGACTATTGGGGATTTTTCACTTTGGGCTTTGGATTCTAAGATTGTGGAGCTAGAATCGTGGCTTTTACTAAAGAAACCTGCTTCGGCTTCGCCTTGCACCGCTTCGCTTGTTTTCAAGCTGCGCAAGGAAGATAAGACTAGTGGTCTATCGACGAAGTGCGGCGATGAAATCCACGATTCTAGCCCGCAAGCTGAATCCCTATTTAATCCCCCCCTAACTGCGATTTTATAAGCCCTTGCAAGCTCTCATCATCAGTGTAGGGGAAAATGCCATTACCACAGATGAGTAGGCTGGACTCTGGCTCTATGGGGATCTCGCGTGCTAAATCGCCATTATGTAATGCCTGCTCAAAGCTTGCTCGCTTGCCCTCTAAAATGCGGAAAAGTAGCTGCAACATTATGCCTCCTTGAAAGTGGATTTTAGAATACAAATGCGCAAATTGTGCCTACTTGGAGCTAAGGGCTTGATAAATACTTTTGGTATGAAGCAGGGCTGCCACAAGCCCTATACAAGCGATGATCCCAAGCGGCAGCACAGGCGACATATAGCGCGTCTCTGTTACAGGGGTAAAAGCCACGATAAAAAGCGCGCTAAAAAACCCAGCAAAAGCAGCACTAAAGCTAAAGAGTAGCAGAGGGCTACGCATTTTTGGCGTATAAATCCATAGCACAAAGCAAGCAAGCAGGACAAAAAGGCTTAGCAACACGCCATAAATGTGATTAAGCGTGAGCTTGTGCGTGTATAAAAAGTCATAAATTTTAGTTTGCAAGGGGCTTAGGGTGATACTTTGCTCATTTTTGGGGAAGTCTTTGGTCGCTTCAATATGCCAAGGGTGCGTGGGCTTCTCTTGTATTTTTGTGCTATCAAAGATCCACCCCGGGGCTTGTATCCACATTGCCTTTAAAAAGCGCATTTCGTGGGCTAGGAAGTTTATGGGGTGCTTTACAATGGCTAGAATCCACTGCCTTTTTAGCCCCTCTATCTTGCCGTGTGGGATTGGGCGTAGGTCATCGTGCGCCCAAGGGACATTGAATACATCAGCATAAAGCAAATTGCTTGTGTAAAGGGCTTTTACATCTTCCCAGCCCTTATTGGGGAGATACCATTCTTGCTTAAAGCAGCTAGCATCATCAGCTGGCACGCACGCGCCGGCGATTTGGTGGAGCAATGTGGCGTTTGTGGGGTAGGCGACACCTTTTGTAAGCAGCTTTGGGACTATGGTAGCGATACTAAGGCAGATGATCGCCGCTAGGACAATGCCCTTGCCAAAGCTGCGTGCAAAGGTCTTGGGATCTAGCCCCCTATCTTGTAGCCACACATACACCAGCACAAAGCTTATGGGAAAGACGCTAAATATCGCATTATGCCGCCATAGCAGCGCGAAAAATAGCACCACAAAAATCGCCCCCCACAAAAGCTTAGGGAAGCGCACCGGCACCAGCAGGGCGAAAAGCACCATACTATATGCGCAAAATAGCAGCATAGGCAGCGCGAAGCTGTGGTATTGCACGAAATTTTGGAAATAGATATTGCCCACAAATATAGGGAAAAGCAGCCCCAAAGCCCAGAGTGAGCGAAAGCGCAGGTAAAATCCCCACACCAAAAACAAAAGCCCCACATAAAAAGGCGCGAGATTCCATAGATAGAGATAGTAAAGATGCTTGCCAAAGAGCGTATAAAGCAGCTCTAGCACATAAGGGATAAACACAGGGTGCCAATTATCTTTGATCAAAGCAATGGAGCCATAAGTATCGCCGATGATGTGAAAGCCCGGGAAGCCTAGCCACAACTGAAAGACAAAAAGCCCTACAATAAGCCCAAAGCTAGCACACAAAAACGCCTTGTCTCTGCGAGTAAGTGGGGCTAGGCTTGTATGCCCCCCCCAAGAGAATTTAGAAGTAGTAAAAGTGGATTTTGGGTAAAGGGCGTTTAAGCTTGCTACTCTTTGGATAAAAATAATCATAAGCCATAGTAAAAGCGCGAAGCTAAGGCATTGCAGTGCGGCTTGCAAGGGCGTGGCTAGAATCTTAGTGCTATAAGTGAGTATGCCAATGTCGCTCCCAAGCTCTAGCGGGGATTGTGAGATAAGCTCTAGGCGGTTGCTATCTGGGCTTTGGTGTGTGAAGCTAGGGGCTTTGGCTAGATCCCATTCTATGCTGTGGATAGTGATTGCCACGGCATCTTTATGTGCGCGAAAGATGGGGTTTGAGAAGATGAGCTTAGCGGTGTAGTGGTGGGCTTGATCGCTAGAATCTAGGGTGTTGATTATGCGTATATCTGCTTGTAGTAGCTTATCTGTGCTAGCAAGGCGTAAGCCCCCAAATATGCAAAGCGTGAGTGCGACACAGAGAAAGTAGGTGATCAGGGCGATTTGTATCCTAGAATCTAGCTTCATTATAGTCCTTGTGGTGTAGGAGTAAGGTGGATTCTATCATTTTTGGGCTTGTGGGGAGCTTGCAGCAGTAGTCAAAGTGCCAAAGGATACTAAAAGCCACACTTTGCTCGAGGCGCAAGCACCGCTTGCAATGATAGAAAATGAGCGTTGTCCCTAGAATCCACTTTTTCAAAAGTGGATTCTAGAGAAATGTTAAAAATGTAAGGGGAAAAATTAAAAAAGTGGATTCTAGGGGGTTGATATATTTTTGTATGGATTGCCACGAAATCCTTGCGGATTTCTCGCAATGACAACCCATTCCTTTCACTCGCGAGCCTTGCGCTACGCTGCCTTTCTATCATCGCGAGCAAGCGCGGTAGCGATTGCGTGGCGATCCACTCTCCCACTAGAATCCACTTTTTGAAAATGGATTGCTAAAGAAGCCACACTTTGCCGCTCGGTGCAAGCACCGCTCGCACCGATAGAAAATAGGCGTAAGGTGTAAAAAGTGGATTCTAGGATTTTCATTCAAACCGCCCAAAGTCTAAGCAACTCCGCGCGATTTTTGGGGATAGGCTTACAATGTGTTTTGTAGCCAAGTAGCAACCACCGCCGACACGATTCTAAGCATTGCGGTATTGCTGGTGGGGCTTTTTAAGGATTTTAGGGGAGAGCTAGACTAGAGGTCTGCGGCTCCCCTAAAACAAGCGAAGCGCAGTTTCTTTAGAAAAATAGCGCAATCGTTTCGCTTACCCACAAGGACTCCCAAGCCACGCTGCTGGATTCTAGGATTTGCGATGAGAAATTGGGGTTTTTCAAGCCGCGCAAGGAGATAAGACTTGCGGTCTATCGACGCAGCGCGGCGATGAAACCCCCAATTTATCGCGCAAAGCCGAATCCTTTATTGTTACCATAAGCACCGCCCACTTGCGCACTGATTCACCCCCTCCACCCCAAACGCACCCCCACTTCCGCGCCGATTTGCTCCATCGCCACTGCAATCCCCCACTGACACCACGCTAGCAAAGGGCAGTGTGTGATACGCGCTTGCTTGCAGAGCAGCGAGCCGCTCTAAAGTATAGCCCCCTTCAACCAAACGCGCCAAAAAATCCTGCCTTGTATAAACAGGGATCGTGTAAGTGGCAAACTCTTCTTGACTCATCAAAATATTTGTGGGGATAATGCGCGTGCCATCATTGGTGCGGATCGCCACCATAGCGTGCGAGCCTCTATCGCCACTTGGCGTGATTAGATCCATTAGCAAGATAAACACGCTCCCGCCCGGTGAGCGCAGGATATGCTCAGCTACGCGGTTGTTTTGCGCGGGATTTAGCCCAAGGATTGGGATATTCCAATCATATTGGGGCAGCAGGGAAATCGCGCTTGCCACGGCGGTGTTATTGCTACTTAGGGAGATAAACTCTGGGGTAACAAACTCGCGCCGCACATACAGGCGAAACCACCCTAAAATATCGTGCAAGCTCTCATACAAAAGCGAGTGCCTAAGCCCAAAGGAGACAAAAGGATTTGCCCCATATTGTGTGTCAAAAAAGTAGCCCCCACTGCGCCTAGGGCTGCTAGGATTCTCTAAAATCTCTGCGACAATTTGAAAAGACTGCAAAAGACACACCCCGCAAATCCCAGCCGCGCTCATCGAGCTATCAGTTGTAGTAATAATGGCTAAAAAGCGGTCGCGCCACTCACTGCTAAAGCGGAAGTTTGAGGGCAGGGGCGTGGGCTTGGGAGAGCGTTTGTGGCGGACTTTGGCAGCGGCAGCAGGGCTAGGCTCATAGCTTGGGGCGGGGCAGGTGCTTAGATTTTCCCCGGCATTAGCGTTGATAAACCGCAGCCACTCTAGCGCGTCATTGCTTAGGGCAAAGCTAGAGATGGCAGAATTGCCTATATCACTTTGCATATATTCTGGGGTAACGATATAAGGTGCACCCCACGAAGCCCCATAGCGCGTAAGGCGCAAGGGGTTGTTTTGAAAATTGAGCAAGGCTACTTCATTTGCTTTGGTGGGGATAAGCTTCCAATGCGCCTTATTGAGCTTAGGCGGAGTCTCATCGCTGCATTTTGCCCACCATATCCACTCCCACTGCGCGCCATTATCATCAGCATACGCGCAATCAAGCCTAGCATTTGGGGCATTAAAAAGAGCGATATGCCCATTTTGGAGATTGTAGTAAATGGGCGTAGTGTTTTTGCTGGAGTGATTGCCCGCTAGGAAGTAGCGTTCATTGCCAAATTTGGAGGGCAAATCCCACGCGATAAAGGTCTCTATACTAAGGCTGCCCGGCTGGGCTATGGTATCTATCCAGCTTTGCATATCGCTGCTAAGTGTGTGGCGCGGCAGTGAGGAATCGCGTAATTTAGCAGCATAAATGTAGCTGCCATCGTCTTTTAGCATATAGGTTTGCTTGGCGTTGTAAAAGTGCATATCTTTGAGTATCCACTGCTGCTCGGGGCTATTGATAGCACAAGGTGTGAGCAGGGCATAGTCTTTTGCCGCTCTGCCTTTGCTCACAGAATCAGGCGCGGTGATACAAAACCAGCTGCCATTAAGCTTATACGCAAGGCGCGAGAAGACATCATAGCGTGCTTTTTGGGAGGCGTCATTGCCACAGAGGTTTAGCTGCAAGTAGATCCCGCTGCTAGTGGGCTTGGGCGTGTAGCAGAAGGTATCTACACTTGTATGCACCTTTATGGGGGTGTCTTTGGGGGCGTGGGCTTTCTTTGTCTCTGGCGTTGGCTTTTGTTTGGTGGATTCGGCTTTTCTAAAGAAACCTGCTGCGGCTCCGCCTTGCACCGCTGTCGCTGGTTTTGGGCTAGAATCGTGGATTTCATCGCCGCGCTGCGTCAATAGACCTCTAGTCTTATTATCCTTGCGCGGCTCGAAAAACCCCGATTCTAGCTCCAAAATCCTAGAATCCTTTGCTGGCTTGCTTAGAGTTGTTGCGTGGCTAGAATCCACTTGTGCGGATTCTTTGTGGATTGCTTTGGTCGCTTCGCTCCCTCGCAATGACAGAGTGGGGGCGTTCTCCCTAGAATCCACTTGTTGTGCTAAAGTGGATTCTAGGGCGGCGTGTAGTGTGAGTGTATAGAGCAGGGGCAATAGGAGCAAAAAACAATATCGCTTCATTAGAAACCTTTTGAACGGGCGGAGTAAAGCGGATATTGTAGCACTTTAGCAAGTGGGGTGGCAGAGCCTGCGGTATAAGCAGTAAATAGGCACATAGATGATACTCGCCCAAAAGCCCAAATACCATAACACAAAGCAAAAATGTCTATGAATATAGCTATGCGACTTACCAAGCACAAACCAGCTTAATGCAGGCAGGGCAAAGCACACAAGCAAGGCGATATAAAAGGCTCTATACTCTTTGCTAGACTCTTTAACACAAGCAATTACAGCTACCCCAAGCCAAAGAAGCATAAAGGGCTTGCTAAGATAGATGCTAATAACTTCTAGGGCATTGGCATTAAGCGAGGCGGCATAAACGGGGTCAAAGTCTTTCGCGCTGCCCCCTAGCATTCTGCGTAAAAAGTCATTGTGATAAATATCCATAAGCCCAGCCCATAGATCCCCACCACCGCGGATATAAGTATGGATCATAAAGGTAAGCAAAAAGCCTATACAAGCAAGGACAAACAGCCCTAAGCCATATTTGAAAGCCTTTTTTGCTGAAAGGCTAAGAAAGGGGCTTTGAGAGTCTGTAAGCACTCCATAGAGAAAGCTAACGATAAATGGACTAAGAGAAAAGAGAATAATGCTAGTAAGAAACTCATAGCTCATACTTGCACGCAGGGCTATGGCAAGGCTAAAGCATAGGCATAGAGCGATGATTGTGCCGATATTGCGCCCCGAATATATATATATATATGCTAAAGGCTAAAATCGCCGGAAGAATCCAAAAGCCAAAGCTAAAGTAAAGACTCCCGCTAAAATTTGCCACCCAGCTACTTGTAAAAAGCGAGAGAAAAAAGATGATCCCAAATGCTCTGCCAAAGATTCTACCTAGCAGAAATGCACATATAAGCAACGCCAGCGCATTGCAAAAGGCAGTAAGCTTGTATAAAGGCTTTAGATTCTCTAATCCTAAGCTTTGATAGAGCCACGCATAGAAAAAGCCCTGCACTCCTATGGCAGATTGATAATGGCTAAAGGAGAGCGCGCCTAGCTCATCGCTTTTGACAAAGCTTAGTCCATAGCCCTCTAAATCATAGCCGTGGCTCTGGGCTAGAATAGTCGCTGGGATATGGTAATCCACATCGCTAAAGTGATTGGCGTGCTGGTAAAATAGCGCGCTTGTGGCAAGCAGCACAAGCAACATAAAGCTAGCGATATATACGCGTTTCTGCGTGATAGAATCTATAGTCTGCAGAAATCGTGTAAGAAGATTGTGTAGCATTGTTGCTCCTTTGTGTTGGTTTGGCGTTGGCTTTTTGCGAAAAAGCGGGGAGTTTGCCTTTTGCTTGTGCGATAGACCATCAGTCTTATCTCCGCGCAAAAGGCTGCACAACCCCGCTTTTTCATCAAAACGAGCAAAGCGAAGTTTCTTTAGAAAACGAGCAAAGCGAAGTTTCTTTAGAAAAATCCTGCCGCCTAGTTGCTTGGCTCAAAACACATTTTCTGTGTTTTGAGCTTCATTGCTAGAATCCACTTTTTGAAAAGCGGCGTTGCTTCTGTCATTGCAAGCCCACGCGGTAGCGATTGCGTGGCAATCCATAGATTCTGCGCTAGCAGAATAATCATTCCTAGAATCCACTTTTGGCGATTTTTCAAAAGTGGATTCTAGCGACACTGCCCCTTTTTCTTCTTCAAGGATTCTAGGAATTGCGGTGGGGCTTTCGTAGTTTTTTGGGGATTTTGGGGCAGAGCTAGACTTGAGGTCTGCGGTTGCCTCAAAATCCCCAAAATCTGCGGAATGCTCACCCAAGACCGAATCCTAAGCTTTGTCGCTTTCTTGATAGTCATAGTCCGTGTTAATATCCCACAAATCACACTCCCTGCCCAAAATCTTATCCGCACACGCTAGCCCCATAAGAATGCTATGGTCTTGATTGTTATACTTAAAGCTCCCATTTCGCCCGATGAAATACAAGTCTTTAAAGCTATCTAGGGCTTTATAGATTTTATGCAAGTTATCTTTATAGCCTTTCTCATACACAGGATAGCTTTTGTGGATTTTAAGCACGCTGGTGTTTTTGATAAGGCTAGAGTCTGCTACAAGCTTAGATTCTAGTAAATCTCTTTTTGCCATTTCACTTAGGGCGTTATCATCTAGACTCCACAAGGCTTCATCATCATTTGCCCAATATTCAAGGCATAAAATCGCCGAGTCTTGTCCGCATTGCAAATCTTTAGTCCAATTGGCGAAGTTGGTGATCCTGCCGGTTTGGGTATCCTTGCTATGCACATAAATCCAATTATCTTTGAATAATGGTTGAGCTTTTTGGGTGGTGGATTCGGCTTTGCGCGATAAATCGGCGATTTCTGCGGACTCTCTGCGGTTACGCACGCCAAGTGCGCGCCCTTGAGAGTCCTTGAAAAGCCCCGATTTATCATCGCAAATCCTAGAATCCTTTGTGGAGTCGTTTAAATTTTGGATTTCATTACTAGAATCCAAATTTCTGTCATTGCGAGACACTGCGGAAGCAGTGGCGTGGCAATCCACACTAGAATCTATTTTTTGTGTATTTGTATGGATTGCTTCGTTCGCTTTGCTCTCTCGCAATGACGATTGGGTCGCACTCTTAGAATCTAGGATTCTAGGAATTGCGGTGGGGCTTTCGTAGTTTTTTGGGGATTTTGGGGCAGAGCTAGACTTGAGGTCTGCGGTTGCCTCAAAATCACCAAAATCTGCGGAATGCTCACCCGAAGCCGAATTCTTTACTTCTACATAAACTAAAATCGTGTTTCTAAATTTTAGCCCTCTAGCCAAATCTTTCACACCAGAATCCAGCTCTTCTAAAGACAGCACCATATCCCTAAAAGGTGCGGTTGAAATCACAATATCCCCGCTAAACTCGCCCTTGTTTGTGCTAATGCCTACTGCCTTTTTGCCCTGCGTTGTAATACCTAGCACTTCAATATCGCAATGCAGCACACCTCCGCGTTTTATAATCTCATCTTTCATATTTTCATACACCACGCCACAGCCCTTTTTGGGGTAGCTAAACTCATCAACTAAGGTTTTATGCTTTTTACCTCCACCACCAAAAAATGCTGATTTTACTGCTTCATAGAGATTAAGCCCTTTAATGCGCTGTGCGGCAAAATCCGCATCTAGCTCGCTGCCTTTAATCCCCCAGAGCTTTTCTGTATAGCCCTTAAAAAATATACTATACAAGCGATAGCCAAAGGCATTTGCCACCCAAGATTCAAAGCTATCGCCTTTAAAGGGGCTAATTTTTGCCCTTATGTAGCTTAGGACGCACAAAGTGGATTCTAGGAAGCCAAGCTTAAAAAGTGCGTCAAACCCACGCAAAGGATAGTAGAAAAACTTGCGGTTATAAAAGATTCTAGTTAAACGCGAGACTTTCTCATACTCACCATTTGTGTGGGCGTGCCAGAAGTCATTTAGGCGTTTATCTTTGCTAAAGAAACGATGAGGTCCAATATCCACAATCTGTGAGAATAGCTCTATGCTTTTACTCATACCGCCGACTTTTTCTTCTAGCTCAAAAATCTCTACGCTATATCCATTCTCACTTAGCACCCTAGCCGCACTTAGCCCAGCAGGTCCTGCACCGATGATTAAGATCTTTTTGTTTTGTGTCATTTATGCTCCTTAGTAGCGTGGATTGCGATGCCAAGCAAGTGCTGAAGAGAGAATTGTCTCTATATCTGCAAAATGCGCCTTCCAGCCTAGAATCTGCTGTGCCTTTGTGCTGTCGCCTATGAGTGTGGCAGGATCGCCCTCCCGCCTAGATTCTATGGTGTAAGGGATTTGCCTGCCACAAAGCCTAGAGGCACACTCTAAAAGCTCAAAGATAGAGAAACCCTCCCCATTGCCGAGATTAAAGGCTTCGCTTTTGCCGCCATTTAGCAAATGCGTTAGGGCTAGGATATGCGCGCTTGCTAGGTCATCGATATGGATATAGTCTCTCACACAAGAGCCGTCTTTTGTCGGGTAGTCATCACCATAAATGTGTAAAGACTCTCTTTGCCCTAGTGCGGTTTGCAAAAGAAGTGGGATTAAATGTGTCTCAGGGCTATGAGACTCCCCAATATTAAAGAGCTTGCTTGCTCCAGCGGCATTAAAATAGCGCAAGATGACATAATGTAGCCCATACGCGCGGCTAAAATCTTTTAGCATATTTTCTACCACAAGCTTTGAGTAGCCATAGGGGTTTATAGGATTTTGCGGGTGGGACTCTGTGATAGGGAGATGCAGGGGATCGCCATAAGTAGCGCAAGTGGAGCTAAAGATGATGTTTTTGACATTCGCTTTACGCATAGATTCTAAGAGATTGAGTGAGTTGGCGATATTGTTGTAGTAATACTTGCTAGGGTCTTTGACACTTTCCCCCACATAGGCAAAGGCAGCAAAGTGCATAACTGCTTGTATGTGATAGGTGCTAAAAATGGATTCTAGTGCGGAGATGTCGCTTAAGTCTGCTTGGATAAAGGTGGTGCGTGTGTGGGCGGTCTCTAGGCTTTGATCTAAACTTTTATGCCCCCCCCCAAAGAAATATTAGAAGTAGTATTAGAAGCCTTAAGAGACTCTAGCAGAGAAGTTGCCGCATTTGGCAGTGGCGCGTAGCACAGGGCTTGTTTATGCCCATAGACTAAATTATCTAGCACGATAGTGTCAAATCCAAGCGCGTTTAGCAGGGCATTGGCGTGAGAGCCGATATAGCCGGCTCCGCCGGTTATGAGAATAGAGGCAGTCATAATTGTCCTTTAGGCGTAAGGGCGCAAGTATAGCATAAATCACCGCAGGTCATAGAGCGTGAAATGCTCGCTTGCATACACGATAGGGAAGTGTGCTAGCTCCTTTTCATCAAAAAGCGGGGCAAAGCTAGATTCTAGTAGATACTGCGCTTTATCGAGTCGCTCTAGCACTCTTGTGCCATAGCTTAGGCGATTGGTCGCTAGGTAAAGCACGCGCGGCTTGAAAAATACGATTGTATCATTTGGGCTTGTGTGCGTGGTGATAAAGGCATACACGCGCTTAGATTCTAGGTCAAAGGCTTGCGGCGTGGGCTTTGATCGCAGATCTAGGATAGGCTTTGGCAGGGCATTATATCTAGCAAGCAGGTGGTAGCTATCTTTTAGCACAAAGTAGCCCAAAACAAGCGCGATAAATATGGCAATAAGCCTAGGGCGGCGATCATAGACTTTGCGCATACCACAAGCAATCCATATCGCCATAAATGGCAGCACGCAAAACACAAACCTAATCCCCTGCAAAGGGGGCCAAAGGATCAAAATCCCTAGAGAAATCCCCACAAACAAAGCCGCAAATATATCGCGCTTATAGCACGCTTTAAGCCCTATCACAAGAAAATATACGCATATAGCCCACACAAGCAGCCCCAAAGGATTGGGGAGCAAAAAGGCATATTTGGATTCTAGTAGGCTAGGGGCAAGCAGAGCGAGCGGATTTGGCAGGGCGAAAAAATCGCAAAAGATCCCAGCGTAGTAGAGGGCGTTGCGCACGATAGTTTTTAGCGAAATGCTCTCTAGCAGCACAGCGATATGCCCCTCTCCCCCACTAGAATCCAAAGTGTATCGCACAAGCAAAATCCCTAGCACAAACACCACATAAGGCAGCGCATTCAAGGCTACAAGGCGGATTGGCAAAATGTGGATTCTAGGGATTGTGTGGATTCTAGTAATAAAGTAGAGATGCAAGGCACATAGGGTTGCAAGGACTGCTATGCCATTGCTACGGATAAGGTAGGCAGCTAGTGCTAAAATCCCCCCAAGGATCCCTAGCACAAAGATACCTAGATCACTTCGCCCCCCCCCCCAAAGAATTATTAGAAATATTAGACATATTAGAAATATTAAAAGTATTAGTAGCCATAGGAGAAGTAGCAAGCTTGCTTGCCTGCTCTAGTGGTGCTACAAATGCTTGCAGCCCCACCACCGCGACAAAGCTTATACACATATATGAAATATCGCTTAAGATATTATTGCTAGCAAAGTTTAGAAGCATAGGATTAAGCGCGAAAGCCAAGCTTAGGGCAATGCTTGCTTGTGTAGAAAATCGCCTAGCTACATACGCGTAAAAGCAAAAAATAAAGAGCATAAAAAACGCGATATTCACACATTTAAGCGCGAGCAGATCCTCCCCAAAGAGCGCGAGCACTGGCGCAAGTAGCAGTGGATAGCCCCACGGATAGACATTGGGACCATAGACCCCATCGCTATATTGCATCATCAGCGTGTTATTAGCGATTTGCGTGGGGATTGTGCCATTGATTAGGGCTTTTGCCTGGGCGATGTATTGCGAGAAATCCCCGCCCCAATTGTGATTGCTATCCATTAAGGCTAGCATAAAAGCACCGCTGATACTAGCAAGCACGCAGGCGATGAAAAAAGTATAGATATGCATTGTATTCCTTGATGCTGGCATTTGGGGCGTTATTCTAGCATGGCGATTTCGCGATAGTCAATATACGCGAGCTTTTGCAGGGCATCATCTTTTAGCGTGGGGAGATTACTAGCGACAAGAGCTTTGCGCAGCCGCAGCCGCCAATCAGTTTGCGTGCTATTGTCATCGTCCCAAAAGAGCGCGCGCAATGAGTCATTGATATGGAGGGCTTGGGCGATGACTAATCGCCCCTTGATCCCGCTACCATTGCAGGCATCACAGCCTCTAGCGATGTAGCCTTGCGGAGTTTTATGCTTGCAAGTATCACAGAGCCTGCCCACAAGCCTTTGGGCTAGGATACACAGCAAGCTTGTGGCAAGCACACTACGCGCCGCGCCCATTTCAAAGAGCCGCTCAAGGCTTGAGATACAATCAGGGCTATGCAAGCTCGCTAGCACCAAATGCCCGGTGAGAGAGGCATTTAGGGCAAGCTCTAGGGTCTGCTTATCGCGGATCTCGCCTACTAGGATAATATCTGGGTCTTGGCGCAAAGTGGATTTTAGTGCTTGATAAAAGGAGAATCCTAAGTCTTCATTAAGCTGGATTTGCGTGGCGGCTTGGATTTGATACTCTATGGGGTCTTCTATGGTGATGATCTTTTTCTCTAAGGTTTGTAGCTCTTCTATAAGTGCGTAGAGTGTGGTGGATTTGCCGCTGCCTGTTGGTCCTACGACTAGGATTAAGCCGGATTTTTTGCCAATGGCATTTTGCAAAGTGGCTTTGGCATTATGAGATAGCCCAAGTGTATCAAGGCTAATGCACGCGCTATGCTTATGCAAGATCCGCAGGACAATGGACTCTCCATATAAAAGCGGCATACAAGATATGCGGAAGTCATAGTCGGTGTGGGCAAGCTCCTTTTGCATTCGCCCATCTTGGGGTAGGCGCATTTCTGTGATGTCAAGCCTAGAATCTAGCTTGATTTTACTAGAGAGCTTGCTAAAGTCTTCAAGCTCTATGCGCCCTATCTCGCGCAAGATCCCATCGATCCTTAGGCGGATACTTGCGTAGTGGATTTTATGCTCGATATGCACATCGCTTGCGTGAAGTGCGATCGCCTGCTCTAAAACATATTGCAGCCTAGAATCCACTTCATCAAGCAGATAAAAATGCTCCACAAAGCCCACCGCCTTTAGAATCCAATAAAAGCAAAATGAGCTTTCAAGCACAAATTCTAGCTGCTTTCCCAAGGCTTGCTGTGAGGCAAAATGATGCGCTAAGAGCTGCTTAGAATGCTCATTGTCTTTAGCTAGCACGATTATGATATGTGTGTCAGTGGCGTCATATACAATCGCGCCAAATTTCTCGCATAAACTTGCAGGCAGGATCTCTGTGTGGAGCTTGCGCGGGGCAAAGCTTGATAGATCTACTCTTTTCATACTAGAATCCATAGTAGCGTTTAGCTTGGAGATAGAGTGTGTAGGCAGCTTGCTTTTGCTCAATGCTCGCGCGATAGTCTTGCTCAAAGGATTGCCAATACAGCTCCCACACTTCTTGCGCACCATTGTGGAGTAAAAATGCGCGATACAGCCAAATCCTAGCGCGTGTAAAATCCTGTGCCATAAGGCTACTTCTAGCGATACTTATGGCATTTGTGTAGGTAAGACTGCCTGTGATAACGCTCTCTTTCTCATCAATAGCTGGGATTGCTGGGGGCTTTGTGCTAAGGGCTTGTATGGAGTCTCCCATACCAATGTGGCTTTTAGGCGGTGTGCTAGGGGCTATGCGTGGGGATTCTATGGGGGGTTTAGGTGTTGCTACAAGCGCATTAGATTCTAGTAAAGAGGCGCGCAAGCTGCTTTGTGCGCGCTCATAGAGTATGCCTAGCACAAACACACTCCACAGCCCAAAGCACACACTCACAAAAAGCAGCCCTAGAGTGATAAGTGCGTTTCTTTGGGCTAGAGTCTTGGCTAGGAGTGTGCGGATAAGCGTTGTGATATAGGTGCTTGCACGCGTGCAAAATCCCTTTATCACCTCATCGATTGTCCCATATATATGGCGGGCTTTAGGCTCTATATGGGCATAGATTTTGCGCCACGCAAGAGCGAGCTTTGCGCGTGTTTGTGTGAGCTTGCTTGCGGTGGATTTTAGGGAGTTAGGCTTCATTTATGGTGTAGTCCGTGCTTTGATTATCGATAATCGTTGGGGTGATTATGATGACCATTTCGCGCTTTTGCTTTATGGTCTTTTTGTAAGAAAAGAGATATTTGATAATGGGGATTGAGCCTAGCAGGGGGAGCTTTTTGGTGCTTGTAGAATCTGTCTCGCTAATAAGCCCGCCTAAAATCACGCGCTGCCCATTTTGTATGCGCACAATGGAGGAGAGCTGATTGGTAGAGAGATTTGGAGGGGCGTTTAGGGCTTGGGCTTGATTCTCTATGCTTGGGTCTTTTGCCGCAGTGATAGAGGGATTGATCTTTAGGATAATTTCTTGTCCGTAGATTGAGGGCGTTACATCAAGCAGCACGCCGCTAAAGACGCTTGGGTATTGGTAGCCGGTATTTTGGATCGTGGAAGAGTTGGTTGAGGTTTGATAGATAAGGCTCTGGGAGTAGCGTAGGACATTGCCCACAGAGATGATAGCTGGCTGGTTGTTTAGGGTGATGATTTTGGGGTTTGAAATGGATTTTGTCTTGCCATATTCTTTGAGAAACTGCACGATCTGCCCGATACTTAAATCCTGTGAGAAGACATACACGCCGTAATTTAGCCCGCTAGGCGTGGTGCTTAGGAGTGGGACTTGGGGGGATTGGGTGTTTAGCCCTAGCTCAAAGAGCTTACCCCAATTCACGCCTATGGTGTTTATATCACTATGCTCTATGTGGAAAATCTGCACATCAATTTGCACTTGCTCTCTTAGACGCGCTTGCAGGGCATCTAGGTAGATTCTAGCGCGATCTAGCTGGCTTGGGGTGGCGTTTATGGTGATGAGTCCTGCGCCTTTGTTGATGATAATGCGCGGGTGCTTTGGGTGGTAGCTGTCGTTTTCTTGGTAGATTATGGCTATGAGCTCATTTTCTAAATCGCCCCAGAAATTTAGCTCATCAATGGAGTAAATCTTCGTGCCAGATTTGCCAAAAATGGGGCTTTGTGTGCCTTGGGTTAGGGCTTTTGTCTGTATATCATCGCCTAGGGGGTTGCTAGAGTAGGGCTGAAAATAGCTTGTGTGTGGGCTTAGGGATTGGGCTTGGGACTCTTGCCCATAGACGACATCGGTATTGGAGCTGCCTACGCGTGCGGTGGCGATGTAGTTGATATGGAAAGTTTGCGTGTGTAGGTGGCTAAAGCGGATCAGCCCTTGCTCTAGGGAGTAGTGCGTGTCGCTTGCCTTGGCTATGGTGGATAAAATCTCTTGGAGCTTTGCCTTGTGGAAAGAGAAGCTTACTTTTGTTTGATCTAGGGCGGCTTGGGCGTTGTTTTCTAGGATTAAAGAGAGCTTGCACTCAAGCGCGATTTCTTCTAGTAGGAGCTTGGGGGAGAGATTGGGCTTGCTTTGGAGGGTGAAGGATCTATTGGCGCATTCTTTGCTTGTGGGCTGGGCTTGGGCTAGAGAGATTAGAGATAGGGCTAGCAGGACATAGTAGAATCCACGCTTTAGGATTCTAGTGTGTGCTTGGGCGATCATTCAAAGACTCTTGTTTGCAGGGCTAGGGTCTTTTTGTCGCCCTTTTTGTCTATGAGTGCGACTTCTTTCTCGCTGATATAATTGATCGTAAAAATCCCAATCCTATCGCCTACTTTATACCAAGTGTTGTGGATTAGGGCTTTGTGGTTTAAAATCGCAGAGACCTTTAGCTCGACCTCCTTTTCGCCAAAGACATTGTATATACGATGATTTTGGGCTAAGGGTGGGCGCAGAAGCGTGCTTACTTGCTCTTGCAAGCTTGCTGTAGCCCCAGCACTTAGGATACATAGCTGCATAATCCACGCGATCTTAATCCACCGCCGCATCACGCCCCTTTAAATCTTTTTAGCATTTCGCCAAAATTTAGCACATCAAAGGACATTTCTAGGCTGCTTGCAAAGGGGGCTTTAATGGCGAGATTTTCGATGAAGATGAAATGCTGCGCTTCTAAAAGCTCGATAATATCTTCTAGCATATCCACATCGCCTATGGCATTAAAGTGCAAATGCGTGCCTTTGGGCGTGGTGCTTTTGCTAAAGGGGGCGAGCTTTTTTGTCAGCTGGGTGTTTGTCTGGGCTTTTTCTTGCAGGCTTTGCAAGAGCTGCTGCTTATAGGCTAGTGTGCTTGCAAGCTCTTCGTGCGCGAAGCTTGTCTCTATGCGCTCTAGGCTGGATTCTAGCTCTTTTGCTAGGTTGTCTTGGGTGGTATAGGCAAGCTCGCTTTGTGCATAGATCTCATCAATGGGTGGCAGCACCACCGCCAAAGCCACTCCCAAACAAAGCACAATAGGCAGGGCAAAAAGCGCGATCCTTTCACGCTTTTTATGCCGCATAAGCCATAAATCACAAGAGGCAAAAAGCCTATGCATAGCTGATCTTTAGGGTGATTTTTGTCCCAAAGACATCGCTTAGGTCCTCATCATCTTGTGTGGCGATGATCTCAAGCTTTGGCATATCTTGCAAGGATTGCATAAGTGTGTGGAGATTGCTTTGATTCTGGGCTTGGCAGGAGAGCTCTAGCAGGGCTTCGCCTTTGTCAAGATTGCCTTGTAGGGCTAGGTGGGTGATCCAGCTTTCACTATTGCGGGCGATGTGTGAGAGTGTGGCTAGGATCTCTAGGCGCGAGATATAGCGGGATTTGATCGTGTAGAGATTGTGGATAGTGTCAGTGATCTGGGAGCTTAGGTGGGGGAGCTTGGTGGCATTTAGGCTTTGTGCTTGTATGGTTTGGGATAGCTGGGCGTTGTGCGTGCTTAGGTGCTTGGTGCGAGTGTCTAAATGGCTTGCATACATAAGCTTGCAAAATGGTAGCGCGATAACTAGTGCGCAGCACGCTACAAGCCCTAGCCCATACCAAAAGCTCTGTGTTTGCAAGCAGTGCTTGGCGTGGGGATTGTGGAGAGTGGGCAAGTGGGTTTGTAGTAGATAGGCTTGTAGCAGCTGATATAAAGGCGTTGTGATACAAGTGAGCGTGGGATAGCTTGCTTGCAAAGTGGATTCTAGGGTGGATTCTAGTGGATATAGGCTTGTGCTTGTGCCTAGGGCTTGATAGTAGCAAAGCTTAGAAGGCGTGCCATACATCGAGCTAATGAACGCTAAAGCATCGCGCAATGAAGCCATATCGCTACATACGCACTCATACACAAGCTTGCCATTGTCATAGACACAGAGCCAATCATCGAGCAAAAACACGCCGCTAGCTTTTTCATCGCTTGCTAGAGGGAGTAAGATGAGCGGGATAAAGACTTGGGCATTGAGATTTTCATAGATTCTAGGGGCTGTGCTTGTGGGCTTACCTTGTGTATCAAGCGCGCTGGCAAATGCCTTATACTGCTGCATAGCACCTAGGGATACTAAGGGCATAGCCATAAAGAGATGAGAGCTAGAATCTAAAAGCTGCTTTTGCACACAAAGCTTATAGAGATCTTCTTGACTTGGGTCTTGCTTGGGGTAGGGTATGGTTACAACTTGCAGTGATGAGTGTGCTATACACGATACTTGGATATGGCGGAAGCTAGGCTTGATAGCCTGCCCTTGATCATTTAGGAATCTAGTGGGGCTTCTGGTTTTTTCTGCGTTTTCTTGTGGGCTTGCATAGGCGAAGTGCCTTGCTCCTTGTATCCTTGCTATGGTAGCGTAAGATCGCGCTAGGCTCATACAAGTCCTTACATCTCAAATGGGGCTAAAGAGCCTAGATTCTAACCAAATGCCTAAAATTTTGTCAATATGGATTCTAGCTTTTTGCTCTAGGTTGTTACATTTTATGCAAGCGTGCTAGCACATATCTGCCCTAGAATCTAAGCGCGTATTGGGCTATGGACTTTTGCCATAGGTAGGGATTGAGCGCGCACCATACTTCTTCTGCGGTGTTTTGGGCGTTTTCTTGCGCGATATTGCCGCTAGCTAGAGCTAGGATCTGGCTTTGCGTCTCTTTGGCATTTGGCACAAGGGGGCATTCTAGGAAGTCCTTAGAGTGTGCAATGTCTAAAAACCACTCCTTAAGTCCATTGTGGCTTTTATCTCGCGCGATCCAATCTCCCATAGGCGCATTAAAGCCTAGCTTTGGCTTACGCCAAGTAACAGAGCTTGGCATAAGCGTGCCGATACTATCGCGCAAGAGCTTTTTGGTATAGCCGCCACCGACTTTGTAGTGATAAGGCAGGCTAAACATAAACTCCACAAGCCTGTGATCCATAAAGGGCATACGAATCTCTATGCTTGAAATCATCGAGCATTTATCATAATCGCGAATAATCACAGGCAAAAGCGTCTCAAAAAACATCACATACAGCACTTGATTTAGCGTATCCATCGCTTGGAAATTTGGGTGGCTAGAATCCGCGCTTTTAATAATCTCTCTGCCGATGAGCCGCTTTACCCCCGTGCGAGCAAACATACTTAGGCTAGATTTTAGCACGCTAAAAGTGGATTCTGGGTGTAGGCGCGTGCCATTAGTCGTGTGCATAAGCTGCCATAATCGCAGTGGGTGATAGCGGCTATCCCACAAAGCATAGGGGATATGCCCATATCCGCAAAATAGCTCATCAGACCCGTGCCCATCAAGGCTTACGGTGATGCCATTGCTCCTTTGCTCTTTATAAATCAAAATATCGTGCAGTAAAATCCGCCCATAGAGATCTTCTAGCATATAAAAATATTTAGAGATATTATCCCACTCTTTTAGCGGCTCGATCTCCTTAAAAGTCGCGTTTATGCCGATATGATCGACTACTTGCTTGGCATACCAGCTCTCATCTTGATGCGTGTCTTTAAAGCAGGCGACAAAGGCGTGCTGCCAGTCTTTTTGCGTTTGCACTCCTTGCTTGGCAAGGTGTGCCATCGTGCAAATCACCGCACTAGAATCCAGCCCCCCACTAAGCGCGGTCCCTATGGTTACATCTGAGCGCATTCGCACCTTTACCGCATCGCAAAAGAGTGTGAAAAACTCCTGCTTTGCTAGCTCATAGCTGCTAGGGACAGGGCGTAAGTGGTCTAGGATATTGTAGTAGCGTTTGGGCTCTACTTGCATAGTGGCTTGATCGATAAAGGCATAGTGTGAGTAAGGAAAGCGATAGATCCCATCTACTAGGGTGTCGTGGGTTTGCGGATAGGAGAAGATATTTGCCCTAGCACTCATCGCGCTAAAGGCGTGTGAGGGCGATATTTGCTCTAAGTAGGGATAAATGGCTTTCATCTCACTTGCAAAGATTAGCTGTCTCTCTCCTTTGCTCGTGGTGATAAAGGCGTAAAATAGGGGCTTTTTGCCGAAGCGATCTCGGCTTAGGAAAAGGCGTTTAGCTCTATGGTCATAAATTGCCAACGCCCACATACCATTGAAGCGGTTTAAGCAGGATTCACCCCACTCTACAAAGCTTGCTAACGCGACTTCTGTATCACTTTGTGTGTGGAAAATATAGCCTTTGGCTTTGAGCTGCTCTTTTAGCTCGATGTAGTTATAAATCTCTCCGTTAAAGACTATGCTATAAAGCGGACTTTGATCATCTCTATCTAGAATCCACTTCGCCCCCCCCCCCCGCAAATATTACTACTTACAAAGTGCATAGGCTGATTGCTCTGCTCGCTCGTATCGATGATTGATAGGCGTCTATGCCCTAGCGTGATAGACTCTCCTGCATACACGCCAAAGGCGTCCGGTCCTCTGTGGGTGAGTGTGTGGAGTGCCTTGGTGAAGTTTGCTTCATCGCTTTGTCCCAAAATCCCCAAAATCCCGCACATAGTGTCTCCTTGTGATAAAAATAGCGGAAATTATACAAATTTTTTGTGGGGTTAGTCCTAGAATCCGCGTTTTTGCTGTCATTGCGAGAAAATCCGTAAGGAGTTTCGTGGCAATCCATAATCCACTTCAAAGCTTAGTATGACAAATGGGTTAGTATGGCTAGAATCCACTTTTGCAATACTAGATTCTAGCGTTGGATTGTCGCACCGACTTCATCGGCTCGTGATGACAATAAAGGGGCTGTTATTGCAAGCATATTGCAAATCCGTTTGGCATTATTGTCATCATAAGTTGCGCAAAGTAGCGAGGTGCAAAGGTCGCCCTAAAGCCACATTGCTAAAACTCATATCGCCCTTGCACAAACACACTCCTCCCAGCTCCTATCAAGAAGCCATAGCCTGCGATGGGGTCTGTCTTGTCGCTGTTGTAGTAGGTGTAATAAAACGAGTCAAAGACATTGCGCACGCCTGCGGTAAGAGAGAAGTCGCCGTATTTCGCGCTAATGCCTATATCACTTAGGCTATATGCAGGGATAGTTGCGCCCACGATGTCCTTTTGCGCGCCAAAGAAGCTATGCTGGGTCCATAGACTCCAGTGCCGCCCTAAGGCTAGGCTTGCTCCTAAAGTGGCTTTGTAGCTGCTTGTGTAGGGGATAGTGCGATTAGTTTTGCTGCCATTATCTTGCAAAATTGTGGCATTGACATAGGTGAAGCTTTCATTAAAGCTTAAGCGATCGTTAAAGAAAAACTGCTGGGAGAAAGCCTCTATCCCGGCGCGTTGTGTGAAGTCGTAGTTGTTGTAGCTTACGCCGCCTATGGAGTGGGCATTGCCTATGGTGTAGAATTCATTTTGCGTGAGGGTGTAGAAAGCACTAAGTGATAAGCTTAAGAAATCGCCAAAGAAGTCTTTAAGCCCGGCTTCTAGGGTGTGGTATTCCTCTTTTTTGAGATTGGTAGCGGCGTAGCCACTGCTCTCGCGCTTTAGCATAGAGTTGGGGCTAGGGGAGAAAAAGCCCTTTTCATATTTGAGATACACCGCGCCTGTGTCGCTGTATGCGAAGCTTGGGGTAAGCTCTAGGGCGTAGTTGTGCAAAGAGTCTTGCAAGCTGCCTTTAGCGTTAATGGGTATAACCATTCCATTACCATTATTTTGCGTGGTCATATTGATACGGGAGTTGTATGTAACATCAATATCGTAGTAAGCCCATTCATAGCGCGCCCCACCTGTGAGTGAAAATCTCTTGCTAAAATCGTATTTTTCTATCATAAAAGCCGCATTGCTCCACTTGCTGCCTTGAAATGGGATTTTCATCGTGTGGTCGTATTTGCTGACTTGCTGCCCCATCATTGACACAGGATCGCCTTGCCAGAATATATGCTGATTCATCACGCGCTCACCGCGATTATAGATGGATTCTAGTCCGGCGATGAAGCGACCTTTTGTATGGTGTAAGTCGTATTTCACAATCACGCCTGCCTTTTTATCATCAAAAAATGAGCCGTTTTGATCTGCGCTGACATCTTTGAAAGCATTCATATAAAGAGCGAGATTGGTAGTAGAATCCACATAATCAATGCGATTTAAGTGGAAAAAGCTCCGCACATCAAGCGTGGAATTTTCTGTTAGGTGTGCTACTAGCCCTAGGCTTGCATCGACTCTGTGCTGGGTGTTGTGCAGGCTACCATAGCCGGCTTTGTTGCGGTCGTTTTTGCTAGGGTTTGGCGTGATTTGGAAAGAGTTGTTCGGGCTTGTTTTAATGCTCCCACCAAAGTAATCTAGGCTAAAATCTACACTCGCCCTATCGCCAAAATCTACGACAAAAGAGCCATTTGCTTGCGCCCCTTGCGTGAGATCACCCTGCCTTGGTCCGCCTTGGTGGATATAAGCTGCTCCCAAAGAGACATATATGGGGCTACGCGTGCCACTCCTAAGCTTTGTGCCAAACTTTGCATCGGCATTGATATTATTCCCTGTGCTAGCGATGATATTGCCATAGCTCGCACCTGCGGAGAAAAAGGGCTTTTCATAGCGTTTTTGCGTGGTGATAGAGACTACCCCACCGCGCGTGCCATTGCCATACATCACTGCTCCGCCACCGGGCAGGATCTCTATGGATTCTATGGTGTTTGGTGAGAGAGTGCTTATGGGTGTTACGCCGTGGCTAGAATCTAGCATATTTGATGGCACGCCATTTATCAGCACTTGCACGGAGGTGTTGGCGCGTGCGCCTTGGGAGCGCAGGTCGATATTGCTGCCAAGCCCTGTGTCGTTCAGCCCTACAAAAGGCATATATTGGAAGATATTGGTGCTTTGATTGTAGCCTTTGTCGGTGATTTGGGATTTGTCTAGGGTGTAGGTATTGCGGTTTAGGCTATCTAGCTTGGCATTTTTCTTGGCAAAGGCACTTACAGGGTTTAGCATCGTGGGGGTAGATGGCGCGTCTTTAGAAGTGGATTCTAGGCTTGGCGTGCTTGGCTCATCGCTAGTGGGGCTATCATTTTGGCTTTGGTCTGCGTGGAGCGTGGCTGCTAGCATACTTGCTAGGATCAATGATACAAACGCTTTTTGTTCCATAATGTTTCCTTGTGGTAGATTTGTGTCGCGCATTTACGCTACATTTATGAAATGGTAATAGTTCCTAATTTTTGTTTATATGTTTCTTAAAAAATGAATATCATTCTCAATTTAAATCAAAAATCCCGCGCCGTTAAAATCCTAAAATCCCAAAAAGCGAGCTAGAATCAAATATTGGCGTTATAGTGTGAAGTGTGAAAAGTGTAAATACAATGGCTACGCAGCTGGGCATAGCCATTGTATAGACTAAAGTCTAAAGAAGCTGATATTATCTTGGAGTGTTGTGGAGATTTTAGAGAGCTGGGCTATGGAGCTTTGGCTTTTTTCCATAAGGATATTTGTGTCATTGGAGACTTGCACCATTTCTTGCATACTGCGCTCTACATTGGCGACGCTTTCTTCTTGCTGGTTGCTTTGTGTGCTGACACTTTGGGCTTTTTCTAGAGAATCTGTGGCTTGCTCTTCGATCTCATCAAGTAGGCTTGAAGTCTGCTCGGCTAGCTCCATACTCTTTTGCGCTCTGGGGACGGCTTGGTTCATAGAGTTTGACACACGCTTAATTTCATCTTGTATATGCTTGATGATTGTAGCAATCTGCGCGGTGGTATCTTGCGTGCGCTCTGCTAGCTTGCGCACTTCATCAGCTACTACCGCAAAGCCCCTGCCGTGCTCTCCTGCTCTTGCGGCTTCTATGGCGGCATTTAGGGCTAGGAGGTTTGTTTGATCAGCGATTTCTGCGATGAGGCTCGCACTTTGGCTAATCTCATTGGACTGCTTTTCTAGCTCTAGAATCTGGTTTGCAGAGGTATTGACCATTTGTGTTACTTGATCAATCGTGGCTTGGGTATCAGTCATTGCTTCCTTGCCTTTTTTGGCGGATTCTAGGGTTTTGGCGGAGTTTTCTTCTGTGAGCTTGGCGATTTCTGCAATTTGCGCGATGCCTTGCGCGATTTGTGCGATAGCAGTGGCACTTGATTTGGCGGTATCGCTTTGGGCTTTGGAGGCTTGCTGTGAATTGGCACTTGCTTGCTCTACGGCTTTGGTATTAGTGAAAATCTCTTGCGCACTCTTTAGGATCTCGCTTACAATGCCTTTAAGCTTTAGCTGCATATTGGCTATATCATTGAGCATAGAGCCTTCTATGGCAGTGATAGATTCTCGTAGATCTCCACTGGCTATAAGCTTCACACTAGCTTTAGCGACATTTGGCTCACCACCTAGAATCCTAGAGAGATAGCGAATAATGAAAAATGCGATCCCTATACTAAAGATGATAGATAAAACCACGCTTGCGATAAACACAGCTTTAAAGATTGAGACCACATCGGCTACAAGCGGCGTGATGGCTTGATTTTTACTCTCTTCTAGGTTGATAAACTCATTGATCACAGCAAGCCAGCTTACAAAAAGCGGGCGGACTTCTTGCAAGCGGGCAGTGGCTACTTCATCATTGCCGGCTTTTTTCAAGGAGATGATCTCGTGTATGATGGGCAGGGCTTTGGTATCAATGCCATCGATGCGTGAAAGGATTTCTTTTTCTTGTGATTCTAGCCCGTTGGTCGCTTCAAAAAGTGTCTTCATACGCTCTCTAGCATTGGTGTAGTTGGATTCTAGGGTCGCTATTTCTTTGATGATAAAATCCAGCGATTCTTTGCTTTGGGGGGTGTGTAGCACGACATCTCGTATGGCTATGGAGCGGTCATGCACGCTTCCGCGGAAGTCGATAGCTACGCGCTGCTTCACGGAATTTATGTTGTTGATTTGCTTGAGATTAGCATCAATAAAGCTTATGCGCATAATCGCATAGATACAAAGTGCTAGGATAATCACACCAAATAAGGCATATCCTAAGCCCAAGATCACAAATACACTTATAGGCTTCTTTTTATCCTTTGTGTTCATAGTAGTCCTTTAAGAGTCTAAATTTAGGTATCAAGCATTCAGCTGCGCGTATTATATAGAAAAATAAATAATATTTTTTATTATTTAGAAAGCAGTTTTATAGCAAATATGTAACGACAAGTAGTGTTGCGTAGGATTATGCTTGTTTGGGCTTGATTGGGAGAGTCTCTAGCGATAATCCCCGCAATAGCGCACTAAACGAGATTATCGCGCTTGCTTAAGGTGGGATTTGCTATACTGCTTGCTTGATATAGCTTACAACACAGCGTTAGGTTTCACTTAAGATATTTAGGAAGTATATGTTTTTTTTCTCCATAGAATTTGGTGTGGTGTTTGTCGCATTTTTTATCGCGTATTGGTGCTTACATAAGCATTTAGCGTGGCAGAATGCCCTGCTGCTTGTCTTTAACTACGCGATTTTATGGGGGTTTGGGAGCTTTTACTTCGCGCTGGTGCTAGCACTCTATACGCTCTTTATCTTTGGGGCTAGCTTGATGATAGCTGGGAGTTCGGGCAGCGGCAGAGCAGGGCTGCTAGCTGCCATCGCGCTGGTGGTGTGTAATTTGAGCTTTTTTAAGTATTTTGCTAGCTTTAAAGACGGCTTTGAAAATCTCTTGCGATTGTTTGGGCTAGATTTTATGGATATAGATATTGTGCTGCCCCTAGGGCTTAGCTTTTATAGCTTTGCTTCTATCACCTATCTTGTGGCGATTTATCACGCAAAGCATATCCCAAGCGACTATGTCTATATCACCAATCCCAAGCTAGAGTCCCTGCCAAATCTTGCTATTTATCTCTCATTTTTCCCCACCATTATTGCAGGTCCTATTATGCGGAGTGATTTTTTCTTCTCGCAGCTAAAGTCTGTGCGATTGTGGCAGGCTAAAAGTGCCAATCTCATCATCGCTCTTTTGCTTTTTGGGATTGTCAAAAAGGTCTTAATCGCCACTTATACGCAAGAATACACAGAGCCTATCTTGCGTAATCCGCTCAATCACAACGCTATCGAGCTGCTGCTAGGGATATTTGGGTATAGCGTGCAGATTTATTGCGACTTTAGCGGGTATGTCAATCTTGTGTGTGCGTTTGGGCTTATGCTAGGCTTCACACTCCCGCCAAACTTCAATATGCCCTATATGGCGCGCAATCTCAAGGACTTTTGGGCTAGGTGGCATATCAGTCTTTCTACCTTTATCCGCGATTTTATCTATATCCCGCTAGGAGGGAGCAAAAATGGATTCTGGCGGGCGCAAATGGCTGTGATGGTGGCATTTGTCTTATCTGGAATCTGGCACGGCAATACGCTGAATTTCCTTATCTGGGGGGCGTTGCACGGGCTTGGACTTGTGTGGCTAAATAGCCTAAGGGCTTTGGGGCTTGGGCTTGGCAGCGGCGTGCTTGCAGGCGTTGTGGCTAGGGCTTGCACCTTTTGCTTTGTGAGCTTTGCGTGGCTGTTTTTCTGCTATAAGGATTTTGGGGATTCTGTGGCGTTTTTGGGGGCATTTGTGGAGAATTTTTCTAAGCCTATTGGCTTGCGTGAAGTGGGGATTCTCGCAGTGGGGGCGGTGCTGTTTATGCTCTATCCATTGTGTCAAAACCTCTTGCGGCAATGTGTATTCTACCTCTATAAAATCCCAAATATCCTAAAGCCCATTGTGCTAGCGGCGGTGCTTCTCTTGGTCTTTTGCCTAATGCCTGATGGCATACCAAACTTCATCTACGCGGGGTTTTAATGCGTATTTATGAGTTTTTCCTAACGCTTGTGCTAGGCTTTGTCATCGTGCTTGTGGTGATGAATAAAAGCGTGTTTTCCTACATCGAGCAAAAATACCATATCGCTGCTTTTGACCCTAGCTCGCCACTGCTTTATGCGCTAGGCACTCCAGCGCGTGGGCTTGACTCTCTGCGCGCAAGGCTTTTCCCCTCTCAAGAGGAGCTAGCCCTAAACTCTAGCAAAGAGACTGAAGAGGTAGCAGAAGAAGTGGATTCTAGCGATTTGATAGAGCAAGTGATCTATCCGCTTATCACGCAAGAGGGCAAAATCGCGCTAGAGCCAGAATCCACTTTTTTGTTTATTGGGGATTCTTTGATGCAAGGGGTGGGTATGACGCTTGGGCTGGAGCTTAAAAAGCGCGGATTTAGCGTGATTGATATAGCCAAGCAAAGCACAGGGCTTACTTATATAGACTTTTTTGATTGGGGCAAGACGCTTAAAGACGCCTTTGCGAAAAATCCGCATATCAACATCGTGGTGATTATGGTAGGGGCAAATGACCCCTACAATATGCCTAAGATCAAATATGCTAGCCCTGAATGGGTGGAGGTGTATCAAGGGCGTGTGCGCGATATTTTAGAGACAGCAAATGCGCATAATGCCATTGTCGTGTGGTATGAAGCTCCCATTGTCAAAAAGCCTAGTTTAAATGCCAAGCTAGCGTTTCTAAACACTCTGTATGCTAGGGAAGTGGCAAGCTATAAGGCAGTGTTTTTACCCTCAAATGTCGCGCTAGCTCCTGATGGAGTCTATACAGCCTATGGCAAAACAGAGAGTGGCAAGAGCGTGAAGCTGCGTGCTAATGATGGGATACATTTTAGTGGAGAGGGGTCGAGGGTGTTGGGGGGGTTGTTGTTGGAGCGGCTAGAGGTAGTTGATTCTAGTGGGGATAGTAATGAGGATTCAGCTCTTTTTGAGAGGGATTCAGCTTTGGGTAATCATAGCGGTGATTTTGTGGATTTTCTAAAGAAACATCGGCTAACGCCGAGCGGTATCCCTTGTTTTAGGGGAACCGCAGACCTTGAGTCTAGTTCCCTCCTAAAATCCACAAAAAGCCCCACTAGCAATACCGCAATTCCTAGAATCCTTGAAGAAGAAAATCGAGCTACAAGTGAAAAACCAGCCGACATTGAAAACCAGCCGCAAAGTAAAAAAGCGGATTCTAGCGACAATGCTCATTTATCGTCATTGCGAGACACTGCGCCAGCAGTGGCGTGGCAATCCATACAAAAATATACCAACCCACTAGAATCCATTTTTTCACACAATGCCGCAAACATTATGGATCGCCACGCGGCTCACGCCGCTCGCGATGACAGAAAAAACGCCGCTAGCAAAAAAGCGGATTCTAGCGACAACGCCCATTCTCTGTCATTGCGAGCCGACTTGTCGGCGTGGCAATCCATACAAAAATCCGCCATTCTCTTAGAATCCTCGTTTGAAAACAATCCCGCCAATGCGCCAAAAGTGGATTCTAGGTTTGCTGGGCTAGAATCCACTTTAGAAAAGATCAATGCGTAAATTTCTCTTGTTTTGTCTATTGTGTGTCTGTGCTAGCCCTAGTATCACCCTAGCTAGCTCACCAAGCTCCAAAAATACGCCAAGCAAGCCCAGCCCCCAAGCTGCCACAAAGCCCACTCCCAATGCTAAAGCCACCCAAGATAAGCCCCAAGCCAAAGCATCTACCACGCAATCTAAATCCACCAAATCCCACAAAAAGCCCAAAGCCAAAAAGCCAGCCCCCAAGCTCCCAGCCCAAAGCGTGCTAGACTCTATGGCAAAAAAGGGCGAGCTCATCGACTTTGGCGAGGACAATTTCTCGCACCTAGCCTCTAAGCTCACGCAAGCACACAAGGCTAAAGACCAAGGGCTAAGGATCGCAGTCTTTGGGGACTCTCATATCGCAGGGGATTATATCCCGCGCGTGCTGCGCGATCGGCTTATGGAGGTGGATTCTATCGGCTTTGTGTATCCTATCTTTCCGCCTTTCCACCAAAATCTACTCACCCACTACCAGCACAAGGGCTTTGAGCTTATCAACTCGCGCAAAGATGGGGCGAGAAGCTACCCGCTAGGGGGCATTATCGCGCGTGCGAAGCAAGAGGGCGCATCTATCAAGCTCTCGCTCAATTTTCCTAAAGACAATCAAGACTTCAGCGTGCGCTTTGTGTTTAAAGCCCCTAGCACTTTGGGGGCATTTGTGGTGAAGGATTCTAGCGGCAAGTCCAAGCGACTAGGGGCAAAAAGCGCAGATCAATGGGAGATTTCCCCGCCTATCGCCCTGCACTTCCCTATCCATATAGAATCCTTGCTGCCTAATGCTCTGCTAGGAGGCTATATCATCACGCAAAAGGGCGATAGCTATGTGGTAAATCTCGGCATAAATGGTGCGCGCAGTGATTTGTATCAAAAATGGGAGCAAGGGCTGTGGCAAGAGGAGCTAGGGGGGCTTGATTGTGATCTAATCATCATATCCTATGGCTCAAATGACGCGATCTCGCCCACGATCAACACCAAGCTTTATAAGCAAAATTTCGCCACATTTATCCGCACTCTGCGCAAGCTCCAGCCCAAAGCAAGTATCCTCCTACTAGGTGCGCCGCAAGTGCGCTTGAAGCAAAAAAGCGGCAGCTATGTCCAAAGCAAAAGCTATGAAAGCGTGCGTAATGCTACAAAAGATCTAGCTAAAGATGAGAAAAGCTTGTATTTTGATATGCAGGAGCTAATCGATGAGAGCGGCGGGAAGCAAAAGTGGATCGCCCAAGCTCTCTCAAAGCAAGATGTGCATCTAACCCCCTATGGCTACAAGCTCGTAGCAGAGTCGCTTGCCTTGCACCTAAAAGAGCTAGCCCAAAAGCACGCCAAAAAGCCCAGCAAAAAAGCCAAACCACAAGAGTCAAAGCCCCTAGAATCCACAAATGCCCCTAAAGAAGCCACACAAACACAAGCCCCCAAAAACGCGCAAGAATCCCCAAATACAAAAGAGCCCACAGCCACCCCTCCCCAAGAGTCCCAGCAGCTGCCACCCCCACAAGACCCAGCACAGAAATCTAATGCGCTAGATTCTAGTGCATTGGATCCTAGCTCGCCAAGCTCCACAGCCCAGCACACAGAGCCTGCTACCCACTCTCTCCCCCTGCCAGCAGAGTCCAGCGCACCGCAAGAGATATGGCAGGATTTAGAGCTTAAAGATTTTTAGGCGTTATAAAATTGGCTATAATGCGCGATTTATGTTGAAAGGAGAGAGAGTATGAGAGAGATACCAACCAAACGGGGGGGGGGGGGAAGCTAAGTAAGGATTCAGCTTCGGGTAATCATAGCAGTGATTTTGTGGATTTTAGGGCAACCGCAGACCACAAGTCTAGCTCTACCCTAAAATCCACAAAAAGCACCACTAGCAATACCGCAAATCCTAGAATCCTAGAATCCCAAAGCAGTAGTGAAAATCACAAAACAAGGCGCAGCCGCAGTTTCTTTAGTAAATCCACCGCGAGCGACTCTGCACCACAAAACTCACAAAGCCACGATTCTAGCTCCAAAATCCTAGAATCCTCTGCTGAGAATACAAAAGAGCAAGCCCCATTTTTAGCACGAAAATCCAACCGCGAGCAGCTTTCCCTAGAATCCTCGTTTGAAAAAAGCCACGCTCATTTTCTGTCATTGCGAGACACTGCGCAAGCAGTGGCGTGGCAATCCACAGCGACAAAAACACAACCCCTAGAATCCACTTTTTCACACAATGCGCCTTTTTTGTCATTGCGAGCCGACTTGTCGGCGTGGCAATCCATAAAAGAATCCGCGCAAGTGGATTCTAGGAGCGGCTATCCCGCTAGCGCGGAATTTGTGGATCGCCACGCTAGCATTACCACGCTAGCTCGCGATGACAAAAACGCCACGAGTGAAAAAGTGGATTCTAGTGAGCAAGTCCATTTTCTGTCATCGCGAGCCGCGCAAAGCGGCGTGGCGATCCATAAAGGCGCAAAAGCGGATTCTAAGAAAAACGCCCAAAGGGTAGAGAGCCTAGAATCTAGTTGTGAAAAAGTGGATTCTAGGGTGGATTGCCGCGCCGCAGCTCACACAGCGGCTCGCAATGATGGCAAAAATAACGCTCCACACGCTATCACTCGCAATGATGGCAAAAACACCTTAGATTCTATCTCCATTATCATTCCCTGCTTTAATGAAAAATCCACGATCGCAGATATTTTACAAGCGGTGCAAAGCGTGCAAATCCCTTATCATAAAGAAATTGTCATTATTGATGATTGCAGCACTGATGGCACAAGGGAGATTCTAGCTACGCTGCAGCCTAGCCAAGAAAACTGCTCTTTAAAGATTCTCTACCACGACAAAAACCAAGGCAAAGGCGCAGCCCTACGCACCGGCATAACGCAAGCAAGCGGCGATCTCGTGCTGATCCAAGATGCTGATTTAGAATACGACCCAAGTGAATATCCAAAGCTTCTAGCCCCATTTGAAAGGGGCGTGGCAGATGTGGTCTTTGGCTCGCGCTTTGTGAGTGGGGAGTCCCACCGCGTGCTTTACTTCTGGCATAGGATGGGCAATGGGCTATTAACCTTGCTATCCAATATGATGACAAACCTAAATCTAACTGATATGGAGACTTGCTACAAGGTGTTTAAGCGCGAGATTATCCAAAGCATTAGCATAGAGGAAAATCGCTTTGGCTTTGAGCCAGAGATCACGGCAAAAATCGCCAAGATCAAGGGCATTAGAATCTATGAGGTGGGCATAAGCTATTATGGCAGGACTTATGAAGAGGGCAAGAAAATAGGCATTAAAGATGGCTTCCGCGCTCTGTGGGCGATAGTGAAGTATCGCTTCAAGGGCTAGCTACAAACACTCTTAAGGATTAGCGATGATAGAAAAGCTTTTACATATTACGATGATAAATGGGGCAATAGCCTTGGTGCTTTGTGTGTGGATTTTGGCGGTGTATGGCTATGGGCTTATGGCATTAAAGCTAGCGTGCAAGCGGTATGCGATTTTTGGGAGCTTGCTTGGAGACTCGCTAGCCCTTGCAAGCTTGCTTGGCTTTATCGCTGGGGGCTTTATGCTTATGTTTTTTGTCTGCGTGTGGCATTTGTTTTTCCCGCTGTGGGGGTGGGTGAGTGTGGCGGTAGCTCTGCTAGGGCTTGGGCTTTTTGCGTGGCTAGGCAGAGAGTTTATATCGCGTGAGGTTGGTATAGCTGCGGGGCTGGGGCTGCTTGTGCTGCTGCCTCTTAGCGCGATGAGTGATTCTGTGGGTGATAGTGTGAATTACCATATACAGATTGTTGCGTGGATACAAGAGTCTCCGCTAGTCTTTGGGCTGGGTAATGTCCATACGCGGCTGGGATACAATGGCTTGATTTATGGATTTTACGCGCTTACTGATGTCTCACAGATGATCCCAAGCTTGCGTAGCTTTGTGGGCAATGAAGTGATGTATTTTAGCTTCCTTTTTAGCGCGTTTTTGGCGTTTATGCGCCTGCTTCAAAGCCGCGATCCTAGATTCTATGAGCTTTTTATCATCTGCGCTCTTCTGCCATTTCCGCTGATTTTGAAGTGGGGCGAGTTTATGGGGCTGTATGTGGAGGGGGTGGGGGTGGTGTTTGGGGTAGCGATCTTTGCTGCCCTCTTGTATATAATGGATTCGGCTTTGGGTAATCATAGCAGTGATTTTGTGGATTTTAGGGCAACCGCAGACCATCAGTCTAGCTCTGCCCCAAAATCCACAAAAAGCACCACTAGCAATACCGCAATTCCTAGAATCCTTGAGAAAGACAATCAGGGCGGTTTTGAAAAATCCGCCTCCTCGTCATTGCGAGACACTGCGCAAGCAGTGGCGTGGCAATCCATAAAAGAATCCGCGCAAGTGGATTCTAGGAGCGATTATCCCGCTAGCGCGGAATTTGTGGATCGCCGCGCTGGCACTACCGCGCTTGCTCGCGATGACAGAAAAAACGCCGCTAGCAAAAAAGTGGATTCTAGGGACAATACCGCAACACCGCTCTTTGCGCTGCTCTTCCTCTTTGCTCTCTTTGCCACAATGGTCAAAATCGCCAACTTCGCGCTGATCCTAGCTGTGATCATAAGCTTTGTGCTTGTGTATAAATCCCAAATCCTAAGCAAGAAATTTTTGCTAGGGCTTTTGGGCTTAGGCGCGCTTAGTGCGATTCTCGTGCTGCCTTGGGTGCTTAAGGGACTTGCCTCTTCAGGAATGATCGCTTATCCT
This sequence comes from Helicobacter canis, assembly GCF_900451095.1. Taxonomy (NCBI): domain Bacteria; kingdom Pseudomonadati; phylum Campylobacterota; class Epsilonproteobacteria; order Campylobacterales; family Helicobacteraceae; genus Helicobacter; species Helicobacter canis. The sequence goes on along the minus strand of NZ_UGHV01000001.1, from coordinate 434,814 downwards.
GCAAGCATTGGCTATATCACAAGCCTGCCTTGGGCGGTGAGTGAAGAGATGAGACAAAATGAAGTATGCTGGATTATGAGCTGGGCGCGTGCGCCGATGAAAAACTGCCGTGAGGTGCTAGCGGACTCTGCGTGGATGGTGGAGTGGTTTGGTATGAAGACGCGCTATTTTAGCTACTTCAAATACTTTGTGTATAGCTTTTTTATGGGGCTAGGATTTGTGCTTGCCTCTAGGCTCTACACACGCAGGCGCATAAGCGGCTTTGGCGTGGTGCTTGGGTGTATTGCCATAGGGGTGGTGTATTGGTTTTTCGCCGGACCTGATCCGCGCTTTGGTATGGTGTATTTGATCCCATTATTAGCGGTGCTTTTTGGCTATATTGTAATGCAGGCATACAAGGCTAGGTCGTGGTGGCTAGCTTTTGCCTTTGTGCTGGCGTGTGTGCCGATGTTTATGAATGGGCGGTATGCGTTTGTGATCGTGTGGGCGGTGCTGCTTGTGGGGCTTATGTGGCAGAGACTTGGCACAAGGTGGCTTGTGGGGGGATTTGTGCTTGCTAGCCTGATTAGCGTGCCTAATCTCTACCGCCACGATAAATGGGCGATACTAGAGTATCCCAAAGTGCGAGAAGTCTATGTGCAAAAACGCGTGAGCGATCTAGGCGTGCTGGAGTATGTGCGATTTGACACGCCCAATGACAATACGCAAGCGATCTTGTATGAAGCGCGCCCGATGACGCCTTACTTCAACCAGAATCTCGGCAAGGGAGAGTTTTGGGGCAGAGAGATGTTCTACACGCAAGAGCCTAAGCCCTAGCGAGACTACAACAAGAAAAATACAACGCAGAAAAATCAATGCAAAGGAAGAGTCAATGCAAAGGAAAAATCAATGAAAGAAGCCCTACTAGAATCCACCTTGCGCAAAATGCGCTTAGCTCGTGTCCTGCCCACGATCCAAGCCTTTGACAATCCTAGCGTGCTTGATATAGGCTGTGGCTGGGAGGCAAGGCTTTTGAGAGAAATTGAGCCTTATATCGCAAGCGGCATTGGGATTGACTTCAAAGCCCCTAGTATCAATACGCCAAAGCTCTGCACTTTTAGTTATTTTTTTGAGGAGAAGCTTGCCGATAAAACGGGGGGGGGGGGGGAAACACTTGAACGCGTAGGCTTTTCGGCTAAAAATGGCGATCGCTACGGCGATTCTGCGCTCATTACCACTCAAGGTAAATCCCTTGAATCGCCTTGCGAAGCCCCATTTTTAGCACGAAAATCCCACCGCGAGCAGCTTTCCCTAGAATCCACTTTTTCACAAAGCCACGATTCTAAGAGCAACGCCCATTTTCTGTCATTGCGAGCCGACTTGTCGGCGCGGCAATCCATAAGCCCAGACCTAGAATCTAGCAATTTAGATTCTAGCTTTTCATCATCGCGAGGCGTAGCCGAAGCAAAGCAAGGCAAGCTCTGCCACCTGCCCTTTCCCGATGAAAGCTTTGAAGTAGTAACAATGCTAGCGGTGCTAGAGCATTTGCACCACCCACACGCGATGCTGCAAGAAATCGCGCGCGTGCTTAAGCCTAGTGGTGCGCTTGTGCTGACTGTGCCAAGCCACGCTGCCAAGCCTGTGCTGGAGTTTCTAGCCTTTAGGCTAAAGATTGTGAGTGAAGAAGAAATCCGCGATCACAAACGCTACTACAACAAGCGCGATTTACGCGAGCTAGTCGCGCTTATCCCAGAGCTTACACTCACAAAGCATACATACTTCCAGCTAGGTATGAATAATTTCGCCATTATCCACAAGCGCGGCTAGAATCTAGCTTTGATTGGGTATAATCGTGGCTTGCTGTTGATGTTGAAAGGAGAGAGTATGAGAGAGATGCCAAAACCAAACGGGGGGGAACTTAGGCGCGTAGGCTTTGGGGCTAAAAATGGCGATTGCGGCGCGCGTGCTGCAGTTACATACGCCAAGTATGCGCCCTTGCACGCGCTTGCAAAGCCCCATTTTTATCACCCAAACCCAACCGCGAGCGACTTTGCACCACAAAACTCACAAAGCCACGATTCTAGCTCCAAAATCTTAGAATCCAAAAGCGTTAATAAAAAACAGGCGCAAGCTCAAAAATCCCACCGCGAGCAAGGTTATCCAAAAAATACGCAAAACGCCGTTCTAGAATCCCAAAGCAGTAATGAAAAGCCAAAATCCCACCGCGAGCAGCTTTCCCTAGAATCCACATTTTCACACAATGCGCCTTGTCTGTCATTGCGAGCCGACTTGTCGGCGTGGCAATCCATAAATCAAAAAGTGGATTCTAAGAAAAATACCCAAAATAGAGGAGCCCTAGAATCCACTTTTGAAAAAACGCAAATAGATTGCCGCGCGGATTTTCAATGTGCTCGCAATGACAGCAAAAACGCCACGAGTAAAAACGAGGATTGCCACGACTTGCCAAGCAAGGCTCGCAATGACAGCGATTCTACCACGCCTGCTTGCAGCGACAAGCAAGCAGGATCTAGCAAGCTCTATACTCTCATCTTTTTTGCCCTGCTTTTTGGCATATTCTTGCTCTTTTTTGGCTATGGCTATCCTACGCTGCCCTTTTGGGGTGATGATTGGCAATACCTTAGTATCTATGGCACGATGAAGCCCGGCGATAATGGCTGGATCCCAGATAGGATTCTGCCGCTTCTGGCACACGCTGGGCTTGGTGTGCTGTGTGCGTATGTGTTTATGCCGCTTAGTGGGCTAGACTTCATCGATGCGATGGTCTATACCTGTGCGTTTGTGCTAAGTGTCTCTACGCTTGCTTTGTGCTATCTTCTCTATCGCTTGAGCTTGCTTATCACGCGCCACCAGATTCTAGCTCTTTTTAGCACAAGCAGCTTTGTCATCATCGGCTTTTGCGCGAGTAAGGCTTCTTATATGCCGCTATTTTTGCCAGCGGATTTGCAGGCAGAAGGGCTAGGCTACACGCTTACTCTCACAGCCTTTTACATTATCCCAAATCTCCTAAATCTCGCACTTCTTACCCTACTTATGCGCTATCAATTTGCACAGATTCTGTGCCCTAGCAAGCAGTATGCGCACGCTTGCAAGAGCCTTGATCCCACCACACACGCACTTATAGGTATAGGAGCACTAGCACTCTATCTTAGCCAGTTTTCTATGACAAGCTCCGCGCTTATCCTATCAAGCTATTGCGGGATCTCGCTACTATTTGCCACCCTTGCTAGAATCAAGCAGCACAAATCCCTAAGCCCACTAGCACTTATCAAATCCCTTGACTTCTACGCGCTCTGCCTAGCTCTTTGCGTGGGGCTATTTCTCATAGCGGTGTGGTATGGGCTAAATGGCGGACGCGGGAGCTACTGCAGCGGCTATGACTTTGGCTTTGGGATTTCCTATGCGATAAAGCATCTCAAAAGCTTCCGCGCGGGATTTTGGGTGCTTTTTATCGTGCTGGCATTGTGCGTGCTAGCCTTAGCCTTTAGGCACAGAGAGCTTCGCGGCGTTATTGTGGCGCAGATTCTTTGGCTTGCGATTTTGACACTTGGCTATACAGGGATCGTCTCATCTTGTGGGGCGAAGCATTATTTGATGAGTGGGCTGCTGCTAAGTGTCGCGCTCACTGCTTGCGTGTGGCTCTCTCTTCTGCTGCGCTTTATGCCTAGGCTCATCGCGCCTGCGGTGTTTGTCGTGGGCTTTGGCTTTTTACACCCATTTCAGGGCTATGATGAGCGACCTAGAGATGCCTACTTGCAGCATAGAAGCTATGCGAAAGCGTGGGTAGCGCAGGTGATAGAGGCAGAATCTAGCGGGCTAGAATCTGTGCGAATCTTTGTGCCAAAGGAGTTTCCACACTGGCAGTGGGAGGGGTGGTTTTTCCCTTGGTTTGCGCACACGCTTAGGCAGTTTGGGATTATAGGGCGTGAGATCAAGGTGGAGTTTAAACCCATCGAGTAGAATCTAGGCTTTCACTAATGCTGCTATTTGTCATTGCGAGACTTGCTTGGCAAGGCGCGGCAATCCATTTGCATTTGGCTAGATTCTACTAGCTTCTATTGGGTATAATCGCGGCTTTAGATTCTAGGAGTGCAGTGCTATGGGGCATATTGCTAGCTTTGTGAAGTATGTCATCGTGGGCGGGAGTGCCGCGCTTATTAACTGGGCGGTTTTCTATCTAGGCTTGCAAGCTGGGCTGCAATACCTGCTCTCTGGGGTGCTAAGCTTTGTCATAGCGACTTTGTGGAACTTCATCTTCGCTAGGATTTTCATCTTCACATCGCGTAGGCATTCCTTGCTCAAAGAGGGCGCGCTGGTGTATTTGGTGAGCCTTGGGGGGCTTGTGATTGATATGGGAGTGCTCTATGCCTGCGTGGAGTGGCTGGGCACTTCTGCTATGGTGGGCAAGATCATCGCCACAGGCGTGGCGTTTGTGTTTAACTTCCTAGCGCGCTACCTTGGGGTGTATCGGTAGCTGGGGGTGTATCGGTAGGGGCTTTGCTTACAACGCAATTTGCTCTAGCTCTTTTTGCAGGGCGATAGTGCGTTTGAGAATCTTGCAGATGGATTCTAAATGCTCTAGCTCAAGCTTACTACAAGTGTAGTCATTGCGGTAGCTTAGCCACTTTTCTATCACCTTATAACCCCCTATAGTGTAGTCATAGACTGCTGTATCTACACCTTTGATACATAAATCATCATTGAGTATCAGCATAGAATCTACAAAGCGGTTTTTGGCGTTTAGCTTTTGTATAGTGTAGCTAGGATTATTCTTAGGCTCATTTCTAAAGTCAAGCTCAATGCTAGAATCTTGTGGAATCTTACGCAGCAAATGCAGCTCTGCTAACTCCCTGCCGATAGACTCTAAGGCTTCAAAGCTCTCTTTGCTTACTTCAAAGTTGATACGCGGGAAGCCTATGCGTAAGTATTGCGCGTATTTCGCTCGGTAGCGTGGGTGGAACAAATTAGCATAGATGAAGTGTAAAATCTGCTCCGGGCTTTTGGATTTTAGAATCTTATGAGTTTGGCAGTAGGCTTTAAAAGATTCTGTAAAGTTTGGGAGCTTTTCTAGCGTATGCGTTTGTTTATCATCATCGCCTGTTGTTTGCTCATAGCGATAAAGCGGAGCGATGTAGGTTTCAGAGCCTGAGTTTTTACCGCCTAGTGCGACATCACCAATAGTGTTTAAAACAAGCCCATAATCAAAGTTTTCGTTATAAGATGTTTTTGGAAAACATAGCCCAAGATTCTCTCCAAGTAGAAAATGCTTCATTATAGAGAATCTTGGACGCCCAATAAAGCCTTGTTTGCCTGTGTAGTATGTATAGCGTGTATCAAAGGGGCGATAGGCGATTTGGTGGATTTTAGATTCTTTATCATTGTCTGCCATAATTTTTTGTTTAATTTTTCTTAAATCCCAATCGGTTTTATAGGGGTTTTGTATTTTATATTTTGTGGCAATGGATTCTATCTCTAGCTCTGTAATATCTTTAAGCAATATTTCAACACCATCTTTTGTGTATCGTGTGGCTAAATCATCGTTTGAAGTTTTTATACCACTATTGTATTCTATAAATATCGCCTTAGAATCTCCCAATGCCTTATCTTCAGCTAATGCGAAAAAGTCTTCATACTCGTGTGAGTCTAAATCGCGTTTGATAAACCAAAAGTAAGGTGCTTCACACTCTAGATTCTGCCAAGAGATAGAATCTAAGCCCTTTTGGGCTATGTCATTGAGCAGGGTATATTTATCCGCTCTTTTGTAAATTGCATTATCACTTGTGGAGAAGTAGAAAATCTTAGAATCCACTTTTTGAGAATCTGTGTTTGTAGAATCCATATCGCTAGAATCTTGGCATTCTAAGGATTGAGATGAGAAATCGTGGCTTTGCGAAGCGGAAGCAAGAAGCTTACTGGGCGTAAGTGCCGCAGATTCCGCTGAAGCAATCCGCGATTTATCGCTCAATACTGAATGCCCTTCAGGGTATTTGATGAATAGTGATATGCAGACTCCTACTCTTATATCAAACACATTCTCATCTTCTTTCCTATCTTTCTCACTATCGCCGTGGAGATTGATGATATAGATTCTATCAAAGGCGTTGTAGAGAGACTCTCGCATTTTGCGATGAGTGCGTCCCCAAATATAAGAATTTGGCGTGATAAAGCCCATAATCCCCTGCCTAGAATCTAGCACTAAAGGAGCGGATTCTGCTGGGTTATACCGCTCTAGGAGCTTCCATTGAGCAAATCGCATAAATTTAATGTAGTCATTATTAAGTGGTTGGATATTCTGCTCGTTGCTTGGCTTATAAGTGGCTAGGAGATTGATAATCTCAGGGAGATTGTTTTTAGAATTTTGATAATAAGGTGGGTTGCCCATAATCACTAGCACTTCATCTGTGTGCTTAATCCTGCGTGCAAGCTTGTCTTGCTCTTCTAAAAGCAATAAAGGCATAGTCATTTTATAATCAGCTTGAATGCTTAAATCTAGCGTGTTTGTAAGGAATATTTGGAGCTTATTCTCACTATCAAAGCTGCTAAAGCCCCTTGATTTAAGAATGGAAGAAAGCTTAATATGTGCTACGATATAAGGCACAAAGCTTAGCTCAAAGCCATAAATATCTTTTAAAAACTTCTCTCTAATGGCTTCTTGCTGCCATACGCGTGATTTTTCTTCATCTAAAATAAGCTCAAAAACTTTAGCCAAAAAGCTTCCCGTGCCTGTGGCAAAATCTAGCACTTTGACATTGCTATCCAAAAAGCCCTTTGGCTTGTTGAAGTGGCTTTTGAGCAGAGAATGCACACTAGAGCAAATGCAGTTGATAATGGGCTCTGGCGTGTAGAAAACGCCCCCTTCCTTACGCTTCTCACTGCCACGCAAATCATCATAGGCTTTTAAAAAGTCTTCATAGAGATAGATGGATATGGATTCTATTTGTGTGTTGAGCATTGTGGCAAGGGCGGGTTTATCTATAAGGGCAATGGTTTTTTTGATATTTTCAAGCGCGTAGGATACAGGCTCTGGGATATGGAAGCTAGGGATTGAAAAGTAGATAAACTCGCTTAAAAGATGAAACTCTTTAGGCAGAAGCGTGGCTATACTCTCAACGCCAACATACTCCAAAGGACTAGCACTATCTAACTCACTCTCTAAATACGCTACAAGTAGCCCATATACGACACTTTGTCCTAATAAATCGCAAAACTCTTCAATGCTTAAGCCATATCGCGTGATAGCCCCAAAGGTCTCATAAGTCTTTTCAAAAAACTTGTGAAAGCTTGTGCGTGGTGTGGAGTGATAAGATTCTCTAGCTTTTAGCCCAAGGTAAAAGCTCTGCGTGGATAGGACATTCACTAGCTCTTGTTTGCTTTTTATCGTGGCGTAACTTGCATTAAAAAAATCATATAAAAGATGTTGAAAGCTATTTAAGCTCTCTAGCAAATGCGATTCTTGCTCGTGGGCTAAAAGATTAGCATCTATTCCGTAAGGAAAAAGCGTTACATCATCAATCACATTACCAAAACTAATGAGTATGAAGCGATTATAATCGGTTAATAGGATATTAGGACATACAGCAAGGTATTTTTCAATCTGCTTGCCCTTTATGTCAAGTTCTAGCTTTTTACCCCATTCCTTGCATTCTATAAAACCTACAAGAGCGTTGTAGCTTAGAGCGGTTGCAGAATCTATCTGCTTATAGACTTTAAAATCTGGGCGGATACTACCTTGTCCTACTTCTGCTTGTGGCTCGTGGATTATACGGATAGGCAGGGGTTTTAGGGCATTGAGCAGATTTTGTAGCTGCGTGCGGTAGCTATGTTCGTTTGATTTGCCTAGCTGGGCGGTGTCTAGTAGGGCTTGCTTGTAGGATTGAGTGGCTTGTAAAATATTTGGAGTGCTTAGGTTTTCTTGCATATAGGCTCTTTGCTTAAGGATTTGTGAAATGGATTTTACCCTAGAATCCACTTTTGTGCTTTTTGTTTTGTTGCTTGTGGATTACTAAAGAAGCTGCGCTACGCTTGCTTTGCCACGCGGTGCAAGCACCGCTCGCAATGACAAAGTGTCGGCTGCTCGCTTAAGTATTATGTGGAGCATTGCCCCTATTTTAAACATTTGCTACAATTTGCGCTTGACAAGCACAAATACCCTAGAGTATAAGCACTGCCAAGAGAAGCACAAGGGCTAAGACTAGCTAAGTCTATTAAAGGGAGAATAATGCCACAGCTAGATGGATTAAAAGAAGATTTAGCAATATTAAAATTCTGGCTAGGGATAGTTGTCGCTTCATTCTTAGCTATAATTGGCTGGCTAGCTACAAACTACAACAAAAGCGAATTATGGATTATAATTTCATCTATTATTCTTTTGTTTATGTTTGCATTTATCGCATTGTTAATCAACAAGAAAATGAGAAAAATCATCAAGCAAATCTATGAAAGCAAAAAGGAGTAAGAAATGGAATATCTTGTATTTGGCTCTATTATTCTTGGATTCTGTATCATAGCATATAGTGCATATACTGCGACATTAGAAAACAACAAATAGCCCAAGCAATCTACCTTAACCCATCATCGCAAGCTTTGCTAGAGCAAAGCGTGGCGATCTACAAATCCACTTTCACACTAGAATCTAGTTTTTGACTTTGGGCGGTGGCTTGCATATAGGCTCTTTGCTAGGGATTTGTGAAATGGATTTTACCCTACATACTTGCCTATATGCTTTAAATTCGGGCGTAGAAGTTGGATTTAGAGAAAGAGCATATATCGTAGCCCTACATACTGATACCCAGCACCAAAGGATAACTCAAATCGATGTTTATTATCTATTGTTAGACTTCCACCTGTTCGAACAGCCCATCCAAAATCAAAATTAGTTGCACTTCCTGAGCTACCGAGACCATAAATACTTCTGCTTGTGTAAGAATGTATTATAGGAACAACCCCCAAACCAATCCCACCAAATATCCCCCACACATACTTTTCTTTTGGTGTAAAGTCTAGCGTATAATCCACAAAAGCAAGTATAGGGAAGCTGTGCAATGCCTGAGAATACTTATTCCCATCAAAATCTGTGCCACCATCACCATAAAAGCCATACGCAACAACTCCATATCCCCTAATGCCCTGCCTGAATTTATCAACGATGTAGTATTCCTTAGGGAAATAATATTGATACCCAGCCAAAGCTTCTGCACCAACTTGCGCTTTCCAACCAAAAAATGTAGCACCAGCACCGATAAAAAACTTACCATAACCCTGTGAATCATTGGACTTTGCAGCATTTTCTGCTTGGAGAATCCCAAACGCCAAAGAACAAATAATTGCAGTTAAACCAAACAAACGACTTTTCACATCAATCTCCTTAAGTTTCAAAGTAGCCAAAATCTAAAATGCAGAAACAAAATTCTTTTTTTTTTTTTTTTTGATTAAGCTTAAATTACAAAAATATCGTAGTGCGGCAGCTATTAGTAATCGCTCCGCCCCTTAGGCGTTCGCCTGTCAGCCCAATTGCTCTGCACTACGCTGGTGACTACGCCAAAAAGAAGCAATATTGTAAAATTCACTTTTTTAATCAGTTGGGGAGTGTGATATAATCCAAGAATGGCAAAGGTTGATAAGCACAAAGAGCGATTAACAATGCTTAGATTCTGGCTAGGTATAGTCGTTGCTACATTGCTAGCGATTATTGGCTGGAGCATTACTAATTTTTCAAAATTAGAAACTTGGCTACTACTTCTAAGCTTACTATCTATCGTATTTCTGGTGCTTGTTGTAATATGGCTTTCAATTTACATTGACAAGAAAATAGATGAATTGGAGGATTTGTGATGTTAAACACGATTATTCTTGCCTGTATAGCTCTATCAGTATTTGTTATTCCTTTAATGGCTCTTAGAGCTATCATACACGATAAAAAAACAAGTAAATAACTAGGGCAATCTGCGCGCTTACGCGCTTGATTCACGCGCTAGTTGGAGGTTTGGTGATGAAATCTAGCTTAAGGCAGGGCTTACGCCCCGCGCCTTAGCGTTTGGCACTACCTTGCATTTTAAACCCAAAGAGCCTTAAAATCTAGATTCAAGCGTTGGGCGTGATTGGTAGTATTTGTAAGGTTATTTTTGAAAGAAATAGACAAGCTAGAAAAGGAGAAAGACTAATATGGGACTACTAGCGTTACTTTCGGCTTTTGTGGCGTTTTTTGGATTTACTGCATATTTGATTTATAAACTTTCAACAATCAAATAGCCCAAGCCTCCACCTTAACCCATCACCGCAAGCTTTGCACCGCAAGGCTCACAATGACGAGAAAAGGCGTTGCTACTAGAATCTAGTTTGCAGAGACTTGCCCTTGCTCTAGTCGCCTGCTAGCAAAGTCTAGGGCTTCTTGAGTGATATTTGCTCCGCTGATCATTCTAGCTAGCTCTTGCACCCTGCCTTGCTTATCAAGCAGGCGGACTTGCGAGTGCGCACCATCGCTGCTGACTAGATAGTGCGCGGTGGCTAGGCTTGGCATATGGGGCTGGTGAGAGATGGCAAAGACTTGATAGCTTTTGGCTAGCTCTTGGAGCACGCGCGCTACGCCCTCGCTCTCCTCCCCGCTTAAATTCGCATCAATCTCATCTAGGATTAGCACGCCCTGCTTCTTCTCCAGCCGCGCGCCCACGCACATCACTGCCAAACGCAGGCGGTTAAACTCCCCGGCAGAGAGTGTGGCGATACTGCTGTGATCTAGCCGTAGCTCTAGCATATCGCTGCCGCTATGGTCTAGGGGCTTTGGGCAAAGCGTGCAGGAGATGGGCTTAAGCTTTAGGGCAAGGCATAGGGCTTGCAAGGAGTCTTGCAGGCTTTTTAGCGCGCTTTGGCGCGTTTGCGTGAGAGCTTGGGCTTGGGAGCTTAGGCTAGATTCTAGCGCGGCAATGCGATCTTCTAGCTCTTTTGTCTTGGTGCTGGAGTCTTGCAGGGCTTCTAGCTTCTCTCTCTGGGCTTGCTCGTGCGCTAGGGCTGCTTCTATGCTGCCATAGCGTGTGATGAGACTTGAGAGAGCAGAGATCCTAGCTAGCAGGCTCTCTACATCTAAGTCTTGCAAGTTTTCTAGCTTTTGGGACTCTTCTTCTAGGGTGGCTTGGGTGTCGTTTAGGGCTTCTTCTAGGGTGGCTTGCAGCTCTGGCTTATCTAGCAGGGCTAGGGCAGAGCTTAGCGCGGAGGTGGATTCTAGCGCGGAGGTGGCTTTGGCTATGGACTCTAGGAGCTTTTCTTTGCGTGAAAGGGTCTTTTTGCACATTAGTAGCTCTTCATACTCGCCGACTTTGGGGGCTATGGAGGCGATCTGCTCTGCTTCAAAGCTCGCTATCTCTCTTAGGCTCTGGGCGTTTGCTTGCGCGCTTTTTAGGGCTTGTAGCTCCTTTTGCGCGCTCTCTAGGGCGCGGAAATGCTCGCGGAAGTCTCTTAGGCTCTCCTTGTGGCTGGGGGATTTCGCTATGGCTAGTTGATCAAGCAAGCCTAGCAGGCTGCTCTCTCCTAGCTCATCGCCGCCGCGCGAGTGGATATGCTTGACAAAGCGGCTTAGGATTAGAGATAGCTGCTTTTTGGCTATGGGGGTGAAATTGACAAAATAGCGGATCTTGTCCTTTTTGATGATTTTGATATTAAGCAGATCATTATCAATCCCTAGCTCTTCTTCAAAGATTTTGATGAGACTAGGGCTTAGGACAATGTCTGCTTCGATGATAGAGGCATTTGGCTCTTTGAGTCCAAAGCACGCTAAAAGCGAGTCCATAAGGACACTTTTGCCGCTGCCACTAGGACCGCTAAAGACACAAAACCCCGCGCTAAAATGCAGCTCCAAGCTCCCAAAAAGCGCGGAGTCTTCTATATGCAGCTTTTTTATCATCGCTTCTCCTTTTTCACGCGTATATGTTTCACGCTATGCTCATATCTGCTTGCCGCCTAAGCCAAACTTCTCTTCTAGCACGGCAAAGTAGCTTCGCTTGGGGTGCTGGATAAGCTGGATAGGGAAAGATCCTCGCACGATCAGTGTATCGCCCTTGCGGAAGTCTATGCGATCTTGCCCATCAAGCATAATCACAGAGTCCTCTTCTACACTAAAATGCAGGCAAAAATCATCGCTTACAATCATCGGTCGCTGCGTGAGCGAGTGCGCACAAACAGGGGTGAGCAAGATCACGCGGCATTGCGGATGCACGAGCGAGCCGCCAGCAGAGATATTATACGCGCTTGATCCTGTGGGCGTAGCGATGATAAGCCCATCGGCGCGGTAGGTGTGGAAATGCTCGTTGTTGATGGTGGCATAGATTTTGGTCATACCGGAGATGGCTTTTTTGGTGATTAGGATTTCGTTCAATACATAGAAGGGGCTATGTGTGTTGGGCGTTGGCTTTTTGCTGGTGGATTCGGCTTTTGGGCTAGAATCGTGGATTTCATCGCCGCGCGGCGTCGATAGACGCCCTAGTCTTATCTCCTTGCGCGGCTCGAAAAGCCCCGATTCTATCTCCAAAATCCTAGAATCCTTTGGCTGCTCGCCTACATTTGCGGCTTTCCTAGAATCCACTTTTCCTTCCGCCTGCGAGTCGTTTAAATTTTGGGCAGTTTTGCTGTCATTGCGAGCGGATTGTAAATCCGCGTGGCAATCCATTTTCTGCGATTTCTCAAAACTAGATTCTAGGTTTGTGTTATGGATCGCCACGCTCGTTTCACTCGCTCGCGATGACGGGAAAAGGGGTTCATCGGCTCGCGATGACAGAAATTGGGAGTGTGCTTGTGAAAAATGGGCGGAGCTAGAATCCACTTTTTCACTTTGCGGCTGGTTTTTATTTTCAGCAGATTTTTCACATAAAGCCTGATCTTCTTCAAGGATTCTAGGAATTGCGGTAGGGCTTTCAAAAGTGGATTCTAGGATTTGCGATGAGAAATCGTGGCTTTTACTAAAGAAACCTGCTGCGGCTTCGCCTTGCACCGCTTCGCTTGTTTTCGAGCCGCGCGCGGAGATAAGCCTTGAGTGGCTATCGCACAAGCGCGGCGATGAAATCCACGATTTATCGCGCAAAGCCGATTTTTCTAATGATCCTTGTAGCAGATAATGCAAATCCAGCACATACTCCCCCCCTTTTAGCAGCGGCACAAACTCTTCAAGCTCGCTCGGCTTAATCGCAGTAAGAAAGCCCAGCCGCCCCATATTGATCCCAAGCACAGGCAGATCTAGCCCTAGGCTTTTACGCACCGCAGAAATGAGCGTGCCATCGCCTCCTAAGCTGACTAACGCCTGCGCCCTTTGCCCAAGCTCGCTCTCCTTGCAGGCAAGCCTAGGATCTAGCCCCAAGCTTGCTACGCTAGATTCTAGCACGCACACCTCTACCCCAAATCGCTCAAATACCGCTATGACTTCATTGCACGCGCTTGCTAGCTCAGGGGACTCTGGGCGGACAATTAGGGCGATTTTTTCTATGGGTTGTGGCATTGGCTGGGCTTCTTTGGTGGATTCTCACACGGCTAGTCGTGTAGGCGTGATTGTAGCATAAGCTAGGCAGTGGCGCGTTTGTGAATCTTGGCGTTTTTGATAGTCTTGTAGGCGTGGGAGATTTTTTTGAAGCGGTCTTGGTAGTATTCTTGCGTGTGGGGATCTTTGTCTAGGGCATTATCAGGGTGGAAGATTTTAGCAAGCTTTAGGTATTGCTTTTTGACTGCTTCTAGTGATTCATCAAATCCCACATCTAGCTCGCTATAACACTTGCGCAGCAGGTATTCTTCGCGCGTTAGGAAGCCCTCGCCCTCTTCTGGCTTTTGGTATTCAAACTCTAGGGCGACATTGTGGATCACGCGCGAGCTGATAAGCTCTATCACACTCTGCCACATCGACTCGCTATACCCAGCGGCGTTAATGCAAAACTCATTTTCTACTTCATAGATGATTTTACCGCTAAAAAGCGTGCGGATATAGCGGCGTGCTACGCGATCATCTTCTTCAAGTCGCAAAAGCACTTGATCAAGGCTAGCTAGGTGGATATGGACTTTGACGCGCTTTAGCATATCATTGGGGCTAGTGATTTTAATGCGTATGGGCAAGTGGGAGTGGCTTAGGATCTGCTCTAGCTCGGTAGGCTCGCTTGGCTCTGGCTCGCTCTGGCTACTAGAATCCACTTTTTGCAAGGGCTGGCGTGGGAGAAGCTTGGTGCTATGCTCGCTCTGCAAAGTAGCGTGATAAGCCCAATTGATTAAATAATCTTTCTTAAACCGCTCGCCATCATCTAGAATCAGCACAGAGCTAGATAGGCGATAATGCTTAGAGAAGTGTTTTTGTGCGTATTCTAGGGCTTTATCGAGCAGGCGCGTGCCTTTAAGCAGCTCGATCTGCACATAACGATCACAATAAGTAATATTCATCGCGTGTCCTTTCTAGCCCTTAATTGTAGCAATAAATGTTCCTATATATTCGGCATTTTTGGCAGAAGTTTAAGCGAGCGATTCAGCCTTGGGTGAGCATTCACCTGATTGCGTGATTTTTGGAGTAGTCATTACCGCTTAGGTAACTTCCACCCCAAAAATCACGCAAAACAAGCGAAGCGAAGTTTCTTTAGAAAACAAGCGAAGCGGTGCAAGGCGAAGCCGAAGCAGGTTTCTTTAGAAAACAAGCGAAGCAATACCGCAATTCTTAGAATCGTTTGGGCTAGAATCCGCTTTTATACAACGCCGATTTTTTTTGAAAACGCCCATTTTTCTGTCATTGCGAGCCTTGCCGCTAGGCAAGGCGTGGCAAAACAAGCGAAGCGAAGTTTCTTTAGTAATCCACACATTCTGCGCTAGCAGAATACTTTTTTCTAGAATCCACTTTTGCGCCTTTATGGATCGCCACGCTCGTTTCACTCGCTCGCGATGACGATAGGGTGGTATGGCACACGGCTCGCGATGATAGAAAAAGGGCATTGCTCCTAGAATCCACTTTTTCTAAAGAAGCTACGCTTTGTGTTTTTTGTGCGTTGTTTAAAAAAGTGGATTCTAGGGTTTGAGTTGATTTTTCACAAGGGCTGTTTTTTTGTCATTGCGAGCGGATTGAAAATCCGCGTGGCAAAACAAGCGAAGCGAAGTTTCTTTAGTAATCCACTTTTGCGGATTTTCACTTTCAGCCTGTTTGTCTTCCCCAAGGATTCTAGGAATTGCGGTAGTGCTTTCGTAGCTTTTAGCAAATTTTCTAAAGAAACTGCGCTTCGCTTGTTTTGGGGCAGAGCTAGACTAGAGGTCTGCGGTTGTCCCAAAATTTGCTAAATCTAGGGAATGACTACCCAAAACAAGCGAAGCGGTCGGCGTTAGCCGATGTTTCTTTAGTAAAGCCGAATCCCCCAGCAACACTAAGGCACTAAGATTGGATAGCCTAGGATTCTCGCCCACCTCGTCTCCTGACTACCCTGCACCACGCAGGGCTTGCCCACTAGAGAGAGCAGCGGCACATCACTTGGGCAGTCGCTATAGGCATAGGAGTTTGGCAAGTCGTATTGCGCTAGGTCTAGGCGATCATCTAGGGCATAGAGCTTGCGCTCTTGCATTGTGTGTAGCCCTGATCTATTGCCGCTTAGGATCTCTTGCCCTTGTTTATCAAAAGTGGATTCTAGCTCGACGGCTAGGATTGTATCTATGCCAAATTGCTGCATAAAAGGGCGGATATAAATGCCAAGCCCTCCAGATACCACGACTATGGTATGCCCCTGCGCCTTGTGCCACAGCAGCCTATCTAGGACTTTTTGATTGATATGAGTGCGTAGGCTTAGGGCGTAGGAGTGGGCTAGGGATAGGGCGGTTGAGAGAGGCAAGCCAGCTAGCTCAGGATAAGTAGGAATTATCAGGGCTTTGTGTAGCAGATTGAGCTTTTTTGGTTTGGGCGTTGGCTTTGCGCGATAAAGCAGGGAGTTTGTGGCTCGCGGCGTCGATAGACCTCTAGTCTTATCTCCTTGCTCGCCACTGCACAACCCTGCTTTCTCATCGCAAATCCTGCCGCCTGCAGCTTGGCTACAAAACACATTTTGAGCTTGGCTTTCAAAAATCCTAGAATCCTTTGCGGAGTCGCTTAGAGTTGTGGCGTTTTTATTAAAAATCGCAAATCCTGCCGCCTGCGGCGTTTCTACATTTTGGGCGTTTTTGTTGAAAATCCTAGAATCCTGCGCCAAGCCGCTTAGATTTCTGTCATTGCGAGCCTTGCCGCTAGGCAAGGCGTGGCAATCCATAGTTTTTGCGGAAGCAAAAATGGGAGTATCACTAGAATCCACTTTTTCACAAGGGCTATTTTTGCTGTCATTGCGAGACGCTGCGGTAGCAGCGGCGTGGCAATCCACACATTCCGCGCTAGTAGAATACTTTTTTCTAGAATCCACTTTTGCGCCTTTATGGATCGCCACGCCGACTTCATCGGCTCGCGATGACGGGAAAAGGTGTTCATCGGCTCGCGATGACAATTCTAAATCTGCGGAATGACTACCCAAAACAAGCGAAGCGTTCGGCGATAGCCGATGTTTCTTTAGTAAAGCCGAATCCCCGCTAAGCAAAGCCTTATAGAGAATCCTAGCCCCTTTGCGCAGCAGTCTCTGTTTATACGAGCTTGGCGACCTATACGCGCTATTTGCCTTGCGTGCTAGCTCCAAAAAGGGCGATATACTCTGTCTATCCACGATCGTTTCACAAAAGTCAAAAATCGCTAGAATCTGCTTCATCGCCTTTTCTCTCACGCGCTAATTTTGAGTAATAAAATCTTGCATATAGTGGGCGACTTTTTGCATTTGGGCTTTTGTGCCAATACTTATGCGGCAGTGGCTTGGCAGAATATGCGCGTAATTGCGGATAAATATATGCTTAGATTCTAAAAATTCACATAGGTTCTCAGCTTTGTCATAACGCAGAAAGACAAAATTCGCCTCTGTGGTATAGACATAAAGATCTCGCATTTCTCCCAAAACTTGTAAAAAATACTGCCTGCCTTGCTTGACTTCTTTGACATAATCTTGCATATATGCGATGTTTTCTAGTGCCGCAATTGCGCCGATTTGTGATAAATGCGGGATATTTTTGGCGTTTCTTAAGCGATTTAGAGCGGTTATATTTTGGGCGGTGCTTAGGACATAGCCTATCCGCAGTGAAGCAAGCCCAAAGGCTTTGGAAAATGTCCTTGTGATGATGAGGTTTGGCGTGTGTGGCACGATATGTGCCAAGCTTATACCGCAAAACTCATAATACGCTTCATCGACAATAAACATAATATCCGCATATTTTTGTATGAGCTTTGTAAGGGCATTTGTATCGTGTAGTGTGCCGGTTGGGTTGTTGGGGTTGCAGATGTAGAGCATTTGGGGCGCGTTAGATTCTAGGAATGTATCTAATTTCTCCCATTCAATATTGCCGCTATTTGTGTGGAAAAATACGCTTTGTAGCCCTCTGCCTTGCGCGCTTGAGCGGAAATTATCATAAGTGGGTGCGATAATGCACACGCGATCGCCAGCCATCGCAAAAACTTGCAAGATAAATTCGTGCGCACAATCCGAGCTTGCAAAAGTCTCTATACACGAGCTAGGAAGCTTTGTATATGTGCTTAGAAGTTGTAGTAATGTATCGTTTTTGGTGTTGGGATACCAATGCAAGTGATCATTTTCTAGGGCTTTGTGTAGGGCTAGCAAAACTTGTGGCGAGGGCGGCAGTGTGGATTCGTTCCAATCGAGTTTTAAAATATCTTTGTGATTTGGGATTTCCCATATTTTATGCGCTATTGGGATATAGGGTTTTAGTGTTTGGATAAAAATATTTGGCTGCATAAGAGACTTTAATATTTTGCGTGATGTGTCGCTGCTGAAGTGATGATTTCTTGGTGGTTTTTGAACATCGGCTCATTGAGCTGCTCCATTATTTCGCATCCGGGCACATCAGGGTTGATTTCTATAAACAATGGCTTATTTGTGCTATCTAGGGTGAAGTCCCAGCCAATTAGCCCAAAATGTGGCAAAAGCGAGTGCATATCGCGCGTCATCGCTAGCAGCTCCTTGAAGCTAGGGATTGGCGTGGATTTGTAGCTTAGATCTTTGGCATTTGGCAGCGCGGCGATAGGCTCGCCCTTGCCCCTAATGATAAAATCTCGCAATAGCCCAGAATCCATATCAATCCCTATGCGGAAATGCCCGCCATTAGAAGTAAGCCCATCTTCGCCCACAAGCAAGGTCGCTGATACGATAGAAAAGCTGCCTTCATACAGCAGGCTTACTATGCGGATCGTGTTGATACTTGTGGGATTTAGCGCGGATAGGAATGGAGCTTGGGCGATTTTGTCCTGCACGATGAAATCACTTGGATAGTGGCGCAGCAAGGACTCTAGCTCATCTTTGTCTAGGGTGGATTCTAGCAGGCGGATATTGCTGCCAGAGCCGGTTTCGCTAGCTCTTGTGGGCTTGATCACACAAGGCGTGCTAGAACGCACAAGCTGGATAAAATCCGCTTGGGAGATGATCTTGTGGCGCAGGGGATTTGGGGTGGATTCTAGCGCGGAGGATTTAGGCTTGCTAGAATCTAGCACATAGTAGCTGCCATTGATACGCCTAGCAATCGTGCTTGGGCGATTGTAGGTAGAAAAAAGCGCGTCATAGTAGTTTTTATCCGCTAGGGCTTTGGCGTAGCCTTGGGTGTTGAGATAGGGCAGGAGTGTAAGATAGTAGAAAGCATTGTCAAGGTAGGCAGGGTGGCTGGGGCAGAAGCGGTTAGAATTGTAGATGATCGTATGCCAGCTAAGCGTGTGCCTTAAGCGGTGCTTAGGCAAAAGGGGCTGCCAAAACGCTAGGGCTTCTTGCTTGGCAGGCTCTGGCAGGGGGGATAGGTGCTTGTGTATGGCTAGATAATTTTGCGTCTTTTGGTCAAAATACTTCATCGCTTGGTGGGTGTGGTAAGCGGACTTGGCGCGTTTGTAGAGAGACTTGGCAAGGGGCTTTAGCATTCTTATCCTTAGTCCTAGTGCTAGGGCTAGCACTTGGGATTTGGGTGGGAATGCTACTCCCCCCCCCTTAAAAACTCATTAAACCGCTTTAGGTTGTGGGCGTTGGCTTTTTGGCTAGAATCGGCGATTGCTTCGCGCGCCCTGCGGTTACATACGCCCAAGTATGCGCCCTTGCACGCGCTCGCAAAGCCCCGATTCTATCTCAAAAATCCTGCCGCCTGTGGCTTTTTAGGCGATTTAGCCTTGGGTGAGCAATGCGGCAGTGTTGCGCGTTATGGCAAAGGCACGATCGCCAAGATCGCTAACCTTTACCATAACGCGCAAAGCTCCCACAGCCCCACTGCAATTCTTAGAATCGTTTTGCACTAGAATCCGTTTTTAAAATTCTGCCGCCTGTAGTGTTTTAGGCGATTTGGCTTTACTCAAGAAAGCTGCCTTGAAAACAAGGGATACCGCTTAGGCTGTGCCGATGTTTCTTTAGAAAGCCACGATTTTTCATCTCAACTGCTTCCGCCTGCGACTCGCTTACATTTTTGGCGTTTTTGTTAAAAATCCTAGAATCCACTTTTTCACAAGGGCTATTTTTTTGTCATTGCGAGCGGATTGAAAATCCGCGTGGCAATCCACTTTTGCGGATTTTCACACGAGGCACGATTGTCTTCTTCAAGGATTCTAGGAATTGCGGTGGGGCTGTGGGAGCTTTGGCGTTTTTGTGGAAGGTTAGCGATCTTGGCGATCGTGCCTTTGCCATAACGCGCAACACTGCCGCATTGCTCACCCAAAGCCGAATCCCACAAATCCCTTTGCGTTAAAAAATCGTATAAATAAACGGCGCAACTGCTGAGCCCTTAGCCAGCACAATAAGCGCACCTAAGAAAAGCATCACCACAATCACAGGGAAAAGCCAAAATTTCTTGCGCTCTTTCAAAAACGCCCATAGCTCTTTGATTAGGTTCATTACTGCTCCTTTTTAGTTTGATGTTGGATTTTGGCTGGTGGATTTGGCTTTTTGCGATAAATGCGGGAGCGGCGGACAATCGCTGCAGTCATTACCGCTAAGGTAACTCCTTTGCGATTGTCCTTGCAACCCACATTTCTCGTCAAAAATCCTAGAATCCACTTTTGCGCCTTTGTGGATCGCCACGCTCGTTTCACTCGCTCGCGATGACGGGAAAAGGGGTTCATCGGCTTGCGATGACGGGAAAAGGGGTTCATCGGCTTGCGATGACAGAAAATGGGCGTTGCTCCTAGAATCCACTTTTTGCCTTTATGCTGCCGCTTTCTATCCGTGCGGCGATAAACTCCGCGATCTGCGCATTTGCTCTAGCGTTTGGGTGGGTATCCCAGCGCGAGATACGATAAGCGAAATGCTCCAAATCCCCGCGCTTAACCCGCGCTAAGTCCTGCTTATACTCATCTCCTAGAATCTCGCTCATTGTCCAAAACTTTATGCCCATTTGCGCTAGGCTCTCTTGTATTAGGCTATCGTATCTGTCTAAAAACTGCGCGTGCATATCGTAGTCATACACAAGCACATAAAGCGGCGCGTTGTATCGCTCGCGCAAAATGGCTTGGATTTTAGCCACAATGGCGAAGTAGGGCTGCGTATCTTTAATGGGTAAATTAATGTCAGGGTGAGAGGCGACACCGATTTGATACGACTCTAAGGCTAAGAGATCTTTAGAATCATAGTTTTGACTAGGGTTTGAGATGAACTTAACTATATATGATTTTTCAAGCTGGTTTATGAGCTTTTCTTGTATAGTAAAGGGCTTTGGCGTTGTGTAGTCTTCTTTATAGAAGGGCTTTTGCGCTTCTTTGGTAAATACGCCTTGGTATCGCGGTGTGCCGGTAGGATCTAGCGTGTATTTTGGACCTAGCACCGCGCCTAATGCGCGATAAATATGATGTGGGATAATGATGTAGAAAAAGATATTTTCTTGGCATTGTGATAGTGCTTGCTTGTCAAGATCAAATTCTAATCGCGCTAGCATTGTATGTGCCCCTGCGCCACCTATGCCAAAGTTATTGATATGGAAATGTGGCAGATCTTTGGCTAAAAATGCTCCTAGAGTCTCATCATCGCTAAGTCCCGAGCCATAGGCGAAGCTACCGCCATAAATATTGATACAGGCTTTAGAGTCGTTGTTGTGTGGGGTTATGCGATTGCCATAAGTATCGTGCGTGTAAGTGGGATCATAGACAAGCTTGCCATCGACTGAAAAAGGAGTTTGTATAAAGAGATTGGGCGTATTGGCAAAGCCCAAAATCTCGTGCGGCTGTGTAAGCCGAGAGCTGCTTATAGCAAGCTTTTTGTAGTAGAAAAAGCCTTCGCCTGCGATTATGCAAAGTGGGAGTATGGTGAGATATGAGAGCGTGAGCTTAAGGGCTTCCGTGCGGGATTTACGCGCGAAGTAGATGAGAAGTAGCGTGAGTGCCGCGCTAATCCACATATATGGCAAGATACTATACTCAAATTTCTGCATACACACTCCATCTAGCTTTAGCACTATGGCACTAGTGCCAAGCCAAGCTAGAATCCACAGCGTGAGCGTTAGGGGTTTGTGCCATCTCATCGTGCTTCCTTTAGAATTGGTTTTTCATACTTGTGGGCTGCTTGTCGCGCTTGATGAAGTAGCTGTCATTATGAAGCTTGGGGGCGAGAATATCGCGCCTAGCTAGCTTAAACACCAGCCCCAAAGGCACAAACACGCAAAAATACAGCACCACCAGCGATGCGCGAGAAATGCACCAGCCCATCACGCTGCCGACTTTTATCTGCGCGATATAGAGTGGTGTGGCAAGCTTGGGGTAAGCTTGCAAGGCTAGGGCTATGCCAAGCCCTGTAATCGCCCAGATTCTATAATGATCGTGTAGAAGGACTCCAGAGAGTAGGAAGAGGGCAAAAATCCCCGCCCAAATGCTTAAGAATATGCGTAAGTCATAAGCACTCATAATAGCTCCTTTTAGTTAGTGGATTTGGCTTTGCGCGATAAATGCGGGAGCGGCGGACAATCGCTGCAGTCATTACCGCTAAGGTAACTCCTTTGCGATTTTCCTTGCAACCCACATTTCTCATCAAAAATCCTAGAATCCTTTGCCTGCTTGCTTACATTTGCAGCTTTCCTAGAATCCACTTTTGCGCCTTTGTGGATCGCCACGCTCGTTTCACTCGCTCGCGATGACAGGAAATGGGGTTCATCGGCTCGCGATGACGGGAAAAGGGGTTGATCGGCTCGCGATGACAGAGAGAAGTCAGCTTGTGAGATAAAAGTGGATTCTAGGGTGTGTTTTGTGTGTATAGATCGCCGTGCTTTGTCTTGCGCCAAAGCTTGCAATGACAATAAAAGGGCGTTGCTCCTAGAATCCACTTTTTGCCTTTATGCTGCCGCTTTCTATCCGCTCGGCGATAAACTCCGCGATCTGCGCATTTGCCCGAGCATTTGGGTGTAAATCACAGCTATGGATCGCGTAGGCTTCCCTTTGCTGCTTATAGTTGGGCAAAATCTCGCTAGCTAGCACTAAATCCATTGCCCCCCCCCCTAAGCCGTTTGCAAAATGCTTAGTAATCGCGTGCGACTCCTTGCGCTCTATCTCATCGCTTACATCACTAGAGTCCCACAGCACAAGCGCAAAGCGTGCATTAAACTGCTCTTGTAGCTGCTTTTGCAGCGCGCCAATAATCGCAAAATACAGGGCGTTATGGCTCTCATCATAGCTATACACAGGGGCAAGAAGCTTGTAGAGATAGCTTTGTGCTAGGCGGGCTTGGAGCTTAGGGGCAAGCTTGGCTAGCAAGGGACTTGTATGCAAATATGCATTGCCCCACACTAGAGAGCCACTAGGATCAAGGGAGAATCTAGGGGCATTTGTGCCTTGCTCCCACGATGAAAAGCCACTAGCCCTAGCGATATGCCCGGGCAAGCTCTCATAGATAGCTAGCACGCTCGCGCAGTCTTTGACTACGCGCTTTACCTCGCCGCTTTGCACAAGGGCTAGGGCTTGGTGGGGTCCATAGCCGTGGAAGCCGAAATTATAGATCCTAGCATTTGTGTGTGTGCCAAAGTAAAAGGGCAGGGTTTCATTATCCTGCACGCCTTCACCTATGGTAAAACTATCGCCAAAAAACAGCACACAAGAGCTAGAATCCACTTTACTACTAGGCGTGATCCGCCAGCCAAACTCATCGGTGGTGTAGGAGACATTGTAGATAGTTGTGCCATTATGCGTGGTTTTATGCGCGGTGGCGGTGATGCTTGGCTTGCCTTTGTAGCCTGTGATAGGGCTTGGGGTGAAGTAATCACTCGCATAAGTGCCGCTTGTGCTAGCAGCGCAAGGATCTTGCTCAAAAGTGGATTCTAGCGTGTAGTAGCCATACAGCTCGCCTATGATTATGCAAAGTGGGAGTATGGTGAGATAAGAGAGTGCGAGCTTAAGGGATTTGCGCTTTGAGACTATGGCAAGGTAGATTAGCAGCCCTAAAGCCCCTAAGCTAATTAGCGCAAAAGGCAAGATCCCAAAGCCTGCGCGACCCTTTAGCACGCTATCTAGCTTTAGAGTCGCTATGCTTGCTAGAATCCACACCAAAGCCCATAGTAGCCCACGCATTTTTATGCTTAATTTGCTATATCTCATCTTCGCTCCTTAATCCAGCTCGTATTTGTCTTTAATATCCCTAAACTTTGCGATATGCTCTTGTGGCTGTTTCTCTTTATAAAGAATAAAATCTTCTATCACTAGCAGATCCATCTCCGTCCCCATAAAACACGCATAAGAATCATAAGGGCTACACACCATAGGCTCACCCCGCACATTAAAGCTCGTATTCACTAGCACAGGCACACCGCTAAGCTTATAAAACTCCTCTATCAAAGCGTAATAACGCGGATTTGTCTCTTTATGCACGCTCTGGATTCTGGCAGAATAGTCAATATGCGTAACGCTTGGGATCTCGCTTCTAATAATATTTAGCTTTTCTATGCCAAAAAGCTCTTTTTGCTCTTTGGTAAGTGGGTAGCATTTCTCCCTTTTCACAGGGGCTACAAGCAGCATATAAGGGCTTATATAATCACACTCAAACCACTCATTAATGGCAAAGTCCAGCACACTTGGGGCAAATGGGCGGAAAGATTCTCTATATTTAATCTTTAGATTCATTGTCTTTTGCATTGTGGTGTTGCGTGGATCGCCCAGAATCGATCTAGCCCCCAATGCCCTAGGTCCAAACTCACACCGCCCTTGATGCCAGCCTACGACTTTGCCCTCGCTTAATGCCTTAGCGGTAAGTGTTTTAATCGTGTCAAAGCTGTGCTTTTCATAAATCGCGTTTAGGGAGTCTAGCGCGGCTTGGACTTCGTCGTTGGAGTAGGATAGCCCTAAATAGCTTCCCTGCATAGAATCTTGTAGGGGCAATTCAGCTTTGTGCGATAAATGTGGGAGCTGCAAAAAATCGCTGCAGTCATTACCCTTTAGGTAACTCCCTTGCGATTTTCCTTGCAACCCACATTTCTCATCACAAATCTTAGAATTGCTTGGGCTTATCTTTGGCGTTGGCTTTGGGGCTAGAATCGCGGATTGCTGCGGCGATTCTGCGGTTACATACGCTCTAGTATGCGCCCTTGAATCGCCTTGCAAAGCCACGATTCTATCACCCAAATCCTGCCGCCTGCGACCCTTTATATTTGCGGCGTTTGAAAGCCCCGATTCTAGCTCCAAAATCCTAGAATCCTTTGGCTGCTTGCTTACATTTTTGGCGTTTTCCCTAGAATCCACTTTTTCTAAAGAAACTGCGTTTTCACTAGCGGCGTTTTTTCTGTCATTGCGAGACGCTGCGGTAGCAGCGGCGTGGCAATCCATTTTTGCACTAGAATCCACTTTTGTGCCTTTATGGATCGCCACGCCGACTTCATCGGCTCGCGATGACGATGAAGCGGATTTTTCACACTCAGCCCCTTTTTCTTCTTCAAGGATTCTAGGAATTCTAAAGAAACCTGCTTCGGCTTCGCCTTGCACCGCTGTCGCTTGTTTTGCGGTGGGGCTTTCAAAAGTGGATTCTAGGGCGGTGGTTTTGGTTTCAGCTTGTTTTGTAAAGCCACTGCGGGATTCTAAGATTTTGGAGCTAGAATCGTGGCTTTTCGAGCCGCGCAAGGAGATAAGACTTGGGTGTCTATCGACGCAGCGCGGCGATGAAATCCTCGATTCTAGCCCAAAAGCTGAATCCCTATATCTGGGCTGTTTGCATTCTATGTGGTAGTAAGCCAACCCACACCCCACCGCACTTCCTGCATCTCCACTTGCCGGCTGGACCCAAATATGATCGAGCAGCTTTTCTTCTTTAATAAGCTTTTGATAAATCTTGCCATTACCTACGCAATTAAGCGCGACACCACCGCTAAGGACGAGATTTCTACTGCCACTTAGCCTAGCTGTGGTGCGAGCTAGAGCTATCATTATCTCTTCAGTAACAACTTGCAGGCTTGCGGCTATGTCCATATGGACTTGCTCTAGCTTAGATTCCGGGCTTCTTTGTGCGTGGAAAAGGCTGTCAAACTTGGCATTTGTCATCTTTAGCCCATAAGTGTAGGAGAAATATTTCATATTGAGTGAAAAGCTCCCATCAGGCTTCATATCAATTAAATGTGTTTTGATAGTCTCCACAAATTTTGGCTCACCATAAGGGGCTAGACCCATTACTTTATATTCACCAGAATTGACTTTGAAGCCTAGATAATAAGTAAAAGCAGAGTATAAAAGCCCCAAAGAATGCGGAAAATGCAGCTCTTGTAAAATCTCAATATGATTATCCAATCCCCTAGCAATCGTTGTAGTCGCCCATTCACCTATGCCATCAAGGGTCAAAATCCCCGCATCTCTAAAAGGACTTGGGAAAAATGCGGAACTACAATGGCTTAAGTGATGTTCGCTAAAGTAGAGATTATCTAGCACTTTTTGTTTAAACGCCTTTATCTCTTGTTTGCTTTTTTGCGGATAGAGCTTTTTATATAGAGATTCTAGCTCCCTTGCAATTGTCTCTTTTAAGAAAAGTTTAGTTGATAACCACACCGGGATAGCCTTGACAAAGCTTAGAAAGCCCTTTGGTGCGGTGGCGAAGTAGGTTTCAAGTAGGCGTTCAAAAGTGAGAAAGGGTTTGTCGTAGAAGACAAAAGAATCGATAGAGTCTAGTGTTATGGATTCGGCTTTGCGCGATAAATCGGCGATTTCTGCGGACTCTCGGCGGTTACGCACCCCAAGTGCGCGCCCTTGAGAGTCCTTGAAAAGCCCCGATTTACTAAAGAAACCTGCTGCGGCTCCGCCTTGCACCGCTTCGCTTGTTTTCTCATCGCAAATCCTAGAATCCTTTGGCTGCTCGTTGAGAGTTGGGACATTTTCAAAAGTGGATTCTAGGGAAAGCTGCTCGCGGTGGGATTTTTCACACTCAACCCCATTTTCTTCTTCAAAGATTCTAAGATTTGCGGTATTGCTAGTGGTGCTTTTTATGGATTTTAGGGTAGAGCAAGAGTCTGCGGTTGCCCCAAAGCCTACGCGCCTAGTTTGCCCCCCCCCCCCCCCGTTTGTAATGCAGTGTAGTTCAATGCCGCTTCAATGGATAGTTTAGGAAACGCACTATCAGCCTTAATGCGCGAGAGTCGCTCCTCTTGCAGAGCAAATACAATGCGATCATTTTCTAAAAGCGCGATAGCACTATCGTGGTAGTAAGCAGAAATCCCTAGGATTCTCATCGCTATCCTTTAAAGTATGGTGTGTGCGGGGAAATAAAGCGCGATTATAGCAGTGCTTGCTTAAATCTATGTTATTGCTAGGGCTAAATCCCACGCTTCTGTAACCTCCCCCACCCCATAGCCTTGCAGCAGTTTGCACGCTTTTTCAAGCTTTTGCTCTAGCTGGGTTTCATCTTTGGCGAAGTCATTTGCTAGCAGCAAGATTCTAGCGATAAGCTCATCATCAAAATATTTGCGGGATTCTTGCAAATCTGCTTGCAGTTTGGGGCTATAAGGCGGGCGATTTTTGTTTTTGCACCACGCCCCAAGCGCGTAGATAAGCTTCCTTTGCAGCTTAAGCAGCTGCTTTATATCCTCCCAGCTAGGCTTGGATAAAAACTGCGAGCCTAGCACAATACCCCTTTGATAGCTATCAGCATAAAGTCCATACACACTAGGCTCTAGCTCGCTCTCATCAACAATGGCTTGGGAAGTGTTGGAATGCGGCGTGATCTCTACCAAGACTGCTTTGTGAAAGCCGCTGGAGAATACCGCTGCCACGCCTTTTTCAAGCCTGCTTAGAAACTCCATCTGCTCCTCTTCTAAGGCGATAGTGCTAGATACTGCTTGCTTATCATCTTGGGCGAAGAGCTTATGCACGATTTTGGTGTTGGTGTTTTTTAGCACTTCTGGGGTGAGCTTGTTGGGGATTTGGTCAGCGATGATTAGGCACTCGCCGTATTTGCGCACTTCTGCGAGCATATCCGCAAAGCTCTCCACCGCTTGCTTCTTGCTAGGGTTATCACCGGGCTGGAATTTGCTTAGGAGTCTGTGGGCTTCTTCTATGACGATGATATGCTGGGCTTCTTTAGATGGGCTATGCTTAAATCGCGCTTTAATCGCTTCAAGTAAATGCCCCAAAACAAGCCCCATCACAAGCGATTTTTCCGCGCCATTGCGGATCTCCTCCATTTCTAGCACGACCTTTTTGCTAAGTAGCTCGACAAAATCTAGCGATCGCTTTGTATCAAGCATAAAGCCCTTAGAGCCTAGCACCAAGCTTCCTAGCCGCGCTTTAATCGAGCCGATATACTCGCCCTTCAGTCGCCCTGCCTCATCGCCAAAGCCCTGCGCTTCTACAACAGCCTCTATATTTGCTAGCACATCACTAAGTGTAGGGAAGGCATAGACTCCATCAGCCCAAGGCTCATCAAAAAACGCATTTTCATTGCTAGCGATATTCCAGCCTTTGTCTGCATAGCTTTTGTATATCGCTTGCTCGATGAGCTGGGGGATAGCTGCTTCCATATCAAAGGCAGCTTCTATGCTCGCGCGGATCATATCAATGCGTGAGGTGATACTCTCGTGCGGGAAAAACTCAAAAGGATTAAGCCGAAAGGGCAGGGCATTATCTTTGCCTAGCGTGAAAACTAGCAGCTCATCGCCAAAATTACGGCGCAAGATGCGATACTCTGTCTTTGCTGGCTCAATCACAAGAAATGGCAAAGTGGATTTTAGCAGTAGGGTTTGGGTGGTGGTTGTTTTGCCGCTGCCTGTAACACCTGTGATAAAAATATGGCGATCAAGGGCTTCTCTATCAATGCCTACTTGCTTGGTTGTTTTATTACCACTTTGGATCAAATGCCCTAGCGTGATTTGCTTGTCAAAAGGCGTGAAATTTAGCCCAAACTCCACTTCTTCACGCAATTCTAAGCCGATGACATCTTTTTTGGGCAAGCCTAGCAGCAGTCCTAGCTCCTTTGTGCTAAGCCAATTTGCTAGCTTGTCGCTGCTCTGGGAGCTTAGGGGGACTAGGGCGTTTTGCTCTGGGGCTTGCAGGTGAGGGAGCTGGAGATTAGTGTATGCCTTGCGTGCGGTAGAAGTGGATTCTAAGAGAAAGGCTCGTAAGGGGATTTTGTTGCCCTTTTGACCGCTAAAAAGAGAGATGACCGTGTTTTGCAGCTTGTGTAGGACTACTTGAGAGTTTGAGAAGCAAAATATCCCACTGGCAAAAAGCCCCTTACCGCTGGCATAATCAAGCCTAGGGAGCAAAATTTCATCAATATATTCCTGCCAATTAGCGAAATACTTATTGACAATCTCGCGTGTGCTAGCCTGTGAAGAGCCTTTTTGCGTGCCTGTGGTGTGGCTCGTGCCTGTTTGTGTGCTGCTGCTGGTGCTGACACTCTCCCCCGCGCTGCTGCTATTGCTTTTGTAGTCGCCGCTTGTGCTAGTGCTTTGGCTGTGGTTTGTGCCACTGCTACGGCTGTCATTTGTGCCTTTGGTGATAGATTTGCTCTCATTCCTACCTTGGGTTTGGCTGTGGCTTGTGCTGTGGCTGCTACTAGTGCTTTGATTGGTGCTAGTGCCTTGTGTATGACTCTCACTGGTGCTAGTGCTTTTACTTATGCCTTCACTTGTGCTTGTGCCATCGCTGCTGCCTATCTGCACGCTCTCTTTGGCGAAACACGCGATCGCCCTATATATCTCATAAATCTGCGTCTTGATAGAATCCACTTCTTTATAATTCACGCACGAAGCTATGACCATAAAGCCAAAGGAGCTATCCTGCACGCTATCGATATTGATCATCGTATCTGCTAGGCGATCTGCGCCTTGGAAGTTTTCTTCTTCTATCACGCCGGGCACGCCCTCTATCACGCTGCTTGCTGTGCTGTGCTGGATCTTTTGCAGTAGCTGCTCTTTTTGGACTCGATCAAGCTCGATAAGCTTGCTGCCGCGGAAATTACCCTTGATACTTGGGGCTAGAATCTCTCGCGCAATATCTTTGATACTAAGCTTTAGCTCCCTATCGCTCATATAATCCCTAGCCACGCCGTAGTAGAACTCCACGCCATTTTTATCGCCTAGCATAAGGTAGATGATATTGATCCCGGGTATCCTAAGAGAGCTTAGGACATTTTCTAATGCCTGCATTTGCGGGGCATCGGTGTCTTTGTGGTAAGTAACACTAGAGATGCGATACAGCACGCAGTCTAGGTGGTCTAGCTCTTTTAGCACAGGCTTGTAGGTTAGGGCTGTGTCGCTGCTGTGGTAGTGGTGCTTGCTTTGGAGAGTTTGGGGGAGAGAAGTTAGGTTTATCATTGTTTAATCCTTTGTTGGTTTGTGGGCAGGCAATACTTACAATCAAGCCTAGTTGCTATCTTTAGCTCCACGATTTTTCACATACTCTGCCCACCTATTCCTCTCCCTTTCCCTACTCTTAGGTATCGCAGGGACGCAAGGTGCGTGTATATCCACTTCTATGCTGATATGCAGGCGATCTATCTTGCCTGCTTTATCCATAGCGATAGGCTTGCCGCTTGGAGGCAGCAGCTCTCTTGGCTCTAGGCTACATCGCTGCAATAGCTCTTTGATAAGCCCTAAGCTAGTCCAGCGACTCCTGTCTTTTGCGGGCGTGAAGTAGGGGCTAAGGATCTCATAAGGCGTATCATAGATGAAGCACAGATCCATTCTATCGCTAGAGATGATCTCTAGCTCCCTCTCCCACCACTTCCACAAGCTTTCATCAATGTCAAAGACTTCTTGCCCCTCTTTTTTGAGTTTCTCTACCCCACCTTTGCCATCATTGGTCGCATAGCGGCGGAAAATACGGAGCTTATCATCGCAAGCTACAAATAAGCACGCAATATCAATGCCACTCATAGTTAGCCTTGCAGCACATCTTTGATTTTGGCATTTAGATCTTGGTCGCTTAAGCTTGGGTCGGTGGCTTTTATGGCTTCTTGTAGGGTGGATTTGGCACTATCGATATTCTCTGGCTTCTCCCCTGCGATATATTTGCTCACTTCTTGGGGATTTACGCCGTTTTTATCCGCAGTTTCAATGATGCTTTTGACCTCTTGGGCGTTTAGCTTGCCCTCATTAAACTTCTGCCCCACATCTTTGAAGAAGCTTAGATCAATTTGATCATACTGCTCTTTTACCCCTTCTAGCGTGATAAATGTCCCTAATGCCGCATTTGCCGTGCTGATAGTCTTATCTTCATTGACCGAGCAATCCACCCTGCCAGCCTTAATCTCCTCTTCTAAATACTTGATATATTCCTTTGTGGTCTCAAAGTCCTCTGGCTTTTTATCGCACTGCTGCATAGCCGCGCCAAGATCCTCTGGCTTGGTATCACCACTGATAATCTCAAGTATCTTTCCAATAGCCGTGATGATGTCTCCTACCACAGGCAAGCACTTAGCGATCTCCACCGCGACAGACGCGGCTTTAGCGATAAAGCCTCCTATCGCGGAACACGCACTTGTAACACCACTTACCACAGCACTAATCGCACTTCCGATCAAACCTAACATTTTTCACTCCTTATTCTAATATGTAATCTACGCTATATAGCACGCTATCATCTGCTTGTGAGATGACACTTACTTGTATCCCATTTGCCCCTTTTGCTTGGATATAGATAGAGTCATCTTCTCCATACGCTTTATCGAGCCTGATTGTCTTAAGCTTGGCATTAAGCTCTTTGGGCGAGTAGTCTTCTCTCTCATCGGCTGCCCTTTGATCTGGCGTGTAGAGCAGCTCATACTCTGTAAAATGCGCGTGGTCTAAGAAGAGCTGCTTGCTGCCATCGTGCAGGGCGTTTCTGTCGATAACTAGGTTAAACTCTTTGGCATCGCCTGTGCCTAGGAAGTATTTAAACTTCGCATCATCATTGACACCTACGCTCGAGATGATTTCTATACGCCTATTGCTTGGGCGAGATTCTAGTAGCCCAAAGACTACGCCTGTCTTGCAGGTAACCTTTTTGGCTAGATCTTGCTCTATGGTACTTGCTCCAAACTGCCTTACTATCTCATCATCTGCTTCTGGCGTGCCTAGCGGGGCGTGTAGCTCAAAGCTTATGCCCCCTTTGCCCTCTCTTTTTATCAATGCTTCAAAGGCTTCTTTGACAATGGGCGATCTAGCGGCATTGCCCCCTAGGAAAATATGCAGCAAAAGCCCATCATCTTTGCTTGGGCTTGGGAAATGACTCCTAGCTGTGGCAAGAAACTCTTGGAAAAATTTCTCCACTCCTGCTTGGATTTTTTGCGTAAGCTGGGCGATAAGCTTTTTGGACTCAATTTGTAGTGAAACGCTTACATTATCTCCATCGCTTGTGCATAGATCAAAGCTAGTGTTAGATAGATCTCCAAACTCTTCATAAGCTTGGATATTTTCTACTATGAGGCGTAGCACTTTTATCATCGCCGCGCTATTACGCCTAGCTTCTTCGCTGTTATCGACTTGGTCGCGGATAGCGTCATTTAGCTCTGGGTCAGGGAAGGGCGATTCGCTAAATTTGCAGCCACTCTCACGCATACGCTCTAAATTTTGCTTGAAGGCTTCATAGGCTAAAAACTCTAGCAGATTCTCTCCGCCTAGCTTCTCATCGCCTCCGCCGCCAAAATGCTCTAAGCGATAGGTATAGCCCTTAGTCTGTGAGAGTGATAGCACCCCAAAGTCAAAGTCCGTAGTCCCCCCACCGAAGTCAAATACCCCATAATACACCTCCAAACTTCGCTTTAAGAACTTTTCACGCATAAAGCCATATTCATCAAGCGCGCAGATCGCATACGCCGCTGGCTCAGTGGCGATTTGCTCGACTTTTATGGAGTTGTTGGGATTGGTAAGCACAGCATAAGGGATAGCCTTTTTGATCCCCCTTTCAAAGCTAGCTCGGATCTGTTCTCGCACTTCTTTGGAGAATTTATCAGGGTAGGAGAGGAGATAGGTGGTGTAGATACCATTATCCATCGTGTTGATAAAGCGTGCGAGGTAGTAGGCATAGATTTCTATGGGGTTGAGATCGCACTCATCGCTGCCAATGTGTAGAAATTCTTTTAGGGAAATGGTGTTGTTGTCTTGATCTTTCACGCGGTAAGTTTTGCCATAGCCTGCCCACTGCTTGAGCTTGCTAAAAAAGCGCGAAAAATCCTCTGCTAACGCTTCGTTTTGATGATTTGCCGCAATGTGAGAGATACATAAATCCTTCAAAGCAGTTAGTGGGCGAGTCTTGCAGCTGCTATAAGCGATTTGGAAAGCAGGGATATTGCGAAACTCCATAATGGTGGGGTTTTCATAATCTTCTTTTTTGATCTCGCCGCTTGTCCTGCTCCCCACTCGCAGCAGGCGTTTTTCTCCACTCTCATCGATGATACCTACAGTGGTAGATTTCGTCCCAAAGTCTATGGCGATTACGCTATTTGGCTTGACATCGGCGTTGGGATTTCTCGCAGGCAGCGTTTTAAATAGGGGGATTCTAATGCTGCTTGCACTTACATCGCCATAACGATACAAATCCCAATGCCCGATATTGATGTCATTAAGCCTGCTCTTATTATATGGGCTTATGCCTATGGCTATCTGCTCGACTGCTAGTAGCACTTCTTTTGCCTTCTCAAAGCCCTCTTGTGTCTCTGGCTGTATGGCTACAAGCTTTAGTGCTAGGGGTTCATTTTTGTGTAAGATGATTTCTTTTACATCTAAGACATTTTCTATCATAGCTACTCCTTTATAACAACAAGTGATTTTAGGGTGTCGCCCTTTTTGAAGCCTTGTAGCAGCACTTTGTCGATTGTGCCGCTTACTTTGTCATTCACAGCGATATGCTTTGCCGTGTCAAATCGCTCGCCCTCTTGTGTCTCTATCCGTTCATAGACATAGCCCATCTTGCCTAGAAACTCCCACAGCTTTTCGATAAACACTCGCAAGCTTTGTAGCTCTTGGGACTCTAGGCTTTGCCCATTTTTATGAGATCTTTGCGCCATTTCGCTCATATTTTTATGCACGGTAGGAAGCTTATCTCGTATCCCTAGGATAAAGGCTGGGTTGCTCTCTGTGAGATTTAGGCTAGCGCGGAAGCTTTGGGGCAGCTCTTTATAGCACGCTAAGAGATCTTCGCCAAAGTCCTTACGCAGCGTTTCTAGCTCCTGCTCCTTTGCTTGCAGTGCGTTTTGGGCTTTGCCTAGCTGCTCCTTTGCTGCTTCTAGCTTATTTTGCTTGTCTTTGATCTCTTGCTCTTGGGATTCTAGCTTGCTATTTGCTTCTGCTAGCACTTCTTTTGCTCTCTCTAGCTGCCCTTGCGCTGCCTCTAGCTCGCCTTGCTTTGTGCCTAAATCACTTTTGGTAGTGTCAAGGTCTTGTGCTATACGCTTTGCCTGATCGTGCAACCTATCAAAGCCTTCTTCACTGATAAAATTAAAGCTTACTTCCTTGCCGTTTTCAATTATTATTAGGCGATATTGCTTTAGCCCATTTTTGCTAAGAATTTCTTCTGCCATTATGTATGCTCCTTTGGTGATTCCTACGATTCTGCCAAGATGTCTAAAGAGTGTTTTCCACATTTTTTTCCTTTGCTTCTTTTTGGGGATGTCAATGCCATTAGCCTTGGCAAATGCTACAAATGCTTTGTCCCATTTTTTTAGCATTGCTTCGCGCTTTTTTTCACTATTTTGACTCTTGGCTTTTTCGCGTTTTTTTTCGCGTTTTTTCGCACGCCTTTGCTTGTGTCCTGCCCTTGTGTGGCTACATATTTCATATTTTGCTATTTACTCCTTTGTGTGTGGTTTCCTTTGTCAATGGTTTTTTAGGCAGGCTTTTTACCAATGCCCCTGCCACTACGCCATCTTTGCCTACATAGATCTCCTCTTGTGTTTTTGGATCTTGTATAGAGAGATAGATTAGGGCTTTGATGATCTCTAGCTTTTGATACATATCTTTCGCCGCTGACTTTTCCGCATAGCTTCTAAGCTGCTCTAGCACCCTTTCATCAAAAATACGCTTTAGCTCATAGTAGCTGCTAATCTCTGCTTTTTGTAGCAGCTTCACAAAGCCTTTATCGATATAGTCAATGGGGGCGTTGATATAGGCTAGATTCTGTGTTTTGACCTGTGCTAAAAGAGCTGAAAAATCCTCGCTATTTAGGCAGGTTTGGATCACATCAGAGCTATCTAGGAGCAGCTGCTTTTCTCTCTCGTGCTTCTTGTCTGGCTCGCTGGCGGTGTGGATTTGTTGAATAGAGTCTTTTGTCTGCCTATCTTTTTGCTCCACAAGCTCTAGCAGCTCCTCAAAAGCCGCATCTGAGAGCTCTAGCAGCGCGGCGATCCTATCAAATATCCGCTCGGTTTCTTTATCAAGCTTTTTGTCTGGCTTGTAGCGGACTTTATGCTCAATCTCTGCCCAAATATATTGCAAAAATGTCATTGTCTGTATTTCTGCGCGGAAGTTTTTTAGCTGCTCCTTTGCTACGCCCTTTGCCGCTAGCAGCCGCTCGCCATTCTCCCACTCATCTATGAGTGTTGTCTCGCCATCGATCTCGCGGTTTTCCCAAGTGATTTTGCCATCCAGCAAGCTCTCATCAAACCACACGATATGGTGTATGCCTAGGTAGCCAAACTGCCTTTTTTCATACTTCTCATCACGCAAATTCGCGCTATTTTCATCATCGCGCAAGCTCCCTATACGCTTCACAAATTCAGTGTTGAAGGCTTTTTGATCCTTGGTGGTGTTGAAGATGATTTTCACGCCTGCTAGATCGGTGATTTGATGAAGTGGATCGGTGTAGTCTTTGTTGGGGCGGGTGATTTTGCCCTCTTTGGCAAGATTATCGGCTATGTTTTTGACATAGTTTTTGATAATCATCTCAAAGACTTTGTAGATCTCGCGCCTTTGCTTAAACTTCTCGACTTCGGCTTCTGGGTTTAGGATTGTTGGATTTCTCATTTTTATCCTTTTGTTTGGGTTTGGCAGCTGGATTTGCCTGTGTTTTGGTGCTATGCTTGGACTCTAGCTCTTGCAGCCATTGGGGCTTGTAGAGTCTGTATCCGCAGTGTTTGCAGTAGCCGTCTTTGTCGGCGATGAAAGGGCGGCGCAATGAGTGGGTGCATTTATCTAGCGCGGATAAGGTGGCGTTGCGGATAGTTTGTAGCAGTAGCTTTGTGCGTGATGTAGCAGCACGCCATAGAGTAGAGATGGGGCTATATCGCCGCGTTGCGGCTTGCGGCGTGGCTACATTTTGGGTGGTGCTAGAATCCTTGTTTATGTTTTTTGTGCTTGTGGATCGCTGGTGAAGCAGGGCTTGTAATGATGATAAAAAGGTGTTCCTAGAATCCACTTTTTTACTTGTGGCGTTTTTTGTGTCATTGCGAGCAGGCGCGGTAGCGGCTGCGCGGCAATCCACACTAGAATCCACTTTTTGTGTATCAGCGGCGGCGTTTTCAAAAGTGGATTCTAGGAGTTGGGCGGTTTTTTGTATGGATTGCCACGCCTTGCGGTGCAAGGCTCGCAATGACAGAAAATGGGCGTTGCTCTTAGAATCGTGGCTTTGTGAAAAAGTGGATTCTAGGGGTTGCGCGTTTTTTGTGATTTGTGTTTCAGTGCCGCTTTTGGATTCTAGGATTGCGGAGCTAGAATCGGGACTTTTACTAAAAGTGGATTCTAGGAAAAGCTGCTCGCGGCGGGATTTTTCACACTCAACCCCATTTTCTTCTTCAAAGATTCTAGGATTTGCGGTATTGCTAGTGGTGCTTTTTGTGGATTTTAGGGTAGAGCTAGACTTGTGGTCTGCGGTTGCCCTAAAATCCACAAAATCACTGCTATGATTACCCGAAGCTGAATCTTTTGTCCCCCCCCCCCCCGTTTTAATGCAGTCTAGGATTCTCATCGCTATCCTTTAAAGTATGGTGTGTGCGGGGAAATAAAGCGCGATTATAGCAGTGCTTGCTTAAATCCACTTTTAAGCGATATTAGCTAGAATCCAGCCCATACTTTACGCTCAAACCAAGCGATACTACTTTTAAGGATAAGCGATGATTTTTATCGATGCGGCATTGAAAAAGCCCACGCCCTATACACCTATATGGCTTATGCGCCAAGCAGGCAGGTATCTAAGCGAGTATCAAACCACACGCGCAAAAGCGGGGAGCTTTTTGGACCTGTGTCAAAATGTCGCGCTAGCCACGGAGGTAACGCTCCAGCCTGTGGAGATCCTTGATGTGGATGCGGCGATTTTGTTTAGCGATATTTTGGTGCTGCCTATGGCTATGGGACTAGAGCTTGAGTTTGTCGCAGGGGAGGGTCCTAGATTTTTGCAAACTACGCGCGATGGCTCAAGCATAAACGCGCTTAAAAGCGGCGTGCAAGATGATCTTAGCTATGTGTATGATACGATCTCTAGCGTGCGATCAAAGCTTGCTAGAGATAAGGCATTGATAGGATTCTGCGGTGCGCCTTGGACACTTGCGACTTATATGATAGAGGGGCAAGGCAGCAAGAGCTACACACAGAGCAAAAGACTGCTTTATACCAACCCAACGCTTTTGCACACATTGCTGCAAAAGCTCACAAAAGAGCTTATAGCCTATTTGAGTGCGCAGATTCGAGCGGGGGCAAATGCCGTGCAGATCTTTGATAGCTGGGCAGGTGCGCTTAGCCCTAGGGCGTATATAGAGTTTGGCTTTAGCTATATGTGTGAGATCGCGCGCGCGCTGAAAAAGGACTTCCCAAGTGTCCCGGTGGTGCTTTTCCCCAAAGGTGTGGGAGGCTTGCTAGAAGAGATCCGCTATGAGGTGGATATGTGTGGGGCGGAGTTTGAAGTGTTTGGGGTGGATTGGGGCGTTGGTATGGGGAGGGCGAAGCAGGTGCTAGGAGATAAGTTTGTCTTGCAGGGCAATCTTGAGCCAGCCTTGCTCTATGACAGAGCGGCTATGGAGCAAGGCGTTGATGAGATTGTGCGCATTATGGGGAAGCAAGGCGGACATATCTTCAACCTAGGGCACGGAATGCTCCCAGATTTGCCGCGAGAAAACGCCATAGCCTTAGTGCAAATGGTGAGAGAGAAAACGAAGAGATAGCCTACTACCTAGCCCTTGATACCCCCCCAAGCTAGAATCCACTTTTCACCACAAGCCAGCTCTCTCATTGCAAGCCCTGCCGCAAGGCAGTCGTGAATCCATAAGCCCAAATCTAGCGATAACGCCCAAATCCTAGAATCCTCGTTTGACAAACGCAAATGGATTCTAGGATTTACCCACGCCCAATCCTATCGCCCACTTGCAAGACCGCTGCCATCGCCCCAATCCTATCGCCCAAAAATATTAAACAAACAAAAAGCTAGATTTCACTACAATCAAGCCGCTTTTGTGTCGATATTTCCATACTTCACTTTCTGTAAGGAGTTCCAATGTTTCGTTCATTAGGTGGGAAGCTTACGATAAGCGCGATGGGCATTTTTATCGTCATCATCGTCATCATAAGCTACTTTAATTTCCAAAAAACTTCCAATAAAGTTATCGAGCTTTATCAAGGTATCCAGCACCAAACGCTCGCAGCAAGCTACAAAAGTATCTTTATCACTATGGCTGATGAAGCCCAAGAGCATTTGCGTGTCGTAGCAAGAGACATAGCCAAAACTGATCGCAACGATGTCGTATCCCAGCGGCTGATCCTTAGCACCACTTCTTCACTTGCGAAATATCCTTTGATGTTTGTCGTCTATGAGGACGATGGTAGGACGATTTTGCAAGACTATGATGAGAATAGCAATGGACATTTATCGCCTGCGTGGGATAGCACAGGCGGAGTAGATCTACGCACGCGTCCGTGGTATATCCAAACCAAGCAGAACAATGCCGGCATCATCACCCCTGTATATAAAAGTGCCGTAGGTAAGTATAAAGGGCACGACTTTGCCACCGCGACAATGCCCATCATCAAAAATGGCAAGTTTATTGGGGTCGTGGGCTTTGACATAGCAGTAGATGGATTCCAAGCGCGCTTTGAGGCGTTTAAGAATGCCGAGCTGCCATCGATGAGTGTGTTTATGACAGATAATGGCGGGTCGATCTTCTCCCACGAGGATATGGAGTTTGTCAAAAGTGGATTGTCAAAAGATGTGGAAGTCGCTTTACAAGAGAAGCTTAAAAACGACTCCGATGGTGAAGGGACAATCGACTATTACTTGCGTATGCCAGATGGTAAGGTTGTTGATAAGCTAGGATTCTACAAGCAATTTCCCTTTGGCTGGACGATTGTCGCCACTGCGGATAAATCAGACTACACACGCGCTGTAAATAAAAACTTGATTGAGACTATCATTATGGCAAGCATTATGATAGTTATTGGCGCGGTGGGGATATTTTTCATCATTCGCCACTTCACTGCACCGATCAATACGATTAAGCAGCTGCTTATAGGATTTTTCCAATACCTAAACCACGAGTCTAAAACTGCGCCAAAGCCACTTGTGCTAAAGAGCCAAGATGAGCTAGGGGTGATGGCAGTAGCTATCAATCAAAACATCGAGCGCACGCAAAATGGGCTAGCCCAAGACACAAGAGCCGTGGAGCAGTCTGTCCAAACAGCCAAAAAGATAGAATCTGGCGACTTGCAAGCCCGTATCACAGAGACTCCGCACAACCCTCAGCTAAAAGAGCTAAAAGATGTGCTAAACCATATGCTAGATGACTTGCAGAGAAAAATCGGCAGCGATACTAATGAGATCGCTCGCGTCTTTGACTCCTACACGCGCCTTGACTTCACCACAGAAGTAGCAAATGCTAGCGGCAGGGTAGAAGTCGTTACTAACACGCTAGGCGAAGAGATTAGAAAAATGCTTAAAACTTCCCTAGAGTTTGCCAACTCTCTCCACTCTCAAAGCGACAAGCTAGAAGAAGCCGTAGCCGCCCTTACTAAATCTTCTAACTCCCAAGCCAGCAGCCTAGAGCAAACTGCCACTGCCGTAGAGGAGATCACTTCATCTATGCAAAATGTCTCTGGCAGGACCAATGAAGTAATCCAGCAAACAGAAGATATACGAAATGTCATAGGTATCATTAGAGATATAGCCGATCAGACAAACCTCCTAGCATTGAATGCCGCCATAGAAGCCGCTAGAGCAGGAGAGCACGGCAGGGGCTTTGCTGTCGTAGCAGATGAAGTGCGCAAATTAGCAGAGCGCACCAGCAAATCACTAGGCGAGATAGAGGCAAACACCAACTTGCTTGTGCAATCAATCAATGATATGGCAGAATCTATCAAAGAGCAAACCGCAGGTATCACACAGATAAATGAAGCCATCTCTAGCCTAGAGTCTGTCACCCAAGAGAATGTAAGCATCGCCAATGCTAGCTCACAAATCTCACAAGATGTATCAGGGATTGCCAAAGCTATCTTAGATGATGCCAATAAGAAAAAGGTATAGCCACAAGCGATTCGCTCTTGGGTATCCATTTACTTGATTGCTAAAATTTTGGGGCAGTCATTACCGCTTAGGTAACTCCTGCCCCCAAAACAAGCGCAGCGAAGTTTCTTTAGAAAACAAGCGCAGCGGTGCAAGGCGAAGCCGAAGCAGGTTTCTTTAGAAAACAAGCGCAGCGCAGTTTCTTTAGTAATCCACTCTCCCACTAGAATCCACTTTTTGACTTGCCGCGTTTTTTTCTGTCATCGCGAGCCGATTTATCGGCGCGGCGATCCATAAAACAAACCTAGAATCTAGTTTTGCAAAAGTGGATTCTAGGATTTAGCTCAAAAGTTACATCTCTAGCCTCAAGCCAGCACGCCCTTTTCACAAAGTCTCAAGCACAACTACATCTACGCAAACACAGCTAGATTCTACTACAAGCCCCAAAGTATCTGCTATAATCGATCATCACAAATTCAAAGGAGTAGCAATGGCGATCAAAAAGGTAGTGCTAGCATATAGTGGTGGGCTTGATACAAGCGTGATTTTAAAATGGCTTGGCGATACTTATGGCTGCGAGGTGGTAACCTTCACCGCAGATATTGGGCAAGGGGAAGAAGTCGAGCCAGCACGCGCCAAAGCCTTAAAGCTTGGCATTAAGGCAAAAAACATCTTCATAGAAGATTTGCAAGAAGAATTTATCCGTGATTTTGTCTTCCCAATGTTTCGTGCTAATGCGATTTATGAGGGGGAATATCTGCTAGGCACAAGTATCGCACGCCCATTGATTGCTAAAAGACTTGTGCAAATCGCGCAAAAAGTCGGTGCCGATGCGATCGCGCACGGCGCGACAGGTAAGGGGAATGACCAAGTGCGCTTTGAGCTAGGGGCGTATGCGCTAGACCCGGAGATTAAGGTCATAGCTCCGTGGAGAGAGTGGGATCTAAATAGCCGAGAAAAGCTCCTAGCCTATGCCAAAAAGGCTGGAATCCCCATTGAAAATGCGAAGAAAAAGTCCCCCTACTCAATGGACGCAAATCTCTTGCACATCAGCTATGAAGGGCAAAATCTCGAAGACCCAAGCCAAGCTCCAGAAGAGAGTATGTGGCGGTGGAGTGTAAGCCCTAAAAATGCCCCCAATACGCCTGAAGTCATCACCATAGAGTTTGAAAACGGCGATGGCGTGGCGATAAATGGCAAAAAGCTAAGTCCTGCAAAATTCTGGCAAAAGCTCAATGCGCTAGGCTCTAAGCACGGCATAGGCAGGCTTGATCTTGTGGAAAATCGCTTTGTGGGTATGAAATCGCGCGGCTGCTATGAGACTCCGGGCGGGGCGATCTATCTAAAAGCACATCGAGCGATAGAATCCATCACGCTTGATAGAGAAGAAGCACATTTAAAAGATGAGCTTATGCCGCGCTATGCGAGCCTGATTTATAATGGATTTTGGTTTAGCAAGGAGAGAGAAGCCCTGCAAGCTCTCATCGACACCACGCAAAAAAGCGTGAATGGACTTGTCCGCCTAGAGCTGTATAAAGGCAGTGTAATGGTGCTAGGGCGGGAGTCTAGCAGCTCGCTCTTTAGCGCGGCATATAGCACCTTTGAAGAAGATAGCGTCTATGATCAAAAAGATGCCGCAGGCTTTATCAAGCTCAATGCCCTGCGCTTTATCATCGCGGGCAAAGCTCGCAAAAAGTCTAAAAAATCCACCAAAAAGCTTGATAAATCAGGGGCGAAAAAATCAGGCAAAAAAGAATCCAAAAAGAAGCAAAAATAATGCATAAAAATCTCGCGCTTGTGCTGGCGTTTTTACTCTGTGGCTGCGGCACGGTCTATACGCCAGGCAGTGCCACAGGTATGGCAAGTAGTAAGAAAACAGGCATTGGGATTTGCAAGAACTTTTTCTACTTTTTTGACTTTGGGGATTGCACGATCGCAGCAGCTGCACGCAATGGCGGGATAGAGAAAATCGCTACCACAGATTTCGCTCGCAATGGCTTCCCCTATATTTACACCAAGCGTACGACAATTGTTACAGGTGAGTAGAATCCATAAAGGCGCGGAATTTTAGCTCTGCTAGATTCCAGTCTTCTAGCGTGTCGATGTCTTGGGCTAGGGAGTGGGGGAGAATGATTGGGCAAGAGTGCGGCGCAAATATGGCTAGCTCGTCTTGCCACGCCCACACTCGCCCGAAGTAGAACTGCCCTGCATCGTGATAAATCCTAGGCAGATCTTGGGAGCGTTTGTGATAATGCTTGGGGAAAAGCATAGAAACGCCGCTATTTGCACCATTTGCACCGCTCTTTTTGATACTAAAGCTTCGGTAGGGATTGTAGCTATACTCTAGAGCGCCAAAGCTATATGCCGCGCTAGAATCCAGCAGAGCCTGCAAGCCTTGAGCAAGAAAGCTTGCTTGCAAAAGTGGGGCGGTGGGGTAGATCACGCAAAGCACATCGCAAGAGCTAGAATCTAGCCCTAGCTCTTTGATCGCATGCCGTGCCACAGCGGCAGTGGGCGTGAAGTCATCGCTTAAAGAGCTGGGGCGTAGAAAGGGAGCTTCCGCGCCAAAGCTTGCGGCAATATCGGCTATGTGCTGTGAGTCTGTGCTAACAATCACGCGTGAGAAAAGCTTAGATTCTAGCGCGGTTTTGATAGGGTAGGCGATGATGGGCTTGCCGCAAAAGGGCTTGATATTTTTATGCGGGATTCGCTTGCTTCCACTTCGCGCTGGGATTAGGGCGATAGTCTTTGGCGCGCTAGGGCTTAGAGCAGCGGCATTTAGCATAGAATCTGCTTAAAATGGAAATTCATCTTCTATGGCTTTTGCGCCATCTTTTTTGTGGTTGGTCTGCCCGATCGCGCCAATGCTTGTGTAGGCGATTTTAGAGTCGGCGATATATTTTGATGAAATGCTATTATCACGCTCGATGTCATAAGGGCGGATCACGCCGCTAATGGTTACTAGCCGCTTTTCACCATCGATTAGCACTTCATTGTGTCCATAGACGAAGTAGTTGCCATTTTCTAGCACTTTTAGGATTCTAGCGGTTATGGAGAATTTCAGCGCGTCATTGCGGCTTTGCTGTCCGCTGCCTTTGAAGTTGGAGTTATCGGCGGTTTTTTGCAGGGTGTAGTTGGTTTGGTTGTTTAAATCTTGGGTGTCTTTGGCGGCTTGCTCATCGCTGCCGTTGTAGCCTAGCACAGGGGCATTGACTGCGCCGCCGCTTGTGCTTGTGTAGTCTTTGGAGCTAGAGAGTGAGGCGTTGGAGCTTTCATCGATATTGATGGTGATAAGATCATTTGGGCGCATAGCTCGCCTATCGGCAAAAAGTGGGCGATCGCCCTGCCCAAAGAGTGAGCCTGCTTGCGCTGGAGCTGGGAGAAACTCTTTGCTAGGCATTTCATCGACATAGGCTGGGGGGTTGAAGTCGATTTCTGGGGTGAATGCGTGGGCTAGGCTTAGTGCGCTAGCCACTAGTGCTAGTGCGGTGATCGCGCGCGCCTTGCGTGATGTGCGGACTTGGATTCTAGGGCTTTTGGC
Organism: Helicobacter canis; assembly: GCF_900451095.1. Classification (NCBI taxonomy): domain Bacteria; kingdom Pseudomonadati; phylum Campylobacterota; class Epsilonproteobacteria; order Campylobacterales; family Helicobacteraceae; genus Helicobacter; species Helicobacter canis. The sequence goes on along the minus strand of NZ_UGHV01000001.1, from coordinate 391,399 downwards.
TGTGTGTGCTGGCTGTGTCCTTACAATGCTCATCTAGGCTATCCTTAGTGGTGTTTAGTAGTGGCTAAAGCAAAGGGCGTTCCACTCACTGCGCCAAACCTTAGCGAAGTATATGCTATACTGCGCGCTTATTTTATGCAGGGGGTAGTTATGAGCAAACGCGGATATATATATATATATATTAGTAGTTATTTGTGTCCTTTGTGGGCTGGGGCTTGCATATAGTCTTGGGAGTGTGCAAAGGAGCGCGACTTTTAGCACGATCACTTTAGATATAGAGCGCACGCTAGCTAGCAACTCCGCAGCCAAAAAGGCTGATGAATTTGCCGGGATTGATGAGTTTGCCGCTTATGCTAGGGCGCAGAAATTTACGCATTTTACTTATACATTTACATTTGTGCCTAGTGGCAAAATTTTCACACATAATCGCCTCTATGCAATGCACGCTATCGCACTTGATCCACATATAGAATCTATCACTTTTGCTAGGAAGGGGTGTGGGCAGTTTGTAGCAGGCTCGCTTCTTGCACCAAGTGTGCTACAGAGCTTGAGTGAGCAGGGGCTTATCTATACACTAAGCATACAGAAGAAATTTTACAGAGCTGTGGCGATAGGCTTGCTCGTGCTACTTCTTATAATGCTTTTGCTCCAAAGTAGCGTGCGTGCTTATCTAGCTAGAGTATCGCATATACCCACACTTTTTAAGCCTAGTGATAGTGTGATATATGTGTGTGATTATAGCCTTACACAGGCTCTACGACTTAGGTGGGATTTCCCCACAATCGCGTTTATCTTGTATGTGGTAGGGCTTAGTGCTTTGATCGCTTCTAGGGCGACTTTATGCGCACTTGTGGGCGATGATTGGATTTATAGCTCTACTTATCCGGCATTTTATAGTCCGCTGGATTTTACAGGCGTGCTTCAAGGGTGGTTCTGGCAAAGGGGGCGACATATCGCTGATGTGCTGATGGTAGCAAGTATGCGCCCCTTTGGCGAAGTTCTAGTAAGCTTTGGTGTAGAAGTTGTAGCGGCTTTTAAAATTGTGGCGGCGTTTTTTAGCGTGTGTGCGTATTTGCTTATAAGCTGTATGGCTAGCGTGCTTGTGTATTGGATCAATCAAAGGCGAGATTTTAGGCTGATTTTTGTGCTGGTATCGCTTGTGGTATTTGTGCTTTTTACGCTTATTAACTTTGTCAATATGGCGGCGTATGTGTGGAGTGCTGGGGTGGCGTTGCTGGCGTTTTTGCCTGTGGGGTATTATTTTGTGTTTGGCAAGGAAATGCGCTTTAGCCGCAATCTCCCTATGCATATCGCATTTGTCTTTGTGCTTAGCTATTGCGCGTGCTTTCAAAATGAGCCAAGCACGCTATCTATCGCTGGGCTTAGCTTTTTGCTCCTGCTTAGCAGGGGGTTTAGGGGTATTAGTGCTATGGTGTGGTATTACTGCGCATTGCTATGTGCTATGCCAGCTATCGCTACGCTTTTGACCTATGTCTCTGGCAGGGGGAAATGGCAGCAAGAAATCATACAAGACACCACCACTTTAGGCAATATCAAGTCCTATCTAACAGAGCTTATTGCAAGCAATCATATCGCCTTGCAGTGGGTGCTGATCGCTTCTAGCGTGCTGCTTATGGTGCTTGCGTGGCAGCATATACGCAAAAGGCTTGCCCCAGAGCTAGCTTTGAGTGCTGCTATGCTGGCAGTTGGGCTTATAGGGGTTGTGGGGTTTAGCGCGATTAGGGTGAATGCCGTGTGGTTTTTGGTCTTGCTCGTGCTTTGCGCACTTTTTGGCGTGGCGTTTTTGTGGCGACACTCTCGTAATGGTGCGCTTGCCTTGGCGGGTAATTTTGGCATTGTGGTGCTTATCTTTACCCTGCTTATTGCTTCAGCTAGAGTGTATGAAGAGTCTTTTAAGAAGTATTATCCAGCGCATAATGCCCCCTATAATCTCATCACTCTTTTTGTAGAAGCTCAAGCAAAAGGACAAGATGAAATCACTCTAACAAGCAAAGACATCGCTTTATACAGCCTTGAGCTTCAACGCCTAAACACCGATCCAAAGGGCTATCCAAATGAGCATATAAGCTACTTTATGCGGCATTATGGCTATACAAAAGACATCATTGCTATCCGCCGCGTGGAGTAGCGCGGCAAGCTTGCCTATGCGACTCTTGTAGAATCTATGTGCTAAACTTGTCTATCTCTTTTTGTATAGAATCTTATTTATTTGTGATGACATCACTATATAAATCAGCGACAAACTTCCCTATCGCCTTACCAAAATAGTTTTTAAAGTTCTCCGCATTCATCATATCACTCTTAGCATTGTTGCATAAAGAGCAGGTAAGCACACAATTATCAACACTATACCCAGCATTAGAATCTTTACGCTCTATATGTGGTGTGCTATTAAATTTCTTTGAATCTAAAAGCTCCTTGGCAAACACTTTTTTTAGCAATGCAAACTCTGTATCGCAATAATAGCACCTATCCCCTTGAGCTTCATACCAATAATAAAATTCTTCAAAATCTTTGAATCCAAATTTTATGCCTTGTCTTTTAGCACTAGATTTTTTGCTGGTAAATTTACTTTTCATAAGCTTAATATGCTCCATTTCATTGCTATTAGCAAAAGCTTCTGCTTCACTATCGCTAAGGTTATATCTAGCCTTAAGTGTTTTTACACTTCTTATAAAATCCCCTTGACTTGTAAATTTTATATGTTTTTTCACTAGCTCTTGCATATCCATTTTATCCCCTTTAGTAAGTAAATTCTGCGTCAAAACGCAGAGCGCAACCCTATCACAAAAAAAAAAAAAAAACAAGCAGCCGACAAGCATAGAGCAAAGCGCGCGCCAAGCACAAAGCCACTTTACTTTGTGTCGTTTGCCTTATAGAGTAGGGCAAAGTAAATGAGCGTGAAGATAAGCGTATCTGCCCCTTAATCTAAAGCCTGCTTGCTATGTAAGAAAGCGTTCAACTACTCTCATCGGGCTTTATTTGCGCGTGTATTTTTAAATCTTAGCTACAATGCTCGCACATAAAGCAAGGAGTGATTATGCAAGCAACAGATGAAGTAAAATCCATTTTAGTCCCCTTGGCTGATGGCTTTGAGGAGATTGAGTGTGTGAGTGTGGTGGATATTTTGCGCCGAAGTGGGATAGAGGTGCTGCTAGCTGGAGTGAGCGGGGCTAGGGCGTATAAAGGCGCGCACGATATAGAGATATTTGCGCCACACGATCTAGCAAAAGTGGATTCTAGTGTATTAGATCGCCTAAGCGGCATAGCCCTGCCCGGCGGGCTTAGAGGGATGGAAAATCTTAGCGCAAGCGCGGAGGTTAGGGCAATTTTGCAGAGCTTTGCTAAGGCTAGCAAGCTTATCGCTGCTATTTGCGCCGCGCCTATCGTGCTAGCTCGTGCCAATGTGCTGCAAGGATATTTTACTTGCTATCCGGGCTGCGAGTCTTCTTGCTATGAGAGCTCTAAAGCTCCAAATCTGCGCTATCAACAAACAAGTGTCCTTGCGCACGACTCCCAGATCACCGCTTCTGGTCCTGCTAGCGCGCCGTTTTTTGCCCTAGAGATTGTGTGCTACTTGCTAGGAAGTGATCGCGCACAAGAGGTGAAAAAAGAGATGCTACTAGATATACCCCTTTCTAATTCGTATGCTATATGATATGGCAGCTCTAAGGCTTGGCAAAAGTGGATTCTAGGGATTTTGCTAGCGCAGAAAAAATGGATTACCGCGCGGATTTTCAGTCCGCTCGCAATGACAGAAAAAACAACGCCGATAGTAAAAAAATGGATTCTAGGCTTAATGCCCCATTTCTGTCATCGCGAGCCGTGTGCCAGCACGGCGTGGCGATCCACAAAGGCGCGCAAGCGGATTCTAAGAAAAATGCTCAAAATGCAAACCCCCTAGAATCCTTGTTTGAACACAACGCTCCAATTTCGTCATCGCGAGACACTGCGCTAGCAGTGGCGTGGCGATCCACAAGCAACAACGCGCAAAAACCACAAAAAGTGGATTGCCACGCGGATTTTCAATCCGCTCGCAATGACAGAAAAAACAACGCTTACACAAGCACAAGCACCGCTTGCAATGATGGAGATATTTCGCCTGCGACTCAATATGACAATAAAAAAGTGGATTCTAGCGATAAAGCCCAAAGTGTAAAAACGCCAGCAAAGGATTCTAGCGATTTCACACAGAGCCACCGCCTCCGCCTATGGCAAAATCGCTGGCACACCTTCGCCAAAAACACTCGCGCTAGAATCTCGCTCTATCTTTTTGCCGCGCTTTGTCTCCTAGCCTTGCTAGCTCCCTTGCTAGCAAACCACAAGCCCCTGCTCATCTACCATAATGCGCATTTTTACTTCCCCTTGTGGCAGAGCTACCCAGAATCCACCTTTGGCGGAGACTTTGACACCGAGCCTGATTATAATGACCCATATATGCAAGAGCTTTTGCGCGATAGCTTTGTGCTAAAAGCCCCTATCCCTTATAGCTATGATACTATCGTGCTAGATCTGCACGCCCCTGCGCCCACGCCCCCTTCTCTTAGGCATTGGCTGGGCACTGATGATCAAGCCAGAGATGTGCTAGCGCGGCTTATCTATGGCGTGCGCACAAGCATAGCCTTTGGGCTGATTTTAAGCGCGTGTAGCGTGGTGATTGGCATTGCTATCGGGGGCTTGCAGGGGTATTATGGAGGGCTGCTTGACCTCATCGGGCAAAGGGGGATAGAGGTGTATGCAAGTATCCCGCTGCTGTTTTTGCTCATCATTCTCTCAAGCTTTATCACACCTAGCTTTTGGTGGATTCTAGGCATTGTGCTGGCGTTTAGCTGGATTAGCCTTAGTGCGATTGTGCGTGCGGAGTTTCTCAAAGTGCGCGAGAGCCTGTATGTCAAGGCGGCGCGTGCTTTGGGGGCTAGCGATATGCGGATAATGCTTATGCATATTTTGCCAAATGCCTGTGTAGCGACGATCGCCTATGTGCCTTTTCTTATGGTGGGGAGTATCGGCACGCTTGTTACGCTTGATTTCTTGGGCTTTGGTATGCCTGTGGGGAGTGCGAGCCTAGGCGAGCTACTAGAGCAGGGGAAAAACAACCTTGCCTCCCCGCATTTAGCCCTAAGCGGCTTTAGCGCAGTGGCGTTGCTGCTATCGCTATTGTGCTTTATCGGCGAGGGCGTGAGAGACGCGCTAAACCCTAGCGCACAGCCCCGATGAAGTCTGCCCTAAAGCCTAGTGCGCCTGTGCTATGCGTGCGGGATTTGTGCGCGCGATTTGGGGACTTTGCCTTAGAAAATATATCGCTAGAAGTGTGGGCAAATGAGCGCGTAGGCATAGTAGGGAAGTCTGGCAGTGGGAAGAGCCTTTTAGCAAAGCTGCTTATGGGGCTAGTGGCAGGCAGTGATATACGCGGAAGTATCACGCTACAAGGCATTGAGGCAAATCTCGCCGCCTGCCCTATCAGCTCGCCTCTATGGCGCACGATCCGCGCTAAAGGCATAGCCTATATCCCCCAATCCCCCAAGCTCGCCCTAAATCCGCTACATAGCATAGCAAAGCAGCTAGGTGAAATGTGCGCCTTGCACCTGCCCCACACGCCAAAATCACACTACAACGCCATTATTGATGACGCACTAGAATCCGTGGGGCTAGAATCTAGCCTAAAGCACCGCCTGCCTCACACGCTTAGCGGCGGACAGGCGCAGAGGGTGTGTATCGCGATGATGATCCTAGCACGACCAAAGATTTTACTCTGTGATGAGCCTACAACAGCCCTAGATGCGCATATACAAAGCCAGATTCTAGAGCTTTTAGCCTCTTTTACAGAAATGGCGATCGTGCTTATCAGCCACGATTTGGGCTTGATGGGGAGGTTTGCGGAGAGGGGGTATGTGATGGAGAGAGGCAAAATTTGCGGGCATTTTGGGAGGGATTCTAGCTCCGCAATCTTAGAATCCAAAAGCGACTTGGGAGATTGCGCTTTAAATAGTCATTCCGCAGATTTTGGGGATTTTATGGTAACCGCAGACTCTTGCTCTGCCATAAAATCCCCAAAAAACTCCAAAAGCCCCACTGCAAATCTTAAAATCCTTGAAGAAGACAAACAAGCCGAGTGTGAAAAATCTGCCGAAAATAAAAAAGTGGATTCTAGTAAGCAAGCCTATTTTCTGTCATTGCGAGCTTTGCGTAGCAAAGCGTGGCAATCCACACAAACAAAGACACAATCCCTAGAATCCACTTTTTCACACAATGCCAAAAAATCACAAAAAGTGGATTCTAGTAATGACTATTTTGCTGCTGCAAAAATTATGGATTCTAAAGAAACATCGGCTAACGCCGAGCGGTATCCCTTGTTTTGCCACGCCGCTGCTACCACAGCGGCTCGCAATGACGATAAAAATACCGATACGCAAAAAGTGGATTCTAGGGATAACGCTCAAAATGTAGAAAACTCCGCACAGGATTCTAGGATTTTTACCCAAAATGCCCCAATTTTAACCACGCCACAGGCGGAAGGATTTTGCGATGATTTTCTAAAGAAACTTCGTTTTGGGGGTTTTCAAGGCGGGGGCGAAGGGATTTTACTCGGCGTAAATGAGCAAGCCCCCGCCGCAGAATCCCCCAAAAGCGCGCAAAAAGCCAACGCCGATACACAAAAAGTATGCCTACGCTTGCACAACTTTGGCGCATATCACACGACTAAAGGCTTCTTCACAAAGCAAAAAATCCCAGCCGTGCAAGGCATCAATCTAGCCCTAAAAATGGGCGATAGTGTGGGCATAATTGGGGCTAGTGGGAGTGGAAAGTCTAGCCTAGCCCTTGGGATTTTGGGGCTAGAGGGGCAGCTAGGTGAGCTTTGTCTCTATCCCATAGAGTCAAAAGATCCGCTCATCTACACGGATAAAAGGCGCGATAGGGCGTTTATCTCTATGGTGCAAATCGTTTTCCAAGACCCCCTAGCCGCGCTTAATCCGCGAATGTGCGTGCTAGAGATCGTGCAAGAAGCCCTGCAAAGCCAAAATGCCAAAAAATCTAGCCCCCTACAAGCTATGCAGATTTTAGAGCAAGTGGGGCTATCTAGGGCGTTTGCCTACCGATATAGTGCTACTCTTAGCGGTGGAGAAGCCCAAAGGGTGTGTATCGCTAGGGCGTTGGCAAGTGGGGCTAGGATTTTGCTGCTTGATGAGCCTACTTCCGCACTTGATAAAAGCACGCAACAAGACATTATCACGCTACTTTTAGACCTGCAGCAAAGGCTTAATCTAAGCTATCTTGTCATAAGCCACGATCTTAGCGTGATAGAGGCGATGTGTGATTGTGTGCTGGTGCTAGAATCCGGGCAGGTGATAGAGCAAGGAGAGCTTGCGCAAGTCTTTAGCGCACCTAGCCACCCTTATACGCAGGCGTTGCTTAGGGCTAGGATTTAGCTTGATTTGCTCCGTGGGGGGAGAGAGCTATGGAAGCGGGGCTTGCAGGGCAGCGCGGATTTCTTGCCTATCATCAAAATGCCGCTTTTCATCACCGATGATTTGGTAAGTCTCATCGCCCTTGCCTAGCACCAGCAGCACCCAATCTCCTCCTAACCCCTCCATTTTTAGCTCCCCTTTCTTTAGCTCCCCCATTTTTAGCTCCGCTACGGCTTTTTGTATGCTAGCACGCCGATCAATATCAATACACACGGGCTTTTTAGGATCTTTGGGTATGCCTTGTAAAATATCGTTGATAATGCGTGTGGGATCTTCGCTGCGTGGATTATCGCTTGTGATGTAGAGCTTGCTTGCGTATTTATACGCCACTGCGCCCATTTTGGGGCGTTTGGTGGGGTCTCTATCGCCTCCAGCTCCAAAGACTACGGCGATATTTTTGCCTATAAAGCTTGTAAAAATCGCTTCCATACCATCGTGCGTGTGGGCAAAATCCACGATGATCAAAGGATCCTTGCTTACTACCTCCATACGCCCCTCCACACCGCCAAAATGCTCCAAATACTCCGCGCAGGATTCTAGGGGCTTTTGGGCGATGAGCTTGACACAAAGCAATGCGGCTAGGATATTGTAGAGATTGTGCTTGCCATATAGGGGGGCTTGTATGATAGCGTGCTCTAGAGAGTCTTTAGCCCTGCTAGCTGGGGCATAGGATAAATGCGCGGTGATGGCGTGATCTAGGCTATATGCGTTTGGCTTTAGGTGGGCGTTTGCTTCTATGGCATAGGTGTGGGCGTTGTGGCGATTATAGCTAGCGTGCGGCTCATCGGCATTGATGATTTTGCAACCATCATCGCTGAAGAAGCTATTTTTCACGCGGATATATTCGGCTTGGGTCTTGTGGTAGTCTAGGTGGTCGCTTGTGATGTTGGTTAGGATTTTTATAGAAAAGTGAATGCCAGCAATGCGCTCTTGCACGATCGCGTGCGAGCTTACTTCCATAATCACAAACGCACACTCCCCAACCATAGCCAAAATCTCATACAGCTCTAGCACGCAAGGCGTGGTAAGCCCCTTTGGTCTAAGCTGCTTGTCATTAGCAAACACCCCCCTTGTGCCAACTAGCGCACACGAGTAGCCAAGATCAAGCAAGAGCGAGTAGATAAGCGCGGCGGTCGTGGTCTTGCCATTGGTGCCGGTTATGCCGATGATTTTAGGCAGCGGGGCAAAAAGCTCTGCTAGCTGCTTTGCTTCTATGCTGGGGTGATCTGGCGTGAAAGCAGCATTTAGTGGCGTGCGGACAAAAAGTGTGTGAGAGTCTAGCTCTCTGCTATCATCGCTTAAATGCGTGTAGGCTACGCCTTGATACACGCAAGGCTTAGTGATTTTCACTTATGACCTGCGATATGAGAAACGATCTTTTCTGCTTGGGCGATCGCCATAGCCACAGACGCCCCAGATTTAAAGCCAATATCCCCAGCGATAAACACGCCTTGCACAGAAGTTTGCAAATGCTCATTCACTATGGGGAGGTTGTTGCTATCTAGCTCGATATTGCACTTTTTAAGAAAATCCACCGGCGAAGAGCCGCCAATGGCATAAATCGCGCGGTCAAACACATCGCTACTACCATCGCTAAAATGCGCACAAATCTTGCCCCCTTGCTCTTCTAGGCTCTCTATATCCACGCCTAGTTTTGTCTTTAGCGTGCCGCTTGCTATGACCTTTTCTAGCTCTTGCTTGTTTGTATCATTGATCCTTGCAAACTCGGTGCGGCGGTAGTTTAGCGTGGTATCGTGCGAGGCGCAGAGGTCGATAGCGTATTCCACAGCGGAGTTCCCACCGCCTACGATCAGCAGCCGCTCGCCTGCTTGGATACTAGAGGCATTGTAATTGACTTGGCGCAAAATCGCTGGAGGGATTTTGTAGCTAGGCTTATTGGGCTGCCCCATTTTGCCAATGGTGATAATCGCATAATCCGCGCTTATGGAGTGATTGCCACTTGTGCGGATAAGTAGGCTGTCATTATCTTGTCTTTGGATCGATTCTACATCGTTGTTATAAGCGACATTGATCGCGTGCTTTTCTAGCAGGCTATCAAACATCGCTAGCGCGCCTTCTTTGTTTGTATCGCTGAAATCTATCGCGCCTACAAGCTCGACTTTATCGCCTTTGTAGTCTCTATCTACGCGCTTGCCGTCTTTGTAGAATTTGCGCAGTGTGGCATTATGCTCTGCACCCTTTTCTAGCAAGATGACAGAGAGTCCTTTAAGCGTGGCTTCCACACTTGCGCTAATGCCTCCGGGTCCTGCTCCTATGACTGCTATGGTGTAATGCTCCATTTTTGACTCCTTGTGTTTGGGGTTTGGGGTTGCTTGCTGGTTTTGAGCTATGGCATTGGCTAGGTTTAGATCCTCTACACTATCAAATAGCGCGCCGTGCGTGATTTTATGCGCATCATCAAACTGCCCATTACGCAAGCCCCAGAGGAATACCACTAGCCCCACTAGCCCTATCCCTAGTGATACCAGCAGCATAATGGTAATAATAGGGGTGTTCATACTAGCTCCAAGAATCTCACAAGCTTTTCTATACTAAGTCCTAACGCGCTGGATTCTAGCCCGATTTGCCTGCGGATATAGCGTTTGTGGAAGCCCTCTATCATCACGCAGCCAGCTTTGCCCACCCACGCTAGAGAATCCACATAGCCTAGCATATCGCTTGGCTCAAATCTCCCTAGCTCCAAGACACACGCGCTTAGATCCACAAAGCTTGCGCGTTTGCTTTGGTAGGCTAGGGCTGTTAGGATACTTATATGCTTGGAGTCTTGCAATTCTAGCATATTTCTAGCTTCTTGCTTATCTCTAGCTTTGCGTAGTAGCTTGCCATTGACACTTACCACGCTATCTGCACATAGCACCCCAGAATCTAGCGCACTAGTGAGCTTGCCCCTTTTGTCCAAAAGTGCTAAAGTGGATTCTAGCTTTTTCATACAAGCGATATAGGCAAACTTCGCAGGATCGCTGATCTCTAGGCTCTCTTCATCAAATCCGCTATCCATTTGGCTAAATGCTATGCCCCACTCTTGCAATATCCGCGCACGCGTGGGGCTAAGGCTCGCTAGGATAAGTGGCTCTCTCATAATCGCTCCTAGATTCTAGTGGCATTTTTGGATTGCTATTATACGCTATGTGATTGTCTTGGCGAGATTATTGGTGGTGCTTTGGTGGTGGCAGATATGGGGCTTGCGTTTTTTTTTTTTTTTTGATTTATTATAGTGGCTTGCAAATCTAAAACTTAAATGGAGGGAATATGCGTGTAAAAATCGCGATATTGCTTGCTGGGGGTATTGTCTCTAGCTATGGCTCAGGCTTTAAGCTTACAGAGCAAAGTCTCAATGGCACCGCGCTAAACTCTGCATATATCGCTGGGGCGTATGGCGCGGACTCTAGCTACTACAATCCCGCGAATATGGGCTTTGATGAAGCTAATGAGATAGAAGTTAATGGGACGATGATTTTTATCCCGGGGTTTGACTTTACTACGGCAGGTAGAGATAAAGGGGAAATTTCTACGGGAAATGGAGCTGCTTTGGGTCCAAATCGCCCAGCAGGACCCGCTATCGTAAGCGGTAGGGCAAACCCCACTCTAGCCTTTGCACCAAAGATATTTTTCAAAACCAAGCCGTGGCATATAGGCGATAGCGTGAAGACAAACTTCGGGCTATCAATCACAACGCCCTCAGGGCTTAGTATGGATTGGAGCGGTGAGGGGGGAGAGTTTTTAGACAATGTGGGGATAATGATGATAGAGACAAATCCCGTGGTCTCCCTCACGCTATGGGATCGGCTAGGGCTTGCTGCTGGAGCGCGTATCATCTATGGCTCTGGGGATTTTGATAATACGCTGTATGTGCCTTACACTGCAGAAAATGCTATGGGGCTTGGCTTAAATATAAAAGGCACTACTAAAATTTCCCAATCATCATCGACAAAGGCTTGGGGGCTAGGCTACAATGTCGCACTTACATTAAAACTTACCAAAACCACGACCCTAGCGGCTACTTATCGCTCTAAAGTGCATTTTGATATGAAAGGCAATCTCTTTGCTACTTCACACATAGATGGTGGGAAGTTGGCTGGAAAAGGGACGGTTGATATGCGAGCAAACTTGCTGCTTTCTACGGATTTGCCCGATACACTTAATGTCGCCCTAGCCCAAAGGCTTGGCAAACTTCTCGCAGAATTTACCTATGAGCATACATTCTGGGGAAGTGCGGATATTTTTGAATTTCAATATAGCAATCAAGAATTTAGCAATGCACAAGGCTTTACGCCTGGGTTTGAAAATACCATTATCGCAACGGCATATCAAAATATGGCAGGAGCCGACTACAATGCCGTGGCTATGGGGCGTGGCTGGAAAAATAGCAATGCCTTCCGCCTAGGCTTTACACACTTCTCTACCGAAAATCTCACGCTTATGGGATCACTCGCGCTAGATTTTACCCCTGTGCCACAAGGCAGAGATACATTTGGTATCCCTGATGCCAACTCCTATATGCTAGGGCTTGGTGCTAGGTATAATCTCTTTGGCGGGAGGGCAGATGTGGGGCTTGCCTACTCACTCGCGCTCAAAGATAATACAAAGAGCTTTATCCAAAGTCAAAATGGCTTAGGGCAGCTGCATTTAGTAACCTTGGGCGCGAAGTATAGATTCTAGTGCAAGCAGATTCTAGTGTAAGGATTTGGTATAAATAGATTCTACTAATAGCTTCAAGGTAGCTAGGATAGAATCGCTTCTACTACATTGCCCCTTTGTCTCTTGCGTTGTTTAAAAAAACCCATTATAAACACATTCATATATCGTAATTATTTATTCTCATAAGGAGTGTAATGCTACCTTTTAGCGATAGCGAGCTGTATGAGCCTGTGCAACGATCATTAGAAAAGGTGCGACCGCATCTTTTGCGCGATTCTGGCGATATAGAGCTGCAAGAGATTAAAGGCGGTAAAGTTTATGTGCGCTTGCTTGGGGCGTGTCAAGGCTGCTCTGCTTCGCATATCACGCTAAAGCGCGGTGTAGAGCAGCAGCTTAAGCGCGATATACACCCAGATATGGAAGTAGTAGAAGTTCGATAAAGGCAGAGTATGACCATAATCCCACCAAACCCCACCTACAATCCGCGTAAAAAACGCTTGATAAACAAAGGCTTCAAAGCCCTTGTGGCTAGGGATTTCACCCTTGCGGCGCATTATTTTAACCTAGCTTTAGCACTAGATTCTAGCGATAAACGCGCGTGCATAGGTGTGCTAATCGCGGATATTGCGCAAGACTTCCCCAAAAAAGCTGAGATTTTCACAGAGCTTTACCAGATCTTGCTAGCTTCAGCCCCCCGCGCCCAGCACAATGCTATCCATACGCAAATGCTTGAAATCTTGCGTGATTTTGATACAAGCTTAGATCATATCTCCCACGCCGCACAGGCAGAAGACTCCCTAGAATCCGAGCAGCTAAATGGCATAGCGTATAAGGATTTTACTACGCTCTGTCAGGCAAAAGGCTTTAAAGAAGTGTTTGAAAACTTAATCTTTAGCACTAAAATCATCTTCACCGAGCGCGATGATTTTTATCAATTTCTTAAAGATCTTATCCACTATGGCTTTAAGCAAATCGCACTCACTTATATAGAAGATATGCCACAAATCGCTTATAACAGCGAGATACAAGAGATTTTAAAGCAGTTTTAGTAGTTTGGGTGGGGCTAGATTTGGGCTAAATGTGGCTCTAGCTCAAAGTGGATTCTAGGGGAATGCCAATGGATTGCCACGCCACTGCTACCGCAGCGGCTCGCAATGACAAAGTAAGCGACTTTCCCCATCATCGCGAGCCGCGCAAAGCGGCGTGGTGATCCATAACACAATCTTAGAATCCCAAGCAGAAAAAACGCACAAAGGGTAGAATCCACTTTTGCAAAAGTGGATTCTAGTATGGATTGCCAAGCACCACTCGCAATGACGATAAAAGTGGATTCTAGTAATGCCACAAATTTAAAAAAGCAAACATAGGATTTTAGGATTTCTCATCGCAAAGCCCAATACATAAACGCCGCAGAATCTACAATTTATCGCTCAAAGCCAACGCCAAAACCTAGCAAAGCCCAATCCACCAGCAAAAGCCAACACCATTTCTAAGGGCTTAGGCTAGACTTTGATATTAAGCAAATGTGTCTCACCACTAGGGGAGCTAGCAAGTGTGTCTAGGCTCTGGGCTTGCTCACTCTCCTCTTTGTCTTTTTTGCCTTGGTCATCTTGCTGCTCCCATTGGCTATTGCCTTTGGCGTCTTTATCGACTTTGTTATTTGTCTCTGTGGGGCGCACTTCTTGGATCTCTTTGAGCTTGTCTTCAAACTCTTGGGGGATCATATCGCCGCGCTGCATAGCGTTTGCGTGGGCGGCAGAAGTTGTCTGCATATTTTGATTGATATAGGTGATATTACCAATGGGTGAGATTGCCATAGTGCCTCCTAGTCTATACGCGATAGCGCAGGCTTTGATGTTTGCTAAAGATCACGCACGCACCGCTTGTGATTTTGACAAATTTTCTCTTTGTATAATCGACTAAAAAGTCCCCTTGCTTAAGCCCGCTTACACCGAGCAAAATCTCACCGGCTTTGTAGATGATAGATTCTGCTAGGGCATTTTTCCCACAATGTATAATCAAATGCGATGAAGGTATATCGCGGATATGCATCCACAAGTCATCAGCCCTAGCGGATTCTAGGAGCTTGATATTTTCTCTCTCATTGCGCCCTATGGAGATTTTCACCCCTTGGATAAAGATCACATAGGCTTGATCATTAGAAGGCTTTTGCCTTTTTTCTATCTTTTTGGGGGCTAGGATCGCAAGGGTGTCAAGCTTATCTGCTCGCGCGATAAATGCCAGCTCCTTGTCTAAAAATGCGATTTTTTCTTCTAAATTTGTGGTTTCTTTGTGGATATTTCTTGCCTTTTGGGCGAGCTTCTTTGATGTGCTAAAGAGCTTATTGATCGCTTCTTGCGGGGTTTTGCTTGCGGGGAGATTGATATGATAGAGTGTGCCATTATCTGTGATTGTAGCGTGGCTTTGGTAGGGGCTTAGTGTGTGGAGATGAGAGAGTAGCAGGCTTGCTTGGTGATTGAGCGTGCGACTCTCTTGTAAAAGTGCTGTTTCTTTGGGGAGGGTATCTAGCAGGGCTTGCAAGCGGGCTTTGGTGCGTGTGTAGTGCGATAGCAGAGAGTGGCGTAAGGATTCTAGGGCTTTGCTTTGCTCAAGATTGTGTGCTTGTAAGAGTAGCTTAGGTATAGATTCTAGGGCTAGTGGCGTGGAAGGGGGGGCAGGCTTTTTGGGATTTTTGGGGATTTTGGCAAGGGGGTAGCCTACTTTGACTTGGCGGTGTGATTGGGCTTGGGAGATATGGCGTAGGGCATCGATAATGATTTGCTCGTGGGTTAAGATGATTGCATTGGTGTGCTTGCCGGTAAATTCACATTGCAAAAATGTGATAGATTGCTTATAGCTACCTTGCTGTAAAAGCTCTAGGCGCAAGATCCTATCATCATCATAAAGCGTAGCGGATAGGATTTTGGAGCGATTGAGCCGTGAGAGTGCGACATCAAAGGGAGCATTGTAGCGTTTGGGGCTTAGGGATTCTAGCTTAGAGTCCTTAAGGGCTGCTTGGTCTTGTGGAGGCTTTTGGAGGTCTTGTGTAGTGTAGGCAAAGCTTTTGCCCCTTGTCATAGCCAGATACACATCAAAGCTCTTTGCCCCTTGGAGTGTGGCGCATAAGCTAGGATTCTGGCATTGGGCTAGGGTAAGCTTTAGCGTCATATCTGCTACGCGCTGCACAAGCACAAGCTTATCAAAGCAGCCTATAAAGCGCGCTAGCGCGTCAATCTCTGCTAGGGTCATTTGAGTCCTTGGGGGCTTTAGGTGTGTTATAATGCCATAAATTCCGTGAAAGAAAAGAGATGATTGGCTTCTATCGCTCGGCATTCCTTGGGGATAATGTCATCGCTATTAGGGCGTTATATACACTGCGCAAGCTCTATGACTGCCCTATCGTCATCTATACAAATGCCCAAGGTATGCAGATTTTCTCTAGGCTTAATGATGGCTTTGATAAGACTAGGGGCTTTATATGTATCGATACAGATGCTATGAGCAAGCAGGAGCTGCTAGCACATATCAATGCCAAGCAGTTTGACTACTTTATCCTAACCCAGCCTAATCGCTGGCGGTGCAAGCTACTAAGTGCGAGCAATGCTAAGTGTATCATCTCCTTTGCCACTGCGGCAAATCTCCTTAACCCTCGTATCCATAAGGTGTTTTTCTCGCGTGCTTTTTCAGCTATCCCTTATCATAAGGCGTTATTAAAGCTTGTGCGCAAGATCGATCCTGCGCGCTATGATAGGGCAGAGATCGCTTATAGCCACTTTTCCTACCCCATAGATGAGTGCGCTAAAGCTCGCGTGCTATCCGCCTTGGATAATGCCTTAGCCAAAGCGAGTAGTCTCATCACTATGGGTGATATGCCACCGCAAGCTCGCGTGCAGGCGCAAGATTTTGCACGCATTACTACGCCTATCATTTGTCTAAATCCCTTTGTCAAATCCACACGCATCAATCTCCCCCTAGAATCCTACATCGCAGTAGCACAAGAGCTTGCCACGCATTATCCGCAAATGCTTATTGTCTTGCTGCATTATAAGGGCGCACCTACTATCACACTGCAAAGCCCTATGCCAAATCTCCTAGTCTTTAGCAATGATGACAATCTAGCGCATATCATCGAGCTTTTGCGGCTCTCTTGCTTGTTAATTAGCCCAAGCACTGGCACAATACATCTAGCCGATATGCTGCGCATAAGCACCATAGGCATATACAACCGCAAAGATTCTAGGCTCTGGCTGGGTGAGAGTATGCAAAAAGAGCATTTACTCTTGCTTGAAAAGCCCCTAGAGCAAATGTCTAAACACGAGATAGCCACAGCGACACAAGATCTACTAGCCCTAGTCAAATCCCTACTTCCTACCCTACTGCCCCCACCCCAAAAGCCCCAAATCTCTCCTGTAAAGAGAGTCAATGACTAGCATACGCCCATCACACACACCGCCCACGCCACATCTTCTGCCACACCTCCCGCCAAAACCCCTGCTAATCGCCCAAGATCTGCGGCTTTTAAGCATTATGCTACGCGCACATATTTCACTCCAAGACGCCCTCCTAACACTCTCTCACACAAGCCAAAACACAGCCCTATCAAGCGCGTATAAGCAGATTCTAGCCCAGCTGCAAGCAGGGGTTAGCCTGCCTAAAGCCATAGAGTCTTATGCGCATATTTTCTCCCCTATGGGCATAGCCTTGCTTCACTCTGGGGCGCAATCTAGCGAGCTTGATAGTATTGTAGAAATCCTAGCGCGCTATTTTCAAACCATCGCCAAAAATCGCGCGAATTTTCTTAAAGCATTGTTTTATCCTATCTTTGTGCTGCTAGGCATTGCAGTGGCATTTATCATCATCGCCCTTTTTGTGATCCCAGAATTTAGCGCACTTTTTGCAAGCTTTGATGCTGTGCTGCCACTTAGCACGCGCACGCTTATCGCAGTATCATCGCTTGTGCAGGAGTTTTGGTGGGGGCTTGGGCTAGCAGGGCTAGCTTTACTCTATGTGGGAGTCGTGAGTGTGCGCAAGAAAAATACCCTTTATACCGCAAGCCTAGGGCTACTTCTACGCGCACCACTGCTTGGTAGATTGCTACTTTATCGGGAGTTGTGGGGGTATTTTCTAGGATTTTTTTACTTGTATCAAGCGCATATTGACTTTGACACATCTCTGCCTATCGCGCTACAAAGCGTGCAAAACCCCACCTTGCAGAGAGCTTTAAGCATCTCTTGCGAGCGGGTTGCTAGAGGTGATGCGCTAGATAGGGCGTTTGCTTCTTGTGCGTATATTGATACAACTCTGCAAAGCTTCCTTGCCACCGCGCAAAAATCCGGCGAGCTAGAGTGTATTTTAGAGCTTTGTGCGCAATACTGCCACGATATGTATGAGCAGCAAATCGCTAGGATTCTAGCACTCATCGAGCCGTTTTCGACTATCATCATCGCGCTTTTTGTCTCGTGGCTGGCGTTTGGGATATTTTTGCCTATTTGGGAGCTAGGGGGGATAAGCCTATGAATCTAGCCATAAGCATAGGAGATAGCAATGGTATAGGCTGTGAGATCATCTTGCGCTCTCTTGAGTGGCTTTTGCGCCAATGTGGGCAGCTGCCTAAGCAGTCCTCTAGCGTGGGGGGAGATTCTAGCCCTAGCACACTTTGCACGCCTATTATTTGCGCGCATAAGAGTCTGCTAGAATCCGCCCTACAAACGCTACTTACGAGCGGTGGGATAGGATCTAAGCGTGCTAACCATATCCACTGCTTGCTTGATATGGTGTGCTTTGAGCCTCCAAGCATAGAGCCACCCCCTATCCACATCGCCCAAATCACCGCAGAGAGCGGGGCATATAGCTTTGCTAGCTTTGCTAAAGCCATAGATCTAGCCCAGAGCCTGCCAGATACCGCGATCTTAACTCTCCCTATCCACAAAGCCGCGTGGAAGCAAGCAGGGATTAGCTATGCTGGGCATACGGAGTATTTACGCGCACATTTTCAACGCCAAGCCCTTATGGTGCTAGGCTGTGAGGCTATGCTTGTGGCACTTTTTTGCGATCATATTCCGCTAGCACAAGTGAGCCAGCATATAAGCGAGCAGGCATATACAGACTTCTTGCTCGCCTTAGAATCCAGCCTAGATTTCTCTCAAGCCCTTGTGCTAGGGTTTAATCCACATTGCGGCGATAATGGTGCTATCGGCGGAAAAGAAGATACGCTTATACAACGCGCCCTAGAATCCGCAAATGCCACACTTAATCGCCAAGCTTTTGTGGGGGTGGTCGCGCCTGATAGTGCCTTTACCCCGCAGATGAGAGAAAAATACCGCGTGTTTGTCGCACCCTATCACGATGTGGGGCTAGCTCCGCTTAAGGCTCTCTACTTTGATCAAAGTATCAATATAAGCCTAAATCTCCCTATAATCCGCACTTCTGTGGATCACGGCGTGGCATTTGATCTAGCCTATCGTGGCAAAGCCAGCACGCAAAGCTTTCGCAATGCCGCGCTTTTTGCCCTAAAGCAGCTGCAAATCCCATAAACTATCTCCACTCTAAAGGCATATAATGATCCCAAAGACCTTGCATACAGAATGGATAGAGCTTTTGGCTGATGAGTTTGAGAAGCCATATTTCAGCGAGATTATTAGGCACTATACGCTAGCTAAAGCACATAGTGTGATCTTCCCTCCTAGTGATAAGACATTTTACGCGCTCAATCTCACGCCGCCATCTCGCGTGCGTGTGGTGATTTTGGGGCAAGATCCCTACCACGAGAGCAAAATGCTAAATGGCATAGAGATCCCCCAAGCTATGGGACTAAGCTTTAGCGTGCCTAGGGGCGTGCCAATTCCTCCAAGCTTGCGCAATATCTACAAAGAGCTAGAATCCACTTTAGCTATCCCGCCCCCAAATCACGGCGATCTAACCCAATGGGCGCATAGAGGCGCGCTGCTGCTAAATGCGATCCTTAGCGTAGAGAAACACAAAGCCGCCTCACATAGGCATTTTGGCTGGGAGAACTTTAGCGATGCGATTATTAGCACGCTTTCAACGCGCTATCAAGGCATTGTCTTTATGCTCTGGGGCAATTATGCAAGGAAAAAGGCAGCACTGATAGATTCTAGTAAGCACTGCATTATACAAGCCCCGCACCCAAGCCCGCTAGCAAGGGGCTTTGTGGGGAGTGGGGTATTTGTGCAGGCGCAAAATGCGCTTCAAGCAATGGGCAAAGAGCCATTTGATTGGCATCTTGTGTAATCCTGCTTTTGAAAAAGTGGATTCTAGGATCGCTGGGCTAGAATCCACTTTTTACACTACCACCTGCGGCGTGGTATAAACGCCCTTTTTCTGTCATCGCGAGCGAATTGAATATCCGCGCGGCGATCCATAATTTTGCGCTAGCAAAATAGTCTTTCCTAGAATCCACTTTTGAAAAAGTGGATTCTAGGCGCATATCACTTAGTGTTTAGCGGCGAGGTTTTTGTCTTTTTGTCTTTTGGGGAGTCTTTTTGGTGGGTAGCACAGAGTAGGATTCTAGGCGGCGCAAGACCCTATCAAAGCCTTTAGAGTCATTGGCATAGATCCTAGGAGAGTAGTCATTATAGCTTGGTGTGGAGCTAATGCTTACAGGGATTACGCTATGCACTAGCACGAAATCCCCTAGCTCATCGACTCGCTCCACACCTTTGATAAATGGCTTTTCCAAGTAGGCTTCTTGCGCACACGCATCAAAGCGCAAGTCCTCTATAAACTCACGCCTTTTACGCGCAGAATCTAGCCTTATAAAGCGCGTTTGATAGATCATACTATCTTTATCAGCGGGATTTTTTGCCCCTCCATAGATGAAATTCCCTAGGCTATACACGATTTTTTTGCCCTTGTATGTCTCTACGCCTTGTAAGACATGGGGGTGATGTCCTATCACCATATCCGCCCCAGAGTCAATAGTAAAATGCGCTAGCTCTCTTTGCGCGGCGTTGGGATAGTGCTGCCGCTCCTCCCCCCAGTGGAAGGTGAAAATCACAAGCTCCGCGCCTTGGTCTCTTAGGGCTTTGATCTCTTTTGCCACTTGGGGTTTAATGCCTAGATTCCAGCCTCTATGCCCAGCTAGCCCAATTTTTATGCCATTGACTTCATAGATATGCACAATCCCCTCCCCAAAGACCGCAAGATGTTGTGCGCGTAAATGCGTAATCGTATCTTCAAAGCCTTGCTTGCCATAATCACGCGAGTGATTATTAGCGATATTCATCGCTTCAAAGCCTGCGGTGGTAAGGATTTTGGCATAGTGTGAAGCCCCTTTAAAGGAAAAGGGCTTATCAAAGGCATTTTTCAAAGGCTTATCACTAAGCACGCCCTCCATATTGCCAATGCTTAGATCATCAGCTTGCAAAACTTCACGCACACCCAAAGAGAAATACCCCAGATCGCCGCCCACTTCTTCAAACTTGGCATTAAAGGTCGCCCCAGAGCTGCCTTTATAATCTCCTAGCACATTATCACCCACAAAGCTTAGCAGAGCTTGGGGCTGCAAATGCGGCACGCACGCTTGCGTTGTGGTGAGAAAAATCTTTTTACTATCTAGTCGCAAGTCTTGGGGCTGCAAGCCCATAGGAGTATCGTCATTTTTCACCGCACAAGCACTGATATATGCTGCTAGGCTCGCTACCCCCACAAAGCGCACCAAGTAGTAGAATCCACTTTTATGCAGAGCTTGTCCTAATATGGTGGCTTTCATTCTTTCATAATCTCTAGTGCGCGGAGAAAGCTTAGCGATTCTAGCTGCATACCTGTGGTCATATTTTTTAGCGTGAAAGTATGGCTTAGAAATTCATTTTCGCCGATGATTAGGCAGTATTCGTGCCCTTTGTTGTTAGCATAGGCAAGCTGCTTTTTAAGCTTCTGGGCTTGGGGATAGACTTCTGTGTAGATCCCACTACGGCGCAAGGATTCTGCGATTTTATGGGCAAAGCCTAGATAAGAGCTATCCATACAAGCAATGAGTGCGCGAGCACTTGTGCTTCTGCCTTGTAGCAATCCTAGCTCCTCTAATGCCGCTAGCAATCTATCTAGCCCAATGCTCGCCCCAACGCCGCTTAAAGATTCTTTAGAAAAGGACTTTGTGAGATTGTCATATCGCCCGCCAGAGCAGACACTGCCGATATTTTTGAGCCGATTGAGTGTCGTCTCATACACGATGCCCGTATAGTAGCCAAGCCCTCTAGCGATAGAGAAATCCACGCGGCATTTTGATGTGTCCATTTCAAGGTGCTTTAGGATAGAAAACATCTCTTCAAGATCTTCTAGCCCCTTTTTTAGCTCATCATTCCACGCTTTCATATACCCCACCGAGTCTAAAAACTCATCAACAGCGATGGTTTGGCGCATTGTGATAATGCCTAGTATCTCATCGATTTTATGAGAATCCACAAAGGCTTCTAGCTCTTTTGCCACGCCATCTCTGCCGATTTTCTCAAGCTTATCAATGCTGCGCAAAAAGCCTTCAATCTCTGTGATAGCAAAGTGCTTGCAAATCCCATTTAAAATGCTGCGGTGATTGACCCAAATGGTAAATTCATCGATATTAAGCGTGGCTAGAGAGGCGTAGATGACTTGGATAATCTCCGCATCACAGCCGATAGAATCACTCCCGATAAAGTCAAAATCACATTGCGTAAATTCCCTATATCTGCCTCTTTGCGCTCTCTCTCCGCGGAAGACATTGCCAATAGCAAAGCGTTTGAATGGCAGATCAAGCTCATTTCTATACTGCGAGATGAAGCGCGCTAGTGGCACAGTTTGATCAAAGCGCAGCACCACATCGCGCCCGCCGTGATCTTTGAAGCGATAGAGCTCTTTTTGTATCTCATCGCTGCCGTGTTTGACCAAAATATCTGCATACTCTAAATGCGGTGTTTCTATGGGGGCAAAGCCAAAGCTCTCAAAGACACTAGAGAGCTTTTGCAGGAGCTTTTCCTTTGCCATTGCTTCTTTAGGAAGCCTATCGCGGAAGCCACTTAGTGTGCGGGGGACTACAAGATCTGCCATAACTCCTCCAAGCCAAAATCTAAAGGCGCGATATTACAACAAAGTTGCTAAAATTATCATTTAGCTAGGCACTAGCACACACCACAAAGGAGACCCCATAAAGCCCACAAGCCCTATTATCATTATGCGCCTGCCAAATTGGCTAGGTGATGGCGTGATGAGCACACCTTGTATAGAAATGCTCTTTACGCAGCTTCCTACCGCTAGGCTTTGTCTCATCGCGCCTAAGAGTATTTTGGAGCTTTTTAGCGCGGATTCTCGCATATATGCCTGCTTTGAGGACTCCACCAAGCAGGCAAAAAACCGCCTTAAAGCCACTTGGCAGCTAGGGCGTGCGATTAGAGCTAGGCTAGAGTGTGATGGGGGGATTGACATAGGCATAACCCTTACCAATCACTTTTATAGCGCATTGCTACTCTTTGCCGCTGGAGCTAGGGTGCGAGTGGGCTATAAACGGGGACTTGGGAATGTGTTTTTGACTCATAAGCTTGGGAGAGTTGGGGGGATTCATCAGGTGGAGAGTTATGTGCGGCTGATAGATTTGGCTTTACTTGGTGGGGATTCGGCTTTGCGCGATAAATCGGGGATTTCTTCGCCGCGCTGTGTCGATAGACACTCGAGTCTTATCTCCTTGCGCGGCTTGAAAAACCCCAATTTCTCATCGCAAATCCTAGAATCCCGCAGCGGCATTACAGAACAAGCCCAACCCCTAGAATCCACTTTTGAGAAATCGCAGAAAATGGATTGCCACGCGGTGCAAGCACCGCTCGCAATGACAGAAAAAGAAGCCGAAAATAAAAAAGTGGATTCTAGGAAAAACGCCCAAAGTGTGTTTGATAACCACGCCGCAGGCGGTAGGATTTCTCTAAAGGAACACCAACAATGTCAAAGCGATTCTAGCCCGCAAGCTGAATCGCCCAAACAAAATGAGGATTTTGGGGAAAGCACCACCCACATCCCCCCACTCAAACTTCACACAAAGCCACTAGATTCTAGTAAGTCTCGCAAACACCTACGCATAGGGCTAAATCCGGGCGCAGCCTATGGCAGTGCGAAGTGCTGGGATAAGGAGCATTATGCGTGCGTGGGGGCGTATTTTGCGGCTATGGGGGCGGAGGTGGTGATCTATGGAGTGGAGGCAGATAGGCAGCTAGCGGAGTGGATTATTAAGGAAATAGACTTCATCTTGGGGGATTCAGCTTTGCGCGATAAATCGTGGATTTCATCGCCGCTCGATAGACACCTAAGTCTTATCTCCTTGCGCGGCTTGAAAACAAGCGAAGCGGTGCAAGGCGAAGCCGAAGCAGGTTTCTTTAGTAAAAACCCTACTTTCTCATCGCAAAGCGTAGCTTCTTTAGAAAACAAGCAAGGCGCAGTTTCTTTAGAAATCCTAGAATCCCGCAGCGGCATTACAGAACAAGCCCAACCCCTAGAATCCACTTTTGAAAATAATGCTAACAAAACGCCAAAAGTGGATTCTAGGAAAAACGCCCAAAGTGTGTTTGATAGCGACTCGCAGGCGGCAGGATTTTGCGATGATTTTCTAAAGAAACTTCGTTTTGTGGGTTGCGCGCGGCGAGCGGTGGGCGAAGGGATTTACCTTAGCGGTAATGAGCAAGCCCACCGCGCAGACTCCCGCAAAAGCGCGCAAAACAAGCGAAGCGGTGCGAGCGTGAGCTCGCAGGTTTCTTTAGAAAAGCCAACGCCCAAAACGCCCAAAATAATCAACGCTTGCGGGCAAACAACTATCCCCACCCTCCTCCAAGCCCTCCAAGCCCTAGATCTCTTCATCACCAACGATAGCGGCTCTATGCATATAGCAGCGGCATTAGGCGTGCCTATGGTAGCAATCTTTGGTCCTACAAATATGCTCGAGACTGCGCCGTGGCGTGCGCGAGATTGTGCCTTGCTCAATCTCAATCTCCCTTGTGCGCCGTGCAAAAAGCGCGTATGTCCTTTGGGACATCATAAATGTATGAAAGACTTGCGCCCAGAGATGGTGATAGAAGCGGCTTTAGCGATACTGCATAAGCCAAAGCTTAGTAAATAAGGAGAATTTATGCTACTTGATTTTGCTACACAAGGGGCTTTGACCAAATATCGTATCCTTAGCAACACCATAACCCCGCGCCCGATCGCGTGGATTAGCACCATTAGCCACAATGCCACGCTAAATCTCGCGCCTTTTAGCTTTTTTAGCGTGGTAAGCTCTAATCCTGTGATTTTTAGTCTGTGTATGGGCACAAAATCTAATGGCGAGCAGAAGGACACCTTGCGCAATCTCCTAGCTACAAAAAAGGCTACGATCAATCTTGTGATGGTGGATTTCCTCCCGCTACTAGAGTCTAGCTCCCAAGAGCTGCCTTATGAGAGAAGTGAGGCAAGTGCCTTTGATATTAGCCTGCAAGCTGTGCATACACAATACCCCCCAATCGCCCAAGGCGTGAAGGTGGCGTATTTTTGTGATTTGGTAGAGACAAAGAGCTTTGGCGGGAGTGATACTAGCGTGTTTCTAGAGGCAAAGGGCTGCTTTATTGATGATGTGATTTATAGAGAGGATCTGCGGTTTTTGCCGCCGCATTTGGGGCGTGTGGGGAAGTATTATTTGCAAGTAAGTGAGCTAATCGACCCTAAAAAGCCCTAAGGCGTTTTGGCTTTGGGGCTAGAGTGGCGTGCAAAAGCTTGCAAGTGAAAACCACGATCTAGCCCGCAAGCTGAATCCTTGTCAAAAGTGGATCCTAGGGGGCTTGGCGGTTTTTTGTATGGATTGCCACGCCGACAAGTCGGCTCGCAATGACAGACAAGGCGCATTGTGTGAAAAAGTGGATCCTAGGGGGTTTGGCGTGTTGTGCCTTAGCACTTGCGCGTTATTTGACTGCGATAAATGTCGCAAAATTGACCCACTTAAATAGCACTTCCACGCTAGCAAACCCCGCATCTTTGAGCAGGGCAAGATTTTCTTCTAAGCTATATGGCACAAGCACATTTTCTAGGGCTTCTCTTTTAGCGGCGATCTCGCTTTTGGTGTAGCCATTGCGGGCTTTGTATTGATGATAGTAGGAGATCATTTGCGCATCTAGGTGCGGACTATGGCTTATGGTCTTTTCACTAAGGATCAGCACGCCGCTGGATTCTAGGGCATTATAGAGCCTAGCAAGCAGTTTGGCACGCAGAGGTGGGCGGATAAACTGCAAGGTGTAATTGGCAATGAGTCCTTGCGCATTTTCGTAAGGGAAGTCCATAATATCCGCACACATAAAGCAAATATCCGCATTATAGGCGTTTGCCTTGCGCGTGGCTTGATCAATCATCGCTTGAGAGCTATCTAGCCCTATTAGCTCGCCGCTTACTTGCTCTCTTAGGGCTAGTAGGGTGTTGCCCGTGGAGCAGCCTAGATCATAGATCCTGCCCTGCCTAGCGAAGGTGGATAAAAAGTCGATACACAGCTGTTGCGTGTCTTTGTAGTAGGGGATCGATCGAGCAAGCATATCATCAAACACGCTTGCAACTTCATCGTTGAATGTGAATTTCTGCTCTTTTTTGCTTTGAAATATTCTATCTTTTGCCATTATTGTCTCCAAAGTCGTGATTATACAAGCAAAACCTATCGCGCCACTTTAATTATGGAAGTTTTAAGTATAATGCAGAGCTACATTCTAGGATTTCAAAGGCTTTGTATGCAGTTTATGGCAAATTTTAAATGCAACCACACCGCGCACTCTGTGCAGGAGTATTTCACCACCTTAGGCGCACTAGGATTCTCGCAGGAGTTTTTGCGTGAGAATGAGCTAGTGTTTTTCCCACAGGCTCTAAGCCTTCAAGCTTCTAAAGACTTCGCGCCTTTTGGGGAGATCGGCGTGCAAAACGCCTATCCAGCGTATAGCGGGGCTTTCACAGGGGAGATCGGCGTGCAAGCTCTGGAGTCTATGGGGGTGCGCACGATACTTATCGGGCATAGTGAGCGGCGTGTTTTGCTTAATGAGTCCCAAGAGTTCATCGCAGAGAAGTTTGCGTTTTTCGCTAGGCTTGGATTTTTTATCGTGTATTGTGTGGGCGAGCCTTTGAGTGTGCGCAAGCAGGGAGAAAAAGCGGTGCAAGAGTATTTGCAAGCGCAGTTTGCAGGCATAGATGTAGAATCCACTCGCGTAAGCGTGGCGTATGAGCCTATCTGGGCGATTGGCACGGGTAGAAGTGCTAGTGTGCAAGAAATCGCCCAAACACACGCATTTTTACGCACCCTAGTCCAGAATCCACTTTTATACGGCGGCAGTGTGAATGCTAGCAATGCCAAAGAGATCCTATCAATCCCCAATGTCAATGGCGTGCTAGTAGGCAGCGCATCATTAGATGCAAAAAGCTTTTATGCTATCACGCAAAGTGTGCTTGCGTAGTGTAAAGGAGTAGTATGGAGCCGATATATCTTTCTTCAATCATTGATATGCTTGGGATCACAAATCCTATCACAAGGGATTTCCCCATAGCCTCTCTAACGCCCCTAGAGCAAGGCGGAAGTGAGGATATAAGCTATATTGATCAGCCTAAGTATTTTGCCTTGCTATCTAGCTCACAAGTGGGCGCGGTGCTAGTGCGTGAGCGCGATTATCTCGCGCATAAAGAGCTTTTCCCACCTCATATCCAAGCCCTTTTTGTCCCAAATCCACATCTAGCTTTCGCCAAGCTCTCCCAATGCTTTGCTATAAGTGAGTTTGCCAATCCTTTAGAGCCCACACTCTATGACCCAAGCAAGCCCACAGACTCCCAAAGTGCGCATATCCACCCAAGTGCGCAGATTATGCAGGGTGTGCATATCGGCGATGGCGTGCATATCGGTGCTAGGACTTGCATAATGCCCGGTGTTGTCCTAAGTGATGGCGTGCATATCGGCGATGATTGCAAAATCTATCCTAATGTTGTCATCTATCGCCAGAGCATTATCGGCGATCGTGTCAATATCCACGCAGGCAGCGTGATCGGCAGCGATGGCTTTGGCTATGCGCATACAGATTCTGGGGAGCATTGCAAGATCGAGCATAATGGCATTGTAGAAATCGGCGATGATGTAGAGATCGGCGCGAGCGTTACCATTGATCGCGCAGTATTTGGGGTAACGATGATTAAGCGCGGTAGCAAAATCGATAATCTCGTGCAAATCGGGCATAACTGCATAATCGGCGAGAACTCCTTGCTTGTCTCACAGGTGGGGCTTGCTGGCTCTACCACCACAGGGCGCAATGTGATAATGGGCGGACAAGCAGGCACAGGAGGGCATATACACATTGGCGATTTTGTGCAGATAGCTGGGCGTGGGGCTGTGGGGAAAAATCTCCCCCCACACACCAAGTGGGGCGGACACCCGCTTATGCCGCTTGATGAGTGGATGAAGTTTTATGTCTCGCTAAGAAGAATGCTGAAAAAATCATAGCTCTAAAGTGCAAAGCCTAGCTAGATCTAGCTAGCAGTAATGATTGTGGATTCTAGCGGGGCGGATCTAGTGAGATGATTTGCGTGCTTTGAGAAACTGCTCTCGCAAGGCGATGAGCGATTGCTCTGTGGAGGTGGATTCTAGCCATTTGGCAAACTCTTGTGCAAGTGGGCTTTTGAGCTTGGCGATAAGATTGTGGCGCGATTTTGCGCTAGGGGATTCTAGGAGATTGCGCAAGTGCTTCCAGCCTTGATAATATGGGAGCTTGATTTTAAGCATAAAGCCTGCGCTATCTTCTAGCACAAAGCCCTCAATAAAGCCATCTTCCCTAGCCCCACTGCCCAAAAGCCTAGAATCTTTTGCGTGTGGCGACTCATCGCTAGGCAGTTGATCGTGCTTGCGCAAAAACTCCATAAACTCCTCCCAGCACGCGATACTGCCTACTTGCTCTTTAACCTTAAAGCCAAATCTAGCCCCTAGTGCGCAGAGCTCATCATAAGGTAGCTTGGCAAGATTTGGGGTGTTGTAGATGGCATCAAGCAAGATGACTTGCGGCGTGCTATAAGCGATGATATGGGGGTCTTTGCTAGGCTCTATTATCTCAAACACTAAGCTTAGATTCTGGTCTTTTAGATAGGTGGCAAGAGTGGATTCTAGGGACTCTTTGGTGCTTTGGATCGTGCGTGCGTGGTGAGCTAGGTGGCTATCAATAAGCTCGCGCATAATTGTGGCATAGGGGCTTAGGGCATCGGATTTTGAAGTGATGAAGAGCTTGCTTTCTGGCGTTGCG
This sequence comes from Helicobacter canis, assembly GCF_900451095.1. Lineage (NCBI taxonomy): Bacteria > Pseudomonadati > Campylobacterota > Epsilonproteobacteria > Campylobacterales > Helicobacteraceae > Helicobacter > Helicobacter canis. The sequence goes on along the minus strand of NZ_UGHV01000001.1, from coordinate 363,000 downwards.
TTGGAGGATTGAGCTTCTCTAAAGAGACCTGCTTGCGTGCCCCCGCCTTGCACCGCTTTGCTTGTTTGCTCATCGCAAAAGCAAGGCGCAGTTTCTTTAGAAATCTTAGAGTCCTTTGCCTGCTCGTGTGGATTCTGGGCGTTGCTAGAATCCACTTTTTTGCTGTCATTGCGAGACATTGTGCTAGCAGTGGCGTGGCAATTCATAGAATCCGCGTTTGCAAAAGTGGATTCTAGGCAATAAGCACTAACACCACTCATTATGCCTAGGAAGCCATTTTCTTTGATATAGACTTGCACAGGGTAGGAGAGATGCTCTTGCAAAGATTCTAGCGAGGATTCTTCTCTCTCATAGAGGTTGAAGAATTTATCATAGCTTCGCGCTACGATTTTATAGGCGTGCGTGTCGATAAAGAGTCCGCGTGCCTTGCAAGTGAGCGTGCTCCACTTTTTGTGATAAAAGACTTCTTTTGTGAAATTAAAGCTTGAGATGGGACCAAAGCTTTTTTCTTTGATTAGGGGGCTTTTGCGTAGCTTTTCTACAAGGCTGTGGATTTTCCTAGCATTGTGCCTAGCATTTAGGCGGTGTGCTAGGGCAGAGTCTTTGCTATTTTGTAAGTAAATTTCGCAAAAATCTCCTAGCACAAGCCCTAGTAGATCCCCGCTAAGCGCGGATTGTAGATTGTGCTTTGCTGGGGCTTTGGTATGCAGTGATACAGGTAGCCTAGAGTGGCGCAAGATACACGCACGCAAGCACCCCCCAAACTCCACGCCTCCTTCTAGGGCGAAGCTGCGCTCATAGACACGCACGCCGTGCTTTTCTCTATTGCGATGACCAAAGACTTGATAAGTGCTAGAGTCTGTCGTTTTGGCAAAATTTCGCGCACAGCTTTGCATATCTTCATAATCTCCACTGCCATAGATAAGCTGCCTTGTGCCAATGAACAAGAGATTTTCCGGCAAGGTGGGTAAGCCTCCGTGCGTGCATAGCACTTGTTTATTATCAAAGGTATAGTAAGCGCATTGCCGTAGTCTGGCATAAAGGCGGTGCGTATCTTTGGGGCTAAGTCCTGCTTGCTCTAAATCTTTCACACTAAAGGTGCTAAATTCATTATCCCCTAGCTCCTCTTTGCCCCATTTTTGCAGCCATCGCTCGTGATTGCCTTCAAGTAGGCAGATATTGCGCTCTTCCATAATCGCTAGCAGCAGAGCCACGACCTCTCCGCTACCCACGCCCCTATCGATATAATCTCCTAGGAATATATAGTAGGAAGTGGGGTGGAAGAGTTGTAGGCAGATTTCTTTGGCGAAGTTGCTTTGGCGCAAGGCATCTAGTGCTTGCTGCTTTGTGCGATAGGGTGGGGTGCGTGCTTCTAGGATAAAGCTATATAGCAAGTATTCTATGACACTTTCAATGCAGCCGTGTATATCGCCTATGTGGTGGATAGCGGTATAGGCGTTTAAATCAATGGGCTTTAGGCACAAATGCTCAAAAGCGGATTCTGGCTTTAGCAGTGTGTAGCGCGAGGGAAGGGCAGAGGAGTCTTGCAGTCTTTTTGCCATAGATTCTAGGATAGATTCTGGCACGGCTTTGTGGCTAGCTGTCAGGCTTCTTGCATAATTGCGCTTTTTGACTATCTCTAGGCTCACATCGCTAAAATCTAGCACAAAAATGCGGTAGCGATAGCTCTGGGCTAGGCTCTCATACGCACGCAAGGCTTGCAAGCTTGTATGTGTGGCATCGATTATAGTGAAGTCTCCCCTAGCCATTCTTAGCTCTAAAAGCTCAAAGAGCATTTTCCATACGCGCTTGTCGTTTGCCTGATTGATTATATAGCTAGAATCCACTTTTTGCGTGGGGCTAGCGTGGAGGGTGTTTGGCGTAGGTAGCATAATCGGCGCACTTGCCATAAGCCGCAAGCAATCTGGACTTAGCGCGTAGGGGTGGAGATTATGCTCGCGTAGCCAAGAGCTTTTGCCGCTGGCTGGAAGCCCACGCATAAGAAGAAGTGTGCGCATAAAGATCCTTCACTAAGTAAAATCGCTAAGATAAATTAAGAATGGTGGATCTTGTAGGACTTGAACCTACGACCAATCGGTTATGAGCCGAGTGCTCTGACCAGCTGAGCTAAAGATCCGTGATTATCGTCTGTATTTAGGGGAGCGTAAGATCGCCTTGAAAGGATTGGCATTATAACTGAAATTAAACCTAAAGGCAAGCAAGTTTTCTAGTAGCCCAAAAAATATCATAAAAGTGATAAAGCTACTTCCACCATAGCTAAAAAGCGGCAGAGGTATCCCCACAACAGGGGCAAGCCCGATAGTCATACTGATATTTACCGCCACATAGAAAAACAACAGCAATGCCACAGAGCAAGCCATCACGCGTAGGCGATAGTCTTTAGGATCGATGAGAGAAAAAGACAAGATATGCAGGGTGAGAAAAATATATAGCCCAAGTAGCACGACACCCCCGACAAGCCCATACCGCTCCGAAAAATACGCAAACACAAAATCACTTGTAGCAATGGGGAGAAACTTGAGCTGGGTTTGCGTGGAGTCTTCTTTCTTTTTGCCAAATAAGCCGCCAGAGCCTATGGTGATGATACTTTGCTGGACATGGTAGCTAGGCTTTTCCGCGATGAAGTCGTGGATACGCTTTTTTTGATAGTTTTTGAGTGAGCCATAGATGAGCGGCGAGGCGACAAGGGTGGTGATGATGATAGCTGTCCAGATTTTGTAATTTACCCCGATTAAGAATAATGTCCCAAATCCCACAAACAGCACCACAAGCGCAGTGCCTAGATCAGGCTGCTTTAGGATCAGCACAAAAGGGAGCAAGATATAGCCACTAAGGATAGCAAACTGCTTTAGCCCATAGCCCTGCGGTGGCGGAGGGTTGTTGTGGATATGGAGTCCTAGAAGCAAGATGATAGCGATTTTGACCGGCTCACTTGGCTGGATAGAAAAAGCCCCTATGGTAATCCACCTTTGCGCCCCTAGCTGCTTTGTGCCGATGATATACACCAAAATCAGCAGCACGATACAAATCCAATAAAAAATCACTATGGATTTATTAAGCTGTCGTATCGGGATAAAAAACGCCACAACAAACGCGCAAAGCCCGATGAGGATATAAATGCTTTGGCGGAGATTTTGGCTAGGGCTTGCCTCGCCGATGAGTAGATATGAGAGCAGCACAATGGGAATGATAAGGATAGGAAGCAGTATGTCAAAGTGGATTAGCACACGCCGATCGATCATTCTTAAGTCCTAAAAGTGGATTCTAGCTCGGTTGCTGTGTTTGGCAGTGATTGTAGCACAAGGGTGCTTAAGCTACAAAGAGTGAAATCTATATGCGATATATAGTGCGCAAAGTAGCCTAAAATGCTTCAAGAAGCATTAAGGAAAGTTTGATAAAAACTAGCTTATAATCCAGCCTTGCACTTGGTCAAATACCGATAGATAAATACTTCGTAAGGGATTGTTATGGCGATGGACGAGAATAAAAAAAAGGCGATCGATCTAGCGTTAAAGCAGATTGATAAAGCCTTTGGCAAAGGTGCGCTTGTGCGGCTTGGGGATAAGCAGGTGGAAAAGGTGGATTCTATCGCGACAGGCTCGCTTGGGCTTGATATGGCTCTGGGGATTGGGGGTGTGCCAAAGGGGCGCATTATTGAAATCTATGGTCCAGAATCCAGCGGGAAAACGACCCTTTCACTACAAATTGTCGCAGAGTGCCAGAAAAATGGCGGAATCGCTGCCTTTATCGATGCCGAGCACGCGCTTGATGTGTATTATGCAAAAAAGCTTGGGGTCGATACAGAAAATCTCCTTGTCTCCCAGCCAGATAATGGCGAGCAGGCGTTAGAGATTTTAGAGACACTTACGAGAAGTGGGGCGGTGGATTTGGTCGTCATCGACTCTGTGGCAGCTCTCACGCCAAAGGCAGAGATCGATGGCGATATGGGCGATCAGCATGTGGGCTTGCAAGCACGCCTTATGAGCCACGCTTTGCGCAAAATTACAGGCGCATTGCACAAGATGAATACCACGCTAATATTTATCAATCAAATCCGTATGAAAATCGGTATGATGGGCTATGGCAGCCCAGAGACCACCACAGGTGGGAATGCGCTGAAGTTTTATGCAAGTGTGAGGATCGACATACGCCGCATAGCATCTCTTAAGCAAAATGAGCAGCATATCGGCAACCGCGTCAAAGCAAAAGTGGTGAAAAACAAAGTCGCCCCGCCATTTAGAGAAGCGGAGTTTGACATTATGTTTGGCGAGGGGATTAGCAAAGAGGGCGAGATCATCGACTATGGCGTGAAGCTTGATCTCATCGATAAAAGCGGTGCGTGGCTAAGCTATAAGGACCAAAAGCTAGGGCAAGGCAGGGAAAATGCCAAACTTATGCTTAGAGAAAACACCGCCCTAGCCCAAGAAATCACCCAAAAGATCAAAGAGCAAATCGGCACGAGTGAAGAGATCCTCCCGCTTCCAGATGAGCCAGAATCCAACTAACACCACCTAAAGGAGCTTCAATGATTTACATCGATAATATTTATGCCCAAGAAGTGCTAGATTCTAGGGGGAATCCAACCATTTGCGCAAGTGTCTTTCTAAGCGATGGCACAAGTGCTAGTGCCATTGTGCCAAGTGGGGCTAGCACGGGTAAGAGAGAGGCTCTAGAGCTGCGTGATGGGGATAAAAAGCGATTTTTGGGTAAGGGTGTGCTAAAGGCGTGCGAAAATGTCGATACCACTATTTCAGACGCGCTCATCGGCTCTAGTCCTTTTGATCAAGGGCTAATTGATGGGATTTTGAAAGATATTGATGGCACGCATAATTATGCAAATATCGGTGCAAATGCTGCGCTTGGTGTCTCTATGGCAGTGGCAAGAGCGGCGGCAAAAAGCCTAAATATCCCTCTCTATCGCTATCTAGGTGGGAGCAATGCGATCACGCTCCCTGTGCCAATGCTTAATATCATTAACGGCGGTAGCCACGCGGATAACACGGTGGATTTCCAAGAATATATGATTATGCCTCTAGGCTTTGATACCTTTGATGAGGCTTTGCGTGCGAGTGCGGAGGTGTATCAGCATTTAAAGCAGATTCTACACAAATCTGGGCATATCACAAGTATCGGCGATGAGGGGGGCTTCGCGCCAAATCTCACAAACAATGAAGAGCCTATTGAAGTGATTTTGCGCGCGATTGAAGCAGCAGGCTATAAGAGTGGCGAGCAAATCGCTATCGCACTTGATGTAGCGAGCAGCGAGCTTGTCGATGAGGCTGGAATCTACCACCTAAAAGGCGAGGGGAGAAAACTGGATTCTAGTGAGCTTGTGGGATATTACGAGAAGCTTTGTGCGAAATACCCCATCGTCTCTATCGAAGACGGGCTAAGTGAAGATGATTGGGAGGGCTGGAAGCTGCTTACTCAAAAACTAGGAGATAGAATCCAGCTTGTGGGCGATGATTTGTTTGTAACCAATCACGAGATTTTAGCCCAAGGGATTAAGGGCAACATCGCCAATGCGATTTTGATTAAACCCAATCAAATCGGCACCGTGAGTGAGACAATGCAAACCGTGCGCCTTGCCCAAAGATACGGTTATAAGTGCATTATGAGCCACCGAAGCGGAGAGAGTGAAGATCACTTTATCGCGGATTTTGCTATCGCGCTTAATACAGGCGAGATTAAAACAGGCTCGACTGCTAGGAGTGAAAGAATGAGCAAGTATAATCGCTTGCTTGCTATCCAAAAAGACATCGCCAATGCGCAGTATCTAGGCAGATCACTCTTTGATAAAAATGTCTTATAAGAAGAATCTATGCGCGCCTATCTTGCCCTGCTTGCGACACATCAGTTTTGGTATAGAATCTATGCGCGTAGAATCTACATTTATGGCTTTATTGCCGTAGTGTGTATGGGGGCGTATGTGGGATTTTTGCTCTTTGGGGATAATTCACTTGAAGTCCTGCTTAGAAACATCGCCCAGCGCGATGAGCTACTTGAAGAAGTAAGCGATCTTCAAGCCAAAAATGCGCGATTGCAAAAAGACTTATTTGAGCTAAAAGGGCTTGAGCCGTGAGGGCGTGGATACGACAGGGGCTTGTGTTGTGGATTGTGGTGGGGGTGCTATTATCCTTGCACGCGAGAGAAAATCCCTTTGAGCCTGTTATCCAGCCCAAAGAAGATAGCTTTATCCAAAAAAATGCGAAAGATCCTTTTAAAGATCTAGACTTCAAGCTCCCAAGCACCGCTAGAATCCTAAAAAGCATCACAATCACTTACCAAAACATCGATGGCACCATAGGGACAAAGACAATTCCCATTGATGAGAGTATCGATTGGCATTATCCGCTGCTACTTACGCAAAAGGGCGCGATTTTAAACGAAGATGTGCGGTATTGGACGATTAAGCCATTTCAGTTTTTCACACAGGGGAGCAAGTTTTATCTCTACACAAGCTCTAGTATCGTGCGCTCCTTTGTCCTGCCAAGCCCCTATCGCATTGTGCTTGATATTGAGAAAAGAGATGAGAATCCAAGCGGCTCTGTGCAGCTTGGTGTCAAATATTTCACCAAAGTAGCAGTGGGCGTGCATAAGGACTTTTATCGCTTTGTCATTACCCTTGATGGGCAATACCCCTATGACATCACGCGCGATGGGGACTACTATATCATCTCTGTGCGATGAAAAATCTCGTATTGATCGGCTTTATGGGCTGCGGGAAAAGCACGCTAGCTGTGGAGCTAAGCAAGATATGCGGGCGGTTTGTGCTAGATAGCGATAAGGTCATTGAGCAATCAAGTGGGATAAGTGTGAAAGAGTTTTTCGCACGCTTTGGGGAGGAGACATTCCGTAAGAAAGAGGGCGAGTTTGTATCGTGGGTAGAATCCAGTGTGCGTGGGGCGATCATCGCCACAGGCGGTGGTATGCCTATATATCACGATCTTAAGTCTATGGGGAAAGTGGTGTTTCTATCCATAAGTTTTGAAGCAATTTGTGCGCGTTTAAGCCAGCAGGATTATGACTCTCGACCACTTTTTGCCAATCTTTCTCAGGCAAAGGAGCTATTCCTAGCGCGACAGGAGAGCTACAAGGCTCAAGCAGATATTATCCTTGATGCCACAAGCCAAGATCTAGCCCAAAGGGTGTTGGAGCAATGTGCATTACTGCCTAAGGCGACACTTGACAAAAATTTGTGAGAGTTTATCGCGCTTTGTGCCTATACAAAGTCCTATTAACTACACAGGCTCTAAGGCAAAGCTATTGCCGCAAATCTTGCCACTTTTCCCAAGAGATATGGGGAGTTGTGTGGATTTATTTTGTGGCGGTGGAAGTGTGGGGATAAATGTCGGCATTTATAAGCATTGTAAAAATATTATTTTCAATGACAAGTCTAAGCCTTTGATAGAAATTTTTACGCTTTTTTTACACACGCCTTTTAAGGTCTTATTGCAAGAGATAGAATCCATTATAGAATCTTATGGTTTATCAAACACTGCGGATTTCGGCTATAAATATTATGACTGCGATAGTCAAGAAGGGCTAGCAAGCTACAATAAAAAAGGCTTTGAGCGATTGAAAAATGACTACAATATAAACAAAAGTCCCATAAAGCTTTTTGTGTTACTTATATTTAGCTTCAATAATCAAATGCGTTTTAATGCTAAAGGCGCATTTAATCTACCTTGTGGAAAAAGGGATTTTAATACAAAAATGCGAGCAAAATTGCAGCATTTTGTGCAGGAGTTGCAGAGATTAGAACCTAAGCTTTTATGCTGTGATTTTAGGGATTTTGATTTAGATATTTTGGATTCTAAAGATTTTGTTTATATTGATCCGCCTTATCTTTTAGCCCTTGCAAGCTATAATGAAAATGGTGGCTGGATGCAACAAGATGAATGCGATTTATATGTCTTTATGGAAAAGCTGGATTCTATAGGGGTGCGCTTTGCGTTTTCTAATGTTTTAGCCCATAAAGGCAGAGAGCATATAGTATTAAAAGAATGGCTTAAAAAAACAGGTTTTAGAGTGCATAAGCTAGAATTTCACTATAAAAATTGCAATTACCAAACAAAAAGGACAGAATCTAGTGAGGTGCTAGTTACTAATTACTAAAGGAAAAAGAATGCAATATAGCTATTTTGGTAATACAAGCAATAGGGTGGATAGATTGCTCTATAATTTTGAAACACAACTTATGCTATTTGATAGTTTATTTAAAAATGCAGATTCCAAAGAAGTGTGGGAAAATAATTCAAATCTGCAAATGCGATATTTAGAACTTTTAAAAGCAAACAAACTTATAGAATCCAAAAGTAGCACAAAATCTTTAGGCACAAAAGATGCACGGGTAAAATCTGCCCCTTTAGAAAATTATCATCTTATATGTCGCAAAGAAAAAAGATTAACACAACAAGGATTAGAACTTTTAAGATTGATTGAAAATGAGGGCTATAAGATTGCTAATGAGTTTTTACAAATTGATTTAGTGTCTTTGTTTTTTATAAAAGCAAGTTTGTGGTTTAGTAAGGATTCTATAAGAGATGGATTGTTTGAGCGATATTTGGAAGTGTTTAGACTTAATGGTGGGGAAATGTGTTTGCAGGATTTTAAATATCTGCCTTTGATTGATAATTTTCCTAGCACACAAGAGTTTATAAAAAATTTAGGCAGTGTAATGATTGACTACACATATTTAGAATCTTTCATACAAGATATAAAATCTAATCATTTTAATCCTTTTTATTTTAAGACTGCTAAAGGAGAAAAAAGTGCCTTAGAAATCATAAAAACTTTACAAGAAATATTTTTACCATTAAGGGAAGCAAAGATTACTTTTGAAACAGCGTTAAAAAATTTAAATAAAAGTGCCTTTAAAAAAACATATTTAACTTTTTTGCTGCATAATGCAAAAACTAAAAATGAAAAAATTACAACACTACAAAATTTTATACAGGGCGATATAAAAGTATTTGCAAAACGATTTTTTGAACTTATTTTTACCGCAAGAATTGAAGCAAACTTAGATGATTATTTAGACTTAAATCGTAGATATTTAAGTCTATGCGGAATCTTTGAATTTTCAAGCGATAAAGTTGCGCTTAATCCTATATTTAAGATTCTTGTAAAACACTCAAAATATAATGAAATTTTACATATCATAAAAAATGGAGAAATCACTCAAAACTTACTTAAAGAAATGATAAGTGATGTGGAGTTCTTAACACTTTGTAAAAGTGAGCTTGGTATCACTCAAATAAATGATTTAAGAGATTATCAGCAAGCAAGGGATAAGCAACGCTTGCAAAACCTTTTGCAAACTCGTTTTACTAAAGATGATATTGCCTATATTTTAGGGCTTTTTGAAGATAGAAAAAATGATGAAAAAATCGCACAATTAGTTAGCACAGAAGCGACCATTCCTACTATTTTTGAATATATTATTGCTATTGTTTGGTGCTATGTTGATGAGTGTAAAATTGAGCGGATTTTAGAAGCTAATTTAAGCCTTGATTCTAATCTTTTGCCTAAAAGCCACGCAGTTGGTGGTAGTGCAGATTTTATTTATACCTATTCAAACCATTCCTTAATGATAGAAGTAACCCTAACTGAAAAGACAAATCAACGCCGTGCAGAAATGGAAAGTGTCTCAAGGCATTTGGGAAATATGCTCTTGAGATTGGATGCTTATAAGCGGCAAGAATCCTATGCGATTTTCATCGCGCCTTATTTGGATAAAAATGTTTTAAATGACTTTAGAAGTCGCTTATATTGCTATTTTGAAAATGATGAAAATTATATTAAGGGTATGAGTATTCTACCACTTAGCACACAGGATTTAAGTAAAATTTTACACTCAAATCTTTCATACACATCACTCTATAAGTCGTTTAAAAATCTTTTGACAAGCAAGAATGATTGGGGTAGCAAATGGTATTTTAATGAGATAAAGCCATTTATTGATAGTTTAGAAATAAAGGCAAATAATGTTTAACCCCCATAATCGCCGATATACAGGAGCAAAAACAAAGCTTTTAGAACATATTGATTCTGCGCTTATACATTGTTTTGACTATACAAAAAAGAGTGATTTACGCTTTTTTGATGTATTTGCTGGGACAGGTGTGGTGAGCCATTATTTTATGCAAAAGCCAGAATTTAAGCATTTTTATATCAATGATTTTTTATATGCAAATTTTGTGATATATCAAGGCTTTTTTGCTAAAGAGTCTTTTAGCCAAGAAAAGTTGGATTCTATAAGGCAGGAATTTTTAGAGCTAGATTTTGCAATGCTAGGCGAAAATTATTATTCCTTGCATTTTAGTGGCACATTTTTTAGCCATAATGATTGCAAACTTATGGGATATATACGAGAGAAAATACAAGAACTTTTACACACAAAAATAATCAATCAAAAAGAATATTTTATCCTACTTGCAAGCTTGCTTTATAGTGTGGATAAAGTCGCAAACACAGTGGGGCATTATGATGCCTATCGTAAAAAAGAGAGTTTGCAAGATAGGCTACAATTTACACTTATTAAGCCCTTTTTGAATCCGCATATACACACAGAGATTTATCAGCAAGATTCTAATACCCTTGTAAAAAAGCTTCACACACAAAATATAAAGCTTGATATTGCCTTTATTGATCCGCCTTATAACTCTAGGCAATACAGCAGATTCTACCATTTCCTTGAAACACTAGCTAAAAATCATAGCCCAAAACTCTATGGCATAGCCCTAAAACCAAAGCCAGAAAATTTAAGCCTATATTGCACGGCTAGGGCAGAAGAGGCGTTCAAAGATTTAGTTACAAATCTTAGTAAAATCGCTAGAATCTTGGTAGTAACTTATAACAACACCACCACAGCAAATGCAAGAAGTAATACGAGAATTTCCCTACAAGCCTTGCAAAATATCTTAGAATCTAGCGGTAAAACAACGCTTTTCACATTTCCACATACGCCCTTTAGTAGCGGCAAAACAGATAGACAAACAAGCTTCAAAGAGCATAAAGAATGCGTATTTATCTGTGAGATAAAGTAGCAAAGCTTGCTGGATTCTAGTCTTATTGCAATCTATTGACTACAAATACAAGCTATTTTCACGCATTAAACGATATTGCTCTCACACCAATGGCATAACCTTTTTAGCGATATACTCCAACTCTTCTTGCATATTAGCACATTGGATTATGAGTAAATCTAGCCCTGCTTCTTTATAGGCTCTAATCTTTTGTGCCACATTCTCTGGTGTGCCAATTAGGTTGGGACGCAAACCACGATTAGATACGCTATATTCTTGCTTACTAATCTCTACATCAAGCTGTGAATTGCCTGTGAAATTCTTATAAGAGTTTTCATAATCGGCGTAATTTTTAATGGTAGTAATCCTTTGTAGCTCTTGTTGTGCTTCTTCTTCACTATCACGGACAATCATATACACCGCCATACCAAAGCCCTTAAATGGCGGCAATCCTGCCTTTTTCTTTCGCTCTTTCATATCCGCGATTTTCACTCTTGCTTCATCAAGTGTGCCGCCGTGCAAGAGATAAAAATCCGCAAATTGCGTGATAGCATTCCTGCCTATCTCACTCTCTCCCCCTGCATATACAAGCGGAATCTTAGGTGGTTTAGGCTCATTATAGGAATTTTCAAAGCTAAAATACTTGCCCCTGTGATGAAATGGACTTTGCTTCCAAAATCCCCGCAAAACATCGGTGTATTCCTGTGTGAGCGTATATCTATCATCGTGTGCGTCAAAGTTTATGCCATACTGCCTAGCCTCCTCTTCCCACCACGCTGAGACCATATTGATAGAAAATCGCCCATTACAAATTTGTGAAATGGTAGCAATCTGCTTTGCTGTGAGTGCGACTTGATGATACTGCGGACGCAAAGCCGCTAGAATCTCAATCTTTTTGGTAACCGCTGCCAAGCCATTAGCGATAGCCCACGCATCAAGGGCAGGTGCTCTCTCGCCTTTAATATCATTTAAATACAGCTCTGGCACAAGGGTGAGTGTATAGCCTAGATTCTCTGCTTTTATGGCTAAATCGCGGATATACTCCCAAGAACACTCCGTGCTATCATCATCTACATTCCTAAGCCAACTTCCAAACACCGGACTCCAATATCCAAATTTCATTTTTGCTCCTTTATTGTTTGTCAAACTGCTCTTTTAAAAAGCCAACAAGCCTATCCGCCGCTGCCACCCCGCCATTCTCTCTAATCTTAGATTCTAGTGTAGAGTTATAGTTTGTATTTGTGTTTATATCATAGACCACAATATCCCCACTCACACTCTCAATAAACTCAATCCCCGCCACAGCGATATTATGCAGTGCTAAAAACTGCTCCAAACACCGCACGATAGGACTTGTCAAATCTATCTCTTTACGCAAACTAAATTTATCCCCAGCTCCCACTTCACACGCTGCTCCAGCTAGTGTTGGACGACTTGTAGATTTTGCCGCCTTGCTAGAATCCACTTTAGAATCCGCCGACTTAGAATCCCCACTAAAATCCACCCCACTAAAATCCACTTTGGAATCTAAAGAATCTATTTGACACGCATCAGCAGGGCATAGCTCAAACGCCCCATTGCTTGTATCCACTCGCACTGCATAGTGAAACTTCCCGCCGATAAACTCACATCGCGTGATAAAGGCTTCCCTAGATTCTACATACTCTTGCAAGAGCGTAATGCCATCAATGGGTAGCGAAAACTCAGCTGATTCCACATAGTCCCTAAACTCTCTCACATTTTCAAAAAGCCGCACCCCCAAGCCCTTGCCCCCTTGATTGTGCTTTGTGATAAAGGGCTTATTGCCTAGCTTTTTAGCAAAGCTACTTGCTGAATCTAGTAAGCTTTCCTTGCCAAATACCGCAAGTGTTTGTGGCGTTTTAAAGCCATATCCCCCCGCTTTAAAAAAAGATTCTAAAAGCAAGGCTTGTTTAACTTTGCTGACTTCAAGCTCTAGCACGGAGCTACCATTTATCACTTTTCTCCCATAGGATTCTAGCCACGCTAACAACGCACGACCATACTCCTTAGAAAAGGCATTATCACGCGTATGACTTGAGGCACTAAGCCTACTCCAAAACACCCCTTGCGGTGGGATAGAATCTAGAGTAATCCCCCCTTGCGTCAAAAGGATTTCACTAAATCTAACCCCAGCCCTATCAAATGCCTCTTTAAAAGGCGGTATCCACTCAGGATTCTCGTGGATTATGTAAATGCCTTGTGGCAGTGAATCATATAACATAGTCTTGCTCCTTATTGTGTTTAAATCGCCCTGTCCCAGCGTAGTCGTTAATCGTGCTTTTAGCTCCGCCTACACGATAACGCGAAGCGATATGACTAGAATCTAGCCTATCACCCTTGCCAAAGAGCTTATGCCGCAGTGAGCCTTGTGTGTATTCCCTCTTATACACACCGCGATTTTGAAGCTCTGGCACGATAAATCGCACGACATCTTCAAAGCTCCCGGGCGTTGTCGCATAGGCTAGATTAAAGCCATCAGCATCGCTATATGCAATCACTTCTTGTAAAGTGTCGCAGACTTGCGTAGGTGAGCCTACAAACTTTGGTCCTTGACAGCCTAGCCCTGTGAGTTTGAGTAAGTCTTTTAGTCTCCACTCTTTGCCAGATTCTGTTGTGGAATTACTCAGGGCTTCTACTTGTGCGACTATGGCGTTTGACTTGATATTGCTTAATGGATCTTCTAAGTCGTAGCGGCTTAAATCCACGCCGAGCCACCCGGAATTTATCACTAAAGAGCCTTCCTTGCTAGAGTAAGATAATAAATCGTTATATTTTGCCTGTGCTAGATTCTCATTTTCATCGGTGATGATGGTAGCTAGAATGTAGATTCTGGCACTATATGGATCGCGTCCTGCCTGAATCAGCGCATCTCGCACTTGTTTCACGGCGATTTTAGCGTATTCCTTTGTGGGTGGGGCGATGAAAATGGCTTCTGCGTGTGTAGCGGCAAACTGCCTGCCACGCGTAGAATTCCCCGCTTGGAATAGCACAGGGGTTCTTTGGATACTTGGCTCACAGAGATGAATACCCGGGACATCAAAGTATTTGCCGTGATGACCTATGTGATGAATCTTGTTTGGGTCAGCAAAGTCCCCACTCTCCCTATCTAAAATCACCGCAGAGTCTTCCCAGCTCCCCTCTAGCAGCTTATAAATCACCTCCATATACTCTTCAGCCAAATCATAGCGTTCATTGTGCGGCAGCTCACTTGAGCCCATATTTTTATTAGCACTTGGTAGATAGCCTGTAACGATATTCCAGCCAATCCTGCCCTTTGTGAGATGATCTAGTGTGCTAAGGCGTCTAGCAAAGGGATAGGGATGCTCAAAAGGCACACCAGCAGTTACCCCAAAGCCTATGTGCTTGGTAACCGCCGCACCAATCACAGCAAGTTGTGTGGGGTCATTGACAGGCACTTGCAGGGCAGTCTTTAACGCCCCACAATCATTGCCCCCATAAATATCATACACGCCCAGCACATCAGCGATAAACACCGCATCAAACAGCCCTTTTTCAGCGATTTGTGCGATATTTTGCCAGTATTCAATGTCTTTATATTTTAGGGCTTGATCGTTTGGATACCGCCACAGCCCCGGACTTAAATGAGAGATACAATTCATCTCAAAGGCATTAAAGCTAATGTGTTTATGTGGTTTGCCCATAGGATCTCCTTAAGTTATTTGCTTGGGGGTATAATATGCTAAATTTTATATAAACACAATATGTGTTTGATAATTTTGTAGGATTTTTTGCAGAATGTTACGATTAAACACATATTGTGTTTATACATTTTTGTAGTTCCTAGAATCCAGTTTGGCTAGATTCTGCTATACTTCACGCGCAATTTGGCACGCTTTGTGCCTAGTCTGCACATTTCCTAAGTGCCAATATTTAAGGAGCTATGATGAGTATCAAAGAGCGATTACAAGCGGATTTAAAAGAAGCGATGAAAAGTGGGGATACATTTTTGCGCGATTGTGTGAGGCTGCTTAATGCTGCGATCAAGCAAGTTGAGGTCGATACGCGATCCAGCCTTGATGATAATGCTGTGCTAAAGATTTTAAAAAGCGCGTATAAGCAGCGAGAGGACGCGGCACAAGCCTATAAGCAGGCAGGGCGAGCGGATCTATATGAGCAAGAGAGCAAAGAAATGCAAGTGATTTTGCGCTATTTGCCTACCCAGCTTAGCGATGAGCAATTGCGCCAAAGGCTAGAAGAGATTATCGCACGCACACAAGCTAGTGGGCTAAAAGATTTAGGCAAGGTAATGCAAGAAGCCAAAAGCCTAAGCGATGTCGCCGATGGGCGCAGGATCTCCACAATGGCAAAATCCTTGCTACAATAATGCCACACACGCCCAAAACACTTACAAAAAAGCCCCATACGCCACAGATAGGCATACACATAGGGCGGATAAATCGCCTACGCATAGCACGCCTAAGCCCACACGGCGCGTATCTCAAAGTGGATTCTAGTAATACGCAAGCATTGCAAAAAGTGGATTCTAGTCCGCTGCCCCACGCACTCTATGAAGTCCTGCTGCCTAAGAAATTCTGCCCCGCGCAAGCACAAATCGGCGATATGGTGCAAGTCTTTGTCTATACTGATTCGCTTGATCGTCCTGTGGCTACGACACAAGTCCCCCTAGCCCAATGCGGTGAAGTGGCGTTTTTGCGTGTGGTGAGCTATGCGGGCAATGGCGTGTTTTTGGATTTGGGGCTTGATAAAGACATCTTTATGCCAAGCAAAACCCCTGCAAATTATGCGCTGGATTCTAGCGTGGCAGTGTATATCACGCTGGATAAATCGCGCCGACTCATCGCTAAAAAGGACATACAATCCCATCTCCTGCCCTATCGCGCTAGGGGCTATGTGCGGGGCAAAAAGGTCTCTATATTGCCTTTTTCTGTAAGCGATCTAGGTGTGAGTGTGGTGGTGGATCCCTGCTACTATGGGCTGGTATATCTGCCCCAAAGTGTGCGCGATAAACAAAAAAGCCTAGAATCCACTTTAGCGGCTATGGGGCTAGGGCTTGGGACTAAGGGAGTTGCTTTTATCCACAATGTCCGCAGCGATGGCAAGCTTGATCTTGTGCTACATAAGCGGCAGCACGCTGATGAGAGTGCTGCTAAACTACTCCAAGCCTTGCGCGATAATGGCGGCAAGCTGGCGGTGCATTATGACTCTAGCCCAGAATCCATTTTTGCTTTGCTTGGTATGAGTAAAAAGGCTTTAAAGCGTGCATTGAGCGATCTGCTTGCACAAAAGCTCATCACACTAACCCCACAAGTAGGCATAGAGCTTGTAGAATCTAATGCAAGTAGATAGCCGCGCAAGTGCGTTACAAACTTTTGCTAGTATTTGCTTTTATTTTCATCTTAGGAGCATTGTATGAAGTTTAGTGGCAAAAATGTGCTTATTACAGGCGCGTCAAGGGGTATTGGCGCAGAGATCGCTAGAGTGCTAGCAGGCTATGGGCTAAAAGTATGGATCAACTATCGCTCAAAGCCAGAGGTCGCTGATGCGCTCAAAGCCGAGATAGAATCCAGTGGCGGCAAGGCAGCGGTCGTGGAGTTTGATGTAACAAATGAAGAAGCCTTTATCCAAGGTTTGCAAGCTATCGTGCAAAGCGATGGCGAGCTAAGCTATATCGTCAATAATGCTGGTATCACCAACGATAAGCTTGCTTTGCGTATGAAGACAGAGGATTTTACAAAGGTGCTTGAAGCAAATTTGCTTTCCTGCTTTATCGGCTGCCGAGAGGGGCTAAAGCTTATGAGCAAGCAGAGATTTGGCGCAGTGGTCAATATCGCTTCTATCGTGGGTGAGCGAGGGAACCTTGGGCAGACAAACTATGCTGCGAGCAAGGGTGGGGTGATCGCTATGAGCAAGAGCTTTGCCTACGAGGGGGCTTCACGCAATGTGCGCTTTAATTGCATTACACCGGGCTTTATCCAGACGGATATGACAGAAGCCCTTAGCGATGAGATAAAAGAGCAGTATCAAAAGACTATCCCGCTAGGGCGTTTGGGGCAGAGTGCCGAAGTCGCGCAGGCAGTGGCGTTTCTGCTAAGTGATGGTGCGAGCTATATCACAGGGGAAGTGTTGAAAGTCAATGGTGGCTTATATATGTAATTATTTATATATTTAAGGTAATTTCTAAATTTTTTTTGTTAGAATCCCAAATTCTAAAAACTTGCAAGGAGTATTGTATGGCATTGTTTGATGAGATCAAGGAAGTAATCGTAAAAGAGCTTAGCGTAGAAGCAGATAAAGTAACGCCTGAAGCAGAGTTTGTAAAAGACTTAAATGCAGATTCTCTTGATGTGGTTGAGCTTATTATGGCTCTTGAAGAGAAGTTTGGCGTAAATATCCCAGATGAAGAGGCAAACAAAATCCAAAAAGTCGGCGATGTCGTAGCATTTATCGAAGCGCATAAATAGCCTAACTACAGCTAGCTCCGCGTGCTTTTTGAGTATGGTGTGTGGGCTAGTGGCTGATGAAGTTTGATGATGAAGGAGTGATATGCGTCGTGTAGTCGTTACGGGCATTGGTATGATAAATGCAGTTGGACTCAATAGAGATGATTCGTTTTCCGCGATTGTTGATGGCAAGTGCGGCATAAGAAGGATAACTTCTTTTGATACCAACGATTTTCCTGTGAGCATAGCGGGCGAGATTGTAGGCTTTAATCCTGAAGAGGTCCTAAGTCCAAAAGATGTGAAAAAAGCCGATAGATTTATCCAGCTAGGGCTTAAGGCTAGCAAAGAAGCGATGAGCGATAGCGGCTTGCTAGGAAGCGATGGTCGTTGCGATGAGGCATTGAGTGATCGCTTCGGTGTGAGTTCTGGAGCCGGGATCGGAGGCTTGGCAAATATCGAGAAAAACTCCATTACCTGCTTTGACAAAGGTCCGAGGAGAATTACACCATTTTTCATACCAAGTGCGCTTGTAAATATGCTAGGTGGATTTACTTCAATAGAGTTTGGCATAAGAGGTCCCAATCTTGCGAGTGTTACTGCCTGTGCGGCTGGCACACACGCGATCATCGAAGCGGCTAAAACGATTATGCTAAATGGTGCAGATGCGATGCTAGTCATCGGCGCAGAATCCACTATCTGCCCTGTGGGGATTGGCGGCTTTGCTGCGATGAAAGCCCTATCAGAGCGGAACGATGAGCCACAGAAAGCTTCTCGTCCATTTGATAAAGATCGTAGCGGATTTGTTATGGGTGAGGGTGCTGGTGCGCTTATTTTGGAGGAATATGAGCGTGCTAAGGCGCGAGGTGCGAAAATTTATGCCGAGGTGGCTGGATTTGGCGAGAGTGGTGATGCTAATCACATCACCACTCCTGCACCAGAGGGCGAGGGTGCGGCACGCGCGATGAAAGCCGCGCTTACTATGGCAAATACAAAGATCGACTATGTCAATGCTCACGGCACTAGCACAGCGTATAACGATCTTTTTGAGACAATGGCGTTGAAGAAAGTCTTTGGCGGCAAGGATAATGTCCCGCCTGTTAGCTCGACGAAGGGGCAGATTGGGCATTGTTTGGGAGCGGCAGGGGCGATTGAGGCGGTGATTTCTATAATGGCTATGCGAGCTGGCGTTCTCCCCCCTACGATCAATCAGGAGCATAGTGATCCAGAGTGTGATCTTGACTATATACCAAATGTCGCTAGAGAAGCAAAGGTCAATGCCGTGATGAGTAATTCCTTTGGCTTTGGTGGCACCAATGGTGTGGTCATCTTTAAAAATATATAGTCATACCAACGCATAGCGCATAATATGGAGTGGCAATGGCGACTTGTTTAGATTTTGAAAAACAGCTTAAGAGCATTCAAGATGACATTGAGCTAGCTTCTATGCGCGGAGATACTGCAGCTAAGGAGATATTGCAAAAGGACTTAGAAAAAGAGCTGAAAAAAGTCTATGGCAATATGAGCGATTATCAAAAGCTCCAGCTAGCGCGCCACCCCGATAGACCTTACGCGCTTGATTATATTGAGCTATTGCTAAAAGATGCGTATGAGATCTGTGGCGATAGGCATTTCCGCGATGATAAAGCTATCGTATGTATGATAGGCAAGATTGATGAGCAGCCTGTGCTAGTCATAGGTGAAGAAAAGGGCAGAGGCACTAAGAATAAAATCACGAGAAATTTTGGTATGCCAAACCCTGAGGGCTACCGCAAAGCCCTTAAAGCCGCAAAGCTTGCAGAGAAATTTAAGCTCCCTATCCTTATGCTTGTCGATACTGCTGGTGCGTATCCGGGGATAGGCGCGGAGGAGCGCGGACAGAGTGAGGCTATCGCCAAGAATCTCCAAGAGTTCGCTGCCTTGCGCACACCTACGATTTCTGTTGTCATCGGTGAGGGGGGTAGTGGTGGTGCGCTTGCTATCGCTGTGGCAGATAGGCTGGCTATGATGCAGTATTCTATCTTTAGCGTGATTTCTCCTGAGGGTTGTGCGGCGATTTTGTGGAATGACCCTGCCAAGATAGAGTCCGCCACAAAAGCGATGAAAATCACCCCCGATGAGCTGAAAAAGGCTCAACTCATCGATGACATTATCCCAGAGCCACTAAGTGGTGCGCATAGAGATAGAGAGAGTGCAGCCCAAGCGATCAAGACATATTTCCTAACAAGCCTAAGCGAGATTCTAAAGGATAAAGACTATCTCCAAAAACGCTATGAAAAAATTATGCACTATGGAGCTTTCAGTGAATAATTCTCGCTACACCCTACCTTGCAAATGACGATTTTCATAACAAAATTGCCCAAAATTCAAGCCTAGAATCCAGCCCAAAATCCCTAGAATCAAACGCGGATTCTAGCAAAGAGAGAGCACTTGACTTGTCATTGCGAGACGATGAAGTCGGCGAAACAATCCATAACACAATGGATTCTAGCTCTGCAAACGCGGATTCTAGTGTGGATTGCCACGCTTTGCCTTGCGACAAAGCTCGCAATGACAGCTTAGATTCTACCCAGCCCCTAGAATCCACTTTTGCCTACAAAGCCCCTGATGACTACAAGTTTCACTGCTTTGGGAAGAGGGTGTTTTCTGAAACGATTATCGATCGTGGGAGCAATACGCGCTGCACATTTTTTGATGAAGCGTGGAATCCACTTGAAGTAAAGATCACCTATGATTTTGCACAAAGAGCGATAGAGAAGCCAAGCGTGCTACCCCTAATGCTTGAGATAAGCAGAAGATTTTTTGATGATTTGGGGTATTTGCGCTGCGATTTTTATCTGCAAGGAAATACGATTTTACACATAGGGGAGCTGACATTCACGCCCGGTGGCGGCGTGCTGCCGATCTCGCCTAGAGAGTTTGATGGGACTTTGGGGGAGCTTTGGGAAATCCACTAGTGCCACAAATCGCCTAATTTTTTATCCCACTCATTTGGAGTAAAATGCCCTGTGCCGCCCTCTGGAGTCATCGTAAGCTCGCCCACGATAATCGCCCCACAAATACTATACAAATCCACACGCACAAACCTGCAACTTTTGCTTAGTAATCTAGCTATATCAAGCATAGTGGGGAGATTTTTCGGTTTTGTGGGGGTGGTGCGTGGCAGTGGGTAGTAATACACCACTTCTAGCGCGTTCCACTCTGTGTCAAACATCGTGCGTGTGTGGCTGGTAAATCGCTCTGTATCGACTTGGATAAAGATTTGCCCTCCAAAGCAGTGAAACTTGTAGTCATCAGGGGCTTTGTAGGCAAAAGTGGATTCTAGGAGCTGGGTAGAATCTAAGCTGTCATTGCGAGCTTTGTCGCAAGGCAAAGCGTGGCAATCCACACTAGAATCCTCGTTTGATTCTAGGGATTTTGGGCTGGATTCTAGGCTTGAATTTTGGGCAATTTTGTTATGAAAATCGTCATTTGCAAGGTAGGGGTAATAGTTTTATAAAATTAGCAAATCCTAAGCAATTTTCTAAAAACTAGGCATAAGTCCAAGCACGCATTATAGGGGTTAATACGCGTTTTCTCTCGTGGTGATTTCGATAATCTCAAGCGTGAGCTGCTGGGACTTGACATCGCCTATTATGCGGTATCTCCCCACTCGCCACCGCCAAAGATTGCCCATAGATTTATACCGCCCCTGAAGTTTCGCGCAGTTGGGCAGAGTCGTTGGGTTTGGGGACTCTTGCAAATGCGTATCGATGAAAAGCCGCACCAAATGTATCCCGTGTGGATCGCCTTTATACTGCTTGGCTAGAAATTTTTCTGCTTTATTTGTCAGTAGGATCTGCATAAGACTGCCCATTTACTAAAGTTTCTAGCTCATCGCGCAAGCGATCTTGCTGCTCTTTAGGCATCGCGGCAAAGTCGCTTGCAATTTGTCGCATAGCCTTTGACTCACTAAGTTTGTGGCACGCAGGCTTCTCCACCTTGCACTTGGCGTTGATCGCCTTTGTAAATGCTTTCATACTTGGCAGAAACTCTTCTTTGACATTCTCTACGATGATAGTCATTGTCGCTCCTTTGTTTTGGTGGATTATACACTAGAATCCATAAGTGCCTAATATTTTACCCCTACCTTGCAAATGACGATTTTCATAACAAAATTGCCCAAAATTCAAGCCTAGAATCCAGCCCAAAATCCCTAGAATCAAACGCGGATTCTAGCAAAGAGAGAGCACTTGACTTGTCATTGCGAGACGATGAAGTCGGCGAAACAATCCATAACACAATGGATTCTAGCTCTGCAAACGCGGATTCTAGTGTGGATTGCCACGCTTTGCCTTGCGACAAAGCTCGCAATGACAGCTTAGATTCTACCCAGCCCCTAGAATCCACTTTTGCCTACAAAGCCCCAACAGACTATAAATGCCACACCTTTAGCGGTAAGATTAGTCATATTACTGCCATTTTAGATAAATTTATCAACCAAACAGAAATTGCTATGGATACAAATTGGCGAAAAATGCCTTTTGATTTTGAAAAGAAAGCAAGCGTTCCTCCAGCCAAGCCACATAATCTCACGCTTATAATCAATATCGCTCAAGCCCTTGCCAGCCCTTTTTCTTATGTGCGTGTGGATCTGTATCTCATCGATAGCAGTGTCATTGTAGGCGAGCTGACTTTCACACCCACAGGCGGCACAGAAAAATTCACCCCAAATGAGTGGGATAAAAAGCTGGGCGATTTATGGAGATAGGGTAAGGGTAAAAAAGCAAAATAAAAAGCAAGGGCTTAACCTAGCCTTTAAACAGATCGCTATGTGAGCCTACTTCTACACAAGTAAGGATAAGGGCATTTTGATTTTTGGCATAGATGAGTAGCAAATCTGGCTTGATATGACACTCGCGGAAGCCCTTTAGCTCGCCTGTGAGCTTATGATCTCTGTGTTTTGGCTCTAGGCTCTCCCCACTTGCAAGTGTATAGATCACGCTATCAAGCAAGTCTCTATCATCTTGGCTTAGTTTCTTGCGCTGCTTTTTGTATTTAGCAGTGGTGTGGATCTCAAACATCTAAGAATCCATAGCCTTTTTGTAGCTTGCAAAGTCTTGAAACTTCTCTACCTTGCCATTTTTCACAGCCTTTATGCTGCGCAAAAGCTCATCGCTTGGCTCTTTTTGTATTGTCAGTTTGACATCTGCTAGCTTGGCTAGACTTTTTAGCGCGTTTGTGAAGTCTTTGCTAGCATTTTTAGCGGTGATATGGATGGTCATTGTCGCTCCTTTGTTTTGGTGGATTATACACTAGAATCCATAAGTGCCTAATATTTTACCCCTACCTTGCAAATGACGATTTTCATAACAAAATTGCCCAAAATTCAAGCCTAGAATCCTACAAAGCCCCAACAGACTATAAATGCCATATATTTAATGGCGCATTGAGTCATATAGAAGTGATTAGAGTGCGGTTTGTCCATCAAGAAGAAATCGCCCTAGATGAGCAGTGGCAAAAGCTCCCATTTGACTATGAAAAAAGAGCCACCACGATCCCGCCAAAGCCCAAAAATTTGCTCACTATGAAGCAAATCGCCATTGCTTTATCACAACCCTTTGCGTATGTGCGCGTGGATTTATATGAGATAGATTCTGTGATATTTTTTGGGGAGATGACATTTACTCCTGCTTGTGGGACAGATAAATTTAGCCTACAAGAGTGGGATAATGTCCTTGGCGATCGCTGGAAAATGCACGCGTGATTAAACCCACAAATCCCCCAAATTCCTATCCCACTGCATAGGCGAGAATCTATCCGTGCCACCCGTGGGAGTGAAAGTCAGCTCCCCTACGATGATCTGCTCATCAATTTCGTATAAATCAACCCGCACATAAGAAAACTTATCCGCAAGCGATATGGCTAGCTCTTGCATTAGGGCTAGATTTTTTGGCTTTTTTGGTATGTGTGAGGCTTTTTTGTCATAGTCAAAGGGCATTTTCTCCCAAGTGGGAGTCATAGCGATTTCGGTCTGATTGGTGAATTTATCGATAATTGTATCTATATGACTCAATGCGCCATTAAATATATGACATTTATAGTCTGTTGGGGCTTTGTAGGATTCTAGGTTTTGGGCAATTTTGTTATGAAAATCGTCATTTTCAAATGTTTTTGTGCTGGAGTCTGTGCTAGATTCTGCATTAGGCGCGGTGTTTGCGGGGCTAGAAGCTCCTAGAAGCTCTTCGATAAACACGCGCGGCTCGATGTCTTTGTAATGCCATTCGCGGAAAAGGGTGTAGAAATTGGTCGCTAGGTGGCTTTGGATTTTGCTCCTAGCAGCTTCAAAGCGTGCTTGATCGCTCAAAAACTCCTGCTTATTTGGCACAAGCACCACGCCGCCACCATCGTGATTGGTCTTTATCGCAAAGGAGGTGGGCAAGCTGGCAAAGTCTATCTCATCAAAGCTTTTGTAAATCCCATAGAGCTTGGGCAAATAGGGGCAGATATTGGTAGCAAGGAGAGTGGATCCTAGCGAGTCTATGGGGGCAAAGAGTGTGGAGCTAGGCTCTAGCAGATTGAGCTTGGCTAGGGCTTGTATGGTGTGTGCGCTAGAATCTAAGCTAGAATCTAGGCTTGCATCACACTCTGCCCCCCCCCTAATCGCGTTTTCATAGAGTGGGTAAAGTGTGGCAGCGATGTAGATCCTAGCCTTTAGCTTATCGGCTAGCGCGGTATAGACAGGGCTTCTGTCAAACAAAATGCGGTGGATAATCTTCTCATTAAAGGTCTTGGGATTGCGGAAGTCTGGGGTGTAGCCAAAGATCTTTTTATGTCGGCGGACAAAGTAGGCTTCATCATCTAAAGTGGATTCTATGAGAGCATTTAGCTTCACGCGTAAGGGGCGGATCGCCTTTGTGTAGATGGGATTGTGCTTAATGCTCTCTTTAAGGCGGGATTTGAAAGATTGTGGCTCTTGGCTCATTGGATCTCCTTGTGTGTGGTGTGGGGTGGCTAGCAAACGCTTGAGAGCGTCTTGGCTAGACCGCCTAGGGCGGTTTCGCGGTATTTGGCATTCATATCTTTGCCGGTTTGATACATTGTCTTTATCACTTCATCTAGGCTTACAATCGGCGTGCTTTTGCGCGTCATCGCCATTCTCGCAGCAGAGATAGCCTTGATCGCGCCAAAGGCATTGCGCTCGATACAAGGGATCTGCACAAGCCCGCCCACAGGGTCGCAAGTAAGCCCTAGGTGATGCTCCATAGCCATTTCCGCGGCATTGCAGGCTTTCCTAGCATCTGCGCCAAGGATAGTCGCCATAGCCCCTGCTGCCATAGAGCTAGCCGAGCCGATCTCTGCTTGGCAGCCGGCTTCTGCGCCGCTTATGCTGGCATTTTTCTTGATGAAAGAGCCTATGAGTATGGCTGTTAGCAGAAACTCTACTGCTTTATCATCGTTAAAGCCTATGGTGTGGTTTTTGCAATAGAGCATTACCGCTGGGATCACCGCGCAAGCACCATTTGTAGGGGCTGTTACCACTCGTGCGCCGCTGGCATTCTCCTCTGCTATGGCTATGGCATAGAGCGAGATAAAGTCAATGATCCCTAGCGGATCGCTTGTGGTATGCACGCGCTCAAACAAGCCTTTGGCACGGCGTTTTAGGTGGAGCTTGCCCGGGAGATAGTCCTCGCTTGGGTGCGTGCCTTGGGCATAGGCTTCTTGCATACACTCCCATACTTCAAGGCAGTAAGCTCTAATGCTCCTCTCATCGCGGAATTGCAGCTCGTATTCTAAAGAGAGCTTGGCTAGGTCGCAGGACTTCTCATCGCAGAGATAGAGAGCTTTGGTGGCGTTCTCTATCTGCCAAAGACTAGAATCCACTTTTTCTCCTTGGGTGGATTCTAGCTCTTGCTCATCTTTGACAAAGCCCCCACCGATAGAAAAGTAGGTGCAAGAAGTTACTTTTGCGCCTTGTGCGCTAAAGGCTTCTATGCGCAGGGCATTTTCGTGCTGGGGCAGAAACTCATCGCTAAAGATGATGTCGCTGCTGCTATCAAAGGGGATAAGCTTTGTCCCGCAGAGATTAAGCTGCTTTGTATCATAGACGCGTGCTAGGGTGGCGGCTTGGAGGTCTTTGGTGATGGTTTTGGCGTGGAGATTTTCTAGCCCCCAAAGGATCGCTTTATCACTCAAATGCCCTCTGCCCGTGAGTGAGAGAGAGCCATAGAGCGTGATAGTGATATGCGCGATGGATTCTAGCTTGGGGGCGATTAGCTCGCAGAAGCGATTGCCCGCTATGAGCGGTCCTAGCGTGTGCGATGATGAAGGACCTATGCCGATTTTACAAATGCTAAGATTACTCACGCGCTATCCTATAAGCTTGTAAATCACGGTGAAGATTGTCAAAAGCCCTGTGATAAATACAAAGGCATCTAGGGCAGGGTTTTTAAACTGCTTCATCTTTGAGACGCTATAAATAGCGATGATTGGCATAAGGAAAAGGATTGCAGCGATGATTGGACCGCCTAGATCTTCGATAAAGCCTAGCACGCTTGGATTGATATAGGCTACAAAGAGCATTATCACATACATTACACTTGTGCTTGCAATGGCGATTGCTTTAAGATTTGGATTCTCATTGCCGGCGATTTTGCAGCATTTACGCACGATCCCATACGCCCCTTCTCTAGCCCCAAAATAATGCCCAAAAAATGAGCTAGAAATAGCCAAAAATGCTATCAAAGGACCGCCATAAGAGATGAAAGGATTATCAAGCTTATTGGCAAAATAGGATAGCACAGGGATATTTTGCGCTCTAGCTTCAGCAAGCTCTGCTGGACTTAGACATAGCACACAAGAAAAGACAAAAAACATCACAAAGATTAGTAGCATTGTCGCGGTGCGGAAAAGGATTTGATTTGCCTTTGCTACGGAGTGCTCCCCATACTCGCGCTTCACGCTTAAAGAAAAGGTAGAAATGGCTGGAGAGTGATTAAAGCTAAAGACAAGCACAGGCAGAGTGAGCCACACGATTGTCAAAAACTCTTTCACATTGGGCACTTCGCTTAGGCTGCCTAGATTCCACTGCGGAATAAGATAGAGTGAGAATAGAAACAAAACCGCGCATAGCGGATACACGAGCCATTCACATACTTTGGTGATAAACTCTTCGCTAAAAAGCATAATAAGCATAAAGCTACTCACACCCAAAAATACCAAAATCGCCCGCCAAAGTGGCAGTAAGTGTGCTATTTGCGAGCCTTTTTCATTTAGCTCGGTAGTATAGATAGAGCTGATGAATCCAGCCAAGCTGCCATTAGAATCTAGCAAGGGCAAAAGCTGATTGTAAATAAAGCTTTCAAATGTGTTTGTAATCCCCACGCAGTAAGCCAAGCAAATAGGGAAAATCGCGAAGAAGTAAAGGATAGAGATAAACACACTCACCCCACGCCCAAAGTATTCTTCTGCGGCGTGCGTGATGTCTCTGTCATTGCCACTAGCTTGGCAGACAAAGCGGCTTAACGCTCTGTGGCTCAAATACACCATAGGGAAGATGACAAAGCACATCACCACCACGGGCCAAAAGCCTCCGCCCCCAGCTTTGATAGGTAGATACAAGATCCCAGCTCCCACTGCCGTGCCAAATAAAGATAGCATCCAGCGAGTGTCAAATGAATTCCATTTTGGTGGGGTATTTTTCATAGTCGCTCCTTGTGTGACATTGAATATATTATACATTTTCTCGCGCATTTTCTTACTCATTTAGCGAGCAAGCAAGCGCAAGGCTTCTTTGATCGCGCTTTGTGTATCTGTGGCAGTGATTTGAGGCAGGATACGGGTGATTTCATTTGCCTTGTAGCCTAGGGCTTCTAGCGCACTTGTGATGTCGTGCTTGCTGGCTAGATTGCTTGGGGATTGGGGCTTGCTAGATTCTAGTGCCTGCTCGCAAAAGCCCGCTAAATCTAGCAAGATTTTGCCCGCACTCTTTGCGCCAACGCCCGGGACCTTTTGCAAGAGCTTAATGTCCTTGCTAGCGATGATTTCTAGGAATTTTTGCGCGCTGAAGGTGCTAAGGATTGTAAGGGCGACTTTGGTGCCTACGCCGTTAATTTTAAGCAATCGCTCAAAAGTGCTTTGCTCTAGTGTATCTACAAAGCCAAAGAGCAAATGCGCATCTTCACGGATAATGGTGGTGATGTGGAGATAGATTGATGGGCTAGACTCCTTGCTAGAATCCACTTTTATTCGCAGCTGCGCACTTGTCTGCACACTAATGGCAATGCCATAAATCACGCCTTGGACATTGAGCTCTACGCGCATAGGCTCTAGCTTGTGGATCGTGCCGATTAGACCGCAAATCATTGTTCTACCTTTAAGTGGATTGAGTGAGTATCTAAAGATTCTGGCGCGGATTTTACCCTAGAATCTTTAGCGATAGTGATGTGTGAGGGTTTGTTGTATTCAAGTAAGAGAGATTCACTCATTGTGTCATTTGGCTCTAGGGATAGCCCTTGTATATGCGCATAGTTTTCAAAGCCCATAACCTTGCCTATATGTAAGCGTGCGTTACAAAGCCTTGGTGATAGGGATTTGATCGTGTGCTTTAGCGTGTGTAAGGAGTGCTCTAAAGACTTCTTGCGTGCTAAGGTGGCTTTATAGAGCTTGATAAGTACGTAGGATTCTTGGTAGGTTTTGGCAAATTTGCTCTCTTTTAGCGCGATTGCTTGCTGATCTTTGGTAAAGCCCTGAAGCTTTGCTAGGAAGCTTTGGGCGGCGTGGGCTTTAGGGAGTAGGGCAGATAGGGTGGATTCTAGCTGGGCTAGGGTGTGGGATTTGTCGCGGTGGTAGATTCTAGCATTGCAGAGATAGCTACGATAATCGCTAGAGCCTAGCAGGCTAAAGACTAGGGCATTGTCATCGCCGCGATTTTGTGGGATCTCTTTTGCTTCTAGCAGGGCGGAAAAGTAGCAGGTATTGGCATTGCGCAGGCGGTCTATGGAGATAGAGCTTGCATAGATGGTGCTAGCGATTGTCTCTTGGATTTTAGCGGTGTTGGCATAGATGGTGCCAGAATCCAGATTTTTGATCGTGCAATCTTGTGCGATCAAAAGCCCCTTGTGGGTTAGGATCTTGGCGTGCTGGGCTAGGATTTTGGAGCTTTTGTGGGTTGAGCCATTGATGATGAGCTGCTTTGCTTTAATAGTCGTGCTACTCCCTAGATCGCCAGCTATTTCTATATGCTCCGCTTCGATATGCACGCCATCTCCTAGGGCATCAATACTGCTATGACTAGATTCTATACGGAGTGTGATATGCGCTCGCACGCCCCCTAGTAGCGGCGGAGTTTTGGTAGAAGTCAGCTCTAGGCTTGGAGGTGTATAGAAGCAAAAAAGATCCGCTTGGCTATCTTGTGTGGCTTGGTTTTGTGGGCTTGGGCTCGTGCTGGCATAGGGCGCGGTGAATTGATTATGCAAGGCGATGAAGCCTTGGATCTGGCTGAAGTATTGGATTTTATCCGCATAGGCTTTAGTGGTGATATGCTCCTGCACACTTGGGATTATGCGCGGCTTTTCATCGGCTTGGGAGCAGTATTGCCCTAGGAGATTGCGCCCTGCTACCCCACGATCGCCAAACTCATACATCGCGATAAGCTCGCCCTTATCCACGCCATAAAATGCCTCTTGGATCTTGCTAGGTGGGGGGATACTCTCATCATCAAAGAGCCCTTGCTCTTTAGCGTGGTAGGACTCTTGCGGGAAAAAGACAAAGCGCATAGGCTTTGGCGGCGCATATACGCTACTTTGCATAAGGCAAAATTCTTGGGCTTTGCTTTTGGGATCGTGCTTGATTGCGTGCAAGAGCTCATCGATTTTAGCGTGCAAGCTCTCCATATCGCGCAAGATCACCCCTAGCATAGCAAGCCTTGCGCCTACTTGGGCGTATAGATCGGCTTTGATCTCTTCAAGCGGCAAAAAGCTATCAAAGCAGCGCATAAATGCCTTGTCTTTATCCGTGGAGAGATAGATACTAAAGGTATCATCAATAAGCTTTGGTCGCACGAGGATATCGCAGCTCTGGCAGATTGTGAAGCGATCACTATGATATAGCCTATCGTCTAAAAGCGCGTGGCTTGGGAGCTTGGGATCGCTTAGGGTGATATGGTGCTTTTGCAAGAGACATTGCACGCTATCTATGGAGATCGCGCGTTTTTGGCACTCGCTTTGCAAGGATTCTAGGATATTGTCAGTATCAAGTAGGAGAAATGGCGCAAACTCCACGCAAATCCTTCGTATCCATTTTGTATCATTATAGTAGCTATGAAACTTACAGGCTAACACACGCATTTATTATAGTATATCAAACTTCTTTTGGCTAGAATCTAGGCTTTATTAAAACTAGTTACATATCTATGCGATTTGTTTTCTAAGGATTATTGGTGCTTAAAAAGGCGTTTTTGACAAATAGTAGCGGGATTTTATGCTCTAGGGTGTTTGGATTTTTGCGGGATTTGAGTATGGCAAATATCTTGGGGGCTGGGGTGTATAGCGATATATTTTTTGTCGCATTTAAGTTCCCTAATCTTTTCCGCAGGATCTTTGGCGAAGGGGCATTTACACAAAGCTTCCTACCTAGCTTTATCGCAAGTAGCAAAAAGGGCGCATTTAGCGTGCTTGTGCTTGCGATTTTCTCTTGCGTGCTTATAGGATTTAGTCTGCTTGTGGTGGCATTTAGCGGGGCATTTACTAGAGTGCTAGCCCTAGGCTTTGATGAGGAGCTAATTAGGCTTGCTAGCCCCATTGTAGCGATACATTTTTGGTATTTGTTTTTGGTGTTTTTGGTTACATTTTTTAGCACGCTTTTGCAGTATAAGCAGCATTTCTGGGTGAGTGCGTATAACACAGCGTTGCTTAATATCGCGATGATTTGCGCGCTGCTTTTTGCTAGGGATAGCGATGAGATGCAAATCGTGTATATCGCTAGCTATGGGGTGCTAGTAGGCGGTGTGGCACAGATTGCTTTGCATATTTATCCGCTGTATAGGCTGGGGTTTGTGAGGCTTTTTGTGTGTGGGGTGGGGGAGGTGCGGCTGGCTTTTTTCACAAGGGATTCAGCTTTGCGCGATAAATCGGGGATTTCATCGCCGCGCTGCGTCGATAGACACTCGAGTCTTATCTCCTTGCGCGGCTCGAAAAACCCCAATTTCTCATCGCAAAGCGTAGCTTCTTTAGAAAACAAGCGAAGCGAAGTTTCTTTAGAAAATCCGCAAAGCTCCCACAGCCCCACCGCAATTCCTAGAATCCTTGAAGAAGAAAAAGGGGCTGGGTGTGAAAAATCCGCCGCAAATCAAAAAGTGGATTCTAGTAATGAAGCTTTTTTATCGTCATTGCGAGCCGACTTGTCGGCGCGGCAATCCACACAAACAAAGACACAAAACCTAGAATCCACTTTTGATAAAAACGCAAAAAACATACAAACATTACAAAAAGCGGATTCTAGCCCTAACGCCCATTTTTCTGTCATTGCGAGCCGCGATAGCGGCGTGGCAATCCACAAAGGCGCAAAAGTGGATTCTAGCAATGACTATTCTGCTAGCGCAGAATCTGTGGATTCTAAAGAAACATCGGCTAACGCCGAGCGGTATCCCTTGTTTTCTAAAGAAGCTACGCTTTGCCACACCACTGCTACCGCAGCGGCTCGCAATGACAGAAGAAACGCCGAGAGTCAAAAAGTGGATTCTAGCAACGCTCAAAGTGTGTTTTCTCAAAACGCAGTTAGGCGGCAGGATTTTGGTGATAAAAATGGGGCTTTGCAAGGCGAGTCAAGGGCGCATACTAGAGCGTATGTAACCGCCGACTCGCCGCAGCAATCGCCATTTTTAGCCCAAAAGCCAACGCCAGAATCAAGCAAAGCCCAATCCTCCAGCAAAAAGCCAACGCCCAAATCCACAAAGCTAGCCCACACTATTAGAACCGAGCTTCGCGCGTTTTTCAAGCAGTTTTTCCCGGCTATGCTTGGTAGCTCTACGGCGCAAATCGCTAGCTTTATTGACACGATTTTGGCGTCATTTTTGGCAAGTGGGGCGATCTCATACCTCTACTATGCTAATCGCATTTTCCAGCTGCCTTTGGCTATCTTTGCCATTGCGATTTCTACCGCGCTCTTTCCTATGGTGGCAAAAGCGATCAAAGCAGGGCAGGAGCAAAAAGCCCTGCTAGCGATGAAAAGGGCGTTTTGGTTTTTGCTTTTTATGCTTCTTGTGTGTGCGGTAGGGGGGATTATGCTTAGGGAGCAGATTATTTGGCTGCTTTATGAGCACGGCAAATTTAGTCGCGCTGATACGCTAGAGTGTGCGATGGTCTTTGGGGCGTATATGGCTGGGCTTGTGCCTTTTGGCTGTGCTAGGATATTTTCTCTCTATCTTTACTCGCATTCTAAGCAAGCCTTAGCGGCGAAAATCTCGGCGATCTCCTTGCTTGTGGGGGTTGTGTTTTCCCTAGTGCTTATGCAGTTTTGGGGGGCATTTGGGCTAGCACTTGCTGGGAGTTTGAGCGGATTTGTGCTATTTGCTTTGACCATTAGGGCGTTTGGGTTTGGGGAGTTTTGGGCTATAATTTGTGCGCGAAATTACGCGCTATGGCTTGGTGTCGTGCTTGTATGCGAAGTGCTGCTACTTATGCTATGGCTACATTATATACATATCTAAATACACAAGGATAATGATGAAAATCTATGATACAAGAGTGAAGAAAAAGCTAGAGTTTGTGCCGCTCAAAGATAAGGCAGCTAGGATCTATGTCTGCGGACCTACTGTGTATGATGATGCACATTTAGGACACGCTAGAAGCTCTATCGCCTTTGATTTGCTATGTAGGACACTTAGGGCTTTGGGCTATGATGTGCTATTTGTAAAAAACTTCACCGATATAGATGACAAAATCATCAAAAAAGCTAAAGAATCAGGCATAAGTGTCGCAGAAGTCGCAGAATCTTATATCCAAGCTTATTTGCGCGATATGGACGCCCTGCTGGTGCGCCGCCCAGATATTATGCCAAAGGCGACAGAAAATCTCTCCGCGATGGCAGCTCTTATCACCAAGCTTTTAGACAAGGGCATAGCCTATAAGCTTGATAGCGGTGATATTTACTTAAATGTCCAGCAAGATCCGCGCTATGGGGAGATTTCAGGGCGTGGGAGAGATGATGAAAATCAAGCTAGAATCCACAATGATGAGCAAAAGCGCGATGAGAGAGACTTCGCCCTGTGGAAGAGCTACAAAGGCGCAGATGACTTTGGCTATGAGAGTGCGCTAGGGCTAGGGCGACCGGGCTGGCATATAGAATGCTCGGCGATGATTGAAGAAGTGCTAGCTTACCAAAACAAAGAATTTGCCATTGATATTCACGGAGGGGGGGCAGACCTGCTCTTCCCTCATCACGAGAATGAAGCCTGCCAGAGCCGCTGCGCCACAGGCAGAGAGCTAGCAAAATACTGGATGCACAATGGCTTTGTCAATATCGATGGGCAAAAGATGAGCAAAAGCCTAGGCAATAGCTTTTATATCAAAGACGCGCTAAAGACTTATAGCGGCGAAGTCGTGCGTAATTACCTGCTTGGCACGCACTATCGCGCACTTTTGCACTTCAATGAAGAAGATATGCTACTAGCAAAAAAGCGGCTTGATAAAATCTACCGCCTAAAGCAGCGCGTGGCAAGTGGCTTTAGTGGGGGGCTAAGCGGGGCTAGGGCGGCTATGCAGACTACACCTATCAAAATGGAGTGTGAGTTTTGCGCGGAGATTTTAGAGAGTATGAGTGATGATTTGAATATCTCAAAAGCCCTAAGCGCGCTAGAAGAGATGATCCACAGCGCAAACACAAGCCTAGATTCTACCCCAAAGGATAAGGAGCTAAAGCTAAGGATTTTAACGAGCCTTGATTTTATCTGGGAGCTGCTTGGCATTGGCGGGGGGGATTGTGTGGAGTATTTTCAGCAAGGCGTGGGATGGGAGCAAAGAGCGCGTATAGAGGAGCTAATCGCCCAGCGCACACAGGCGAAAAAGGCACGAGACTTTGCTAGGGCTGATGCGATCCGCACAGAGCTAGAATCTATGGGGATTGTGCTTAGTGATACAAGTGATGGCACGATATGGGAAGTGAGCTTGGGCGAGATCTAGGGCAATAGGCAATAAGGAGCAGATATGACAAAGCAATGCACACTTATCATACAAAGCCTAGAATCCACTTTTGACCAAAACGAGCAAGCAAAGCAAAAAGTGGATTCTAGGGCTAGCGCGTATTTTCAAGGGGCATATACAATGTGGATAAAAAGTGTGCGTGGATTTGATAGCACAAAACATTGCGCGAAGTGCTTTGTGGGGGAGTTTATACAGATAAAAACGACACATTATAGCAAGCCCTATGAGCTAGGTGTGGGCTATACTTTTACGCTAGATTCTGGTGTGCTAGATTCTAGCGTGAGTGTAGATGGCGAGGTGTTGCACTATTTTTGCATAGTAGCTAGCCCTTATGACTACAATGCCAATATTCACGCAGGATTTATATATGCGCAAGGACATACTATCGAGCGTGTTTTCAAGGGACAGAAAATCACCATAGAAAATGCCAAAGAGATTTACTTTGATGATAGTGTGGTAAGAGAGAAGTATGCGCATTTGCCTAGAGAATTTACCACTTGTAGGAACTTTTGGTTTGGGGCGTATTACTACGGCTAGAATCTATTTGGAGTTTAGAGAGAGATAGGCTAAAAGAAGTGAAAGACCCGCGCTTTAGCCTTAGGGCATAAGCCCCAAGTCCAAAGGCGTAGGCACTTAAGAAAGCAGTCGCAAGATATTTTGCTGTGCAGCGTTTGCTTGGCTCATCGCGTAGCTTCCGCTTTGTGCGAGGATGCTAAATTTGTTAAATTCAGCAGATTCGCTTGCAAAATCCACTTCACGGATTTGGCTTTCAGCTGCTTTAACATTCACTTGTGTG
The DNA here is from genome assembly GCF_900451095.1 of Helicobacter canis. NCBI lineage: Bacteria > Pseudomonadati > Campylobacterota > Epsilonproteobacteria > Campylobacterales > Helicobacteraceae > Helicobacter > Helicobacter canis. The sequence continues at coordinate 328,535 of NZ_UGHV01000001.1, read as the reverse complement.
ATGGTGATGTTATTGACAGTGGCTTGCATTTGTCCCTGCACAGAACCAAGATCCGCGCGGATTTTATCCAGCGTCCTTCCAGCAGACTCTGCAATGTCCATAACAATCATCGCACCACGAAGTGTCGTAACACCAGCACCTAGAATCTTGTTGTTTAAAGCTTCAGCGTTGTTTTCATTCCCACCAGCAGCAGAGCGCACGGCTTCGTTAAACACACCTAAAACATCGCGCAAGTTTGCAACCCACTCGGCAACATCTTGTCCATCACCATATCCTGTGGAGCTAATATTTGTCCCAGATACGATAATATCCCTAGAATCTAGGCGAGTCATCGCTAGGCGTCCGTAGTTGATAGAGCCACCTTGTGGCACACCATCTTTTGTCGTCCCTTCGATTTCTTGATCATTGATCTTCTCAATCGCTTTAGGAGTGTTGGCACCTTGATTGTTTGAAGTAACAACAATCCCACGACCATCGATACTGCGTAGGTTAAGTCGCCCTTCATTATCTGTGTAAGCCTCTACACCTGTCTCAGCAGTCGCACCATTGATCGCTTGCACAAGTCGCCCATCAGAGTCAGCTTGCTTGATACCGATAATATCACCAAGGGTAAAGCCGTTGATAACAAGCTGTCGCAAGTCGCCCGCTTTAATCTCTTCATTTGAAGTAGAATGCACGATCGCATTAGCGCGGATTCCGGTTTTGTCAGAGCTTTTGTTGATGATTTCAGCAAGATTTCCTAGCCCTGTGCCTGAAGAGTGAGAGATCTTCACAGATTCTAGCTGGACATCATTGACACCATCGACAGCCTTAAACTTCAAGCTAACTTCACCAGAAGAAGTGATCATAGCTCCTGTCTCTAGGCGCACTTGACCGATTTTATCCGAAGTGGTAGAGCCAATGCTCGCTTTGATAGATTGGTTAGAATACGCACCAACTTGGAACTCTTTGTTCGTCCATTGACCAGAGAGCAAAGCCTGTCCGTTGTAAGAAGTGGTATTACCAATGTAGTCAAGACCTTGGATCAAGCGGATAATGTCGTTTTGGATCGCTTTTCTTGAAACGGTTGTTTGCCCATCTTGCGCAGCTTGAGTAGCTTTGACTTTCACTGTGTCAAGAATTTTCAACATTTCATCCATCGCCTTATCCGCCACTTGGATAATCCCAATCCCATCGTTTGTGTTGGAGATCGCTTGTCCTAATGCACTTGCTTGAGAGCGCAAAGAGTCTGCGATAATCATACCAGAAGCATCATCTGCTGCCTTGTTGATACGAAGACCTGAGCTTAGTTTTTCAAGCGAGTTCTTGAGACCTAGCTGCGTGCCGACACTCTGCGCGTGTGCGTTAAGAGCGTTGATGTTGGTGTTAATTTGAAATGCCATGTGAAACTCCTTTTTGAAATTATGTCTTCAAGGCTTCCTTGCCTTTGACAGAGATATAATCGGTCAAAAATGCAAAAAGTTGTAATATTTTTTGTAAAATTCTTTGATTTGCTTACATTGCGTTTGCCAAACTGCATAGATCTGCATAAATGCATAAGCATACATCTAATTTACACAATATGGATAAGCAATGAATGATACTCATATCGCTCTAATCGTGTTTTCTTTGTTTTTTATTTTAGCAGGGTGTGCTTCGATCGTGCCTTCAACGCGCTATCTCAAAACACCGCTAGAATCCAGCGGCTTTGGCTCATTTGATCCGCTAGATTCTCCCATAGCTACACCTTATGCCAAGGAGCTTGCATCATCGCCTAGCTCTAGTGGGGCTATGCTTATTGCCGATGGCTCAAGCGCGTTTTTGCAGCGCGCAGCCCTTGTGCGTAAAGCTCGCTTTTCTCTAGAGATACAAACATATATCTACAAAAACGACATTGCTTCTCGTGTGCTAATGCATGAGATCTGGCTAGCGGCTAATCGCGGCGTGAAAGTCAAAATGCTTGTTGATGATAATGGGCTAGATTCTGACTACTCTGATATTATCGCGCTCAATAATCACCCTAATATCGAGGTCAAAATCTTTAACCCCTATCGTAATAGAATCAAGCTTTTGCGCTTACCGGAGATGATCTTGCATTTTAATCGTATCAATCGCCGTATGCATAATAAGCTTTTTATCGCGGATTCTGTGGGGCTTATCATCGGCGGGCGCAATATCGCGGATAATTACTTCAACAACAAAGAAGATGTGAATTTCTCCGATACAGACGCGCTTTTCATCGGCTCTATCGCTTCTCAAGCACGCGCGAGCTTCCAGCAGTATTGGGAATATCACCGCGCTATCCCTGTGGAGCTTCTGCCATCAAAGCGCAAGATGAAGAAGTTTATGAAGCATTATGAAGAGATTGTAGCGGGGCTTGAAGAGTCTTCTAGCGAGTGGGATCAATATGAGCAAACTATCGTGCAAATTCTCAAGCAGTATGAAAGCCGTGCTAATACAATCTACTGGGGCAATGCACGCCTAATCGCCGATCTACCAGAAAAAATCGATGCCAAAAACCCTACAAGCAAAGTCTATGAAGCTATGCAGCACATTATACGACGCACGACAGATTCTATGTATATCTCTTCAGCCTATCTTGTGCCGGGTAAAAGGGGCTTGGCAGAAATGCAAGAGTGTATTGATAAGGGGATTTCGATGTTTGTGCTGACAAACTCGCTCTCAAGCACGGATTCTCTGCCTGTATATGCAGGCTGGGAGCGGTATAGAGATAAGCTTGTGAAAATGGGTGCGGAAGTATATGAGTATCGTAAAAGTGCTGGCAAAATCCAAGTCAAAGGCAAGCTAACTTCTGGGGCGAGCTTGCATAGTAAAACGCTTGTGTTTGATAAGAAAATCGCGTGGATTGGGAGCTTCAACCTAGACCCTAGATCAAGTATCATCAATACTGAAGTAGTAGCGATCTTTGACAATGAAGAGTTTGCTAAAGAGAGCATTAAGCTTATCCATCTTGATATGCAAGGTGCGTGGCATATCGAGCTTGATGGCAAAAAGACCAAGTGGTGCGCGTATAATAGCCCTGAAGGTGAGAGCGATATATGTGTAACGCACTTGCCAGATACGACATTGTGGCTAAGGACTTTGAACTTTTTTATGCGCATTTTCCCCGAGAGCCAGATCTAGATCTAGCCTTGACTAGATTCTAGCTTGCAACTCATCACAATTTGTTTGCAAACTACTCATCAAATTGCCAAAATTTGCCAGCGCGACCTAGCCAAAGGACACTTACGCCCCGCTTCATCTTTGATTTGGCGCATAGAATCTATGCTTTGATAAGCCTAGATCGTGCGACTATATCGGCAAAACGCGGATATTTGGGTGCAAGTTTTCTTGCAAAATGGATTCTATGGCATAGAGTGTGCCAGTAGAGCCACTCGCACAGCCGCTACACGCCCCAAGATAGCGGATATACACATCGATAAAGCCATCGCTTGTATCTTTAATATCCAAAATCTCCATATCACCGCCATCCATCATAAGCATTGGGCGGATATGCTCATCAATGACCTTATCAATCGCACGCACCTTTTGGGCGATAGTCATCTCTGCAAATGCGATTTCACTACCTTTATCGGCGACTTTTTTCACAGACTCTCTATCCATTTCAGCCCTTACTTCTGCAAGTATATCTTCTAAATAATACTCTCTCTCCTCGTGCCCACCGGGTTTAATGCAGCTTTTGCAAAATGCCCCTGCTTTTGTGTAGTTGGTAATATCTTCTACACTTTTTAGGTCATTGAGTTTGATCACTTCTTTAATGGTGGATAGGCTAACGCGTGCGCATTCACACACGATGATTTCACTCTCAAAGTCCGCCGCGTCTTTTCCTAGATAGAGTCCGGCTGCTTTTTTGATCACATCATACGCCATAACAGAGCAGTGCATTTTCTGCCCGGGGACTGCGGGGGTATCTGGGTCATCACGCAAGGCGTGCTCTACATCAAGGTTGGTGATTTTTACCGCATCTTGCACCTTTTTGCCAAGGCAGAGTTCTACCATCATATCACTACTTGCGATCGCCGTCCCACAGCCAAAGCTCTTAAATTTTGCGTCAATAATTGTGTCATTAGAATCCACAAGCCAATACAGCCGCACCGCATCGCCGCACGATTCTGCGCCATAGTCTGCTACGATGAGTTTTGCTCCCTTTTCATCAGCGTCTTTTTGTGTCAAAACGCCTAAATGTGTGGGATTATCCATTCTCTCGCTTACTTTGTTGGAATATGCATCCCATAACGCACCACCGATTAAGTCATTCTTTGCCATTTTCTTTTCCTTTAGTTGTTATAAAAATTGTCGCTTAGATTCTAGTATCTAGCGCATTAAAACACTCTGCGGCAGTATCTTTGAGAAAATCGGGCTCTCAAGTGAAAGGCAGAATAAGCCATTCAACACAAACCTAGATTCCAGCAATTCTAAGATTGTGGTGCTAGTTTGGTGGTTGTCGAAAAAATCGCGATTGAGCTTACTTAAGCGTAAGTGATTGAGCGATTTTTGAAGACTCCGCCGAAATAGTGCCGCAAGCTGAATTGCCAAGCCAAAGATACAAACACAATCAATTTTCATAGCTGCTAGAAATCGCCCTAAGCCTCTCCACCGCTTTCTTAAACACTTCAAAAGTGTAGTCAATCTCGGCTTGCGTGTTGTAGCGGCTTAGAGAGATTCTAATTGCCGTGTGGGCTAGCTCTTTATCCGCGCCTACTGCCACCATAATGGGATTTGCCTCTAGATCCTCGCTCGCACAGGCACTGCCTGTAGAAGCAGCAATGCCAGCTTTGTTTAAATCCCACAGCATAGCCTCTCCCTCAATGCCTTTCACGCTCACTAGGATCGTGTTTGGCACGCGGTGGGTAATATCACCGATGACTTGCACATCATCTAGCCCAAGCAGTTTGGATTCTAGTGTATCGCGCAAGTTTTTCACATAGCTATTTTCATAGTCTAAATACTCCACCGCAAGCCGCATAGCCTCTCCCATACCCACGATATAAGGCACATTGAGCGTGCCAGATCGCCGCCCGCGCATATGCTCTCCGCCGTGCAGAAGCGGGGTAAGCTCCACACCTTTTCTAATGTAAAGCCCGCCCACGCCCTTTGGTCCGTGGAATTTATGCGCGCTAAAGCTTAGAAAATCCACATTCGCGCTTTGCACGCATACAGGGATTTTGCCAATCGCCTGCACTGCATCGGTGTGGAAAAGCACGCCCTTCTCCCTGCAAATCTCGCCGATTTCTTCTATAGGGAAAATCGCGCCGGTTTCGTTGTTTGCCCACATTACGCTTACAAGCGCACTCTCTTCGGTGATAGCTTCTTTCACATCTTTGGCATAAATCGCGCCGTGCTTATTGACTTTAAGCCGCGTGATTTTCACCCCCAAGCTCTCCAAGAAGTCGCAAGTAGCCCCCACGGCTGGGTGCTCGACTTCTGTGGTGATAATGTGGTTTTTGCCCTTTTTTAGCACTTCATCAAAATACACGCCTTTAAGCACCCAATTATTGCTCTCTGTGGCGCAGCTTGTGATGATGATGTCATCTTCATCACGCGCGTTAATGCCCGCATAGAGCTTCTCAAGGGCATCGGCGATTGCCGGGTGTGTCTCTGTGCCGTATTTATGCAGGCTATTTGGATTCCCATAATGCTCGCAGAAAAACGGCTCCATTGCTTCTTTGACTTTAGGATCGACCATTGTGGTCGCGTTGTTATCAAGGTAGATTCTCATCATTACTCCAAATCCGCTTCTACAAGCGATAAATTATATGTAGCTAATGGTTATTGATTGATAAGTATTGATTAAATGTTTTGCTTTAGTTGTTTGTGAAAACGGGCGCGATTGTAGCACGGATTTTCTAATGTTTCTATGAAAATATCGCTGGCAAAATAAGACTCCTTTGCAAAATATACATTTAGCATCCACTACGGCTTAAGCTCTTTACAAAAAAAAAAAAAACTACAATCGCAAACGCGCCCATCACCTAAACCACCTAGCGCGATACTATTGACAAAGGAAATCTATGAGCCTGCACGCTTTTAAGCAAACTATTAAGCCCTATGTCCCTTTTAGAGCGCGGCACTACTATCGCACCAAGCTTGCTAAAAGCACTAAAGATACTGCCAAGCTAGATTCTAGGGCTAGCGATGCTCTAAATACGCTTAATCGCTATATCGCACTCACCACGCCCACTACCGATAGAGCGCGCAAAAAGCAGCTTTTATCCCAGAATCTAAAGTTGATAGAAATCGAAATCTCTAGCTTTTGCAATCGCACCTGCTGGTTTTGCCCAAACTCCATCATCGATAGAAAAAGCCACATAGAGCTACCTGAAGAGCTATTTCTCAAATGTATCGATAATCTCGCAGAAATCGATTATAGCGGTATGCTAAATTTCCATAGATTCAATGAGACTCTAGCAAACAAAGAGCTTATCCTAAAACGCCTGCACCAAGCTAGATCTAGACTCCCTAGGGCAACTCTAGGGATTTTTAGCAATGGGGATTATCTCACAAGAGGGTATTTAGACGCGCTAGCAGATGCTGGGGCTAGCTTTTTGCTAATGAGCTATTATGCGACAAAAGATGAGCCATTTGATGTCAAGACATATATCAAGCCTGCTATGGCGAGAATGGGCAAAAAGCTAGGGCTACCATATATCACTTATATCGACACACCGCAAGAATATGGCGTAAGCTTCGTGTATGAAAAATGCAAGGTCTTCTATCGCAGCTGGAATCCAGCCTTAAGCGGCGGTGATAGAGGCGGCGTGATTGAAAAAATCAAGCAAAGAAGCCAGAGCGTGCGCCAAAAGGGCTGCTACTATCCACTTATGGATATGTATATAGACTATAATGGCTTGGCTATGCCCTGCTGCAACTTGCGCAGTGATGTTAAGGCGCATAAAGACTATATCCTAGGTGATATTGCTAGGCAAGATTTGTTTGATTTGTTTATGAATGACAATTTTATCGCTATGCGTAAAGTCCTTACGCCTAATGGAGAGAAAGGGGGTGTTTGCGCGAGCTGTCATTATGAGAAGCCTATGCGATCATTTATCGATCCTAGCTCTTCTATCTTGTAGCCTTATTTATCCTTGAGAGTTGCTTGTAGCTTTAGATTCTAGGCTTGGTGCTGCCAAATATTTTAAGCTTTAAAGCTTATAATACACGGCAGCATTTTTTGATGGGAAGGATTGTTATGAAGCAGCTTATCACCACGCCAATTTACTATGTCAATGATGTCCCACACATAGGACACGCCTATACGACTATCATCGCCGATATGTTGAAAAAGCATAAATGGCTTAGAGGCGATGAAGTGTTTTTGCTCACAGGCACCGATGAGCACGGACAGAAAATCGAGCAAGCCGCCAAAGCAAAGGGCAAGCCCCCCAAGGCTTATACTGATGAGGTTAGCGCGGTGTTCCGCAGTTTGTGGGATATGATGGGGATTGATTATGACCACTTTATCCGCACCACAGATGAGTCGCATAAGCAAACGATTGTGCAGGTCTTTGAGCGATTGTGTGCAAATGGCGATGTGTATTTGGGAGAGTATGAAGGGGATTATTGCGTGAGCTGTGAGAGCTTTTTTCTCAATGTGGATTCTGGGATCTGCCCTGATTGTGCGGGGAGTAAGCCACTAAGCAAGATTAAAGAGGAGAGCTACTTCTTTGCCCTAAGCAAGTATGAAAAACGACTTTTAGAGTGGTATGCTAGCAGTGAAGATGTGATCTTGCCAAAATATCGCAAAAATGAAGTAGTGCGCTTTGTCGAAAGCGGCTTGCAAGATCTCTCCATATCGCGCACAAGCTTTGAGTGGGGGGTCGCCCTGCCTAAGCACAAGGGGGCGCAAAAGCAGCATATCGCGTATGTGTGGCTTGATGCGCTGTTTAACTATATGAGTGCGTTTGGGCTGTATCAAAATCCAGAATCCTTACAAGTGGATTCTAGTAGCCCTGCCCATTTGGGGGAGAAAATGGCGTATTGGGAGTGTGCTACACATATCGTGGGCAAAGACATTTTACGCTTCCACGCGGTGTATTGGCCCGCATTTTTGATGAGCCTAGGACTACCCCTGCCTAAGCATATTTATGCGCACGGCTGGTGGATGCGCGATGGGCAGAAGATGAGCAAGTCGCTTGGCAATGTGGTCGATCCTAGGGCTTTTACTAAGGCGTATGGCGCAGAAGTGCTGCGCTACTATCTGCTTAGAGAAACGCCCTTTGGGCAAGATGGCGACTTTAGCCAAAAGCTCTTATGTGAGCGGATAAATAGCGAGCTAGCAAATGATCTAGGCAATTTGCTGCATAGGTTTTTAGCTATGTGTGCGAAATACGCCCCACAAAGAGGAATCAATAGCTTTACGCTAGATAATCAAGGAGTGGCGGAGTTTGTTGTAGAGCATTATGGCGATGAGGTCAAAACTCAGTGCAAGATCTTAGATGAGATAAACAGCGGGCTAATAGAATCTATGCAGATAAAAGCCTATATAGAAGCCATTTGGAAGCTCCTGCATCTTGGCAATGCAATGATCGCTAAATACGAGCCGTGGAATCTCTTTAAAAACGGCAAATCCGTAGAGCTCAATGCGATTTTAAACTTTGTGGGATATACCTTGCTAAAGGTCGCCAACGCGCTATACCCCATAATGCCACAGACTGCTAGCACTATCGCTATGGCATTTGGGCAAGGAATCACGCCAGCTTCTTATATCTACCATATCAAGCAAAATAAAATGTTTCATCTCCCACTTGAAGTGCGTGTGATACCGCCACTTTTCCAAAAGCTAGATTCTATGCTAATCCCAGAAGCCCCCCTAGAATCCACTTTTGAAAAAGTGGATTCTAGCGACTGCGGCAAAGAAGCAGGGCTAGCCCTTGTGAGTATAGAGGATTTTAGCAAGCTTGATATACGCGTAGGTGAAGTGCTAGAAGCAGAGCCTGTGCCTAAATCTAGCAAGCTTTTACGCCTAAAGATTGATCTAGGTGAGAGTGAGCCACGAGTGGTGCTAAGTGGTATCGCGCAGTATTACACGCCAGAGCAGCTCATTAACACGCAAGTATGCGTGATAGCCAATCTCAAGCCTGCCAAAATTATGGGGCAGTTTAGCTATGGAATGATACTTGCTAGCAAAGATGATGAGTCCTTATCGCTTGTGCGCATAGATGGGAAAAGAAAAAATGGGAGCAGGATAAGCTAGTGCAAGACATCGCAAAAAAAGTGCAAGAAATCACAGAAATCATCAATGGCACACTCATCAACTCTCCAGCGATCGGGGGGTTTAGTGGGTATTGCACCACGCTTGAGAATATCAAGCGTGGGAGCTTGTTTTTTGCCCTAGAGGCTAGTGATATTGAGATAGCATTACAAAAGGGCGCGTTTGGGATCGTGTTTGATAAGTTTTTGCAAACACGGCTCAATGATGAAGAAATCGCGTGGATCAAGGTAGAATCCATACACGATGCCATTATCCGTCTCGTGCGCTTTGAGCTACTTGCAAAGGCGATCCGCGTAGTCGCTGCAAATCCCACACAATACCTAGTCGCCAAATCCCTAATCCACAGCAAATCGGTGCTGTTTTTTGATGACAATCCTATCGATCTGCTTGATAAGCTAGAAGAGCTATCGCCTACAATCATCATCGCAAAATCCCGCCAAGTGCTTGATCTAGCCCTAGAGCCTATTGCTTGTGATACACCTGTGGAGCTGCCTTTTGAGCTTATCACGCCTATGTCGATGTTTGAGATCAAGTTCTACTATAAGCTGTATTCTTACAGGGTCGCTCTACCGTGTGTGTTTGTCCCAGAGCTTGCTGCGGTTGTGTCTCTTTGCATACGAGAGAAGATTGAGCTTGATTTTGTGCATTTTGATCCTATGCCAGAGCTTTTGCCTATATCGCTGACAAATGATGCCAAGATTCTATCCTTTGGCGCGAGTTCAAGGGTGATTATCCCCACTAATGACCAAGACATATTCACGCGCTATGGCGAGTTCCTCTCCCAAGAAGCCAAATGGGCGAGAGTCGTGGTATTTGCCCCTACGATCCTTGAGTATGAGCGAGAGCTAGAAGAGCTATGCGACAAGTATAAGAGCTTGTTTGTTGTCCGCTATGATTCTTCTAATGACCTGCCTATGCTGCTAAAAACTACGGAATACAACTTTGGGCTAATCTTTGGCATAAGCACGCAAGGGCTAGTGTTTGTGCTATCACAGACCCCGCAAGAATCCACCCCTACACTTTTCTAATGGCAAATCCCCTAGAATCCAAACATATAGCCCCGCTCTACCGCGCTATCACGCTGCTTGATAGGCTTGTGGAAAAGGGCTGTGCGAGCTTTGGCTATAACAATGGCGTGCAGATTTATAGCGAGAGCTTTGCTATGCCACTAGTGGATTCTAGGGCAGATGAGCTTATCGCGCTGCTAGGGGGCGCAGATGAGCTAGAGTGGGCAAAATCTCTTGTGCTAGATAAAAGCCAAGCCCCAAGGCAGGGCAAAGAGAGCTGCGTGCTTGATGTGCTAGCACTCCTAGCGTGGAGGCTTAAGGGCTGGCGCAAAGGTCCCTTCACCCTTGCTAGCCCCAGCTGCTCACTCCATATTGATAGCGAGTGGCAGAGCTATATGAAGTGGGATTTGCTCGCACCTTTTGTGCAGATAGGTGGGGCGAAGGTGGCAGATGTGGGGTGTAATAATGGGTTTTATATGTTTGCGATGTATGCTGGGCGCAAAGCTGAATCGCCACAAATGCCACAATCACTGCAAAAAATCGTGGGCTTTGACCCTAGCGGTTTGTTTTACTGCCAATTTGCGTGGCTTAATCACTTGCTTGATTTACCCATAGGCTACGAGCTTTTGGGCGTGCAGGATCTGCCTGCGTATGTGCAGAGAGTGGGGGAGAAGTTTGATGTGATCTTTTGCCTAGGCGTGCTATACCACCGCAGCGATGTGTTTGCCACGCTAAAATCCATAGCCCAGAGCCTAGAGACAGGCGGCGTAGCATTTATCGACACGCTTATCTTTGATATAAACGATGTGGCTAGCACGCTAGATTCTAGCATTGCTGGGCTGCCGCTAGCCCTTAGCGTGCGTGGGAGTTATGCTAAAATGAGTAATGTCTATCTGCTCCCAAATCTAAGCGCGTTAGAGGGCTGGTGCGAGCGGTGTGGATTTGAGTCTGTGGAGATGCTAGCGATTGTGCCTACCACCACGCGAGAGCAGCGCAAAACGCGCTGGATAGACTCTCTAAGCTTAGAGAATTTCCTAGACCCAAATGATAGCAGCAAAACCATAGAAGGCTACCCAGCCCCCAAAAGAGCCTATATCAAAGTAAGGAGAAAATAATGGACGAAGAAGAGTTGCAAGAGCGGCAGATTGTAGGAGATAGAGTTATAGGCACGGCGATCAATCCGCACTTTTGCGGGCAGGTGGGGGAGATGGGCAAGGATAAGGCGCAAGTTACACTCACTACGCGTGAAGATATGGAGGTAGAGCCGGGGATCACACATACAGGCTTTGTGCAAGCAGCAGCGGGCTTTGCCGCACTCTGTGCTATCAATAAGAAAAATTCCATTATCATCGGCTCTGATGTGAAATTCCTAGCTCCTGTGGAGACAAATCAAGTCATCGAGCTAAAGGCAAAAACCCTGCTTGGCGATGTGCGTAAATGTGAAGTGAAAGTCGAAGGCTTTGTGCTCAATATTAAAATCTTTGATGGGCTATTTTATATCGTCATTTTTGACAAAAAGCTTTTTAAACTTAAGCTGAAAGATGACAAGGAGCTGTGATTGATTATCGTGCTTGTGGTCGATAGCTTTGCTGATAAGAGTAATGGCACTTCAATGACAGCAGCGCGCTTTGCTAGTGCGCTTGAGAAGCGTGGGCATAGCGTGCGTGTGGTCGCTCCCTTTGTGCAAGGAAGTGGATTTTACCCTGTCAAGGAGCGGTATATCCCGCTTGTTACAGAGATTGCAAAGGCGCAGCACATGGTCTTTGGCAAGCCAGATGTAAAGGTGCTAGAGCAAGCATTTTTAGGTGCGGATATTGTGCATTTGTTTTTGCCATTTAGGCTAGAGCAAGTCGCTGTGCAAGTGGCAAAGAAAATGGGCGTGCCTTATATGGCAGCTTTCCACCTCCAGCCAGAGCATATCACCTATAATATCGGCTTGCAGAAGTTTGCCCTGCTTAATCGCTTCATCTTTTGGCTTTTTAAACGCCGCTTTTATCGACATATCGCCCATATCCACTGCCCCTCCCAGCTTATCAAAGATGAGCTTGAGCGCGCAGGCTATGGTGGGAAAAAGTATGTCATCTCTAATGGCTTTGATCCAAAGTTTAAGCCAGCAGATCCTAGCAGCACGCCTTTAGATAAGCTTATCCATATCACAATGGTGGGGCGTTACTCTAAAGAAAAGCGACAAGATCTCATCATCAAAGCCATCGCGCAAAATCCCTATAAAGACAAGATCAAGCTACATTTGCTTGGTGTAGGTCCGCTAGAATCCACTTTAAAAAAGCAGGCAAAAGTCCTGCCAAATGCGGTGGATTTTAGGTTTTTGCCCCTTGAAGAGCTTATCAAAGTGCTACACCAAAGCACGCTCTATATCCACGCCGCAGAAGTAGAGGGAGAGGCAATTGCCGCACTAGAGGCGATAAGCTGTGGGATCGTGCCGATCATCGCGGACTCTAAAGTCTCGGCGACTAGGCAGTTCGCGCTAGATCATCGCTCACTTTTTAGAGCTGGAGATGCAAGTGATTTGAGCGAGAAAATCACCTATTGGATAGAGCGGACACAAGAGCGAGATCAGGCGAGCAAGCTCTATGCCAAATCCGCGCAAAACTACACCCTAGAATCCACTATTGCTAAGGCTATTGCGATGTATGAAGAAGTCATTAGCGATTTTCAAAGGAGCTAAAATGCCAAAAAAACAAATGCCAAACAACCCAACCCTTTCACCAAAATCCCTACAAATTGTAGAAAAAATCCTAAGCAAAAACGACCAAAAAGCCAAGCAAATGCGCGAAATCTATGCGCGAGATAATCTCTATGTGATCAATCTTATGAGCTCTCCAGGTAGCGGGAAGACGACTTTGCTAGAGCAGTTTGCAGATATTAAATCCGTGGGGGAAGATCGCTTTAGCTTTGCGGTAATCGAGGGGGATTTGCAGACCAATCGCGATGCCACTAGGCTAGAAAGCAAGGGCATAGCTGCCCACCAGATTCTAACAGGGGCTGCCTGCCATTTAGAAGCGAGTATGATAGAGACTGCCTATAATGCCCTAAAATCACGCGATGCGCTTAGTGTGGAGTATTTGTTTATCGAAAATGTGGGGAATTTGGTCTGCCCTGCTAGCTATGATTTAGGCGCGGATCTTAATATCGTGCTACTCTCAAGCACAGAGGGCGATGATAAGGTGCTGAAGTATCCTAGTATGTTTTTATGCGCGGATGCGGTGGTGATTTCTAAAAGTGATGTGTGTGAGGTATTTGGCTTTACAATCGCCAAAGTGCAAGAAGATCTAGCAAAGCTAAAGCCCAATGTCCCGCTGTTTTGCACAAGCTCTAAGGATAGAGCGAGCATAGAAAATCTCGCGCGATTTATTGTAGATTGCAAAAAAGCTGGCTATCATTCTAGCCATTGCTTTAGCTAAGGAGTGTGTATGTGCCTAGCGATCCCTTCCAAAGTGCTAGCGATAAATAGCGAGACAAATACCGCCACGATAGAGACCCTAGGCGTAAGCCGAGAAGCAAGCCTAGATCTTATGCAAGAAGAGGTGCAAGTGGGCGAATATGTGCTGCTGCATATCGGCTATGTGATGAGCAAGATCGACACACAAGCCGCGCTAGAATCCATAGAGCTGTATAAGCAAATCGTGCAAGAGATGGAGATGGAGCAAGAAGAGCTAGATTGAGCATTGCGGGCGGATATAATACGATATAAAACAAGGAGAGATGATGCGAGTTTATGCGATGTTGCAAAAAATTGTGCTAGTGCTTGCTATGGTGCAAGTAAGTGTATATGCTAATGAAGCGGATTCTACATTAAGCGGCTATTATATGACACATATAGGTGATAGTGGGCGACAGAGTATCGTGGAGTTTTTTAGCAAAAATGGCAAGTTTTATGCCTATGGATTTGCCAATGTCGATGGCAGCGGACCGAAAAAAGACAGCAAAAACCCAGACCCAAAGCTACGAGAGCGATACGACAAAGGCGCGGTATTTGTCTATGGGCTAAAGAGCGATGGCAAGGGCGGCTTTAGCGGTGGGGAGGTGTATAACTATGATGATGGCAAAACCTATCACCTAAAAATCACCAAAGATTCTTCTGGCAAGCTAACTTTGCGCGCAAGTATCGATAAGCTAGGAATGATGGGGCAGACGCTTACTTGGACGCCGCTCACACAAGCGCAAATCGCACAATATGAGTCTCAAAAGCCAGACCCAAAAGTTGTAGAAGACTCCTACCAAGCGTTGCCACAAGCATTTAAATAAGGCTGTAAAAAAGTGGATTCTAGGTTGAGGGATTCGGTCTTGGGCGAGCATTCCGCAGATTTAGCACATTTTCTTTAGAAAATGTGCTAAAAACTCCAAAAGCCCCACCGCAATGCCTAGAATCCTTGAAGAAGAAACGAGTCAAAATGGAAAATCAAGCCCAAATCCTAGAATCCACTTTTGAAAAAGTGGATTCTAGTGATACTCCCATTTTTGCCACCGCAAAAAATATGGATTGCCACGCCACTGCTACGCAGCGGCTCGCAATGACGGCAAGCAACACTGCTAGTGAAAAAGTGGATTCTAGCCATAACGCCCCTTTTTCTGTCATTGCGAGCCGCGATAGCGGCGTGGCAATCTACAAGGAAAACACGCAAATCCTAGAATCCACTTTTGATAAAAACGCACAAAAATCGCAAAGCGTAGCTTCTTTAGAAAAAGTGGATTCTAAGGAAACCGCCCAAAATGTAGATAAATCGCCAAACGAAAAAGCCGAAATTGTGCCTGATAAAATCTCGCAGGTGGCAGGATTTTTGATGAAAAAGCGGGGTTGTGCAGCCTTTTGCGCGGAGATAAGACTGAGTGTCTATCGCACAAGCAAAAGGCAAGCCCCCCGCTTTTTCGCAAAAAGCCAACACCAAAACCAAACAAAACACAAACACCCAAAATGAAAAACACGCTAAACACCAAGCTCCTACTAGAAGGCTTCCGTGATAATAATGCAATCCTAGCCCTTAAACGCGAACTACACGAAATCGCCAAAGATCTGCAAGAGCCGCTTTATATGATGGAAGTGTGCGGTGGGCATACACATACGCTTATGCGCTATGGGCTAAGTCATCTGCTACCAGAGTCTATCCAATGTATCCACGGACCGGGCTGCCCTGTGTGCATAATGCCAAAAAGCCGCATAAACCAAGCCTACACCATTGCTATGCAAAAAGATGTGATTTTACTAACGCTAGGGGATATGATGCGCGTGCCGGGCTCTTTGGGGAGCTTGCAAGATGCTAGGGCTTTAGGAGCTGATGTGCGCTTTGTGTATTCGCCTATGCAGGCTCTAGAGATCGCCAAGGCTAATCCACAAAAGCGCGTGGTGTATTTTGCTATCGGCTTTGAGACAACTACGCCGATGACTGCAGCTGTGCTAAAGCGAGCGATAGAATCCGGGCTAAAAAATCTCTTTATCCATAGCAATCATGTCCTAGTCCCACCGCCTTTATATGCGATTTTAGGTAGTAAGGATTGCAAGATCAACGCCCTAATCGCGCCTTCACATGTAAGCGTGATCGCAGGCTCTAAGATTTATGAGCCGCTTTTTGAGCGGTTTGCTATGCCTATTGTGGTAAGCGGCTTTGAGCCTGTGGATATGATGGAGAGTATTGTGATGATCGCGCGCCAAGCGGTGCGCAATGCCCCTAAGCTTGAAGTGCAATATCGCCGAGTGGTAACGCGTGAGGGCAATACAAAAGCCCAAGAGCTTATGCGCACATATTTTGAGATAAGAGAGAGCTTTGAGTGGAGAGGGCTAGGGCACATAGCAGGATCTGCCTTGCGATTGCGCGATGAGTTTAGCGCATTTTGCGCGGAGAGAGAGTTTGCTAGCGTGCTAGATCACACGCCCATAGCCGATAATAAAGCTTGCCGATGTGGCGATATTTTGCGCGGTGTGGCAAAGCCACTTGATTGCAAAGTATTTGGCAAGTCCTGCACCCCAGAGCACCCTCTAGGGAGCTGTATGGTAAGCAGCGAGGGGGCTTGCGCGGCGTATTATAAATACGGGCAAGTATTATAGAATCTACTTAGGATAAAGCCTCTAGCATACACTTACAATCGCGTGCGCTAGGCTTGATAGTGCTTGCACACTAGAATCTAGCGTGGGGCTTAGGGTGTGAGTGGATTCTAGTGCGGATTCTAGGCTAGTTTGCGGATCGGGCTGCGGAAATATGCGCAGGAGCAAAAAGCTTTGAATCACAAGTAGGTTGATAATATCGATGAAAAATGCCCCCACAAGCGGGACTATCATAAATGCCGCGTGGCTTGTGCCATAGTGATTGGTAACAGCCTGCATATTGACCACAGCCGTAGGCATAGCCCCAAGCCCAAACCCACAATGCCCAGCGGCAAATACGCTTGCATCATAATCCTTGCCTAAGAATCTAAAGGTGATGAAAATCGCATACGCTATCATCATCAATGTCTGCACCACCAAAATCACGATAAGCGGCAAAGCAATATCTGCTAGCTGCCAGATTTTGATGATGAGAAATGATAGAGCAAGAAACAACGCCAAGCTGACATTCCCTAGCACAGATACTTCTCTATCAAATACATGGTGGATTTTGAGCGCGGCTAGGGTGTTGCGCAAGATGATCCCGCAAAACAAGCACCACACAAATGTAGGGATATTGATCCCTAATTGATCACGCAAGGTGGGTGTGCTGATCTGGGTGATAAAATTCCCCACGAGTAAGCAAGTAGCAATTAGGGCTAGAGATTCTAGAAATGAAGCAGTGGTGATGAGCCGCTCTTTTTGCGGGGCTTCAAAATTGCTCGCTAGAGTGCTTTGCTCATTAGTGTCTATGCTATGGCTAGAATGCGGGGTTTGTAGCTTGTGTCTGCGTATAAGAAAGCGTGCGACAGGACCGCCGATAAGCCCGCCCATCACAAGCCCAAAAGTCGCGGCTGCAAGCGCAGCTTCTCTGGCATTACTAAGCTCATAGGGAGACTTGGCAAACATATCTGCCCAAGCCGATCCGGTCCCGTGTCCTCCGCTCATCGTGATAGAGCCACCAAGAAGCCCTACTAGCGGATCTACGCCCATAGCAAGTGCCAGCCCCACACCCACGATATTTTGCAAAAAGAGCAGTCCTGTTACAATCACCAAAAACAACACCAAAAGCCGCCCACCCTTTTTGAGCGAAGAGAAGTCCGCACTTAGCCCAATACTTGAGAAAAACGCCAGCATTAGTGGATCTTTTAGAGACTCATCAAAGGCAATATGCACAGAAAAATACTTATAGCCGATAAAAATCGCGATACAGACAAACACCCCGCCCACAACAGGCTCAGGCAGATCAAAATCTCGCAGGAATTTAATGCGTGCTAGCAAAAATCTCCCAAGCAGCAGCACCGCCACCATAGCCACAAGCGTGGAATAAAAATCCAAAGAATACTCTCTCATCATAATCTCCGTATTATCGCATAAAGCGCAAGCCTTAGAATCAAGGCTATTTATTTTGTGTTTTGATTGTCTGTGGGGGTGTTCGCCGCTAGCTCTTCGCCCTCTTTATACCACTTAGAGATAGGTTCGGCTATGCTGTATGTAGGGTATTTGAAACTATCTAGGACGATTTGTGCCATTGTTTGATTGTCAAAGTTAAATACTAGTGGGGCTAGGAAGTTGATCGTGGATTGCTGGATAGGGTTTTGCATCACCATAATATTGGCGACAAAGATGTTTTTGGCATTTTCTAGATCTAGCAGTAGTTTCATCGCCACAGGCACTTCGAAGTCATACTCGCGCAAGATGAAAGGATTGATAAGCACAAATACCGGTGCTGGCGCATCGACATTACTCAAACGCATAAAAATCTCATCGATTTTTTCAAGCTTCATTTTCACAACATCTTCAAAGCCTAAAATGGGCGACTTGACTTCAAAAACCATCACGAACCTTTAAATTTGCAAACTTAAGTATAGCTGCCGATTCTATCTAATTTTTTGTGAAAATCAAATATACTTGAGGCGCAATCTTTGGATTTTGCTACAATCTCGTGCAAAATATCTAGCCACATTTATGAAACGGAGAATCTGTGCGGATCGATAGTTTTCTCAATGCGACAAATATTGTCAAAAAGCGTTCAATCGCGCAAGATATGTGCGCAAACAATGTCATAGAGCTCAATGGTGTGCGTGCCAAAAGTAGCAAGGAAGTGCGCGTGGGCGATGTGATCACTCTGCATTTTCTCACCTATACAAAATCCTACAAAATCCTAGCGATCCCCACCACACGCACCACGCCAAAGTCGCTATCTGCAAGCTTTGTGCAAGAAATAATCCACCCCTAGAATCCACTTTTGAAAAACGCAAATGGATTGCCACGCAACCGCTACCGCGCTTGCTCACAATGACAGAGTCGCGCAATCTTAGAATCCCAAAGCGGCGATGAAACAAGCTTAAACCCCCTAGAATCCACTTTAATCACTCTTATCTTTTATCGCCCATCTCGCACCCACCTATCACCCGCCTATCACCCATCTTGCGCCAGATCCGCGCTTATGGTGTGGCGTGATCCCAACGATGATGGGGGCTTGTCTTATGGGGGCTTGGTGGCTTGCGGCTTGCTTTGGTTTGTAACATAGCATTAGGCATCGCCAAGGTTATGGCTTACAAAGCCATAAGTAAGCATTTGCTATACTGCGCTTTTCTACAAAGATATGGAGTGATTATGCAAGATCTAAGCCCTACACAATCCCTTAGAATCCACTTTTGCGACTTTGGCGATATGCAAGGTATCGCCCAAAAGATTTGTGCCATACTACAAGAGCATTTTACAATCATACTTGATAGTAAAGCCCCGCAATATCTCTTCTACTCTGTTTTTGGTAGCGAGCATATCAAATATGATTGTGTGCGCATTTTTTACACCGGCGAGAATATCACGCCTAATTTCAATATCTGCGACTATGCCATAGGCTTTGATCATTTACACTTCTTAGATCGCTATTTGCGCTATCCGCTCTACCTTTTCTATGAGCAAGACACACAAAGAGCAAGCAACAAGCACAAGGGCGTTGATGAGACACTTCTAGCAAGCAAGAAGCGATTTTGCAATTTTGTAGTGAGCAATGGCAATGCCGATCCTTATAGAGAGCAAGTCTTCTACGCGCTTAATGCGTATAAAAAAGTGGATTCTGGGGGGAGGTATCTAAACAACATCGGGCAGCGCGTGCAAGATAAATTTGCCTTCCAAAAGCAGTGTAGATTCTCCCTTTGCTTTGAGAATTCTTCTACTCCGGGCTACTTGACAGAGAAGCTTATCCAAGCAGCAGCAGCGCAGACTATCCCAATCTATTGGGGCGATCCCTTAGCGACTAAGGCATTATCTACGGGGGGGGGGGGGTAAATGCAAAGGCGTTTATCAACGCCCATAGCTTCCCTACCCTAGAATCCTTGATCGCGCATATCAAAGACATAGACACAAGCCCTAGCAAGCAGCTTGCGATACTGCAAGAGCCGCTGTTTTTGGACTCTAATCATATCGAGCTTTTTGAACGCCAGCTTGAGCAGTTTCTGCTCTCTATTGTAAGCCAGCCTTATGAGAAGAGCTTCAGGAGGGGGATGGCTTGCCTAAGGCTCTTTGAAGAGAGGCGTTATAGACGATATGTGGCATTTATAGGGGTGTTTAAAAGGCTGAAATCTTGCCTGCGCTTTAGGAGTGTGGAGATATTTTGCAAGGACAAACTAGCGCGCATAAAGCAAGCCCTTTTCAAAGCCTAGCTTATAAACACGCGCATTTCTAGCTACAAGGACTTATCTCTAAATCTATCTATAAAGTAGAATCCACTTTTGCTGTCATTGCAAGAGTGCATTGGCAGCGGCGTGGTAGCTACTGCCTTTGCCATAGAATCCACTTTTGCCCTATCTTTGGCGCGTGGATTCTACCGCTTGGCACGCATTTGTGTGGAGGGGCTTGTGGATTCTAGCTTGGTATGATCAGTGCCTGCTTGGTAGCTGTCTTATCGCGCGCTGCATATTCTAAAATAGCTAGAATCTAGCCTATAAAGTCTTTGAAAAATTCTTTGAGAAAATCTCGCGCTTCTTCATTGCGCTTTTTTATCACTTCTTTGTCAAACTTATCCACTTGGCTGCCAAATCCTTTAGTATAGGGGATATGAGATCTTCCATACGCAGCTTGCTTTTGCTCTGGGGATTTATCGCCTGCTTCACTATTTAGACTCTTTTCTAGGGTGAGTAGATTCCCATACGAGTGCTTAAGCCCATCAAATTCCCCCCTATCGCTAAAGCCATAGCCCCTCCACTCTCCCTTATCACCCCAGCTTTGCGGGCATATATGCTCGATACCTAGTGCATTGCCTAGGTCAAAATTCCCTTGAGAAGTTGTAACAAGCCCTAGCAAATCCCCTATCGTCAAATTGGGGCAAGTGTGCTTGAGAAACACATAGTGGTAGCCAGCTTTGCTATCGGTGTTAAACGCGCTTTGCACAAACCCTTCAATATGACTTGGCAAGTTTTTGCCTGTTTTTATACAGATTTTTTGTATCTCTTTTAGCAATTCTTGCTTAGTTATACTTCTAGCTCCATTATCTCGTATCAATCCGCCATCGCGTATCACCGCATTGATGTCATAGACTGATTCAGTGCGGAAAAGCTTGGATAGCACGAAGTCTGCCCTAGTGATAAGCTCTACTAGCTCCTCTGTATTGGCGATTGCAGGCTGCATATAGAGGCGCACAAGCGTGGGGTAAAGGCGCGGGTGTAGATTCTCCAAATAAAGGCACTCAAAAAGCACCTCGTTTGTATCGATTTGGTCTAAAATCTCTACAAATGTCTTAAAAAAGTCGCGCAAATCCATCACATAATGATCGATAAACTCCCCTAAAGCCTGCGGATCTTTTTTGCAGTGTGCTAGATAATCTTTAATGATTTTATAAGTCATCTCTGTGGTAACTCTAGGACCCATCGCCGAGCCTTTGAGAGACAAAGTGGGGTAGCTGCCTAAGTGGTGGCGCAGCATTTCAGCTTCTTTGAAATTTGTCCCCCCTACTACCGAGCTATGCTTATGGCTCTCTATACGCGCAGAATACTCAAAAATCTCGCCAAAGAGATCATTGATCTTATCATCAAGCCTTGCATCACAATAGCGATTGGAGTAGTAGATTAGCAGGGATTTAAGCTTGTCAAATGTCTTTAGCGGCACACCGCGATCATTGACACTTTGAAATGTGCGGATAGCCTGCCCAGCGTTACTCTCTCTAAACACAATTAGCTGCATCGCTAGCAAAGTATCGATATAGAGATTGACCTCTTCACTTGGCAGATTTACACGACTTAAAATCGCATTAAACACTTCACAGAGATTTTGCTGCCCTTTTGTGTGGGCTTGGTCTTGTAGCTCTTTTGGGATATGCGAGCTACCAGCATAGCCTAAAAGCTTGGTGAAAAAGTCTTGGTTTTTCTCAATGACTTGGAGTCTAGAGGTTTGCTTCCCATCATCTGCTTCTACATAGTCTCTTTTTCTGCTGCCTCTTGCCAAAAGCGCGTAAAGCAGCATAAATATCGTAGTCATTCGCTGCTGCCCATCGATTAGATCGTAAGCATTATACGATCCGTGCGGGGCGATGACAATCGTGCCCAAGAAATGCCCGCTTTCATCGCTTTGTCCTTTGCCTCTAACAATCTCTACATTTTCTTGCAAATCTTCCCAGAGATCGTTAAGCTGCTCGATCCCCCACGCATAGTCGCGCTGATAGTTTGGGATATAAAACACCCCCATTTGTAATGCTTCTCTTAGATTTCCGTTTTTCATTGTTGCTCCTTTGATTAAGATTGCCTAGCAGTATTTCAAGTTTTTCACTTTGCTAGTGGGATAGATAAGATTTTGGAATATCTCTTGCACAATCCTATCGCCATTGATCATGTCAAACTCCCTTTCATACAGCACCCACTCAAACTTCCTAGCCCCTATCTCTATCGTAGCCACTGCAACTGGGACTTTGATACGATAACGCTGCGTGGCACTACCATTACGAGAGATATTTGCGTAGGAGCGGCGCTCATATGTTGCCTTTGTCCTATCATATATGAAGTCAAGCTTCTCTATTTGCATATCGCCGCGTAGAAGAGCTGTGCGGATCATTCTGTATTCTTCAAACTTTTTTGGGTCAAATCGCGGATCATTGGCTGTATCAATACACTCTCTTTTAATCAGGTAGTTATATATCAGCTCAATATTAGTAATGATCCACCCTGAGTCATAGCAGCTATCACACTCTGCTGCTGGATCATCAAACGCCCATTTGCGATCTCGTTTTTTTAGTTTTCCGCACGCCTTGCACATATCATCAAACTCCGTGTGGATACATTCATCACATGGCTTGACTCCTTTTTCTATACATTTTCTGCATAGTCTTTTTAGATAGAATCTATACTCTTCTGCATTTTCGATAATATCTTGCTGTGCTTGTTTAGTTTGTGTGAAATCCCAATTTCCCATGTGATCTTGCATTACCTTGGCAAATCTTTTTTGCATAGCCGGATCATCGGCAAAATAATGTGGAATAGCATGTCGCTTCTCTTTCCACTCTTCTCTTGTGATATATCGCCCTTCCGCCAATGGCATTTTGTCGTATTCATTCCAACTTACACCGCTCATATCGCTTAGCTCCATCTCAAACTCATACTCCACACTCTCCCAGCCTATAATCTTAAGCCCTAAAAATGACTTTTGTATCTCACTACTAAGCTCAGTGATAAATTTTTCCACCTGATCTTGTGTCATTACGCGCCTTTGTGATTGCTAGCGCGCTAATAATACGACATAATTTCTTAAATTTATAATAAAAACGACTTATTATCATAGTTAGCTTTAAAGAGAGTTTGCCTTTAAATGCCAAAAATTTAAAGGCAAAGCATTATGAAATACACCCAAAGAGACAAAGCCAGAATCCTGCGTATCACCACCCGCACACTCCAGCGGTGGAAGACCACTAAGCCGGAGCTTTATGCGATCATTGAAGCAGGCTTTAAAATGCGTGAGAATCTAGCCAGCCAAGAGCTCTACCACCAAGAGATCCTAGAGCTTATCAAATCTGTCGATCCCAACTCCACCCACTCTATCAAATAGCCCTAAACCCTAGAATCCACTTTTTGTAAAACGATTCAGCTTTGGGCGAGCAATGCGGCAGTGTTGCATGGCGATCCATAAAAACATAAAAAGTGGATTCTAGTAATGATTATTCTGCTACCGCAGAATTTATGGATTGCCACGATTTTGCTAGCGCAAAACAAGCGAAGCGCAGTTTCTTTAGAAAATCTCGCAATGACGGAAAATAAGCGTTGCTACTAGAATCCACTTTTGAAGGTTTTTGACTTCACAAAAAGCTTGTCTTGCTTCACAAAGTCCATTTTACTTTCGCACGATTCTAAGAATTGCGGTGGGGCTGTGGTTGCTTTGCGTGATTTTCTAAAGAAACTTCGCTCTGCTCGTTTTGGGGTAGGAGTTACCTAAGCGGTAATGACTGCCCTAAAATCACGCAACACTGCCGCATTGCCTACCCAAAGCTGAATCGTTTTACAAAAAGTGGATTCTAGGGTGATGGCTTAAGGAGATCACAGCCACTGCAAAATCGCACCTTCCACCTGCTCTTTTTCTAGCACTTGTGTGTGAAGCTTCGGCTTGCTAAAAAGCTCTGTGATCCCAGAGCCAATGCTCGCCCCAGCATCTAGCATTATCTGTATCGCCTGCTTATCATCGACTCTCTTACCAAAGATCGCTTCCACCACACTTGGGGCAAATTTACTCCACTCAGCCGTAGCGCAGACAAGCGTCTTTTGACTAGGGTTTATGGCACAATGCGCCCCGTATGCTAGGGCAGTGTGCGGATCTAGGATATAGCCTTTGTCAAAAGCTGTGCGGATCATCTCTCTAGCTTTTGTATCATCGCCCCACCACGCACAAAAATGCTCTTGCAGCTTGTCTAGCTCATCGCCGCTTAGGGCATAGCGCGAAGTGGATTCTAGGGACTCTTGCAGCTCTTTGGTGCGCGTATCGCCATAGAGGTAGAAAAGCACGCGCTCGACATTGGAGCTTTTTAGTATATCCATAGCAGGTGAAATGCTCTTAGATAAGGACCTACCTGCGATGTCATACACGCCGCTTGTTATAAGCTCTGTAAGGATATTGTTTTGATTACTAGCGATGATGATCTGCCCTAGCGGCAGCCCCATACACTTAGCCAAAAACGCCCCCAAAGCATTGCCGAAGTTCCCACTAGGCACGCTCACTGCTAGCTTCTCCCCCCACTTCATCGCCCCTTGTCGCACAAGCGTGAGATAGCCCCATATATAGTAGATGATTTGGAAAGCGATTCGCCCAAAATTCACAGAGTTTGCCGCGGAGAGTTTGTAGCCCTTTTGCGCGATTTTATCGGTGAAGTCTTGGCTGTTTAGTAGGGATTTTAGCAGGCTTTGCGCGGTGTCAAAGTCGCCTACAATGCCTAAGGTTTTGAGATTGGGCGCGGAGGCTGTTTGCATTTGCAAGCCTTGCACTTGGCTTGTGCCGCCATCTGGATAGAGACAGATCACTTTGACATTGGGCTTAGAGGCAAGGGCGGCAAGCGTGGCAGGTCCTGTGTCGCCGCTGGTGGCAGTTAGGATTAGATAGCGTTGATTATGCGCGGCTGCTAGAGAGCTAAACAGAGAGCCAAAGGGGCATAGAGCCATATCCTTAAACGCCCGAGTAGGTCCGTGGTAAAGCTCTAGGAAATAGGCATTTTCACGCTGGGTGATGGGGGCTGGGTTATTAGGATCATCAAAGCTTGCATAGCAGTGCAAGGCAGCATCTAGCACGCTAGAATCTATCTCTATCTTTAAGTGCGTGAAAATCGCCTTGCATAGATCATTGTAGCTAGAATCTAGCAGCGCGCGAAAGTCGATTGTAGGCAGTGTGGCTAGGGTATAAAGCCCTTTAGAGTCAGCAGCGGGGGATAGGATCGCTTGGGTGAAATTGGCGGGTGTGGAGGTGGCGTTGCGAGTGGAGGTGAAGGGGTTCATTTTTATAGTCCTTTTTGAGCAATCTAGCGATTCAGTCTTGGGCGAGCGATTTCGTAGATTTTGGGGATTTGGAGGCAACCGCAGACCTCTAGTCTAGCTCTGCCCCCAAATCCCCAAAAAACTCCAAAAGCCCCACCGCAACCCTTAGAATCGTGTTAAGACAAACAACCTTGAAAAAGTGGATTCTAGGGCTGGCGATTCAGCAGGCGCGATTGTAGCAGATTTAAGCTTTTGTTGTAAGCTTGCGATTTTCCTAAGGAGCTAGCTATGGCATTATCATATAAACTTGTGATGTTTGGATTCCCGGCGTTGTGTGAGGACATCGATGAGGTGCAAGCAAGGATGCGCCAGATCCCGCCAGAGCGTGCTAGGGTAGAGACTCTGGAGCAGTGCTATGTGATCGATCTGCACACGGGCGTGCGCTATGAGATCGCCTGTGATGAAAAGGGCTTTTATATCTGTGATTTCTCTGCGGATACTAGCGAGTGAAGTGTGTATCTGCTATAATCGCGCCTTTGCTAGAATCCACTTTTCTTTTATGGATTGCCACGCGGTGCAGAAGCACCGCTCGCAATGACGAAAAAAGTGGATTCTAGGAAAAAGCTAAATCCTAAAACTAGAATCCATTTTTTTAAGGTTGTTTGTCTTAGCACGATTCTAAGGGTTGCGGTGGGGCTGTGGTAGCTTTGCGAAAATTGGGGAAGGTTAGCGACCTTAGTGGTCGTGCCTTTCACAATTTTTGCAACACTGCCGCATTGCTCGCCCAAGACTGAATCGCTAGATTGCCCACTTTTTATAACAAGGACAGCTATATGAATATGCAAGAGTTACAAAGCAAAGCAAAAACACTCATCGAAGCCCTCCCCTATATCCAACGCTTTAGTGGCAAGATCATTCTCATCAAATATGGCGGTAGTGCTATGGAAGATGAGAGCTTGAAAAAAAGCGTAGTGCAGGACATAGCCCTACTAAAAAGCATAGGCTTTAAGCCTATCATTATCCACGGAGGTGGCAAGGAGATCAGCAAGTGGGTGGGCAAAATGGGCGGGGAAGCGCGCTTTGAGCAGGGGCTACGCGTAACCGATGAAGGCACGCTAGAAATCGCCCAAATGGTGCTAAATCGTATCAACAAAGACCTTGTAGGCTATATGGCAAGCTATGGTGTGAAGGCAGTGGGGATAAGCGGCAAAGATGGCAATACTTTTTGCGCGCAAAAAAAGCTCGCAAATGGCGTGGATATAGGGTTTGTAGGCGAGGTGCAGGCGGTGGATACAGCCTTGATTTTAGGGCTACTTGATAATGGCTTTGTGCCGGTGATTTGCCCTATTGGTATGGATACAAATGCCCAAGATTATAATATCAACGCCGATGATGCCGCCTATGCGCTAGCTATCGCGCTAAAGGCAGAGAAGCTTGTCTTCCTTAGTGATATTGAGGGGATTTATCGTGATTTTGATGACAAAGCCTCGCTTATCACGATACTACCGACCTCAAAGGCTAAGGAGCTGCTGCAAGGCGGGGGCATTAGCGGTGGTATGCTGCCAAAGCTACAAAACTGCATAAAAGCCGTGGAGAGCGGTGTATCGCGCGTGCATATTATCGATGGGCGTATCAAGCACTGCTTATTGCTGGAGTTTTTTACCGATGAGGGTATAGGCACGGCGATTTTGCGCGATTGATAATACATTAAGGAGAAAGTATGGCAAGGAAAGATTCTAAACAAAAAGTGGATTCTAGGAAAAACGCTCAAAGTTTAACCACGCCGCAGGCGGCAGGATTTTGCGATGATTTTGGGGGTTGTCAAGGCGGGGGCGAAGGGATTTACCTAAGCGGTAATGAGCAAGCCCCCGCCGCAGAATCCCCCAAAAGCGCGCAAAAGCCAACGCCAGATGACAGCGCGATTTTGCAGGTCTATTCCCGCTTGCCTATCATCTTTAACAAAGGACAGGGAGTATATCTCTATGACACGCAGGGCAGAGAGTATTTAGACTTTGGGGCGGGTATCGCTGTCAATGCCCTAGGCTATGGCAACACCGCTTTCAACACCGCGCTAAAAGAGCAGATCGATAAGCTTTTGCACATTTCTAATCTCTACTACAATCTCCCGGCAATAGAGGCTGCTACAAAGCTTGCTAAAGCTAGTGGGCTAGATCGGGTGTTTTTCACCAATAGTGGGGCAGAGGCGTGCGAGGGCGCACTCAAAGTCGCCAAGAAATACGCCTATGAAAAGGGCATAAAATCCCCCCAAATCATCGCTATGAAAGATTCTTTCCACGGGCGCACGCTTGGCGCGCTATCAGTTACAGGCAATAGCGCGTATCAAAAGCCCTTTAAACCGCTGCTCTCTGGCGTGAAATTCGCCCGCTTTAATGACATAGCAAGTGTAGAGCGGCTTATCACGCCAAAGACCTGTGCCATTATGCTAGAAACCATACAGGGTGAAGGCGGGGTAACGCCTGCTAGCAAGGAGTTTTTACACGCTATGCGCAAGCTTTGTGATAGGCACGATATGCTGCTAATCCTTGATGAAATCCAATGCGGTATGGGCAGAAGTGGAAGTATGTTTGCCTATGAGCAGTATGGGATAATGCCTGATATTATCACCACGGCGAAAGCCCTTGGCTGTGGTGTGCCTGTGGGGGCATTTGTGCTATCACAAAAAGTCGCTGACCTCTCACTAAAGCCCGGGGATCACGGCAGCACCTATGGGGGCAATCCATTTGTATGCGCGGCAGTGAGCAAGGTGTTTGATATATTTGAAGAGCTGCAATTAGTGCAAAGAGTGATTAAGCTTACACCTAGTCTCACACAAGTGCTACAAGAGCTATGCGATCGCTATGATTTTTTACACAGCGTGCGGGGTAAAGGGTTTTTGCAAGGTGTCCAGATTGATCCAAAAAGCAAAATCCAAGCAAAGCACATAGTCCAGCTTGCCATAGAAGAGGGGCTAATAATCCTTAGCGCATCGCATAATGTCCTGCGCTTCGCCCCGCCGCTTATCATCACGCAAGAGCATATAGAGCTAATGCGCCAGAGACTCACACGCGCACTTGATAGAGTGAGCTAGAATCTAGTTGCGCGATTCAAAGATAATTTACAAAAAGCAGCTACAATTGCTGCACTCACACGAGAAATCTACCCTTGGAGAACATAATGAAACGAGATTCTTACAGCATACTTAAACGAGGTCTAATTGCCACGACACTTATCTGCTCTTTTAGCCTAAGCATAGCAGGGGCTAAGGTGCTTGCCACCGTTGATGGCACACAAATCACAGAAGAAGTGTTTGATGAGATTAAGGCGCAAAATCCGGGCTTTGAGTTTAGCAAGCTCCCTAAAAACCAGCAAAAAGAGCTACTAGACCAAGCGATCAACAATGTCCTAATCGCCAAAGAAGCCAAGCGTGCCAAAATCGACACCACGCCAGAATTCACGCAAGCCTTTGATAAAATCACGCAAAATATCAAAGATCGCTTGCTAGTCCAAGCGTGGGCGCAGAAGCAAGTCCAAGAAATCGCCTCTAAAGGCTCTGCCACAGAAGCTGATGCAAAAGCCTATTACGACTCCCATAAGGCTGAGTTTAAAAAGCCCAATGTCCGCGCACGCCACATTGTCGTAAAGACAGAAGCAGAAGCGCAAAAGATCATCGATGAGCTAAATAAAGCCCCTAAAAGCAAAGTAGAATCCACTTTCATCACACTTGCCAATACACGCACCATCGATCCGGGCAATAAGCAAGCCCAAAATGGCGGGGATTTGGGTGCGTTTGAAAAAGAGCATATGGTAAAGCCATTTTCTGATGCGGCATTTGCGATGAGTCCCGGGACTTACTCTAAAGCCCCTGTGAAGACAGACTTTGGCTATCATGTAATCTATGTCATTGATAAAGCAAGTGAATATGCCTTTGACTCTATCAAGCAGCCACTTATCAATATGCTTAATGAAAAAAAGGTCTCTGAAACAATGAAAAGCAAGGTCGATAGCCTACGCGCAAAAGCCAAAATCCAAATCTCTAACTAAGTCAAACCAACTAAGGAGCGAGCAATGCTAGTCAATGGTAATGAGATCTTGCAGAAGGCACATACAGAGGGCTATGGTGTCGGGGCGTTTAACTTTGTGAATTTTGAAATGCTAAATTCCATTTTTATGGCGGCAAATGAGGCAAAATCCCCCATCATCGTTCAGGCAAGTGAAGGGGCGATTAAATATATGGGGATTGATATGGTTGTAGGTATGGCACAGACTATGGCTAAACGCTATCCACATATCCCTGTGGCATTGCACCTTGATCACGGCACAAGCTTTGAATCGTGCAAAAAGGCAGTAGATGCGGGATTTACCTCTGTGATGATTGATGCCTCTCACCACCCTTTTAAAGAAAATTTAGAAATGACCAAAGAAGTCGTGCAATACGCCCATAGCAAAGGGGTTAGCGTAGAAGCGGAGCTTGGGCGGCTTATGGGGATTGAGGATAATATTTCTGTCGATGAAAAGGACGCGGTGCTGATTAACCCTGATGAGGCAGAAGAGTTTGTCAAAGCTACAAAGGTGGATTACCTAGCCCCAGCTATTGGCACAAGCCACGGGGCATTTAAGTTTAAAGGTGAGCCAAAGCTGGATTTTGACCGCTTGCAAGAAGTGAAAAGACGCACCAATATCCCGCTAGTCCTGCACGGCGCAAGCGCGATCCCTGATTATGTGAGGGAGGCATTTTTAGCCACAGGTGGGGATTTGAAGGGGAGCAAGGGCGTGCCATTTGCATTTTTACAAGAAGCAGTCAAGGGCGGGATCAACAAAGTCAATATCGACACGGACTTGCGGATCGCCTTTATCGCCGAAGTGCGCAAAGTGGCAAATGCGGATAATACGCAGTTTGACCTACGCAAATTCTTCGCCCCTGCAATGGAATCTATCACAAAAGTTATGGTAGAGAGAATGGGCATTTTGGGCAGTGCTGGGAAGATATAGAGACCCTGCCCCTAGAATCCACTTTTTTATCAAGCGTTCAGTCTTGGGCGAGCATTCACGCCATTGAAAAATTTAGGGCAGTCATTGCCGCTCAAGGTAACTCCTACCCTAAATTTTTCAAAGCGCGCAAGGACCCCACCGCAACCCTTAGAATCGTGTAAAACAAACAACCTTAAAAAGTGGATTCTAGCACCACAATGCTTAGAATCGTTTTCCTAGAATCCACTTTTGACTTGTCGCGTTTCTCCGTCATCGCGAGCCTTGAAAAAAGGCGCGGCGATCCACAGCCTAGAATCCACTTTTTGAAAAGTGGATTCTAGAGCAAGGGCGGTTGATTCTATGGATTACTAAAGAAGCTGCGGCTTCACCTTGTTTTCTAAAGAAACATCGCCTAACGGCGAGCGGTATCCCTTGTTTTCTAAAGAAGCTTCGCTGCGCTTGCTTTCTAAAGAAACTTCGCTTCGCTCGTTTTGCCGCGCTTGTTTCACTCGCTCGCGAGTGATGATAAAGGGCGTTTGTGGCTGTGTTATCAAACGAGGATTCTACTTTTGGGCGTTTTCTTTGTCATCGCGAGCCTTGCCCCGCGTGGATCTAGGATAATGGCTTAATGATTGCTTTCCCTTTTTCTATGGACAAAATCTCTACTCTATCACCATCGCGTAAAGCCATAGAATCTACAGCCGACTTGGAGTCGCTAGATTCTAGGCTCTCTAGCTGATATGCCCATAGCGTGCCTTTGAAATACACCATTCCTTGCTGTATCTTCCCCACACCGCCATTTTGTAAGGAGTCTTCATAGACTTGAGAGCCTTTAAACCACGATTTTATGGGCTTTCTTAGCAAAACAAGGCAGAGTAGAGAAAAAAGACAAATACTTAATGCCTGCCACATATACACACTCTCCACGCTGCCACCTGCAATGTTGCCAAAGCCTATGAACGCTTCAATCCCAGCTGTGATGCATAGCCCCATACCGATAAAAAGCAAGAAAAACGAGCCAAAAAATATTTCCGCCACGATACAGCCAAGCCCCAACCCCAAAAGCATAAGTGCCGACATCTTACTTCCTTATATTTTGTGCTGCTTTTTAGCAAAACTCCCGCAAGGGATTTAGATTCTAGAGTTTTGTTTGACTACTCAACCCTAGAATCCACAAACCTAGTTTCTACGCCTTTTTGCCCTTGCCTAGAAACTCACTTATCACACTAAGCCCACCGATAAATTCACTCGTCTCATAGGGGATAATCACCTTATCCTTGCTTGGATTCTTACTTAGCTCTGTGAAAGCCACAATCCGCTCTTTTGTCAGCAGAAACTCCGCTGCTTGGGCGTTTTTGCTCATTTGATTAGCGATAAGCTCCATCGCATCGCTCTGTCCTTGTGCTAGGGCGATTTGCTCATATTTTTTGGCATCTGCCATTCGCTCAATAGCTTCAGCTTGCAAAACCTTTTCTTGCTTTAGGGCTTCGGCGTTGCGGATTAGAGCTTCTTTCTCCGCTTGTGCTTTTAGCTCAATGGCACGCTTTTCTCTCTCTGCCTTCATCTGCAGATTCATCGCATTTTCTATATCCTTTGGCACAGAGATTTCGCTAATCTCCACGCGCATAATCTTCACCCCCCAGTTATTTGCCGCATCGCCTAATGCTACTTGCAAGGCGGCATTAAGCCTATCGCGAGATGAGAGAGAGTCATCTAAATTTATCCGCCCTATCTCACCGCGAAGTGTCGTGGTAGCAAGGTTTGCAATGGCTTGTTTATAATCATTGACACTATATACTGCGGATTTTGCGTCAAAGACCTTTAAAAACACAATCCCATCAATATTGATATTGACATTATCTTTAGTGATCACCTGCTGCCGCCCGATGTCTATCATCTGCTCCCTAGCACTCACCACCGCACTTAGCCTATCAATGATGGGGATAATGAAGTGAAACCCACCATCAAGCACCCTATGGAATCTCCCCAGCCGCTCCACAATGGCAATATCTGTCTGTGAAATAATCTTTATCCCAAATGCTAGCACCACAACGCATAGCACAAGCACCACACCAGCAAAAATAAGCATTCTACACTCCTTGCGTCAATTTAGATTCTAGTATTGTAACCGATCTTGCCTAATAGCCCATCTTTGGCTGCTAGCACGATCCCAAATAGTAGAAACAAATAAGTCGTATTCCACCGCCATAGCAAGCAGTCAAAAATCATCGCCACACTAAGTGCCACGATAAACACCACCCCACCGATAAACACGATCCCATAGCTTTTTTGCGCTAGGGATTGTGTTTGACCACAGGGGCTAGATTCTTGCACCTTTGCCACAAGCTGTCGCATATCGCGGAAAAACACCATATAGCAAAAGCCCCCAATCGCTAGTAGCCCCAAGATAGATAGCTCAAAAGCAAGCGATAAAAGCTGATTATGCGGGTGTGGGTAGCCTTTGGGGCGATCGGCGAGTGAAAGCACATAGCTATGGTGCAAAGAATCTCTAGGGAAAATCTGCTCTAGATTATCCACATAGCCCAAAAAGCCAAAGCCATTAGGGCGCAAAGGATTCTGCCATATCGCCTGCCAAGCAGACTTGCCCATAGAGAGCCGTGCTAGTGAGCTATGCTCCCACGAAAAGCTCTCATCTTTGGGGAAAGAGAAGCGCGAGCAAAGCAGCCAGCCATAGAATCTAGATGCACGCAAATACGCTCCTTTAATCGTAAAGTCTGCGCTAGATTCTAGCGTGCCAAACTCCTTGATAAGCGCAGGGATAGCAGAATACTTGGTAAAAAAGAGCGAGTCGTGATTATAAGCGTGAAATGCAAGGGGCTTAGTAAAGTCAAAGGCGTTGTTGTAGAAAATCACTTCCACAGCGCACGCTCTATCAAATCGCCCCATAGCTGCTGGCTCAAAGCTAAGGACATAGGAGAGATTATTTGCCATTTTGTGGAAGTTATATCGCTCATTCCACTGCGCACTAGCCACATACACCACCGCGACAAAGCCTATCGCAAGCACCCCCACAAATCCTAGAATCCACTTTTTATACGCGAAACCAAAGAGCAAAAACGGCAGCAAAAGAGCCACAAACACCGCCACAAAGACAAGCCTAGAATTATTCGCCAAAATCGCCAATAGCGCGATACTAAACAAAGCCACGCTATAGAAACGAGCTTTGCCACGAGTGAGCCAAATCATAGCGATAGAGAGTGCCGCAGCAAGCAGCAAAATAAAGCTATACACAAGGGGCTGGTCATTGCCAAAGCCTGTGGCGCGAGTATTGACAGAAATATCGCCATTAGCATAGTCTATGGCAAAATCCACAATCGTAGCCACAGGCTGGATAAACACCACCGCAAGCCATAGCAAGAAAAAGAGCAAAAACCCTTTAGAATCCACTTTTTTAAGCGCGAGATAGACTATCACCATAAATAGCCCATCAAACGCCAGCCTGCGGACATTCTGCAATGATTCATAGCTATTTGCGCTATATAGGCTTGAGAGTGCGCCAAGTGCTAGCACAAGCGCAAAAGCCCCAAGGAGCCAAAAGTGGATTCTAAGCGCGGCAAAATCACGCCAAAATGCCAGCACAAACACTCCGCTTGCCACATACAAAAGATTGATAGCAAAGGAGCTTTTGATAGGGACAAGACTATGGGAGAGCGGCAGCACGCTTAAGGCAGCTAGCACAAGCCCTATACAAAGCAGCAAACAGTAAGATCGCCAATTTTTTATCATATACTACCTTGATACACGCTACCTTGCGATGACAAAGGCAGAGATAGGATAGTGCTTGCCTGCTCGCTTTAGCTCCATATACGCACGCAGTCCCTTTGCCTCATCGCCCCCAAAGCCCCTAAGCTCTTGCTCAAGCGTATCTACCATCTCTAGCTCAACTAGCACAAGCAAATACGCCATTTGCGCATTTTCATCATTATCCGCTAGCTGCTTAAAATATGTGAGCCACACATCAGGAGTGCATTGGGCTTGCATAGCCTTTGCTAGAGAGATATAGGCATTTGTATCAAAGCCTACTTGCTTGCAAAGCCCAGCGATTGTGGCGGGATCTAGGGCTATATCTAGCTCCTTGCACAGAAGCAAAGCCTGCTGCAAAGAGCTAGGATCTAGGCAGTCGCAGGCATTGGCGTTTAGGGCTTTTTGCAAGTCTTTGGCATTTTTGGACTCACAAATAAGCCTAAAGGCATAGGCACGCACTTCATCACTCTTGCTTGGGTCGCTAAAAATTTCTAGAGCGTTTTTATTGCTTTTTAGGGCGTAGTTTTTGGTGTTTTGCAGGGCGAATGGATTGTTGTTGTTTAGGTGGTATTTGCGTATGTCAGTGAGCTCGCCTTGGGCGATAGCGCGATAGAGAGAAAAAAGCTTATCAATCTTGGCATTGCCAGAGTCTTGTGAATCAAGAGCTGGCACAAGGTGAAATCTAGCGATTGTGTTAGAGAGCTGCTGATTGCTAGGGTGATAGAGCTTGCTTGGCCTAGAATCCACTTTTTCAAAAGTGGATTCTAGGGGGCTATGCGTAGCAAAATGCGTGGCTTGGGCGTGGATTTGATCGATAAGAAGCGTGAAGTCTTTTTGAAGTTTTTTATCCACGATGATGGTGCGCAGCTTTTTGTAAAAGAGCAGCATACTTGTGCAGATGAAAAACACCCCCACAGGCACACACACCCAAAATGCAGTTGTAAGAGCTAGTCCTGTATCTAGCTCATATCGCTGCACACATAGCCCAAACGCCCCCCCAAACACCGCGACAAAAAACACCAACGAAAACAGCGCATAACCTGTAAAATTCATCATATCTCCTTAGTTATGATTTGGGCTGATTTTTTTCATACAGCTCCCTACAAGTGATACAAAAGCGTGCGTGGGGCTTTATCGTAAGCCGCTCTTTGCTGATTGTATCATCACACATTTCACAGATCCCATAGGTATTATCAATGATTTTTTGCAATGAAGCTTCAATCTCGGCAAGCTCTAAGGTGTATTTCTCAATGATTAGCGAATCTAGCTCGCCTTGGATTTGCGCGGAGATCACATCGCTATCATCGGTAAGGGAGCTTGCGTGCAAGTCTTTGATATTGGCATTTCTCAATGCTAGGATTTCTAGTAAATCTTGCTTGCGAGCAAGTAAGATGGCTTCAAACTCTGCTATGTCAATGGGACTTTGCACACACGCTCCTTGTGATGTGGTCATTTGTGGTAGGGGTGGTTTGCCAGCAGGCTACACGCGCGGTAAATCTGCTCTAGCACGATCACCCCTACAATACTATGGCTAAAGGTCAGTGGGCTTAGGCTTATAGGCGTGGTTTTCTCAAGGAAGCGCGACTCAAAGCCAAACGCCCCACCGATGAAAAATGCTAGCTGCACCTTATCTTCAAAAAGTCTAGCAAACTCCCTAGAATCCACTTTTTGCCCAGCAGGGTGTAGGGCGATATTTGCCTGCTTGCTTGGCAGTAGCAAGGGCAGCAGAGCTTTGGTGTAGGACTCTTGGGCTGCTTGGGGTCCTTGCTTTTGGGCTTTGGCTACTACACTTGGGAAAATATACTGCATTATGATCTCCACGCCAAAGCTTCTGCACAGCTTGTGGTAGTGGGCTTCTAGCTTTGTAGGTGGCAGTGGCTTAGATATGGTGTAGAGCTGGATTTTCATAGCTGAAAGGATTGAGATATAGGCTTAGATCGCTTAGAGTCTTGCGTAGATCCCCCCTTGATACGACCATATCAATAAGCCCGTGTTCTAGGAGAAATTCTGCGGTTTGGAAGCCCTGTGGCAAATCCGCGCCAATAGTCTGCTTAATCACCCTAGCCCCGGCAAAGCCTATCATAGCTCCGGGCTCTGCGATAATCACATCACCCAAAAACGCGAAGCTAGCACTCACGCCCCCAAAGGTAGGATCTGTCAGCACAGAGAAAAACGGCAGAGAATGCTCGCTTAGGCGATTGAGCGCGGCAGAAGTCTTTGCCATTTGCATAAGCGAGTAGGTGGATTCTTGCATTCTAGCCCCGCCGCTTGTGGAGATGATGACTAGGGATTGATGCTTTTGCACCGCGCGATCAATGGCGCGCACGATTTTCTCCCCCTCCACAGAGCCAAGACTCCCCCCCATAAACGCGAAGTCAAACACCACAATCTGCATAGGCACGCCCTCTATGCGACCTTCTCCTGCGATCACAGAGCTAGGGCGACCGGTCTTTTGCTCGTATTTTTTCACGCGTTGTTTATAGCTCTCTTTATCCACGAAGTTAAGCGGATCGACAGGGGCTAGGGACTTGTCATACTCGATGAAGCTTTCACTATCGCATAAAATCTTGATCCTATCCGTAGCGCAAATGCGGAAGTGGTAATTGCACTTTGGGCATACTTGCCCAAGGGCTGCGACTTCTTTGTAATACATCAGCGCACCACATTTGTGGCATTTGACCCAATGACTTGAAGTGTCTTTGGCACTTCTTGCTTCATCGCGTTTGATGTTTTTCAAAAACTCCATAAATCCCATTACCCATACTCCTGATTCTGCTAGTTGTGCTTGGTGTGGTGTTTGTAAAGTATTTGTTCAATCATACCAAAATCTTGCTTATTTTGACTTACAAGCAAAAAGTCCGCGCCCCTAGCGATAGCCAAATCACGGCAGAGGAAAAGCCCTGCTAGCGCATCGTATTTGCGTATCGCTCCACAAAAAAGGAAGAAATTATGCTCTAGCGCGTAGGCTAAAGAGAGCGCGCTAGCCCCTAAAGAGCGGAATTTAAGCTTATGGGCATACAGCTCTCTAGCAATCTCTGGGTGGGAGTAGGCTTTCTCAAAGATCCCACACTTCGCACGCGTGGGGGCTATGGGGGAGTGCTTTTGTGTGAAAAGGTGGATTCTAGTCGCATTTGGCGTGTCGCGATTGCCATAGATGATTTGCGCACTGCAGAAATTCACCACCGCGGCTTCTAGCACCTGCCCTGTGCTATCACACAGAGCTAGACTCGCGCCATAGTAGGGGATATTGGAGAGGTAGTTGTCGCTGCCATCAAGTGGGTCTAGGACAATTGTGAGGGCTGCTCTAGAATCCTCATTTTGCTTGGGCGATTCAGCTTGTGGGCTAGAATCGTGGATTTCATCGCCGCGCGAGCTCGATAGACCATCAGTCTTATCTCCCACGCGCAGCTTGAAAAACCCCGATTCTAGCTCCACAATCTTAGAATCGCTTGGGCTTGTCCCAGAATCCTCGTTTGCAGCCTCCTGCGCCTTGCTTAGAGTTGCGACATTTATCCTAGAATCCTTTGCTAGCTTGCTTGCATTTTGAGCGTTTATCCTAGAATCCTCGTTTGCTGCCGCCTGCGGCGTGCTTAGAGTTGCGGCGTTGTCAAAAGTGGATTCTAGGTTTGCGGTGCTAGAATCCACTTTTTTATTAACGCTGTTTTCATTGTCATTGCGAGCCGACTTGTCGGCGTGGCAATCCACTGCAGCTTTGTCATTGCGAGCGGATTTATCCGCGTGGCAATCCATAGAATCAACCGCCCTTGCCCTAGAATCCTTGTTTGTATCTATCTGCGACCCAGCTGGTATAAATCCACTCTCTTCAGAATCTATATGCGCGATGTGGGATAAGTGCTTGACAAAGATAGCTTCACATAGCAGATCCGCACCTATGCTTATATCTCCGCCTGCGCCTTTTGCGCCTGCTTGTAGCAAATGCGCTTCACGCGTGGCAAGTGCCGGGATAATCTCTCTAGCTGCTTGCAAGAGCGCGCATAAAAACTCGCTCATATCGCTCCTTTGGTCTATGTGGATTCTAGTCGTGTAGTCGCGGTCAAAATATCGCGGTCAAATATCGTGGTATTGTAGCGCAAATAGTGTAGATAGCTAGCACACAAGCTAGCCCTAGCGCACTATCTTGCCAAAGCTTAGGAGATAGAGCAGTATTTTTGCTAGCGACTCTATGCGAAACCACACAAAAAGCGAAGCGCACATATTTTTGACATAGTGGCTAGCTTGCGCCTTTTTGCACAGCACCAAATAGCGCAAGATCTTATCAAGCTTCCCATACAGCTCCCTATCACAAGGCGCAAGCTCTCTAGCGCACAATGCCAAGGCTTCTGCGACTCTGCCATAAGCCTTTATGTCTTCTAGGGCTTTTGCCCTGCTTTGCGCCCTATTTTTGCAGGAGCTAGTAGAGGAGCTGGCATTGGCGCAGTAGATATAGAGCTTTTGCGGTAGTGTGATAGCAGTAGAGCTTAAGTGCAAAAGGACAAAAGCCTTTAGCAAATCTTCTGCTAGTGTGATAGGACCTGCCACACGCGATATGATACTATCTGCTCTAGCGATTAGCTCTCGTTTATAGAGCTTATTCCACAAATATGGGCTAAATTTACTACGAGTGGGGAAAATCAGCTTGCTAAGAGCAGAGCCTGTGTAGATCCTACTGCCTTTAGGCTGATACACATAGCGATAAAAGCCCTTACACTCACTGCCAAAGACCACCATATCCGCTTGTGATTGACTAGCGCTTTTGTAGGCAAGCTCGCATAAATTGGGCTTGATATAATCATCACTATCCACATACAAGATATACTCTCCTTGGGCTAGACTCGCGCCCACACAGCGCGTGTGGAGCAAGCCTAGGTTTGTAGGGTTGCGCAAAATATGGATTCTAGGGTCGCGCGCGGCAAAAGATCTAGCTATCTCCATAGCTCCATCACTCCCGCAATCATCAACGATGATAATTTCAATATCGCGCAATGTTTGTGTGATGAGTGATTGGAGGCAGCGTGTGATGTAGGGTTGGGTGTTGAAAACAGGGACGATGATAGAGATGTTTGGTGGTGTCGCAGCTTGGCTGGTGGATTCGGCTTTTTTTGTTTTAGGCGTTGGCTTTTGGGTTAAAAATGGCGATTGCTGCGGCGAGTCTGCAGTTACGCACGCCCAAGTGCGCGCCTTTGACTCGCCTTGCAAAGCCCCATTTTTATCACCAAAATCCTGCCGCCTAGCTGCGTTTTGAGAAAACACATTTTGAGCGTTTTTGTCAAAAATCCTAGAATCCTGTGTGGAGTTTTCTACATTTTCAGCATTTTCCCTAGAATCCACTTTTTCTAAAGAAACATCGCCTAACGGCGAGCGGTATCCCTTGTTTTCTAAAGAAACTGCGCTTTGATTTGGGGCGTTGTTGCTGTCATTGCGAGACACTGCGCAAGCAGTGGCGTGGCAATCCATAGAATCAACCGCCCTTGCCCTAGAATCTAGTTTTGCAAAACTAGATTCTAGGCTATGGATCGCTGCGCCTTGTTTCAAGGCTCGCGATGACAGAGGGAGGGCTAGGGCTGGCTTGTGTAGATCTTGTGCGTTGTTAGGGTCTAAAATAATAAGGCGTGATTTCATCGCTTGTCTTTATGCTGGAAGATCACGCTATTGTGCGCTTTGGCGACTAGGGCATAGCCTTTAGAGAAGAGAAAGCGCGCGATTTCATTATCCTGCAAAGCGACCATATCTAGCTCGCCATAAATGTTTGTCAAAATCTCTACGATTATGATGTGTGGCACGAAGCTTTCCCAATCATTGCTACGCAAGACAGAGAGGTCAAAGCCCTCGCAATCTATGCTTAAAAAGTCTATCTCCACGCCCTTTGGCACATAAGTATGCAGCACTTCGCCGAGGGTGAGCAGCGGCACTTTGACTATGCGCTGGAGCTTGCCTAGAGAGTTTTGGGCGACTTGTTTATCAAAGGTGTTCCACGCGGATTCATTAAACATATAATACTCCATATAATTGCTGTGCTTTTGACTAGTGGCACTGCTTCTGTCATTGCGAGCGGATTTATCCGCGTGGCAATCCATAGAATCCACCGCCCTTGCCCTAGAATCCACTTTTGCAAAACTAGATTCTAGGCTATGGATCGCCGCGCCGCTTTGCGCGGCTCGCGATGACAATGAGCTAGAATCTAGGCTTTTAGATTCTAGGCAAACTTGCTCGCGGTTGGATTTTGGCTTTTCATTACTGCTTTTGGATTCTAAGATTGCGGAGCTAGAATCGGGGCTTTTCAAGGCTTGCAAGGAAGATAAGACTAGTGGTCTATCGACGCCGCAAGGCGCAGAAATCCACGATTCTAGCCCGCAAGCTGAATCCCTAAATATTACCCCCCCCCCCCCGTTTGCTCCCCTATCCCCACTTCCAAATTTATATCCCTAGGGCGATATTTGTTAAAGGCTTTCATACTGCCCGGAGTCGCATCGATATTGATCCCGCTCCAGCCTTGCGTGTAAAACAAATAAGTATTTGAGAAGCGAAAGGGGTGG
Source organism: Helicobacter canis (assembly GCF_900451095.1). Classification (NCBI taxonomy): domain Bacteria; kingdom Pseudomonadati; phylum Campylobacterota; class Epsilonproteobacteria; order Campylobacterales; family Helicobacteraceae; genus Helicobacter; species Helicobacter canis. The sequence goes on along the minus strand of NZ_UGHV01000001.1, from coordinate 288,009 downwards.
TGCGCCCCCACATCGACATAGAATCCTTTGTCGTGCTTCTGCCACAAAAGCGCGCGCACAATGCGATCTTCACCCTCGATTGAGTAGCTAGGATTCATATAAGCTCTACGCCCTAAAATCCGCTGCCTAGCGCGCTTGAGCCACTCCCATACGCGCCTTGGTAGAATCTGCTTTAATGTATAAACTAACATTTTCACTCCTTATAAGTTGGTTAATTTCTCATCGCAAGCCAAAGGATATAAGCCTTTGGGCTAGTGATTTTGCCCACGCTCTGCGCCTACTTCCGTGCGGGAAGCAAAGCTTGATAAAGAGCCTTTTAGGCAGGGTCTTTAGGATAAATCTAGGCGACTTACTCCTAGCCACATAATCACTAAGCAAAGGCTGATACTGCTGGAACGCTTGCTTATGTTTATCAAACCTTGAGCCACTCTCCAGCCACGATCCGGCGCAGTGGTGTGCTAGGGTGGTGTTTGGGCTTAGGTCTTCTAGCACAGGGGCTAGCCCTACGCTAAGGGGCGAGAAGTAGTCTTTAGGGTAGATTTTGACCCCGCATTTAATGATAGGCTCACTAATATCACCGCAAAAGCCCTTAGTCTCCACAAACTCGCCTTGATCTAGGAAGTAGAGCTGTGCGAGCTTGGGGCTTATTAGCAGCTCTTTTCTAGCGAGATAGAGCTTGCCTAGATTCTCATATATCTCGCACATAAATTTCGCTAGCTTTGCGCCCTTTTTACCCGCCATAGCGTGGCTTGTGTAGCCACCATTGACTTTATCTTCTATGCCGATTATCATCTCATACTCGCTAGATTCTAGCTCGCTAATAATGGCGCGAAACTTCTCTCCACTGACCACTTCAATATCCGCGTCCAAATACACGCCCCCATAGTGGTAGATAAGCCACCACCGATAATAATCCCCCAAAAACACGCCATCTTTAAGCTCGCTTAGGGCTTTGGTGTAGGGGTTTAGATCTAGGGGGAGATTGCTTGCGTTGTAGAATCTAATCTCAAAGTCTGGGAGCTGCTGCTGCCAAGTCTCAAGATAGCGCGTGTAGATGTCGCGCTCGTCATTGAAGCCAAAAAAGATTCTATGAATTGTTTGGAGGCTGCTCATACTACTCCTTTTTTAGTTTTGGCGTTGGCTTTTGCGCGCTTTTGCGGGAGTCTGCGGCGTGGGCTTGCTCATTACCGCCTAGGTAAATCCCTTCGCCCCCGCCTTGACAACCCACAAAATCATCGCAAAATCCTGCCGCCTGCGATTCGCTTACTTTTTGGACTTTGCTTTCAAAAATCCTAGAATCCTTTGCTAGCTCGTTTAGAGTTGGGGCGTTGTTGCTGTCATTGCGAGCAAGCGCGGTAGCGGTTGCGTGGCAATCCATACTAGAATCTACTTGCGTGGTTGTTTGTGTGGATTGCCGCGCCACTGCTGGCGCAGTGTCTCGCAATGACGCTCGGCTTTCTTCTTCTAGGATTCTAGGATTTGTGGTGGGGCTGTGGGAGCTTTGCAAACTTTGGGGAAGGTTAGCGACCTTGGCGGTCGTGCCTTTCACAATTTTTGCAACACTGCCGCATTGCTCACCCAAAGCCGAATCCCACTTGCCTAAAGCGTGTGAGAATGCGCTATACATCTCCCTAGCACACGCCCCCCAGCTAAACCTACCCGCCTGCTCTAAAGCCCTTTGACTTAACTCCCTAGCATAGCTCTCATCGCTATAAATTTTGTAAATCGCTTCTTGCAAGCCTAGGGCGTCATTTGGGTCTAGGGCTATGCCGCCACTGCCCAGCACTTCAGGCACAGAAGTCGTGCTAGAAGCGATAGTCGGGCAGCCGCAGCTCATAGACTCTAGCACCGGCAGCCCAAAGCCCTCATAAGTAGAGAGATACACGCTAGCAAGACTATGGCTAAAGAGATTTGCCAAGTGCCTATCCTCAACATAGCCCGCGCGGATAATCTTGCTGCGCCACTCTCCTAAAGAGTCAAAGCTAGATTCTAGCTCACCTATGAAGCTCTCCCACGCCCCACCTCCAAGCACTAGCACTAGGTCATTGATATTGTGCTTTTTGATACACTCGATGAAATTTCGCGCGACAAAAATCAAGTTTTTCCTAGGGTCTAGCGAGCATAGGCTAAAGATATAGTGCGCATTGTGCGGGATATGGTATCGCTCTCTTATTTGCGCGTTTTTGCGCTCATCAAAATCTCTGTAAAATATCTCCCTATCTGCGCCAAGCAGTGCTACGCTGATATGGCTCTCACAAAGCCTAGTGGGGAAGTGCTTAAGGAAGTCGGCTTTGGTAAAAGCAGAGTTTGTGATATAAAAGTCCTTTACATTAAGCGAGTCGGCTATGTCATAAAAATCGTGCCGCTGTCTCAATACCTGTCTCAATACCTGTCTCAATACCTGTCTCAATAGCTTATCAATAGGTATATCACTCATTCTAAAATGCTCTTCATAGACAATTGGGATCACATCGTGTAGAAGCGTGAAGCGCACGCACTCAAGTGCGGCGATCTCTTTGGCAAAGGCATAGTAAGGAGAGAAGATAATATCGCAGCTCTGTATGGATTCTAGCGTGCTTGATCCTAGCTTGTGATAGCGCGCTAGAATGATAAATGGCAAAAACACCGCCCGCATAGCGCGATCTAAAATGGGGTGATTTCTTTCGCGCAAATAGTGGCAAATGGAGTATTTTTGATAGCACAGATAGGACAAAGCGCGCTCTAAAGGACTAAATCTATTGACAAAGCTAAAGCCCCTTAGGCTATCAAGCTTGGCGCACTCTCTTTTGCAAAGTGTGTAGAACTCCAGCTCGCTAAAAAGCCTAACTTCACAGATCTTGCTTAAGGCTAGCAGGATTTGGTAGGCACTAAGTGTGATGCCGCTGCGATTTGCACTGGAACGCGTGATATACATAAGCGTGCGTGCATCAAAGCAGATTTTAAGCCTTGGGGGCTTGGGGCTAGGATCTAGATTTTGATAGCTTGGCATTATGTGTCCTTGTGGCTGGGATTAGAAGGGGTAAAGAGTCTTGCTAGGGCGTGCAGGGCAGCATAGATTCTAGGGGCTTTGGTCTTAGTAGCAAAAATTGCCTTTGTCTTATATGCTTGCAAAGTGGGGGCGATAAAGGCGCGCAAAATCTCTGTGAAAAAGGGGCTTTTACGCGCTACTTCCCACCACTGCTTGGCATAAGGGTTTGCATACTCGATAAGCTCTAAGGTGGATTCTACTTGCTTGATGTAGCACACGCGTCCCCACGGCTTAGGCTGTGCGGCAAAATGCACGATATGGGGAGATGTAAGTGCGCTGTCATAAGCGGCGCGGCTGTGGCGAGAGAGCATTGATTGAGCTTCTTTGGTGGATTCGGCTTTCGGGCTAGAATCGTGGATTTCATCGCCGCGCTTCGTCGATAGACCTCCAAGTCTTATCTCCTTGCGCGGCTTGAAAAACCCCGATTCTATCTCCAAAATCCTAGAATCCTTTGCTGACTCGCTTACATTTTGGGCGTTTGCCCCAGAATCCTCGTTTGCTTCCGCCTGTGGCTTGCTTAGAGTTGCGGCGTTTTTGTCAAAAATCCTAGAATCCTGTGTGGAGTTTTCTACATTTTCAGCATTTTCCCTAGAATCCACTTTTTTACATATCGCGTTGTTTTTGTCATTGCGAGACTTGCTTGGCAAGTCGTGGCAATCCACTGCAGCTTTGTCATTGCGAGCAAGCGCGGTAGCGGTTGCGTGGCAATCCATACTAGAATCAACTGCCCTTGCCCTAGAATCCACTTTTGCAAAACTAGATTCTAGGCTATGGATCGCCACGCCGCTTTGCGCGGCTCGCGATGACGATTTTTCTTCTAGGATTCTAGGAGTTGCGGTGGGGCTGTGGAAGCTTTGCAAACTTTGGGGAAGGTTAGCGACCTTTGTGGTCGTGCCTTTCACAAAGTTTGCAACACTGCCGCATTGCTCACCCAAAGCCGAATCCTCTTGTAAAAAGCGCAAGATGTGTGGCGGAGCTGCAATCACATTCCACCCAAACGGCAGCTCACTCACCTCATCACAAAAGCACTCATTTAAGAGATTTTGATCGTGGAAGCCTTGCGTGATTTCTGGGCGTGTGGCGATTAGACGGAAGAGTCGCTTACTAGCCTTTGACTCTCGCCACTTCTCCATATCTAGCAGCAAAACTCCAGCATTGAAGTAAAATCCCAAGTGATTGCTACACGCGCTAGAAGCGTCATTAAAGGCTAGATCACGCACCGCACCCAAAAGCGCGCCGTGCAACTCATAAGAAAAAAGCCTAGCAATATCTGTGCGCACTAGCACATCGCAATCAAGATAGACGCATTTGCCAATGCTAGGGGGCAAGATAGAGTCTAGCAATAAGCGCAAGTAGGTGATATGGCTGTCATTCTCGCCTTGGGTGGGCAAGGATACAAAGCGTGCTAGAGAGTGGCAAGAGTGTGAAATACTAGCATTGGGGTAGGTGGATTCTATGCGCGAGAGCTTGGCTTGTGTGGCTAGAGATAGGGGGCTATCGCTTAGGAGATAGAAAGTAATATCTGCTTGCGTTGTCTCTAGCACAGAGATCATCACCACGCTTGCGTATTTGACATAGCTCTCATCAGCGCATAGCACGATGGGCAGGGCATTATCTTTTGGCATTATTAGCCCTTGCGCTTTTTAAGCCGCGCACAAACTCCGCGATAAATACCGCCAAAATCGCGCAGACAAAGCCACTCACACAAAGCAGTATCCACATACTTTTGCCACCATAATGACTCCCCACGCCCTCTTTTAGCACACTTAGATCGCGGAAGCCTTTGGCATAAGTTTTAGCAGGGCTAGAGTAGATGAAAAAGCCATTGTTAAGAATATCATCAACCCCAGCCATCCACGCCGCTACCTCATCGCTCTTGGGCTGCAAATCGCGCAAAAAGCCAAGAGAGTCTAAAAGGGCTTGCACCTCTGGCGCAGAGTCTAGCTCCTTTTGCACCGCTTGGGCTACTTGCTTTGCTTGGCTCTCACTCTCTGCTGGATAAACACACCAATACACATCAGCATAGCTCATCGAATACCCAGCCGGTGCTAGAATCCACATTTTGCCCTGAATTATATGCGCGATTTCTCTGCCCACATTCTCCAGAGGCTTTGCATACAGGCGGCTAAGGAGCGGGTTTAAGATCCTATTGCTCACAAAATACGCGCTTTGAGAGTTAGGCGATCTAGTCGCACTCTTTGATAGGATAAAAAACGCATAATTATCCCCAGCACTTAGGCTAGCATTTTGCGCGGTGCGCTGCTTGTATAATATCCCCACACCCCCTACACCAAGCACCAAAGCAAGCACCACAATAAACACCCACTTATACCGCCAAAACACCGCTAATGTAGAATCCATCACAACTCCTTAAAAATATAGTAAAACCACTTCCCATAGATCCCATAGCTATCAAAAAGATAGATATTTTCCTTGCCAAAGAGCATAGTTTTAAGCTTATAAAGCAAGCACGCCCCAGCAAAAAATAGCGCGAGTATGGAGAATCTACGCAGCCCTACAAAGAGCAAAAATCCCAGCAAAATCGTGGTAAAAAGTATGGTAAATCTATGTGCGATCCCGCCAATGACCAAATGCAAAGCAAAATACATCATCACAAACCACACCACAAAGAAAAACCACCGCTTTTTGATAGGGTCATTTGTCGGTAGCAAAATCAGCCCCGCCACCATAATGACCAAGCCCAGCTCAATGGCATTTGGCATAAACTCCCCAAACCCCATCGCATAGAATCCTAGCTTATCAAAGAGCGGCAGCTCTCTAGGCAGCACACCACTATTATAAAGAGCTAGAATCTGGGGGAATGTAAGCCCTGCAAGCACCACGACAGCAAAGCTTAGAGCAAGCGTGGCTTTAGGATAATGCCTAAGTGCAAAAAGCAAGGGCGCAATCAGCAGGGTGCTTGTGTGAAAAAGTGTGGCAAGCGCGATTGCAAAAAGCTTGCCTAAAGTGGTGCGTGCATAAAGTGCATAGAGGATCACAAGCGAGGCAAAAAACTGCCGCGTGTATTCCCCGGCGATATAAAAGTCAAAAAACAGCAACGATAAGCACACGCAGAGGGATTTCTCACTTTCTTTAAGCTCGCTCATAGCGTATTTCTCTAGCCATGCGATAAGCACGACATACCAGAATCCAAGCGCACACTCAATCTTATAGAGCGAAAACACTTGCATAATATCGCCATTTAATAGCGTGCGATAGGTGGCAAAATAGCGGATAAAATCATCGCCCTCCCAGTGGAAATACATTCTACTTGCATAGAGTATGCTTCCACTTAGGATAATGCCCACGCCAAGTGCGATACGGCAGAGCTTATCAAGCTCTCTTCCACACGCCAAAAGTAGTAAAAACCCCAAAATGAAAGAAAAAAGCGGGCAAAAAGGCAGAGCCATATAGGGCAAAAGGCACGCCACATATAGCCCATAATGCCTAGAATCTAGCACGACTAGCATACACGCGCCTTGCTAGGCTTGCGGTAGAATCTATGCTTGATGACTCCATTTACCGCATAGTGCGCGAAGTAATACGCCGCTTTATGTAGCGGCAGCTGCAAAATCTCGCGATAGACTTGCCATTGTCTATGCGCGGATTTAAGCTTATTGGCAGTGTCGCTTTGGCTATGGATCCTAATGCGTGCTAGATAGCAAATATCATCTAACGGGGGGGGGGGGGGGCGAAATATATGCGCAATGATCGCGCAAGATAGAGAGCCAAAGCTCATAGTCGTGGCGGATTATGCCAGCTTGTGGAGTGCCGACTTTGTCTCTATCATACATTGCCGTGGAGTTGCCGATTTGACAAGTTTTAAGCATATCGTTGTAGGTGATTGTAGGGCTGGGGAGAAAGCCCCCAAGCATTGCCCCACTCTCATCAATCACGCGATAGCCCCCATAGCTTAGGGCTGCATCTTGCTCAAGCATTGTGCTTACCTGCACTTCTAGCTTATGAGCCTCCCACACATCATCAGCGTCTAAAAATGCGATAAACCGCCCCTTGGCTTGTGAGAGAGCGTGATTGCGCGCGGCACTTACGCCTTGATTGCGTGGGAAGAATGTAGGCTTAATGCGAGAATCCTTGTGCGCATAGGCTGCAATGATAGATTGCGAGCTATCTTTAGAGCCATCATCGACTATCAATGCCTCCCAATGTGCATAGCTCTGTGCTAGGACAGAATCTAGCGCGGCAGCGATATACCGCTCGTTGTTAAAATTGGGAATGATGATAGAGACAAGATGTGGCATTGTGATCCTAAAAGCGCGTAAAGTAAGCGCGAATTCTAGCTAGATTATTTTTAAGCGACAATAAACACCGCGCTCTCCTACTCACTTATGCGTCCTTCAGCACTCTCTTCTAGCTCATTTGGCGTGTCTTCAAACTCAAGGCGTGTTTTTTGGATTTGTATGATTGCATTGGCTAGCTCTTTGGCGATATTATGGCTAAAGCCCACGGCATTAAGCAGTGAAGTCCCATTGGGAACGCTTATTTGCTTTTTGCTTAGTATGGATTCTATATGCACGATAGAATCTTTATCGATTTTTTTAAACGCCTTTTTCTGGGATTTTAGCTTGATAATGGCTACTTGCGGGTGGATCTCTTCATCAGTATTGATCTGCTCGATACTGCGCAAAAGTAGGGCTAAATGTGTCCGTAAGGCGTTGTATTCACTAGATAGAATCTGGTTTCTTGATAGGCTATTTTTCTTAAGATTTGGCTGCAAAAGCTCCATATTTTTGATAGCTTCAATGATATGGCGCGAGGCAGAAGTAAGCATAGCAAACTTATAAATATGCTCTTTATCTTGCGTGTGGGCTTGGGCTTCTGTGGAGAAGTCAAGGATCGCATTAAAAAGCACTTTGATTTTTTTGATATAAAAAATCTCAATATCCACATCATCTTCATTTACCCTATTCCAAATATGCTCCTTTAGCACCTCTTCTATGTCTTTTTCACTTCGTATGTCGTGCCGCGAGAAGCCAAGCGCGTGGGCGATAAGCTCAAAGGCGTTTTCATAGAGATGATACACCTCTCTTGTAAGCGCGATTAGCGCGGTGTTTTGATACTGCACGATAGTATCACTCACATACAAAGGCTTATCGACTTGAGAGTCTTCATCTTTCATCAGCACTTCTAAGAATCTAGCGATTTTAGGGATAAATGGCAGGAGAAGCACCACGCCCACAAGATTAAAGAGTGTGTGAAACACCGCAATGCGCAAGACACTATCCTCCCCAAAGCCTAAAAGCGCGGAAATGGTGCTATTAGCCCACATAAAGTAGTCAAATGCCACAATCACAAGTAGCGCGATACCAAAGTTGAAGATACAATTGGCTATGGCTAGGCGTTTGCCATCGATATTGGTGCTAAGAGATGCGATAACAGCAGTCATAACCCCACCCACACTTGTGCCAAGTGTCGCTGCAAGGGCGTTTTCATAGCTCATACTGCCAGCTGCAAAAGCGGAGATGATGATAGTAAGCGTAGCGTGGGAGCTTTGCACGATAGCGGTCATCAATGCACCAAGTCCTACAAAGAGCAAGACCCCGCCCAAGCCCTCCATAGCATATTGCGAAAAATCTACAATCTCTTTATACTCTTCAAATCCTTCTTTAATATACCCCACACCTAAGAAGAAAAACCCAATACCCACAAAAATCTGCCCTATGCCTTTACTCACTTTTGAGCTTTGGAAGTTGAAAAGCACGCCACCCACGATGAGTGGCAGGGCTAGGGCTGAGATTTTCATACCACTTACCCCAGCAATAAGCCAAGAGCCTGCACTATTGCCAAGATTTGCGCCAAAGATCACGCCTATGCCTTGCGCAAGACTTAAGAGTGCCGCGGAGACAAAAGAGATTGATAGCACAGAGACTAGCGATGAGCTTTGCATAACTGCTGTGGCAATGCTCCCAAAGGCGACACTCCTTATCGAAGTGCTTGTAGAGCTTGCTAGGAGATTTTCTAAAAAGCCGCCGTTAAAGGCGCGGAATCCACTCCCAAGACTTAGCATACCAAAGAGTAAAATCGCAAGCCCAGCGGCGACATTTGTAAGGGCTTCACTTGTGGAGACAAGATAAATGATGGCTATAATGCACAAAGGAATCAAGTATCGCTGAAACATAGCTCCCCCTAGTGTGGCGTAAAGTGGAAAGTGGTGGGTGCAAACTTCTATCTAGTGCATTATATGATTGATTACTTAAGCAAACTTTAGCAACAATGCCGCCAAATCTTGCGACCCACCAAATCTTGCGACTAGGTAGGTCGCGATAAAGAGCGCGTATGCAAGGCTATATCATCTCTGTGCAGAAGCAAAAAAACGAAGATGTCATTGTGCGCATTCTCACACAAAACCACATCAAAACCCTGTATAGATTCTATGGGGCGCGGCACTCTATCGTGCATATCGGGCGTAAGATTGACTTCACCCAAGAGCATAATGGCACCTTTATGCCAAAGCTTAGAAATGTTATGCACTTAGGCTTTAGCTGGGAGAGAGAGCTAGAGAGAGTGTATGTGTGGCAGCGATTTATCCAGCTTTTGCACAGACATTTGCGCGATATTTCTCATATTGAAGAAGAGTATTTTGGCATTGTGGATTCTAGTGCATATAGGCTTAGCTCGCAAAATCCCAAGCGAGTCGTGCTAGAAGCCTATGCCCAAATCTTGCGCCTAGAAGGGCGAGTCCCACCCCTAAGCCACTGCCTAATCTGCGATCAGCCACTAGAGAGCGAGCCAGATCATAACGCACTAGAATCTTTGGAGCTAGGCTATTTGAGCAGTGATACAAGCGCGAGTTTGCAGGCATTGCAAGAATCTAGGGAGGCTACCTTAAGCACAAAGCTAGATCACAGGGCGCATACTTGTCCTATCACACCTCCGCAACACATCGCAAATATAGCGGTGCTACGAGGGTTTTTAAGTGCGCATACGGCGTGTGCAAATGCAGCGACCCTGCCTTATACTAAGCTAGAATCCTATCTCCGCACAGCTAGCACGATTGATCTAGATGATGAAGAGCTTGAGCGAGCATATCAAGTGCTGCTGCTTGGCTTGTAGGTGCCTTATAATCCCTTTAAGGCAAGTTTTGGCTATAATCACGGCTGTGATTTAGATTTAGGAGTTTGGTGGTGGGCTTAGGCAGGGCGTTTATCATAGGAGTATTGCGACAATCTTGCTCTAAATGGCTTATGTGTGGGGGCTTATGTGTGGCGGTGCTGTTTGGGATTCTGGCTTGTGCGAGAGTGCCAAAGCCTACGACAGAAACGCCCATACGCCTTACAATCAATGTCGCCGGTGTCTTTAGCGATCTTACAGATGAAAGCACCACGATAAAATCCGCACTCACTTATTGGCGTAAGCGCAATGATGATGGCAGCTTTGGCGATCGCTTTGCCATAGGCGGGGCAAATGCCTTTAACCGCGCGATCAACACGACACGATTCCGCAAGGTGCGCGATGAGGTGGTGGCACTTGATGCTGGGGAGTATGTCTTGGACTCCTTTGAGCTTCAAGCACCAAAATCCATAGCCATCTCACAAGATGGTGATTATACAAAGCGCGATGGCTGGGATCACACAAGCAACACCCCTAAATACTTGCTTCTATCACTGCAAAAGCCCGTTGTGCTACCGAGATTTATCATAGAAGTGCTAGATTCTAGGGCGCAAGGTGGGCAGAGAGTGCGGCTGCTTATGTGCCTAGCAGATAATGAGTGTGTCCCTGAAGCCTTGCGCTTTGGCAGATATATGCAGCCAGCGCGTGCGCCAAAGGCTATGTGCGATAGAGTCTTTGGCAATATGCGTGTAAGCAAAGAAGAAGGCAGGTAGGGCGTGGTATCTCTAGGAATGTAATTTGCTTTAGATTCTACAAATCTAGCACGCCCATAATGACTCTATATTTAAGATTATTTGTAAGGAGCAACAATGGCAGAAGTCATCACCATAACTTCCGGTAAAGGCGGTGTAGGCAAATCTACCGCCACGGCAAATCTCGCAGTAGGGCTTGCGCAAGTGGGGCAAAAGGTCGTAGCAGTGGATTTTGACATAGGGCTTAGAAATCTTGATATGATCCTAGGGCTTGAAAATCGCATAGTCTATGATGTGATTGATGTGATGGAGGGCAAATGCGCCATCTCCCAAGCCCTAATCCAAGACAAAAAGACGCCAAATCTTAGCTTCCTCCCAGCAAGCCAGAGTAAAGACAAAACGATCTTAGATAAGCAAAAGGTAAAGGCACTAATCGAGTCGCTTAAAGAGCAGTTTGACTATATTTTGCTAGATTCTCCAGCGGGGATTGAAGGCGGCTTTGAGCACGCGATTTTCTGGGCGGATCGCGCGCTTGTGGTGGTAACGCCAGAGGTAAGCTCGGTGCGTGATAGCGATAGAGTCATAGGCATAATCGATGCTAAAAGTGATAAAGCCGCCAAGGGCGCAAAGGTGCAAAAGCACTTAATCATCAATCGCATTAAGCCAGAGCTTGTGGAGAGCGGCTCTATGCTTAGTAGTGAAGATGTGCTAAAGATCCTAGCGATCCCGCTTATCGGGCTTGTGCCAGAAGATGAGCGAGTCGTATCTGCGACAAACTGCGGCGAGCCTGTGATCTATGACAAATCTAGCATAAGCGGCGAATGCTATAAGCGCATTGTGGCTAGAATCCTAGGTGATGAAGTGCCATTTGTGGAGTTTAAGAAGCAAGGCGGGATTTTGCAAGGCTTTAAAAGGCTGTTTCAATGAGCTGGAAACTTTTTAGCAGAGATGGCGGCAGCGCGAAAGTCGCACGCGATAGGCTTACGATAATGCTCGCACACGAGAGAAGCGTGAAAGTGCCGTATATGGAGCAGATGAAAGAAGAGATTTTAGCCGTGGTGCGCAAATACACCCAAACGGACAAAATCGCTATCCGCGCGGATTCTAATCAAGAAGTAAGCACGCTAGAAGTAGAAATCACTTTAGGATAGGATATGAATAAAACAAAGTTTTTCAAGGTATTGCAGCTTATCAGCTCGCTTGTGATTATCGCAGTCATCGCCACGGGCGCGTATTTTGGCTATGGACTTTATAAAGAATACAAGATCGATCAAGCCGCCAAAGCCGAGCACATAAGCCCAAGCACCCCAGACACTCAAGCAAAATCTAGCAACGCAGAATCTAGTCAAGAATCTAGCATTGATTGGGATAAAATTAGAGCCAATGCCAAAAATGACACAAAAGAGCAAGTAGCAGTGCAAGAGCCTGTGATAAAGACACTCGCCCCGCCCAAGAAGCAAGCCAAAAAGCAAAAGCCAAAGCTTGCTATCATTATGGACGATCTAGCATACAAAAGCCAGCTTAATGACTTGCAAAAGCTTAATCTGCCCATCACGCCCTCATTTTTCCCTGTGAGTCCGGACTCTCCTGATACGGCAAAGCTTGCGGCTTCTACGCCTTTTTATATGGTGCATTTGCCATTAGAAGCCCAAAATCCACAGCATTCGCGCCAAAAGTGGATTCTAGTAGGCTCCAATCAAGATGAGATCCGCGCACAGATCGCGACAATCAAAGAGCAGTTCCCTAGGCTGATGTTTCTCAATAATCACACCGGTAGCAAATTTACTGCCAGCGAGCCTGATATGGCAAATCTCTTGCAAGTGTTAGGGGAGTTTGGGATAGAGTTTGTGGATTCTAGGACGAGTGCTGATACAGCCGCGCCAAAGCTCTATAAGCAGGCAAGCCGCCCACTGCTCTCACGCGATGTGTTTTTAGATAACACGCCAAGTGTGAGCTACACGACAGACCAACTCAAGCTTGCGATAAAAATCGCCAAGAAAAAGGGCTATGCCATAGCGATATGCCACCCACATAAAAGCACCTTTAAAGCCCTAGCAAATGCCAAGCATAGTCTCTTCAAAGAAGTGGAGCTTGTGTATATCAAAGATCTCCCTATAGCACGCACGCTACTTGCTCAAAATCTCCCTAAAACTCCGCCCAAAGCCCCCGCCACAGAGACTAGCACGCTAGCACACACACCAGAATCTACAGCCCCCATACTCCCTAGCACACCAAGCCAGCTGCCCAACGCCCAAACTAACGCCCCAAAAGACAATGCCCCAGATACTACCCCAAAGGACAATGGAATCGCAGGGCTTTTTGACTCAGCACAAGGTGGCGAAATACCGCATAATGCGTATTTAGACCACACCCCAAGCAACGAGCCTTTGCAAGCAGATTCTAGCTCCTCTGCGCCTTTAGAGACTCTCCTAGAAGCCCCAGAAGCTCAAGAAGCCCAAGTCTCTGCTCCACAAACCGCGCAAGCCCAAACACCACCTACTAAAGAGCCGATCCCAAAGCCCTCAAAGATTGATACCACGATGTTTAAAGAAGCTAAGCGCGTAAGTAATGAGCAAAGAGCAAAAGCCAAGCCCACCCAGCCGCCAAAGCCCAAAGTCAAAAGCGAAAAATCCACCACAAAGACTTATGAGAGTAGCCAAGATTGTGCGCAAAATGAAGTAGAAGCCTTTGTCTCTGGCTGCCCAAGTGATAAAGCTAAGAAAAAGCAAGGCTTTATCGATATTAAGTGGAATGGCAATGAGCAAAACCCCAGCAAAAAGCCTAAAGATTTTTTAGATTCTAGTGATTTAGACTCTAGCTTATAAAATGCCAAGCCCTAGCAGCGTATCGCCTTATCTTATTGATATTCCGCGCTCTTTGCAGATCTTGCCAGATCCGCCTGCTAGGCTCTTTGCCCTAGGGGATAGCGCGCTTTTAGACCCTAGGCTAAAGATCGCCATAATCGGCACAAGAAAGCCTAACACCTACACTCAAACCTACACCACCTTGCTTGCTAGCTCACTTGCTAATATCGGTGCGATTATTGTGAGCGGTGGTGCGCTAGGCACGGATATTATCGCCCATAGTGCCGCGCTGCCTAAGACTATTTGCGTGCTACCTACAAGCCTTGATCGCTTCTACCCAGCAAGCAATGCCAAGATGATCCAAGCTATCGCAGAGCAGGGACTTGTGCTTAGTGAGTATGAGTGCAATCCCACCCCCCAGCGATATGACTTCCTCCATAGAAATCGCTTGATTGTAGCTTTGAGCGATATTGTCATAATCCCTCAAGCTGATCGATATAGCGGCTCACTTGCTAGTGCGAATCTTTGCACCAAGCTTGATAAGCCGATATTTGTGCTATCTCACCGCATAGGAGAGTCGCTTGGCACACAGGATTTGCTAGCTAAAAAGCGTGCGAGTGCGATCACCGATATAGAAGCTTTCACACAAGCCCTAGCCACGCGCTTTGGGCTTAAGGCACAAGAAGCCAAAGAGCGCGATAGGCTGCTAGAATTTGCCCTAAGCAATCCCACCTTTGAAGAAGCTTTTGCGCGATTTGGGGAAAAGGTGCTTGAGTATGAGCTTATGGGCAAAATTACGCGCGAAAATGGGCGCATAATCATTAGCGGCGCATAATATTAGTGGAGTAAAAAGTGGATTCTAGTCAAAGCTCTAAAATCCTAGCGTGTGATGTGGGGCTAAAGCGCATAGGGCTAGCGCATATTGTGCAAGGCATTATCCTGCCATTAAAGCCAATTATACGGCGCAATCGCGATCAAGCTGCCACAGAGCTTGCAGAGCTTCTAGCACAAATGGGTGTGGAGAGGCTTGTCATAGGGCTGCCAAGCGGAGGGCTAGGAGGAGATACGAGCACGCAGAAACGCATTAAGCATTTTGTGGGGTTGCTTACTTTTGGCGGGGAGGTGGTGTATGTCGATGAGGATTTTACTAGCACGCACGCGCTAGAGTCTTTACACCACGCTAAAAGAGAGTCTAGGCAAGCATATAGGAAAAACGGCGTGCTAGATTCTCTAAGCGCGTGTGAGATACTTAGACGCTATCTTGGACAAATGGCTTAGGTGGCGCATTGTAGGCATATCTCGCTAGAGCGCAAGGGGGAATTTGCTACAATGCTAGGAATTTATCATAAAGGGTTGTTATGGATATTCGTGCCAAGTTTTTAGAATTTTTTGCAAAAAAGGGGCATAAGGTGTATAGCTCTATGCCTTTAGTCCCAGATGATGCAAGTTTGCTTTTTACCAATGCGGGAATGGTGCAGTTTAAGGATATTTTCACAGGCAAGATTCCAGCCCCAAGTCCCAATATCGCTACAAGCTCACAGCTGTGTATCCGTGCAGGCGGGAAGCATAATGACCTAGAAAATGTCGGCTATACCGCGCGTCATCACACACTTTTTGAAATGCTGGGGAACTTCAGCTTTGGAGCGTATTTTAAAAAAGATGCGATCGCGTATGCGTGGGAGTTTGTAACTGAGATTTTGGGCTTTGATAAGAGCCTTTTGTATGTAACAATCCACGAGAGCGATGATGAAGCCTATGAGCTATGGTGCGAGCATATAGAGCCTAGTCGCATTAAAAGAATGGGCGATAAGGATAACTTCTGGCAAATGGGCGATACAGGACCTTGCGGACCTTGCAGTGAGATATATGTGGATCAAGGGGCGGAGTTTTTCAATGGGAAGGAAGATTATTTCGGCGGAGAGGGGGATAGATTTTTAGAAATATGGAATCTTGTGTTTATGCAGTATGAGCGGGATTCTAGTGGGGCGTTGAAGCCGCTGCCTAAGCCTAGCATTGATACAGGTATGGGGCTAGAGAGAGTAATCGCACTGAAAGAAGGAAAGATTAATAACTTTGATACTTCGCTGTTTGCACCGCTTATGGAGTGTATTGAGGGGATAACGGGGGAGAAGTATTATAGAGATGATGAGATGTTAAATGCAGATTCTAATGCGACTCAAGCAAGTTTTAGAGTCATCGCCGACCACTCTCGAAGCGTAGCCTTTCTGCTCGCTCAAGGGGTAAATTTTGATAAAGAGGGGCGCGGCTATGTCTTGCGGAGAATCTTGCGCCGAGCGGTGAGACACGGCTATTTGCTAGGCTTAAGAAAGGCGTTTTTATACGAAGTGGTGGGGGTGGTGTGTGATACTATGGGCGGACATTATAGCTATTTACAAGAGCGTAAAAACGCGCTGCAAGAGCAGTGCAAGGCAGAGGAAGAGAGGTTTTTTGAGACGATAGAGTTGGGGATGGCGTTGTTTAATAAAGAGATTGAAATACTAAAAGCAAGAATTAGCTCAAAGATCTCTAAATTAGATAATGATAATGCGGAAGCAGTTGAGATGATAAATCGTGGTTTTCAAGGCGAGGGCGAAGGGATTTATCTAGGCGATAATGAGCAAGCCCTCGCCGCAGAATCCGCGATTTATCGCTCAAATGCAACGCATTTTAGCGGTGAAGTTGCTTTCAAGCTTTATGACACTTACGGCTTTCCACTTGATTTAACACAAGATATGCTAAGGGAGCTTGATTTAAGCGTAGATTTGCAGGGCTTTGAAAAATGTATGCAGGAGCAAAAAGAGCGGAGCAAGGCACACTGGAAGGGCAGCGGCGATAGCGCAAAAGAAGGTGATTTTAATGCACTTTTAAGCGAGTTTGGCGAGAATGAGTTTGTAGGCTATGAGTGTGTGAGTGTGGAGTCTAGGATTCTAGCCCTTTTGGATTCTAGCTTTCAGCGCGTGGAATCTTTACAGGCAGGGGAAGAGGGCTGGGTGATGTTGGAAGCTACACCATTTTATCCAGAGTCAGGGGGACCGGTGGGAGATAAAGGGTTTTTATTGGGGCATTCAGTATTGAGCGATAAATCAGGGAGTGCTTCGCCTTGCTCACTGCAACGCACGCCTAGTGCGTCTCATTCGCAAGACTCGCACAACCCTAATTTCTCATCTCAATCCTTAGAATGCCAAGATTCTAGTGGAGTGGAATCTCACAAAGTGGATTCTAGTCATTGCGAGACTTCCTTAGGAAGTCGTGGCAATCCACAAAACATAATCGCTAAAGTCTTAGATACACAAAAATACTTTGGTTTAAATCTCTCTAAAATCCACGCCCTAAGCCCATTAAAAGCAGGGGATTTGGTAAAAGCACAAGTAGATTCTAGCCGTTTTGAAATCATTAAGCACCACTCTGCTACACATTTGCTCCATTATGCTCTAAGGCAGATTCTAGGACCCCACATCGCTCAAGCTGGAAGCCTTGTAGAAGCAAATCGCTTGCGCTTTGACTTCTCTCACCCAAAGGCGTTAAGCGTCAATGAGCTAGAGCAAATAGAAGCCCTAGTCAATAGCAAAATCGCAGAATCTTCACCGCAAATTTGTGAGACTATGGGCATAGAGCAGGCAAAAGCAAAAGGGGCTATGGCACTCTTTGGCGAAAAGTATGGAGAGAGTGTGCGTGTTATTTCACTTGGGGATTCTATTGAGCTATGTGGGGGGATTCATATCCAAAATACCGCAGAGATTGGGAGCTTTTATATCGTGCGTGAAAGTAGCGTGAGTAGCGGTGTTCGGCGTATTGAAGCGGTGTGTGGCAAAGCTGCATATCACTATGGCAAAGCGGCATTAGAATCTATAAAGAGCCTAAAAGAGCAGCTAAAAGCCCAAGATGTCTTGCAAGGTGTAGCAAAGCTACAAAATGCACTCAAAGAAGCAAGAGATAACGCAAACAAGGCAAAGCAAAGTGTCAAAAGCCTAGATTATGAGGAAGCAAATGGCACAAAACTCATCGTCCTAAAGCTAGATTCAGTGGAAACAAAAGAGGCAAAAGACATCATAGATAGGGCAAAAAATGAGAATGAAAAAGTAGCGATTTTGCTTGTAACAGAATCTAGTGGAAAAGTAGCTTTAACTGCTGGGGTAAAAGGTGTGGCAAATCTCAAAGCCGGAGCGTGGGTAAAGCAAGTCGCACAAATCTTAGGGGGCAATGGTGGTGGCAGAGATGACTTTGCTACCGCTGGGGGCAAGATCACAGATTCTAACAAAATCCAAGAAGCCCTAGATTTGGCGAAAAGAATCGCAAGAGAGAAGCTAAGCTAAAAGGAAAAAAAGATAAAAGGGAGCGGTATGCAATTTAGTTTTATTGATTTATTTGCTGGAGTGGGCGGATTCCACCTAGCATTATCACAGGCAAATAACGGGGGGGGGGGGGCAAAATGTCACAAAATGCGTATTTGCAAGTGAGATAGATTCTAACGCACAAGTAACCTATACGCAAAACTTCCCCAAAACGCCACTTTATGGTGATATTACACAAGATTCTACACAGGCTTGTATCCCTAAAGATTTTGACATTTTATGTGCTGGGTTTCCCTGCCAAGCCTTTAGCATAGCAGGCTATCAAAAAGGCTTTGAAGACACACGCGGGACACTCTTTTTTGAAATTGCAAAAATTGCTAAAATCCATAAGCCAAAAGTGCTATTTTTAGAAAATGTTAAGAATCTAAAAAACCACGATAATGGCAAGACATTTCAAGTCATCAAGAGTGTTTTAGAATCTTTAAATTACATCGTGTATGACTCCATACTTAACACCGCTACACACGCAAATATCCCGCAAAATAGAGAGCGGATTTTCATAGTAGCCTTTCATAAAGATAAAGTGAAAAATCACGCAGATTTTAGCTTCCCAAGCCCTATAAAACTTACAAAAAGCATACATAATTGCATAGATTCTGCAAAACAAGATGATAGTTTTTACTACACGCCAAAGAGCAAATATTATGCGTGGCTAGAAAAAGAAGTGATAAAACAAGATAGTATTTATCAGCTACGGCGTATTTATATAAGAGAGAATAAAAGCAAGCTTTGCCCAACACTCACTGCAAATATGGGGACAGGTGGGCATAATGTGCCAATTATCAAAGATAATTATGGTATCCGCAAACTCACACCTAGAGAATGCTTCAACTTTCAAGGCTATCCTAAAAATTTTAAACTGCCAAACCTAGCAAACTCTAAGCTTTATATGCAAGCTGGAAATTCTATCACTTTGCCTTTAGTCAAACGCATAGCACAAGAGATTTTAAAGGTGCTACATAATGGGTAGTTTAGATTTTTACGCAATCGATAAAGAGCAAAACAAAAATTATGCAAAATCTTTAGGCATTATCGCAACTTTATCAAGGCTTTTTAGTGATAATACAACACCCTATTTGCATTATAGGATTATGGAAAATCTTTTTTGTGATTGTTTTGGATTTGAGAATCTTAGTCGCTCTGATACTGCTTATGATGCAAGGCTAAATCACTTAGGAGTAGGATTAAAAACTTTCATTTGCAATAGTAATGCAAGTGTTGAAAAAGTGGCAGAATTTAATAAAGATTCTGCGTTTTTAAAACACATAACAGACAAAAGAGATTTAGCAGAAAAACTAGCACATTTACGCAATGAACGCATAGAATCTGCTAATAAAATTTATGATATAAAGAATTCTGTTTATCATATCATCGCAAGGCAGGATAAGAAACTACTATTTTTTGAAACTGATTATGAAAAAATCAATATAAACAATATACAAAAAATTAAAAACAATGATAAAAGTTTAAGCTTTTACGATGGAACTAATGAATACATTTTTAATCATTCTAAAAGTGTTTTGCAAAGAAAATTTTATATCCCTACAAATCCCCATATTTTAGAAATAGAAATTGCCAATAATCCTTTTGAGTTGCTTCTATCACTACAAGACTTACAAATAAAGCAGCATAAAGAAAAAATTGCAGGGCTTGATTATGTCGTTTTGCCTTTGTATAGCATAAAAGGTGGGGTAAAAAATGTGCCTGAAAAAAGCGGTTTAAATCAATGGAATGCAGGAGGTAGGATACGAAAATATGGCGAAGTATATATCCCTGTGCCAAGAGAAATCCACAAAAAATATCCTAACTTTTTCCCACCAAGAGATGAGATATTTACCCTAATAACGCCCAATAAAGAACAATTACAAGCCAAACTCTGTCAAGATAACGCAAAAGCTCTAATGAGTAATCC
This sequence comes from Helicobacter canis, assembly GCF_900451095.1. Taxonomy (NCBI): domain Bacteria; kingdom Pseudomonadati; phylum Campylobacterota; class Epsilonproteobacteria; order Campylobacterales; family Helicobacteraceae; genus Helicobacter; species Helicobacter canis. Next base: position 268,093 of record NZ_UGHV01000001.1, on the reverse strand, counting down.
AAACACAAATTTAGCAAAATGGCTTTTACAAACTGCCCTGCACTATAAAGAAGGGGAGCTTGCGACTTATGAAAGAATGCTAGAGCTTGGCTTTGATAGCGTGATTATCACAAAGGAATCACAATCACACTTTAGCATAGACATTATGCCACTTGATAGCTATGAGAAGTTCATTAGTCTTTAGATACAAAAAGAGCCTATAAACAAGTGGTAGAAACGCCCGTATAAAGCCCAATAGTCCCTAGTAGCCTTATCCTGCATAGTTTTCAAAAGTGGATTCTAGTGTGGATTACCAAAAGACTGCGGCTATGTCTTGCTTCTAGCAACTTCGCTTTACCGCGCCGTGCTAGCACAAGGCTCGCAATGTGATAAATCGCCCCTTTAATCAAACCCCCTAGAATCCACTTTCACACAATGCCACAAATGTGTATTTAAGAGCTTCTGGGCAAATATTGCTGCACTTTGCTTGGTGTTTAATATATTTTTCCCTACAATCACGGACATATTTATCACGCACGACATATTTAAAGCATTGGAGCTGCTATGGCTGCATCGCAAAAGTGGATTCTAGTCGTATCACAAGCTCTAGCAAAGCCCATAGCAAAAGTCGCGATTCTCTAAGCACACTAGAATCCAAACCCCAAAGAGCCAGCAATGAACAAACCACAAAACTCCGCCAACACACGCCGCAAGATCTTTTTCATCAATCTATTGCCAATTATTTTGATCACCCTAAATCTCCGCGCCCCTATCACTTCTATCGCGCCTGTGGTGGATAGCGTGCGTGAGTATTACGCGCTTAATGCCGCGCTTGCTGGGCTGCTTACCAGCCTGCCGCTGCTTGCCTTTGGGCTTGTGTCTTTTGTCGTCTCGTATTTTCAGCCTGTGCGTGCGATGTTTGTGGGGCTGCTTTGTATCCTGCTAGGTGAGATTGTGCGCTGCGTGGGCGGGAGCGCGGAGCTTTTCATCGGCACGGCGATTATGGGCAGTGGGATTGCTGTGGCAAATGTGCTACTCCCAAGCCTTGTCAAAGCTAAATTCCCCCGACAAATCCCCAAAATAATGGGGATTTACAGCCTTGTGCTGAATTTCTCTGCTATGCTTGGGGTGCTGCTTATCCTCCCACTTATGGGGCTACTCCCTGTGCCTTTAGCTCTCTCTAGCTGGGCGGTTTTCGCAGTAGCTGCGATTGCTAGCTATCTGCCTCAAATGAGCAACCGCAGGATCTCACGCCCCAAGCTCAAATCCACCGCCACAGGCACGCTGTTTGCCAATGTAAATGCGTGGAAAATCACGCTGTTTATGGGGATTACAAGCACGATCGCATATAGCTTTTTTGCGTGGTATCCTAGCTTTCTTATGTCCTTTGGATTCTCCGCGCATTTTGCCTCTCAAATGATGATCCTTTCATACTGCGTCCTTGTGCCTACGGCATTTTTCGCGCCGCTTATGCTTGGGGTGCTGCCTAGTGCGCGTAGGATCTATCTCATCATTTTCATTTGCGGGGCGTATATTGTGTGCTTTGCCTTGCTGCTTATCTCCCAGCAAGTGTGGGTGGTGCTCATCGTCTCTATGCTGATTGGCGTGCCTGTGGGAGGGGTGTTTGGGATCGCGCTGCTCTTTATCTCCACAAAAAGTGCCAATGTCCAAACCGCCACCAAACTCTCCGCTATGGCACAAGGCGTGGGCTATCTCATCGCCGCGCTCTCCCCTGTGGTAATCGGCAAAATCTATGATCATTTTCATAGCTTTACCTACGCGCTTGTGGGGCTGCTTGGCTTGGCGATTTTGCTAAATTATATCGGCTATCTCGCCTACAAATCCCCGCAGATCTAGGGGCTAGGGTGGGTGGATCTGCGTGCTTTGTGTGAAATGGCTTGAAATGAAGGGCTTGCTACTACAATGCGCGTATGTTGATATTGGGTGTTAGGGCGTGCCTTTAGGCAAATTTACCGCGCTTTGCTTGGTATTTAATGTATTTTGCCCTACAATCGCGGATAATTTATAACATTGGGAGTTGCTATGCGTTTGATTATGTGTGCGGTGCTGTTATTTGGGGTTTGCTTGGCACAAGAGGTAGGTGTGGGCGTGGATTTGGGCATTGGGGATTCTCCTACGCCGCCTGTGGATATGAGTGAAGTGGATTCTAGTAAAGTCTCGCTTGTGCAGGGACCAAACCTTACAGACATACTCCCTCGACCAAACACCGATGAAATGGGCAACCACACGCCCACCGAGCATACAGAGCTGCTTGTGCTAGCTGGGAATAGTAGCGGCAGAGAGAATGTATCTGATTTGCTCTCTATTATGAGCCCTGAAGGGGGTGTTTTGACGCTCTGGGCTTTAGCGGTGGGGAATTGGGTGTGGGGGTATCCACTCATAGATACCCTAGATTTCGGTGGGGCTAGGATTTGGCGGATTTTTACCAAAGCTAATGGCAGCGTAGCAATCCAAAATGCCAAAGAAGGCACCTGCCTAAGTGCGTATAGAAATGGCGTGATCCATAGCTACTGCAATATGGAAGATCCAGCGCAGCTATGGAGGTTTAATTTCTTTGACAATCAAGCAGTGCAAATCCAAAATGTCGCCACGAAGCAATGTTTGCAGACCCCAAGCAATCAAGCCACGAGATTTTTTAGCATTTTTCTTACAAACTGCGTGCAAGGCGGGCAGCTAAATAGTGATCAGCAGTGGTTCATCACCGCTCCTCCGCTTCAAGCAGGTGTGGTCTTTAGCACCGATGGCAGATAGATTGATACAATATGACATAACAGGGAGTAGCACAATGAAAATTATCGCGCTAATGTTACTAGGCATAAGCCTACTTTTTGGCAAGATTGAGGACTATGTTGTAGGCACTTGGAATTTGCAGGGCTCTTCAGCTAGCACGGAAAATAAGTGGAATGTAAGTGTGCGGCAGCTCATCACCGGGGATAATCCTGTGAATATCCTAATGGTGCAAGAAGCCGGCAGAGTGCCTGCCACTGCTAGACCCACAGGCAGAGTGATCCAGCCCGGTGGCACGCCCATTGAGGAATACACTTGGGATCTAGGCACGCGATCACGACCAAATTCTGTGTTTATCTACTATGCCAATATCGATGTAGGAGCTAGGCGAGTGAATATGGCGATTGTGAGTGCTAGACAGGCGGAGGAAGTCTTTGTGGTCCGTCAAGATAGGGTTGCGGCTGATGTTTCACGCCCGGCTATTGGCATTAGGATCGGCAATGATGTGTTTTTCAATATCCACGCATTAGCAAGTGGGGGCGGCGATGCGACAGCTCTAGTAACAGCGGTGCATGATACATTTCTCACGCGTCAAGAATTAAGCTGGATCATCGCTGGGGACTTCAACCGCGATCCTGCAAGCCTACAATCCGGGCTTGATACAAGGATCACCAATCATATACACATCGTTACGCAAAATTCCGCCACGCATTTTAGCAGAGGTGCTGCTAATAGGATTTTGGACTATGCGGTTGTGGGGCGAAGCTCTAGTGATAGGAGGACGCTAGCCCTGCCTGCTATCACCGCGCTTTTGATGGCAGCTAGCGTGCGATCGCATTTAGCTTCAGATCATGTCCCTGTGCGTTTTGGCAAATTTAAGTAGTAAGGAGTGGGTATGAAAAGATTATTGCTAGTTGCGATATTTATGCTTAGTGCGTATGCAGATGATCCAGAGCTGCCAGATTTTGTAGAATTTACCACGCCTGTGTCGATACGAAGTGCGTTTTCTGGGGATATTGTGGGCTTTGGGAAAGATAGGAATTGGACTATACGGGATATTCCTTTGACAGAGGATATGAGTAAAGATGATCCTTTTAAGGATTTTGGGCTTGGTGCGGTGCAGTTTGTGCAGCTAGGCACGCAAGATGTCTGCCTAGCCTTAGGCGAAGATGGGCTTTTCACGCGTAAAAACTGCGATGAAGATTTGGATTCTAAAAAATATGAGACACTCTATACCATTATCCCCACAACCACGCCCGCAGTGCAAATCCGCTCCTTTGTGCTAGCAAAAAATGAGTGTATGACCGTGTTTAATAACCCCCAGCTCCCTAGGGGCAGGGGCATTGGAATCCGCCCTTGCGATGTGGATAGTCTCTTTTCTGTGGATTTGGATAATCTCTTTTTGCTCAATCCCCCTATCCGTGATGCAAGACTTATCAATCCTTAATCTTGCTCCTTGCCTAGAGTCTTTTACTGCGCAAGAGAATCTCTCTACAAACAATATTCCTAGAAAAGGGGCATTTAAACGAGGGCTGGATACTCAAATCACTTGGCTCTAGGGTGAAATTCACCCCCACGCCCGCTACTTCTGCGCGGAAGCGATTGCGCACAAAGCCTAGCCGACATTGTTTGGATTCTAGTGTGTGGGCTTCTATAAGTGCGCGCACTTGGGATTGCGTAGGCTTGCTGCCTAGCAGGCTGTGGCGCGTATAGAGAAAAGAGAGCTGCTCTTGTATCGTGCCTAGTGTGTGGGCTAGCTTGGTATAGCAGGCTTTCTTGCTAAAATCTAGCTGCTTGATGAGCGTAGCACTTAGCACACCAAGCACGGCTATCACAAACACTAGCTCAATCATACTAAACGCCCTGCTTAAGCGCATAGTAGATCTATTTAGCGGGGGTTTTTATGATATATGGCACGCCTTGCAAGCCTGCTTTTTGCAGCTCTAGCCCTATTAGAGTAAGTTTGGCAGTGATATCTCCTTGCTCTGTGGGCTTATCAAAGCGCACGCTACTTGGTTCAAAGTTTTTGTCAAACACCCTTTTTAGCACGGCGATTTGCTCATTCTTGGCTTTGGCACTTTGGATAAGCTTGGTAAATGCCGCTGCTTTATCTATGGAGCTTTGCTTGAGAATGCCTACAATCATAAGCACGAGTGTAGAATCTTTGGCATATTCTTCAAGCTTTTCTATTTCATTTTTACAATAAGGGCAGTTGGGATCAAGCACCATATAAAGTGTGTTTTTGGCTGATTTGTTTGCGATAGTTATGGTGCTATTTGCGTGCTGTTTAAATACCTTTAGCACGCCATCATCGGTGATTTGCTTGTTATGTAGGCTGACTTTTTGCAAAAGTGCTTCAAGCTTGGCATCAAACTTCTCATCTTTGGAAAAGACAAGGTTTGGCGATATGCCTAAGATGATTTTGCCACTATCGTGGGCGAGCAGAGGTATCCAGAATCTATCTTGCTCGACTATGGCAAATGTAAATCCCTGCAAGCCAGAATCCACTTTCTGCACGACTTGGGCAGAGAGTCCTTGTGCTTGTAAAGTGGATTCTAGCTGCTTAGAATCTAGCCCATAAGCTAAGCCTACAAGAAGCACACTATAAATACACACTCTAATACCGCGAATATATGGCATTATCATTGTTTGTCCTTTTTGATTGGTTTGAGATAGCCTTGGGCGATAAGCTCTTTGGCGATTTTTTGGAAAACAGGCGCAGAAGTTTGTGAGCCATAGTAGTGCTGCCCTGATGAGCCAAAGGTTACTACCCCTATGACATAGGCGTTTTCATCATCTTTGGCAAAGCCAAAAAATGAGCCATTATAAGTCTCGCCATAGCCACCAGATGACGCCACAACGCGTGCTGTGCCTGTCTTGCCCCCTACGATGATCTGCTCTACTTTAGCTGCTTTGCCCGTGCCAGATTCTACGACTTTGATTAGCACTTCTTGCATTTTTTGCGCGGTGGTGCTAGAGATAGCGTGCTTGGGAGATGGGAGATTGGGGACATAGATGGAGCTATCTTGGGCGATGAAGTGCTGTGTGATATGTGGGGTAACCAAATATCCACCATTGACAAATGTCCCATAAGAACGCAAAAGCTGCATAAAAGTAACGCGCACGCGATAGCCATAAGACACCGATGCCTTTGCCGCGGAGGACTCTTGGCTTAGCTCGCGCACAGATGGGATCACGCCATCTTTCTCATAAGGCAGATCAATCCCTGTAATCTGTGCTAGCCCAAATGCTTTTAACCCATCATAAAACTCCCTCCCACTAAGTAGCATTGAGAGCTTGACCATTCCTACATTGCTAGAGCGCACAAGCACATCTTCTATCGTGGGATTTTTGGGCATTATGGAATCATCTTTAATGATATATCGCCCCACGCGGTAGTAGCCATCGTTTAGATCAATGGCACTTAGTGGATTGATAAGCTTCTTTTCTAAAAGTAGCGCATAGACTAGTGGCTTAATGGTGCTGCCGGGCTCAAAGGACTCTATCGCGCGGATTTTTAGGCTTGTGTAGTCTTGCTTGCGTATGGATTTTGGATTGAAGCGATTGGAAGTGGCTAGGGCTAGAATCTGCCCTGTTTTTGGATGTAGCACGCCAGCGATCACTTCATCAGAGTCAAACTCCCTAATGGCATCATCTACGATGGCTTCTACCTTTTGCTGGAATTTAAGCGGAATGCCTAGCACCACATCAAAGCCATCATAGCGTTTTTGCTGCAATGCCCCCTTGCTTTGAATGACATTAAACCCTATATCGCGCCTGCCAGATACTTTGCCGTGGCTTACGGCTTTTAAGATCGGGTCTTGGGATTTTTCTATACCATCGACACCTTTGGGGATTGTTAGCCCAGATTCCTGCTCCTTTCTTGTGTAGCCTACAATTGGCTCTAGTAAATCTGCATACGGATACTCCCTATCAACCCCACTTACCTCGATACTAAGCCCTATTTTTTGCACGAGCTTACCGCTATCATCTTCGTATTCTTGGAACACATCATAAGCGAGCAGCTTGGCATTTAGGGCTTTTAGATTAGCGGCGGTATTGGGGCTTATGGCATAGGAGAGAGTCGTGTAGTTTGTCTGGGCGAAAGCTTCTAGAATCTTAGATCTTGGTATATGGCTATATATCTCTAGAAGTTTGATAAAAAGCTCTTTTTTATCAGGGTCAATGGAGCGTGGGTTGAAGCTTAGTTTATAGAGCTTTTTGCTTCTTGCGAGTGAGTAATTATCCTGCGTATAGATAGTGCCACGCACTGCTATGTCAGCTTTGGTGATGATAAGGGTAGGCATTTTGCGAGGCAAAACTGCCTTGAAATACGCCACAGCTAGAAATACGATAAACCCCACCAAAAGCAGTAGAAAAAAAACAAGAATTCTACGCGATTTTTCTAACTGCATACACAAGAATCTAGAATCTACACTTGTGTGCGTAAAATCTCTTTATACGCGCTCAAAGCCTTATTGCGCACTTCTAGCATAAGTTTCATACTTGTCTCTGCTTTGCCAATAGCAATGGCTGCTTGATGAAGATCTTTAAGCTGACCGCTTGCCATATCAGCAAGAGCTTTGTCGGAAGTTTCTTGGACTTGATTAAGCTCATCAATGGACTTTTTCAAAAGCTTTGAAAACTCCCCACTAGAAGCATCGCTACTCCCAGCGGTGCGAGATGATCCCGTAGAGCTTGTGATAGAGAGTGCTTGGTTTAAGCCAATCTTTTTAATCTCATCCATTTGGTTTCTCCGTGTTATTTATCAAATTATTATATCGGTTTTTTGTAATTTTACTATATACAACCATATCGCTATGCTTGCATCATTAAAATCGCATTGCCAGCCATAGTCTTAGCACTTTGAAATGCCGCAACATTAGCTTGATATGCCCTTGTGGCTTCGATTAGATCAGCCATTTCTACCACAGGATTGATATTAGGATATGCGACATAGCCTTCAGAATTTGCATCTGGGTGGTTTGGCTCATATTTCATAATGGGTGCGCGATCATCACGCACGATTTTATCGATATACACGCCCATTATCGCGGGCTTTGGAGTTTTGCCTAAATCCCCTTCGTTGAGCGGATCTTCGTATTCTATGCCATTAGAGTTTTTCTCAAGCTTTTGGTTTAATGCCTTATTAAAATCAAATGCACGGAATGAGAGCATTTGCCGCCTATAAGGTCCGCCCTCATCAGTGCGCGTGGTGTTGGCATTTGCGATATTAGCAGAGATGAGATTGGCGCGGATCCTTTGAGCCGATAGCCCATAGCCGCTAATGTCAAATGAGTTGAAAAAATTCATCGCTTATCCTTTGTTAAATGTTTTTGCCAGCTTCAATGGCGTAGTTTAAGATGCCTTTGTGCTTTTTTAGCGCGGTGGTTAAGCCTTGATAGACAACAGAGTTTTTCCCAAGCTCTGTTGTCTCAATGTCCAAATCCACACTATTGCCATCATTTCTTGCCAAATGCCCATCACGGAAAAACATATCGGGTCTATGGATATGGCGCGATGTGCGACTATCATCTAGGCTAAAATGCTTGGATTTTGTTTGTGCGATATGAAGAATAGGTGGCTTTTTGTTTTCAAGTATTTCTGCTTGCTCTAGAGCTAGCATTTGTGTAAATTCTATATCTCTTGGGCGATAAAAGGGGGTGTTTTGATTAGCGATATTGCCAGCTATCAAATCTTGTCGCAAAGAGCGAAAATCCAACGCCTTATATGTGAGAGAATAGACTTTAGCCTCAGCTGCAAAAGAAATCATCACAACTCCTTTATGACTCTTCATAAATATATTAAGCAATGAAGCAAATTTAATTCCATATTGAATGGGCTTGAAGGAGATTGGAGAAAATTATGGCATTTGATCGTGTTTAATGGTAGATGATAATTGTGGGGATAAGGCAGATGGCGACCCTTGAAAGATTCGAACTTCCGTGACTGCCTAGAAAGGGCAGTATCCTTGACCGCTAGATGAAAGGGTCTTGTATAAAAAAGCCTTTAGATTCTAGTAGAATCTAAAGGCTATGCACATACTATGGGATTTCGACAGGTGTTGGATTTTCTTTAAACATATTGGCTATTTCTTCGCGATTTGGGGCTTGCGCTCTGCTTTTGTATGGTCCTAAAAGATAGCGAGCATTTGGCTTGTTGTCTAAAACAATATGCTGGATTCTATAAGGGTATTTTTTAATGAGTGTCAAAAATTCTGCATTTGGCTCTTTCTCAAATGCGCCAACCTGCCAATAAAACCCTTGTGTAGGTGCAGATCCATTTGCCACTGCGGGGGCACTCGCGCTAGCAGACTGGGCTTTGGGGCTAGATTCTGGCTTGGGCTTTGGAGCTTCTGGCTTAGGCGCAGGCTTTGGCGTGGTAGTAGGCTTAGGAGTAGGGGCTTGTGGCTTTTGGACAGGTTTTGGCTTTTCTGCTGGCTTTGGAGCTTCTGGCTTAGGTGTGGTAGTAGGCTTAGGAGCGGGGCTAGGGCTAATTGTATCTTCGATATTGCTCAAGGCATTGTCAATATCGACAGCATTGCCTGCATTGGTATTGTCTTGAGAGATTGGATCTTGCTCAAAGCCCATATTCAAATCCTGTGGGATAGATGGCATACCATAGGTATCTATGGAGCTGGGCGCACTACTATCTTGCCCAAAATCTAAACTACCAAAATTACTACTAAACACATCATCGGCTGGTTTCATTGCATTTTGATCGACAATCTCGCTTGGAGTAGCTAGCGGCTCTTCTTTGGTGATGAGAAATTTCCATACCAAAAACGCTACCACCGCGATAATCGCAATAGCCGCTATGACGACAAACACCGCTTTCTTGCCACTTGAAGATTGTTTATTGTTTCCTAGTAGAATCTCGCTTAATTCTTTCCTATCTTCCATATATGCTCCTTCCTACATATGTCTAGCCCAAGAAGCCCCACGCTCTTTGGCATAGACTTCATAAGGCACGATAAGTATATTAAAATCTCTTGGTAAATCAATATTCGGGAAAACGCGCCATTCAAGGGGCATTTTTTGTCCAAGTTTTAGTGAGAGTGTGCGTGCAAGCCGCTGCCCCTCGCTCAAATCTGTGTGTCCTTTGTGGATATACAAATGCAAATGCCCAGGGGTTTTTGTGTTATAAGCGGTAAAATTGATGAACCCTTCATCGCGCAAGAGTAGCTGCGCTTTGTGGTAGAAGCGATCAGGATTCCTACCATTGTAGTCAAAAACGATATTTTCTACCTTATCACCGGGTAAAATTAGGCTATGTGCCACAGTGATCTTGCGCGCGAAATGATCCCGTATAATCTGGCTTGTGAGCATACTATTGACGCGTTGGAATTTATCAAACAATAATCGCCCATTGTAATGCACCTTTTGCCCCAATCCATCAAGCTTCTTGAAGTAAAACGCGCTATGCATTTTGATGAGCTTCAATTCCATTTCTGTCATACTGCGTCCTTAAAAAATGGGCTTTTGATAGACCACAAACCCTCTATTTAGCTCCCTAATCTCAGCTTTAATGCGCTCTTGGAGTTTTGTATCAGTAATATTATCTAAAATATCAGCGATTTTGTGTGCTATCCACTCAAACTCTGCTTCTTTCATCCCCCTAGCCGTCAAGGCAGGAGAGCCTATGCGGATACCGCTTGTTACAAATGGGCTTCTTTTTTCGCCCGGCACGGTGTTTTTATTGACCGTGATTCCAGCATTGCCTAGGGCGATGTCCGCATCTTTGCCGCTAAAATCTTTAGCCAAAAAGCTCATTAAAATAAGGTGATTATCACTTCCGCCGCTCACTAGATCATAGCCTCTATCGACAAGCACTTCTGCCATTTTGCTAATGTTTGCTTTGACTTGTTTGGCATACGATTTCCACTCGGGTTTTAGATTTTCTTTAAAGCCCACTGCCTTGCCTGCGATGATGTGCATAAGCGGTCCGCCTTGCAAGCCCGGGAAGACACTTTTGTTGATTTTAGCGGCGATTTCTTCATCATTGGTTAGGATAAGCCCTCCTCTAGGACCGCGCAAAGTCTTGTGGGTAGTGGAGGTTACCACATCACAATGGGGGAAAGGATTGGGGTATTCGCCCGCGCAAACAAGTCCGGCGATATGGGCAATATCTGCCATCAAAATCGCCCCCACTTCATCAGCGATTTCTCTAAACTTGGCAAAATCTAGCTCTCTTGTATAGGCAGAAAATCCACATACCAAAATCTTTGGCTTGATGATATGCGCACTTTGGCGTAGCTTTTCATAATCAATCCTGCCATCTAGCTCCACGCCATAAAAAAAGCTTTGATAGATCTGTCCTGTAATGCTCACTTTCGCACCGTGCGTGAGATGCCCTCCGTGGCTTAGATCCATACCCAAAATCTTGTCATAAGGCTTGAGCAACGCACTATACACCGCGCCATTTGCTTGGCTACCAGAGTGTGGCTGCACATTGGCAAATTTGCAGCCAAAGAGCTTTTTAGCCCGCTCAATAGCTATGGATTCTATCGCATCGACAAACTCGCAGCCTCCATAATATCGCTTATTTGGATAGCCCTCTGCGTATTTGTTTGTCAGCACGCTGCCCATAGCCTCCATAACGGCTGGAAAAGTGTAGTTCTCACTAGCAATCATCTCTAAATGCTCATTTTGGCGCGTAAGCTCGGCATTGATGAGATTGTAAATCTCAGCATCAACTCGCTCTATTTCATATCCCATATTTACTCCTTTAAGTCTTGGCTAGATTCTAGGTCTGTGCCTTTTGCTTGGGGCTTCATCGCGGGGAAAAGCAAGACATCTTTAATGCTCTTATTGTTGGTAAGCAACATCACAAGTCGGTCGATCCCTATGCCCTGCCCAGCAGTTGGCGGCATACCATAGCCTAGCGCGGTTACAAAATCCTCGTCCATATATTGAGCTTCTTCATCGCCCGCATCCTTTTGACGCACTTGGGCGAGAAATCGCTCATATTGATCGATAGGGTCATTGAGCTCGCTAAAGCCATTGGCAATCTCCTTGCCTCCGATAAATAGCTCAAATCGATCAGCAATGCTTGGGTCTTCATCATTGCGGCGTGCTAGGGGGCTTATATCTATGGGGTATTGTGTGATAAATGTGGGGTTTATGAGCTTGGATTCTACAAACTCGCTAAAGGCAGCATCTTGCAGCTTACCATAGCTTAAATTGGATTCTAGCTTCACGCCCTTTTGTGCGAGATAGGATTCTAGGCTTTTGGCATTTTCTAGGGCGGATTCTGGGATATTGCCGATTGTCCTAAGGCTATCTTTGTAGCTTAGAGTACTCCATTTGCTAAAATCCACTTCCGTATCGCCCCAAGGTAGCTGCGTGGGGAGCTGGAGCTTTTCTAGCAAGTAGGTGAAAAACTCCTGTGTCAGCGTGATTAAATCCTTATAAGTATGATACGCCCAATAAAATTCAATCATACTAAACTCTGGGTTGTGGGAGTGATCCATTCCTTCATTGCGGAAGTTGCGATTAAGCTCAAACACCGCTTCAAATCCCCCTACAATGAGCCGCTTTAGATACAGCTCTGGGGCTATGCGCAAGTAGCGATCCACGCCTAGGGCATTATGATGGGTTACAAAAGGCTTGGCATTAGCACCGCCGGGGATTGGGTGCAGCATTGGCGTCTCTACCTCTAAGAATCCTTTTTCTTCAAAAAATCTCCGCACAAGCGCGACAATGCGCGATCGTAAAATAAAAGTCTCTTTCACGCCAGGATTCATAATCAAATCCACATATCGCTGGCGATAGCGCGCTTCAATATCAGTAAGCCCGTGAAACTTCTCTGGCAAAGGGATAATGGCTTTAGTAAGGATTGTAAATGCACTAGCGTGGATACTTAGCTCACCTGTTTTGGTAACAAATGCGTAGCCTGTGATATTGACAATATCGCCCACTTCAAGCAGCTTTTTGACAATGAAAAATTCTTGCTCACTTAGCTCATTTTTTGACAAATATGCCTGCAAAATCGCGCTTTCATCTTGGATTTTGATAAAGCAGGCTTTGCCCATAATGCGGATAAACTTCACACGCCCTACAACCGACTCGGTTGGCATTTCAGCTTGGTCGGTGGATTTGGCTTGTAGCGATAAATCGTGGATTCTGCGTGATTGGCTGCAGTCATTACCGCTAAGATAACTCCCTTGCCAATCGCTTGAAAGCCCCGATTTACTAAAGAAACTGCGGCTATGCCCCGATTTCTCATCTACAATCCTAGAATCCTTTGCGGAGTTGGCTAGAGCTGGGGCGTTATCCAAAGCTGAATCCCCATCACCAGAATCCACTTTTTGCGCGTTGATGTCAAAAGTGGATTCTAGCAAATGCGCGTAGCGTTGCAAAAACGCCGCATTGCTCATCGTGCGTGTAAGCGCATTGGTATATGGGTTTAGATCCTGCTCTCGTAGGGCGTTTGCCTTTTGGATTCTCTGTGTGATATAAGTATTCTCAAACATACCAATCCGCTTTATTTAGTGTTTAGATTCTGGACTGCTTGCTTGACTTCTTCAAGCCCTTGCTCAAGACTATCGGCACTCGCCTTGCCTTGCGTGATGTCGCTGAGATTTTGGAGCGTGCCATCAACCACAGAGAGCTTCATAATCTTTTGGGCGATATTGATCATATTGACATACATTTGGCTATTTGCCCTAGCACTTTGCACGAAATTTTCACGGATAAAGCTAATTTGCGACACCGCATAAGCGATAAAGCTAAAGATGAAAAACACCTTCACCGAGGCAAAGACAAAGCCTAAGCCTTTATTGAGAAAATCTAAACGCAAAAATACAAGCTTGCTTGCTAGCACAATCCCAATAAGCACAAACAGAGCCCAGCACACAAGCAGCACGATGATAAAGCCTAGAGTCGTGTGGATTGTGCTGCTCCCAAAGTCATAGACATTTTTGAGCACATTGCCCACAGGGCTAGCAAATACCGAGCCTAGATACACCCCAAGCAGCACGCCTACCAAGCTACAAAATTCCGCGACAAAGCCAGATGCAAACCCACGAAATCCAATCACTACAATAATCACAATCAGCGCGACATCAATATAATTCATCACCACTCTTTACGGAAAATTTAGCTTAAAAAGGCTACCATTGTAGCCAAAGATACATAAAATCAAGGTAAATATTTTGAAAAAAGCTTCCGCGCAGGGCTTGCTTGATAAAGGCTTGCTAGAATCCACTTTTGACAGAACGCAAAAAGTGGATTCTAAGACAAACGCCCAAAATGTAGAAACGCCGCCGAACGAAAAAACAAAAAGCGTGTTTGATAGTGAGCAGCAGGCGGCAGGATTTGTGATGAGAAAACAAGGCGTAACCGCAGTTTCTTTAGTAAATCGTGGTTTTCAAAGCGGGGGCAAAGGGATTTACCTAGCGGAGAGCCAAGCCCCCGCCGCAGGATCCACGACTTATCGCGCAAAGCCAACGCCCAAAACACAATTTTTCTCGCGTCTGCTGCTGGGCTTGCTCTATGCGCTAGGATTTTGTGCGTGGCTTTATGTCTTTGCGCTTATCGCGCTTATGCAGGATTCTACTCTTGAGGTAAGTTTTTCAGCTCATATTACTAGTGCTTTGCTCCTTAGCATTCTTGTGCTAGCAAGCTTTAGTATCTGGCTCTATGTGCCACGCGCGATAGGGGGGTATTTTGGGTTTTTTGTGGGGGTGTTGCTGTTTTATTGGATTGGGCTTTCTTTTCGCTTTTCTATCGCGCCATTTTTGCTAGGCTTTGTGTGTGTGGGCGTAGGGCTTGCGTATGCGGCGTTGCTGTATCTGGGGCTATATTTTACAAGCAAGATCTATCGTATTTTTTCACTCTTTGCGCTAGGGATTTTCGCGCCTTTTTCGTTTGATTGGTTTGTGCCGCAATCGTGGCTGGCGTATAGTGTGTTTGGGGTGGGGGATTTGGCGTTTATAGGCATTTTGTGTGCGCTGGCTTTTGGGCTATATCGTGGCAAGGCTAGGGTAGTGAGAATGCTAGTAAGCGCGGTGCTTTTGCTTGTTTGCGTGGATTGGGCGATGGTGGATTCTAGTGCGCATAGGCAAGCCCTAGCGCATATCACGCCGCTTGCAGATGAGATTGTCATCGTCCAAAGTGCTATCCCCCAAGATCTCAAATGGGAGCAAAGCACCATAGATTCTGTGCTTGAAGGCATTATGAGCGATATTGATTCTGCGATTATGGATTCTAAGCAGATGATCATCTTCCCAGAGACGATCCTACCCTTTGTGCTTAATCATCAGCAAGGCTTCCCAAAGCGCGTGCTAGAGGCATTTCTAGCAAAAAGCGCGAAGATCACCATAGTGCTTGGGGCTTTTAGCGAGGAGGGATCACAGGTGCATAACTCCACCTATGTTTTTAAAGATATGGGCGTGGAGATTTTGCACAAAGTCATCTTAGCCCCCTTTGGTGAGAAGATCCCGCTCCCAGACTTCTTGGCAAAGCCTTTGTATAAGCTCTTTTTTGGCATAGATGATGGACTGCAAGCCGCCAAAGATCCGCAAGATTTTAGCGCATTAGGCAGGCTCTGGCGCAATGCGATCTGCTATGAGGGCACGAGCAAGGAGATCTATGCCAATGCCCCAAAATATCTTGTGATGATTAGCAATAATGCGTGGTTTTACCCAAGTATCGAGCCGTTTTTACAACGCGTGCTGCTAAAATACTACGCGCGTAAATTTGGCACGACACTCGTGCATTCTGCTAATTATTCTCGCTCGATGATTATCACGCCCTTGATCGATGATACAAGGGCTACTAGAATCCTATCTCACAAGGAGTAGTATGCTACTACAAGCCAAAGCCCTATCGCATCATTTTGATACCCTGCTCTATGACAATGTCTCTCTCAAAGTGGATTCTGGGCAGAGTGTGGCTATCCTTGGGGTCTCTGGCTCTGGGAAATCCACCCTGCTAGCAAATCTCTCTACAATGCTAAAGCCACGAAGCGGGAGCGTGGAGATTTTGGGGCAGGATATTTACGCGCTTAAAGAGTCTCAAAGGCTTGAGCTTTTGCGCACAAAGCTTGGGATAATCTTTCAAGCACACTATCTCTTCCGTGGTTTTAGTGCGTTGGAGAATCTTCAAGTAGGCGCGATTTTGGCAAGGCAGCCCATTGATATGGAGCTTTTAGAGCGATTTGGCATAGCGCACACTTTGGAGCAAAACTCTGCTGATCTCTCTGGCGGGCAGCAGCAGCGGCTCTCTATCGCACGCGTGCTAATGAAGCAGCCTACTATAATTTTCGCCGATGAGCCCACGGGCAATCTTGATAAAGCCACCGCCCATAGCGTGATGGACGCGCTGCTAGCGTATATTGCTAGCAAGCAAGGTGCGCTCATCATCGCTACCCACGATGAGTCTATCGCTCACAAATGCACGAGAATCTATCGCATACAAAAGCACGGCTTAGAGCCATTGCAGCTTCATTAAATACATTGAAGGACAGCTATGAAACCGCTAGAATCCACTTTTACCCCCCCTGCTAAAATGCCCCTAAAGGTGCTTATTATCGCCGCTTGTCTGCTAAGTCTCATCGTCATCGCTGCAAACTACTCTGTGCAGTTTCACCTAGGCGACACGCCCCTAACCTTTGGGGCTTTGACCTATCCTTTTAGCTTTTTGCTGCTAGATATTTTGAGCGAGAAATACCGCCGAGCAGATGTTACAAAAGTGATCGCCCTTGCTATTTGTATCGCCTTTTACCCCTCTTATCTCTCGGCTACTACGCAAATTGCGCTTGCTTCTATCGCGGCGTTTTGTATCTCCCAGCCTGTTGATGTGGCGATTTTTTATGCGTTTAAGCGGTTTTTCCCTAAGCTTTGGTGGCTTAGAAATGGATTTTCTACGATTTTTGCGCAAAGCTTTGATACACTTATTTTCTTTAGCTTTGCATTTTGGGGGGTGAAAAGCTTTAGCGAGTGTATGGATATGGCAGCGGCGGATTATACGATTAAGGCGATTGTAGGCATTATGAATACGCCGCTCTTTTATATCCTTGCCATTCGGGCAAAACGCCTATGGCGACACCTTACCTAGATCTACAAGGAGCAGAAATGAAAATAGTCAATCTTGATGTAAGCACACTTGGCGCAAATGCGGATTTTAGCGAGCTAGAGAGCTTTGGCAGCTATGTGAGCTATGATCTCACAAGCCCAGAGCAGACACTTGAGCGGGTAAAAGATGCAGAGATTATCCTTACCAACAAAGTCGTGCTAGATAAGCCCCTGCTCTCTAAGCTCCCTAGTCTTAAGCTTATTGTCGTAACGGCTACTGGCACAAATATCGTTGATGTAGAGTATGCCAAAGAGCGTGGAATCCCCGTGAAAAACGCCGCTGGCTACTCCACGCTAAGTGTCGCCCAGCACACGCTGACTTTTGCGCTTAATCTGCTTAGTCAAATGCCTTATTATGATAGCTATGTCAAGCAGGGGCAGTGGGCTAAAAGTGCTTGCTTCACGCATTTAGCGCAAGGGCGGCGCGATATAAATGGGCTTGCTTGGGGGATCATTGGACTTGGGGCTATTGGGCTAAGGGTCGCAGAGCTTGCTACAAGCTTTGGGGCAAAGGTGGCTTACACCTCCACAAGCGGCAAAAACACCGCCCAAGCCTATCCGCATTTAGCCCTAGATGAGCTACTTGCACAAAGTGATATTCTCTCTATCCACGCCCCGCTAAACCCCGCTACAAAGGGGCTAATCAACGCGCAAAAGCTTGGATTGCTTAAAAGAGACTGCATTCTCATCAATGTCGGTAGAGGGGGGATTGTCGATGAGCAAGCTGTGGCAGCTAGGCTAAAGGGCGGGGCGGAGTTTTACTATGCTTGCGATGTGCTAGAGAGTGAGCCTATGAGGGGTGATCATCCATTTTTGGATTCTAGTATCCAAGATCGCTTGCTCCTAAGCCCCCATATCGCCTATGCCTATCAAAACTCGCTTAAAACCTTGGTGCAAATGAGTATCGATAATGTCAAAGAGTTTTTAAAGGCATAAGCCTTGCGCCATCTCTATCTCTCCACAAAGCCCCTTGATGAGCGAGCTAAGTCGAAATATCTTTTAAGCGATGAATTGCTTATGGAAAATGCCGCTAATGCTCTATGTGGGCTTATAGGCTCGCTCACGCATAAGGGCAGTGTGGTTACTATCGTGTGTGGCAGTGGGGATAATGGCGCAGATGGCTACGCGCTAGCAAGAAAGCTTCAAGGCAGCTATATCACTAGAATCTATGAGGCAAAAGAGCCTAAATCGCGCTTATGTAAGCTCCAAAGTGAGAGAGCGCAAGTCGCAGGTGTAGAGTGGATAAAAAAGCTTCTGCCTTGTGATGTGATAGTGGATTGTCTCTTTGGCAGTGGGTTTGCTGGGGAGCTAGGCGCGGAGTTTATCAAGCTTTTAGAGCAGATGAATACTTGTGCGCGCCTAAAAATCGCGTGCGATGTCCCAAGTGGGCTAGATCTACAAGGGCGCGTGGAGTCCTATGCCTTTAGCGCGGATTATACGCTAAGTATGGGTGCGCTTAAGGTCGCGCTTTTTAGCGATGTGGCAAAGGATCTCACAGGCAAGGTGCTAGTAGGCGATCTAGGCGTATCAAGGGAGCTTTTTGAAGTGCAAAGCCCCTTTTATCTGCTTGAAGAAAGCGATTTATGCTTGCCACACCGCACCAAGCACAACTGCCATAAAGGCAGCTTTGGGCATATCGCAGTGATTGCTGGAGAGAAGGCTGGGGCGGCGGAGCTTAGTGCGATGAGTGGGCTTAGGATGGGGGCGGGGTTGGTGAGTGTGGTTAGCAGGGATTCGGTTTTACTAAAGAAACATCGGCTAACGCCGACCGCTTCGCTTGTTTTGGGTAGTCATTCCGCAGATTTTGGGGATTTTAGGGCAACCGCAGACCATCAGTCTAGCTCTGCCCTAAAATCCCCAAAAAACTACGAAAGCAATACCGCAAATCCTAGAATCCTAGAAGAAAAAGCCACCGAGAGTGAAAATCTTCCACAATCCTGCCGCGAGCAACTTGAGCTAGAATTCACTTTTGAGCAAAACGAGCAAGACGCCACCGCAAAGCGCAGAATCCTTGCAGACAAACAAGCCGCGCTAGAGTCGTCATCGCGAGATTTGCCCCAGCAAATCGTGGCGATCCATAATCAAAACGCGGATTCTAGCCTTGAAGCTATGGATTGCCACGCAAGCACTAGCGCGCTTGCTCGCAATGACGGAAACAACAATCAAGCGCAAAACGCAGATTCTAGGCAAATCGCGCGAAATGTAGCCGCCCCACAGACAGAAGCAAAAGTGGATTCTAGGAATGAAGCCCAAACCCTAGAATCCACTTTTGAAAGCACTCCCACCACCGCGCAAAAAGTGGATTCTAGCACCGCCCAAAATCTAAACAACTCGGCGCAGGATTCTAAGAGTGAAGCCCAAACCCTAGAATCCACTTTTGAAAACGCCACAAATGTGAGTGAGTCGCAGGCGGCAGGATTTGCCGATGATTTTTGGGGTTTTCAAGCGGTAGGCGCAGGGATTTACCTAGTCGGTAATGAGCAAGCCTACCGCGCAGAATCCCCAAAAAGCGCGGCAAAACAAGCGACAGCGGTGCAAGGCGAAGCCGAAGCAGGTTTCTTTAGAAAGCCAACGCCCAAACCAAGCCAAGCGCAATCGCTATATAGCACCATCACCACCCATAGCGAGCTTATGTATCCCCACGCAATCCCCCCCACCGCCAATGTCCTATGCCTAGGTATGGGGCTTGGCAGTGGCTATGGATACTTGCTTGAGCCTAGCTTCATCGGCGAGAGATTGTGCGTGCTTGATGCTGATGTGTTTTATGAAAGCACATTGCCCAATCTACTAGAATCCACTTTTGCCCACAATCTTGTCCTAACTCCCCACCCCAAAGAATTTCACGCGCTTTTGCACTTATGCGGGCTTTTTAGCGGCGATATAGCAGAAGTCGCAAACAATCGCTTCGAGCTAGCCTTGCGCTTTAGCCAAGCTTACAAGTCCCCCACACTGCTGCTTAAAGGCGCAAGCCCCATCATCGCCCACAATGCCAAGCTCTATATCAATCCCCTAGGCACACCAGCCCTAGCCAAAGGCGGTAGCGGCGATGTGCTTAGCGGCGTTATCGCAGCCTATCTCGCACAAGGCTTTAGCCCCCTACAATCCGCCATCAATGCCTCTCTAGCCCACGCACTAGCCGCCACTAAAGAGAAAAACACCTACGCCCTAACGCCCCTACGCTTAATCGAGCATTTAGGCACGCTTTAGCACTTTTCTAGCTAGATAGATTCTAGGCGGCTCTTCCCTTTCCTTGACTCGTTTTTTTTTTTTTTGTAATCTGCGCGTTTTTGGATTCTAGCCTATTATAAGGATAAGCGATGAAGCAAGCTATCAAAGCCCTTTACACGCGCGCACCACAACGCCTAAAGACCAAATTCCACAATCTCCTAAATAGCGATGGCTTTTATAGTCATAAATCCCAAGCCCTAATTGATAGGATCACCGCCCTTAGCCTGCCTATCACAGATACAGAGCTACAAAAGCGTATCATCAAGGACAATCTTTTGCTAGTTGAGATAGAGATTTCTAGCTTTTGCAATCGCACTTGCTGGTTTTGCCCAAACTCTAGCGTGGATAGAAAGAGCAAAAGCATAGAGCTGCCTGAAGAAGTGTTTATGAAGCTTATTGATAATCTCGCGCAAATTGATTATGACAAGGATCTAAATTTCCATAGATTTAATGAGCCTTTAGCTGATATGGAGCTACTGCTAAAGCGCGTGCGACAGGCTAGGGCGGCTCTGCCAAAGGCGCGGTTTAGTATCTTTTCTAATGGTGATTATGCAAGTAGGGAGAATCTAGAAGCTTTACGAGAAGCTGGGGTAGATAGTATGCTTATGTCTTATTACTACGGCAAGGATAAGTCCTATGACAAAGAGTCTGTGATACTCCCAGCTATGGAGAAAATGCGCCAAAAGCTAGGGCTAGATTATGCCGTGGTAGAAGATAATTTGCAGCAGTTTTGCGTGCAGTTTGCTATGGAGGGTATGGAGGTGTATTATCGCGTGTGGAATCCAAGCACAAGCGGGCAGTCTAGAGGCGGTGCCATAGAGTCGATGAAAAGAGCGCGAAAAGTGGATTCTGGCTGCTTCCAAGGGGCTATGAATTTCTATGTGGATTATAATGGCTTGGTGATGCCCTGCTGCCATACGCGCAGCGATGTCAAAGCGCATAAAGACTTTATCATAGGGGATTGCAACAAGCAGGATATGTTTGAGATATTTTTTAGCCCAAGATTTACGCGCTTGCGTCAAGAGCTATTTATGAGCGGGGCTTGCTCGCCTGCTGTGCGGCGTATCTGTGCGGATTGTAGCGATAGGCGAAGGGAGCAGTTTCTATCACTAGGCTAGATTCTAGCTAGATCAAGCACGCCTAGATCAGCGGGCGATCCATTTCTTTGGGGATTGCTAGTCCCATAATCTTTAGCACACTTGGGGCGATATTATTCAGCGAGCCAGAATCCACTTTTTCCACGCCATTAGCTAGCACAAAGCACCATACATCGCCTATGGTGTGATTGGTCTTAATCTCGCCTTGCTCGCTTTTCATCTCCTCACAATTGCCGTGATCGCTTGTAAGCACCACCGCATAGCCTAGCTCACGCGCTTTGGCAAATATCCGCCCTAGCTCATAATCCACCGCTTCTACCGCCTTTAGCGCGGCTGCATAATTGCCCGTATGCCCCACCATATCGCCATTTGCGAAATTGACCACGATGAAGTCATAGGCGTTGGTATCATCGCGGTCTTCTCCCATAGCCTTTAGCACCGCATCGCCCACTTCTGGCGCGCTCATTTGGGGCTGCAGGTCATAGGTAGCGACTTTGGGCGAGGGGATAAGCACGCGCGACTCTCCTATGAAAGGCTCCTCCACGCCGCCGTTGAAAAAGAAGGTTACATGCGCGTATTTTTCTGTCTCAGCGATATGGGCTTGGCTCTTCTTAGCATCTGCTAGCACTTGGGCTAGGGTGTTTGCGGGCTTTTGCTTAGTGAAAAGCACAGGATAAGAGAAGCTCTCATCATACTCACACATCGTTACAATCCGCTCCATACGCTTAGGGCGTGGGAAATGCTCGAACTTCTCCGCCCCAAGCGCGGTGATAATCTCTCTCGCGCGATCAGAGCGGAAATTGCTCATAAGCAGCCCATCTTCACTAGCAAAGCCGCCATTTTTAGCAAACTCCCCAAAGCACATAGGCGTGATAAACTCATCTGTAATGTCTTTGGCATAGCAAGATTCTATATACTCCCTAGGGCTTTGCTCTGTGTGTGGCGTGGCGTGGGCTAGGGTATTGTAGGCTTCTTGTATGCGCTCCCAGCGTTTATCTCTATCCATCGCATAATATCGCCCGCTAATGCTTGCTATGCTGATAGAATCCACTTTTGCACACATTGCCTCCACTTTTGCCAAAAATCCTAGCGCGCTTTTAGGCAGCACATCGCGCCCATCGGTGATTAGGTGCAAAAACACACGCTTTTTATGCGCGGCAAAAATCTCTGCCAACCCTAGAAAATGCGATAAATGCGAATGCACGCCACCATCGCTCATAAGCCCTAGCAAATGCACTGCTTGTGTTTCTTGCATAAACTGCTGCAAAAGTGGATTCTCTGCTAGCTCATTAGACTCTAGTGCGCGAGAGATCCGCACCAAATCTTGGTAGAGCACCCGCCCAGAGCCTAGGCTCATATGCCCCACTTCAGAATTCCCCATCTGCCCCTCTGGTAGCCCCACACTCTCCCCATAAGTATGGATAAGGCTATAAGGCACATTTTTAAAGAGCCAATCATAAGTAGGCTTAGTGGCATTGGCAAAGGCATTGTAGGGAGAATCTGGCTTATAGCCGATCCCATCTGTGATGATAAGCACGCATTTTTGAGACATTGATAATCCTTTGGTGAGCGATAGAATCAAGCCTTTATTAAAGCTAAAAATATTAAACCACTGCTCATAAAGCGCGGATAGAATCCACTTAAGATCTGCTACAATACGCGCAAAATATCCCAAGGACTCTTTTATGTATGCATTCCAGCAGGCAAATGCCATTCCTATCCTTAGTGTCGCTGGGAGTGATTGTAGCGGTGGGGCAGGGCTACAAGCAGATCTAAAGACCTTTGCCGCGCACGGATTGTATGGTATGAGCGTGGTGCTAAGTGTCGTAGCAGAGAACACTCAGCGCGTGATAAGTAGCATAGATATGCCTAGTGAGTCTATTTTCGCGCAGTTTGATGCGGTGTTTGAAGATATTGTGCCTAGGGCTGTGAAGATCGGTATGCTAGGCTCATCTTCTATCATCGAGAGCGTGGCTCAAAGCCTATCGCGCTATCTTCCTAGCAATATTGTCATCGATCCTGTGATGTTTGCGAAAAATGGCTTCCCACTTATGCCTAAATCTATCCGCAAGGAGTTTGCTACATCACTTATCCCTTATGCGTGTGTGCTTACCCCAAATATCCCAGAAGCTAGCGAGCTATGTGGCTTTGAGATAACAAGCCTTGAAGATATGAAAAAATCCGCGCTAATGCTCCACAAAATGGGTGCAAAAAGCGTGCTTGTCAAAGGTGGGCATAAAGAGGACTTTGCTGATGATGTGCTTTATGATGGCAAGGAGTTTCATATATTCCGCGCTAAGAAGCTCCAAAGCACCAGCACGCACGGCACAGGCTGCACGCTAAGTAGTGCTATTGCCAGCAATCTAGCCTTGGGCGTTGGCTTGCAGGATTCTATCAAAAATGCCAAGGCTTATACCTACAATGCCATAGCCCACGCCGCGCCTCTTGGCAGGGGCTTTGGTCCTACTAACCACCTCTATGGGCTTACCCATAATACTATGGCAGGTGTGGAATTTTAGAGATTAGGAGTGTGTATGGAGTTTTTGTATAACTATATCAATGTGGTGTTTTATATCGTGGCATTTCTTGTGGGGGGGATCCCCTTTGGCGTGTTTTTCACGAGGCTTTATGGTGTTAAGATCCAGGAAGTAGGCTCAGGTAGCACGGGTGCTACCAATGTCTATCGCGCGTTGAAAGACATCGCCCCTAAGCAGGCTAAGCTGCTCTCTATCGCCACGCTTGTGCTTGATGCGATTAAGGGGCTGCTTGTGGTGCTTGTAGCAAAGCTTGTGGGGCTGCCTTATGGGGCGCAGTGGATGATCGCGCTACTAGCGATTGTGGGGCATTGTTATAGCCCATATCTGGGCTTTAAAGGGGGCAAGGGCGTATCCACGGCTATTGGCTCTGTGCTATTGCTTATCCCTATTGAAGGTGCGCTTGGGCTTGTGGTGTGGGCGATTGTAGGGAAGGTGTTTAAAGTCTCTTCGCTTTCTTCACTGCTTGGTGTGCTAAGTGGGATTGTGCTGACCTTTGTCGTGCCCTATGTCCTGCCGATCCCAGATTCTATCAATATCGTTGCTCAAATCCATAGCCACACGCCAGTGGTGTTAATCGGGCTGCTTATCCTCTATACACATATCCCAAATATCAAGCGGCTATTTTCTGGGCAGGAAAACAAGGTGCTATAAATGCCCTATGAAATCGTGCTAGAAGATTTGTGCCTTGAAGCTATCATTGGAGTCTTGCCACGCGAGAGAGAGCAGGCACAAAGACTGCAGGTAGAAGCGCGTATAGGCTATGAGCGAGATGGCAAGGGGTTTTTAGACTATGCGCAAGTGCGAGAATCTATCATCACACATTTGCAGCAAGCACGCTATGAGCTACTAGAGCAAGCCTGTGATGGTCTAGCGGCGTGGCTGTATGCGAGCTTCCCTCCTATCACGACGCTCACACTCACGCTAAAAAAGCCTGATGTTTTTGTGGATTGTTGTGTGGGCGTGTGTAGGAGCTATCCTTAGGCAGTAGTAGAAAGTGGATTTTGGCACATAAGAATGACTACAATATCTATCGTGGTGGTGCGGCAGATCCACAAGTCTATCCAAGAGCTATACTCTATACTCCACTACGCAGTAGTTTGGTAGAATCTTTTTTAGCCTTTCTGTTAGGATTCTGCCTCTCTCAATAATCGCTTCATCGGTTACTGGGGTATAGCACCCATTTTTCCATTCTAAATCTATGTGTTCTTTAGCCCATTTATCCAAGTCTTTTTCTAATTGTTTTGCTTCATTGCTTTGTAAAGAGATATTGCAATCCTCTTCAATATTTTGAAAGCAAATTCCAACATCCTCTTCATCCCACAACGCATCATAATCCGCCATTACACAATAATACTTTATCTCCTTTATATCATCTTCACTCTCAACATAAGTCTCTATATATGCTTCACCTTTAAAGTGTGCTTTTAATGCCTTAGCAAGCTCTAATTTTTGCTCATCAAATGCAGTGCGAAGCTTTTTTAGAAACTCATCTGCATCATCTCTATACCAATACAGCCCATACTCATCATACAAACTCTGCCATTGTTTAAACTTCCACACTAAATCTTTTGGCAAATCTAAAGACTCATAATCAACATTTGCAAACTTCCCTTCCCCTTTTTTACTATCCCAAAGATTCCATATCCCACTACTATAAAATTCCCCCCACACTTGCAAATGCCACTTATGTTCGCAATGCTGATCGCCACAGGGCTTAGTCTTTCTTTTTTGCTCTAGCTGCTCTTTATGCTTTTGTAGGAGACTTTCATATCGCTCTAGCACGCCTTTATTTGGCTCTTTTTTGCTATTTCTCTCCATAATGTCAATAATACTTTGTGGAATCTCTTTGTAAGTTTCAATCACATTTAATGCCATATTTCGGCAGCGTGTTACAGGGCTTTGCAGAGCAGTTTCTACAAACTCTAGCCCGATAATTTCATCAAAATTTCTAAGATTTTGCACGATGAAGCTTATATCATCATACACCCTAAACTCCGCTCCAAGCCCTAGCTCATCTTTTGGCTCACTTTTTAAAGCCTTCAAGTCAAATCGCTCCTTTGCTAAAGCACAAAGCCTTTTATATCTATCTTTAGAATCTGTGAGTGTGAGCGGATACCACTCTTTAAACTCCTTATTTTCACTAGCGATTTTAAACATATCCTCCCATATATCAATGCCAAGATGTCTAGCAATACTCCTTGCATCATAGTTAAACACATCGACACGGATAAGCCCCTCCCAATCAATATTGCTATGAAACGCTAGTTTATTGACAATATCTAGCAGCTCCTGCCTCTCACTCTCATCATATTCTAACTCCTCTTTAATGGGATCAATAAGCGCGCAAATAATGGCAAATCGCTCTATATTCATCTTTTGATTTTTGGATTCTTTGATAAACAATGCTACTAATTCTTTAGAGTGCGGATAGTCTTCAAAATGCACCTTGCTTAATCCGCAAAAGCTTTGCAGCATTTCGCCTGTGGCAATGTAGATTTTCTCTTCAAAGCCCCTTTCTTGTATCAACCCTAGCAAATCGCCCTTCTCCAAACACTCAAGCACAATATGATCAATCCCAATCTCACATTTATAGCTCTCAAGCAAAATCCACTCGCGCTTTTTCTCATCATCAATTTTCACATAATCCACATAGGCGATTCTCCCCCAGCCCTTTGTGCATTGTGCAAGATAAAAGACCTCTTCATTTTTCTCATTGCGTGCTAATGCCACGGCTACAAATCTCGCAAACTCATCTGCCAAGCCAAATTGCATTAGCATACTTATTTCTTTTTCATCAAGTCTGCAAACCCCAAGCACCGCTATACCAAACTTAATCGCCTCTCTATGCACCCCACTAAGCAGAAACTGCCTAGCAGTGTTTATGCAAAAATGCAAAAGTTTTGTGTTATTCTCCGCTTCATTCATCAATGCTTCTAAAAAATCATCAATATACCCAAGCGTTCTATGCTGGATAATAAACATATAAATCCCGCCCAAATGCTTATCTATCAATTCATCACTTAGCTCACTAGAATCCACTTCTGCAAAACACCTAAACATCGCAAGCAGCGTAGCAGCACTATTGTCTGTGTCTTTCCCCATAATGCCATCTAGCATTCCGGGCATAAAGTTCATCTTAGCAATTTCTGGCATAGCAATATGCAGACTATCATCATCTGGCAAGTCTTTATCCAAGCCATCTTCTATCGCATTATCTATAATCCATCTAAGCAATCCTTGCTCACCGCTTATAATCTTTTCATAGCTTTGCATAATCACTCCTTTTGAATCTATAACAAAATCTAGCTATCTATAATGATGGCTTTGGCGTGGCATTGGTGCTAGCAGGCAAGATAGGATAGATATTTGCAGGGTATTTACCGCCAAGTGATTGGAAAAACTTCTCTAATATTTTTATCTCATCATCGCTTATAGTGATCCCTAGCTGTATAGATCCCATTTCTTTGATCGCTCCTGCAATGTCCCAATACTGCCCATTGTGAAAATAAGGCGCAGTGTCTAAAATATTGCGCAAAGATGGGGCTTTGATCCTGCCCCTAGCATCGCCCTTGAAGCCCCCGATCTTAGCAAATGTATAGGGCTTGATGACAGAAAATTCCCGCATAGAGCCGCCTAGATTGATGTCTGTGTGGCAGGTCGTGCAGCCTTTATCGATAAACATATTAAGCCCAGCTTGCTCATCTTTGCTTAGGGCTTTGGTATTGCCGTTTAAGAAATCATCATAGCGACCCGGGGTAGTAAGTGTCATCACAAAAAGCGCGATAGTATCGGCAATTAGCGCAGGCTGGATTTTGACATTGTTGCCATAAGCGGCTTTAAACTCATTGACATAATCTGGGATTGATTGTATGCGTGCAAGAATCTCTTGGGGCGTGGTTTGCATTTGATTTTGTATATGTGCTTGAAGCTCTAGCCTAGTCGCACGACCATCCCAAAATAGCACACCATTAAAGATCGCGTTATACACGCTTGGGGAGTTTAGATAGCTTTGATTGTCTGTCCATTTATGCCCTGCTGGGACTATATCTGTCCCGCCTAGCCCTAGATTGTGGCAGGTGTTGCACGAGATTAGGTTTGAGCGCGAGAGTCTTGGGTCAAAGTAGAGCTTTTTCCCTAGCTGAATTTGGGCTTGCGTGAGCTTGGGTTTATAGGGAGTGGCGAGCTTATGCTTTTTGGCGTAGTCTTGCTGGTATGTCTCTAGCTCTTTGCCTTGAGGCATAGGCTTTAGCCCTGCGTCTTTTGCCTTTTGTATGAGCTGCTTTGGGTCTATGGTGCTTGGCTGATTGGTAGCGGTGTAGGCTAGGCTAGTCATCACTACTGCTAGAGAGAGATTGCAGATGTGCTTGTAGGGGCGTGCTGGCATAGTTGTCCTTATATGGCTTATGGTGCGATAGGTGCGTTTATGGGGCTAGTGGCTTGAAGCTGGCGGATGGCTTCATACGCCACGATCCCCACACTTGTGGCGAGATTGAGCGAGCGAGCTTGCACTGCCATAGGGATTGTTAAACACTGCTTGTTGTTCGCATTTAAGATACGCTCACTAATACCCGCATCTTCACGCCCAAAGTAGAGAAAACACTCTTTATCAAACCGCGCGTGGTAGTAGGGCTTATGTGCTTTAGTCGTTAGGAAAAAGTGCCTAGAGTCTAGTGGATAGTGCGCCCAAAAATGCTCCACACTATCCCACTCACATTTTTGCAAATACTGCCAATAATCTAGCCCTGCACGCTTGAGAGACTTCTCACTAAGGCAGAATCCTAGCGGGTGGATAAGATGGAGCGTGGCATTAGCAGCGACACAGAGCCTGCCGATATTCCCTGTGTTTTGGGGGATCCTAGGCTCTATGAGAATGATATGAAGCATAGCCGCACAAAGTGGCTATCTAGCAGGACCATCGATAATGTCATCGACAGCTTGAGAGAGCGCGGCAGCTGCGGCTTTGTCGAGAGATTTGGAGTTTAAAAGATTGCTTTTTAGCAAGTCGGTGTTTAGCTTTTGGATCTTTACAAGCACCCATAGCGTGCCATCTTTGCTGACCCATTTGTTTGTGATCTTTGAGCCTGCTAGCACTTGATCGACACTATTGCGGATAGCTTGCACAGCTTCTTGATTGACACTATCTTCATCGCTTGTGGCAAGCTCTTTATACTTGCTCTCAATCCTTGTAGAAATCTGTGTAGCAAGCTCCACGCGTGCCGCTGCTCCTGCTTGTGTAGTGGCAAAGCCCAAATTGCCATTTTTGACTTTCGCGCTTCCGGTAGCACTAAGCAAGTCATCATTAGATTCTACTACCCAAGCAGGTGCGCCCTCTAGGGAGGCGTTGATTTCTTTATTATCGCCTAAGCCCTTTTTGCAACCATTGATCCCAAGTATCGCCACAAGCACAAGGCTCGCAAGCACGCCAAACTTTAAAGCTTTCATCAGCAGTCCTTTGTATTAAGATTGAGCGATTATAAAACATATTTAGTTAATGCTGGCTTTAAACGAGTTGGTATATAATCGCGCCTTTAAGCGCACGACTCCCCCTATTTCACACATTACAAAGGATTCTTATGCCAAGCAAAAAGCGTGTTTTCTCCGGTATCCAGCCCACAGGCTCTATCCATTTAGGCAATTATCTAGGGGCGATTAAGCAGTGGGTGGATTCTCAAGAGCAGTATGACAATATCTTTTGCGTGGTGAATTCCCACGCGATCACCACCAAGCAAGACCCCAAGGAGCTAAGGGCAAAGACCTATGAGCTTGTGGCTATGCTTTTGGCGTGTGGGATTGATAGTGAAAAGTCTAGCCTTTTTATCCAAAGCGAGATCGATGAGCACGCGGCTTTGGCGTGGATTTTAGACTGCAATATCCCTATGGGCGATATGAGCCGTATGACGCAGTTCAAAGACAAATCCCAAAAAAACCCCAAAAATATCAATGTCGGGCTGTTTAACTACCCAGCCCTTATGGCAGCAGATATTTTGCTCTATCAAGTTGATGGCGTGCCAGTAGGAGAGGATCAAAAGCAGCATTTAGAGCTTACGCGCGATGTGGCTACGCGCTTTAATCGCGACTTTGGCGAGTGCTTCACAATCCCTAGTCCCATTATCCCAGCTCTAGGCGCGCGTGTGATGGGGCTAGATAGTCCAGAATCCAAAATGAGCAAATCCGCCAAAGGCGAGAATCACGCGATATTTTTGCTTGATAGCCCAGAAGCTATTGCTCGTAAGTGTAAAAAGGCAGTAACAGACTCTAGCGGGGTCATCGCCTTTGATACAAGTCGCCCCGGTGTGCATAATCTCCTAAGCATTTATCAAGCCCTAAGCCAGCAGAGCCAAGAGCAGATACAAGAGCATTTTGCTAGCAAGGGCTATGGCGCGCTAAAGCTTGAGCTAGCTGATATGCTAGTAGCCACGCTAGAGCCGATCCAAGAGCGTTATGCGCAGCTTAGCAGCGATAAGCACTATCTCCAAAGTATCCTAGATACAAGCCTAGAGCGCGTGCGCCCCATCGCCAAAGCCACTTACCAAAGAGCCAAAGAGCTTGTAGGGCTTGTGTGAGACTCTTTGTGCTATGGAGGCTAGGCTTTGCTTGCTGTGATTTTGCCCGTTTGGGCTTGCTAGGCTTCGCGCTTCTTTGCTGTGCTAGCTTGGCACACGCCGCGCCTTTTATCTCGCTTGGCGATCCGCCTAAATACCGCGACACCAGCACATTCAAAGCTTTTGACTACACTAACCCCAACGCCAAAAAGGGCGGCACGCTTAAAGCCTACGCGCTAGGCAGCTTCTCCACGCTTAATGCCTTTAGCCTAGAAGAGAGTGCTGCTGGGCTAGAGCTTGTCTATGACACGCTAATGGCACAGAGTATGGATGAGCCTTATGCGCAATACGCCCTTGTAGCAAGCGATGTAGCCATCGCGCCAAATCATAAAAGCGTGATTTTCACCATAAATCCCAAAGCACGCTTTAGCGATGGTAGGGCAATTAGCGCGCAAGATGTGGGATTTAGCTTTGATATGATACGCCAAAATCCACTCTATAAGCAGTATTATGCTGATATTAGCGGGTATGAAATACTAGATTCTAGGCGCATTAAATTTCTCTTTACCACAAGTGAGAACAAAGAGCTGCCGCTAATCCTAGGGCAGCTTAGTATCCTGCCTAGGCATTATTATGTGCGAGATGGGCAAAACTCCTATGGCAAAGACCCCTTGCAGCTCCCGCTAGGCTCTGGGGCGTATAAGCTCACGCGCTATGAGGTGGGCAAGCTTGTAGAATATAGGCGTGATAAAAACTACTGGGCAGAGAATCTCCCTAGCCGCAAGGGGCAGTTTAATTTCGATGTGGTGCGCTATGAGTATTACCGCGATGATACGGCGGCTTTGCAGGGCTTTTTGCGCCATAAATACGACTTCCGCATTGAGAGCGCGGCAAAGGTATGGGCAAATGGATATAGGCAGAGTAAGGACTCTGCCTTTAGCAAGCTTGAGATCCCCCATAGCCTGCCAAGCGGTATGCAGGGCTTTTTTATCAATCTGCGCAAAGCTCCCTTTGATGATCCGCTTGTGCGCCGCGCGATGATTTTGGCGTTTAACTTTGAATGGAGCAATGAAAATCTCTTTTTTTCCCAATATCAGCGTACGACAAGCTTTTTTAACCACTCCATTTTTGCCTCCACGCCTAGCCTAAGCAGCGATCAGCTAGAGCTTTTGCGCGTGTGTAAGGTGGATCCTGCCACGCTCTCACGCTTGCAAAAGCCCTATACTATCCCCACCGCGCCAAGCCTGCAAGATGAGCGGGAGAATCTCAAAAAAGCGCGCGATTTACTGCGCCAAGCTGGCTATGTCGTGCAAAATAATCAGGCGTATAAAAATGGCATTCCACTGCGCTTTACCCTGCTGCTTGATAACCCAGCCTTTGAGCGACTAGCGATCCGCTATGCCAGAAACCTCGCACGCCTTGGGATCACTATGGAGATACAAAAGCTGGATTCTAGTCAATACGCCAATCGCGTGAAAAGCTTTGATTATGAGATGATTGTGGGCATTATCCCCCAAAGTCTCTCGCCGGGCAATGAGCAGCGGTATTTCTTTGGCAGTTTAAGTGCGGATACGCAAGGGAGCAGAAATTACAGCGGCGTGAAGTCTGTGCTTGTAGATTGCTTGATAGATAGGCTTATTAACGCTCCAGATAGAGATAGCCTAGTGCTTGCCACACGCACGCTTGATCGCGTGCTGCTTGAGCTAGACATAGTCGTGCCGCACTACTTTTTGCCAAGCTTCCGCCTAGCGATTTGGGATAATATCGCTATGCCTAAGGTGCAGCCGCTCTATGATATTAGCCCCACACTTTGGTGGGATAGGCGCAAAAGTGGATTCTAGGGGGTTTGATTCAGTCTTGGGTGAGCAATGCGATTGATTGCGCTATTTTTAGGACAACCGCAGACCTCTAGTCTTGCTCTGCCCTAAAAATAGCGTAAAACAACCACAGCCCCACCACAAAACAAGCGAAGCGGTGCAAGGCGAAGCCGCAGCAGGTTTCTTTAGTAATGCTTAGAATCGTGTTTTTCCAAAAGGGACTTCGCTCCTAGAATCCACTTTTTCACTAGCAGCGTTGTTTTTGTCATTGCGAGCAGTGTTTGCGTTAGCTGTTTGCTGTCATTGCGAGCCGCTGCGGTAGTGGCGGCGCGGCAATCCACTCCCCCCCACTTTGTCATTGCGAGATTTTCTAAAGAAACTGCGCTTCGCTTGTTTTGCGGCAGCAAAATCGTGGCAATCCATAAATTCTGTGCTAGCAGAATTGACTGCCCTAGAATCCACTTTTTGAAAACGCTCCATTTTCTCACATTCTAAGAATCCTAAAAGCTCTTTTATATCCATACTCGTCCTTTTAAGCTTTACTTTACAATTTTGCATTATAATGTCGGTCCTATCTAGGTGGCACTTGCCACCATCTTTACTTCTCCATAATGCACCAAATCCTTATGAAAGCTTCCTAGCAAATCGTTTAAAAACTCTACAATTTTGTCTGGGCGGATTGCTATATAAATCGCTTCATTGTGCTTATTTGTGATTTTTACATTTAGTCTAGGGTAGCCATTGCCTACGATTTTATAGAGATTCTCAAAATGAAAGGCGCGATTGCGAATAAGTCGCAGAAGTAATAAAATCGCTTTTGCTTTGTGGTGTCGCATTATTCTTGTATGATTTGTGTGAAAGGTATCTTTATTTTTATCAAAATACTTCTTAAAATCCAAAGTATCCAAAAACTCTGCTTGAAAAATCGCATTATGGATTTTATAAAAATCCACTACTTTTAGCCAAAATCCTAAGTTTTGAGCGGAGATGAGGCTATCTCTGCTTTGATTTTGCAAAACAATCTTTTCAAGCCATTGCGAATCCTTTTGAGATAGCAAGAAGTCTATTTTGTTTCTTATGATAATTTCTAGGATTCCTATTTTATGCGCGATATGGGATATTAAATATAGATTTTGCTCGTGTTCTTGTGGATTGGTATAGCCATTTAAGCGGCTTTGCGAAAAAAGCTTTATGTGAAGTAAATTGCACAAATGTGGCTTCATTCTTGCTGTCCTTGTCTAAAATCCAGATTATAGCGGATTGTTGTCATATTGAGCGGCAGCAGCGGCGTGGCGATCTACTCCCCCCACTTTGTCATTGCGAGATTTTCTAAAGAAACTGCGCTTCGCTTGTTTTGCAGCAGCAAAATCGTGGCAATCCACTTTCACACTAGAATCCACTTTTGATAATCCACCGCTAAGGCACAAACACAAAGATATAAAAAGTGGATTCTAGCTTTAGCCTTGCTTCAGCCCCTAGAATCCGCTTTTGTGTTTTTTGTGTTATGGATCGCCACGCTTTGCTAGCGCAAAGCTCGCGATGACGGAGAAAGTCGCTTACTTTGTCATTGCGAGCCTCGTTAGCGTGTGGAGTGGTTGTTTTGCTGTCATTGCGAGATTTTGCGGCAGCAAAATCGTGGCAATCCATTTTCACACTAGAATCCACTTTTTGATTGTGGATCGCCACGCCGATTTCATCGGCTCGCGATGACGGAAAAGGGGCTTCGCTCGCTCGCAATGACGGGGCATTGAGGCTAGAATCCACTTTTGCCTATTTGCCTTGCTCTTTAAAGGTTAATAGCCGCTCTCTGTAATACTCATATTGTTTTTTTCTCGCTTCTATCTCGGCGGGGATTCCGCTTGTTAAATCATTTGTAAGTGTGTCAAATTTGTCTAAAAGCTCTACGATGTCATTTTGCACTTCTAAAGGCGGCAGGGGAATTTGGATAGTTTTTAAATTTTGTTGATTGATTTTTGGAGGCACGCCTCTAACGATTGAACTTACATCGCAAGTTTGCAAATAAAAAAATACAAATCTTAAATTTGTTGTGTTTGATTTTTCTTTTAAAATATGGGCGTGATTATTGACCCAAAATTTACCACTAACCCAATTTAATACGGGACTATTATCTTTGTTGATAACGCTTCCATCTTCTCCCATAAGTAAAAAATCGCCATCAAAAATGTATTCATTCACATAGTCTTGTATCCCATTTGCTCCATAATATGGATAAATCCCTTGTGTTCTTTTGCTTTTAGTAATGGGTTTTCTTAAATTATCTAATATCTCGCACGCTTTGCCTAAGGTTACATAAGGCACAAGGGGGGTGGGGTCGCTGTCATTGCGAGATTTTGCGGTGCGGTTTTCTAATTCATCGTGGCTTAAAAGCTTATTTCTATAATAATGATATTGCTTTAGCCTTGCTTCTAATTCTGCTTGTAATTCTGCTTGTAATTCTGCTTGTAATTCTGCTTGTAATTCTGTAAAGGCGTCTAAAATCTCTACGATTTTATACTGAATTTCTAGCGGCGGCAGGGGGATTTTTACCTTTGCCATTAATTTTTTAGAAATATTAAAGCGGGTTGTTCCATTTGCTGTTTTTATAATTTGTTTTCTTATCGGTTCATCTCTAAAAAGATATTTTGTAAAATCTGGCAAAAATAATTTTTCATCATAAAATCTAAATCCAAAACAAAAGCTGTTTAGATAAATGTTTTCTTGTGGTTGTTTAGTTACTATGCTTGAAATTCCACATTCGTTTTGAGTTTCTGATGAACCTGTAAAAAGCACATCACCAAGTTTTAAAATATGTTGTTTTTCACCTGCTTTTATGGTTACAAAATCATCATAATCAAAACAAACAGCTAAATTTGTAAAAATATTTTTGTAGCTTATGTATTTTGCGTTGCCTTTTTCAAAATCTTTTTTTGTTTTACCGCTTAATCCGCTGTAAAATTCTCCAAGCTCCCCAAGCTCTTTAAACTCCACGCCATTTGGGCAGTGCTGTTGTAGTAAGGATTCTAGGGGGTGGGTGCTAGGCTGTGGCTGTTTCATTATGTTCCTTTATGGTGTGGATTTCAAATTGCTTACTTATACACTTCTTTTCTATGAGCGATGTGGATAGCATAGATAAGCAACTCATTGTCATTTATCTCACACACAATGCGATAATCCCCCACCCGATACCGCCAAAGTCCGCCAAGATTGCCCACTAGTGCTTCGCCTTTGCTTCGTGGGTTTTCTAGGGACTCTAGCTCTTGTGTTAGATTTTTAATACGCTTTTGTGTGATTGTATCAAGCTTTTCAAATTGCTTTTGCGCTTTTTTAGAATACACAAATTGCATCGCTAGAGTCCTAGCTCTTTGTAAAGCTCTTTAGCAGGTATTGCGCCATCGCGTTTTTCATCTTTGCTTTTTAGCTGCCATTCTAATGCTGCATTTAAGTCTTCTAAGTCTTCCATATACGCGATTAACGCCTTTTGGATAAGCTCCTCTTGGCTGATATTTTGCTCTCTAGCGAAGTTTTGGTAGGCTTCTTGTAATTCCTGTGAAATGTTTATAGTAATGCTCATTTCTTGCTCCTTGTGTTTATTCTAATATTTTAGGGTAAAAGTAGATTCTAGCATATTTCTTGCACTGCATTTGTGGATTCTGTGGATTGCCACGATTCTGCTAACGCAGAATCTCGCAATGACGGAGGGGGCTTGCGGTGCAAGTCTTGTAATGCCATTTCATCGCTCCTGCCTTAGCTCTAGTCCCTTAAAAAGCTCGAAAAATGCTTGTAGCTTTTCTAGGGCTTTTTCGCGGATTTTATGCGTCTGCTCTGCACCTTTGCCAAAGAGTGGGCTAGGAGGCAAAATCTCGCCGAAGGCTCTCCCATAGTCCCTTAGCTCGCCTCGCTCAAAGCTATCTTGTATAAATGCCCTAGTCTCTTTGGGCTTTAGATCTAGCTCGGTGATGATTGTATCTAGGCTCTCATCTTTGCGCGCGGCTATGTAGGTGCTAAAGTCTTTTTCCACATTGCTTTGGGGGTTTAGCGATTGTATGAAGCGGAGCAAAAGCTCCTTTTTGCTCCGTAGGCTTAGACTAGAATCTAGCAGCTTTAGTATGCGCTCATAGCTGCCTTTGTCTTTGTGCCTGTGGTATGTGGCGATAAGCTCTAGGATATACTCGATACTTACTTCTACTTGCTTCAAAAGCTCTACTTCAAACTCCACTTCATCTAGCACGCTGTGCTTCTCTGCTTGGTCTTTGGCGCGTAGGCTCTCATAAGTGTCGATGTAGTAGCTTTGATAGTCTTGGCGGTCTCGCTCGCTTAGAGGGTCGCTAAACTCATCAAAGACTTCAAGGATATTGCGCAGCTTCAAAATCTCGCCAAAAAGGGCTAGAAAGTCTCTTTTGTCGCTTTGCTTTAGGGTGGATTCTAGGAAATTAGCTAGGGGGAAGCGCGTTTGTAAGATGTGTAGAAGCTCGTGGTAGCCTTTATGCTTATCGCCTTTTTCATCGGTGTAGCCGTGCAAATATTCTTCTAAGCTTCTTAGAAAGACTATGCCCTTAGCATTCTCATCGCTGAAAAGAGCTAGAGCGTCATCAGTGTTTCTCTGCAAGTCTCTAAAGGCTATGATATTGCCAAAGCTTTTTATGGAGTTTAGGATTCTATTGGTGCGGGAGTAGGCTTGCAAAAGCCCGTGATAGCGCAAGGACTTATCGACATAGAGAGTGTTTAGCGTGGTGGCGTCAAAGCCTGTGAGAAACATATTGACCACGATGGCTAGGTCTAGCTCGCGGTTTTTAAGCTTTAGGGAGAAGTCTTTGTAGTAGTTTTGAAAATTATCCGCGGAGCTATCAAATCTGCACGCAAATATTGCGTTATAGTCGTTTATCGCGGCGTCTAAAAAATCGCGCTGGGACTTAGGCAGGGAGATGGTGTCCTCGCTGCTCTCCTCCTCTTGCTCATCGTTTGGGGCATAGCTGTAGATGATGCCTACTTTTAGCCTTTGAGATTCTGGCAGGCTGGCTTGCTGGGCTTGAAACTCTTCATAATATCGCATAGCCATAGGGATAGACTGGGTGGCAAAGATAGCGTTAAAGCCTTTTGTGTGCTTGCCATTTATGGTGTAGGTGGAGCTGCGCTTGGTCTGGGTGGTAAAATGCTCTAAGATATAGCGAGTGATGTGGGAAATACGCTCTTTGGCTAGGAGGATCTCTTCTGTGTCTATGGCTGGGACTTGCTCATCTTGGATAGGCTGGGACTTTAGCTTAGCTGTGGTGTGGTAGCTCACGCGGAAAGGCAGGACATTATGGTCGCGTATGGCGTGGATTATCGTGTAGCGGTGCAAGCAAGCCCCAAAGACGCGCTCTGTCGTCTCAAAGCCTAGCGCGTTTGCGGCAAAAATGGGCGTGCCTGTGAAGCCAAAGAGATAGAGCTTTTTAAAGGCTTTGGAAATGTCTTTTTGCATTTGCCCAAATTGACTTCTATGGCACTCATCAAAGATCATCACAATGTGTTCGCTAAAGATTGTATGGTCTTTTTCTGCTTGGGCGATGAAGCGGGAGAGCTTTTGGATAGTGGTGATGATGATTTTATGATTTTTGTCTGTGCTGTTAAGGCGTGATTGTAGCTCTTTGGTGCTTTTGCTCCCTGTGGCAGCACCCTTTTGGAATCTATCGTATTCACGCATAGTTTGATAGTCTAAATCTTTTCTATCCACGACAAAAAGCACTTTAGCAATCTCTTGGATTTTGCTCACTAGCTGGGCGGTTTTGAAGCTGGTCAAAGTTTTGCCGCTGCCTGTGGTGTGCCAGATATAGCCGCCGCTTTTTTGCTCGCTTGATTTTTCATAGAATTTGTTGTGGTAGCTTATGGCAATTTGTTGCAAAATCTTTTCACACGCGGCGATTTGGTAAGGGCGTAGGACTAGGAGCTTTCTATCCACATCTAGCACGCAGTAGTGGCAGAGGATATTTAGCAGCGTGTGCCTAGCAAAAAAGGTCTTTGCAAAGTCGATAAGGTCGTTTATAATGGTGTTTTTCTCATCGCTAAAATAGCTTGTAAATTCAAAGCTATTGGAAGTTTTGGTCGTTTTTATGCCGTTTTGGGTTTTGATATGAAAATCGCGCGTGGTGTTAGAATAATACTTGCTTTGCGTGCCGTTGCTAATGACAAAAATCTGCACAAACTCAAAAAGCGCGTTTCCGCTAAAAAAGCTCTCCCGCCCGTAGCGGTTGATTTGATTGAAAGCTTCTTTAAGGCTCACGCCGCGGCGTTTTAGCTCGATATGCACTAGGGGCAGTCCATTGACTAAAATGCTTACATCATAGCGGTGGGAGCGTGTCGGCGTGGTAGCTTCATACTGATTGATAACTTGCAAGGAGTTTTTATGTATGTCGGCTTTGTCGATTAGCTTGAAGTTGATAATGCTGCCATTATCGCGCTCTAGGGGCTGGATATAGTCCTCTTGGATTAGCACGCTTTTTTCCACGATAGAGGCATTTGCCCTAGAAAGCACTTGAGCGAAAAATCGCCGCCACTCTGTGTTGCTTAGGGTGGTGGAATTTAGCTCCTCTAGCTTTGTGCGGAGATTGGATTCTAGGGATTTTTCATCGCTGATAGGGGCGTATCCATAGCCTTGGGCTTGTAAGGTAGCAATAAGCTCTTTTTCAAGCTGGGCTTCACTTTGATAGCTAGAATCCACTTTTTTACTTGGGGTCCATTCCACGGCTATGGTGGAGGCGGTGCTTTGGGCTAGGAGTTTTAGGCTTCTCATTGCTAGCCCTCTAGGCTTGTGATGATAGAGTCTATTTGCGTCCTTAGGGCTGCTTGTCTCTCTACGATTTGGGCGATTTGTGCGTTTAGGTCGGTGATATTGATAACTTCCCTTGTGTCTTTTGGCGTGATGTAGGTGGAGGTGCTTAGATTGTAGTCATTAGCCCGTATTTCTTCCACACTTACTAAACGCGAGAAATGCTCTATATCTTCGCGTTTGGCATAGGCTTCTACTATGGTATTTATATGGGTGGATTCTAGGATATTTTTCTTTGTAACTTTGGTAAATTGCTCGCTTGCATCGATGAAAAGGGTGTGCATATTGGGCTTATTTTTCTTTAGCACGATGATAGAGGTGACGATATTTGTGCCGAAAAAGAGATTATCCGGGAGCTGGATAATGGTATCGATGAAGTTTTGATCGATTAGGTATTTGCGGATTTGCTTTTCTTTTTTGTCGCGGTAAAGCACGCCCGGGAACTCTACTATGGCACAAGTGCCAGAAGGAGAGAGCCAAGAGAGCATATGCATAGTGAAAGCTAGATCGGCATAGCCTTTAGGGGCTAGCACGCCAGCAGGGGCGAAGCGAGGGTCATTGATAAGCTTGGGGTCATCATCGCCTATCCAT
Source organism: Helicobacter canis (assembly GCF_900451095.1). Lineage (NCBI taxonomy): Bacteria > Pseudomonadati > Campylobacterota > Epsilonproteobacteria > Campylobacterales > Helicobacteraceae > Helicobacter > Helicobacter canis. The sequence goes on along the minus strand of NZ_UGHV01000001.1, from coordinate 228,675 downwards.
TTGGTAGAGTAAGGGGGATTTGACACAATGGCATCAAAGGGCTCATCATTTGCGTGCTTAGGCTCTAGGAGTGTGTCGCCTAGGGCTATGTCAAAATTCTCAAAGCCCACATTGTGCAAAAGCATATTGATACGGCAGAGATTATAAATAGTCGGGTTTATCTCCTGCCCGAAAAAGCCTTGCTTGACATTTGCGCTGCCTAGCACTTTGGCAAACTGCAAGAGCAGCGAGCCACTCCCGCAAGCTGGGTCATAGACTTTATTGACACTTTGCTTACCATAGCTTACAAGCCTTGCTAGTAGGTGGCTCACTTCCTGAGGGGTGAAAAACTCGCCCCCACTTTTGCCTGCGTTGCCCGCATACATACGCATAAGGTATTCATACGCATCGCCAAAGGTATCGATAGCATTATCACTATAATGCAAATCAAGCGTGGCTATGGCTTGCATCACCTTATAGAGCTTTTCATTGCGCTTTAGGAGAGTTTCTCCTAGATTTTTACTAGAATTGACATCAATATCGCTAAAAAGCTCTTTAAACTTGGCTTCACTTGCTGTGCCTATGGTGGAGGCTTCTATGCTTTCAAAGGTGTTGCTTAGGGTTTGGTTTAGGTTGGTGGTGTCGTGGGCGTGGGACTTTAGGACATTGCAAAAGAGCTGGCTTGGGTAGATGAAAAAGCCCTTTTCTCTAATGATAGCTTCGCGGCTCTTTTCATTTTCATCTATATCTTTATCGCTTAGATTTTCGTAGGCGTTGGGGTTGTCCCCCCCCCCCCGTTTGCATAGTGGCAGGGCTTATGCCTTGCTTGATATTGATATGGGCGGCTAGATTTTCACTGATAAAGCGGTAAAAAAGCATTCCTAGCACATACATTTTGAAATCCCAGCCATCGACACTGCCGCGCAGGTCATTAGCGACTTTCCAAATGGTAGAGTGCAGGGCATCTCTTTGGGCTTGGGTCTTATCTGGTGTGGGTTGCATTGGATCTCCTTAGAAGTGATATGGGGCTAAAAGCCAAAGCCTATGGTCAAAAACACGCCGTGCGCACCTGATCGCGCCTTGCTAGTAGAATCTAGCACCAAAATACTTGAATGCCTATCGCTATAAATATACCCGGTGTGATAGGTGTAGGACTGGTAGAGATACTGCACGCCTAGGCGCATAGATGATAGCTCAATGCCTACCCCAAATCCCACGCCTAGCATATCGCGCAGAGGGACACTTATATCGTGTGAGAGCTTGGAGAAATTGGCTAGATAATTGACTATCCCATAGGCTCGATAGATTTTATACTGCACGCCTGCTTGTATCCCAGAGCCAAAGAGTAGGGCAGAGACTCTACCGCTCTCTTCATCGCTCTTATCATCATCGCGCTCTTTCTCTCTAGCAAAATCCTCTGCGCTAAAAAGCCCTTGCCACGCTAGCTCGATAAATGGCGCAGCATAGAAAGATAGCGGCTGCTTTGCCGTGCTAAGCTCTATGCCTAGCCGCGCAGATCCTGCAAAAGACATCGCCTCATCATCAAGGATTTTGTGCATACCCTTAATCTCTGGGAAGCGCATAGCCCCCACACCTCCTAGCCCTAATTCACCAAAGAGCTTGATGATCTTTGGCTTGCTTGGGGGCAGAGCTTTGGCGGTGGATTTGGGAGTAGAATCCACTTTTTCAAAAGTGGATTCTAGGCTTTTGTTTTGACTTGGCTTTGGCGTGAGTGTAGGATCTAGCGGGCTATCATCATCGATAATGCTATCAACTGCGCTAGATAGGGCTAGGGCGGGATCTTGCTCGCTAGCAAGGCTTACGCAAATGCTCTCATTCTCGCATTTATCGGGGGATAGGTCATAGAGCTTTTGGCAGGCACTTGCCTCATAGAAGAGGTGATTGCAGCTTGTGGCGTAGTAGTCTTGCGCGCGGGCTTTGTCGCTTGCTAGTAGTGTATCGCCAAGGGCTTCACACGCTTTGGTGAAGTCATTGCGCACGCCGACTTCACAAGAATGTGTAAGAAAATTGTCCCTAGCTTTGTCCCTAGCTTGCAGGGCTAGGAAGTAGGCTGCTTGTGCCGAGCCTAGTGAAAACGCCTTTTGCAAAAGGCTAGAATCCTGTTTTTGCTGCCCTAGTAAGGCACACGCGCGGGCGTTGTTGTGATCGCAGAGCCTTTGCATATTTGCTGGGTCAAAGTTGGACTCTCCTAGTAAAAGCACCGCGCCATCGCCATAGGGATCAAGCCTAGCAGATTGCTTGTAGAAGTCTTTGGCTTTGGCGTGATTGGCTTGTAGATTGGCTAGTCCTAGGGCGTAGATCTCGCCTAGATACGCGCACGAAGTGGAGTCGTTTAGCTTGCAGCCTAGCGCGTAGAGATCAAGCCTCTTGCGCACTAGCTCTTCTAGCCCGGCACTTTTGGCACACGCAAGCCCATAGCCATTTTCACACGCGTGGGAGAAATACCACTGCGCGCTCTTTTTGGACTCTTTAAGGGCGATCTCTCCTGCTAGCACACAGCCCTCCAAAGTCCCCATAAGGCAGGCTTTTTTGTAGTATTTAAGGGCTAGCTTGTCGTTTTTAGCTAGCTCAAGCTCGCCCTTGTGATAGGCATTGCCCAAATGCACGCAATAATACCCATCAAGCTTAGAGTCTTGGCAGAGCTTTTCAAGATTGTCTAGCTCTCTAAACTCTGGGGCGGGGGCTTCTTTGACAAGCTTTTTGCTAGGGTCATATTGAAGCTTGATATAAAGATACTTGCTATCTTCATAGCGATCTAGGATTTTATAGCCGATATTATGCGCACCTGCATAGATTCTAACGCGCTCATTTGCCACGCTCTGCCCGCTCTCATCGGTGCTTTGCTCATACTCTGCTTGCACGCTTGTATTCAGCGATAGGCGCAATTCTTTCAATGCACGCGCGATCGCACTTGTCTCGCCCTCTTGCTTGCTTGCCTGCCCTATGGCGCAATGCTCCTGCTCGCAGATTTTGGATTCTACCCATTGGGGCTTAGGCTTTGCCCACATACTACACACACAGAGTCCAAGACATATCCACCATTTCATTTGCTGCTCCTTATGCCTAGCTCTTACCCAACTTTTGCAGTAGCAAGAAAATGACAAAAGCACCCGCGCTCACCACAGCGATCGTGCTAAATGCCTCAAAATACCCAAAGGGCGCACTTAAGTCAAACACGCGCATACCAAATAGTTCAAATCCCATAGCTAAGCCTTTGTGTAGTGTTAGAGCTTCACGCGCGCACTCAAAGCACGCGAGAGCGAGAGCTGGTCGATATTCTCAAGCCCGATCCCAGTAGGCACGCCTTGGGCGATCTTGCTAAATGACAGGGATAAATCTTGCAGCTTATCTTCGATAAAGAGCATTACCGCCTCATTTGCCAGACTTGGTGAAAAGGCAAAAATAACTTCTTGTATATGCTTGCTAGCTATGCGTGTGCGCACTTGGGCGAAGTCGATTTGCTCTAGCTCAGGAGATAGCACCCAATATTTGCCGTTAAAATCGCCCATTTCTTCAATGGTGAAAATATCTTTAGGGTGAAGCACGACACAAAGCTTTGTATCATCTCTGCTTTCATCAAGGCAGATTTCACAGATTTCATTCTCACTTACAGAGCCACACACCACGCAAGTCCTGATGTGCTGGATCGAAGTTTCTATGCAATGAGCGAGCTTTAGGGCTAGGTATTTGTTTTCAATAGCTAGGAGATAGGCGATTTTCTGCGCACTTTTGCGCCCAATGGTTGGGATCTGCTCTAGAGATTCTACAAGCGCGCTAAAACGCGCGAGAGACTTTCTGTATAGATTCATAAAGCAAGCAAGCCTGCTGCGCTATTTGGCGAAGTTTTTTATAGACTGCTGCAAGATCGCAACGGCTGCGGCTTTGTCTTTATACTCTTTGACTTTGACCCATTTGTTTGGCTCTAGCATTTTGTAGGTTTCAAAGAAGTTTTTGATCCTATCGCGCGTGATTTGGGGCAAGTCATCTAGGGAGCTGATCTTGTCATAGCGCGGATCGATTTTGCTAACAGGCAGGGCGAGCAGCTTCTCGTCCATTCCGCTCTCATCTTCCATAATCAGCACGCCAATCAAGCGCACTTTGATCACGCTTCCAGCTTGCAGGGGGTATTCATTGAGCACCAAAATATCCACAGGATCGCCATCATCAGCGAGTGTGTGAGGGATAAAGCCATAGTTTGCAGGATAAAACATCGCGCTATACATCACTCTATCGACCACCACCGCGCCAGAATCCTTATCGACTTCATACTTCACGCTTGAGCCATAGGGGATTTCGATAATGGCGTTGATATTATCTGGGATTTCTCCTAGGGGGATTTTTTCTACATTCATTTTCTATCCTTTAATGTGAGATATGACATAGGCATTCATTTCTTCTACAATCTCTTCAATCGTGCGCTCGCCATTGATCGTGTGTAGCAGATCCTTTGCTCCATAAAATGCGCGGATCTCTGCCAAAGGCTCTAAAAATACACGCATACGATTATTAAAGACCTCTTCATTATCATCAGCCCCTCTCGCACGCCCTAGCACGCGATCTTTAGCGACTTGCTCGCTTACTGCTACTTCTATGACTTTAGCAAGCTTGACATTGCTTTGCTCGGCAAGCTTGCTATGCAGGGCTTGCATTTGCTCGACACTTCTAGGGTAGCCATCAATTAGCACGATGTCTTTGGGCGCGTTTGCTAGGGCATTGACGATAGTTTGGACGACTATGTCTAGTGGCACGAGATTGCCTTTAGCGATAATATCGCCGATGATCTTGCCTTGATCTGATCCGCTTGCGACTTCTTCGCGTAGCAAATCGCCCGTGGAGTAATGCACGATCGTGTCGGCATTGCGCTTAGCTATGGCTTGCGCATCGGTGGTCTTGCCAGAGCCGGGGGCTCCAATGATGAGAAATAACTGCTTCATAGTTGCTCCTTATGATGATGGATTGCGTAGGCGGATATGCAGCTCGCGCAAAAGCTCTTCACCCACTTTGCTTGGTGCTTCTGTGAGTGGGCAAGCGGACCTTTGTGTCTTGGGGAAAGCGATCACATCGCGGATACTTCCTGCCCCGCTGATAAGCATAGCCAGCCGATCAAGCCCTATGGCAAAGCCTCCGTGTGGCGGTGCGCCATAGCTTAGGGCATCAAGCAAGAATCCAAACTTCTCTTTTGCCTCTTGCTCGTTTATCCCAAGTAGCTTAAAGACTTGCTGCTGGGTAGAATCCTTGTGGATTCTCATACTTCCACCGCCTAGCTCTATGCCATTTAGCACCACATCATACGCGATAGATTCTATCTGCTCTATGTCGCTTTTGTCCAAATCTTTAGGCATTGTGAAAGGATGGTGCAATGCCGCGATAGAGCCATCATCGCTGCGCTCAAACATAGGGAAATCCACCACCCATAAAAACGCCATTTTGTTTGTATCAATTAGCCCCAAATCTTTGGCGATTTTCTGTCGTAAGCGTCCCATATAATCCCATATCACGCGCTTTTCTCCCGCGCCAAAAAAGATTATATCTCCTTGTTTTGCTCCTGTGCGCTCTAAGATTGTCTTTAACCCATTTGGCGAGAGAAACTTGACAAGCGGTCCTTTTGGCTCATCTTTTAGCTGGATATAGGCTAGCCCTTTCGCGCCAAATCCACGCACAAATTCTTCAGCTTCGCTTAAACTCTTGCGGCTAAAGAGACTATCCCCATCTTTTATGCACAGAGCCTTTATGCGCTGCTTATGCGTGTCTTTGGCGATTGCGGCAAAAATCTCATTACTAGAATCCACAAACGCATCGCCCACTTCAACAAGCTCTAGCCCATAGCGTAAATCTGGCTTATCGCTGCCATATTTCTCCATAGCTTGCGCATAGGGCAGGCGCGCAAATGGCGTAGTGAGCTGCACGCCCACTGTGGCAAAAATATCGCACAAAAGCTGCTCGCAAACGCCCATCACATCTTCTTGTGTGCAAAAGCTCATCTCTACATCAATTTGCGTAAATTCCGGCTGTCTATCAGCGCGTAAATCTTCATCGCGGAAGCAGCGTGCAATTTGAAAATACCGATCAAACCCCCCTACCATTAAGAGCTGCTTGAAAAGCTGCGGGCTTTGAGGCAGGGCAAAAAAGCTCCCATCATACACACGACTAGGCACGAGATAGTCTCTAGCCCCTTCAGGTGTCTGCTTGGTCAAAATAGGCGTCTCCACTTCTAAAAAGCCCATTTTCTGCAGGCTATTTCTCGCTGCTATACTAATATCACTACGCATTTTAAAGATGTCATAAGCCTTTTTGGAGCGCAGGGTTAGATAGCGGTATTTTAGGCGTAGCTCCTCGCTTGTGTTTTCATCGTTTATGGGGATTGGCAGGGTTTTGGCTTTGTTTTCTATGGTGAGATTCTCTAGCACGATTTCTACTTTGCCGGTTTTTAGCTTTGGATTCTCAAGTCCTGCCCCACGCGCTCGCACAAGCCCGGTAGCAAGCAGCACAAACTCATCTCGCACGAGATTTGCCTGCTTGTATGCGCTAGATTCTGGATCGCACACAAGCTGCACGATCCCACTATGATCGCGCAAGTCGATAAATATCACGCCCCCGTGATCGCGGTAGGTATTGCACCAGCCACATACTTCCACGCGCTGCCCGATAAGCTCCTCACTAATTTCTGCGCATAAATGCGTCCGTAACATCGCCACTGCTCCTTTAGCCTAAAAATTTTCGCAATAAATCTTGCACTTGCAAAGGATCTGATTTTGAGATAAATCCATCGGCGTGGAGACTTGAAGCCATTTCAAGATTAGAATCATTGCTCATAGAGGAATTAACAATCACAGGGAGATTTCTGGATTCTACGCGCCCTTTGATTTGCTTAAGCACTTCAAAGCCGGAGATGACAGGCATTTCAAGATCTGTGATCACAGCCCCCACTTGCTCTAGCACGCCATCAGAGTAGAGATAATCCAGCAATGCACGCCCATTGCTAAACGATATATAGCGGACATTCAGCTTTTCTAAAACTGACTCTAATGCCTTAGAAGCCGACTTAGAATCCTCTGCCATAAGCACGAGTTTATCACTATTGATTGTGCCTAGCACATCGATTTTGAGCTTGCGCCCAAACTCTTGATCAGGGAAGGCATCGGCTACCATTTTTTCTACATCAAGGATTTGGATCACAGAGCCATCATCGTATTTGGTCGTGGCAGTTACCTTGCTATCCCCATCAAAGCCAAATTCACTCCCCACGGTAATGTCATTCCAATTTTTGTTGATGATGCGCTTCACGCCTAGAATCTTAAGCCCTACATTTTGGTTAGAAAAATTACAAATGACTACAAGGCTTTTTTGCGAGCTGATTGAGAATGGGCGCAGGTCTTTTTGGGGGTTTTGTGAGTTGAAATACAGCCAGCGGCGCATATCCACAAGGGGCATAGACTCTCCACGCACGGTCAAAAAGCCCAGCACAAGCCCGTCATTCTCCCCAGCAGTCTCTGTCAAATCTCCATCATAGTAGATAATCTCGCGCACTTTAAATACATTGATCGCATATAGCTGCATACCGATATGCTCGCCGTGTAGCTCTACGGATTCTGGATCATCAAGCGTGAAGCATAGAAACTGCGCTTCATTATTGAGATGAAGACTCGTGGTTTGATCAATATCTTTTATCACGCCTATGCTCCTTGTGCTAGAGAGTGTGTCTGGATAGGTGGAATGGCTTAAACTTAAAAAATGTATAATTTTACATAGCTTATGTTAAAAAACACTTATAAAAAGGACAAAAATGCTACGAAGCAAGGAGCAATACCTAAGCGCGCTAAAGACACTACAAACTTACGCGTATGCTTACTATGTGCTTGATGATCCAATCGCTAGCGATGAGGAATACGACATACTCTATCATCAAGTCAAAGCCTATGAGAGCAAGCACCCCCAAGACACTCTGCCAGAGTCCCCCACGCAGCGCGTAGGTGGCGGTGTGCTAGAGGGATTTGAGAAGCACACACATAAGCAGAGAATGTGGAGTCTTGATGATGTCTTTAGCGTGCAGGAGCTAGAGGAGTGGGTGGAGCGACTGCATAGACAATATCCACACGCTAGCTTTGTATGCTCGCCGAAGTTTGATGGCGCATCGCTTAATCTCTGCTATGAAAACGGCGTGCTAGTGAGTGCTGCCACAAGGGGCGATGGACTCATTGGCGAAGAGGTGCTGCAAAATGCCAAGACAATCCACTCTATCCCACTTACAATCCCTCATAAAGACACGATTGAAATCCGCGGTGAAGTCGTGATAAAACGAGCGGATTTTGCCGCGCTTAATGCCACTAGAGCAGAGCAGGGCTTGCCACTTTTTGCCAATCCGCGCAATGCCGCAGCAGGCTCACTGCGCCAGCTAGATAGCGCGATCACTGCCCAAAGGAAGCTGCTGTTTATCCCGTGGGGCATTGGCTTTAGCGCGATGAAGATCTCTGCTAGCTTTTATGAGACAATGCGCTTTGTGGAAAAAAGTGGATTCTACCCCATAATGCGCCATATCCGCCAAGCTAGCAACGCCCAAGAAATCCACGCCTACTATGAGTATCTACAACAACAGCGCGATGGCTTTGCGATGATGCTAGATGGTATGGTGGTGATGATAGATAGCTTTGCCCTGCAAGATGAGCTAGGCTGGACGATCAAGTCTCCTCGCTTTGCTTGTGCGTATAAATTCCCAGCGGTTGAGAAGATCACGCAAATCCTTTCTATCACCAATCAAGTAGGGCGCACAGGCGTGATCACACCCGTAGCAGAGCTAGAGCCTATCGAGATTGAAGGTGCTATGATCACGCGCGCTAGTTTGTATAATTACAGCGATATTGAGAAAAAGGGCATTTATCTTAATGACTTTGTCATCATTATCCGCAGTGGCGATGTGATCCCTAAAATCATTAAGCCCTTAGTCGCTAGGCGCGATGGCTCTCAAACCCCTATCCTCCCTCCTACAACCTGCCCAGAATGCCACTCACACTTGGTGCAAGAAGAAGTAGCCTTGCGCTGCTGCAACCTCTCGTGCAAAGCTCGCATAGTCGAGTCTATCGTGTATTTTGCGAGCAAAAAGGCATTAAACATCGATGGGCTAGGCGAGAAGCTAGTCTATCAGCTCTATGAAGCTGGGCTCATTGCCTCTATCCTTGATCTTTATGTCCTTGATAAGCAAAGCCTGCTATCTCTAGAGGGCTTTAAAGACAAAAAGGCAAGCAATCTCCTAAATGCCATTTCTGCCACTAAGCATATCGCGCTATGGCGGTTTATCAACGCGCTAGGCATTACACATATTGGCGAGTGGGCGAGCAAGGAGCTAGAGAGAAGCTTTGGGCTTGACTGCTTTGCAAAAAGCTATGAAGAGATTATCGCCATTAGTGGCTTTGGGCAGGAGATGGCGCGAAGCTTTGTGGAGTTTGTGCGTATCAATGCCGAGTTTATCAACAGGCTTTTAGCACTCATTGAGCCTACACCCCTAGAATCCACTTTTGAAAAAGTGGATTCTAGCCCCATAGCTAATCTAAGCTTTGTCATCACCGGCACACTGAGTGTCCCGCGCGATGTGATGAAGCAAAGACTAGAAGACCTAGGCGCGCGCGTAAGCTCTAGTGTGAGTAAAAAGACAGATTTCGTGCTGTGTGGGGTGGATTCTGGGAGCAAGGAGCAAAAGGCTAGGGAGCTTGGCGTGCGTATTATCGATGAAGCAGGATTAGAGCAATTACTAGCAGCTAAGTCCTAGATCTAGCTTATCGTGCTTGCTATGACTATGGAGAGAGCGGCAAAGTGTCGCTAGATCACTTTCAAGCATCAAACAAACAATGCCGAGCCGATACGCACCATATTTGCCCCTTGTTTAATCGCATAGGCAAAGTCCCCGCTCATACCCATAGACAAAGTCTCTACACCTGCAAAGTGCGCTTGCAGCGTATCATACAGGGCTTTTGTCCTAGCAAAGCTCTCTTCTATGGCTTGTGTATCGTGCGTGTGCGCACCTATACACATAAGCCCTTGTAAGCGCAAATGCGGGCAATGCGCACGGATATGGGCGAAAGCATCACAAGTGGATTCTAGGGAGAAGCCGTGCTTGCTAGGCTCATTTGCGGCATTGACTTGCAAAAGCACAGGCTGGATTCTATCCTTTGCGCGGCATTTTTCATCAAGGCTTAGGGCTAGCTCTAGGGAGTGGATAGAGTGGATTAGAGTGGGGCTTAGGGCTAGGAGGGAGTTGATTTTATTGCGCTGGAGTGTGCCGATGAAATGCCACTCAATGGGAGGATTAGCTGGCGCAGTGGGGGCTAGATCGCTTAATGCGCTGCAAAATCCACGCTGCTTATCGCGCAAATCTTGCACCCTGTTTTCGCCAAAGGCATATTGCCCAGCAAGGTAGAGTGCGCGCATAGAATCTAGATTTTGGTATTTACTTACAGCGATGAGTTTGATTGTGTGTTTGCTGAGATTGTGCTGCTTTTGGTATTGTGCGGCGGCGGTTTGGATTTGCTGGGTGATGTGGGCGAGATTGTGTGCTAGATTATGCATATAGTGGTGTGCCGCCAAAATACACCAACGCCGACCCCCAAGTAAATCCCCCGCCAAAGGCATCAAGCAACATAAGATCGCCTTTTTTAAGTCTCTTAGCCTTGTAGGCTTCATCGATTGCCATAGGGATACTTGCTGCTGAGGTATTGCCATATTTCTGCACGGTTATGATGACTTGATCATCGCGCAAGCCTAGCTGCTCGCCTACTGCGGAGATTATGCGCAAGTTTGCTTGATGAGGGATAAAGAGATTGATAGCTTCAGGGGAGAGATGATTGCGCTCTAGGATATGGATCACATCGGCAGTAAGTGTGCGCACTGCGTGCTTGAAGACTTCGCTGCCTTTCATTTGCAGCTTGCCGCCTGCGCCATCGCTAGATTTTTGCGGTGTCATTAGCAAGTCGCTATATGTGCCATTTGCGCCGATATGGACATCAAGGATAGATTCTGCTTTGTCTTGTGTGCGTGAGATGACAGCAGCCCCCGCCCCATCGCCAAAAAGCACGCAAGTCCCCCTATCGCTAAAGTCTAGGACATTGCTGACTTTTTCTGCTCCCACAATAAGCACATTGCGATATGTGCCTGACTCTACAAAGCTCTTTGCCACGGAGAGTAGGTAGATAAACCCCGTGCAAGCAGCAGTTATATCAAAGGCTGGGACATCAACTATGCCAAGCCCAGCACTGATCAAGCACGCATTGCTAGGCATAGCCATAAAATCTGGGCTAAGGGTCGCGCAAATAACTAGATCTATATCTTTGGCTGTGAGATTGGCTCGCTCTATGGCTAGGGAGGCTGCTTTGATCCCTAGATCACTGCTACCTTCATCATCGCTTGCAAAGTAGCGAGATCTGATCCCTGTGCGTTTGGTGATCCACTCATCGCTTGTATCAAGCGTGCTTTCAAACTCTGCATTTGGGACACAGCGACTTGGCACAAATGATGCGATAGAGCGCATAGCAGCATAATACATCTCTACTCCTTGCTGGCAAATGCCTGGGCTATGCGCTCACACACTTTGGCTTCACACGCTCGCAATGCTTGATATACGGCATTTTCTATGGCGCGGGCGTTAGATTTTCCGTGGCTGATTATGGCGACTTTTTTGACCCCAAGCAGTGGCGCACCGCCATACTCGGCGTAATCGACCTTTTTCTTAAGATTGGCAAATGCGCCTTTAAGTAGCAGCCCACCTAGCAGGCGCAAAGGAGATGACTTAATCTCTTGTTTTAGGATAGTGCTTATAGAGCTTGAGACACCTTCACTTGCCTTTAGCACGAGATTCCCGCTAAAGCCATCGCATACGATGACATCAACACTGCCATTAAATATGTCATTGCCCTCTACATTGCCCTTGAAAAATGCATAGGGCTTCAGCATAGCAAAGGCGGCTTTTGTGAGTTCATTGCCTTTAGATTCTTCCTCGCCATTTGCTAAAAGCCCCACGCGGATAGCGTTTTCATCATAGCCCATCACGCCTCGCGCGTATTCATAGCCCATTATCGCAAACTCCACTAGGTATTCAGGCTTGCAGTCGGTGTTTGCCCCGGCATCTAGGATCATACTAGGCTTATCTGTGATAGTGGGCATAAGTGTGCAAATAGCAGGGCGCGACACGCCATCAATGCGCCCAAGCCGTAGAGTCGCTAGACTCATAGTCGAGCCGCTATGCCCGGGTGATACAAGTGCATTAGCTTTGCCCTCTCGCACAAGCTCTGTGGCGATATAAATCGATGAATCCTTGCGCTTTAGGGCATCGGTGGCACTCTCTTCCATACGGATATAGTCGCTACAATGCACCACTTCTACGCGCTCATTTGCCCCATACGCCACGCTACTTTGGGAAAGCACAGGGACTATCTCGCGCTCATCGCCTACAAGCAGCACCTTGCACTCACGCGCTTTGCTCGCTGCAATAGCACCTTGCACAATGGGCGCGACTCCGTGGTCAGCCCCCATCACATCAACAGCTATTTTCCACATCTCTACTCCTTAGCGGTTGGCTAAACGCGATTTAGTGAGTTATTTATATGAGCCACTAAATTTATTGATATGGTGTGGGAGCTTCCAGCTGCCGTCTTTGTCTTTGATCGGTTTTGCTAGGGCGATTTTGTAGTGAGTCCTGCGTTTTGCTGCTCTTGTTTTACTTACTCGTCTCTTTGGCACTGCCATAGTGGTCTCCTTTATTATGATAGTCAAGCTTGATGGATTCTATCTCGCTTTGTAAGATAGAATCCAAATCGACAAAGCCATCAAAACACTCAATCACATCAAGTGCATCAAAGCGTTGGCTTTGTATATCCCAGAATCCATCTGCGATATACAAAACCAACTTTTCATCAATCTCTTGTAAAAATTCTTCCCCACTTCTATCGCATATCAGCTCTATTTGACCCTTTAGGCTCGCATCGATACAAAACAGCCCCTTTTCTTTGGCAAAGATTTCGCCCTTGAAGCAAAGCCCTTGCGCACATAGCTCAAATGGCTTTGGTGTGGCGGAGATCTTTTTAGCCTGTATGCGCATAGCAAGCACACGCCGCTAGATCTAGCAAATCTCTCTAGCAGCGAAGAAAAACGCGATTTCATTACGCGCATTCTCTAGGCTATCGCTGCCATGCACGGCATTAGCATCAATACTTTGCGCAAAATCCGCACGGATCGTGCCGGGCTTGGCTTCTTTGGGGTTTGTCGCGCCCATTAGATCGCGGTTTTTGCTCACGGCATTATCCCCTTCTAGCACCATCGCTACCACTGGACCGCTGATCATAAACTCTACAAGATCGTTGAAAAATGGTCGGTCTTTATGGATAGCGTAGAATGCTTGCGCATCGCATTTAGATAGTTGAAGCTTCTTCATCGCAGCAATTCTTAAGCCATTGCTCTCAAAGCGATCGATGATTTTGCCGATCACGCCTTTTTGCACGGCATCAGGCTTGATGATAGAGAGAGTCTGCTCTGCCATAAAATCTCCTTAACAATAAGTCAAATGTAGTAAATAGAATTTGCGATTATAAGCCCATAATGCTTAAAAAATAATAATTATATAAGCATTCCACGCACTCTTGCTACTCTCTGCATAGATTGTCAATGTTACAGAAAGTATCATAATGTTTGCAGACACTACTATACTTTAGATTTTAAAGATTTTAAGCTGTTTTTTTTTTTTTTTTTGATTGAATCACTTTTCAATTTCAACATAAGGAATAAGGAGCAGTAATGCGAATGTTATCTATGTGGTCTTTTGGTGCGATTCTTCTCGCTTTTGGTGTGATTTTCACAGGCTGTGCGACTATCACAAGTGGTCCCAAGGAGCAAGTCTCACTTGTAGCTTCAAATGGCGATAAGGTTGTAGTAACTATTAGCGGGCAAAAGGTGCGCCTCCCAGCCACCTTGCAGCTTAAAAGAAAGGGTGAGATGATACATTTGTATTCAGCAGATAATCCAAACTATCAAGATAGCTCTATCAACTCGCAAGCAATCGGTAGAAATGAAATTATGTTGCCAGAAAATCCGCTTATGTTCCTTAATATACTTGGTGTATTTGCATTTATTTTGCCGGGCTTTACTAGTATGATTGTGGATCAAACTAGTGGCAGTGCTTTTAAATACTCCAACAAGCAACTTGTTTTGCCTGTATATCCAAAATGTGTCAAATGAGATATGTGTAGGTTTATTGGGGTTATTGTAGCAAGGATCTTAATGCTAGGTATGCTTCTTTGCCTAAGTGGCTGTGGGCTTATCACCAATGGCACAACACAAAAGGTGCTTATTAACACTTCAAATGGCAAAAGTGTCGTGGCTACTATAAATGGACAAAAAGTGCAAGTCCCAGCAGAGTTAAAAATTAGCAGAAAAAAGGGAGCAAGCATTCAGGTGTTCAATGCAGATAATCCTAGATATGAAGATTCATTTTTTAGTATTGCAGGACAAGATGAAATGAGTGTCGGTGTGTGGCTGGATATTCTTGGTATTTTCTTATATATATTGCCCGGGCTTATAAGTGTTGGGGTAGATTTTGCCACAGGCGGAGCGTATCAGTATTCAAATACAACTTGGATCATTCCTGTGAGAGAAAAGACATAAATTGCGCGTAGTTTTTCTAGCATTATGGGCTTGTCTTTGTGCAAGTCCGCTGGTAGCCAGCCAAGCTTCATTGAGTGTTGGCATTTCAAGTATTGATTTTCGTGTAGATTCTGCCACTTTGCGTGAGACTCTTCTCGCACTTCCTGTTCCGCAATCCCCCACTTGGAGAGCTCTGCTCCACTACCAAAATAATCACTCAAGTATCCCTAAGCAATCCCAAAAATCGACATTTTTCTTGCACAAAAAGGGGCATAAAAATCCGCGATTAGAATATATCGCTACCATAAATAGCCTAATAAACGCAATAGATTCTAGTGGGTTAAAGGCAAATGGCAATGAGCGAGAGTTTGCCTGCTTGTATCCTGCGAGATTACAGCTTATTGAATTGTATTTGCAAAATCTAGTAGCAAGTAGCACGACAAATGCGCTAGCTTATAAACAAGCCTTGCAGGCGATTCTAGCTTATGGGCAAAGCACGCTATGCAAGGGCTTGCAAGAGTTTTTGGCTCTTGTGCCAATTGATGAAATCTGGCTTGAGTTTGCCGCAGAGAGCGACATATATCCGGGCTCTAGTATGGGGCATATCTATTTGCGCTTGCTTGGAGAAAGCCAGCAAGACATAGATACAGAGGCTGGAGACATAAAAATCGTGCGTAAAAAAGGCGACATACAAGAATATGGTATGAGCTACTACGCAATTTTAAGCGAGTTTTTTAATCCGCTCGATTATATCCGCGCGATGTTTGGTAGCTTAACAGGCTATTACGCGCTAACTCCTTATAGCAATCTCTCCACAGAATATTTAGAGAATCAATCTCGCGTGCTTTATCGCTTCAAGCTAGAATCCACTTTTTCACAGCGCGAGCTGTTTAGGCTGCATTTGTGGGAGCTAAAAGATAGGCAAATCCACTACGCTTTCATCACTCATAACTGCACCGATGGGATCGCACAGATCCTAAGCGTGCTAGATTCTAGCTATGGATTTAAGAAATTTAAGCCTTTTATCACGCCAGCTACTTACATTAAGCGCCTAGATTCAACGGGGCAGATTGCCACACAAGAGTGGCTCGCACCACCACATAAACAGAAATTCATCAATCGCTTTGGGGTAAATGATATTTTGCACTCCTATCCAAATAGCAAGCTAACGCTAGATTATGAGCAGGGCAATCTACTCTCTTTTTATCTCGCACCAATTTACTCTGCTATCACAAATGCGGATTCTAGCTACAAGGAGCATATAGAATCTAGACTTTTTGCCATAGAGGGTAAAATCGCACTAGATTCTAGCTTGACCACTCGCCAAGAGCGTGCTTTTCTCTCTCAAATTGAGCTGTTGCATTTGTATTCTTTGGCGGATTTTTATCGCACGCATACGCTATCTAAGCTTATCTCTGTGCGCCTAGAATCTAACCTCTACCAGTATGAAGCTAGCAATGCTTTTGGTGCTTTTATAAATCGCCAGACAAGGCTTTTTCCAACCATTGAAAGCGGGCTTGGGTTTAGCGCGTATGCTAGGTATTTGACATTTTTTGCACTGCCATTTCTTGGCTATCGCTATGAAGTGATTCATAATCCCTACATTGCTATGAGACTTGGTGTGATCGCACGCCTCCCCAGAGTCAAAGCTATCGTAGAATCAAGTTTGTATTATGATATTTTGGGAAATAATCGCGGCTATGACTCAAGGCTGCGTGGCTTTCTTGGGATAAATCTCTATACAAGCAAACATTTCGCACTAGATGTATTTGTAGATTCTAGTGTATATTGGAATCTACTCCCCAACACACGCATTATCTATGAGACACAGCATTTGTGGCAGACAAAAGCTGGCATATCACTGCATTTTTAGCATTATGGCAGGCTTGAGTCCCTTGTGCTTTGGGATATAATTAGCAGCTGTTTGCTTGCTATTTTAAATATAAGGAGACCCTATGATCATAATCCCAGCGCGGCTTGCTTCCACTCGCTTTCCAAACAAAATCCTAGCCGATATTTTTGGGCTACCTATGGTGATAAAAAGTGCCAAAAACGCCGCCAAAGTCGATGAGGTCTGCGTGGCTTGCGATGATATAAGCGTGCTAGAGCTATGCCAGAGCCACAATATCCGCGCCACTCTTACAAGCAAAGATCATCAAAGCGGCACTGATAGATGCTATGAAGCGGCAAAAAAGCTAGGGCTTCCTAGCAGTGAGATCATCATCAATCTCCAAGCTGATGAGCCGTTTTTAGAGCCAGAGATTTTGCAAGCATTGCAGAGCAAAATGGCGCAAGGTGCGTTTATGGCAAGCTGTGCTACACATATCACCAAAGCCCAAGCCCTTGACCCAAATGTGGTGAAAGTCGTGGTGGATTCTAGTGGCAATGCGCTGTATTTCTCGCGCTCTCTTATCCCTTATGATCGCGATGGTAGCACAGATGATAGCAAAATGGATTCTAGCTATTTGGGGCATTTGGGCGTGTATGGGTATAGTGTAGAGAGTCTTAAAGAGTTTTGCTCCCTGCCACAATCTAGGGAGCAATCCCCCCTAGAGCATACAGAGAAGCTAGAGCAGCTACGCGCGCTTTACTATGGATGGCGCATTGCTATGGTGTTTGTAGAGACGCAGAGCATAGGGATTGACAGCCCAGAGGATCTAGCAAGGGCTTTGGCGCGATTTAGCCATAAAGAGTCCTAAAGAAACCAGATAAAGCAAGATTCTGTTAGAATCCACATTTTCAAGCCCAACACAAAGGACATAAATGAGCCTACAATCTCTACTAAAAAACTCCGCCAAATCCTACATCAAATCCTATTTGGCGAGCTTCAAAGCCACTAGAGTTTATAAAGCCCAAAGATGCTATTTTGCAAGCAAGACCAAATCCTACCTAAACTACCTAAGCCAAGTAGGAGCTTTACGCGATTTGCCACAAGATCACGCTAAAAAGGTGCTAGAGTTTTGGACGCCTTTACTCTCTCTCTCTCTCTCTCTCTCTCTCTCGTGGCGGCGCGGGCAAGAGTGCATTACAAGAGCGACTAGATGAGCTACTAAGCTGGCATACAATCTACCATAGCATAAATCCCCACCACCCCCTAGATGTAGCCTACCTAGACAATCACTTCTACTACTGCGATATCCTCCCCTACTTCAATCCTAAATCCTACCAAGCCGCCTTTAGCGATAAAAACTACTATGATGTGATTTTCTCCCGCTTCCCTACCCCTCGCACGATAGCCAAGCGTATAAAAGGCAGCTACTACCGCCCAAGCGCAAATACAAGCCACACGCCCCAAAGTCTAGAATCCACTTTAGCATCGCTACAAGACTATGACCGCGTGCTGATTAAGCCCACAGAAATGCACGCCACAGGGCTAGGCAGTGGGATTGCAATAGTGGATTCTAGGGGGCAAGACATAGCACAAGTGCTAGCAGGCTATACAGGCGATATTGCGATACAAGAAGTCATTACACAGCACCATTTTTTGCGCGATTTACAGCCAAGCTCTGTGAATACCTTTAGAATCGTTACTTTTTTATATCAAAACAAATGCGTGCTACTTAGCGCGGTGCTATATATCGGGGCTGGAGGCGTGGCGTCTAATGATGGGGAGTTTTATAAAATCGGCATTGATGAAAATGGCGTGGCGAGAGATTTTATCGCCCAAGGCTGGGGCAAACAGGCTTCAAGCCTACCAAGTGGCGCGAGAGTTTGCGGCGAGCAGATTCCGCATTTTGATAAGGCTGTAACTATGGCTAAGTCTATGCACCTAGTGCTGCCGCATTTTGGGCTTATCGGCTGGGATTTTACTATCGATGAAAATGGTAAGCCTGTGATGATAGAGCTAAATCTTGACTGCCCGACTTGTGAGAGCTTGCAGTTTTGCAATGCCCCACTCTTTGGCGATTTAAGTGAGAGTGTGTTTGAAGAAGTCTTAAGAGCTAGAATCTAGTCGCTTCAAGACTACACACTATGCTTAAGCATTTAGGGTGGATTAAGTGAGATTTTAGCACTTTGTGCCTAAAATCCGCAGCTAGATTAGTTGCAAAGTAGCAAAGGAGAGAAAATGAAAAAAGTGGATTCTAGCTTTGATATGACACAAAAAAGCACACAAGAGCTTATGGCAGAGGTCTCCACTAGGCTTGATAGGATAGAGAAGCTCCCCGCGCACAATGGCGATAAAGAGCTTATCACAGAGCTAGAGAGTAAGGGTATCTCACGGCGTGATTTTATGAAATGGGCGGGGGCGATGACAGCAGCTCTCTCACTTCCAGCAAGCTTCGCACCGCTTACCGCGCGTGCCGCAGAGATCGCTAATCGCACACCTGTGATCTGGCTGCATATGGCAGAATGCACCGGCTGCAGCGAGAGCTTGCTGCGCACAGAGGATCCAAGTGTGGATTCTGTGATATTTGATATGATAAACCTTGAATACCACGAGACCATTATGGCAGCCTCAGGCTACCAAGCGACACAAAACCTAGAATCCGCTATCAAAAAACACCACGGCAACTATATCTTAATGGTAGAAGGTGGGATACCAAAGGGCAGTAGTGAATACTTCCTAACAATCGGGGCAAACGCCACCACAGGTGCGCAAGAGTGCCGCCACGCCGCAGAGGGAGCTATGGCGATATTTGCTATTGGGACTTGCTCTAGCTATGGTGGTGTGCAAGCTGCCGCGCCAAACCCCACCAACGCCCAACCACTTGATAAAATCATCTCAAAGCCTGTGATAAAAGTCCCGGGCTGCCCACCAAGTGAGAAAAATATCGTAGGCAATGTGCTGTATTTTGTGATGTTTGGCAAGACTCCGCCTATTGATGCCTTTGGGCGACCGACTTGGGCGTATGGGCATAGGATCCACGATCTCTGCGAGCGTAGAGGGCATTTTGATGCGGGTGAGTTTGTAGAAGCCTTTGGCGATAGCAACGCTGAAAAAGGCTACTGCCTATACAAAGTAGGCTGCAAAGGTCCCTATACTTTCAACAACTGCTCTAAACTGCGCTTCAACTCCCACACAAGCTGGCCCATACAAGCAGGGCACGGCTGCATTGGCTGCAGTGAGCCAAACTTCTGGGATACGATGAGCCCATTTGAGCGACCCTTGGGGAATACGCCATTCCACACCGCATATAGCGGCTATGGCGCAGATAAAGCGGCAGATACAATCGGCACCGCAGTGCTTGCTGTAACAGCTGTGGGCATCGCCGCGCACGCAGTCGTATCAAGTATGACTAAAGCCAAATAGCACGCATTAAGGAGAGAAAATGACAAAGCGAATTATCGTAGATCCAATCACAAGGATTGAAGGACACTTGCGTATAGAAGTGATCGTTGATGAGAGCAACACCATTGTCGATGCGTTTTCTTCATCGACTTTGTGGAGAGGATTAGAGAAAATCATCGTAGGGCGCGATCCTAGAGATGCGGGGTTTATCGCGCAAAGGATCTGTGGTGTATGCACATATAGCCACTATAAAGCCGGTATTGTCGCTGTTGAAGATGCCCTAGGTATCAAGCCTCCGCTCAATGCGCAAATGGTGCGCTCTCTTATGAATATCTCACTCTTTTTGCACGACCACATTGTGCATTTCTATACGCTACACGGACTTGATTGGTGTGATATTACAAGCGCATTAAAAGCCGACCCAGCAAAAGCTGCAAAAGAAGCCTACAAATACGCCAAAATTCCTTTATGCGCTGGAGAAAATGAGCTCCTAGCCGTGCAAAAGCGCGTAGGAGACTTTGTCCAGCAAGGCGCACTAGGACCATTCCAAAACGCCTATTGGGGGCATAAAACTTATCGCTTCTCTCCAGAGCAAAATCTCATTGTCCTATCGCACTATCTAAAGCTCCTTGAAGTGCAGCGCGAAGTGGCAAAAATGATGGCAATCTTTGGTGCTAAGCAGCCCCACCCACAAAGTCTAACCGTAGGTGGGGTAACTTCTGTTATGGATATTTTAGATCCTACAAGGCTTGGCGAGTGGAAGAGTAAATTTGAAATGGTAGCAGACTTCGTGTATCGCGCATATTGGGCAGATCTTGTAATGGCAGCTCAAGTGTATGCTAGCGAGCCTTCAGTGGCACAAGCAGGCTGCGGAGTGAAAAACTTCCTATCACACGCTGAAATGCAAATTGGCGAAAATGAGTATTTATATAGCACAGGGATTGTGAAAAATGGCGATTTAAGCAAGCTCTATGATTTAGATGAAAATCTCATCGCCGAAGAAGTTACAAACTCTTGGTATAAGTATGAAAACACCGATAAAGTCGCTCTCCACCCTTATGATGGACAAACAACGCCAGACTACACAGGCTTTGATGATGGAGTAAGCATAGGACCAGATGGCAAGGAAATCCCCACTAAAAATCTCAAACACGATGGTAAATACTCGTGGATCAAATCTCCGCGCTATGATGGCGAGCCTATGGAGGTAGGACCTTTGGCAACCGTAGTAGTAGGGCTTGCAGCCAAAAACCCCTACATCACGCCCGTAGCGCAAGAGTTTTTAAAGCAAACAGGCTTGCCGGTAGATGTTCTCTTTACCACACTTGGTAGAACAGCGGCGAGATGTATTGAAGCGCGTGTGTTGTGTGATTATGGGCTAAAGGCGTTTGACACACTTGTGGAGAATCTCAAAGTCGATACACGCACTTGTGCGCCTTATAGCATTGATGAGAGTAAGGAATACAAGGGGCGATATATCGGCAATGTGCCTAGAGGTATGCTAAGCCACTGGGTGCGAATCAAAGGCGGCAAGGTGGAGAATTATCAAGCGGTCGTGCCTTCTACTTGGAATGCCGGTCCAAGAGACTCTCAAGGCAAGAAAGGTCCCTATGAAATGAGCCTTATAGGCACAAAGGTAGCGGATATTACACAGCCGCTAGAGATTATCCGCCATATCCACTCCTTTGACCCTTGTATTGCGTGTGCGGTGCATATTATGGATACAAAGGGCGTGGAGCTTAGTGAGTATCAAGTCAAGCCCTCATTTGCTCGCATATAAGGAGAGACTATGAGAGAAGCAGTAGATTCTGGCAAGAGGGATTTCCAAGCCCATACGGAGTTTTCTGGGCTGACTAGGATTTTCCACTGGTTGCGTGCGTTTGCGATTTTTGGGCTTATTGGCACGGGATTTTATATCGCTATGCCATTTTTGAGCGCGACTCCAAGCCCTGAGCCTACGCTTTTTACCCAAGCATATATCCGCAGTATCCACTTGATTCTAGGGTTTATCTTGATCGCAGTGTCTATCTTCCGTGTGTATCTTTTCTTTTTTGACAAAGAGGGGAGCAAAGAGGAGCGGCGGTCATTTAAGCAGTTTATCGATGTGAAAGTGTGGATTGCTTCGATTAAGACTTATCTCTTTATCGGCAAGCATCCGCATATAGAAGGCGCGTATAATCCACTGCAATTTATCACTTACTTCACACTTGGTGTGCTGACGCTGCTTGTGTGCTTGACAGGTGTGGCACTCTATGGCAATGTCTATCATAGTGGGCTAGGTGGCGTGCTGGGCGCGTGCTTTAAATGGGTAGAAGTGCTATGTGGTGGGCTATCTAATGTCCGCGTGATCCACCATATATTGACTTGGGCGTTTGTGATCTTTATCCCTGTGCATATTTATCTTGTCGTGTGGAATTCTGTGAAATATCCAAATGGTGGGGCAGATGCGATTATCAGCGGTGTGCGCTATCAAAACGAGCTGAAAGTGTAAATTTGCGTGTTTTGGTGCTAGGGATAGGCAATATCCTCTTTGGTGATGAGGGTATTGGCGTGCATTTGTGCAATTATCTAAAGGTCAATTATGCCTTTGACTCACTAGAGCATAGTATAGAGTTTGTCGATGGTGGCACGCTCGCCCAAGCTCTTATCCCTATGATTGTCGAGTATGATTCTGTGCTGGTGCTTGATACGATCAATGTCGCTGGTGCGGCGATCGGCGATGTGTATAGCTTCCCATTTTCTGCGATCCCTGATACTATCACTTGGGCGGGGAGTGCGCACGAGGTAGAAATGCTCCAAACGCTAAAGATGATTAAGCTTCTAGGCGATCTACCGCCCTTGCATATCATCGGTGTTGTGCCTTATATCATAGGAGAGGATACGACTTTTGAGCTATCAAGTGAGCTTCTAGCGCGATTTGATGACTTAGAGCAAGAGGTGCTGCGATATTTACGCACGCTAGGCTTTGAGAGTAAAAAAGTGGATTCTACTCCTATCCAAGCTATCGCCAATCATTCCTACAAGGGCTACTAGCGTGCTAGCCTTTATCTTCCACACAAGCAAGCCTAGCTCCTATATCGCGCCATTTGAAGCGATCTTAACACACATAGCCAAAGCACATAATCTAGCCTATGCCAAAGAATTTATCGACACAAATCCGCCCTATCAATACGCCTTTATCCTTGCAGAAGTGGATTCTAGCAATAACGCAGGGATCAAAAGTGTGTTTGACAAAAACACCGCAGGCGGCAGGATTTCTAAAGAAACATCGCCTAACGGCGAGCGGTATCCCTTGTTTTCTAAAGAAACATCGCTTCGCTTGTTTTCTAAAGAAACATCGCCTAACGCCAAAACCAAACCAACACCCAAAACACCAAACACAGATGATTTTTCCGCGCGCGTGCTAGGCTTTGCCGATGAGCTCTCACGCACCCTGCCTTTAAGTATGTATTTCATCTTTGATCGCATTGAGCCAGAGTATGAGGCTAGCCACCGATCGCCGCGCTTTTACCGCGCCGCACGCGCTTGCGCTAAACCTCTGCCTATGGTAAGCGACACCCTAGCACTGATACAAAGCTTTGAAAAGCAGGATTCTAGCTTTTCGCGTTTATGCAAGCAGTTTTTCTCCCATATCCACACGCCAAATCCTAAAGACCCCAAAAGCTCTCGCGCGATCACAATCCCCCCAAACGCACTTTACACGCTCCTAGACTCTCTCTCCCACGCCCTGCTTAAGCGTCCCATCACTATCGCCACCGCACGCGGGAGCTATGAGCTATCACGCGCCAAATCCAAGCAATCCGCGCTAATGTTTTGGGAAATGGGGGCGTTGCAGAGCTTTATGCGTATCGATTCTACCCAGCTCTCCTGTCTTGCTAGCGTGGAGAAGCCTAGTATGAAGCTCTGCTCTAAGGATATTTTCCGCGAAGAGCTGCTAGGCTCTAGCGAGCGCGTGGAGATAGAGTGCTTGCTCGCTTTTGACCCTATGCTTATGCTGCTAGGCTCTCTTGCTCGCACTAAAGGTGTGGAATATGTCTTTATCCGTAAAGCTCGCAAGTCTGCGGATTTATCGTATAGCTCGCGCTTTTGTGTGCCAAAGCTAGAGAGCATTGTCTGCGGACGCGATGGGATCTATCTCAACACGCGCAAGAGCAGGCATAATCTTTTTAGCATTGTTGCTAAGCATTATCCGCGCCCCCTAGAATCCACTTTTTGCGATGGGGATTCGGTCTTGGGTGAGCAATGCGGCAGTGTTGCAAACTTTGTGAAAGGCACGACCACCAAGGTCGCTAACCTTCCCCAAAGTTTGCAAAGCTCCCACAGCCCCACCGCAACTCCTAGAATCCTAGAAGAAGATAATCGGGGCGATTTTGAAAAATCCACCAAAAATCAAAATCAGCCGCAAAGTAAAAAAGTGGATTCTAGCAATGAAGCTTTTTCATCGTCATTCGGGTCCGCGATAGCGGCGCGGCAATCCATACAAACAAAAACACAAAACCTAGAATCCACTTTTGAAAAAAATGCTGAACAAATACAAAAAACTCAAAAAAAGGATTTTAGCAATGAAGCTATGGATCGCCACGCCACTGCTACGCAGTGTCTCGCAATGACAGAAAACAACGCTGCTAGTGAAAAAGTGGATTCTAGGGAAAATGCTGAAAGTGTAAAAACATCGCAGAATGAAAACGCCGCAGGCGGCAGGATTTTTCTAAAGAAACATCGGCTAACGCCGAGCGGTGTCCCTTGTTTTCTAAAGAAACATCGCTTTGCTTGTTTTGATGAAAACGCACAAACGCAAAAAGTGGATTCTAGCAAGCAAGCCCAAAGTTTAAACAAGTCGCAGGCGACAGGATTTGCCGATGATTTTGTGGGTTTTCAAGGCGGGGGCGAAGGGATTTACCTAAGCGGTAATGAGCAAGCCCCCGCCGCAGAATCCCGCAAAAGCGCGGCAAAGCCAAAGCCCAAAACACAGCGCGAGCAAAACGCTGCCCTTATGCTTGTATGCTATCTCTCTATGGCGCATTCTAGCGCGGTGTGGATCTATGATGGCACAAGCTACAAGCAAGCCCTGCCCGTGCGCTTTGCTAGCAGTGAAGCTTCTATGCTAGAGACTCTAGTGCGCGAGTATAAAGGCGCAGATAGGCTACTAGCAAACTATCAGGCGCATTTTGGGGCACTCGGTGCGCTAGAGCTAGAGGCTAGCCCTAGAATCTCAACAAACCTTACTGATATATTTGCCATTATTGCGCGAGTGCTTGGGTTTTGTGAGAGTGGTGCAAGCGATGATTGCGCGAAAGAGAGCTTGCTAAATTATGCCAAGCTATGCTTGCGGGATAAGGGTCCGCGCATTGACTACAAGCTTAAAAAAGCCCCCCAAGGAGGCATAGAGCTGGACTACCCTAGGATCTTGCGTAGCTGTATGAGCTTCGCGCTTGCAGGCGTGGAGCGCGAGATGATAGCCTTTGGCGTGCTGGATTCTCTAGCGGAGTTTATGGGGAATTTCGTGCGAGATATGAGCCAAAACTACGCGATCAAGCAGGTTTTCATCTGTGGGGATATGCTTAGTCATAAAATATTTTTCGATAAGATTTTGCTCTATCTACCGCGCGATATTACGCTAATCTTGCCACAAGATGGCTATATTGATACATTATAGGAGAGTCTATGCACTTTGAAATGCTCTATGCCAAAATCCACCGCGCACGCGTGAGTGATGCAAATATCAACTATATAGGCTCCATTACGATTGATAGGGCGTTGTGTAATGCAGTGGGCTTGCTTGAAGGTATGAAAGTTGATGTAGTCAATGTCAATAATGGCGCAAGACTTAGCACCTATGTCTTGCTAGGGGAGAGTGGTAGCGGGGTAGTGTGTCTAAATGGCGCGGCAGCTAGGCTTGCTTGCGTGGGTGATGTGGTGATCATCATCGCGTATGCGAGTATGACGCTAGAGGAGGCAAAAGTGCATACGCCTAGAGTCGCTTTTGTCGATGAGAATAATCGCTTACTACAACAACCAAAGGAGTAATAATGTTTGATATGAATCAATTACAATCTCTACTAAGCACAATGCAAAAGCAAATGCAAGAGCTAGAATCTAGTGCGCAAGACTCTATCCACACGGCTAAGAGTGGCGGCGGGCTTGTGAGTGTCAGCATAAATGGCGCAGGGGAGGTGGTGGATATTAGTATCGATGACTCTTTGCTAGAGGATAAAGACTCCTTGCAGATTCTCTTAATCTCAGCCCTAAATGATGCCTACAAAAATGTCGAAAACAGCAAAAAATCCCAAGCCCTTAATCTACTTGGCGGACTTAATCCGTTTC
This sequence comes from Helicobacter canis, assembly GCF_900451095.1. Classification (NCBI taxonomy): domain Bacteria; kingdom Pseudomonadati; phylum Campylobacterota; class Epsilonproteobacteria; order Campylobacterales; family Helicobacteraceae; genus Helicobacter; species Helicobacter canis. The sequence continues at coordinate 202,502 of NZ_UGHV01000001.1, read as the reverse complement.
AAAAATCTTAGCCTAGAATCCACTTTTTGCGACTTTGGCGGTGTTTCTTATGGATCGCCACGCTCGCTTCACTCGCTCGCGATGACGGAGAAAGTCGCCTACTTTGTCATTGCGAGCCTTGCGACAGCAAGGCGCGGCAATCCATAAAATAACAGGTAACCCCCTAGAATCCACTTTTGCGCGGTGTGTGGATACGCGGATAATCCGCTTGCAATCACGGATACAAGATAAGAAAACAAGAGATGTAGAAAGTGGATTCTAGCTTAGAGTTGCGCGTTTAGTGGGTTTGCTGCTTGCTAGGGCTAGATCCTGCTTGCTCCACTCATCAAGGGCTTTTTGTGTTGTGTGGATCACGCAGTCTATCCCCCCAGCAAGCGAGAAAAGCCAGTATTTATGGTAGTAGAGCCATTGCAGCTGCTTTGCTTTAAGCTCATCTTCATTGGCAGTGTAGAGCACTAGCACTTTGGCGATGTCTAGCTCTTGGTGGAATATGTAGGATTGTATGGCGTCCATAAAGTAGCTCGTAAATTTCCGCTCGCCAAAAAGCCCTTTAATATCATCGATTTTATCGCTTAGGGCATTAAGCTTGGCGAAATTGATCTTTTCAAGCTTGTTTTGGGCATTGAGCTTTTCTATATGCTCTAGCTCTCTAGCTAGCTGCAAAAATACGCGCTCGATCTTGCGCTTTTGCGTGCTGCCGTATTTGATGATGTCTTGGGCTTTTTTGTAGGCTTGCTTGATGAGCTTTGCGCTGTGCTTGGGGCTAGGTGGGGCTAGCAGTAGGGGGGGCTTTTTCTGCGCTTTTTGCACGATAGATTCTACCACTTGTGTAAAGGGCAGCTCCTTTGTGCCAGCTATGCGCGCGCCTCCTTGCGTGGCATTGATGACTTGCATACTAGGTGGCGTCCTAGCAATGTCCTTTTCAAAAAAGTGTAAAAATAGCTTCCAAATCTTGCTTGTCTCTATCTGCCCTTCTCCACCATAGCGCGGGACATATATGCCCTCTTTTTTGTATTGGGACTCTTGTGTGCCATAGATCGCATCTTTAGAATGCGAGCTGCCATCATCGCCAAACGCCAAATCCTGCCCGATAAATATGCACTGCTTAAATTCTGCGAGCATCGCTAGCTCATACGCCATATTTGCCGCACTCATTCCTATGCCTAAATACCCATACTCATCAAAGCCAAAGAGACTTGTATAGCCAAATGGACGGAAGCTAAAGCACACTTTTGCCCCCTTTAGGGCTAGCTTGGTGTGCTTATGCACGATAGAAGTTAGGGCAAACACCACGCCTTTTTGCGCGCTTTTGGGCGTGTCGGTGTAGAATTTGGCACTTTCTTGCACGCGCTCTAGACTTAGGACAATATCTGGCTTTATGCCGTGCTTTGTGAGAATGGGGAAGCTCGCATCCACGCATAATAATGTCGCATAGGGCGCGACTTTTTTCAGCAAGGGCAGCTGCTTATGTAGGCTAGGACCTGTGGAGATGATGATCGCGCTATCTCTGCCCCTTAAAGCTAGCACGAGATCCTTTAGGCTTGGGGTGCGCAGGGCGTCTGGGAGATTGGCTATGTGGTGATAAATCCCCACCACAGAATCCCTAGCGTCATTGCCCACACTCACGACCGCTTGCTCAATGGCTTTGATAAAATAGCCATTGATACGCAAAATATCATCGTGATAGCTCTCATAATATGGGCAGGTTACTAGTAGGTCATAAGTTTTTACAAATACGCGGGAGTATTTATTGCTATCAAAGAGAGAATCCACGCCCATATAGCCGATTTGCTTAGTGTAGATGATTTGCAGCTTTTGCGTGGCGATTTCACTAGAAAAATCAAGCAAATTTAGCACGATGAAAATGATCTCAAGCTCTGGCTCAAAGACTACTATGCGCTGCCGCTGCTCATTAAAGAGCAAGCGGATTAGCACGCCATTGCCTAGTCCATAGAGGTATAAAAAGGGGTAGTAAGAGTAGCTATGGAGCTGGGCATTTCTCTCCATAATCTCATCAATAGGCTTTGTGAGGTAGAGAGCTTTGGTGTTTTTGGTATCGATGATGTTGTAGTTTGCCGGATCATTATCCATAAAGACTTCATAGTGTTGATTGGGCTTGAAAGATTTCAAAGCGAGATATAGTAGCGCATCGACTTTGGCTAGGGCGGCTAGGTTGGTATCAAAATGGCTCATTAAGGCTCCTTGGTAGCTAGGCTTTAGAAGCCTTAAGCAATTTTAAATCCACTTAAGCCCCGCTTGCATAAATCCTTAAATACTCTTGCAGGCAAAAAGAGCTAGCCCTATGGATAGCTAGCACATCGTAGTAGTGGATTTGCTTGGAAGTGTTTGTATAGCCCATAAGTAGGCTAAGATTTAGCCTATCAGTGCTATCTAGCACACATAGCAAGTCCCCAAAATTATCAAATATCACAAGCTTTTCATAGCCCAAGTCTCTAAGCATAGGGAATATAGAAGTTGGGGATTCTCCTTGCTCGAGCAAATGCGATAAACTCCACTCAAAATAAAGAGTCGGCATAAATGCGCTAATCGTAGCCCTAGCTCCTCGGAGGACTTTGAAGTCAAATCCATCGGTATCGATTTTGATGAAATTAGGTGTGAAGTTGGTCTGCTGGATAATGTGATCTAGTGTAGTGATAGATGATGAAGTAGAGCTAGCGACAAGCTTGCCACTACCATCTTGCAAGCTCATCGCATACTTTTCACAAGAGTCGCTCTGCCCTAAAAATGTCGTGTAAATATAAAAGAGTTTATGGTCTCCCCCCCCCCCCGTAGAATCTAGTGTGCTATTAGTCGTATAGATAGCATAAGAATCTGGGCTAGGGAGCTTATGGAGAGAGCGGAGATTGTGCGAGAGATTGGTATAAATCAAATCCGCATAGCTCCTCTCTCCTTCTATAAGCAAATATGAAGCATTGCTAGCTTGATCGCTTAAAGAGAGCACCGCCGTATCGCCGATATTTGCCCCTACATCAATCATAGCAAGCCTGCCATCTTTGGCACAAATATATTGCGCGATAGCTTGCAAGCGCATATCATAATGCGGATAGAGCTTTTGATTGATAAAAATCGTATGAGAAAAGGGCATAGTAAGCCTAAGCCCTCTAAAAGTAGCGGTGATAACAGGATCACAAAAGCGTAGTAAAAACTTGCGTAAATGCAGCAAGATTCTAAAACAAAGCCTGCTTTGTGTCTTTAAAGTGTGCTGGTAAATGGCTTGTGCCAAGAATTTCATAGCGACTCCTTGTGGTATAAATAAGCGCGAAAGGCGCGGAAGCGATTGTAGCACAAGCGTAACGCAAAAGTGCTATAATAATATACATTATCATTATAGAGGACAAAATGAATCTTGATGCTTGTGCATATAACCATAGCTACAAAGTTACGGCAATCAACCTAGAAGATAGCATAGCCAAAGAGCGTTTAGCATCGCTTGGGATAGTGGCTGGCGTGATCATCACGATCTTGCAAACCTCAGCCAAAAAGGCGACTATTTCCGTGCAAGTGCATCAAACAATCATCGCCCTGCGCAATGAAGAAGCTAGGCAGATACAAGTAGAGCTAATATAGCTCCGCTGCTTGTTGCTCCGCGCAATGGATAGTATCTTACTTACAATGTAAAGCTCGCAAGTAGGTGTGCAAAAAGTGGATTCTAGGGCTAGTGATTCAGTCTTGGGTAAGCAATGCGATTGATTACGCTATTTTTAGGACAACCGCAGACCTCTAGTCTTGCTCTGCCCCCAAAACAAGCGAAGCAAAGTTTCTTTAGAAAGCCGAATCCTTATCAAAAAGTGGATTCTAGGGACCAGATAGAAGCTAGAGAATCTCGGCAGTGCTTTCATCAATAATTTGTGCGCGCAAGATTTTTTGCGTGCTTTGATTGCGGACTTTGATGATGTCGCCTTGTGAGCCATTTTGCAAGGCTTGGACTTGGGTTTGCAAGGTGAGATTATCACTGCGGATAATACCTGTGATCATCTCGCCCTTACGCACTAGCACGCGCTCTTTGACTTTATCTAGCGTGATAAGCCCCCCAGAGCCTATGAGCGATCGCGCCGAGACTTTGCCTAGCGCACTTTGGGGTAGGAGCTTGGTGCTTGTAAGGGTGGAGAGCTTGGCGCGTGTGGTGGCGGTGTTTTGCGTGGTTATATTGACATTGGAGCTAATAAGCCCCGTGGCTTTGATGATAGTAAGCTCGGCTTCGATATTATACGCGATAGGCACAGATAGCACGCTTGTGCCGTTGTGGATTTTGGCTATGAGTGTGCCGCTGGATTTGCTAAGGGCATTGGCAGAGAGTGTGCAGAGATTTGGAGCAGCGCAGGAGAGATTGGGCAGGTCTTTGGCTGAAGGTGGGATTTGTAGGCTGATTTGCGTGATGTGCAGGTCATAGTCTTTGTAGGCGTGCATATAGCTTTGCTCGATGAAGTGTGTAAGAGAGTCTTTGGCACACAAATGCGCACAAAAGCACAGCAAAAGCACAAAAAATCGCATCTCACACCCTTTGCACAAAATCAGCAAGGATCAAGCGGATATTCCCGCCAAAATTTATGCGTAAATACTCCTGCCCGCCCTGCCTACGCACTTCTTGCACCACTCCTAGCCCAAAGATTTTATGACTTACCGCACAGCCCTTGCTAAAGCCACCACTAGAATCCACTTTTGCCCCTCTAGAATCCACGCCCCTAGAATCGCCCCTAGAATCCACTTTTACGCTATCTTCACAAAAGTGGATTCTAGCTTCTTTGAGGAAGCGCGATGGGGCTAGACTCTCTCGCTTGCCTTTGTAAAATCGAGAATGCGCGTGTGAGACAAAGAGTCTCTCCCTAGCGCGCGTGAAGGCTACATAGCCTAGCCGCCGCTCTTCTTGTAGATCGCCCTCTTCACGCAGCAGGGGGAAAAATCCTTCTTCACAGCCTATGATAAACACATAGTCAAACTCCAGCCCCTTAGAGCTATGTACGCTCATACAGCTCACACTCTCGCCCACTTCTACATCACTGCTAGAAGAGAGACTTAGCTCATAGAGCAAATCATCAAGCCCTTGGTGCGGATTTTGCATAAAAAAGTCGCGGAAATAGCCATAAAACTCCTCAATATTTGCCCGCCTATCAATATCATCAGCACTTGTTTGCAAGCGCAAAGCAAAGCTCTCATCAAAGGCGTCTAAAAATCCTAGCGCGCTTTCTTGGAGTTTTGCTTGCAGGATTTCTAGGGTGTCAAAAAGAGCGCGTAGCTGCTTATTTTGCGTGTGTGATAAAGTGGATTCTAGTAGCCCTTGTTTGTAGGCTTCATAGACACTAAGTTTATGCGCACTAGCAGTGCTAAAGATCTTTTCTTGCGCGATTTTGCCAAGGGAGCGTTTGGGGACATTGATGATTCGCGAGAGAGAGAAATCATCATTAAGATTTAGCACCACGCGGAAATATGCTAGCACATCTTTGATCTCTGCTCTTTCATAAAATCTAGTCGCGCCGATAAGTTTATAGGGGATTTTGGCGCGGTTTAAGCCCTCTTCTATACTGCGAGAGAGCGCATTTAGGCGGAAGAGTATGGCGATTTGCGTAGGAGCGATGCCCTGTGCTAAAAGCGTGGTAATGTGGCTGGCTATGGTGTTTGCCTCTGCTACTTCATCAGCATTGCTAAGCAGCACAATTTCATCGCCTTGCCCCCTTGTGCTATGCAGCTCCTTGCCAAGCCTAGAGGTGTTGTGTGCGATAAGGGCGTTTGCCGCGCGTAGAATCGGCTCTTTGGAGCGATAGTTTTGGGCTAGGGTGATGGTCTTTGCGCCAAAAGTTTGCGCAAAGTGCAAGATATGAGAAATATCCGCCCCCCTCCAGCTATAAATGCTTTGGTCATCATCGCCTACGACACAGAGATTGCTATGCGTGGTGCAGAGCTTTTGTAGCAAAGAGACTTGCAAGAAGTTTGTATCTTGGTATTCATCAACCATAATGTATTGGTATCGCTCACTCATCATTGTAGCGATTTCAGTATTGATCGCTAGAATCTCATAGCTCTTTAGCAGTAAATCATCAAAATCAAGCATATTGTTGTCTTCTAAAAATGCCTGATAGGCTTGATAGGCTTTGCTTAGATCTAGGAAATGCTCGCTTTTTGCCTGCTTGCGTGCTTGATCGGGGGGGATAAGCTTGTTTTTGCAGCTAGAGATATAGCCTAGAATCTGGGCAGGGCTAAAGTAGGCAAAGCTAGAATCCAGTTTTTTGATAACGCGCTTTTGATCATCGCTATCAAGCAGTGTGAAGTCGTGTTTGCGCCCTAGGTGGTGGATATGCTCGCGTAAAAAGAGCAGCCCAAAGCGGTGGAAAGTGCAGAGCAAGGGTGGGTGCGGGATCTCTACACCTAAGAGCTGCAATGCTCTAGTGCGCATTTCATTTGCGGCTTTGTTGGTGAAAGTGAGCGTGAGAGTGCATTGGGGCGGGATCCCTACGACTTTGATGAGATAGGCTAGACGCGTGGTGATAGTTTTTGTCTTCCCGCTGCCTGCGCCTGCTAGAATCAATAGCGCGCCATCGATATGCTGGGCTGCCTCTGCTTGGGCTTGGTTTAGCTGGGAGAGTAGTGTGTCCAAGGCTATTGCTCGCTAGTTGGCGGGGCGTTAGATTCTAGCTCATAGGCATAGATTTTTTGCGTATCAATTTGGAAGTCAAAAAACTCCGAGCGAAAGTCAGCTAGTGATACGAAGTTGTAATTTGTCGCAGCGGCTTTGTAGTTTTGGGCTGCTTGATAGAGTAGCCCTAGGGCATAGCGTGCTTCATAGGCGGTGGGGGTTTCCATTTTGGCAAGCTGCAAAAGCAGAGTCGCATCGCCATAATTCCCTGCCCCTACGGCAGATACTGCTGTGAGGAAGCGCGTGTGGCTATCGTTTTCTTGCAGCTCATCAACAAGCATATTAAAAATCGTGTAGGCTTTTTGAAAGTCTTTTTGATAGATATTGATTGTCCCAAGTGTCTGCAACGCCCCGCGCGGGTCGTCATCTTTGGCGGTAAGGTGATTTTGTATAATGCGGGCTTGATTTTGCAAGGAGCCTGTGATAAATCCCGTATAGACATATAGCTCTCTAGGCAACGCCCCGCCATAATACAATGGGCGCAAATCTAGGGTATCGGTATTGAAGAGATTATACATACTAATGCTAATATCTTGCAGGCTCTCGCCAAAGTTTTTGGTAAGCACTGCTAGGATATTAACCACCACATCGTTTGGAAATATCGCTTTAAGGGCGTTGATGTTCTCTAGCATACCTTGCTTGTTTTTGTTTTTAAGCGCATAGACAAATTCTAGTGCATAGAAAATCGGCTCTTTGATTTTGGCTTGCGCGATCCAATCGCTCTCTTGGATTTGGTTGTCATTTAGGTAGTTTAAGAAATTTTCGACAAAGGTGTGCCAAGCGGGGTTTGCTATGTGGTCTTGGATCTCGTGATCTTGGAAAGACTGCACCATATCAAACACCACGCGCTCGGTATCTTTGTGGCTAAATCGCCCTGTAAGCACTGCAAAGATTCCAGAGAGATAGTCGTTTTGATCAAGATAATAAGCGCGGATAAAATGCGCATACGCATCATCATACTGCCCAAGTTGCGCATACACTAGCCCTAGGTTGTAGTATAAAATGGCGTGGTTTGGGTTGGATTTTGTCGCGTTTTTTAAAAATGCCAATGCCTGTCGCAAGTCTTTGGTCTCAAGGGCGACAAGTGTGCGGATAATTTCTCTATCGATTTTAGAAGTTGTCGCAGAGCGCAGAAGGATATTTTTCCCCTCTGTGATATTAAGCTGGGCAAAGTTACTTGCTTGTGTGATTTCTTCTAGAACAAGCTTGGCATCAAACACACGATAGGGAGCGAAATAAAAAAGCATTTTATAGCCGATTTTGTCTTTGTTTTCAAAATCGCGCTCCCAAAATGTCTTTTGGGCGATGCTTACATCAAATAGCTCTGGATTGATGACGACTTTGATAGGGTAGGTTACCTTGGCTATTTCGTGGATCCGCTTATCAGAGGTGATAGAATCTAGGCTTGATGCAGCCGCGGCATAGTTCCCAAGCTTTAGCTCGACAATTTGCAATGCCATAAGGGCTTCTACATCATTGGGGTGGTTTTGTAAGAATCGTATGAGATGTGTTTTTGCCTGGGCGTATTCTGCTTTGCGTGCATAAAGTAGCCCCATAGATTTGTTGTCTTCTGGGTTTGCTGCAGCTTGCAAATGCTCTAGGGCGTTATTATCATCGCCAAAAATGGTGAAAATATGCGCGGCTAGGCGGTGGTTTTGCTCACTAAATTCTAGGGAGTTTGGATTAAGCAGGGGGCTTAAGGTCTCAAAATATTTATCCTCATAGTAGGAGGTAAGCGCATAGGCATAGCTATAAAATGGCTCATTGATAATCTCGCTTAAATTGTCATTAGCGACTTTGACATAATGCCCATATAAATCAAATCGATCTATTTTAAACGCCGCTACTGCCGCGTTGATAGCACTTGCAGAGATATTTTGCCCGGTTTGGATACTTTCATTATATGCAGCAATGGCATCGTGATAGAGCTGGGATTTTAGCTCCATTGTGCCTAGGTTGTAATTAGCGATTGATTGCGAAAAGTCAGCGATTTTGCGAAAGACTTCATAGGCTTCTTGTCGATAGCCTTGATCATAGAGGACATTGCCTTTGATGATGAGATTATCGACACTAGAGTCTTGGGCTTCATCATCTGGGGCTGGCAGTGGCGTGGCTAGGAGTTTATGCACTTCTTCTTGGGAGATTTCATTGCTTACACTCTCTTGGGGGGTTTGCTTGGGGGATTTGGTGGATTTACTAGGCATAAGTGCTAAAATCAGCAGCAAAAGCAGCAAGACAATCAATAACGCCGTGCCACCTAGCACACTATATAGCAGGACTTTGTTTTGCTTGAATTTTTGCACTAAGGGGTGATCTATGGCTGCTATCTTGTCAAGTAGCCCTTGCATAGGGGCAAGCACACCTTGCAGTTTAGAAGCTAAGCTTGCTTTAGGCTCTGTATCTGGGGCTTGCTCTTCTTGGATACTATTGATGTCTGCCATAATATAGCTCTAGTTATAGGTAGGGTTCTAGGACTTTGGGGATAGCTATGGAGCCATCTTTTTGCTGATAGTTTTCCATAATCGCCACAAGCGTGCGCCCTACGGCTAGGGAAGAGCCATTAAGCGTGTGGGCGAAGTGATTTTTGCCATTTTCTTTGTAGCGGATTTTGGCACGGCGTGCTTGGAAGTCGCGCGTGTTGCTCACAGAGCTTATCTCGCGGTAGCAGCCTTGTCCTGGTAGCCAGACTTCTATATCAATGGTATTGCTCGCGCTAAAGCCCAAATCCCCACTACATAGCCGCATAAAGCGATGAGGTAGCTCTAAATCGCTTAGGATTTTGCTAGCGGTGCGTAGCATTAACTCTTGCATAGCATCGCTTTGGCTTGGGTGCGTTATGGCGACTAGCTCGACTTTGTCGAATTGATGCTCACGGATAATGCCCCTTGTATCGCGCCCTGCACTGCCGGCTTCTTTGCGGAAGCAGGGGGTTTGTGCGGTTAGGCAAATAGGCAGATCTTTGGCACTAATAATGCAGTCGTTGTAGAGATTGGTTAGGGTGATTTCTGAAGTGGAGATGAGGTAGAGGCTGTGTCCTTTTTGTTTTCCCCTAGAATCCACTTTTTGCGTTTTTGGCGTTGGCTTTTTGCGATAAATTGTAGATTCTGCGGCGCGGGCTTGCTCATTACCGCTAAGGTAACTCCCTTCGCCCGCGCCTTGAAAACTACAATTTACTAAAGAAACTGCGGCTGCGCCTTGTTTTCTCATCAAAAATCCTGCCGCCTGCGACTTTTTATCAAACGCGCTTTCTGTTTTTTCGTTCAGCGTTTCTACACTTTGAGCGTTTTCTCTAGAATCCACTTTTTTACCCTGCTGCTTGCTTAGAGTTGTAGCATTTTCAAAAGTGGATTCTAGGTTTTGTGTCTCACTCCTAGAATCCACTTCTTCGCCGCAGATCTTAAACATATCATCTTCAAATTTTGGCAGCTGCCCCGTGCCAAAGAGCATAGCACTATTGACAATCACCGGCGTGCTGACAAGCTCAAAGCCTGCTTTGCGATTGCTATCTATCATAAAGTTTATAAGCGCGCGCGAGAGTAGCGCACCTTGTCCGCGTAGCACTGAAAAGCGACTTTTAGCCAGCTTCACGCCAGCGGCAAAGTCAATCCAGCCATTTTGCTCTGCTAGCTCAAAATGCTCCTTAGGAGTGAAGTCAAACTCCCTAGGGGTAAGAATCCGCTTAAGCTCGACATTCTCGCTCTCATCTGCGCCTTCTGGTGTGTGAGAATCCGGGAGATTAGGGATAGTGGCAAGGCTAGATTCTAGCTCTTCTTGCAAGGCTCGCACGACTTCTTGCTCACGGGCGATATTTTGCTTATTTGCTTCTAGCTCTTGGCGCAAAGGCTCTAGCACACTAGAATCCACTTTTTGCGCCTTTTGCGCGCCAAAGAGCTTGGAGTTTTTGTTTTGCAGCTCTTGGAGAGATTCTAGGGACTGCTTGGCGTGCTTAAGCTTAGTGGCTAAGGCACTTAGAGCTTGCAAGCTACTAGAATCTACCTGCTTCTTGCTAAGGGCTAGGGCTACACTATCAAAATCGTGTAGCAAAAGTTTTATATCTATCATTATTGACCTTGAAAAGTGGGAGTTGCTCTGTGATTTTAGCAAAAAGCGCGAGTTTTTGCACGCTCTTATACTAGCCCTAGCACACTAGCCTAAAAGCTTTCCCCAAACCACTGGGCTATGGAGCTGCGGATCGTCTGGCGCAGCTGGATTCCAGCGATAGTGTCTGTGGCTAGGGCTTTTTGCAGTAGGCTCACTGCGCCATTGCGGAATTTGCTTAGGTATGGGTGATCTATCTGCGCCCAATCGCCTAGAAACACGATCCTGCTATCATCGCCAAGCCTTGTGCCGATGAGCTTGATCGTGGCATTTGGGGCATTTTGCACTTCATCAAATATCACAAACTTCTTGCGGATAGTGATCCCTCTAGCGTGGGCTATATCGATCACTTGGATATTATGCTTTTTCAAAAAATATTCCGTGGCATCTTCTTTGTGGATTGTATTGACATTGCCGCGGTATTCAAGGTAGCTTTTGAGCGAGCTAGAGCGCAAGGAATCAATGATGAAATTGATAGCACTATACAAAGGATACATAAAGTAGCCTAGCTTTTGGTCTTCATCGCCCTTGCGGAATCCTAGCTCGGCTTCTTTGTCATTAGCGGTGATAGTATTGCGGATATAGATAATCCCATCAACTACTTCTTGCTTAAGTAGCTCTAGCCCTGCTTGGAGGGCGATGAGCGTCTTGCCAGAGCCTGTGGAGCCTGTGGCTATGGTGGCGATATTGTGCGGGTGGGTAAGCAGGCAGAAAAGCATTTTTTGATCTAAATTTATGGGCGTGATATAGGGGGCTGCTTCTTCTATCATCGTATCGACATCCCACTCTTCAAAGCGACCTTGTCGCTTTATGCCAAAGCGTTTTTTCCCCGTGAGATAAAGCGAGCTATCGGTGTTATCTTGCTCATCGATGTGGATTAGACTCCACTCTTTTAGAGCTTTAAATGTCTTTGTTTTTTCTAGTTGAGAAAAAGGCGCGTCTTTATGGAGTAAAAAGCTATGCCAAAAGTTGATTTCACTAGGATTTTCCACGCGATCGCGGAAGAGTGATTGGGCGTTTAGCCCGCTTGCTTTGGAGCGGATTTTTAGGGCTATATCGTTGGTGAGTAAGATAAGCTTATAGTCTTTGGCTATTTCGGCGATCCTTGCGTCATTTAGCCCGTATTCTAGCTGCTTTGTCTTGTAGCTTGGGCGGTAGATTATGGTGATAGGGATTGTGCCTTGCTTGCTCTCATAGTAGGCAGTGCAAAGGAAGTCTTGCTCCTTTGGGGGGAATGGCAGCTCTTGCTTGCTTGCTTTGGCACCGCTTGTGCCGTGCTTATCAAAGTCCCCAATATTGCGGAAAAATTCTCGCGCAAGAAAGCCCACTTCGTGGGAAGTTTTCTTTCTATCAAGCTCTTCTAGCACGACATCGCTAATGCAGAGATGATTTTTGCCATTGTCATATAAATGCACGATATTTTCTGGGTCATCGAGTATGATAGAAGTGTCGATTAGGTAGGATTTTTTCGCCATTGTGTAGCCTGAGATTATGCCTTTTTGATGAAGCAAGTCTTTAGCACGATTTGCCCAAATTTGGGCAGCCTAACTTCTATCTCATCATCATTGTCGCCAATGCGGATATTTTTGATCATTGTGCCGCGCTTTAGGGTGCTTGAAGTGCCTTTGACTTTAAGGTCTTTGGTGATAGTTACGCTATCGCCTGTGCTAAGTGGGGTTCCGTTGGCATCTTTTGGCATTGTGTCTCCTTGGGGGGTTATGATTGCCTATGTGGTCGCAAATTATAGCGCAAATGCCCAAATACTAGAATCCACTATGGTATTTGCTTACTATTTTGCATATTGAAGTATAGATTAGCCATAGATTTTGTAGCATTTGTGTGGATTTATGCTACTCTTTTTGATACGGCGTTTATGTGGATCAGTTCAAGGAGTGGCTATGAAGTTTTACAAGAATCTCTCGCTTAAATCAAAGTTTTTGACATTGGTTATCGGCTTTTTGGTAGCGTTTGTCATATTTTTGGTATTGACAATTTTAGGAGAGGAGAAATCCTCTAAACACACGCAAGCCCAAGTCATAGCGATGTTACAAAAAGAGATTGAAGCCAAAATCAAGCTTGGCACAGATTCTATGGCTAGCGCATTGGGAGAGCTTGTAAAAGGGCTAGATGAAAAGGAGCAAATAGCCATCATCGCAAAAGCTATCGATAAATTTAACTTTGAAGAAGACAAGTCTGGCTACTACTTTGCTTTTCAAAAAGGGGTGAATGTCGCCCACCCAAACCGCAAAGACATTATCGGCACTTCGCTGTGGGATTCTAAAGATAGCAATGGTGTGTATTATATACGAGAGCTATTTGAGAGTGCAAAAAGCCAAAGTAAAGACGGGAAGTTTGTGTATTACATATTTTCTAAGCCACTGCCACAAGGCGGGCATATAGATGCACCTAAAATCGCTTACGCACAGCTTATCCCTAATACAAAGGATATTTGGATTTCAACGGGTGTGTATATTGATATGCTAGAGCCTTATACGCAAAGTGCTTCGCAAGGGATTTTGGACGAGATTTCCCAAACACTTTATAGCAATATAGCCATTTCTATGGTGGCGTTTTTGCTTATCTTTTTCCCATCAATGTGGCTCTTTTACAGCACGCATTTACGCGGGATTTTAAGCTTACAGCACAATGTCTTTGCCTTTTTTGCTTATCTCAATCACGAGAGCAAGCAGATGGACTCTATCCCGCTAGATTCTAAAGATGAAATCGGTCGTATGGCAAAGGCGATTGATGAGAATGTCAAACGCACACAAGAAGGACTCAAAAAAGATTCTAATCTTGTGCGTGATGTGCTAGGTGTCGTAGAAGAGGCAAAGGAAGGGCGATTTGGCTCTGTGATAGAAAATACAAGCCTAAATCCGCAAATTAATGAGCTAAAAGATGCGATAAATCAAATGTCTCACACACTTTTAAATCTTGTGGGAGAGAATCTCAAAAATCCCGCACGCGTCTTTGAAGCGTATAAAAATAATGACTTTACCGACAGGATAGAAAACCCCAGAGGGCTTGAGAATGCGATAAATAGCTTAGGCGATTCTATGGCAAGTATGCTAACTATCTCTAAAAGCTATGCAAACGAGCTTGATAAGAAATCAAAAGAGCTAGAATCTTCGGTGCTTGAGCTTACAGAGAGTGCCAATACACAAAGCTCATCACTCGCACAAACCGCCGCGCTCACAGAAGAAATAGCCCAATCTATGCAAAGCGTGAGCAGCCGCACAAATGAAGTCATCGCACAAAGTGAGGATATTAAAAATGTCATCGGTATCATACGCGATATAGCCGATCAAACAAATCTTTTGGCTTTGAATGCCGCTATTGAAGCTGCAAGGGCAGGAGAGCACGGCAGAGGTTTTGCGGTCGTTGCTGATGAGGTGAGAAAGCTAGCCGAAAGAACGCAAAAGTCCCTAGGTGAAATTGAAGCAAATACAAATCTTTTGGTGCAGAGTATCAACGATATGGCAGAGTCTATCAAAGAACAAGCAGAAGGTGTAACGCAAATCAATGACACCATTTCACAATTAGAGGGTATCACGCAGCAAAATGTAAAAATTGCCAATCATTCACGCGATATAAGCACAGCATTAGATAATGTCGCAGTAAAAATTTTAGATGATGTGAATAGTAAGAAATTTTAGTCAAGCCTTAGCCCAAGCTATAAAGAAGTTTTTAGAAAAATCGTGTTAGAATCCGCGCTTATTTTGTCGCTTAAAGACTTAAGCGCGGTATATCTTATGAAAGGAGACGACAATGCCAAAGATGAAAACAAATCGTGGGGCAGCCAAACGCTTTAAGTGTAAGAAAAACCTTATCAAGCGTGGGTCGGCGTTTCGCAGTCATATCTTGACAAAGAAATCGCCAAAGCGTAAAGCACGGCTAAAATCCCCGCATTTCGTGCATAGTGCAAATATGGATTCTGTGAAGAGTCTTTTGTGCCAAGCATAAGTTGAAGTCCCCCTATTTTAGGGAAAGATTAGCAAGAGCTACACCTACATACTAGGTCAAGGAGAGAAAATGAGAGTTAAAACAGGCGTTGTCAGACGCAGAAGACACAAAAAAGTCCTAAAGCTAGCCCGTGGATTTTACAGCGGGCGCAGGAAGCATTTCCGCAAGGCAAAGGAGCAATTAGAGCGAAGTTTGTGCTATGCGTTTCGAGATAGGAAGCAGAAAAAACGAGATTTTAGAAGCTTATGGATTGTGCGCATAAATGCAGCGTGTAGAATCAATGATATAAGCTACTCTAAGTTTATCTATGGGCTAAAGCGCGCAAATATCGAGCTTGACAGAAAGATCTTGGCTGATATGGCGATGAATGATCCCCAAGCATTTGGCGCGATTGTCCAGCAGGCAAAAGCCGCCCTATAATCTTAAGAATCCTATCGCGCAAGCGGTAGGATCAATCACCCCCACTTCTCTAAAACTTGATTCCCCCCACTTATAAGCCAACCTAGCCTTAAGATCTAAGCGATATGTATAGGCGCATTGCCACATCGTGCGCTAGATTGACTAACGCCTTTTGCGGATACTCCTACGCCAACGCCACTCTACGGCGCGTTTGAGTGCTATGGCAATAAACCCAGAGAAGCTTTTGCCCGCGATTTCTCCTATACCA
The DNA here is from genome assembly GCF_900451095.1 of Helicobacter canis. Lineage (NCBI taxonomy): Bacteria > Pseudomonadati > Campylobacterota > Epsilonproteobacteria > Campylobacterales > Helicobacteraceae > Helicobacter > Helicobacter canis. Next base: position 187,125 of record NZ_UGHV01000001.1, on the reverse strand, counting down.
TAGCAAGAGCCAAGTGAGCAGATCGTGCCTTGTGGCTCATAGGCAAAGGGCGGGATTTGCTCGCTAGCGTGCCTGCTAGAATCCACTTTAGCAGAGTCTTTGGCAGCGTATTGTTGTAGATATGCTGGCAAAATGCTTGCTAGATAGATCCCTTGCTGCTGGGCTAGCTGGGCAGTAGGCGGATAGAACCGCTGGGTCTTTTCATCAAGCAATGCCCCGCAATCCCCAAGCACAAAGATAGAATCCATATCAATAGGCGTGCTAGATTCTGGGGCTTCTTCTGTGGAGAGAGATTTGGGGTGGAGGTAAGGGGTGATTACAAGCTTAGATTTTGGCGTGGCAAAGGAATTAGCGATGACAAGATTGCCCTGCACGCCCGCGGTCCATATCACGCAAAATGACTCGATTAGCTCTGTTTGTGGCTCTTTTTGTTCTTGATTTGTGCTAGGGAGTGCGATTTGCACGCCATTTTCTTGCACGGATAAGATCTTGCTAGAGGTGCGCACATTGACCCCTAGCTTCTCTAAATATTTACGCCCCTTTTGGGCTAGCTTGGACGCAAACATCGGCAGCACTGTATCTAGGGCTTCTATACACACGCATTCTATCGCCTTTTGTATCCCTAGCTTTTTGGCTTGGCGTGGGATCTCTTGGGCAAGTGTCGCCACAAGCTCACACCCGCTAAATCCCCCACCACACACCACAAAGCGCAGATACCGCTCATCATTAGTGCGTATATAGGCGTGAAGATTTTCTTCTATCCTAGTGCGGATTGCTTTGGCTTGGTGGTAGCTAGTAAGTGGCAGAGCATACTCACTCACACCCTTTATGCCAAAGCTATCGCTAGCAAACCCTAGCCCAATGACTAGCACATCATAGTGGTATGTGCCATTATCGCAAATGATACTTTTATCGCTTGCGTTGATTGTCTGCACGCAATCTTGCACGATCGCTATGTCTTTGGGGATAATATCTTGCAAGGGGTGCAAAATTTCTCTATCTTTATAGCCACTTACTACTTCGTGCAGCAAGACACTTTCATAATGTGCAGACTCTTTTGTGATAAGCGTCCATCGCGCAGTGTTGTAGATAGATTTTGGCAAATTAGCAATACAAGCAAGGCTTGCATATCCAGCACCTAGTATTATGATATGTGGGGCGTTACTTTTCATAGTATGTCCTTGTGTAAGTAGAAATCTAAGTTGCATAAATGTATCATAAATTACTTAAACGAGTAGAATAAATAGAAAGAAGTGGCTCCGGATGCAGGATTCGAACCTGCGACCAAGCGGTTAACAGCCGCCTACTCTACCGCTGAGCTAATCCGGAATGCGTGAAGTAAAACGCGTATTTTATGGAAAAACTTATGCCTTGTCAAGGGAGATAGACATAAAGACTCCGTTGATTTTGCAAAAGCGTTGAAAATCTATCGCGCTATCGCAGCTATGGATCACATTGCACAGCACGCCATCATAGCTATGTGCTAGAAGCTGGCTAGATTCTAGCACGCTAATGCCATACTCTAGCCTTGCTTGCTCTTTGTCTATAAGAGAGTCTATCACTTCTACTTCTAAGCCCAATGCCCCTAGCTCATCGCATAAATTTGGCACTAAGGTATTGCGCATATCTTTGCAATCTTTTTTAAAGGCAAAGCCCACGACAAGCACCCTAGCACCTTGCAGCTCAATCCCAGAGGATTCTAGCTGCTTGACAAACTTGCTAGCGATGAAGCGCGGCATCGCTTCATTAGTCTGCCTGCTGCTTGTGATAATCTGCGGGGCAAAGCCCTTAAGCTCGGCGATATAGGAGAGGTAGTAAGGATCGACACTAATGCAATGCCCCCCCACAAGCCCGGGATAAAACGGCAGGAAATTCCACTTGCTGCGTGCTGCTTGCAAGATCTCTGCCATATCAAGCCCAAGTGTATCAAAGAGCATATACGCTTCATTCATAAAGGCGATATTGATGTCGCGCTGGGCGTTTTCTAAGGCTTTGCTCGCTTCGGCTACCTCGATACTAGAGACACAATGCGTGCCAGCAGGGATCACGCTCGCATAGAGCTTGTCGATTATGGCAGCAGATTCTGGAGTGGAGCCTGAAGTGATTTTCACCACTTGGCTTAGGCGGTGCGCTTTATCGGCTGGATTGATACGCTCTGGCGAGTAGCCCACAAAAAAGTCGCGATTAAGCTCTAAATCGCTAGTGGATTCTAGCAGCGGCACACAAAAGGTGCGCGTGCAAGTGGGGTAGGTGGTGGATTCAAACACGACAATATCCCCCACCTTTAGCACAGAGCCTACAAGCTCGCACGCGCTTTGCAGGTAGGAGAGATCTGGGAGCTTATCGTGGGTGATAGGCGTGGGGACGGCGATGAGATAGATAGTGGCTTGTGCTAGGTGCTTTGGATCATTGCTAAAGTGTGCTAAAGGGGCTTGCAAGAAGTCTTGCAAAGTGCATTCACCGCTAGAATCTAGCTTTTGTTGTAGCTCGTTTATGCGTGTAGGGTTTATATCAAAGCCTATGGTGGGGTATTGTCTGCCAAAGGTTAGGGCTAGGGGTAGCCCCACATAGCCAAGACCGATGATGGCTATGGTGCGGGGCGTTGGCTTTTGAGTGCTTTTGAGGGATTCTGCGGCGTGGGCTTGCTCATTACCACTCAAGGTAAATCCCTTCGCCCCCGCCTTGAAAACCCCCAAAATCATCGCAAAATCCTTCCGCCTGCGACTTGGTTTGTTGGGCGTTGGCTTTTCTAAAGAAACCTGCGAGCTCACGCTCGCACCGCTTTGCTTGTTTTGCGCGCTTTTACTAAAGAAACATCGGCTATCACCGACCGCTTCGCTTGTTTTGGTGGATTCTGCGGCGGGGGCTTGCTCATTACCACTCAAGGTAAATCCCTTCGCCCACGCCTTGAAAACAAGGGATACCGCTCGGCGTTAGCCGATGTTTCTTTAGAAAATCCTTCCGCCTGCGGCTTTTTATCAAACACGATTTCTGTTTTTTCATCTTGCGGCGTGGTATCAAAAACACGATTTCCGTCATTGCGAGATTTTGCGTTAGCAAAATCGTGGCAATCCATTTTTTTTGCGGTAGCAAAAATAGCGGTGTTATGAAAAATCCTAGAATCCACTTTGTGCGTTTTTGCGGTGGTGGGATTATCAAAAGTGGATTCTAGGGATTGTGTCTTTGTTTGTATGGATTGCCACGCTTTGCCTCGCAAAGCTCGCAATGACAGAAAATGAGCTTGCTTGCTAGAATCCACTTTTTGAATATCGGTAGTTTTTTTATTTTCAGCTTGTTTTTCTTCTTCTAGGATTCTAGGAATTCTAAAGAAACCTGCTTGCGTGCCCCCGCCTTGCACCGCTGTCGCTTGTTTTCTAAAGAAGCTTCGCTTTGCGGTGGTGCTAGTGGTGCTTTTTGTGGATTTTAGGGCAGAGCAAGAGTCTGCGGTTGTCCTAAAATCCACAAAATCGCCGCTATGATTACCCAAAACCCAATCCCTTTTTTTAGACTTCACGCACGACACCATTTTCTAATATATACCCTCTCCCATCATAAATGCTCCTAGCAAAGCCCCCCTCATCAAACCTAAGCCTAGCCCCAGATCTATCCACAAAGCCGATAAGCCTAGCAGGGTTGCCCACCATAAGCGCGTAGCTTGGCACAGATTCTAGCACCACACTCCCTGCACCAATGAGTGCAAACTCGCCTATTTCTATGCCGCAAAGTATCGTGGCATTTGCGCCGATAGAGCAGCCTTTGTGCAAGAGTGTGGGGAGAAACTCACTCTTGCGATTGATGAAAGCGCGTGGGGTCAAAACATTGGTAAATACTACACTTGGACCCACAAAGACTTCATCGCACAGCCGCACGCCTTCATAAATACTGACATTATTTTGGATTTTACAGCCACTGCCGATAGAGACATTTGCGCCGATACAGCACCCCTGCCCGATGACACAATCACGCCCTATCACGCTGCCGCGCAAAATATGACAAAAATGCCAGATCTTGCTGCCTGCGCCGATTGCTACATCTTCATCGATTATGCTGCTTGAGTGGATCAGCGCGCCATTTACTTCTCGCACTGCTACTGCCCTTTGGCAAGGAGCTTGCACGCACGCAAAGATTTTTGGGCAAAGAGCCGCATACGCACATCGCGGTAGAGTCTATGCAGCTCGCGCAGCAGCACGAAGCGATAGTAGAAGCCCTTATCCTTTGGCTGGTGCTCTGGCTTGCCTATGGTGGATCGCTCATCTAGCTCGCTAATCTCTGCGATATGCGGGAGGTAGAGCATTTCAGCGACATTATGCAAGTAAGAAAAGCTCATATAATAATCCACCGCGACAAAGATTTTCTCCGCGCTTTTGATGAGCTTTGCCGCGCCACTTGGGGAGATGTAGTAGCCAGAAGCCCCTAGTATAAGCTTAGGAGCTAGGGCGAAACGCTCTTGGATAAGATACATTGTATGCCAAGTCCGCCACGCTAGGCGGACATACTCATAGGGGCTTTGCGCGATTGAGAGCACACCTTCCCCAAAGCCAGCGCAAAAGCGTATATCATCTTCTAGCACGATGATCCCTTCTCCTAGCTCTACGCATTTTTGCCACAGCGCGTAGTGTGAGGCAAAGCACGCTAGCTCTGTCTCTCGCACCGCCCTAGCCTTATATACCCCAGCCCAAAATGGACAATACCGCGTGATAAAGCCACTTTCTCTAATGTCTTTAGGCGTTATAGCTTGGAAAAATGTGAAATTAAGCTTTTCTTGCAAATGCGGCTCTTTGGCAAAAAGCTCGGCGATATGTGCCTCCATACTTGCCCTGCGATCAAGGGAGCGGGCAAGGTTTATGACAAAGCATTGCAGCATAAATTCTACTCTCCTTTACTATTGCGATTACTTACTATTGCGATTGCTGGATTCTAGCGGCTTGCTAGCTGCCAAAGCCACTTTGCGTGCTTCTTGGGCTTGTCGCGCCTTTGGCGGTGTTTTGGGCGGCGTTGTTTTGGTAGAATCCACCTTTTGCATTACTTGGCGTAGCCCCTGCTCTTGGGGAGTTTGTAGCACCTTGCTTGAAGTTATTTGCGCTGCGCTCATAGGCTTGGGGGGATTTGTAGTTGCGCTGCTTGTTTTGCTGGTAGTTTGGGTTGTTAAAAAGCTTGTTGCCGATGTAGCTTCCTAGCAGTGCGCCTGCTGCGCTTGCTAGGATCGCGCCTCCTAGCCCTAGCCCTCCGCTGCCACTTTGCTCACCTGCACCCCCTGCTGCTGGGGCTAGTAGCTCGCTTGTGCCATTCTCCACGCGTGCGGCTTCTTTTTTGATAAGCTCATCGACTTCCTCATCGCTTAGAATCCGCTCTGTTCCAGATTTGTCGCGCACGACCACGCGCGTGGTGGCACTTGGGTATTCTTCTAGGACTTTGTAGCTGCCATCTAGCTGCTCTTCTACGATGACAAACGCCCCTTGCTTGATGGCTTGGCTTGGGGTTTGGCTATTTGATGTTTGATTGCTTGATACAAAGTCTTGCTCTCTAGGATTATCGCAGCCTAGCAGAGCGACTAGCACAAGCGCGCTGCTACTGCCTATCATCGCAAAATCCGCGATTTTCCTATGTGGCGATTTGCGTGGTGATGAGTTTGTGCTATGTGTGGGCTTTTTCATCATTGCTCCTTAGTCAAAGTATCAAAAGTGGATTCTAGCGCAAAGGCTCATAGATAAATGGCACGCCCTCTACAAGCCCTGATTCTCTAATGCTATTTGTTATGCGTAGCACTTGGCTATATGCTTTGTCATTAGCGGGTGGGTTTGTAGGCTCATAGGTGCGTGCATAGATTTTGCGCAAGGTTTGGATCTGGTCTTTAGGCGTCTTGGCAGAAGGGATTTGCCTGATAATATCTGCTGCTTTGTAGAGAGAGTCCTGCCCTAGCAGCCCTATCGGGACTATGACAATCGTGTGGGTTTTAAGCCGCTCTTCTATGTGTGCTAGCTCTTCTTGGCAGTGGCTACACATAGGGTCTGAGATGATGTAGAGCTTTTTTGTATTCGCGCCGGTTATGGTTATGGCATAGTCTGTGGGGATAGAGGCAAAAAGCTCATTAAGCTTGGCGGAGTTCTGGGCTTTGAAATTATGGCTGCTTATGGCGTTTAGCTCCTGCTGCACGCGCTTCATCGCTGCTTCATTGCTGCTAAAAAACGCGCTTGCTACCACTAGGTTTTGCTGCTTCTCATCGCTTATAAGGAGAGTTTTGTAGCCATTTGTTTTATCTTGGATAGTGAGCAAGAAGAGATTGCTGGATTCTAAGGGGCTAAAGCTCACTACTTCTAAGCTGCGCTTGGTTTTTGACTCTAGGAGATTTTTCGCGGTGGTGGCATCGCTTGGGGCGGCATAGATTACCCCTAGAAACGCCATAAAAGCGGCGATATATATATGCGTCTTTTTCATTTGCTTCCTTTGTCTTTGGCTGTAAAGCGCAATAATGCCATAGAAAATCTAACGCTTGCCCACGCGCCCACTAGAGCCTGCAGCGATACACTTCGGCGTAGATGATGTATTCATCGATTTTGTTAGCGGTATTGTCATTTGCCAGCCCCATTTTAAACTGATAGTCCGCCCCTAGGTAGCGCGACTCTGTGTGTAGCACAAGAGCGGCATTGCCCCCAAAGCGCACGGCTTTGTTGCGTAGGTCATTTTCCGCGCCGGCTATGGCGGCAAGGAGCTTTATGCCATAGCCTTTGGTATTGACAACCCCTGAAGTCTCTGTGATATACACGCAGTCTTTGAGCGATGATTTACCGCGATAGATTTTGACATTTATGGCATTTTGGGTGAGTTTTGGAGGCTTGTAGCACGCGCTAAGCATACTTGCTACAAATAGCCCCACTAAGGCTAGGGCAATGTGATAAGAGTATTTCATAATCTATCCTTACAGGCGTATTTATGCTAGATACTAGCAAATAGCATTCCTTACGATCTGCCAAGATGTGCTTATGGCTTAGGCTACACTACAAGCGCGAAGTGGATTCTAGGCTTGGGATTTTGGCTTTGGTATAATGCCGCCACAAATCCCACTTAGCCTAATGTAAGGAAATGATGTGAAAAAAGTCGTGCTTGTGCTTGATAGCGTTGTCGGCAAGGTGTTTCTTGACTCCGTGCTAGAAAAGTATTTTAGTAATAATCTCTATATTGTCATTGTTAAAGACTCTGCAATGATCCCAGAGAAATTCCCAAGCTCCTTTAGCTTTCATCATTTTGATCCCACTTCAGAATACCACCTTACACAGGTGTTTGATGAGCACAGAAGCCTAGATCTTAGCGATGTGTTTGTGATTATGGAAGATAGAGATCAAGCGCGCGCGGTCTTTGCAATCACGCGCAAAATCTGCAAAGAAGCGCGTATAGTTACGCTCTCTAGCGTGAGCGATGAGAGCTTGCAGCGCGATGATCACGCGATATTTCTTGATGATGCCAAGATCATCGCAGGGCAGTTTATCTCAAGGCTGCCTAATGTGCCCATTATCCCGCGTGGCTTTGGGCTAGGGCAGGGGGAGATTATGGAGGTGGGCGTGCCATTTGGGAGTGTGTTTGCCTATCGGCATATCGGCTCTATCCAGCAGAAAAATTACAAAATCATTGGGATCTACCGCAATAATGCATTTCTTCTAAGCACCTTTTCTCTAGTGATACAGCCTCAAGATGTCGTGCTTGTCGCAGGTGATCCAAAGACACTAAGAAATATTTATAAGCAAATCAAGTCTGATATAGGGCAGTTCCCCTCACCCTTTGGGCGCGATATTTATGTCTATGTGGATATGCTAGCCCAAGATTCTAGCGCGATTTTGCGCGACATCACGCAGGCTATCTACTTCCATAGTCTTATCCGCTCGACAAAGCTCTTTGTCATCGTGCTAAATCCAGCGGACTTTGCCACAATCTATGAGATCAAGGAGCTTTGCAAGCAGGATTCTAGTATCGCGCTCAAATTTGATTATAGCAATGCGAGCTTCATTGATAGGCTTGAAAAAGATCGCACGAGAAAAATCGGGCTTATCATCGTAGGGACAGAGCTTTTTGCCAAGCGATCGCACCGCAAAGCACTCTATCGCACCGCAACCCCTGTGCTAAAAACCGCTGCCCTTTGCCTAACAGACTGCAAGCAATGCCTAGTCATCACCAATGAAGAGATGAATGCAGGGGAGAATATCTCAAGCGTGATTTTTGACATCGCTATCCAGACAAAGACTGATATACAAGTGTATGATTTTGAGCCAGATGGTGTGCATCAAGATGCCATTATCAAAGACTATGAAGCCCTAGGCAGAAGCTTTGGCAAAAAGGTGCTAATCACCAAAACCACAAGCAAAAATCCCATTTTCTACCTGCAAGACTTGACCGAGCCTGTGCTGCATTTCCTACCCTTTGAAGAATGTATCGCTAAAACAAGGCTTTTCGCGCTCTTTTCTACCAAGGCGGAGCGACTCTCCTTGCTGCTTCATAAGCATCCGCAGATGTTTATCCCCATAGGATCGCATTAAGCCTAAAAGTGGATTCTAGGGATTCAGCTTGCGGGCTAGAATCGTGGATTCTGCGGCGGAGGCTTGCTCATTATCGCCTAGATAAATCCCTTCGCCTCCGCCTTGAAAACAAGGGACACCGCTCGGCGCAAGCCGATGTTTCTTTAGAAAACCACGATTCTAGCACCACAATCTTAGAATCCTAATTAAGCAAAGTGTAAAAAAATGGATTCTAGGGGGGGTTGGCGATTCAGTTTTGGGCGAGCAATGCGATTGATTACGCTATTTTTAGGACAACCGCAGACCTCTAGTCTTGCTCTGCCCCCAAATCCCTAAAAAGCTACGAAAGCCCCACCGCAATCCTTAGAATCGTATGAAGTAAAATAGGCTTTTTGAAGTTAAATACCCTTCAAACGAGGATTCTAGGCTTAATGCCCTTTTTCTGTCATTGCGAGCCGATGAAAGCACCACTTCTGTCATTGCGAGATTTTGACTTGTCAAAATCGTGGCAAAGCAAGGCGAAGCCGCAGCTTCTTTAGTAATCCACTTTCACACTAGAATCCACTTTTTGCATATCGTTGGCATTGTTTTCAAAAGTGGATTCTAGGGGGTTTGATTAAAGGGGCGATTTTCCAAACTGCCTTGATTGTCTTCTTCAAGGTTTCTTTGAGAAAAGCCAACGCCAAAATTAGATCGCTTGCTAATCTAGCTTAAGCCCAAATCCCCCAAAGCTCTCATCGCCTGCTCTATGGCATCTTGTAAAAATGCTTCCCAATTGGCATCAGAATTAGCAATGGCGATATTTCCGCAGACTTTGCGCGCGGCTTTTATCGTGGCTTTGCTTTGTTTTGGCGTGTCAAAAAGCGAGTTGTAATTATACGCATAGCAATGCCCCCAGCGATTAAGCGTGATACCTAGCACATCGCTTTTTTTAAATCCAGCCCCGCCAAGCATCTCTTGCAAGTGCGAAAGGGTCATTTGCTCTAGGGTAGAAAATGGCGTCTCTAAAAGGGCGTGGCGTGTCAAGCGAGAGAGATCTCTAGCAGTAAGCTGCGTGGTGTCAAGCTCTTTAGGATTAAGCCGCAAGGGAGAGCCGATCAAATGCAGGCATATAGGCTTTTTGGGATCGCGTGGGTGCTTGTATGCGCCCATATCTACGGGATAATCAAGCTTGGTATTGACATAGAAAGATTTTGGCGCGTAAATATCGTGTATGCCAAGCTTTGTGAAGCACTCCCATTGAGAGAGCAGGACTTTTGTATAAATAAGAGAGGTTTTGACACATTGAGATAGCGCGCTTTTTTGCCCATCTTGCAGCTCTTTGACAATGTAGGGGATCATCGCATTGTAGTTTGCCATAATGACCTTTTTGGCAAAGATTTTATGCAGCTTTCTATCCTGCATAGATCCATAGACTATCTCCACACCCCCTGCGACATTACGCACATCAAGCGCGGTGCTTTGCAGGCGGATCCTACTCATATTTTTTGGCAAATCAAGCTTGCTATAATCAAATTGAGCTAGTAGCACTTCTTCTGGTGTATTGCCACAAGTAGCGATATGGGGGATAAGCTTTTTTACCATTAGGCGCGTGATAGAGGCATTGCCATCGGGGAAGTGGTGGATATAGGGCTCTTCAAAGACTTCATTCGCAGAGTTTGTAGCAGCAAATCCCGGCAAAGCACACTCTTGTGCTAATTCGCAAGAGATCATATCAATCCCTAATGCCATAAAATCATCACTCACACCATCAAAAAAGCTTAGAGCCAGCGGAGAGAGCTTGACTCTCTCTTGCAAGAATTGCTTATAGCTTGTGTGGGCTAGGTAGTCGCGCTTTTGCTTGCTGCTTAAGCCTTGTAGATAGTCTTTAGGCGTGGTAAAAAGCTCTAAAAGCGCGTCTCTATCAGCCTTAGGCATAGGAAAATCCCCGATAAACTCCGCAAAGCTCCTAGCATTATTGCGCTCTTTTTTAATGCTATCATCAATCACCACGCGAGGATCGCCGCTTACAAGCTTGCTTGCTCCAAAGTCCTTTTTGCTAAAAAACACGCCCCGACTAAGCCCTAAATCTGGGTAGAAGTCTTGATTAAAGCACTTTGCTAAAGCGTCTATATCGATATTTAGGCTAGCTAGAAACGCCACGACCTTTTTGCTATAAAGAGATTTTGGCGATTGTAGCGACTCGCTGCCACCATAGGTCAAGATCTGCCCATAAGGTGTGGCAAACTCATTGCGCCTAGCGTGTCCGCCGAAGTCTTTGTGATTATCGAGTATCAGGCTTTTTGCGCCTTTGTGTGTATCGTGGAACAAGCACGCCGCACTAAGCCCGCTGATCCCAGCTCCTACGACCACCAAATCATACTGCTCTTGTATAGGCAGCGCACTAAAGTCATATTGCTCACCATCGCGCAAGGCGTGGGCGAAGAAGTAGCTATCATCATCGCTGCCCACAAGATTCTGCCAAAGTGGGGGATAGTAAGGCTTTTTAGCATCTCTTGCTAGAATCTCTAGCGGTGTCATTCCAGCGACTACGGCTACTGCCATACCATTGATAAAGTCTCTACGAGTCATTTGTATCCTTTCAAAAGATTTTGTGTGTGGATTCAGCTTTTCTAAAGAAACCTGCTTGCGTGAGCTCGCAGGTTTCTTTAGAAATCCTAGAATCCTGTGCGACTTGCTTAGAATTGTCGAAAAGTGGATTTTAGCACCACAATGCTTAGAATCGTTTTCCTAGAATCCACTTTTGACTTGCCGCGTTTTTCCGTCATCGCGAGCTTTGGCGCAAGACAAAGCGTGGCGATCCACTCCCCGCACTCCCCACACTAGAATCCGCTTTTGTGTTTTTGTGCTTTTTAACATTGTTTTCAAAAGTGGATTCTAGGGGGTTTAGGCTTGTTTTATCACCGCTTTTGGATTCTAAGATTGCGCGGCTAGAATTGTGGCTTTTCAAGGCTTATAAGGATAATAAGACTTAAGGTCTATTGACGCAGTAAGCGGCAGAAATCCACGATTCTAGCCCGCAAGCTGAATCCTTTGCAAAAAGTGGATTCTAGGATTTGGGGCTGCTTGGATTCTATTGGATTCTAAGGCTAGATCTATGGATCCACCCCTAGGTCTAACCATCCCTTAAGCCAAATATACTACAATCCCTATCATCTTACTCCCAAGGAAGCGTATGCCTACACTTACCATTACAGCACCTTCTGCGACTTATCCTGTCATCATCGAAGACTTTTTGCACAATGATCGCGCTTTCATCACGGCAAAAAGCAAAGCCCTAGTTGTAAGCAACCCAAAAATAGCAGGACTCTATCTCCACAAAATCCTGCCCAAAATCCGCGCGCAAGAAGTCTTTGTCTGCATTGTCCCTGATGGCGAAGAGCATAAAAATATGCAGAGTATCGAGCAGATTTTGCAATGTGCTTTTGCCAATCGCCTAGATAGAAAATCGCTAATGATAGCCCTTGGAGGTGGCGTGATAAGCGATATGGTGGGCTTTGCTAGTGGGATTTTTGAGCGAGGGATTAGCTATGTGTCAATCCCCACGACCCTGCTCGCACAAGTCGATGCCTCTGTGGGCGGTAAATGCGGGATCAATAATGCCTATGGCAAAAACCTCATAGGGCTTTTCCACCAGCCTAGTGCGGTATATATCGATAAAGAGTTTTTGCGCACACTCCCTGCACGCGAGATTAGAGCTGGGCTAGCAGAGGTGGTAAAGGTGCTTGTGTGCTTTGATAAGCTAGGCTTTGAAGCCCTAGAATCCAGCCAAGATGATATGCTAGATCCTAGCGTGTTGCTGCCTTTTATCCAAAAGTCCATAGCGATCAAAGCTCGCGTGGTCGAGCAAGATGAGAGAGAGAGCGGTATCCGCGCCGCGCTTAATTATGGACACACTTTTGCGCATATCATTGAGATGCAAACCCACTATAAACGCTTCTTGCACGGACAAGCCGTGGCGATAGGTATGACTATGGCAAATGATTTAGCCCTGCGGCTAGGGCTTTTGCAAGAGACACAGGCAAAGCGCATAGAAAGAGTGCTTAGGCGACTAGGGCTTGATGAGGCTTATCCTATCAGCGATATAGAGGCATTTTATCAAGCCTTTTTCCTAGATAAAAAATCTCACAACAACGCACTTTGCTTCGTGCTACCTAAAGGCATAGGGGATTTTACCCTGCGCGATGATATACCAAAAGACCAGATTCTAGCCACTCTTGCACACTTTAGCCTAGAATCTATGAGAATCTAGCTCCACACATATCGCCTTTTTCTCTCACTTGCGAGCCGATGAAACTCTCTGTCATTGCGAGATTTGGCGGTAGCAAAATCGTGGCGATCTACTTTTACCCTAGAATCCACTTTTTGAAATTAGATTTTAGGGTTGTTTTATGGATCGCCACGCCTTGCTAGCGCAAGGCTCGCGATGACGGAGAAAGGCTGGCTTGTGAAAAATGGGCATTGCTAGAATCCACCTTAGGCTCTAAACCGCCATAGCCGCTGGCTATTTAGCACCACACAAACACTGCTAGCACTCATCGCAAAAGCCGCTAGCATAGGGTTTAGCAAAATCTGGGCTGGATAGTAGAGCACCCCACACGCAATGGGTATGCAAAGGCAGTTATACACAAAGGCGAAGGCTAGATTCTCCTTGATATTTTGCATAACCTTGTGCGAAAGTCTCATCACATAAAGCACGCGCGATATGTCATTGTGATAGATGATAATATCAGCGGTATTTTTACTCACATCGCTTGCGTGCGCGAAGCTTAGTGAGACATCTGCTGCAGCAAGCGCACCTATATCATTGACCCCATCGCCTGCCATTAGCACGACTCTGCCTTTATCTTGCAACGCCTTGATATAAGCAAGCTTATCCGCGGGCTTGGCGTGGGCTTTATAGTGCGTGATACCAAGCTTGCGTGCTATATGCGCGGTATTAGCAGCACTATCGCCGCTTAGGATATGGGGGGTTATGCCCTTAGCCTTTAGGGCTTCTATCATCTCTTGCGCACCGCTTTTTAGAGTATCTTGCAGTGTGATAGAGCCTAGGATCTTATAGCTAGAATCCACCCTTTGCCCCAAAAAGACTTGGATATACGCGCATTCTTTATCTAGGCTAGAATCCACCGCGCCTTGCAATAGCTCTTTTGCCCCAAGCACATAGGTGATCCCTTGTGTGTCTCTAGCCTCTATGCCATAGCCCGCAAATGCCCTAAACTCGCCGCAATCCCTTGGGCTAATGCCCTGCTTTTTGGCTTCTTGCAAGATCGCTTTGGCGATGATATGCTCACTGCCTTGCTCGACTCCTGCGCTTATGGCTAGGATCTCTGCTTGATCTAGCTCGCTTATGCTGCTAATCTCCACTACCTCTAAAGCCGCATTAGTAAGCGTGCCTGTCTTGTCAAACACCACATCACTGACCCTGCCTAGATTCTCAAAGCTTTGAGCCTGCCTGATGAAAACCCCTTGTTTATTAGCAAGGGCTGTGCCTATCATCACTGCCATAGGCGTGGCAAGCCCAAGCGCACAAGGGCAGGAGATCACAAGCACAGCTATACACACGCCAAAGCCAAAATCCACCCCCATAATCGCCCACCACAACAAAAATGCCCCAAATGCTATGGCAATCACTGCTGGGACAAAATAGCTTGCGATTATATCTGCTAGCCTAGCAAGTGCTGGCTTTGACACAAGGGCTTCTTGCACAAGCGCACTAAGCGCACTAAGCGTGCTTTGCTCGCTGGTGCTAGTAGCCTGTATAATAAAGGCGCGATTGGTATTGATACTCCCTGCATAGACCCTTTGCCCTACACTCTTTTCCACCGGTAGCACCTCGCCACTTAGCATAGACTCATCAAGCGCGCAAGATCCTTGCGTGATAATCCCATCTGCTGGGATTGTCTGGGCGGGGAGGATCTGCAGCCTATCGCCTATGCGTATGGCTTGGGGTGGGATTGATGTTTTAGAGCTGGATTCTAGGCGGATCACTTGAGAGAGATTGCGCAAAAGTAGCGTGCGGATCACCGCAGCGGTCGTGTCTTTGGCATTTTGCTCTAAGCCTTTCCCAAATAGCACAAAAAACACAATCACACAAATACTCTCAAAATACCAATGCGTATGTCCTAGCAGGGCATTATACACGCTATACACAAGCGATGCGCTCGTGCTTAGGGCGATGAGTGAGTCCATTGTAGGGGCTTTGGCAAACAACGCCCTAAAACCCTTGAAATAATACTCCCGCCCCAAATGCATACCACTAAGGGCTAAAAAGAGCTGGGCAAAGAAATTTACACGCATATCATTAAATGGTGCGATAAGTGCTGTATCAAACACCATAGGCGACATAGAGAGATAGAGGATTGCAAGGGCGATGAGTCCGCTTAGTAGCACGCGTTTTTTGTGGATAAAATTGGTGGCAAGGTGCATTAGCTCTTGTATTTTTGGCGTTAGAAAAATTCTCTGGCTGGGATTGGTGCTTGTCTTGCTTACATTTTCTTGCGTTGGTTGTGGAATTATCGCGGGGCTAGAATCCACTTTATCCCTAGTGTGGAAGCTCTGGCTTGACTGGCTAGGACGCCCTTGTGCTGGGGGAGAAATGCTTGGCTTATATGGCGTAAGCGGCGATGTGGCAAGAGGTTTTGCGGCATTGCTCACAGGGATAAATGGACTAGATGGGCTAGATTTTGGCTCATAGCCTAGCTTTTTAATCGCGGAGAAAATTGCTTCTAGCGAGTGGCTCTCATCTAGGGTGAGCGTGGCGGTTTTGGTGATTAGATTGATGTGTATGTCATTGAGAAGCTGCTTTGCTTTGAGGGTTTTTATGATGGAATTTGCACAAGAAGCGCAAGACATACCATTGATTGTTATGACAATCTTTTGCATATCTATCCTTTGAAAAGTGGATTCTAGGATTGAGGCACAAATTCTGTCATCGCGAGATGATGAAACTCCCCTTTTATCATCGCGAGATGACACCGCTCTCCCCCAATCTCTCACTCGCGAGCCTTGCGCTACGCTGTCTCTCTCCGTCATCGCGAGCCTTGCGCTAGCAAGGCGTGGCGATCCATAAAACAACCCTAGAATCTAATTTCAAAAGTGGATTCTAGTGTGAAAGTGGATTACTAAAGAAGCTGCGGCTTCGCCTTGCTTTGCCACGATTCCGCTACCGCAGAATCTCGCAATGACAGAAGTGGTGCTTTCATCGGCTCGCAAGTGAGAGAAAAACGGCATTAAGCCTAGAATCCACTTTTTTTGTGGATTGCCACGCCACTGCTTCGCAGTGTCTCGCAATGACAGAAAAAGGGCTTATTCAAAAAGCCTATTTTACTTCGCACGATTCTAAGGGTTGCGGTGGGGCTGTGGTAGCTTTGCGGCTTATGGTAAAGGTTAGCGAACTTAGCGTTCGTGCCTTTGCCATAAGCCGCAACACTGCCGCATTGCCCACTCAAGACTGAATCGCCTACCCCATAGAATCCACTTTGCTCTTACTACCTTAAAGCTACACCTACCGCTTAGGCACAAACAGCCAGCTTACAAAGCGTCCTTCTGTCTTTGGCTCTTTCTCTGGCTGGGCGACTTCCTCCATCATTGCTAGGACACGATTAAGCACCGCTACACCAAGCTGCGGGTCGCTTGTCTCCCTGCCCTTTAGCACGACTTTGAATCGCACATGCTTGCCACTTGCGATAAATTCTTTAGCGTGCTTGACCTTGTAGTTGATGTCATTTTGCGCGATTTGGGCGGAGAGCTTGATTTCTTTAATGTCAATTTGCTTTTGCTTTTTCTTGGCTTCTTTTTGCTTCTTTTCTAGCTGGTAGCGGTATTTGCCATAGTCCATAATCTTGCACACAGGGGGCTTGGCAGTAGGCGAGATACACACTAGATCTAAGCCTTTCTCCCTTGCAAACCCTCTTGCTTCACTAGCTGAAATGATCCCATAAGTGGAGCCATCATCATCAATGCACCGCACCTCGCTAAAACGGATATTTTCATTTAGCAAAACTTCTTCTTTGCTCAAAAGCTCACCTCTTCTTTTTTGGATTCTATCATTGCTATAAACTCTCCTTCTGTCATATTGCTCTGCTCTTTTGCTCGCCTATCTCGCACTGCAAGCATTTTGGATTCCACTTCCTTTGCCCCGATGATAGCAATCATCGGCACGCGCTGTTTCTCTGCATTGCGCACGCGCTTGCTAAGGGTCTCATTTTTATCGCTAATCTCCGCATACACGCCTATGTGTCGCAGAGCTAGCTGGATATGGCGTGCGTAGTCTTGCTGCTCGCTAGAAATGGGGATAATCACCACTTGCGTAGGCGCGATAGCAAAGGGAAATTCCCCGCCAAAATGCTCACACAAAATCGCGCAAAATCGCTCAAAGCTCCCCAAAATCGCGCGATGTAGCATTACAGGCTGCTTGGGCTGATTGTTTTCATCAATATATTCAAGGCAAAAGCGATTGGGCAGATTCATATCCACTTGGATCGTCCCACACTGCCATTTGCGCCCGATAGCATCAGTGATTTTAATATCAATCTTAGGTCCATAAAACGCCCCCCCACCTTCATCGACATTATAAGGGATCTGGCTGGATTCTAGCGCGGATCGCAGGGCATTTGTAGCGATCTCCCACACCGCATCATCACCGATAGATTTCTCCGGGCGTGTGGATAGCTCCATTTCATAGCTAAAGCCAAATGCCCCCATAATCTTGCGCGTAAAATCCAAAATACTATGCACCTCTGCTTCTATCTGGCTTGGCATACAGAAAATATGCGCATCATCTTGGGTAAATTCTCTCACACGCAAAAGCCCGTGCAGCACGCCGCTTTTCTCGTGTCTATGCACCACGCCATATTCATAAAATCTAAGCGGTAGCTCTCTATAACTTCGCTTGCTATGCTGATAGACTTTGATATGCCCCACGCAGTTCATCGGCTTTATGCCATACTCCACATCATCAATACTTGTGAAATACATATTTTCTTTGTAATTATCATAATGCCCGCTGATTTTCCATACTTCACTTTTCAAAATCTCTGGTGCCCTCACAGGCTCATACTCTCGCATAATAAGCGCACGAGTCAGCAGCTCTTCTATGCGCCTGCGCAATCTTGCCCCTGCTGGCAGCCATATAGGCAGCCCAGCCCCTAGCTGCTCATCAAAGGTAAAAAGCCCCATTTCCTGCCCTAGCTTTCTATGGTCGCGCTTTTTGGCTTCTTCTAGTTGGTGGAGATAGCTCTTTAAACTCTCTTTATCCGCAAAGGCTATGCCATAGATTCTAACAAGCATCTCCGCACTCTCATCGCCGCCCAAATACGCCCCTGCAAGCTTAGTGAGCGTAAAGCTATGCAAGAGCTTCGTGCTAGGCAAATGCGGTCCGCGGCATAGATCCACAAAATCCCCTTGCGCATACAGCCCAAAGCTATCGCCCACTATGTTGCTCATCACCGAACACTTTAGCTCATCATCTTTAAATCGCTCTTGTGCTTGGGCGCGGCTTATCACAGACTTTTCTATCATATCACCAGATTTTGCTAGCTCTTTCATACGCGCTTGGATTTTCTCTAAGTCTTCTTCACCGATTTTGCTGCTTGTCTTAAAGTCGTAGTAGAATCCCTCCTCAACCACCGGTCCTACGAAAAACTTCGCATCAGGGTAAAGCTGCTTGATCGCTTGGGCTAGCAAATGCGCACAAGAGTGGCGGATAATCGCAAGTGCGTTGGCAGAATTATCAAAGTGGATCGCCTCCCCATACGCGCTTGTATCAATGGAGTGCTTTTGTAGCTTTTCTCGCAGTGTAGCTAGCGACTCTCCGCGCTCTAGGGCGATACTTTGCAGATCGATGATCTCTCCGCCTTCTTGTCTAAATCCTATAATCTCACTCATTATCTTCCTAATCTCTCTAATCTTGCTGGCTGTTGTGGTCGCGCGATCGCACACGCGTATGTATGTAGTAATGCAAAAAGCGCGATACTAGCACACAATCCATTATTTTTCACTAAAAATATCACTTAGGATTGCGTATATCGTATTTGGCAAGCTTATACTGCAAAATCTCTTCACTCATTCCTAGAATCTTGCTTGCTTTTGCTATGTCATTGTGGCTATCGTGCAGCACTTCTTCTAAAAGCTGCTTTTCTAATGCTTCTATCTTGCTAGGCTCTCTCTCATCGCGTGCCTTACGAGAATCTAAGAAAAGATCCTTTGGCGTGATTGCCTCATCGCTAAGGATCGCGGCTCGCTCCACCACAGAGAGCAGCTCTCTAATATTGCCGTGCCACTCGTATTCTAGCAAGGCTTGTGTGGCTTCTTTGGTGAAAGTCTTTGGCGGGAGGTTGTATTGGGCTAGGACTAGATCAAGCTTCCATTGGGCTATGGGGAGGATCTCTTCTTGCCGCTCTTTTAGCGGGGGGATTTGCACGGGGATTGTCTGCAAGCGGTAGAAAAGATCTTCACGGAAAGCTTTTTGCGCGATTTTTTGCTCTAAATCCGCATTTGTCGCGGAGATAAAGCGCACATCAAAGCTTATGGGCTTCGATCCGCCTAGCCTTGTGGCTTCTTTTTCTTGGATTGCTCGCAAGAGCTTTGCTTGGAGCATTATAGGCATCTCCCCTATCTCATCTAAAAAGAGTGTCCCGCCATCTGCTAGCTCAAATAGCCCCTGCTTTGTCGCTATGGCATCAGTAAATGCGCCTTTCTCATAGCCAAAAAGCTCGGATTCTAGTAAATGCTCGGGGATTGCTGCCATATTGATAGCGATAAAGGGCTTTTTGCTCCTAGTGGAGTTCTCGTGGATAAAGCGTGCGAAGACTTCCTTGCCTACACCTGAAGCCCCCATAAGCAAGATACTAGAATCCGTGGGCGCGGCTTTTAGCACTTGGGCTTGTATGGATTCTAGTGATTTGCTTGTGGCGACAAAGGGGCTTTGGCGGTTGATTGTAGCACTTGCTTTGGAGGTGGTTTTGGTGTGGGTTTGCTGAAACTCTAGCACCTTTTTACTGCGATAGATTGCCTCAAGCAAAAGCTCTGGCTCAAAGGGCTTTTGGAAAAAGTCTTTCACCCCTAGCCGTATAGAATCGATCGCAGAATGCAGCGTGGCATTGCCGGTGATGACAATCATTTCATAGCGATTATTAAGCTGCTTTAAAAACTCTAGCCCATTCATATGTGGCATATTTAAATCCGTGATCACAAGCTGATAGCTAGAATCCAGCTCTTTTAGCGCGTCTTTGGGGCTGCGGAAAGTTACTACACGCAAGTCCTTATGCTCGGCGAAAAACAGCTCTAGGCTTTTTCGCATATTGATGTCATCTTCTACGATTGCGATTTTCATCTCACTCCTTTAGCACTTCTATGATTAGATAGCGATTATCCAAATGCGCCAAAATCCGCTGCGGCGGGAATGCAAAGGTAATAGAATCCAGCACGCGCGTATTTTGGCTTGTAAGTCCATCGTGCCGCACGCTCGCCCGCCCTTTGCGTAGGCACTCAAGCACTTCTTCTTGGTAGTGCGTTAGGATATATTTAATCGCATAGCTTTCATCATCGGTGATTAGGTCGTTTATGGGGGCATTAAGCGAGCAGGTGTAGGCGATTTTGAGCGTGCGAGCTTTTAGCGTGATGGGATCAGCGACACTATATCGCTCGCCGGTGATTATGCCATCGTGGGTTTGGGCTTTGTAGGAGATGATAAACTCTAGTTTATTTGTGTCTAGTGTGGGCTGCTCGTTGGTGGATTCGGCTTTGCGCGATAAATGCGGGAGCTGCGGAAAATCACTGCGGTCACTACCGCTAAGGTAGCTCCCTTGCGATTTTCCTTGCAACCCACATTTCTCATCGCAAATCCTAGAATCCTTTGCTGGCTGGCTTATAGTTTGGGCGTTTTCATTCTGCGGCGTTTTTACACTTTTGGCGTTACCCCTAGAATCCACTTTTTGCGTTTGTGCGTTTGTGTCAAAAATCCTGCCGCCTGCGGCGTTTTCATCAAACACGCTTTGGGCGTTTTCATTCTGCGGCGTTTTTACACTTTCAGCATTTTTCCTAGAATCCACTTTTTCACTAGTAGCGTTGTTTTCTGTCATTGCGAGACACTGCGTAGCAGTGGCGTGGCAATCCATAGCTTCATTGCTAGAATCCTTTTTTTGGGTTTTTTGTATTTGTTCAGCATTGTTTTCAAAAGTGGATTCTAGGGCGTGCGTTTTTTGTGTGATGTTTTTGTGGATTACTAAAGAAGCTGCGGCTTTGCCTTGCTTTGCCACGCCTTGCTGGCGCAAGGCTCGCAATGACGATAAAAAAGCTTCATTGCTAGAATCCACTTTTTCTAAAAAAGCTATTTTTCCGTCATTGCGAGATTTTGTGGTAGCAAAATCGTGGCAATCCATAGTGTTTGTGGGAGTAAAAATAGCATTGTTATGAAAAATCCTAGAATCCACTTTTTTTGCGGTAGCAAAATCAGCGACATTCCTAGAATCCACTTGTGCTTGTGTGCTTGTGATAATCGCCCATATCATCGCTATATATGCGACTTTTTTATTCATCAACACACGCTCCATATCGCCAAATTCCGCGCATTATAACACAGCTAAAAAAGCATAATAAAGCTTGCATACCAAAATGGCGTGCGCGTGATCACAATATCTTTAGACACGATAGATTCTCCATTAGAGTAGCTAGCTGTGGATTCTAGCCCTAGTCGCAGCTCACTAGGCAGCCCCACCGCACTCATAGGGATTTTCGCGCCAAAATCAAGCTTATAGCGCGAAGTGAGGGAAAAGCTCGCCCCAAGATTGAAGCCATAATCCACTTGCAATAAATAATTCCACAACACATCTTTGCTAGTAAGTCCATTGGTATATTTAGCTAGATTCTCATTAGCTTGGTCAAAAAACAGCAGCACGCCTATGCTTAGTCCCCCATACAAGCCCACTGCCATATCCTTTAGCACACGATTTTCCCCAAGAGTGCCAAAGATACTAAAGGGCAGCTCCGCTAGCACATCGACATTCATACCCCCAAGCACATAGTAAAAGCTCCCCACCGCCTCTTTGCCTATGCGCTCTGTCCCAGCACTAAGCAGCCCATCGCCATAGAGCCTAGTGCCTAAAAATGGGTTAAAAAACCTTTGATACCCAAAGCCCCCACCAAAGGCAAAAAGATTAGAGACAAAATCAATCCCCTGCTCGCCATTGTGAAATATCCCGCTAATTTTGCAGCCACTTTTATCTGTATCAGTGCAGACAAAGCCTGCTTCATCTTTGGGGACATTGTTTGTTTTGTTATACAGCCCATCTTGGTAGCGTTGCGTAAGTGTGCTAGTCCCTAGCATAACGCTAGCAAAGGCTCCACTCTTTTTATCCGCACTTGTGTAATACCTGCTTAAATCCGCCTTTTTGCTAGGATCTGCGTGCGGGAAGCGCGCTTGTATATAGTCTCCAGACTTATAGGGCATAGGTTCTGGTGTGATGCCATTAGCGCGTAAAAGCTTCTCATAATGCTTGATTTTTTCCTGCGTGCTTTTGCCCTGCAGTGATCGCTCCTGTGCGCGCAAAATCTCTATCACATCAACGCGCCTATTCTCCAAAGTCGCAAAGCTTTTTTCATCAAGCAGCAATTCATCATTACTTAAGCCTTCAGCCGCACTTAGCCCATAGCATTGCGATAATGCCATAAGAGCTAGAAAGCCATTTAGGGATAAGATTTTAAGTGCTTGATTGATACACATACACGCCTACTTAGAAAAGATACTGATAGCTTACAAGATACATAAGCCTAAAGGCAAAATTATCATTGATGACACTTGGTGGGAGCTTCACGCCAGCTTCTAGGCGATGATGATATGCCAAAGTCGCAGAAATCCCAGCATTTAGCACACTGCCTACGATGATTTGGTGGTTTCTATATACATTTTCTAGCCTTTGATCAAATATCGCTAGCCCTCCGCCCACGCCAGCGTATGCCCCTAGATAATATCCATCATCAGTGATCGCCAAATCCCCAAACACATCAAGATTAAAGCTAAAAAGCTGCATTGTAATGCTATCTTGGATATTGTTTGAAGAATTCCACGCGGCAAGGTATTGCCCATAGACACGGATCCCCATAGGCGCAGAGTCGATAAAGTGCATATAGCCCCCACTTGCCCCTAGCACAAAGGGATTGATTGCAGCTGGATAGGGTCTGCCGAGTCTTTGCAGTGTGATGTCCATATTGCTAGCCCCAAGGATTACGCCCACAAACGCGCCATTTCTAGCGCGGTTTTCTAGCGTGCGGGCTTGGGATTTTAGGTGGTGGTAGTATTGAGCACGCAAGAAGTAGAGCTGCTTGCTGGAATCTGTGCTGGATTCTAGCCCAAAAGCCAAATTCCACACAAACAAAGCGTGTAAAATCAAAAGAACTGCCACCCTAAAACACATAGCTATACCCCACCATAGTCGCCGCCCCAAACCAATCCAGCTTGTCATTGATGATGAATTTTATCTCCGCTTCTGTGCGATGTTTTGTCGCTATCACAACATCAAAGCCTAGGTTGATCACCCCACCAAGGCTAGAATCAGGCTTATTATCATACGCCATACTAAATAGCCCTAGCCCCATAATCGCGCCAGATTCTAGCCCCTTTGCCACAGGCAAATCCACCAAAATATCCGCACTCACTCCAACTCCGCTAAAGCCAATATCCGCATAACTAAGCTCCTTGGCATTGCTGCCTAGATACTGCACATAGATTCTACTGCCTACGATATTGGGGATAGAGAGCCTATCATACAAAGAGGGATAGAAGCTTTGATACCCCACTTTTGCCCCATAGGCATAGGCATTGCCCGAGAGGTAGGCGGGGTCATTTGTGGCATTGTGAAAGATCCAGCCCCCATAAAGCCCGATAAACACGCCTGTTTTTTGATTAGAGGCTTCAAGGCTATTGACTAGATCGATGATCTCTTCATCTGTGGTGGCATTATAGGCGATGATATATGGATAGTAAGAAAGGTCAAGATTGTCATAGTCAAGGGGCTTGTCTGGATCAAGATAGGGGGCTATCTGGCTAGCTTGGCAAAGGCAGGCAAAAATTGCTAGCAAGATAGCCCCTCTTGCCACACGCCTATACAAAAGCAACGCCCTGCCCCCTGCTTGTAAGCCCAAACTACACGCCCCCTTGGCATAACTCTTATCTCTCATCAAAGCCCTTGTATGTTATAATCCCCTAGTCAAACGCGCTGTATTATAGGTTTATCAAAGTTATAGGAAGTTTAAAACATCTCGCTATATAAGGATCACTATGTCAAGCAAAAAGCTCACCCTAAAAGCCCTACAAAACAAAAAAGGCGTAGAAAAAATCACCGCCATAACCGCGTATGACGCGCTCTTTGCCGGGATATTTGATGGAGAAGTTGATGTGATTTTGATAGGCGATAGCTTAAATATGAGCTTTGGCGGGTGTAGCGATACCACAAGCCTAAGCCTAGAGCATATCATCTACCACGCCCAAGCAGTCTGCCGCAAGGCAAAAAGCTCATTTCTCATAGCTGATATGCCCTTTGGCAGCTATACTACAAGAGATAGCGCACTGCGCAATGCCACCAAACTCATCAAAGCCACGCAAGTTGATGCCTTAAAGCTTGAAGTTACACGCACAAAGCTTCATATTATCGAAGCTCTTATTGATGAAGGCATAGCCATAATGCCCCATATCGGGCTTATGCCTCAATATATCAAGGCAGAAGGCGGCTATAAGATTAAAGGCAGAGATGAGGCACAGAGCAAAGAGCTACTAGAATCCGCTTTAGCATTTGAGCAAGCAGGGGCGTTTGGACTGCTATTAGAGGGCATTATCGCGCCTTGTGCTACCACCATCACACAAAGCGTGCAGATTCCCACCATAGGCATAGGCTCTGGGGCGGCGTGCGATGGGCAGATTTTGGTATGGAGCGATATGCTGGGGCTTTGCAGTGATATATCGCCGAAGTTTGTGCGCCGATATTTACAGGGGGCAGAGCTTATCAAGCAGGCGGTGCGTGAGTATGCTAGCGATGTGCGCAAGGGCAGCTTCCCTAGCGAGCAAGAGAGCTACTAGAGAAGTGCTGGGAGTGTAAGGAGCTAGGATATATGGAAAAAATCTCGCTAGATTTTACCCACAATGATGATAAGCAAGCCCGTGTCGTAGGCGTGGAGAAAATCAGCTTTGAAGAGCGTAATGAAATCTCGCTAAGACCAAGTATCTGGGGGGATTATATCGGGCAAGAACAGGTGAAAAAAAACCTAGAAATAGCCATCTTAGGCGCGAAAAAACGCGGCGAATGCCTTATGCACACACTGCTCTTTGGACCGCCCGGACTTGGCAAGACGACTTTAAGCCACATTATCGCCAATGAAATGAATGCCCCCATAAAGGTCTCTGCCGCGCCGATGATCGAGCGAGCAGGCGATCTAGCCGCATTGCTTACTAATTTGCAAGATGGGGAGATTTTGTTTATCGATGAGATCCACCGCCTAAGCCCCGCTATCGAGGAAATGCTCTATCCTGCTATGGAGGACTTTCGGCTCGATATTATCACAGGCTCTGGACCAGCGGCACAAACGATCAAAATCGACTTGCCGCGCTTTATGCTCATTGGCGCGACAACTAGGGCTGGTATGCTCTCTCACCCCTTGCGCGATCGCTTTGGTATGGACTTTCGCTTGCAGTTTTATAGCACAGATGAGCTAGCACAAATCATCAAAAAAGCGGCAAAAAAGCTTGAAAAAGGCATAGAAGACTCTGCTAGCATAGAGATCGCGAGCCGCTCGCGTGGCACGCCTAGGATCGCCCTGCGACTACTGCGCAGGATACGCGATTTTGCCGATGTGAAAGATGAGGAGACAATCAGCCTAGAGACCACCAAGCAAGCCTTGCAAGAGCTAGGGGTCAATGAGCTTGGCTTTGATGCGCTGGATTTGCGCTATTTAGAAGCGATCGCACAAGCCAAAAAGCCCATAGGGCTAAATACGATCGCGGCTATCATTAGCGAAGATGAAGATACGATACAAGATGTGATCGAGCCGTATTTGCTAGCACAAGGATTTTTAGAGCGATCGGCTAGGGGGCGGATCGCTACGGCAAAGGTGTATGAGCTGTTGCGTTTGCAAAGCCCTAGGTTGTTATGAGAGATTTGGCTTTGCTTAGCGCGGATTTGGCTACGCGTTGTCTTTGCCCTTTTATCGTCATTGCGAGCTTTGCTCCGCAAAGCGTGGCAAAGCGTAGCTTCTTTAGAAAACAAGGCGAAGCCGAAGTTTCTTTAGTAATCCATAGAATCAACCGCCCTTGCCCTAGAATCCACTTTTGAAAATCACCCGGCTAAAGCAGGGCTATTTGACTACGATTGTCTTAACGCCTTGGCTAGAATACACCAAAAATCGCTTGTTTTTGTCTTTGTATTTATTGAGCGCGCGGGCGAAATCACTTGTATCTTTAATGGCGATTTCTTCAACTTGGGAGATGATGTCGCCTTGGGCAAAGCCCGCGTCTTGGGCTTTGGAATTTTCTATGACATTAGTAACAATCACGCCTTGTATATCATCAGGTATCCCATATCGCTGGCGGATTTGCGGGCTTAGAGGTTCTACGCGCATACCCTTTAGCGCGCTAGATTCTGTGGCACTCTCTGACAGCTTCTCATCTTGCTTGGCGTTTGCATCTTTGCGCTCTGCTAGGGTGATTGTGATATTTTGCGTTTTGCCATCGCGCAAGATTGTTAGGGTGATTTTTTGATTAGGCTTGATAGAGCCTATGCGATTGCGCAAGTCTGCGGCGTTTTTGATAGGCTTGCCATCTACTGCGGTGATGAGATCCCACACAAGTAGCCCTGCATTTTTTGCCGGGGATTTTGGATCAATGCTGATGACCACCGCGCCTTTATGCTCGCCATAATTATTGCGCAAATCTTGGCTTATATCCTGTGTGCCTACGCCTAGGTAGCCGCGCGTGATTTTCCCACTTTTGACAAGTGAGTCCGCCACTTCACGCACCATATTTGCAGGGATCGCAAAGCCTATGCCGTGATTGCCCCCAGAGCGCGATAGGATAGCGGTATTCATACCAATAAGCACACCTCTAGAATCCACCAACGCACCGCCAGAATTTCCGGGGTTTATGGAGGCATCTGTTTGGATAAAGTTTTCATAAGTATTGACTTGGATATTTTTGTTGGTCGCTGAGACTATACCTTGCGTAACGCTCTCTCCCACGCCAAATGGATTCCCGATAGCAAAGACAATATCCCCGATTTTGACATCAGCACTATCGCCAAACTTGATAGAGGGCAGATTATTTTTGCTAATGCGGATCACAGCAATATCACCCTCTTTATCGCTGCCTACAAGCGTGGCGGTGTATTCATTAGGGTCATTGGGGATTGTTACGATGATTTTATCCGCGCCATCGATTACATGGTCATTAGTGATGATATAGCCATCAGGAGAGATGATCACACCACTTCCAAGCGACCGCTCGATGCGGTCTTTGGGGATTTGATTATACATATCGCCGAAAAATTGCTGGAAAAATGGGTCATTAAACATTGGATTAAGATTGGTGGTGATTTTTTTCTGCGTGGAGATATTGACGACTGCTTGCGTGGCAGCGGCGATTACATCGTGGTAGGAATACACAGAATTAGCCTCGCCGACAGGATTTATCCGCTTGGCGATAGCGGGGGCTTGCTTGATTTCATAGGCATAGCTTGATAGGACTAGCAAAGGGACTAGCGCGTAGGAAAGAAATCGCATAAAAACTCCTTAAAAGTTATGTAAATGGCGATTATAAAGCCCTAGATTAAATGCTTATTAACTGCGCTTATCTAGCCCCTAGATCCACCCACACGCGATAGATGGATTCTGGTGGGATAGAGGCGATCTCAAAGCTACCACTTTGACTTAGCACATAAGGATTGCCTAGCAGCACGCGCGAGAGCTTTGTGTCGCGCATATTTTTGCCCTTGCTTGTTTGTGGATTGCCAAGTAGGGTGATGACTTGCGGGCTTTGTAATGCCCACGCCAAATGCGTAACCCCCGTATCCCCCCCGATCACGCAGTGCATAGCGTTTAGGACATATTTTAGGGCGTTGAAGTCAAGCGGCGGAAAAAGGCAGGTGTGAAGATTTCTCGCCTCTAGCATAGCTTGGAGGGATAGGGCATTGTGCTTATGCTCGTGATAGATTAGGCAAAATGTGATTTTCTGTGTGCTTGCTTGCTGCATACGCGTAGCAAGAGTGGCAAATTGCTCTATGGGGTAGGTTTTTTGCGGGATTGAGGCTTCTAGGACAAATAGCACGCGATAGGTGCTAGACTCTAGGGTGGCTTGTGTGCTTGGGGGGAGGTGGGCTTTGCCCCAGCCAAACCCACTTGGTGTTTGGAGGGATTCAGCTTTTAGGCTAGAATCGGGGATTTCATCGCCGCTCGATAGACGCCCAAGTCTTATCTCCTTGCGCGGCTTGCAAAGCCCCGATTTACTAAAGAAACTGCGGCTACGCCTTGTTTTCTCATCGCAAAGCGTAGCTTCTTTAGAAATCCTAGAATCCTTTGTGGAGTTGCTTAGAGTTGGGGTGTTTTGGGCAGAAAAGCTAGAATCCACTTGCGCGGATTTATGGATCGCCACGACTTCCTTGCGGAAGTCTCGCGATGACGATAAAAAATATTCATTCCTAGAATCCACTTTTTTACTTGCGGTGCTTTTTTCTGTCATTGCGAGACGCTGCGTAGCAGTGGCGTGGCAATCCATAGCTTTTGCGGTAGCAAAAATGGGAGTATCACTAGAATCCGCTTTTTGCAATGTTTGTATTTCTTGTGCTTTTTGTGCTGTTTTTTCAAAAGTGGATTCTAGGGGGTTGGTATATTTTTGTATGGATTGCCACGCTTTGCGGAGCAAAGCTCGCAATGACAGAAAATAAGCGTTGCTGCTAGAATCCACTTGCGCGCCTTTATGGATCGCCACGACTTCCTTGCGGAAGTCTCGCGATGACGATAAAAAAGCTTCATTGCTAGAATCCACTTTTTTATTTTCAGTTGTTTTTTCACACTCGGCTTGATTTTTATTTTCAGTCCGTTTTTCTTCTTCAAGGATTCTAGGAGTTCTAAAGAAACCTGCTTGCGTGCCCCCGCCTTGCACCGCTATCGCTTGTTTTGCGGTGGGGCTTTCAAAAGTGGATTCTAGGGGTTGGGCTTGTTTTGTAAAGCCGCTGTGGGATTCTAGGATTTGCGATGAGAAAACAAGGCGTAGCCGCAGTTTCTTTAGTAAATCGGGGTTTTTCAAGCCGCGCGCGGAGATAAGACTTGGCTGTCTATCGCACAAGCGCGGCGATGAAATCCCCGATTTATCGCGCAAAACAAGCGAAGCGGTCGGCGATAGCCGATGTTTCTTTAGTAAAGCCGAATCCCCAACAAACAAAGCCGAATCCCCACCAAACAAAGCCGAATCCCTCAAACAACACTGATAAATTGCGGCATTGCGCACCAATATATTCTCATCATACGCCACCTTCACGCGCCTACTATACAGCACGCTAGCTAGCCCCTCTCGCGCCGAGCTAAAGCTAAAGCCCACAAACTCCCTAGAATCTAGCGCACGCCCCACAATGGCGGATTTGATTAGTCCTTGCAAATCTAGCACCACATCAAACCGCCCCAAAGCACGCAAGCTCCTCCAAAGCTCCCTAACGGCGCGGAGTGATTTAAGGCGTTTGATAGGTAGGGCGTGTAGTGTCGTGATCGCTTTATGATGCTCTAATATCCCTGCAAAGCGCGTATCCACAAACCACTCAATACGCACTTCATCATATTCCTGTGCCAAAGCGTGATAAAAGTCCATAAGCTTGCTAGCAGATACCACGACATCGCCAAACGATGAGAGCCGCACAATGCCTATGCGGATAGATTTTGTGGGGGTCTTGCTTGCTTGTGTGAGCTGCTCCATATCTTATGCCTTGCTCTCTATCTCTCTCCACGCGATCATCTCGCCTGCACGCAAGGGCGTTAGATTAGAATCTAGCACGCGGATAGATTCTGGGATTTTGTAGGGGGCTTGCTCTAGGGTGATTAGCTTAGGATTGTCCTCCCACGCCTGCGCTGCTTGCACCCAGCAAGCAAGATCATAGATTTTCATCGCATTATCGCTCACAAAGGCTTGGAGATTGTGCAGGGCATTATGCTTGTGAAATAGCTCTGCAAGCTGGGGCAAAAGCCCCACCGCGCTAAAAATCCCTGCCGCGCCCTTTTGCTTGGCTTCTAGGCTATGGGGCGCAGAGTCTGAGCCAAAGCACACTTTGCTATGCGCATTTAGGGCTAGATCTAGCAGGGCTTGCTTGTCTTTGGGTGTCTTTAGCACAGGCTTGCAAAAGTGATGATGACAGAGTGCGCCGCCTGCTAGATTGCTAAGATCTAGGGTGATATGGTGCAAAGTCAAGGTCGCATAGAGATTATCATACTCCTCTAGAAGTGGGATCGTGCGGTGATCGCTTATATGCTCTATGATGATTTTGAGATTAGGGAAGCGTGTGGCAAGCTCTCTAAATATCGCGCCAAACTCCATCTCTCGCTCCAGCACAAAGCCCCCGCTCTCGCCGTGGATACAAAGGATTATGCCAAGCTCTTGTGCCGCGCTAAAAATTTCATACGATTTGCTATCTAGCACTTGGGCTATGCCATTATCGCTATTTGTGGTGGCACCCTTGGGATAGAGCTTTAGGAGCTTGAAGCCGTGCTTGGCGCAGGATTCTAGCTCTTTTGGGGTGAGTGAGTCGCTCAAATACAGCGCACAAAGTGGCTCAAAGGATTCTAGCGGCTGCTTGTGCGCTTTAGCATAGTTATGGATAGAATCTTTAATTGCTTGCTTGTAGGCTTGTGCCTTGTGTAAGGAGTCTATGGGGGGCGTTAGATTTGGCATTATCACCGCCGCGGCAAAGCTCTTAGCACTAAAGGGCGTAACGACATCAAGCAGCGCACCATCGCGTAGATGCAAGTGCATATCAAGGGGATTTTTTAGTGTGATTTGCATAGTAGCTCCTTAACGATAAATAGTATAGGTGATGTGGAAGCGGATAAGCGTGCGCTGCTTAGGTCGCGGATAGTCCTTATAGGCGATTTCTATGGTTTTTTGCGAATTTTTATCTAGTAGCACAAAGCCCGAGCTAAGAAGCAGCTTCAATCCTTGTATATCACCATTTGGTAGCAAGTAGAATTCTATCGCATTCTCGCCGGATTGGTTGAGATATGCGGCGGTGTTTGGGTAGGTTAAGTAGCGTTGTGTGATGCGTGCTATCTCGCGCAAATTGCTTGTGATGAAATCTCGCTCCGCACTGCCTAGATCCCCCCACTCATCGCCATAGAGCTTGTCAATATCACGCCTTGTTTGGCGGTCAAGCCCTTTGTCTTGCTCAAGTGATGGGCTAGATTGCGTGCTTTGGTTTGCTGGGGAGAAAAATTGCAAGTTTTTGGGATCGTAGGTGGTGTGTGGCAAAGGAGCTTGAGAGTCTAGGGGCTTTGGCTGCTTGGGGTTGCTTTGTGTGCTTGGGGTGGTGGCTTGGCTTGGCTTGGTGGGGGGGTATGGGCTTTGAGCGGTGTCTTTGCTTGCTAGGGTGGGAGGTGGTGCGCCGGGGGTATTTGCACTTTTATCAAGGCTTGTGCCGCGCTTTAGGATAAGCAGATTTTCTGTGTCGATTTTGCGGAGTTTGGGGGTTTTGAAAAAATGCGCATAAAGCCACCAGCTGATAAAAATCACAAACAAATGCGCGCTTAAAGCGATCGCTAGGCTTACATAAAAGCGCGTTTGGCTACTTGTATCAAGCGAGATAGGCGATTTATAGATGGGGGGTAGATTCATCATTTTGCATTGTTGAGTGCGCTCCAAAACTTCTCATCAAATGCTTTGACATCGCCTATCCTTTGTGGTTTGGCTTGGGGGGTGTTGCTGGTGGTGTGTGTTTGTTTGGGGATTTTATCAAGCAAGACATTGCCTTTATCACCTAAAAGCACCATATAGAAATACTCTTTAGCCTCGATGATGATGACTTTGTTTTTAGGGTCGATTTGGCTTTGTGAGACGACTTTGAGCGAGTCATTAAGCCCTGAGCGTCTGCGTATTTGCTTGCGGATATAGAGTAATACCACAAGGATAAGCAAAAAGCTTGCGATGATATACCAATACTTCTGTATATCCATATCCTGCGTGCTTAAGCCTAGCTTGCTTGTATCAAGCAAGGGGGCGGAGGTGGATTCTAGGGGAGATTCTAGGGCTTTGGTGTTTGCGGTGTCTTTGTCTTGCGGGGTGCTTTGTGTGCTTGAAGGCTTTTGAAATACTTCATTGATAGGCGTTGGCTTTAGTGTGGTGGGGGTATTTAGCAGAGAATCCACAATCCCAGAATCCGCGGTAAAAAAGCTTAGGCGCAGGGTGTTTTTGTCTTTGGAAATGCTTGGCTTGACATAGTAGGGCTTGCGCGATTCTACGCTGAAGTAGAGATTGTTGTTTTTGGGGATAATCTCAAGCTTTTTTATCGGCGAGTTTTGGAAGCTCCTAGTTACTTTGCTGCCGCTTGTGATTTGCGAGATCATAGTCATTTTTTGCGTGCTTTTGCCATTAGGCACGCTTGCTGTGCCTACCTCACCGCTAAAGGCAGAATCCAGCAGCAAAAGCACATCAAGCTTATCTTGCTCGGGGTAAGTTTGGATCTGCTTGAGCGTAGCTGCACCACAAATATGCGCAACTACCATAAGCATAGCAAGCGTGTGTTGGATACCTAGCTTTTTCATCGGTGGGTTAGTCGTAGGGATTTGTGCGTGCGATGTAATACACAATCGCATTAGAATCCAAAATTTCATTTAAACGGATAGCAAGCGATCGCTCATAGACCATCACCTCGCCTTTGCCGATGATCCTGCCATTGACAAAGACATCGATACTCTCTCCTGCGGGCTTTTGCAGATCGATAATCGAGCCTTTTTCAAACTTCAAAATCTCTGCCAAAGGGATTTTAGAAGAGCCTAGCTCCGCGGTAAAAACTACGCCCATATCAAGCAAGCCGCCGTAATTTTCCATCATATCTTCAAGATAGGAGGCAAGCTCTATTTCTTCCGGGGTATGGGCTTTTTGCTTATCGAGTATGGAGTTGGGTCGATCTGCCATAAGCGTTCCTTAAAGAGTTGTTGTCGCTATGATTTATTACTGCGTAGAAAAATACTGCAATGCCCCAAGCCTTGCAAGCGGAAGTGGATACCTTGATCGTAGTTTTTTATCACGCGGATTCCTAGGAATTCTGGGGTGGAGATGTTGAAGCTTGTATTGCGCTTTTGGGCGATGACTTTGGCGTGTCCTACGGTGAGATTAGCAAGCTCTCGCGCCATATCTTCTAGCGCGTCATCACTAGGAGTGCTATCATCTAAAAAGTGCAGGCACATTGTTTTTAAAAAAGGCTTATTAAACACAAGCAAGACATTTGTGCCTCTGCCAATCATTTCAATCGAAGTGAGATAGCCCTTTTTAAGCGGGATAATAGACTCTTCTACCTCGACACTGATAGAATCTTTAATAACTTCAAAAAAACTCTCTTTGATCACTTCCATACCGCACCAGCCTTTGACTTTTATTATTATTGTAGCGTAATTTTGGCTTTAGGCTTAGGTTTCTTGCGTGTTTTGTCCTTGTGGCAGAATTCTTGCACGAAGCATTGTGAGCATTGGGGCTTGATCGCCTTGCAGATATAGCGACCAAATAGCACAAAAGCTTGGTGCAAGTTTGATAGCTCGGTAACAAACACTCTCTGCAAATCTTGCTCGGTTTTTTCTGGGGTTTTAGCATTGCTTAAGGCTAGGCGGTGAGAGACGCGGAATACATGGGTATCGACAGCCATTACATTTGCCTGGCAGTATTCTAGCAGCACGACATTGGCGGTTTTCTGCCCTACGCCTGCTAGGGATTTTAGCTCTGCTTGAGTGGTGGGGATCTTGCCTTGAAAATGCTCTAGGACTTGCTGTGCCATTTGGTGTAAATGCTTGGCTTTGTTGTTGAAAAATGAAATGCTTTTGATGAGATCTTTGATCTCTGCAATATCGGCTTGTGCTAGTGCCTGCACGCTGGGATAGCGCGCGAAAAATGCGGGCGTTACGAGATTGACACGCTTATCGGTGCATTGGGCAGAGAGCATTACACACACAAGCAGCTCATACATATTGCGATAGTTTAGCTCTGTTTTTGCCTGTGGATAATGCGCGAGAAATCGCGCCTTGATCTCGGCGATTTGGGATTTTGTCCTGCGTGGCTTGGGTATTGTAGCTTTGCTCATAAAAACTCCTTGGGTATGCAAACGCATTGTAGCAAAATGGCTTAGGTTTGTAATTTAAGCTTTTTGTTTTAGCTCCTTTTTAAACTGCCGTGTGTAGAATGACAGAGCATAGCAAGCATAAAGCTAAAGACAATATCAAAGGAGCATAAGTATGAATGAGATGGATAATTTTAATATGACTTTTAGCACATTAGGTAAGGGGAGTAGTGTTTTTTTCAGTGTAAATGGTGGGTTTGTAATTTTGTCTGTCAATGGCAATAAAGTATTAGCGGATTTATATAGCAATGATGGCGATGAGGCTTGCGAGAAATTTGAGTTTGATAGTTTAGAGGAGGCTAAATATTTTGTGCTAAAAATGAGACAAGAAAATAGCGACAGGGAATAAATGGAGCTTGTGGCGTTTTAGTCCCTTTTTAAACTGCCCTATGGTAGAATTTTGGCGATGAGGTAGAATCCATTAGTATAGTTTTAGTCCCTTTTTAAACTGCCCTATGGTAGAATAGCTTCCTTTCTATCGCCCTGTGGCACGAAGCTAGAGCGACTTTGCTAGCGCGAAATCCTTTAGGATTTCGCGCTAAATTTGGCAGTTTAAAAAGGGACTAAAATAAGGAAGTAAAGGGTCTTCCGCAGGGTAAGTCATATCCCTATCAAAACCCTAGAATTCAAAGAGACTTGGCTGCTTTGGCTTAGGTCTTTGTGTAGTGGTGTTGGATTCTTTTGCTACACTTTTTTGACTCTCTGTATCTTTGCTTTCTTTGTCCTTATTTTCTGTATCTTTACTCTTTTGGCTAGATTCTTTATAGGCATAATCACCAAGCTTTTCATCAAAGTTAAATAGCACGAGATTTTGCTCGGCATTTATGCGTTCATTAAACGAGGCATTGCCTAAGAGGATCTCCATAGCGTCAAATTGCTTTTCTGTGATGATTAGGACACGCACATTGCCTTGTGGGGGTAGGATCATCTTTACTGCATTGATAGAGGCTTTTGCCGAGCTTAATCCCTTGCATATACGCATATATACGCTAAATTGCATCATAAAGTAGCCTAGCTTGATGAGATTATTGCGGAATTTGGTGGCGTGCTTTTGCTCCTTTTTGGTCTTGGTAGGCATATCAAACATCAGCAAAACACGCATAAATTTATCTTCAATCATTTGCATCACTAGCTTAGGTCTCAAAGCTTACCCTTAGCAAGCTCTGCTCCCCTAGCATTGCTCCCTTTAGGCTCTGCACATATCGCCCGATAGCCCTACTAAGCGGATAGCTCTGCCCATCTATACAGGCTTTTTCTTGCAGGATATTGATAAGAGTCCTTTTGTCTTCTTGCTGCAAGGATATGTCTTTAGAAGGGGTATCAAGCTCTAAGACACAGCGATCCACCCAAGGGCGAAAGACTTCTATCACATCATCGCAGAGATTGAAGCTGTTATACATATTATCGTGCTTTATGCCTAGCCACGGCAGCAGCCCGCTAATGCAGACATTACGCACGATACAAGCACGCACAATCGCATAGCCATAATTAAGCGCAGAATTAGCAAAGCAGAATTGCTCCCTAGAAAAGCCCTTACCAAAGAGAGCTTTGAAATACGCTGCTGCTGCTATGGCTTCAAAATTCCTAGAATCCCCTAAGGCGACATTACTAGCTAGGAGCAAGAGCTCATCGCTTGCTTTGTGCTTATGGTGGGTTTGTAGGACATAGGCTTGATTGGTGATTTTGTTTTTAATGATTTTTTGCCACAAAATAGACTTTTTCTGCTTGGTTACTTGCATTTGCTCTCTAGCGACTTTGGCTTGCTGAAAATGCCCTGAGTAAGGGTGCAAGATACCATTGATGTGATGAGTATCATCACAAGTTAGCACGATGATATTATGCTCACAAAGTGCAGAGAGCAGGGCGGTGGTTATGGTGATCTGCGGGGATTCTAGGATTATGGAGTGAATGTCTTTTAAAAAGAGCTTTGCTTGCTTGTCTTCTTGGGCTAAGACAAGGTGCTTTGCTTGTAGGCTAAGCTTGGCTGGGGAGCTAACTAGCACACTCCTAAAGGCTTCATCATAGCTCATCGCCACTCCTTTGGATTATGTGCTTTGCGGGCTTTGTGTGCTTTAGGGTGATGTCTTGGCGTGGGTGGAAGGGGGCAGGTGCTACTTGCCCTAGGATTGAGACTTGGTATTTTTCAAAGACTTGTAGATTTTGGATTCCAACTCTATCTTTTACTTCTTCTTGTGTGGCGTTGTTAAAGAGCAATTTTTGATTGTCTGTAAGTGTAGAGAAGCTATTATCGTGCTTGGCTACTTTGATATTTACACCACTAGTATCAAAATTCACAAAATAACACAGCTCTGGCTGCTGCATTCCTCTTTTTTGCACAAGTAGTAAATCATCTTTATAGAGTGAGAAAATAAACTCATAGCTAGTATCCATCTCTTTCCAATCATTAATCACGCCGCTTTTATCCTTGCCGAGAACCGCTGCTTTATTTGGTAAAATCCCTAGCGCGAAGTCCATCGTATAAACAGGCACGCCGTAGAATTTCCCGCTTCTTTTATGTTTAAAAATATCCACCCGCACCATCGCACCATTGCTTACAATCTTTGTGCCGATTTTTCTCATCTTGCCTAGGGCTAATGCCTTTTCCACACCTTTTGTCCCGCCATAGCTTTTAAGTAGTTTAGGATCATTTGGCGAGTAGAAGGTAGCCTCGTGCAATGCCCCCCTTGCTCGCAGTCTAGGAGGCTTAGAGACAAAGATGGATTCTAGCTTCTCTAGCACACTTGCGCGGAAGTTTTCGCCATTTGGGAGATTGATAAAGGCTCGTTTTTTCTTATACTCTTCTTTGCTTAGTGTGTGGGCGTAGTAGGCGGCTCTGCTTGTCTCTTGCGTCTTTTTGAACTCGCTAAAAGCCTTTATCACGCGATCATTCATAAAGCCGATAATCACCGCATCAAGCCCGTGGTGCAAGTGGTTGTTCCTATCTTTGCTAGCAAAGCCTAGGTAATGCCGCATTGTAGCAGTAAGCGCACCATTGACCACGACAATATGCTTTTTGCTCCCCTGTTGCCCCCTGCCAAGCGTGGTATCCTCACTCTCATCTAGGGGTAAAAACTCTAAATATGTTTGAGTATAGTCTGCCACAAGGCGTGCGATATAGCTTGTGTCATTAAGATTGCGGAGCTTAAATCCTGCTTCTTTATCGACAAAGTTTGCATTTAGGATTCTGCGTGCTTTGCTTTTGGGGAGTTTTTTGGCAAATGTTATCAAGCCTACAATTTTTCCCCACTTGGCAGAGTCTGCTCCAAAGGCTTCAAAAGGCGTTTTATCGCCCTTTTCTTGATTTGCCTTTGTAAAGACTAAGACTTTATTCATATAGCTATCATCAAAGCTGCGTGAGTAGGGGTAGATATGATCTATCTGCAAGGCGGTGGGGTCTTTTAGGTGGGTGGGTGGGTGTGATTTTCTCCCCACTATATGCGCAGAATTCTCCTTGCTCTTCCCATAGCTTTAACTTTAGGAGATTGGTGCTACTTGGCTCAAGTCCTAGACTCTCGCATTGCTTGCGTGCGTTTTGATTAGCAGTGTAGTTTTCTCTTTGCTCTTTTTCGTATTTTTGTCGCTCTGTGGCATTTAGCTTGGCTTCTCTGGCGTATTCTATGTGGATTTTATGGGGTCTGCCATATTGCTTAAGCAGGGCGTTTAGCACCTTTCTATACTCGGCTAATGCCCTTTTTACAACAGGGTTTGCTAAATATGGCTCAAACTCTTCAAAGGGTGGCAAAATATCACCTTTTGAAGCCTTTTTGCCTGTGGCTTTTAGCCCTGATTTTTCTACGGACTCATCATAGCGCAAGCACTGGCTCTCTCCGCTCTCATCAATGCCGATACAATAGCCCACATCACTGCTGCGTGCTTCACGCTCCCCGCGCATAAATGGTAGAATCTGTGATAGAGCCTTAAAGCTTAGGCTAATATGCTTAGAAAAATTGAGATTGCTTAGGGCTTGTATCTGGTCGCTTGTGAGATGGAGCTGCTCCTTGGCAGAGTAGGATTCTAGCTCTTTGTGTAGCTCTACTACATCTTTAATCACGGCAATTTGGCTTGCTAT
This sequence comes from Helicobacter canis, assembly GCF_900451095.1. Classification (NCBI taxonomy): domain Bacteria; kingdom Pseudomonadati; phylum Campylobacterota; class Epsilonproteobacteria; order Campylobacterales; family Helicobacteraceae; genus Helicobacter; species Helicobacter canis. The sequence continues at coordinate 149,212 of NZ_UGHV01000001.1, read as the reverse complement.
CTTATCTATATGCTCTCTTTCTAAGCTTGCAAAGCTCTCTCCCAAAGCCTTTTTAAACGCCTTTAAATGCGCAAATTCTACAAATTTTACCTTTTCTGCCTCTTTGAGCCCCTTGCTATAATCTAGCCTAGAATCCACAAATTGTATTTTTTCATCTAGGTTGATCATTTCACGCAATGCGCGATAGCTCATCTCTCCTTTTTCTAGCACATATCTCAAGATTGTAAGAATCATAGCTTTGTCATAAATCTCCCCGCTTTTCTTGCTAAGATTGGCAAGAGTGTTGATAATGCGCGATAGTGCGACAAACTCTATGGCACTTACGCTGTCTTTGGGCGCGCGCTTCTCCCCTGCGATAAACTGACACTCCCCCACCTTATCGGCAAAGCTCTTTAAGGGGCGTTGCTCAAAAATCTTTTTTATTAAGCTATCTTCAAACTCTTTGCTTATAGCAAAGCCATAGTCTCTTTGCTTAGAAAATATCAGTGCAAGCTCATCTTGGAGCATATCTTGTGAGACACAATGCTCGTAGTTATCTGTCGTATTTCGCACATTTTTAAACTCTAAGGAAACTGCGCTTTGCTTTGTGGGGTCTAGCTCTCTTGCTTGCTGAAAATACTCTTTGCACAGATATTCGCCCACGCTTCTGTATCCTTTGCTTTGCAGGATTAGGCGATTTTCTTCTATTGCCTTTTTGACCTTGCCTGATTCTGTATCTTTGCTCTCTTTGGCGTGTTTATTGCCATAGCCGCGGTGCTTGGCGATATGCAAAACTATGCGTGCTAGCTCACTAGAATCCACTTTTTGATCTAGTGCCTTTGTGCGTAGCTGATATGGGGATGGCAGTGGTGCTGCTTTGGAGCTTATGTAGGCTTTGGGCAGCTTGCCATCGCTGCTTAGATAATCTTGTAGCTCTAGCTTAAACTCCTTGCAAAGTAGCTGTTTTATGGTGTTTAGCCTCCCACTTCTTCTTGCTAGTCTTCTTCGCACGCCCCTTGCCGCTCTCCTTGGGAGAGCTAGGGACTCTCCTGTTTTGGGATTTTCTGCTTTGGTAAAGATCCTAACGCCCATATCTTTAAGCGCATTATCTTCAATCACCGCCCAGCCAATGCTGGCTACTCCAATATCAAAGCTATATATTTTGATGTTTGTTTGCATAGTTGCTCCTTGATGAGATTTCTGTCATAGCCTCTACTAGCGCGAGTCTTGTATAAAGTGGATTCTAGGGCTAGATCCACTTTATAGCCCAAGCTCTAGCTCTGCAAGCTCCTTAGCACTCTCATAAATGCGCGATTTATACTGCGTGAAAAACCGCTCCTTACGCGCTTGGATTTCATCATACTCAAGTAGCTCGCCACGCATAGCATAATGCCTATGGATAGGGATATTTGCCATATTGTAGGCTTCTAGCTCGCAGCCATATTTCACACGCTCCATGGCAGTTGTATTGCCCGCTAGAGTGTGGGCGCGGACATAGCACGCAGAAAGATTGCGCGCGATGATACCTGCGATCCTTGGCATATCTTGCTTAGGATTGCCACTTAGCGTCTGGGAGAATGCGTAATAATCCATAGCGTGGCGCGGCGGCTTAATGGCTTGGGAGTCCGTTGCTTGAAGAAGTGTGAGAGATAAAAGGGCAAGAGAGCCTAGAAGTGTGTATATGCGCATAAGTGTCCTTTGTGATGGGTTGTTTGCATTGTAGCAAGAAATAGTTATATTAAAGTGGATTCTAGCCCTAGCGATTCATCTTGGGCACTTTAGCGATTCAGTCTTGGGTGGGCAATGCGATTGATTTTAAGGATTTTGGGACAACCGCAGACCTCTAGTCTAGCTCTGCCCCAAAATCCTTAAAAAACACCCACAGCCCCACCGCAACCCTTAGAATCGTGTTACTCTAAAACTAACTTCAATCCTAGAATCCACTTTTTCAAATAACCCCTTTTCTTGTCATATTGAGCCACAGGCGAAATATCTCTGTCATTGCGAGACACTGCGCCAGCAGTGGCGTGGCAATCCACACTAGAATCCACTTTTTGACACATTGCTATATGCCTAAAATAAGTAAAATTTAAGCCAAACTCCTATACAATCGCGGCTTTATTAAACGCTGTTGGGGTATCGCCAAGCGGTAAGGCACCTGGTTTTGGTCCAGGCATTCCGAGGTTCGAATCCTTGTACCCCAGCCACTTTTCTTCCCTTTTCTTATACTATATCGCGGGGTAGAGCAGTCCGGTAGCTCGTTGGGCTCATAACCCAAAGGTCGGTGGTTCAAATCCATCTCCCGCAACCATTCATATATAAATAAGCTGACATTTTGGAGAGTTGTTTGATAAGCGTAGCGCATAGTCCCGATGCTGATGATATTTTTATGTATTATGCCATTGCATTTGGGTGGGTGGGCTCGCCGCTTGGGCTGAAGTTTTGCAACACTGCACTAGATATACAAACACTCAATGAAGCGGCTCTGCAAGGGAGCTATGATGTAAGTGCCATTTCCTTTGCTGCTTATCCGCTTATCGCGCAAGATTACGCGCTTTTGCGCACGGGGGTGAGCTTTGGCAGTGGCTATGGACCAAAGCTTATCAAGCTAAAAGGCAAAAGCCTAAAGCCTCATTGCAAAGTCGCCCTATCTGGCGCGCACACGACAAACGCCCTGCTTTTCCGCATAGCCTACCCCTACGCAAAAATCGTGTATAAAAACTTCCTTGATATAGAATCCGCTGTGCTAAATGGCGAAGTGGATGCAGGCGTGCTGATCCACGAATCAATCCTAACCTTTAGCGATCAATTAGAAGTGGAGCGAGAGATCTGGGATATATGGTGTGAGCTAGCAGGCGATGATCTGCCTCTGCCACTTGGCGGTATGGCTTTGCGCCGTAGTATCCCACTACACCGCGCGATTGATATAGAATCCACCCTCACAAAGGCTGTGCAAATCGCCACGCAAAATAAACCCCTACTCTCACAAATGCTGCTTAGTCGCGATCTTATCCGCGTCAATGCCAAAGAGCTAGATACTTATCTCAATCTCTATGCCAATGCCGAGTCCATTTCCCTTAGCCCCACGCAAATCCGCGCGATTGACACGCTTTTTGCCCTGCTGCATAAACGCGGATTCTACCCTAAGGCACTTTCTTGCGAAGAGTTTTTGCTCCCTAGAGAATATACAAGCCTGCGCAACTCCTAGCCCAAGCTTGTTTATAATCGCATAAATCTTTTGCGCTACAATTTTTACAAATCCACACAAGGACCACACGATGAACTACATTAACAAATGCCTTTTCCCAGCTGCTGGCTATGGGACGCGATTTTTACCCGCGACAAAAGCTATGCCTAAAGAAATGCTCCCCATTCTTACAAAGCCACTTATACAATATGGTGTCGAAGAAGCTCTAAGTGCGGGCTGCCAGACTATGGCGATTGTAACAGGGCGGGGCAAGCGCAGCATAGAAGATCACTTTGATATAAGCTATGAATTAGAGCATCAAATCAAAGGCACGGATAAAGAATTTTTACTCAATGAAGTGCGCTCACTCATCACGCAATGCACTTTCTCCTACACACGCCAAAATGAGATGAAAGGCTTGGGACACGCGATTTTGACAGGTGAGACACTCATTGGCAATGAGCCTTTTGCTGTGATCTTAGCTGATGATTTATGCGCAAATATCGGTGGAGATAGCGTGCTAGCACAAATGGTAAAGCTCTATGCCAAGCATAAATGCTCCATAGTCGCCATAGAAGAAGTGCCTATGAGCGAGGTGGATAAATACGGCGTGATCGCAGGAGAGATGATTAGCCAAGATGTTTATCGCGTTAGCACGATGATAGAAAAGCCAAGTGCTAGCGAAGCCCCCTCAAATCTAGCAGTCATTGGTCGCTATATTTTGACGCCTGATATTTTTGATATTTTGCGCGTAACACCCCCGGGCAAAAAGGGTGAAATCCAAATCACCGATGCCCTAATGGAGCAGGCGAAAAATGGGCGAGTCATCGCCTATAAATTCCAAGGCAAGAGGTATGATTGTGGGAGTATTGATGGCTTTGTCGAAGCGACTAATGCGTTTTTTGCAGCAAAAAGTAGCAAATAAAGTAGCCAATAATGTATAACCAAGGATTCTATGCCATTATTTTGATGATCGCCTGTGGGTTTGGGTTTGTCATCTTTGTGTTTGGGTTTTTTATGCGCAGCATATTTGACAAAAAGCCAGCCCCAAAGCCTTTCACACTAAAAGACTTCCGCAAGCTAATCCCAAATGCCAAGACTCAAGCCCAAGCCCAAGAGCTCATCGAGCAGTTTGTGAAGAAGTTTGGGCTTTTTGCGCCAAGCTCTAGCGATCGCCAAGAATGGCTTGATGTGGTAAAAGAGCTTACAAGCCTTGAAGTCATCGATACAGACAAAGCCGCTGAAGTCCGCGAGCGGCTAAGTGCCAAAAATCCCAATATCAAAAAAGACATATCTGATGCCATAGGGCTAGCACTCAAAACCAAGAAAGATACCAGCACTTAGATCAACACAAAGTGCGCTAGAGACTAAGCGCGCAATCTACTGCCTAGAATCTGCACGGGAGCTTTGCTAAAAATACTTGATTTGCGCTTTATGCTAGTGTGTGTGCTAGTGGGGTATAGAGTAGCACAAGCTTGATAGAGTCTATCCATAGTGGCAGGATCTGCCTTATAAGTATAGGCGTGTAGCCCTGCTTGCGTGGCGTTTGTGATGATCTCCTGCCTTGTGGCGTAGGTGGTGATGATCCCAGAGTCTTTAAGCAAGCTAGATAGCTTACAAAAATGCTTATAGTCCCATAAACTCGGGCATTTCTCATAGCTAAAGGGATCTTGGTAGATCACATCAAAGCCCGTAAAATCGCTATAATACTGCGCTAGGCTTGCGGACAAATCCGCAAGTAAAACACACGCATCACCCCAGAATATTTGCAAAGATACATTATGTGCTATGCGCGCTTGCCTACTAGAATCCAGCTGGGCTACAAGGCTAGAATCTAGCGCGTGGATTGTGCTAGCAAGGGCTAGGCTCTGCCTATCAAGCTCGATAGAGATGATACAAAACTCTAGCGTCTCAAATGCGCTAAATAGGCGTGAAAGCAGGGCGTTATACCCAAGCCCAAAGCAAAGATCTAGAATCCATATTTGTGCCTTAGGGGCTTCTTTTGGGGGTTTGGCTTTTGTGGCAAAAGTGGATTCTAGGGTAGCCCACACAGGTGCTATATGCTTCCCTAGCTTTTCGCTAAAGGCACCCTCACCCATATTGGCATAATGCTCGCCAAACTCCACGCTAAAGGCATTGAGAGAGCCATCGGCACTTGGGGTAAGCTCCATTGCCTGCAAACTTAGCCCAACCCTATCTTAAAAATCTATCCCTAAAGCTTATCCCAAATCTTATCCGTGATAGTTTGGTGCTTCTTTGGTGATATCTACATCATGGACATGGGATTCTCTAAGTCCAGCAGCAGTGATTTGCACAAACTCCGCCCTCTCCCACAGGCTTGGGATATTTGCCGCCCCTAGATAGCCCATAGAGCTACGCAGCCCCCCTACAAGCTGGTGCAAAACATCGCCGATTTTCCCACGATATGGCACACGCCCTTCAATGCCTTCAGGCACAAGCTTATCTTGCGCGGTACCTTCTTGGAAGTAGCGATCAGAGCTACCCTTACTCATAGCACCAATGCTCCCCATACCGCGGTAGCTTTTATACTGCCGCCCTTGGTAAAGCACCAAATCGCCGGGGCTCTCTTCTGTGCCAGCTAGCAGGCTACCTACCATCACGCTAGAAGCCCCCACGGCGATAGCTTTAGCCACATCGCCAGAGTATTTGATCCCACCATCAGCGATGATTGGCACGCCCATTTTCGCCCCCACTTCCGCACAGCCAGCGATCGCAGAGACTTGGGGCATACCCACGCCTGCGACAATCCTTGTCGTGCAGATACTGCCCGGACCTATGCCGACTTTCACCGCATCGGCTCCGGCTTTGATTAGGTCTTGCGTGGCAGCTGCGGTTACGACATTGCCCACGATCACATCAATTTCATAGTTTGCTTTAATGGATTCTAGGGTGGCGATGATATTTTTAGAATGTCCGTGCGCAGAGTCAAGCACCAGCACATCAACCCCTGCTTCAATGAGAGCTTGCGCTCTATCAAGCTGCCCCGCGCCGATCGCCGCTCCCACGCGCAAACGCCCTTGCGCATCTTTGTTGGCATTGGGATATTCTATGCGCTTTTGAATATCTTTAATGGTGATGAGCCCTTGCAAGATATTGTTGCTATCGACTATGGGGAGCTTCTCTATCCTGTGTTTATGCATAATGGCTTTGGCTTCATCAAGGCTTACGCCTACATTGGCGGTAACTAGGGGCATTTTTGTCATCACATCGCTGACTTTTTTGCTTAGATCATTTTCAAAGCGGACATCGCGATTGGTCAAAATCCCTATCAAAAGCCCCTTTTCATCAACCACAGGCACCCCGGAGATTTTGTAATTATCTGTGATGACTTTGGCATCAGCTAGCGAGCGATTAGCTTGGATAGAGATAGGGTTGGTGATGACACCGCTCTCGCTTTTTTTCACCTTATCAATTTGCTCTACTTGCAAGGCTTGGGGCATATTTTTATGGATAATGCCAATGCCCCCATAGCGCGCCATAGCAATGGCAGTCTTATGCTCTGTAACTGTATCCATAGCCGCAGAGACAAAGGGGATATTAAGCGAGATATTGCGCGTGAGCTTGGAGCTTGTATCCACTTCTTTTGGCAGCACTTCAGAAAATGCTGGGATTAGCAAAATATCTTCAAAGGTTAGGGCTTTTTGCGCGAGTTTCATATCATCTCCTTTGCTGTGGATTGGGCTTAGGCGAGCTGGGATTCTAGCCCATAAGCGCAGTCAAGCACGCTTTGCTCATCATACGCTCTGCCAATTAGCTGCATACCGATAGGTAGCCCTTGAGACTCGCCCACAGGCAGGCTAATGGCAGGCAGCCCCGCTAGATTTACCCCGATGGTGTAAATATCGCTTAGATACATTTCAAGCGGGCTTTGTGATGCGCGGAATTTAGGCGCGATACTTGGAGACACAGGCGATAGGATAAGATCGGCTTGCTCAAAGATCTGGGCATATTGCTGCTTGATAAGAGAGCGCATTTTCTGGGCTTTTAGGTAGTAGGCATCATAGTAGCCGCTACTTAGCACAAAGCTCCCTAGTAGAATCCTATTTTTCACCTCTCTGCCAAAGCCTTGTGAGCGGGTGTTGATGTATAAATCTTTGAGTCCGCTAGAATCTACGCGATTGCCATAGCGCACACCATCAAAGCGCGCGAGATTGCTGCTAGCTTCTGCGGTGCAGATGATATAGTAGGTAGAGATATGCAAGCTTGTATCAAGCATTGTGGCTGGGACTATGGTATGCCCGCTTTTTTCTAGGAGCTTGATCGTATCTTCATACGCCTTAGCAATTGCCGGATCAGCATCTTTTAGGAAGTCATTTAGCACTGCTATGGTAAAGCATTTATCCCTATCAAGCTTGGAGAAGCTCTGTAATGGCGGGAGCTTGGCACTTGTAGAATCTAGCTCATCATAGCCACTAATAGCATCAAGCAAAATCGCGCAGTCTTCTACATTTTGCGTGATAGGTCCTATGCAATCAAGACTTGAGCTATATGCCACTAGCCCATAGCGGCTCACGCGCCCATAAGTGGGCTTAAGCCCCACACAGCCGCAATACCCAGCAGGCTGGCGGATCGAGCCGCCTGTATCACTCCCAAGCGCGGCGATCGCATAGCCCCCAGCCACTGCTGCGGCACTGCCCCCAGAGCTGCCGCCGGGCACGCGCGTGGGGTCTTTGGGGTTTTTGGTGCGTCCATAGCAGCTAGATTCTGTCGTGCTGCCCATAGCAAATTCGTCCATATTTGCCCGCCCAAACGCGCTCATACCATTAGCACGCAAGCGCGTGATCGCCGTGGCGTTATATGGCGCGACATAGCCTTGTAGGATCTTGCTCGCACAAGTGATCTCCCAGCCTTTGACATTGATATTGTCTTTGATCAAAATTGGCACGCCGCTGTGATTATCGCTAGAAAAATCAATATAGGCATTAAGCTCGATAGCGGCTTGGGATTTAGCCTTGGCTTCTAGGCTGGATTGTAGAGCTTGCTGCTCTTCTTTAGGGAGAGATAGGGCTTGGGCTAGTGTCATAGGTATCCTTTGGATGGTCGTTGTATATGATAGATTGTTTTAGCTGGATTTTGTGCGGCATTATAGAAAAAAGTAGCTTATATATCGCTTGTTAATGTGCTTGCAGCCTAGAAGCTTAGGGCAAAGCGCAAGAACCATTCCTTGTCTTTTGTGCTGACAAATTTCTGCCTAAGCAAGCTCTCGCTCCACGGGTCATCTTCTCTCACTCCGCCCACACCATAAAGCCCATTATTTGGGTCGTATTTAGTGTGGTCAAAATGCGCACCATTATAGCCATACCACCGCTCTTGCGCGATAGGGTAGTAGGAGATTTTATAGCCAAAATCTATGCGAGTAAAGCGCGAGAGATATATGCTCGCCCCAAAGCGCATAAACCCTCCACTACCCGCGGCAAAGAACGCATCAGCCCCATTGCTCGCCTTGCCTTTAGCAGCAGCTTGGTTGTGCCAAGTTTTGTTATTAGGATCGCCTTGGGAGAAGCGCGCGAACTCCGCCCCCCCACCGATAAACCCCCCCACCTTAAAATACGCAAGCCGTGATCCCCAGAATCCACTTTTAAGCCCAAATCCTAGCCACCGCTGCAAAATCGTATCTATGGGGATATTAAGCATTGCATCAACCCCTAGAGAGAAGCTCAAATACCGCCCATCTTGCGGGGCGATGTCATTAGAATCTGGTGTGTCTTGGAAAGTGAAAGAGTCTTCGACTTTGGTGTTTGGTGTGTTTGGATTAGTGCTATTGCCTAGGATTAAGATCCCGCATTTTTGCTGCTTTTCTGCTTCGCTCCAAGTTTTGCTATTTTGTATGCAAAGTTTATAGGCTTCTTGCAGATTATTGGTGCTTCTATCGCGCTTATCACTGCCTGCAATCTTACTCCCAAGCGAGCCGCTGCGGCTTGCCACCTCGCCAAAGAGTCTAATGCCTACAATGTGAAACTTGTCAAAAAAGTATTCCGCGCCAAGCTCTAGACTAGAGCCTGCATTAAGCTGCCCAGAATACTCCGCGCTTGTGGTATCGCCGCTGCATTTTTGATTAGGACAGGTGGCGACTTCCTTGCTCATACTTTGGGTGTTGTGCGTGTGGATAGAGCTTGAAGAAGTAAGCCCAAAGCCAATGTAGGGGTGCAAAATATCGCCAAACACCCACGCGCTAGGACTAGGCTTGTAGAAAAAGCTAGAATCCTGCGCGCCAAACTTGCCTAGCGCATTATCGCTAATAGGCGGTGGGGTGTCTATTAGTGTGGTAGTGGGATTAGCGGGAGGATTGGCAGGCTTTGGGGCAGGTGTGGAGATAGTGGGCGTGGTGGTGTGTGTGGGATTGTTTTGCAAAATCGTGCGTTTTGGCTCTTTGGATTCTGGTGCGGCGTGTAGGGGGGCAGAGGCTGCTAGTAGGTATAGGGCAAAGTATATTGCAGTCGTTTTGCTTGTTGGGGGCGTTGGCTTTTTGCGAAAAAGCGGGGAGTTTGCCTTTTGTTTGTGCGATAGCCCACTAGGCTTATCTCCGCACAAAAGGCTGCACAACCCCGCTTTTTCACTAAAAATCCTGCCGCCTGCGGCTTGGTTTGTTGGGGGCGCTGGCTTTTTACTAGAGGATTCGGCTTTACTAAAGAAACATCGGCTATCGCCGACCGCTTCGCTGGTTTTGCGCGATAAAGCAGGGAGTTTGTGGCTTAGCTCTCGTTCGATAGACACCCAAGTCTTATCTCTTTGCTCGCCACTGCACAACCCTACTTTACTAAAGAAACTGCGGTTATGCCTTGTTTTCTCATCGCAAATCCTAGAATCCACTTTTTGTAATTTCTGTATTTTTTGCGTTTTTTCGGCGTTGTATAAAAAAGTGGATTCTAGGGCTTGTGTCTTTGTTTGTGTGGATTGCCACGCTTTGCTTCGCAAAGCTCGCAATGACGATAAAAAAGCTTTATTACTAGAATCCACTTTTGAGATTTTTGCGACTTTTGTATTGTCGTTGCTAGAATTTTCGTTTTGCCACCGCATTACACGCTTCTTTTGTTGAAATGCACAAGCTCCGCGCTTCCCCACTCTAGCACACTTGTCGCAAAAAACTCTTCAATACTCTGTCGCATTTCTATGGGGCTTGTGATGGTATTTACCACATTGCGGAAAGCACTTGCGCCATCGTGCCCCTTGGCATAGGCGTGGAGATTTTTTCTAAACATCACCACACCCCTATCGCCGTAGAACTCCACCATCGCATCAAAATGCTCTAGCACTAAGTCCTTTTTCACCATTGCAGGAAGCGCGGTGGTGTTATGGCGGATCTGCCAGAAGATCCACGGGCTAGTGAGCGCGGCTCGCCCTATCATCACGCCATTTGCGCCTGTTTCTTGCAGGACAGATTGCGCCTTTGCCACAGAGTCGATCTCGCCATTGGCGATGAGTGGGTGGCGCAAGATCTTTTTCATCTGGGCTATGGCTTGGTAGTCGATTTTCTCCTTTTTGTAGCCATCTTTGCGCGTCCTGCCATGCACTACGACAAAATCTATGGGCGCATCATTAAGCGCGTGAGCGATTTCAGTGGGGATCTTCTCATCAAAGCCTAGCCGCACTTTGACACTTGTATAAGGTGTCTTGCTCTGCTCTTTAATGAGTTTGAGCAGCTCTACAAGCTTAGGCAGATCCTGCAAAAGTCCGCTGCCATTGCCGTGATTAGCGACTTTGGGAGCTGGGCAGCCGCAGTTAAAATCCACAATATCAATGCCCTCTTGGGTGTTTAGCACGGCTATGGCTTTTTGGATAATCTCTTGCTTTGAGCCGGCAATTTGCACGCTATAAGGTGTCTCTAGGGGGGATTTTTGGAGCATTTTGAGCGTTTTAGCACTAGAGAATGCAAGCGCGTGGGAGCTTATCATCTCACTCACTGTAATATCTACGCCAAAGCGTTTGACCACCGAGCGAAAGGGCAGATCCGTATAGCCAGCAAGCGGGGCTAGAAAGAGCTTAGTGCTAGTAAAATCTAAGAGTGGTTTAGAATAGAAGCGCACATTTTTCTCCATTGCTACTGCTATATTTGAATTGCTTTGGGGGAAATGGGATTATAGCATAAGCTATATTTATGGCTTCTTGCATAGTAGGCACGCTTGTTTCTGGCGTTTGTGTAGCACGATAATGCTCGCTACAAAGCACAGCCCAAATAGCCCAAATAGCGCGAAAAAATGTGGAGCCACACTTGCAAAGCTCGCGCCCATTTGATTTAGGCTGATAAATCCTCTAACGCCGTGGTAGGCTGGGATCATAACGCTTAGATCTTGCAAAAATTGCGGTAGCAGCTCACTGGGCCAAATAAAGCCCAAAATAAACACCAAAGGCATAGAAGAGACAAAGATCACTTGCGTAGGCAAGCTCTCATCTTCTAAGCTAACCCCCAAAAGCACGCCGCTAGCCACACAGCTTGCGATAAATATAATCGCAAAGCACCAAAAATCACTCAAGCTTGCGATATGACTCACCCCAAAAAGTGGGAAAAGCACCCCAAAATACAAACCAAACAGCACGCAATAAATCCCTGTGAAAGCTAGGATTCTAGCACTTACGATCTTCCACGCACTAGCGTAGTTGCTATAATGCTGCAAGGCTTGGTAGTCTTTTTTAGCAGTTGCGCGGATGCGGATTCTGTTTTGATACGCGCTTAGGATACCGCTGCCTGCTATGGCAGTTTGGTGCAGGATAAAGACTAGCACCGCAGCTAGGGCGTAGTTGGTATAGCCTAGGCTTGGATTGTATAAAGGGATAGCCTGCAAGCTTACAAGCTCTGTATCAAGCAAATTTGGGTCGCGAGCTTTTCTTAGCTCATCGCTTAGCTCATCGATTGCCTTATGCACGCCCTCTGCGATCGCCCCATACACGAGGAAGTAAGAGGCATTGCCCATATAGGATACGACACTGCCAACGCCCTTTTTCGCGTTTGCTTCAAAGCCTTTAGGGATATAGAGTGCGCCATCAGCTTCAAAGCTTTCAATCAACCACTTAGCTTCATCAATGGAGCTAACCTCACGCACTAGCGCGATTTCTCTTGTGCTGCTAACAAGAAAAATCAGCCGCTTTGATAGCGCGCTAGAATCTTCATCAATGATGACAAGTCGCTGCTTGCGGACAATATCATTCATATAAGGCATAGGATAGAGCAGTCCATACACAAGTGAGCCGATGATCACGACCATTACGACAAGTTTATTGCTAAAAATGGCTTTATACTCTTCTAGCACAAGGGACAAAAAGCTCATAGCGCACTCCGTTTGCCAAAAGGTTTTGACAGAGATTTTGACGGAGATTTTGAGAGAGATTTAATGATAGGATTACTGCTAAAAAGTCGCAGATGATAGATCATAACCCCAAGGGCTAAAAAGAGCAAAAACCACAACATCTCCCCCATAATCCCAAGCCCAAAGCCCACGCTTCCGCCGTAGTTTGCTTGCTGGATATATAGCTCCATATAGTAGGATATGGGCAGAAATTTACTCCAAAAAAGCGCGAAAAAATTCATCGAAGCTTGCGGGTAAGTAACCCCGGCAAAAGCCAGAGAAGGCGCAGTATAGATAGCCACAAAGCCAATAGCCTTTTTCATATCAAGTAAGATAGATTGCACAAAGACTACCACAGCATTCACACACGCTACAAGCAGCAGCGTCCCTGCCACAAGTAGCAAAAAGCTCCCCCTAAGCTCATAGCCTAAGTTTTGCAAGAGCGTTAGCATACATACCCCCCAGAATCCAAACACAAGCGTATTAAACCCATAGCGCATAAACACGCTAGATACACTTGTGGGGCGATTTTTGAGTAGGTGGATCATCGCTAGCGCACTTAGGATTTGTAGCATACAGGGCAGCAAGAGTGTAAGCATAAATTGCGCGTAGTTGTTGCTGGCGTTATACAGGGGGATAATTTGTGAAAAAATCGGCATAGACTTGCTAATGGCAAGTTGTAGATTCTCATCTTTAATCAAGTTTTTCGCACTCCATTGCTTGGCATTGAGTGTGCCTACTACTTGTGTGAGCGCAGTGGCGATAGATTTGCCTATAAGCACAAATTGCGCATTGTAGTAGAGTGTGATTTGTGCATTGATAGAGCGTTTGAGATTGGACTCATAGGAGTGTGGGATCACCACAAGGGCATAGATCGCGCTTGTGGCTAAATCTTGCTTGGCTGCTTCTATACTTGGATAGATGTGCCTTATATGCACTGCCGCAGAAGAATCAATCATAAAAAGAGCTTCCTTGCTAGAAGGGCTTTTGTCAAAATCCACTGCCCCTATGGCGAGATCTCTTGGTAGCGATGCCATAAACACCGCATAGATAAACCACGCCAAAAGTAGCGGCAAAACCACATAAATAAGCAAAAGCACAATATGGCGCGAGAGATAGAGCCAAAATTGCCGTAATTTTTTGAAGAAATATGCTTGCATAAAAGTGGATTCTAGTTGGGCTCTAGGCGCACAATCGCGCTATATCCTATGCGAAACTCCCCGATATGCTCTAGCGGCTGTGCTTCTATCTCAAAGCTGCGCAAATCATAGCCCTTAGAGCTAGAGGTCGCTCTCCAAGTGGCAAAGTCGCCCAATGCCGCTACATAGCGCACCTTAAAGCGCACATCTTTTTGCAGGGCTGGGACAAACGCGCTAAATTCACTCCCTACACTAAAGCGCGGAAGATACTCTTCTGTAACGCTAAGATTGAGCCACGCTTGTGTGTTATCCACAAGCATAACCACAGGAAACCCTGTGGGACTTAGCTCACCCTCGCTTAAGAGAATATTGCTTACTTCTGCGGTGGCTGGGGCATAGGCTTGCATATCGTGGATATAGGCTTGCACTTCATCAAGCTGCCCTGCTGCGGCAAGCTCCTTTTGCTTGGCGGCGACTTTTGTCTCGTGGCTCGCGCCATCTAGGGCGATTTTATACTGCTGCAAGGCGGTGTTTTCGGCGTATTTGGCGTTTTGGTAGGCTGTGTAGGCTTCATCGCGTCTTTGCAAGCTTACTACGCCATTTTTGTATAGATCTTGTATGCGTGTGTAGGTCTTTTCTGTAAGCTCGCGCATAGCCTTGGCACTATTATACATATCCTTTGCGGAGATGATTGTCTCTACTCTAGCTCCTTTGTTAGTCTCTTGGGATAGGGCTTTAGCAGCCTCATAGCCTGCCTTTGCTTGCTCTAGCTTTGCTTGCACCTCTGGGGAGTCGATAGTGAAGATCAAATCCCCCTTTTGCACCTTATCGCCCTTTTTGACCAAAATCGACCCCACACGCCCAGCAAGCTTAGAGCTTACGCTATATTGCTTGGCTTGGATTTGCCCTTGGATAAGCTGGGGCTTAGGCTGATAGGCTTTGTAGAAGCTTACAGCAAGCCAAATTAGGAGAAGAAGAGAGAGGGCGGCGATGAAGCTGATTTCGACATATTTTTTCATTCATTCTCCTTAAATAAATTTAGCTTTGGGCAAGCAGTGTGCGCAAATTTGTAAAAGGCACGCTAAAATCCAAAGCTATATTGCAAAAATACCCTATGCGTGCTGTTTTTAGGCTCATAGAGAGTAACTGGCTGCCCTGTGTAGATACTCCTTATGGGTGCGCCTTGTGCTGCTTCTATACTCCAGTATTCATACACAAGCCGCACAGAGCGCATACCCCCATCTTTTGTCAAAAAGTTTGCCCCGATATATCCCAAAGCCCCAAAGCCATCGTGCTGCAGCACGCTGTAATTATCCATAAAGCCAAAGCGTGTGGATTGGGAGAAGTGGTTGCCAAAGATTAGGTAGCGATAGCCGCCACCATAGCTAAGGGCTAGAGTTTGCGAGATCTGGCTATGTCCTTCAAGCTCTATGGGGAGATATAAATAGCCCTGATACCTTAGCATTGAGATGATTTCGGTGCGATTTGCGTGGTAGCTCACACCACTTTGCAAAAAGAGCGAGCTTGTGGGCAAAAAATGCAGAAGATCATAGCCCACTCTTAGCTCCACATCGCCAGCGAGTGCGCCCACAGGCTGCCTTAGTGCTTTTCCATTTCTGTCTTTATTATCTGGGTCTAAGATCCCGCCGGTGTATTGCCCTAGCGCGTAGTTAAATCGAGCGGTAGCATCAAGCTTTAGCCCAAAGCTAGTAACATTGCCAAGCTGCCCACTAAGCCCAAACATCGCCGTATCCATACGCATAACACGACCGCCATTTCTGTCTATCTCGCCATAGTGATAGTAGCCTGTGTAAAATCCTAGCGATGAGTAGAATCCACTTTTATAAACTAGCCCTTCCGCGTAGCCTGCCGTGCAGAGAGTCGCAAGTAGTATGCCTTGTAG
This sequence comes from Helicobacter canis, assembly GCF_900451095.1. Taxonomy (NCBI): domain Bacteria; kingdom Pseudomonadati; phylum Campylobacterota; class Epsilonproteobacteria; order Campylobacterales; family Helicobacteraceae; genus Helicobacter; species Helicobacter canis. Next base: position 133,702 of record NZ_UGHV01000001.1, on the reverse strand, counting down.
TATATATCTCATCATTACCTCCTAATATCCTATACCTAATCGAATACCGACATAGCCGAGATTGGAGCGCGGATACGATAGCACAGCTTCTGCACCGGGCTTGACGCCGGGCTCTTGGGTATCTGGCGGATTGCCTACGAAAATGCCTTTTGAAGCTCCAAAGTTATAATACTCCGCCACCAAAGTGCCAAAGAAATACAACTTAGGCGAGGCATAATATCTCCCCCCAAATTGCAAGCGCAAGCCATAGCTGCTATCTATGGGAAGCATTCTTTTATCTTTTTCACTGATGGTTACTTGCGTGGCTTGATCGAGTGCTATGTCATAGGCTAGGAGATACTCTATGGCTAGGGCTGGGGAGAGCCGCACATCACCGCGCAGCTCGATAGGCATATAGATTGCCATTAAGGGCATATTGAAGCTTGTATTTACCACGACATTGGAGTAGATAAGCTCCTTTAGCCCTGTGCCAAGATAGAGCGGCTTGTCATAGCTGCGGCGGATTAGATGCCAGCCAACATACACATCTAACCCCACAAGGAAGTTAATATCCCCCACCGGTCGCACGCTCATAAGATCCTGCATACCTTGGATCATATAGTTATCTAAATTGCCATAGCTCGCGCCAAATAAGGCATCAATCCCAAAGCCCAAACCAAGCTTTGTCGTGTAGTCATAGCTTGCAAATAATGCTTCGTGTAGCCCAGAGGTGCTGGCATTCGCGCTGGAGTGCCATAGCCCTGTGGATTGTATGGCTATTTGTGCGTGGGAGCCTCGCTTTTTAGGCTCATTTGCTAGAGCGATAGAGCATAGAGCCACGCACACTATCGCTAAAATTTTTGTCTGTATTTGCATTTTCATTCACACTCCTTGTATCGCCAAGCTTTAGGAATGGGCATTTTGCATAAAAAATATTTAAACAAACTTAAAAACCGCAATGCCTAATCTACCTCAAACCCTAGAATCCACTTTTGAAACAACGCCCCCACTCTGTCATTGCGAGATTTTGACTTGTCAAAATCGTGGCAATCCACACTAGAATCCATTTTTTCACAAGCCTGTTTTACTGCCGCATTGCTCACCCAAGACTAAATCGCCTACCCCCTAGAATCCACTTTTGTGCTAAGGCGTGTCGTTAGTGAATGAGTGGATTCTAGCTACTGCCTATATGGATAAAAGCCCTCTATATCATCGCTTAGTGCAAAGAGCCTAGCAAGTGCGATGATAGCCTTATACGCGGAAGTTTGCTGCTCGATAAGGGCATTTTGTAGGGCATTTTGCGCATCGATTACTTGCATACTTGTAGCAAGCCCTTGTTTGAAGGCATTTTCTTGGAGCTTTAGATTCTCTTTGGCGAGATTGATAGAAGACATTCTGCTTTTGTATTCTTCTTGGGCGTATAGGGCTTGCTTGTAGGTGTTTTTCACAAGGAGTGTGATGTCTTTGCGCGCTTGATTGGCAAGGGATTGCATCTCAAGCTGGGTGAGCTTGGCGGCTTGATAGTGCTGGATCCTAGCCTTTGGGGTGATGAGTGAGAGATTTGCCGCGACACCGATATGCCAAGTGGGGATAGCACGCATAATAAGCGCGTGATTGGCATTATTAGCATACACCGCCCCAAAGCCCACAATCTGCGGGAGGAAGGGAGCTAGGGCTAGGGTTTTAGCCTCTTTTGCGCTTTGGACTTTTAGGTCAAGTGAAGTTAGCACTGGATAGCTTGCTAGGGTTTTTTGTATAAATATGGATTCTGGTGGGAGGGGCTTTTCTGCTAGCTTTAGTGTATCTATCGGGGCTAGATTCTGGCTTGAGAGCGTGGAGTTTAGCGTGAGAGAAGCGATTGTCGCGGCATTTTGCGCTTGGCTTAGGGCATTTAGGCTTTTATCGTGTGCGACTTGTGCGGCTAGCACTTCTACGCGTGCGATTTGCCCGCTTTTTTCTAAGGCTAGGGCATTTGCATAGTGCTGCTTGGTCGCTTGGCTACTTTGTGCAAGCACTTGGGCAAGATTCTCTGCTAGCACCGCGCCATAATACACATTTGCTAGCTCTTCAAAGCTTGATAGCTTTTTAAGCCTTAGGGCTTCTTTGGCGTCTTTGTGGGCTATGGCGGCGATTTTACTACCCTGTATCCTAGCTCCACCTGTGTAGAGTGGATAGATCATTGTAAGCGCGCCTATGATGATATTTTGATCAAGCAAGACAATGGGCTGATTCAGCGCACTAAGCAAGGGTGCGAACTGCTGGGACAAAGCTGGCGGGATAGAGCTAGTATCCATAGGGAGCTGCTCTTGGATCTTTCTATCTAAATGCGTATAAAACACGCTTGCATTGATCTCTGGGAGAAAGCTAAGCTTTGCCCCTAGGGCAAGCTTTTTAGCGCGATCTACGCTTAAATCCTGCGCCTTTATGGCATCGCTTGTTTCTAAAAGCAAGGCGTATGCCTGCTCAAATGTAACTTCTTCTGCCGTGTTGCGTGCCTTGTCTGCCGGCGTGGGGAGATTGGATTCTAGGGGGCTTTTTGGCTGATCTAGGGTGGTGGGGCTAGGCTTGGCTTTTTTGCTGCTGTGTGGGGCATTGCTTATGTCATCTAGCGTGAAATCTGGTAAAAGTGCTGCTTGAAGAGAAGAAAATCCTAGAATCCAAAGTCCCAAATACACAAAATTACGCATTTGCACTCCTAATAAAACCACGATATTTTACTATAACCCTAGCTTACTCAAGCGATCACTAGCTATGCGATTCTTGGGGGCTAAAATGTCAGCCGCAAGCCGCCATTCACCTGCGTCATAGTCGGCACACCTAGAGAATCTAAATGCGTGTTTAGCACATTGATTACACCTATGACATTGCGCGTGAAGCCTATTTCCATAGCGAGATTTAGCTCATTTTGATTAGCTTTAGTGATTTTGGTGCTAGAGACATAGTCATAGAAGCTCGCCCCATAGGTGATAAGGAAGTTAAACCGCTCAACTTTCGTGGCAAGTTTGGCATAGATGAGATTGACATTTGGCTGTGTTTTTAGCACTCTGCCACCCCAGATGAAAAACGGATCAATGCTATTGCCCATAATCGCCAGACTCCCCCAGCCGGCTTCTTTGCCTGTGTGGATATAGCCTACTGCTATGTCAAAGACATTGGGCAGTCCAAAAGATGCTTGCGCATACAAGGCGTTGCCATCTTTGCCGGCGTTGATGAGATCGCTTGTGGGGAGAGAGTTTTTATGCTCGATACTATATGCATAGCCTACATTGCCCTTCAAGTCAAAGTCCAAAAACGAGATTTTGCCATCGATCCTACCGCCAATAGCTGTGAAAATCGGCGGTGCGAAGTAAGTGTAGATCCTAGCACTTAGGGCATCATTTAGGATATAGTATTTTAAGCCTGTGTGATAAAGCCCGATTTTGGTAGGGCGGTAGAATCTAGTCATTTGATAGTAATCAATGCGTCCAAAATCATTGACCCAAAATGCTTCAAGCAAGAGCTTTTCAAAGGAGCGATTGCGTAGCCAGACACCATCGCTAAGGACATTGACCCAATCATTTGCGATGGCTATGCGCCCTGTTTTTAGGCTCGTATCGCCATCAAAATACTCGATAAAGGATTCTGCTATGGCAGCTTGGTTGTGGTTGAAAAAATCTGCCTTGGTATCGCCTTTACCACCAGTGGGGGGGAAAAATCCGGTATGTGCATCATAAAATGACGCCACCGCGCGAAAGCCGATAGAAGCGCGAAAATTTTTATAGAATCCAGAAGTATAGCTTAGCCCTACATTGCCCATAAGATAGCCTAGATTCCCCAAGTAGGCATAATGCGCAAGTCCCAAAGACTCATCGCCTATGGTCGTAGCACCGCCTTTTTGCAAGCCCACATAATTCCCATATAAAATCACATCGCCCTTACTCACGCCATTTTTCAAGGCTTCATCAATGCTCTCAAATCCCAAAGCCACCTGCGCTAAAAGACTTACCCCACATATCACAGAAAAGACTTTTTTCATAATTGCCAAACTCCTTACAAATGGATTCTAAAAGTGGATTCTAGTTGGGCTCTAGCCAGAGATTATCTAGCAGTCTCACGCGCCCGACTCTTACGACTAGCACGACAATGCACGCCCCACCACCTTGGCGCAAATCCTCTATAAGAGCTAGATTCTCATCGATGATTTCAAGATATTCTATATCCATATTATTTAGCACTTTTATGCCTATGTTTTGCAGCTCTTTAGCGGCTGTTATGCCTTGATTGTAGGCTTGCTTGATAGATTCTAGTGCTTGATGTAGGCGCAATGCCTGCACGCGCTCTTCATCGCTCAAATACGCATTGCGCGAGCTAAGGGCTAGCCCAAACTCATCGCGCACAATGGGACAGCCGTGTATGCAAATAGGCAGGCATAAATCGCGCACCATACGCTTGATAAGTAGGAGCTGCTGCGCGTCCTTTTGCCCAAAATAGGCGTTATTAGCGCGGGTAAGCATAAAGAGCTTTAGCACCACTTGTAGCACACCGGCAAAATGCGTAGGACGCGCAAAGCCCTCTAGCACATAGCCCATAGACTTTGGCGGTAGCAAGCGCACTTCATCTAGCGCACTATCACACAAAGCACCTGCCCCTTGCGCGCTAGGATACATCTCCTCCACACTTGGGGCAAATACCGCGCTCACCCCAAGCGCATCGCAAAGCGCGTAATCTTGCTCTAGGCTTCTAGGATAGGTGGAGAGATCTTCATTAGGGGCAAATTGCGTGGGATTGACAAAAATTGAGACAATGGTGTGGGGATTATCTTGTATGCTGGCTTGGATTAGGGATTTATGTCCATTGTGTAATGCCCCCATAGTCGGCACAAGCCCTAGATCTTGCCTAGAATCTAGCTTGTTGATAAATGCTAGTAGCTCGTTTTTGGTGCGCAAAATGGGGGCATTCATCATAAGCCTTGTGCTGTGTAGGCACTATCTATTTGCATAAGAGCAGATTCTATGGCAGCTTGCGGATCTTGCGCGGTGTAAATAGGGCGACCGATGACAAGAAAATCTGCTTGTGCCTGCACGGCTTGCGCGATTGTGGCGGTGCGCTTTTGATCATCTGGCTTTGCTTGGCTTTGGGGGCGGATCCCGGGGGTTAGGGTAAGTAGATTGCTATGTGTGGCTTTGATCGCGCGAGATTCTAGCACAGAGCAGACCATACCGCTCACGCCTGCTTGGCTTGCAAGTGCGCTTAAATCCCGCACCCCAGAATCCACTTTTTTCCCATACACTGCATAAAAGCTCTCATCATCAAAGCTTGTTAGCGCGCTTACTGCCATTACTTTCATATTTGGCGCATTTGTAGCGATACTTTGCATAACCGCACGCATACCCTCTAGCCCCGCGCTTGCGTGGATTGTCATCATATCTATGCCTAAATGTGCGCATTCTTTGGCTGCATCTGCCATTGTGTTGGGAATATCATAGAGCTTAAGGTCTAGAAATATTTTTGCCCCGCTTGTCTTTTTGATCTTCTCAATGCCTTTTGCACCATCACGGATAAAGGCGCGTAAGCCCACTTTGAGCCAGATATTTTCGCGCTTTGGATTATCATAGATAATGCGTGCTAGCGCGAGATTTTCATCTAGATTTGGGAGATCTAGGGCTATGACAAGCTGGGGTGCAGAGACTCTAGGGTGGCTAGGCATTTTTGCGCTTTCTCCTATACCATAGGATATATACTAGAGCGATCACTGCGACTGCTCCAAGGGTGGATAGCACGATTAGGTGTAAGGACTTTCTAATATCAAAAGTCGTGGCTTTATCGATTAGGACATTGGCAATCCCGCTTGCACTCAAATCATCGCCAAACACTTCGCCCACATAGTAGCCAAACACCGCTAAAATGGTGATCCAAATAAGCGCACCAAGTGTTGTATAAATGCTAAATTTCCAGAGATTCATCTTTGCCAAGCCAGCGGGCAGAGAGATATACTGCCGAACGCCCGGGATCAAACGCCCTAAAAATGTGCTAATCTCTCCGTGCCGCGAGAAGTAGCCCTCCATTTTTGCCATCGTCTGCTCGCTAAAAAACACATACTTCCCAAATCGCACCACAAATGCACGCCCAAAATATAGTGCCAAGACATAGTTAAACACCGCTCCTGCAAGGCTTCCTGCTGCCCCAGCCAAAAGTGCCAAGCTCATATCCATAGAGCCTTTATACACAAGATAGCCTGCTGGGATCATCACCACCTCTGATGGAAAAGGGAAAAAACTGGATTCTAAAAACATCATACAAAATACGCCTACATACCCAAGCGCACCAACTGTATCTACGATGAAGTGGATTATGTCATTCATATTTGCCTACTTTGTCAAAAATGTCGCGATCTCTTGGGCGTGTAGCACGGGATCAAACTCAACTATTGTGTGCTGCGCTATGTGCTTTAGGGCAAATGGGTCATTAACGGCAAAGGCTTGTGCGTCTTCCCTTGAGGCAAAACGCCCGATGATCATACCGCCTGTGCGAGGGGTTTTAGGACCAGAAGCGAGTAGAAACCCCGCTTCATAGCCTTTGGCAAGATAGGATCTATGCTCTGCTAGATGTGCTTCTATCACAGCCAAATCCGCCGTATAAGCCACATCAATAAGAAAAAGATGACTAGAATCCATACCGATCTCCTTTATCTAAAAAATAGGCGTTGGCAACCGCCATTTACGCAAAAAAACATACACAAAATATTAAATAATTAAGTCTGCAATAGTAGCAGAAATTCGCAAACTCTAGGCTAAAAGTGGCATTTTAGGATTCTAGCAGGGGATTTCTCCATAGACTACGATAATTATTAACCATTGCTAGCTACAATGCCAAACGATAATAATTCTTGATTATTATCAAATTCATTTTACATAGGAGTTTGTTATGTTAGTAACAAGAAAAGCCCCAGACTTTGTAGCCCCAGCAGTTTTAGCCGATGGACAAATTGTAGAAAATTTTGAGCTAAGTAAAAATCTCGGTAAAAATGGCGCGGTTGTATTCTTCTGGCCCAAAGATTTTACCTTTGTTTGTCCAAGTGAGATTCTCGCTATGGATCACCGTGTGAAAGATTTCCAAGAAAAAGGCTTCAATGTCATTGGTGTATCAATCGACTCTGATGTGGTGCATTTTGCGTGGAGAAATACGCCTGTTGAGCAAGGTGGTATCGGCAAGGTAAGCTTCCCTATGGTATCTGATATTACAAAGCAAATTTCTAGGGATTATGATGTGCTTATCAATGGTGCTGTGGCGTTGCGCGGTAGCTTTTTGATCGATAAGGACCAAGTTGTGCGCCACGCTGTGATCAACGACCTCCCACTTGGGCGCAATATGGACGAAATGCTTCGTATGGCTGATGCGCTGCTTTTCTTCCAACAACACGGAGAAGTATGCCCAGCAGGCTGGCAAAAAGGGCAAGAAGGTATGAAGCCAACCGCACAAGGTGTAGCTGACTATCTTGCTAAAAACGCTTCCAAGCTATAATGCCCTAGTGTAATGCGCGCAAGACTCGCATTGCTAGATTCTAGCTACACTTATGCTATCGCTTAGGTGTAGCAACTCTTATAAAAAAATCCCCGCTATCTTCACATAAACCCAAAGTCCCAAAAGCCCGAAAAAAAGCACAAAAGGCACGATAAGCAAAGCTATTAGCATATATTGTAAAAAGCTAATGCTAATCCCGTAGCGTTTAAGGCTAAAAAGCCAAAGCAAAGTCGCTAATGAGCCAATGGGCGTGAGCTTTGCCCCGACATTGCAGCCTAGCAAATGAGCAAAAATAAGTGCGTTGCTAGAATCCTTTAGTGCTAAATCCCCTAGCATAACCATAGGCAAATTATTTATCACACTAGAGCCAAGACTTGAAGATATACCTACGCTAAAGATTTGTGCAAACAATGGCAGGGTATCAAAATGCTTAAGTCCTTTAGCTAGTAAGCCAACAAGCCCCATATTATTTAGCCCAAATACCACGATAAACAGCCCTAAGCTAAAAGCTACAATGCCCAAAGGAGCAAGTTTGAGCATTTGTTTAAGCGCGATTTTGTGTGTTAGGATTCCACACAGCGTGCCTAAAAATGCCACGCCTAGCGTGAAAACACAAAGAGCAAAGCCAAATTTCTCCCCGCCAATAATGCCAAAGAGCAAAAGTAAGGTTAAGGCAAAACAAAATAGCGTAATACTAGGCTTTGGCAAAGCTTGTGTATGCACTTTAAACTCTAGTGTTTTTGGGAGTTTGCGTGTAAATAGAATCCAAAATAAAATAAAAACAGCAAGGATCACAAAAAGCTGCGGCAATGCCATAGCTAAGGCAAAATCTATAAATGTGATTGTAAAAAAATCTGCGGTGATGATGTTTGTGAGATTTGAAAAGATAAATGTATTTGAAGCAAAATCACTCATAAATCCCACAAATAGTAAAAAGATGATAAGCGGAGAGCGTGAGAATTTGACATTTTCTATATGGGTTAAAAGCGCGATGATTAGAGGCGTTAGGATTAAAATCGCCCCATCATTAGAAAAAAATGTCGCTAACACACTTGCAAGCACACCTATAAAGACAAAAAATTTCCAAGTTTGTAAATGTAAGGTTTGCCTATGCGTAGAAAGCCTTAGCGTGTAATGGGCTAAAACTTCAAAAAATCCAAGCTTTTCTAAAGATAATGCAAAAATGATAAGCCCAACAAGGCTAAAGGTGCTATCCCACACCATATCCCACACAAACGCCACATCGCTTAAACTCACAAACCCAAATCCCACACAAAGAGCCGCCCCAAGAGAGCTATACACCCACAAAGGCAAATTTAAAGGACGGATATAAATGCAAAGCAAAGTTAAAGCAAAAAGCCACAGCATAAGCAATCCCTAATAATCATAATGCGCAATACTAGCTTATCGCCCTTGAAGAATGTATAATGCGCACAATACTCACAAGGAGATAAGCAATGCACACGCCACAAAAAATAGCAAAGATTCTAGGGCTATTGCTTATGCTTGCCATAGGCTCTAGTGTGGGGCTTAGTGCTAGGGAGTGGGATAGCTCAAGTAGATTTGCTCTAGGGGTTTATGCTAACACAGGGGCGAGTATGGGCGGAGGGCTAGAGCTTGGATTCCCTCTGTATCAAGGGCAGATTTTACAGCTGCGCAACACCATATCCATAGAATCTAAAGCAGCAAAATTTCTGCAAGAAGAGAGCTTTGATACAAATATTTTGGGCTTTTATGAGAAGCTATCACTTGGGATATTTGGGGGAGGGAGTATTAGCTCTTACATAGGGTTTCCATATTTTCGCCCGTATTTGTTTGTGGGGGCTGGGTTTGGGCTTGTCAATACACGCACAAGTAGCTTTGCCAACGCTCCGTATTATTGGGAGATTAGCGGTGGGCTTGGACACGAGTTTATTAGCAAGAGTGGGCACGGGGTATTCTTCGAGCTAGGGGGTGGGGTCGCTAGACTTACACAAGCTCTACCAGATCAAAGAGCAGATGCCCCGCTTGGCGGAATGTTTAAGGTGCTTTTAGGCTACCGATACTTTTTTTAAAGGATATGTATGCCCCCTATGCCACCACTGAGTGAGAAAGAGCGCGCGATCATCATCGATAAAGCCACAGAGCCGCCATTTAGCGGGATTTACACAGATCATTTTGAAGAAGGGGTCTATCTCTGCAGGCAGTGTGGGGCTAAACTCTATGAAGCTAAAGATAAATTTCCTAGCCATTGTGGCTGGGCTAGCTTTGATGATGAGATTGCAGGGGCTGTGGCTAAACAGCCAGATAGCGATGGCAGGCGCACAGAGATTGTATGTGCTAATTGTGGCGGACATTTGGGGCATATTTTTGTAGGAGAGGGCTTCACAGAGAAAAACACGCGCCATTGTGTGAATTCTGCGTCTTTGTATTTTGAGCCTAGCTAGGCTACAAGCCTTTGTGCTTGCATTGCTGGGGTTTAGGATCTTTAGTATATAATCCGTGCTTACATAAATTTCAAGGATAGTTCAATGTATCAAACGCGTATGAAAGATGCCATAGAGGCGATTAAAAAAGGTGAGATGATCATCATAATGGACGATGAAGACAGAGAAAATGAGGGCGATTTGGTAATGGCTGGGATTTTTTCAACCCCAGAGAAAATCAACTTTATGGCTCAAGAAGCAAGGGGGCTAATCTGCGTATCTATCACGCAAGAGCTAGCCCATAAGCTAGACCTGCCACCAATGGTGCAAAGAAATGATAGCAACCACGAAACCGCCTTTACCATATCCATTGACGCTAAAGAGGCAAAGACAGGCATTTCTGCGTATGAGAGAGATTTGACAATCCGCCTAATGTGTGATAGCAATGCAAAGCCAAGCGACTTTGTGCGTCCGGGGCATATTTTCCCCCTTATTGCTAAGAGTGGAGGCACACTTATCCGCACAGGGCATACAGAGGCTAGTGTGGATATTTGCAGACTTGCAGGGCTTGCGCCCATTAGCGTAATTTGTGAGATTATGAAAAAGGACGGCACGATGGCTGGGAGGGGGGATAAATTTCTCCTTGATTTTGCTAAGACTCATAATCTAAAGATTTTGTATGTCAGCGACATTATTCAATACCGCCTAAATTTTGAGAATCTCGTGCGTGAAGTATCGCGTGAAAAGGCGGTGTTTATGGCACAAGAGTGTGAGAAAATCACCTTTTTAGATCATTTAGACAATGAACATATCGCCTTTAGCTTTGGTCCGCAGGCTCAAACTCCGCTCATTAGATTCCATAGCACAAGCAGTGATATTGCTCTTTTGACAGATTCTAGTGAGTGGCAAGCTCTGCAAAAAAGCATAGAGCTACTCTCACAGCAAGGTGGCTATCTTGTGTGCCTTGATAGCACTAAAGCTATGGGGGCAAAAATTGCAAGTGGCAGTGCGGCAAAAAATTGTGGCGATATGAAAGACTTTGGCATCGGCGCACAGATTCTAAAACAGCTTGGCGTGAAAGACTTCACACTTCTTAGCTCTCATTGTGTCAATACTGCTAAAAGCTACAATGCTCTAAGTGGCTTTGACTTGCATTTGCAAAAAAGCGTTGAGGTGTAGCAAGGTGGATTCTAGGAGCTGGGTTTGTGGGGGGTGCAGGAGCTTTGGGCTTGCTCTTTGCTTGCGATCGTTGGGAGGGTCGGGCTGCCTTAGGTGTAGGCTTGTAGTCAAATTAGTAAAAGTGGATTCTAGGCTAGGGCGAGTCTTTGGCTACTCTTCTTCTACGACTATATAGAGATCTTTTAGCCCTTGGGCTTGGATTATATCCATCATCTGCACAAAGGCGTTTAGGTTGCTTTGGGAGTCGCCATTGATGATGACAGAGGTGCTTTCATCATAGCTTTTGATCGCTTCTTTTAAGGATTCTAGTGTATGGGGCTTGTCGTTGAGATAGTAGCGACCCTGCTCATCAATAGCGATGGTAATGGGCTTGCTCTGTGTGTCTTGCTTGCTTGAGCCATCGCTCACTTTAGGGACATTGACTTGGATTCTAGAGGTATTGACAAAAGAAGCCGTTGTAAGCACGATCACTAAAAGCACTAGCATAATATCAATAAATGGCACCAAATTCATAGAATCTATTTTTTTCAATCATAGTCCTTAAAGCAAGAGTGGGTAAGTGGAGCTAGATTCTAGCAGAATCTAGCTTGTAGAATATAGGGTATCGCAGATTTGGGTGGTTACACTGACTTAGATGTCGTAGTGTATCCACAAAAATGCGTGGCTTCTATCAGCGATATTTTTGGGTGTGCCAGATTGCGGAGCAGTATTACCATTGCTGCCACTCTCATTTGCCCAGCCGACTTTGTAGCCAGCTTTTGTCGTATCGCTGAAGTATTCGATTTTCCCGCCGATTGATAATCTCTCATCGATTTGGTATTTAAGATTGAGCGCGACACTATGCTCTTGACTACGCTCTGCATCTGTCCAGCGACCAAGGATCTGCCACCATAGCTTGTTTGCAAAGTGTGTCCCACCGACAAAGAGATAAGGCGTGATAGCATCTTTACCAATCATATCGCTGATACTTCGACCGATGTCATAGGAGCTAGCTGTCCAGAAGTCTATCATCCAAGGATTCCCAGTAGTCCCGATCCTAGCATTAGCGTGCCCAAAGTTTTTATACACACCTAGCCCGAAGTTGTAGTTGTTGTAGTCAAATTGCTGCTGGATAAGCAAGCTTTGCGTGTATTTATCGACTATGGAGCCCCAGCGATATTTGCCTACCCAAGTATCATCGCCATAAATTGGGAGCAAGATATTAGCAAAGGTGCGTGAGCGGAAGCCTGTGCCATCAAAGCCCTTGTTTGTATCATACTCTACGCGGAATGCCGGAGCTGTATAAGTGCCAGGAGAGAAGTAGATATAGGGCGTGATGTCAAGCCCACCAAGGCTGTAAATCGCTTTAAACGCGTGGATTCCGTAGTTGGCAAACTGCCCGCCTGAAGTCATATAGCCCTGTGGCGAGTAGAAGTCAATCAGCCATTGACCAAAGGCAAATGCCCTACCATAAGAGCTATACCACCAAAGCTTGAGTGATTGAGAATCGCTAAATTTAAACTTCATCGCCGCTTCAAAGCCTTGCGTATAGCCGCTCATATACTCAGCACTTGAGAGATAGCGACCGCCTTTGAATTGGAAGCTAAAAGGGCTTGTATCAAAATCCCCATAAGTATAATCAAGATAGGCATTATTGACCACATAGAGATGGCGATTTGTGCCATCTTTTGGACCTAGGTTTTGATTATACCCTGCCCAGTTTCCTACATACTCGTTATTCACGCTATCTGGTCCTAGTGGAAACCCCTTGCTCGTAGAATCCAAAATCATCGACCCACCTGTAACATTAAAGCCATATTTGAGCGATTGATTTTCTGTATCTTTGGGAAGCAAGTTGCCATCAAAGCCAAGGCTACCTACGACATTGAGAAAGCTATCTGTGGGATAGATGCCTTTGTCTGCATCGATAGCTTGATTATTAAAGCCACCTTTACCAAATGCTTCAAGCCAGCCGTTGTATTTAATATCAAATGCGCTTGCAGTGCTAAACATACTAGCTACAATCGTGCTTACAGCTAGAATCTTGCTTGTAGGTTTTGTTACAAAAGCGTGCATAAAAACTCCTTTAGATGATATAGGGGGTAAATTGTAGCTGCTTTACCTTATATTTACTTGATATTTACTATTTCGTATCAATGTGGGCAGATTTGTAACGATACTTGACAGACACTAGGTGCTAGGCTTTATAATGCTGCGTTAGATTCTAGCCTAGAATCCAACTTTCACTAAAAGGAGCAACAATGCTTTTAAAAGACAATCTAGCCCAAGCCAACAATGGGCAAAAAATCACCGCCAAAGGCTATGCAGTTACGCACAAAGATGACACATTTAAGCCTTTTAGCTTCACTCGCCACGCGATGGGGGAGAATGACATTTTGATTGAGATTCTCTATGCTGGAATCTGCCATAGCGATATACATTCTGCGCGAAGTGAATGGAAAGAGGGGATCTACCCTATGGTGCCCGGGCACGAGATAGCTGGGCGTGTGGTGGCTGTGGGTAAAAGCGTGAGTAAGTTTAAAGTCGGCGATTATGCGGGGGTTGGCTGTATGGTGAATTCCTGTGGGGAGTGTGCTGCGTGCAAACAAAGTCAAGAGCAGTTTTGCGAAAATGGCAAGGCGGTTTTCACTTATGATTGCCTTGATTGCTTCCACGATAATGCCCCAACTTATGGAGGCTACTCAAATAATATCGTTGTGAGTGAAAACTTTGCGATCAAAGTGCCGCAAAATGCCCCATTAGACAAGGTCGCCCCACTGCTTTGTGCGGGTATCACCACTTATAGCCCCTTAAAATTTAGCAAAGTCAAAAAAGGCGATAAAGTCGCAGTAGCTGGATTTGGCGGACTCGGGCTTATGGCGGTCAAATATGCCCTGTATCTTGGGGCGGAAGTGAGTGTATTTGCACGAAATACGCTTAAGGCACAAGAAGCTAAAGATTTAGGGATAAAGGCTCTCTACACAAATACGAGTGAGTGCAAGGAGCGATTTGACTTTATCATCTCTACCATTCCTACCGCTTATGATGTCAATAGCTATGTGGATTTGCTCAAATTTGGCGGAGAGCTGGCGATTGTGGGGCTGCCCCCTGTGGAGCTAAAAACGCATATTGATGTAACGCGTCTTGTCTTTAGTGCTGGGAAAAAGGTGTATGGCTCACTCATTGGTGGCATAAAAGAGACGCAAGAAATGCTAGATATTTCTGTAAAAGAGGGAATCTACCCTGAAGTAGAAATCATTAGCATAAAAGACATTGACACAGCGTATAGCAATCTTACAAATGGCAAGGCAAAGTTTAGATATGTGATTGATATGAAAAGCCTAGAGGGGTAAGGATAAGGCACTGCAAGGATTCTGCTAGAATCCTTGCTATTTGGCATAGATACTGCTTGAGACATATTGATATTGTTTAAGACAAAGGGGTTTAATGATTACACAAGACAATCTAAAAGAAGTGCTAGAGATTTTAGGCTTTGAAGCTCTCTCTGCGGGGGGGGGGGGGGAATCTAACAAGCTAGATTCTAAACAAGCAAATATCTACACAAAGACCATAAACACCTACATAATGCAAGTAGATTTTACAAATCAAAAGCTCATCTATCCAAAAGACTTATACACAGAAAGCGATTCTGTTACAGGTTTTACTACAACAGATGGCAAAGCAAGGAATGAAAATTTTGTCGTATTTGAATGTGTGCATAGACTGCTAGAGCAAGGCTACAAGCCACAAGATTTAGTGCTAGAAAAGACTTGGAAGCTAGGACACACAGGCAAAAGCGGTAGGGCAGACATCACCATTTATAAAGAAGCAAAAGATAACAAAGAAAAATTTATCTATGCCATTATAGAGTGTAAAACCGCAGGAAAAGAATACAACAAAGCAAAGCAAGATTTATTCACTAATGAAGAAGGCAATCAACTCTTTAGCTACGCCGCTCAAGCTAGAAGTGTAGAGTGGCTTATGCTTTATGCAAGCGATTTTGATGAACGCACAAAAAGCATAAGTTATAAAGATGAAATTATAAAATTTAAAGATGATGATAATGTATTAGACTTAGCCCTAAGTGATAAAAGCATTCAAACCTTTAAACAAGCTTCAGAAGCTAGCGATATTTTCTCCGCTTGGGAAGATACTTACAATAAGCAAAGTTACCACGATTTAATCTTTAAATCACAAGCTTACAATATAGGCATTCTCCCCCTTTACAAAAAAGACTTAAAGCCCTTTGATGAAAGCGATGGCTTAAATCTAAAATTTAGAGAGATTCTAAGGCACAATAAAGTCAGCAACAGAAACACCGCTTTTGATGTTTTGCTAGCCGTTTTTCTTGCAAAATGCTATGATGAAAAGAAAAATGATGATGAAAGGCTAGAGTTTTACTACAACCCTTTTAGCGATGATTATTTTAGTCTTTATAAGCGATTAAAAAGGCTTTTTATCTCTGCAATGATAGAGTTTTTAAACGAAGAAGTGTTTTTTATCGCCGATGATTTAGTAGAAAAGACCTTTAAAGATTATTTTCATACCAACCGCAAACAAGCGCAAAAGATTCTAGAAGATGCCATATCAAATGCACAAAATTATTCCGCACAATTTTTTGCCTTTAAAAAAGTCTATAACAAAAAGCTCTTTAATCAAAACGGCAAGATTCTAGTAGAAGTTATCCAGCTTTTTGAAAACTACCGCCTTTTATATGCGAATAAAAATCAATTTATAAGCGACCTTTTTGAGCATTTTTTAAACGAGGGCTTTACGCAAAATGAGGGCATTTATTTCACCCCCACACCCATCACTCGTTTTATTTGGAATTCCTTACCTTTTGAAGATTTTATAAATTTGCGCAACAAAACATTCCCAAAAGTTATAGACTTTGCTTGTGGAGCGGGGCATTTTCTCACAGAAGGGGTAAGTGCGATAAGCGATTATTGTAAAGATTCACATTTAAGCATAGAAGATAGAGAAATCTCACGCTACTTTTATGGCATAGACGCAGATGACCGCCTAGCTATGACCTCTCAAGTGAGTATGCTGCTCAATGGTGCAGGGGATAATAAAATCCGCTTCATAGACGGCTTAGAATACGACAAAGAATTTTACGGAGAAAAGCAACAAGATTTTGATATTTTAGTCGCAAATCCCCCTTATAGTGTGAAAGAATTTAAACAGCATTTATCACGCAGTGTTTTAAAGGGTAAAAATGGCAATATCCCCTACAAAGTGTTAGAACACCTAAGCCCCAACGCTAAAGAAATAGAACTTGTCTTTATAGAAAGGCTTACCCATATCCTAAAGCCAAACGCCCTTTGCGCGATAGTCCTGCCCAGCTCCATACTAAGCAACTCCGATAAAGCCACCATACTAGCAAGAGAGATTATTCTACAAAATTTTTCTATCCACGCCATTTGCTCCTTTGGCTCTCAAACCTTTGGCACCACAGGCACAAACACAGCTGTTTTATTCCTTCGCCGCTTTGATGAGCCACCTAAAATTACCGAACTTTTAGAAGATAGCCTAGAAGCGATTTTTGATAATCAAAACTTAGATGGCTTCATAGACAAAGAGATTTTAGAATCTTATGTAAGTCTTCAAAACATAGACTTGCAAGACTACAAAGCTTTTTTAAAGCAAGAGCAAATTCCAAGCCACGAGCTTTTTAAAGAGTATGAAACAGCCTTTAATGAGCAAAGCGAGATTAAGAAATACAAAGAGTCTAAAGGCTTTAAAGATTTAGACGAGCAAGCACAAAAGCAAGAATTAGAAAAAAGGCTTTTTACCTTTATCCTAGAGTGCGAGAGAGAAAAGCTTAAGTATTTCGCCCTAACTTATAAGCAAAACACACTCATCATAAAAGCCCCAGACGACACAGCCGAGCAGAAAAGATTCTTAGGTTTTGTGATAAATAAGAGTAAAACAAGTAATGCAGGCTTACAAGAAACAGAGGGACTTCTAAGCGACAAACACAACAGAAATGCTACAGATAAAATCGCCTTTTGCGTCAAGCAAAGTTTTAAAGGTGAATTTCACACACACGAAGCTTTTAGCAAATATGTGAGCTTCACACAAACTTGTAAGCTTTTAAATTTTGAAAATGTAGTGTTTAATAAGGCTATAAGTTTAAATCCTATCAATTCACAAGGTGAGGGCAAAACACAGAATCCTTTTGAAAATTGTAAGTTTGAGTTGGTGAAATTAGAGCAATTTCCAAACATTATCATAAAAAAAGGAACTTCTATTACAAAAAAACAAACGATAGAGGGCAATATTAAAGTTGTGGCTGGAGGACTTCAGTATGCCTATCTACACAATCAAGCAAATCGCCCAAAAAATACCATTACAATTAGTGCTTCTGGTGCGAATGCTGGATTTGTAAATTTTTGGCAGGAAGAAATTTTTGCTTCAGATTGCACAACAATCAATATTGATTGTGAAATTACTATAAGATTTATTTATTACACTTTACAATTTATACAAAAAAATATTTATGAATTAGCCAGAGGAGCTGCACAGCCACATGTATATCCAAAGGATATTGAAACCTTAAAAATCCCCTTGCCGCCTTTAGAGATTCAAAAGCAAATTGTGAGTGAGTGTGAAAAAGTAGAAGAGCAGTATAACACCATAAGAATGAGTATAGAAAAATACCAAGAATTGATAAAAGCGATTTTAGTCAAATGCGGCATTGTAGATTCTAGTGAGGGGGGGGGCAGTAGAGACTTCATCGCTTCCTTGCTAGATTCTATACAAGAGCTAGAATCTAAGCTAGATTTTGATACATCGTCATTGCGAGGGAGCGAAGCGACCGAAGCAATCCATAATCAACAAGCAGATTCTAGTATGGATTGCCACGATTTTGCTACGCAAAATCTCGCAATGACAGAATTAGATTTTAAAACCCTTTTAGATTCTATCCCTACCCCACCACCGCAAGGCTGGGATACAATCAAGCTTAATAATAAAAAATACCTTACCCTTAATCCAAGCAAAAGAGAAATTGCAAATATTGATGAAAATACCATTATTTCTTTTGTGGAAATGGCAAGTGTGGCAGATAAAGGCTATATCCAAAACAAAGTTGATAAGCCGCTAAAAGAGCTTAGAAAGGGGAGCTATACCTATTTTGCGGAAAATGATATTTTGATAGCTAAAATCACGCCGTGTATGGAAAATGGAAAATGTGCCATTGCAAAAAATCTTACAAATGGTTTGGGTATGGGAAGTAGCGAATTTCATATTTTTAGAACACATAAGGGGCTAAACAATAAATTTTTATTTGCTTGTCTTAATCAAGATTCTATAAGACAAGAAGCGGCGAAAAATATGACAGGCTCAAGCGGACACAGAAGAGTGCCAATAAGCTTTTATGAATCCTTGCAAATCCCACTCCCGCCCTTTGAAGCACAAGAAAAAATCATAAGTGCTATTGAAAGGATAGAATCCAAAATACACCTTTTAGATTCTAGCCTATCGTATTTGGATTCTAAAAAAAGCGAGATTTTGCAGCACTTTTTGCAAAACTAGCACCCCCTAGAATCCACTTTTGACAAAATGTAAATGGATTGCCACGACTTGCTAGCGCAAGTCTCGCAATGACAGAGATATTTCGCCTGCGGCTCAATATGACAAGAAAAGCGTTTTTCAAAAAGTGGATTCTAGTATAGGGAGTGTAGGGAGTGTAGGGAGTGGATTGCCGCGCCGCTGTCGCAGCTCGCAATGACAGAAAAAGCCGCTAGTGAAAACGCAGTTTCTTTAGAAAACAAACGCAGTGCAGTTTCTTTAGAAAACAAGGAATACCGCTCGCCGCTAGGCGATGTTTCTTTAGAAAAGTGGATTCTAGGGATTTATGCCCTAGCTTAGAGAGCAGATAGCCATAGGGCTGGCTGCCTACAAAGTGCCAAACAAATCTGTCGATAAGTATCGCTCCGCTGTGTCATTAAGCATTGTTAGCACCTTTTTGCCCGGATTTTCTTTGGCGATTTGTAGCGCGATAGCGACATTCGCGCCGCTTGAGATCCCCACCATCACGCCGATTTTGGCTAGAGCTTGCGCGGTGGCTATGGCTTCTTCATTGCCCGCGCAGATGACAGAGTCTATCACGCTTGTGTTTAGGATTTTGGGGATAAAGTTCGCGCCTATGCCTTGGATCTTGTGCGCTCCGGCTTGCCCTTGGCTAAGGAGTGGCGAGGCGGCTGGCTCTACGCCGATTATACGCAAATGCGGGATTTTCTCCTTAAGCACTTCGCCTACTCCGCTGATCGTCCCTCCTGTGCCAAAGCCCGCGACAAAGTAGTCAAGCTCGCCGCTAAAGCTCTCATAAATCTCTAGGGCAGTGGTGCGTTTATGGGCTTCTTTGTTGGCTAGATTTGTAAATTGGCTTGGCATAAAGGCATTGGGGATACTTGCAAGCAGTCTGTTTGCCTCATCGAGTGCGCCTTGCATACCCTGTGCGGCTGGGGTCAGCACAAGCTTCGCGCCAAAAAGCGCGATCATCTTGCGCCGCTCTAGGCTCATAGACTCTGGCATCGTGATAATGATCTTTAGCCCTAGGCTTGCGCAAATCATCGCTAGAGAGATGCCCATATTGCCGCTGGTGCATTCTACTATGGTGGAGTCTTGCGTGATCTTGCCGCTATCTAGGGCATCTTGGATCATCGCGTAAGCGGCGCGGTCTTTGACAGAGTGGCTTGGGTTTAGAAACTCGCATTTGCCGTAGAGATTGGGGGCGAATTGGTGGAGGGCTAGGATAGGCGTGCGCCCGATTAGATCGGTGATATTGTGTGCGATAGGCATTGCAGGTCCTTTGTAGAGTTGAGATTGGATCAAAGCTAGCAGACTTTACGCACTATGTCAAGCGATAGGGGGAGAAGTGGTGTGATCTAGGCTAGGGCGTGTTACTAAATGTGGCGAGGGCGTTCTAGGTGGGTAGATCGCCTATACCACTTCCACTTGATCGCCCATAAGCAAAGGCAGCAGATAGTCGCGCCACTCCGCTAGTCTTTGGGATTCTTGCTGGTTTATATGCTTTTGTTTGTATAGATTGTATGTTGCTTTATGAAAATCTTTTAGCACTTCTTCGCTTGGGATTACAAGATGTATAAAGTCTAAATTCTCATCATTGATTGCCTTTTGTGTTGAGCCATTGGCAAAGGCATTTTTTATGACATTAAAGTAATTAGAATTTATAAAATTCCAAATATATTCTAAAGCACCTTGTTTGCACGATAGCCCACACATTCCCGTTGATAAAATTAAAGTATGTATGGATTGTGAATACTCGCCAAAATAAAGGGTTTTATTTGTGTCTTTCATTTTAGCAAACCACACAGAATCTGCTTGCGGCTGCATATTTGCCCTTGATATTCTGTTTTCATAAGTTGTGCGCGTTGTAAAATCCACAATATCCCAGCCTTGTATAGCAGAAGTTGGCAGATAGATTTTCTCTCCTTGAAATTTATCTACTTTTGGCGATATGGGGGTACATAGCTGGTTGTCTGCAAGGCTGGCGACTTCCCAGTCTTGTGGGATCTCGCGCTTTAGGGTGGGGCTATAGACCATAGCTCCGCCGCTTGCTTTATAGGGCTTGCCGCTAGAGTCTGGGAAGTTATACTCCACAAAATAGCGCGTATAAAGGAGCTTTGCTAGAGCTTCTAGCTCGGTGTTTATGCGTGTGTTTAGCTCGATTTTTTTATCCAGCATACTAAGAACTTGCGCGATGTTTTCTTGCGTAGCGAGAGGCGGCAGGGGGATTTTGAGATTTTCAATATCATTTGGATATACATGCGGTTGAGCCGTGCCTCTTGCTAATGCTAAAATACTATTTTGTATGAGTTTAAGCGCGTAATAAATATATCGAATGGTTGGTTCAAAATCGGCATTTATTGTAGTGCAATCGGAGGCAAAAATTTCTTCATTCCAAAAATTTACAAATCCAGCATTTGCTCCAGATGCGCTGATAGTAATTGTGTTTTTGGGTCTATTTGAAGTGTTGTGTAGATAAGAATAGTTTAATCCTGCGGCAACTACTTTGACACTTCCTTGTTTTGCCTGTTTTTTAGTAATTAAACTACCTTTTTTTATTTGTAAATTTTGCATATCCCCCAATCTTACCTTTTCCCATTGTGTTTGGTGGGGTTGCTTGTGTGGTGCTGGTGTTGGCATTGTGTCTCCTTTGTGTTTTTGTGGATTACTAAAGAGGCTGCGCTTTGCCACGACTTGCTAGCGCAAGTCTCGCAATGACGATAAAAGTGGATTCTAGGATTGATAAAACGCACAAAATGTGTTTTGTCAAACGCAACTAGGCGGCAGGATTTTTGATGAAAAAGCGGGGTTGTGCAGCCTTTTGTGCGGAGATAAGCCTAGTGGGCTATCGCACAAGCAAAAGGCAAACTCCCCGCTTTTTCGCAAAAAGCCAACGCCCAAAGCCGAATCCATTATTCTCCTAGCCTTTAAACTTTAGCCGCTCAAAGCTCGCTACTATCTCTTCTTGCAACGCGCTAGACTCTGTGAAAAGCTCTTGCAGCCTAGCCTTGCTAGACTCTAGCTGGGCTTCAAACTCCTCTTGACTTAGATCGATATGCTCGATGCTAAAGTCAAAATACTGCCCCGCAGAAAATGAGTAGCCTTTCTCTGCGATGGATTCTAGGGGGACGCTTATGCTAAAGTCTTTTATCTCTTCTTGGCGTAGAAATGTGCCAATGATTTTAGCTTCATCTTCTTGGCTTAAAATGGTTCGCTCGTTTTTCTCTACCTTTTGCTTTGTGCCAAGCTTTGAAGCGTCCATCAAAAGCGCGTGCGTGTGGGGCTTGGAGCGATCGATAAAGACGATAGAGACATTGGTGCCAGTGGTGGCAAAGATATTGGGCGGCATTGTGATACAGCCTAGCAGTGAGCTAGAATCCACTAGGGCTTGGCGCAGGGTCTTTTCTATACCACTAGTGGCGGTGATAAAGCCTGTGGGTACGACTATGGCGGCTCTGCCCTTGGGGCTTAGGGAGTTTAGCAGGTGCTGGAAAAAGCACAGATAAATCGCCATAGATTCTAGCTTTTTGTTAGGGACTTTAGGCACTCCGGCGAAAAACCGCTCCTTTTGCGCATCTAGCTCGGCTCTATACTCGCTAAAGTCGAGCTTAAATGGCGGATTGCTCACGATGAAATCAAAGAGCTTGTGCGTGTGCTTTGGGTGGGTTAGGGTGTTGCCTTGGGTGATGTTGTGGATAGAGTGGGAGAGATTGTTTAGGATGAGATTTAGGCGTAGGAGCTGGCTGGACTTCTGGCTTATGTCTTGGGCGTAGATGGTGCATTTATCCTGCCCTATGGTGTGCGCTAGGCTCATAAGCAGCGTGCCAGAGCCTGCGCTTGGGTCATAAATGCTCACACTTTTAGGGCTGGTGTCGCCTACAAGTATGCGCGCCATTATGGAGCTTACAGATGCTGGGGTGTAATACTCGGCGTATTTGCCGCCGTTGTCTTTGTTGTAGTCTTTGATAAGGTATTCAAAAAGTGGGGCGAAAAAGTCATAGCCTTGATCAAAGATCGCTTCAAAGTCAAAATCCACAAGCGATGACACAAGAGCTTTGGCGAAGTTATCGCGCTTGCTTGCATCGGTGATGATAGGCGATATAGGCTCAAAAAGCTTGATCTTGCTCCCGCCTTCTGTGGTGATAGAGAAAATCTCAAGATTCCTAGAAGAGAGATTTTCTAACGCTTCATCAAGCCTTTTGTGGAAGCTTGATTCATTTTGCCGCTCAAAGAGATAGGGTAGCAGCTCATCTGGTAGAAAGATGACATTTGCGCCGATGTCTTCACAGAGCATTGCATAGTCATCTGTGCTTAGGCTCTTTAGGTGGGAGAGTAGCTTGCTAGAGTCTAGCTTCTCTAGGCTTGGCTCAGTGCGCTTTATCTCATAGATAAATTTATCGCTTAGGAATTTGTAGAGGAAAACTTGGGTGATGATTTTATACTCCCCTGCGTCATTGCCTAGTCCGCTTCTAGCACAAATGGCTTTGAGCCTGTCGATTAGGGCTAGGATTTGCGGTGTGGTGTTTGGCGGGGTCTGGGTGTTTGGGACTTGCATTAGGCGGATTCTCCTTTGTATTGGTGTAGGTATTCATTGGCAAGTAGGGAGGTGAGAGTGCTTCTTGTCTCTCGGGAGTAGCGAGTCTCTAGCAGGGCTTTTGCTTGGGATTTAGTGAGCTGATTTAGCTCTGTGGTGAAAAAGGCTTGATTTGCTAGCAGCTCGCGGTTGTTTAGGAGCTGGTGGTCGATAGTGTGCTTGATCGCTAGCAGGCTCTCGTGGATACTTGGGTCTGCTAGGTGCAAAGACTCTCTTAGGCGTTTGTGTATGCGTAGGAATTTTGGGTCTTTGTCGTATTTGGCACAGAGCCTTTCATCTGCGGCATTTAGGGCGTCTATGCGTGCTTGTAAGGACTTATACTCGCTATCAAGCGCGGCGATCTGCTCTTGGGTGGGGTTTATGTGCCTTTTGGCTAGGAGACGCTTTAGCTCTTGGTAGAGCGTGGTGTAGATAGGGTCGGCATTGTCCATATTGCTTAGGAACGCCTCTCTTGTGCGTGCGATCTGGGACTTTAGCCCATCGAGTAGAAGCAGCTCTTTTTCATCGATTTTGGTAAAGGAGAAAATATAATCCTCTAAGGCTTGGCTAAGCAGGCTTGGATCTGGGTCGGTGGAGTCTATGATCTCTTGGATATGTAGGGTTTGTAGCCTATCTTGTAGCACTTGGAGCAATCTAGCAAGGCTGCTAAAAGGCAGCTTGGATTCTAGCTCTTTGTAGCCGTGTAGGGCGATGAGATTGTAGAGCTCGCGCGCAGATTGCAGCTGGGATTGGAGGGTGTGGAGCTTGTCTTTGGAGAGCTTTTCTATTTGTAAGCGGAATTCTTCGGCGTTGTTTGTGTCATACTCCCATAATGTGGCTTTTATGGATTCTAGCTCGGCTTTGATTTCTTCTGGGGTTTTAAAAAGCCCTGTATAAGAGTCTATATCATCGCCTAGCTCTCTGTGCAGCTCGTCCCAATAGGCTTTGTTGGTCTTGTCAAACTCTCTGTCAATATCCGCAAAATCCACCACATAGCCATAGTGGAAGGACTTATAAGGGCGATTGACACGCGTTAGGGCTTGGAGGAGATTGTGGGACTCTATCTTGCGGCAGAGATAGAGCTTTTTAAGCCTTGGGGCATCAAAGCCGGTGAGTAGCATATTATAGACAAAGAGCAAGGAGATCTTACCAGCCTTGAAGTCTTCAATGTCTTTGGCGCGGGAGTGCTTATCGCCTTGGTCGTGTAGGATTAGCGCGGAGGTTAAGGGCTTAGAATCTAGGCTGCTTGAAACGGGGGGGGGGGGGGAAATGGCTTGTGAGAGTGCAAATAGCTCTCTAGCCTGCTCACTGCTCGCACACACCACCATAGCCCCAATGCTTTCATCACCTAGCTTGGCGCGGCTTTGCGTGAAATCATCATAGATATATTTATACAGGGGCGTTACAAAGCTTTTGTGCGCATAGATAGCTTTAGAATCTAGAGAGCCTTGCTCTAGCTCTAGGGCTTTTAGCCTGTCTCTTAGCGTTTCTTTATAACTAGCTTGTATATCTTCTTTGATAAGGCGTAGGGTGTAGCCATCTTTGATCGATGAGTCGTAGTAGTAGCGGTGGATATACTCGCCAAAAATTTGGGTGGATTTGCTTCTGGAGGAGCTGCCTAGCA
Organism: Helicobacter canis; assembly: GCF_900451095.1. Classification (NCBI taxonomy): domain Bacteria; kingdom Pseudomonadati; phylum Campylobacterota; class Epsilonproteobacteria; order Campylobacterales; family Helicobacteraceae; genus Helicobacter; species Helicobacter canis. The sequence goes on along the minus strand of NZ_UGHV01000001.1, from coordinate 108,927 downwards.
GTGGAGTCCCTGTGAGCGATAGGAAGATAGCCTGCCTATCTGTGGTGAATAAATGTGTGAGAAATGAGCCTTTGGGATCATAGCTTCTGTGTGCTTCATCGATAAAAAACACGCGCTGGAAAGCAAGGGCGTAGGAGTTGGGCAGGGCTAGGGAGTCTTGGCTAAATTTTTGGATATTTACGACTATCATCTCATCTTTGCCTTCTTGGTTGTTGCATTTAAGGCTTGATAGCTCACTGATGAAGTCCTGCTTAGACTCTATCTCTTTGACACGCAAGCCCCTTTTGCTAAACTCGCTAGAAGCTTGCTTGTAGAGATCTAGGCGATCGGTGATGAAGTAAAATTTGGTGATAATGCCTAAAGATTGGTAAAAGTCTTTGATCCACCTTGTGGCGTAGAAGCTTAGGGCGGTTTTGCCCGAGCCTTGTGTATGCCATATGATCCCGCGCTTTAGGGGGAGTGGCTGGGGGATCTGGGCAGAGTTTGACTTGGCTTTATGCCATTGGTGTAATTTGTCTTTGATCGCGCATAGGGCGAAAAACTGCGGATAGCGCATAATGTGCTTTTCTATGGTGGGGCTTTGGGTGGGGCTTTGGTGGCTAGAGCTAGATTCTACAAAGGCGATCCCATAGCGCAAAAAGACTTGCAGTCGCTCAAGGGTAAAAAGTGAGATGAGTAGGGAGTTTGTCGGGGTGGTGGGGGCTAGGTTGGTGGCGAACTCTTGCGTGGATAGTAGGGCTTGGGAGTTGGTATCTTGGAGTATGGCTTTGAGCGTAGTAGAATCCACTTCTGGTAGTGCTGCTTGGGGAGACTCCTCTCTAAAGTGATTGGGCTTTAGGCTATAGCTTGTGGAGTAAAACGCGCCGCTTATTGGGGTAAGCTCGCTTGCATCATAGGCGCAATTATTAGAATATACGATGATTTGCGTGCAGTGAAAAAAGCGTTTAAAAGCGGGGTTGCTAAATCGCTCTTTAGCGCGCTTTAGCTCGGCTTGTATGCCTTGCTCGTTATTGGGCTTTTTGACTTCGATAAAGCACAGCGGCAAGCCATTGATACATAGCGTAATATCTGGGCGGAAGCTCCCTGCGCCGCTCTCATCGCCTCCGTAAGGCAGCTCTGTAACGACTTCAAACATATTGCTACTAAAATTATCCCAATCAATAAGCTTGATAGAATCCGCTTCTTCGATAGTATGTCCGCTAAGCCCATAGCACAAGCTCTCATAAAAAGCCCTGCCGCAATCATCATAGGAGAGAATAAAAGCGATATGCTCTAGGGCTTTATCGAGTGATCCTTGGCGTAAGGTTGGATTGAGTGTGCGTAGGGCTTTAGCAAAGCTTGGGATAAGGATATTTGTCCTAGGCTCAAACTCTGCGTTTTTAAGCGAGCGATAGGCAAACCCAAGTCGAGTAAGTGTGATAAGTGCTGGTATTTTCACGCGAGAATCCTCGCTAAATCCTTTAGCCATATGCCACCTTGCTAGAAAGTAGAATCTATGTTTGCGCTAAATAGTAGCCAATACAAACTTATTTGACAATAAGCGGCAACTTGCTACAATGCACGCTTAATCCCACACAACAAGCTAAGAATACTTTAAGGATACTTTTATGAAATATGCTTTTGTTTTCCCTGGGCAGGGCTCTCAAGCCATAGGAATGGGCAAGGATTTTTACGAGAATTTTGGCGTGGCAAAGGAGATGTTTGAAACCGCTAGCGATGTGCTGGGGCTTGATTTCAAAAAGCTGCTTTTTGAAGAAAACGACCTGCTTAATCAAACGCAATACACCCAACCAGCGATCTTTCTTGTAAGCCAAATCGCCCACACAATCTTGCAGCAAGAGTCCCCGCTTCTAGCCCACTTTGCCTTAGGGCATTCGCTTGGGGAGATTAGCGCGCTATGCGTGGCTTTGGGCGTGGGCTTTGAAGATGGGCTTAGGCTTACCAAAGCGCGAGGGGAGATGATGACAAAAGCGTGCGATGGCAAGGACGCAGGTATGATGGTCATCGTAGGGCTTAGCGATGAGCAAGCCGAGGGGGCTACACAATCGTGGCGCGATCAGGGCAAAAGTGTCTGGTGTGCCAACTACAACGGCGATGGACAGATCGTGCTAGCGGGGAAAAAGAGCGATCTAGCAAGCATAGAAGAGCCTATCAAAGCCCTAGGGGCTAAACGCGCACTGCTGCTGCCTATGTCCGTAGCCTCGCATTGCCCTTTGCTAGAATCTATGTGCGAGCCATTTAAGGAGCTTTTGCGCAAGTATCTAAAGCCCACATTCGCCCTGCCTATCATCTCAAATGCCACCACAAAGCCCTATGACACTGCCGAGCAAGCCTATGAGCTGCTCACCTTGCAGCTTACCTCGCCGGTGCTGTATAAGCAGTCAATTTTGGCTGTTGATGAGCATATTGATGCCTATATCGAGCTAGGGCATAATAGCGTGCTAAAGGGCTTAAACAAACGCCTAAGTCAAAAGCCCACGCTCACAATCGCCAACACCCAAACCCTACAAGAATCCATTTCACAATTGGAGCAGCAGTAATGATAAAAATAGGCATTATAGGAGCAATGGAAGAAGAGATCACGCCTATTCTCGCGCTGTTTCCGCAAGCGCAGGAGATCGCACTAGGTGGGAATGTGTTTTATCATATCGCGTATAAAGGCGCGGAGATTTATGTCGCTTATAGCAAGATCGGCAAGGTGCATTCTGCCATCACCGCTAGCACAATGATTTTGCGCTTTGGCTGTGAGAAAGTCATTTTCTGCGGCGTGGCTGGAGGCTTGGATACAGATTTGGCAGTGGGAGACTTGCTGCTTGGGAGTAAGCTCTGCCAGCACGATGTGGATATTAGCGCGTTTGGACACCCGCTAGGATTTATCCCAGAAAGTAGGGTATTTATAGAAACTGATGAAAATCTCAACGCCATTGCTAGGCAAGTAGCCCTAGAATCCAATATCACGCTAAAAGAAGGCATAATCGCTTCAGGCGATGCCTTTATCCATAGCAAGGAGAAAAAGCAGTGGATCATAGAGAATTTTGGCGCAGCGGCAGTGGAGATGGAGGGGGCGAGTGTGGCAGTGGTGTGCGATAGCTTCAAAGTGCCTTGCTGTATCTTGCGATCCATTAGCGATAGTGCCGATGGGGCTGCTGATGTGAGCTTTGATGAGTTTTTGGACTCTTCGGCAAGGATCGGTGCTAATTTTGTCAAGCAGATGATCGATAGGCTTGTGTGATGCGTGCTAGAATCCACGCACCAAAGTTTCGGGTGAGCGGTGGATTTAGCCTAATCGAGCTTGTGTTTGTCATAGCGGTGGTGGGGATACTCGCCGCAGTGGCTTTGCCAAAGCTTGTCGCCACGCGCACAGACGCGCTCTATGCCGCGGTAAATAGCGATATACAAGCAGTCATTAGCTCCGTGCAAGTAGCCGCACTCACGCAAGATCTAAGCGCAAATCCCCTTGATGGTGCTTTCATTATGCAGGCTGCTGGGCTATCTCCTACGCGCTGGGTCGCTCAAGGCAGTGGCGTGCGGCTTGGCAAAAATGGTGCGCTAGATACGGCAAACAACTGCGTGATAATCGACATAACCGCCCAAAGCCTGCAAGTGAGAGTCCAGCCTATCCAAAGCTCCCAGCTCTGCCAAAAGCTTGGCAAAACCTACCCCACGCCTTTAAGCTTCAATCTCTCTAGCACATTGTTTTAGCCTTAAAGCAGATGGAGAGAGCGACTCTAGCCCTTAGCTATGTAGATAGCCCACTATCCACCACACAAGAAGTTTGCAGAAATAAGCGCATCGCAATATGGATTTTGCTAGAATCCGCATTTTTATATCACATAGGAGAGGCAAGTGGAGCTAGGCACAAAGGCAAGGACTCTAGAGCTTTTGCAAGGACAACTACATAGCGCGCAAGTTCTGCCGCTTGTGATCACTTCACTTCTTGAGCTAGCACAAGCCCAGGAAGCACTCCTAGCGCGTATCGCAGAGCTTAAGAGCAAGAAGCTTATCGTGCGATCTAGTTCAAAGAGTGAAGATACCGCTAGCACTTCTAATGCCGGAGCATTTCTAAGCCTAGCTAATATCCCAGCAGATGATACCAAAGCCCTGCTAGAAGCCATAGAGCAAGTGGGGGCTTCTATGCCAGATCCTAGCGATGAAATTTTGATCCAGCCTATGCTGGATTCTATCGCGCTATGTGGCGTGGGCTTTAGCGTGGATAAAGAGTCCAATGCGCCCTATTTTTGCATAAGCTATGACACAAGCGGCGATAACGCAAGCGTAACAAGCGGTAGCACAAACGCGCTTGAGCATTTTGTGCAGTATCGTGGCACGCCTTGCAATGATCCGCTGATGGCTAGGGTGATTGCTATGATACAAGAGCTAGAATCCATTTTTGCGCACAAAGCTTTAGATGTGGAGTTTGCTTTTGTTAAAACGGGGGGGGGGGGGGAATCCTGTAAGGATTCAGCTTGCGGGCTAGAATCCAAAAGCGTTAATGAAAACCACAAAACAAGGCGCAGCCGCAGTTTCTTTAGTAAATCCCACCGCGAGCAGCTTTCCCTAGAATCCACTTTTAGTAAAAGCTCCGATTTTAAGGAAAACGCCTATTTTCCGTCATTGCGAGACGCTGCGCCAGCAGTGGCGTGGCAATCCACACAAACAAAGACACAAAACCTAGAATCCATTTTTGAAAACCCCACCACAGATACACAAAAAGCGGATTCTAGTAATGATTATTCTGCTAGCGCAGAATTAGTGGATTGCCACGCGGACAAGTCCGCTCGCAATGACACAAAAAACGCCACAAATGTAAGCGACTCGCAGGCAGCAGCAAGGCTAGATTCTAGTAAAAGCCTAAGCGGTTCTAAGATTTCGAGGCTAGAATCGTGGCTTTTACTAAAGAAACCTGCTTCGGCTTCGCCTTGCACCGCTTCGCTTGTTTTCAAGCCGCGCGTGGGAGATAAGACTTGCGGTCTATCGAGCTCGCGCGGCGATGAAATCCACGATTCTAGCCCGAAAGCTGAATCGCCCCAGCTAGAGCTCTACTGCCTCCAAGTCCGCCCCCTTGTAATGCAACACAAGCAAGATCTCTATGACATAATCACCCCTAGAGCCCTAGAGCGACTCTCTAAACGCATAAAAGCCCTAAGCGCACCCCACCCAAATGTCCTTGGGGCAAAGGCGATATTTGGCGTGATGCCTGATTGGAATCCCGCAGAAATCATCGGGCTAAAGCCTAAGCGACTAGCCCTAAGTCTCTATAAAGAGATCGTAACAGATGGCGTGTGGGCTTACCAGCGCGATAATTATGGATATAGAAATTTACGCTCCCACCCGCTTATGCACTCATTTTTGGGCATACCTTATATCGATGTGCGCTTGTCTTTTAACTCCTTTATCCCAAAGCACCTAGATGATAATATCGCCACAAAGCTTGTGGATTACTACCTAAGCGCGTTAGAATCCACCCCAGAAGCCCACGATAAAATCGAGTTTGATATTGTGTTTTCTTGCTATGATTTCTCCACGCCTAAGCGACTGCAAGCCCTGCTGAAGCACGGATTTAACGACAATGAGCTAAAGCGCGTAGAATTTGCCCTGCTTAATCTCACAAACTCTATCCTAGCAAAAGACTCTGGTCTATATCTCAAAGATTTAGCAAAGTCCCAAAAGCTTGAAGCCAGATATAGCGCGATAGTGGATTCTAGTCTCTCGCTGTATGACAAGATTTATTGGCTGCTAGAAGATTGCAAGCGGTTTGGCACGCTGCCCTTTGCTGGCGTGGCTAGGGCGGCGTTTGTGGCTATGCAGATTTTGCGCTCGCTTGTGGAGATAGGCTTTTTAAGCACGCAGGAAAAAGAGGAGTTTCTAAGCTCTTTGCACACCATTAGCAAGCAGCTTAGCGATGATATAGCGCATTTGCAAGAAGACTCAATAGATGAGTTTTTGGCTGTTTATGGGCATTTGCGTGCGGGGAGTTATGATATTTTGTCGGCTAGGTATGATGAGGGGTTTGACTATTACTTCGGCTCTAAATGCGGGGATTCGGTCTTGGGTAGTCATTCCGCAGATTTAGCAAATTTTGGGACAACCGCAGACCTCAAGTCTAGCTCTGCCCCAAAATTTGCTAAAAGCTACGAAAGCCCCACCGCAACTCCTAGAATCCTTGAAGAAGACAATCAAGCCGAGTGTGAAAAATCTACCCACTCCCTAGAATCCCAAAGTAGCACTGAAATTACAAACCCAACCACGAGCAAGTTTAAGCTAGAATCCACTTTTACGCAAAGCACCGATTCTAGCTCCAAAATACTGCCGCGAGAGACAAAGGGCGAGCAAAAAGTGGATTCTAGCACCGCCACAACTCCGTCATTGCGAGCGAGTGAAACGAGCGTGGCAATCCACACAAGCACGCAAAAAATAGCAACCCTAGAATCCTCGTTTGAAAAAAGCCCCGATTTTAAGGAAGACGCCTATTTTCCGTCATTGCGAGACACTGCGCCAGCAGTGGCGTGGCAATCCACACAAACAAAGACACAAAACCTAGAATCCATTTTTGAAAACCCCACCACAGATACACAAAAAGCGGATTCTAGTAATGATTATTCTGCTAGCGCAGAATTAGTGGATTGCCACGCGGACAAGTCCGCTCGCAATGACACAAAAAACGCCACAAGTAAAAAAGTGGATTCTAGGGATAAAAACGCTCAAAGTGCGTTTGATAAACAAGCCGCAGGCGGCAGGATTTGTGATGAAAAAGCAGGGTTGTGCAGTGGCGAGCAAGGAGATAAGACTTGCGGTCTATCGACGCCGCGAGCCACAAACTCCCTGCTTTTTCGCGCAAAACAAGCAAAGCGGTGCGAGCGTGAGCTCGCAGGTTTCTTTAGAAAGCCAACGCCAAAGCCAAGCCAAGCTGAATCACCACAACAAAAACCATACCACATAAGCAGCGATCGCCTCCGCGCGCTAGACTCCTTGCTCAAAGAGCACGGGCTAGAGATTTGTGCAAATGATTTATTTATCTTTTTGAAGCAAGCCATAGAGGGCAGGGAGAGCGTGAAGTTTGCTTTCTCTAAGTTTCTCTCAAAAGCCCTAAGCTATATCAAAGAGCTAGGCGAGAGCTTGCAAATCCCAGCAAGCGATATGGCGCATTTGGATATTAAAAGTATTTTAAGCCTTTATGCAAGCTTGTATAAAGATAGCCCCAAGGAGCGATTCTTGCAAGAAATCGCCGCAAACAAGCAAGAATACAACCTTACTTGCGCGCTAAAGCTCCCGGCTCTTATCACAAAGCCTGATGAAGTCTTTGCCTTTTTTTCAAGCAAGGTGGTGCCAAACTTCATCACACAAAAGCTTGTGATAGGTGAGGCTATCGAGCTAGATTCTACCACGCAGCAAAATCTACAAGGCTCTATCGTGCTTATCAAATCCGCCGATCCGGGCTATGACTATCTCTTCACCAAAGATATTGCCGGCTTTATCACCTGCTATGGCGGGAGCAACTCCCATATGGCGATCCGCGCCAGTGAGCTACAAATCCCAGCGGTGATTGGCGTAGGCGAGCACGCGTATCAAGCTTATGCGAGTGCCACTAGGATCCAGCTTGACTGCCAAGCCCAAAGAATAGTGTGCCTATAATGCAGCCCTTCATCGCCATAAGCCAGCGACTTGCCACTGCCGCGCATAATGAAGTGCGCGAGTGCCTAGCAAGTGAGTGGGGGAGCTTTTTTGCGCGTAATCTTGCCAGCTATCTGCCCTTGCCGCTTGCCTATCATATCCCCTTTAGCCAATATGCGCCCTTTGTGCAAGGGGTGATCCTTAGCGGGGGGAATGACTTGGCACTCTTTTGTGATGATTATCTTTCACGCACGCGCGATAGCTATGAAAGGGATCTGCTAGAGCATTGTGTCAAAAAGCGGATTCCAGTGCTTGGGATATGTCGTGGGGCGCAGATGATCGCGCAGTATTTTTCCTGCGAGATCGCGCCACTACAAGGGCATATAGGCAGCCATAAGCTCCACGCACAAGGGCAGGAGTTTAGGGTCAATTCCTTTCATAATTATGGCGTGATGTCTTTATCTAGCGAGCTAGAGTCCATAGCCCTAGCAAGTGATGGCAGCATAGAGGGCTTTAGGCACGAGAGACTGCCTATTTTTGGCGTGATGTGGCATATAGAGCGAAGTGGGGGTATGGAGTATCAAGGGCTATGGCAGAGATTTTTACAAGCACTAAAGGAGCGTGAATGAGAGCATTGATTTTAGCCGCAGGATTTGGCTCAAGGCTTATGCCACTGACTCAAACTAAGCCAAAATGTATGGTGGAGTATGAGGGCAGGGCGATCATCGATTATGAGATAGAGGCATTGCGTGCGTGCGGGATTGATGAGATAGCGGTGGTAGGGGGGTATTTATACCCCGTGCTAGAATCCTACTTAAGCAAGCGCGATATTATGACAATGTATGAGAACCCGCGCTATGCTAGCACCAATATGGTGCAGACAATGCTCTGTGCTAGGGAGTGGATAGAGGGCTGTGCTAATGATAAGCAAGACCTGCTTATCTCCTATGCGGATATTGTGTATTTCACGCCTTGTGTGCAAAAGCTTTGCAAAAGCAGCGCGCCTTTGGCAATCGCAGTAGATAAGCTTTGGCATAAGCTTTGGCGTAAGCGATTTAGCGATGTGCTGCTAGATGCCGAGAGCCTTAAAATCCACAATGGCAAGATCACCGAGCTAGGCAAAAAGCCTAAAAGCCTAGATGAGGTACAAGGGCAGTATATGGGGCTATTTATGCTTAGGCACGATTTTTTACCGCAAATGCTTGCATTCTATGATGGGCTAGATAGAAATGCGATCTATGATGGCAAGGATTTTGAAAATATGTATATGACAAGCTTTTTGCAAGCTCTTATTGATCGCTTTGATAACGCACAAGCGGTGGAGATTTATGGCGGCTGGCTGGAGGTGGATATGCCAAGTGATCTAGCTATATCACTGCAAGATATTCAGGCAATCACAGCGCAAAAGGGCGAGTAATGCAAGAGCTACTAGAAAAAGCCGCCACAATCGCGCTGCAAGCAGGCGAGCTGATCTTAGCTATCAAGGACAAAACCGCTAGCCAAAAAGCCGATGGCTCGCCTGTTACCAAAGCAGATTTAGAGGCAAATGCCTTTATCACCGATAGATTATCGCACATTGCCCCCTATCCCATCTGCTCTGAAGAAGCTCCGCTAGAGTATGAGAAGCGCAAGGATTTGGAGTATTTTTGGCTTGTTGATCCCCTTGATGGCACAAAGGATTTTGTCGCTAATCTTTCTGGCTGGAGTGTCAATATCGCCCTAATCCACCGCGACAAAGCTATTTTAGGCGTGGTGTATGTGCCTATGCTAAAGGAGCTGTATCTAGGGCTAGAGGGGTTTGGGGCGTTTGTTGGTAGGGGGGATGCGGCTTTGGGTAGGCAATTTGACAAGATTGAGAATTTTGTGGAAGGCACGAACGCCAAGTTCGCTAACCTTCCCCAAAACAAGCACAGCGAAGTTTCTTTAGAAAATTCTCAAAACTTGCAAAGCCCCACCGCAATTCCTAGAATCCTTGAAGAAGGCAATCAAGCCGAGTGTGAAAAATCCACCCACTCCCTAGAATCCTCGTTTGACAAATCGCAAAAAATGGATTGCCACGCGGACAAGTCCGCTCGCAATGACAGAGAAAACAACGCCCACACAAGCCCTGCTCGCGACAACACAAAAAACGCCACAAGTAAAAAAGTGGATTCTAGCAATAAAGCTTTTTTATCGTCATTGCGAGACACTGCGCCAGCAGTGGCGTGGCAATCCACACAAACAAAGACACAAAATCTAGAATCCACTTTTGAAAACCCCACCGCTGATACACAAAAAGTGGATTCTAGTAGTGACTATTCTGCTAGCGCAGAATGTATAGATTGCCACGCAAGCACTACCGCGCTTGCTCGCAATGACAGAGAAAACAACGCCTACACAAGCAAAAGCCCTGCTCGCGCCAACACAAAAAACGCCAAAAATGTAAGCGAGCAGCCAAAGGATTCTAGGATTTTTGAAAGCCAAGTTCAAAATGTGTTTTGTAGCCAGCTCGTAGGCGGCAGGATTTGCGATGAAAAAGCAGGGTTGTGCAGTGGCGAGCAAGGAGATAAGACTTGCGGTCTATCGACGCCGCGAGCCGCAAACTCCCTGCTTTTTCGCGCAAAGCCAACGCCAAAGCCAAGCAAAGCTAAATCGCTACAACCACCCCTAGCGTGTGATTCTGTCTTTCACTCTAGCCCCCTCACACAAGCATTTATCGCGCATTATGGGCTAGAGAGTATCAAGCTAGGCTCATCGCTGAAGTTTTGCGCACTTGCCAATGGAGCGGCGGATATTTACCCCAGATTTAATGGCACAAAGGAGTGGGATACTGCTGCCTCTCAAGTCATAGTCGAGCAAAGCGGCGGCGCGGTGATAAGTATCAAAACAGGCAAGCCCCTACGCTACAACAAAACGCACTTTGCCAATGACTACTTCATAGCCTTTGCTGCGAGTCAAATAGGCGGAGCTATCTATGAAGATGTCCGCAGCGATAGGCTGCCTTTGACATTTAAAGCTAGCTACTATGGGCTGGTAGTGTGGCTCACAGGGCTTGCTGGCAGTGGCAAAAGCACGCTTGCTAAAGAGCTGTATATAAAGCTGCAATCCCAAGCACTCAATGTCGTGTATCTTGATGGCGATGAGCTGCGCGATGTGCTAGGGGCATATAGCTATGATAAGCAAGGGCGCATTAGCGTGGCAAAAAAGCGCGCCGATCTCGCTAGGCTTTTGTCTAGGCAGGGGATTATCACCATTGTAAGCACGATTTCGATGTTTGATGAGATCTATACCTACAATAGAGAGCATTTCCCCAACTACCTTGAGGTCTATGTCTCTTGCGATTATGATGAGCTCATACGCAGGGATCAAAAGCAGCTTTACTCCAAAGCCCTTAAAGGCGAGCTGCCAAATGTCGTGGGCGTGGATATAGATTACGATGAGCCAAAGGCGCATTTACGCATTGATAACACCACGCTAGGCGGCATTGATGAAAAAGTGAAGCAAATCCTAGAAAAAATCCAATCCACATTCCAATCCACACAAGGAGCATAAATGCGACTACTACAAAGAGCCAAAAATATGATAAAAGTGATGAAAGGGGGGCGATGGGGGTATTTCTACGATCGCTTGCCCGGGGCGCAAAAGCTCTTTAATCTCACCAATCTCCTCCCCCACCCAAGCGCGTATAAATATATCTTGCTAGGAGGGCACGGCGTGGGGCTAACGGCGGTGAAATACTATCTTGCCAAATGTCAAGCAAAGCCTATGGAGGTGCTCTCTTATGAGAATTTCCGCCCCTTTATTTTCTGGCGTGAGTTTGATGGGCTGGTGCTGGATAAAGCCCCGCTAAATAGTGGTGCGAGCAAGATCCTAGCCACTTGCACAAAGCGCGTGCCGGTGTATCAAATCCTGCGCGATCCCATAAGCATTGTCAAAAGCAATGTCAATGCCACAATGCTACACACCATATCAACGATACACTCCCAAAAAGATGCAAACGCGCTAGCCTTTGAGATTGTCAAAAATATCTCGCATTTGATGATAGCCTTTAGCTCCCAGCGCAAGCTTGTAGAGCATATCACAAGTGATGTGAGCTATCTAAGTATGCGCGATATTGATGATAGCAATATGCCAAGCACTATGCAAAACTTCTGCGATCGCTTCGGCTATACAAATTGCTCCTATGATGAAGAAAGCGTGGTCAAAGGCTCATCTTTCCCAAGGTGCTTTCCCTATATTTTTACTATTGATGGCACGCTTTTCGCGCTCTCCACGCTCTCAAGGCTAGTAGATGGCTCAAGCGCGGAGATCGATGTCTCTGCGCATATAGACTCTAAACGCCTGCAGTGGTCCCACCCTATCCACAAGCTAGAATCCATTATCGTAGAAGGACACGAGAGCCACCCGCTGTATCTGGTGTGTGCTGCCCCCCCCCTATTAAAAGTAGCAGCCTAGAGCAAGCAAGAGCCAAAGCACAAAGCTATATAGAATCCACACGCGCACTTTTGGCAAGGGCAGAGCAGCTTGCTTTCACAGAATCCACGCTTATAGAAGCACTTCTGCAAGCCCCGGATATAGCCACATATTTAGCCCAAAGGATAGAGAGAGAATGCGCTATTATCAAAAATGATCGCCCAGATATTTGGGAGCAATTTTCACATACGCACAAGTTTTGCGCTTGTGTGGATCGCCACGCCGATCTCATCGGCTCGCGAGTGAGGGATAGCACTACCGCAAGTGAAAAAAGTGGATTCTAGTGTGCTTTCCACGCGCTAGAAGCCTAGAGTGTTAAGAAACCTATCAACACAAGTCCGTTACAATCACGGCAAACTTTTCAAAGGAGATTTGATGAAGCAAGGAGATTTTACACAAGTCGCTGCCCACTATCACAATCGCCCAGCATATAGCACTATGCTTTTGCAAAAGCTTATTGCCTGTATCAATGATGAGCATAAGCCTTTGCGGGCTCTGCAAGTGGCGGAAGTTGGGGCTGGCACAGGCAAGCTTACCGCGCTGCTTGGGGATATGGGGCTATCAGTGCGAGCCGTAGAGCCAAATGATGCGATGAGAGAGAAGGGCATAGAGCATACCAAAAGCTATGCAAATATCAAATGGCACAAAGGCTCTGGCGAGCAGACCGGGCTAGAATCTAATAGTGCTGATTGGGTGATTATGGCTAGCTCATTTCACTGGACAGATCCCGCAAAGTCTCTCCCAGAGTTTGCCCGTGTCTTAAAAACGGGGGGGGGGGGGCGAATGGCTACTTCACAGCCATTTGGAATCCTAGAAATATCATAGAAGGCTCGCTCTTTGATGAGATTGAAAAGGAGATTAAACATATTGTTCCAGAGCTTGCTCGTGTGAGCAGCGGTAGCCAAAATGTCAAAAAGTGGGAGGAGATCCTAGTCTCTACGGGAGATTTCACAGACTGCTTCTTTATGGAGTGTGATTATGTAGAGACTATGGACAAGGCTCGCTATATGGGGGCTTGGCATTCTGTCAATGACATACAAGCACAAGCCGGAGCAGATCGCTGGGGCAAAATCATCGCTATGATAGAGAGTAAAATCGCTCATCTTAGCGTGATTGAAGTCCCTTATAAAATCCGTGCGTGGAGCGTGAGAAAGGCGTAGAATCTATGCTTCTTGTGCTTTGCGCACCTACTAAGCACAAGGAGAAATGATGACTACTTCCACACAGGATTCTACACAGCAAAAGATCGTAGAGAAAGTTTGGGACTATACCAAGCACGCCAAATTCTACGAATACCGCCCCAACTACGCGCCATCAAGCATTGATATGCTTGCCTTTTTGGTCAAGCAAAGCAGCCAAACCACTGCCCCAAAAGTCGCAGACATAGGTGCAGGCACGGGCAATCTTAGCATTATGCTCTTAGAGAGAGGGTGCAAGGTGGTAGCAGTAGAGCCAAATGATGCGATGAGAGAGATTGGCATAGAGCGCACTAAAGAGTGGGCGCAAAAGGGGCAGATTGAATGGGTGCGTGCTAGTGGAGTGGATAGCACGCTAGCTAGCGGGGAGTTTGATTGGGTAACCTTTGGCTCTAGCTTTAATGTGATGGATAGGCAAAGTGCCTTATGCGAAGCCCATAGACTTCTGCGCTCTAGTGGGCTAAACGGGGGGGGGGGGGGGGAATCTTCTCGTGTATGTGGAATCACAGGGATTTAAATGACCCTATCCAAAACACCGCAGAAGAGATTATCACAGAGTTTGTCCCACATTACAGCAGAGGGACTAGGCGAGAAGATCAGCGTGCTATCATAGAATCTAGGAAAGATCTCTTTGATAGCATATTGTATGTAGAAGAGGACTTCTACTTCCAGCAGAGTTTAGAAAACTATATCAACGCGTGGAAAAGCGTGAAAAATCCCTATTGGGATCTAGACTCTACAGAGGGAAGGGAGCTCTTTGAAAACATCACACAAAAGATGCGAGCCACTCTGCCTAAAGAGCTGCATATCAAATACACCACGCGCTGCTGGAGTGCTAGAAAAGTGTAGTAAAGGTGTAGCGATAGGGCTAGCATAAGGGGAGAGTTGGCGAGTTTGTTAAAGAAAGGAAACTTATGCGACTCTATACACTTATGACTAGTCTAGGGAAAGGATCGGTGAGATTTATGCTAAGGATTTGGAGTGCTGTGGCGTGGAAGCTTGGGGCAAAGCTGCCTAAAAGCTATGATTTTTTCTACCTTTCAAGCCACGGCGTAGGGCATAATGCAATGCTAGGCTTTTTGCACCACTGCGGAGTGAAGCTTAATTGGCATTTTGAAGAATCAGGCAAGCAGCGATACAGCAATCTCTATCAAATGCTCCTAAAAGCCAAATATGCCAAAATCGGGGGGGGGGGGGGCGAGAGCTATGCCATTGCCCTAAGTGAATGCGGATTTGATGATAAAGACAAGTTTTTTTCTACATTTGCTAAGAGTGCGCCGGCAATTTGCTTGGTGCGCGATCCTATCGGCGTGATTAAGAGCATTTTGAACCTAAGCGGGCGAGGTGGAGAAGGAGTATTTACCCTAGATACACCCTATGAGCAAATCACGCAAGTAGGCTTTGGGGACTTCACGCAAGCTCCTATTTCTTGGGGAGAGGCTAGCCCACATCTAGCAAGTATCGCTACGATTGTGGAGGACTCTAGCGGACATATCTTTATCCAAAATTCTCTGCAAGAAGCCCTATCTCACACACTCTCACAAACCCACTATATCGATATGCAGCAAATCACTAGCCAAAATGCCTATGCCACAATGCTAGATCTATCGCAGAAATTTGGCTTCAATGCCCCAGATAAAGACTCTGTGATATGGACTACAAAGATGTTTGGCGAGCTTAATGGCGTGCTGCCTTTTAGCCTACATATCCCCTTAGGCGGTGAGGCTAGCGGGCAGGTGCTAGAAGTATCTATCACCCTAGAGCAATACGCAATGTGGCAAAGAGGCATTACCTATCTTTTGCAAGACTTGATCAAGCAAACACCCTTTACCAATATCGCTATCACAATCCCTAGCACCCAAGCGACATTGCTGCATAAAGACCCAAGCATACTGCCACGCCTAGAATCCTTTATGCAAGGCTTTATAGAAGCACTGCAAAAAAGAGTGGAGTATATCAACACACACAAGATCACAGAAGCGCAGGTGCTAGACTTCTTGCGCGAGCATACAGATGTCGCCAAAAAGCTAGAGGCAACGCTTGAGAGAGAGCTGGCGCATATTATGCGGAGTCGAGCGGATATTGTGGAGGGGTGGGGATACTACCAGCAGTTTAAAAAACTACGCCTTGTGTAGCATTAGGATTCGGCTTTACTAAAGAAACCTGCTGCGGCTGCGCCTTGCACCGCTTCGCTTGTTTTGCGCGATAAATCGTGGATTGCTTCACGCGTGCTGCGGTTACATACGCCAAGTATGCGCCCTTGCACGCGCTCGCAAAACCCCAATTTACTAAAGAAACTGCGGCTGCGCCTTGTTTTCTCATCGCAAATCCTAGAATCCTAGAGACAATAAATGTGTGTCTTGGGCAGGCAAGCGAAGCGATTGCGCGATTTTTAGGGCAACCGCAGACCTCAAGTCTAGCTCTGCCCTAAAATCCACAAAAAGCCCCACTAGCAACACCGCAAATCTTAGAATCTTTGGGACACAAACATCGCAACTCCTAGAATCCACTTTTTTATTTTGGCGTTGGCTTTTTGCGAAAAAGCGGGGGGTTTGCCTTTTGCTTGTGCGATAGACCATCAGTCTTATCTCCGCGCAAAAGGCTGCACAACCCCGCTTTTTCACTAAAAATCCTGCCGCCTGCGGTGTTTTGAGAATTTTGGCTTCACTCCTAGAATCCACTTTTTGACATCAAAGCCTTTTTGTCATCGCGAGCTTTGCGCTAGCAAAGCGTGGCGATCCATATTTTGCGCTAGCAAAAAGGGCATTGCTAGAATCCACTTTTGAAAATAATAAGCACACAAACACAAAAGCGGATTCTAGTGTGTGATAAAAACGCGGATTCTAGTGTAGGGAGTGTGGGGAGTGGATCGCCACGCCACTGCTAGCGCAATGTCTCGCGATGACGGAAAAACGCGGCAAGTCAAAAGTGGATTCTAGGAAAACGATTCTAAACATTGTGGTGCTAGAATCCACTTTTTAAGGTTGTTTGTTTTACACGATTCTAAGGGTTACTAAAGAAACCTGCTGCGGCTTCGCCTTGCACCGCTTCGCCTTGTTTTCTAAAGAAACTTCGCTTCGCTTGTTTTGGATTGCCACGCTTTGTCTTGCGCCAAAGCTCGCAATAACGCCTATTTTACTTCACAAAGCTTGTTGGACTTCAACACGATTCTAAGAGTTGCGGTGGGGCTGTGGTTGTTTTACGCTATTTTTAGGGCAGAGCAAGACTAGAGGTCTGCGGTTGTCCTAAAAATAGCGTAATCAATCGCATTGCTCGCCCAAGACTGAATCGCCAACCCCCTAGAATCCACTTTTTTATTGTCGTTTTGGGATTCTAAGATTGTGGTGCTAGAATCGTGGTTTTTCAAAGCGAGTGAGTGAGATAAGACTAGAGGTCTATCGACGCAGCGCGGCGATGAAATCCACGATTCTAGCACCACAAGCTGAATCCCTAGAATCCGCGTTTTCAAAAAGTGGATTCTAGCAGCACCACAATCTACACGCACGGCAAAAGATCTAGGATAGCCCTAGAGGTCAATCCCACACCAAGGCTAGATAAAATCCCCCCGCTCAAGCGGCTCTCCCTTCTCCAAATCTCTTGCCGCCCTTTTGCCCAAAACTTCAGGCAGAAATTTTGGCGAGAGTCCGCCGCTTGGGCGGATAGAGCGGATATTGCTAGGTGTGAGTAGCTCTCCTTTTCGCACATTTTCACACACAAAAAGCGAGCGGGCAAAGCCCCGTCCGCTAGAGCTGGCATTAGACTCTAGCTTGCTAGCTAAATCGCCGCTGCCAAGGGCTAGATGGGCGGCTTGTAGCTTGCGTGCTAGGGCTTGAAACTCCCTAGCCTCCATACTAAACTCCGCATCAACTCCCCCAAGCGACCGCCTAATGATAAAGTGCTTTTCTATCATACTAGCCCCAAGTGCGTTCGCCAAGATCGCGCACAAATCCCCTTGCGTGTGATCACTTAGCCCATATTTCACCCCATAGCGTGCGAGCTTTGGCATAGAGGCGATTTGGGCGGATTGTAGCGGGGCTGGGTAGGAGCTAGTGCAAAGCAGGAGCGTAATGTCATCATTGCCTGCCTCATAGCACGCTTGCAAGGCTTCTAGGATCTCTTCGTGCGTGGCAATGCCTGTGGAGATGATGATGGGCTTTTTGGTGCTGGCAACTAGCTTGATAAAGGGCGTATCGGTGATCTCAAAGCTCGCGATTTTATACATTGGACACTCTAGGCTCTCTAGCAGCTCCAAAGCTTTGGCAGAAAATGGCGAGCTAAAGATCCCCACGCCAAGCCCCCTAGCATAGCTAAAAAGCTCTTTATGCCACTCTAGGGGCGTGTGAGCCTTTTGATAAAGAGTGTAGAGACTCTCTCCGTCCCACAGCGTGCCAGAATCTATGCGGAATCGCGGCTTATCACAAGCGATGCTTAGGCACTCGGGGGTGTAGGTTTGCAGCTTGACAAAATCCGCGCCGGCGATTTTAGCGGCTTTTATGGTGTGCTTGGCTAGGCGTAGGCTTTGGTTGTGATTGGCAGAGATTTCGGCGATGAGCAGTGGGGAGGTTTTTGGCGTTGGCGTTGGCTTTCTAAAGAAACATCGGCTTGCGCCGAGCGGTGTCCCTTGTTTTCTAAAGAAACCTGCTTTCGTGCGCTCGCCTTGCACCGCTATGCTGGTTCCTTTAGAAATCCTAGAATCCTTTGCTGGCTGGCTTAAGTTTGTGGCGTTGCTAGAATCCGCTTTTTTGCTGTCATTGCGAGCGGATTGTAAATCCGCGTGGCAATCCATAGTGTTTGCGGAAGTAGAATGGGCTTTATCGTTAGAATCCAACTTCACACTAGAATCCACTTTTTCTAAAGAAACTGCGTTTTGATTTGCGGCATTGTGTGAAAAAGTGGATTCTAGGGCGTGCGTTTTTTTTGTGTTTTCTTTATGGATTGCCACGCCGATTTCATCGGCTCGCAATGACGATAAAAAAGCGTTATGGCTAGAATCCACTTTTTTACTTTCGGCGGATTTTTCACTTGCAGTGGTTTTGTTTTCAGCTTGTTTTGTAAAGCCGCCTTGGGATTCTAGCCCACAAGCCCAATCCTCACAGCTGCTCTGGGATTCTAGGATTGTGGTGCTAGAATCGGGGCTTTTCAAGCCGCGCAAGGAAATAAGACTTGGGTGTCTATTGACGCAGCGCGGCGATGAAATCCACGATTCTAGCCCACAAGCCGAATCCCTCACACAAGCCGAATCCTTATCACCAAACACCTTACCATATAAACACACATCACCATACCTCCTCCCTCCTCCCCCCACACGCACAAATTCCCTTAGCCTACCCTGCAAGTCATAGCCATTGCGCTCATAAAATGCCCTAGCGTGGGCGTTAGAATCCAGCACTTCAAGAAATATCGTATGCAGCCCTAGCTCCCTGCCAGCTTGCTCTAAAGCCGCTAGGATCATCGCCCCCACACTCTCAAACGCGCTATTTTCACACAGCGCGTGCTTTTGGGCTTTGGACAAAAATGGATTAGTATAAATCCCAAGATATGCGTGGGCATTGCTTAGAGAAATCCTGCTCAAAGACCCCACACCTAGCACGATCTCCCCGCATTTAAAGAGCCAATATTTCGCGCGTGGATTATCTGCAAGTGAGGCGATAAACTCCCTATGGGCTTGCGGGCTAATGGAGCTAGCATACATAAAGCGCGCTACTCGCTCATCATTGCGCATAGCAAGCACTAGGGCGATGTCATCTTCACAAAGTGTGCTAAAGCTAAGCCCGATGATAGGTGCGCTGTGGGGCTTGCTAGATTCTATGTAGAGCTGCATTGTGTATCCTTATCACGCAAGTGCGCTAGCAAGTCTGGCAGACCGCTACGCACCGCACTTCTCCTTGCAAAAACACTTCCATATCGCCGATATAGGCGTTAGATTCTAGCTCATTGATGTGGGCTAGGGTGGGGAGCTTGCTACTAGAATCCACTTTTTTGCTGTCATTGCGAGCGGATTGTAAATCCGCGTGGCAATCCATTTTTTCTTTAGAATCCGCTTTGTGTGTTTGTGCGGCATTGTGTGAAAAAGTGGATTCTAGGGGGTTGGTAGATTTTTGTGTGGATTGCCACGCCGACAAGTCGGCTCGCAATGACGATAAAAAGGCTTTATTGCTAGAATCCACTTTTTTGTTTTCAGCTTGTTTTGTAAAGCCATTTTGGGATTCTAGGATTGTGGTGCTAGAATTGGGGTTTTTCGAGCCGCGCAAGGAAATAAGACTTGGGTGTCTATTGACGCAGCGCGGCGATGAAATCCACGATTCTAGCCCACAAGCCGAATCCTTTATTGATTCACACCATAGCTCCAACCTATCCCCACTAGGCGGCACCAAAACCGCACTCCCCTCCAGCCCATACGCGATATGCCCCACTAGCAAAACCGCCGCCATACCCGTCCCACACGCAAGCGTGATGTCTTCTACCCCTCTTTCATAGGTCGCTAGATAGATTTCATCGCTTGCATAGGCGAGATTGACATTGGCATTAAAGTGTATGCGAAGCTCTTGCATAAACGCCTTGAGGCTAGGGCTAGAATGATCAAACCACTCTTGCACAAAGCACACCAAATGCGGCACGCCTGTGTCGATGTAATGCCACCTTGATGGATTTAGCAAAGTCGCGGCTAAATCCTTAGGCACACTAGAATCCACTTTTTGCGCTAGCTCGCTAGGCAGCGTACTTAGGGCAAACAGATTGCGATATAGCCCAAGATTGCTAGAGACGATCTCGCCTTGCACGCTGACTTTGATGATCTGTGCTTGCATACTTGAGTGCGTGATGAAGCGATGAGTCTTAGGGGCTAGCCCTAGATTGTAGGCATAGTGTGCTACACATCTAGAGGCATTGCCGCACATATTTGCACGCGAGCCATCGGCATTGTAGAAATCCCACTGATAAGCGATCGCCTCATCGCTAAAGGGCAGTAATGCCACAAGTCCATCTGCGCCGATACCATTATGGCGATCACACACCCTGCGTGCAAGCTCGCTATAATCGCCCTGTCTATCAAGCGTGTGGAATACTAAAAAGTCATTGCCATTGGCGCAGTATTTATACAAAATCATCACCTCTCCTTGAGAGCCTAGGCTTCTTGCAAAGCTTAAGCCAAATCTAAACAAGACTTGCACATAATTGTAGCAGATCCGCGATACTTAAGGAGAGAATATGAAAGAGCTACTACGACTACAAGGCAGATACAATCAAGAAGCGAACAAAAAAATGATAGCCGTGCTAGAAGGGCTTGATGAAAATGTGCTTACCAAAGATATGGGGCTATACTATAAGTCAATCCTTGGGACAATGGTGCATTATAGTGCTGGGGATGCGAGTTTTTTTAAGGATTATTTTTCATCATTTTGTGCCAAAGCCCCTAGTAGCTCAAAGATTGAGGCAATGCTTGCAGAGCCATTTGCTTTCAAGCCGCAAATCATCGATGATACAAGCAATCTCTTTGCTGCAAGAGAGGTGCTAGATAGCTATATCCTAGATATTATTGAAAACATCAATGAAAGCGACTTTAGTGCCATTAAAACAATCCATTTCCCGTGGGGAGCTATGCAAAAGCCTGTGTTTCAGTTTATCCTAGGGATACTTACTCACGCCACACATCATCGCGGAATGATCGCTTGCGCGCTTGATATACTCAAAGTCGATAATGACTTTAATGGTATGCTTGGCATTTAGATCCTACTGCTTTGGCGCATTGTGGCTAGGGCAAGTCCTAGGCATAGCTTGTAGTCCTAGATCTAGGGAAAATCACAAAGAGTTTGAAAATAGAGAGAGTCTAAGTGCGCCCCAGCAGGGCGCGAAATAGCATTGGTGCTAGCACGATTAGTGAGTAGTGGTGATAGGCTGACCTTTAGCAGTGTAGCAGCTTTTGCCGATGATGATTAAGCTCCAAAATGACGCGCTTACATCGACATTGACAAGCGCATCGCTTGTGCCGACACCTGCTTTATCCTTTTTTGCAGCGACTTCAAGAGCCTTTGCCACAGCACCGCTCACGCGGTTTTGCGTATTGCCAAGCGGGAATCCAAACAGATGCCAAATACAATCTTTCCCCTTGACATACTCACCCTTTTTGACATTTGTAAGAGGAAGATTCCCCGTAGAAGCCACAGAAAATCTCGCGACATTTTGCGAACACCCAGCGAAAAACAACGCCCCCACAACAACACAGAACAACAAAGACTTCTTCATAGAAAACTCCAAAAATATACTCTAAAATCCCTTGCCATAGCTAAGTAATTTTAGGCGCGATATTTTAACCCCCCCCCCCCCTTAGAAGTCGCTTAATGTAGTGGATAAATATCTCAAATCTATGGAGCGAAACTAGATCTCTATGCGATAATCTAGCGCACTTTGTATCTGGGCTTATCTTGTAATGATAAAATCTAGCCCTAAAAGCTATGATAAGATGCAGAGAAAAGCGCGTATTTATAATCGGCTTAAGGCTATGTCATAGCCTGCTTCTTATAGCACGCGCCTAAAGCTAGAGTGTTTGCTCAAATTCTGCTAAAACTTGTGCGATATAGGCGATATGTGAAAAGTCCAAATGCTCGCCAATAGGCAGGCTAAGGATATTATGCGATCTTCTTGAAGCATTAGGCGAGCTATGGATAGTTACATCGCTATGGGCTTGCAAGGTCGCAATATCACTTAATGCGTGCGGATAATGCACGCCGCACTCTATGCCATTTTGGCGCAAAAATGCTAGTAGCCTATCGCGCTTAGATTCTGCCAGCCCACAGCACTCTACAACAAACAAATGCCACACACTCTGGGCAAACACACTAGGAAGCTTTAGGTAAGCAAATCGCTCAAGCTGCGTGCAATACTCCCTAGCACAGCGCATTCTATGGGCATTGTGCTGGGAGAGCTTGGGGAGCTTGATATGCAGGATCTTTGCTTGAATGCTATCAAGCCTAGAGTTGCGCCCTAGGGTGTAGTGGTTGTTTTTATCCCATATACCATTATGGAATTTTTGTCCGTGGTTGGCTATCTCGCGCGCTTTTTGCACTAGGGATATATCTTTTGAGACTACCGCGCCGCCATCGCCATAGGCTCCTAGATTTTTCCCCGGATAGAAGCTAAAGCACGCAATATCGCCGATACTCCCTGCCTTGCGTCCCTTTTCATCGCTTGCGCCGTGGGCTTGGGCGCAGTCTTCTATAAGCTTTAAGCGATGCTTTGTAGCAAATGCTTCAAACGCGCTTATATCTTGCATAACCCCATACAAATGCACGCACAAAATCGCACGCATATTAGGCGTGATCATAGAATCCTTTGGCATAAAGCTCCCATCTTCTTCACAATCCACAATCACAGCCCTCATACCGGCATTTAGCACCGCTTCTACACAGGCAAAATACGCATTTGCTGGGATTAAGATCTCGCTTTTTGGCGGGAGATCAAGGGCTGCTATGGCGATTTCTAGCGCGTCTGTGCCATTGCCCACGCCTACACAGCGATTGGGGTGGGTGCTATGGCTAAGATCTTGTATGCGCTGCTCTAGGGCTTGCTCTAGGCTTGGCTTTGGCGCACTCTCATAGGAGAATATATAATCGCTAAAGCTTTGCTCAAATTCACTAACCGCGCTGCCTAGCACAAACTCTGCGCTTTGGCATACCTCTTGCACGCCTGATAGGACTTCTTTTTCTATATCGCTAAACTGCGCCTTTAAATCAAGGAATACAACTTGCTCCATCTTTTGCATTAGCTCTCCTTATGTGGCATATCGTATAAGACATATTGAAAACGCGCGGCAATGGCTTGCGCTCTTTGCAGGATCTGCTGCGCACAAGGGGCTTCAAAGATTTGCTGCACAGATTGCGCAAAGAGATTGAGCCATTGGGTAAAAAGCTCCCTTGGGAATGGTGGCAGGTCTAAATGCGCACGCAAAGGCGCACCGCGATACTCCTGCTCCCCTAGGAAAATCCCGCCCCAAAATGCAGCGATTTTTGTCTTATGCTTCTCCCAGCTCTCATCATCATCGCCGATAGTATCGCGGAAGATCTTGCCTAGCTCGCCTGTATCCGCACGCACTTTGGCATAAAAGCTATCCATAAGTTTATTGATACCTTGCTTGGTGATTTCTTGGTATTTCATATCGCTCCTTTGTGGTTAAGCTTGTCTTTTGGCATAAAACTCTGCCCTAAATGCTAGCCATTTATCGTGCATTATCGCTTCTCTTGCAGCACGCATAAGCTCTAGGTAGTAGCTAAGATTATGCAAAGTGGCTAGGCGGTGGTAGGTAAGCTCTTGGGCTTTATTTAGATGGTGCAAATACGCACGGGAATAGCGCGTGCAAGTGTAGCACGCACACGCAGGATCAATAGGCGCAGGATCGTTTTTGTAGCAAGAGTTTTTGATATTAAGCTTGCCAAAGTGTGTAAAAAGCGTGCCATTTCGCGCATTTCTACAAGGCATCACGCAGTCAAACATATCCACTCCGCGATGAATCGCCTCGATCAAATTCTCCGGCGTGCCCACACCCATAAGATAGCGCGGCTTAGATTCTGGGAGCAAGGGCGTGGTGTGGGCGATTGTGGCATACATCTCCTCTGCGCTCTCGCCCACAGCAAGCCCGCCTAGCGCGTAGCCATCAAAATCTAGCTCGCGCAACTCCAGCGCGCTTTGTGTGCGAAACTGCTCGCTCACCCCGCCTTGCACAATGCCAAAGAGATCATTTGTGCTGGCTTTGCCTAAATCTTTTTGCTCTTTGTGGTAGGCGATGGAGCGTTTAGCCCATTTGGTCGTGGTCTCTACGCTTAGGGCTAGTCGCTCTTGTGTAGCAGGCAGGGCGATCAAATCATCTAGCACCATCATAATATCGCTATTAAGCGCGTATTGCATATCAAGCACGGATTCTGGGGTGAAGAGATGCTTGCTCCCATCAATATGCGAGCTAAACCACACGCCAGAATCTGTCTTTTTCACATTTGCCCCAAGGCTAAATGCCTGAAACCCACCAGAATCACTTAAAAAGCTTGCATTAAATCCGCTAAAGTTATGCACCCCGCCAAACTCTCTCATAATCGCAGCACCCGGGCGCAAATAAGT
Source organism: Helicobacter canis (assembly GCF_900451095.1). Taxonomy (NCBI): domain Bacteria; kingdom Pseudomonadati; phylum Campylobacterota; class Epsilonproteobacteria; order Campylobacterales; family Helicobacteraceae; genus Helicobacter; species Helicobacter canis. Next base: position 84,565 of record NZ_UGHV01000001.1, on the reverse strand, counting down.
GTGGTAGGTGTTGGCTAGGATAAGCTTTGCTTGCAGGATCTCGCCTAAATCTGTGGCATCAAGTCCTTTCACACAAGCTTGCGTGCCCACAGGCATAAACACAGGTGTAGGCACGATAGAGTGCGCTAAATGCAGCTTGCCTGCACGCGCTCCATCATTGGTGTGTAAAAGCTCAAACATCATCACTCCTAAATCAATGTGGATTCTAGCTAGCCCACTTTGGCTCTAGCATTGCTTATTCCACGGTAACGGACTTAGCAAGATTTCTTGGCATATCTACATCATTGCCCAGCCGCACAGAAATTTCAAGAGCTAGTAGCTGGAGGGCTACCATCATAGAAAAAAACTCTTCCATATAGCTATGGGCTTCTTTGATCTTGATCCAATCATCTGCTAGAGCAAATTCCTCTTGAGAAATCGCACAAATAGTCGCATCTCTAGCACTTAGCTCCTCGACATTAGAAGCGATTTTCTCATAGAGTAGGTGCTTTGGCATAAGGGCTATGGTGAAGAGATTGGCATCAACTAGCGCGATAGGTCCGTGCTTCATCTCACCGCTTGCATAGCCCTCTGCGTGCAAATAGCTGATTTCTTTGAGTTTGAGCGCACCCTCTAAGGCTAGTGGGTAGAACACATCTCGCCCGATGAAGAAAAATCCGTGTCCGTGTAAATACCGCTTAGAGAGTCGTTTAAGCCGCTCGTGCAAGGCAATATCCACCCTTGTAGCAGCAATGGCAGCAATCATACTTGCTCGCTCGCTTTTTCGCCCCTTTTCATCGATTAGCCCTCTTTGCACTCCTAAAAACACGCTTAGAATCCACAGCACCATAACCTGCGTGGCAAAGGCTTTGGTGCTAGCCACGCCCTTTTCTATCCCAGCGCGTGTGAGCAGCACCGCATCGGCTTCTCGCACGATAGAGCTGTTATCGACATTGCAGATTGCTAGCGTGCGGAGTCCTTGGGATTTGGCAAGCTTTAGGGCTTCTAGGGTATCAGCCGTCTCGCCACTTTGAGAGATCACGATAAAGAGCTCATCTTGCAGCAAAATCGGCTTGGCATAGCGCAGCTCACTTGCAAGGGTAACATTGGTGCGCACCTTTGCCTTGCGCTCTAGGAGGTATTTGCCCACCATTCCTGCGTGATAGCTTGTCCCGCACGCACAGATACTAATCTCACTCACGCCTTCAAAGAGCCTAGGATCTAGCTCATCAAGCCCTATACCATCTTCTCTCACTCTGCCCATCATAGTCTCTAAAAGCACTTGCTCTTGCTCATAGATCTCTTTCTCCATAAAGTAGCGGAAGCCATTTTTCTGCGCATAGGATTTAGAATGCGTCAAAGCAACTTTAGGCTCTAGGCTAGGGAAATCAAGCGAATCCCCCACCGCACCATCTTCTAAATACACCACCATATCCACAAGCCCAATAAGCGGCGCATCTGAAGAGGCAAAAAATATCTCCCTAGTAACATTTGGATCTTCTAGGCTTGCCTTTGGCGCACCGATGAGTAAAGGCGCACCACTTTTGGCATAAAAGATCCTATCAGGCGCGGCTTTTGTGATAAGCAGTGTTGCGTATGCTCCTTTTAGCCGTTTAGCTGTCTGCTCCCACGCTGCACGCGCATTGTCGGCAGACTTTAGATGCTCTTCAAACAAATGCACAATCACTTCTGTGTCTGTCTGGCTAACAAATCTATGCCCTTTTGCTATCAATGCTTCTTTTAGCTCTTTGTAGTTTTCGATAATGCCATTATGCACGACATAGCTACACTCGCCTGTGTGGGGGTGGGCGTTTGCCTCTGTGGGCTTGCCGTGTGTAGCCCATCTTGTATGCGCTATGCCAAGCCCAAATCCATTAGAGCTAAAATCCTTTGTCTTTACTGCTAGATTTTCAAGCTTGCCTGTAGCTTTAAACCCTAGCAGCTCGCCCTCTCCTAGCACCGCAAAGCCCGCAGAATCATAGCCCCTATACTCTAGCTCTTTTAATCCACTAAGTAATATTTCTCGTTTTTCTTTTGTGCCGATGTAGCCCACTATCCCACACATATTTGCTCCTTTTTGTGCGCATTGTAGCGAAGTTTGCCTGTGGTTGTGCTTGTCCCTAGAATCCACTTTTTGCGTGGTGGCGTGTTTATTGTCATTGCGAGACACTGCACTAGCAGTGTCGCGGCAATCCATTGTTTCTGCGCTAGCAGAATAGTCTTTACTAGAATCCACTTTTGCAGATTTATGGATCGCCACGCTCGACTCGCTCGCGATGACGGAAACAGGCTTTTTCACAAAACCTGCTTTACTGCCGCATTGCCCACCCAAGACTGAATCGCCTACCCCCTAGAATCCACTTTTTACCCCCGCCGCTACTTACTTGCTGGACGGATTCTAGCGACAATATCGCGCATTTTTTGGCAGTCTTTTAGCCCATTGGATTCTAGCCCTTTAGAGAGATCTATGCCATAGGGCTTAAGCTCTAGAGCTTTGGCAAGATTGCTGGCATTTAGCCCCCCTGCTAGGAAAAATTCGCGCCTAAAGCCCTGATCTCTTGCTTGCTCTATATACTCCCAGTCAAACTGCTCTCCACTGCCACCTTTGGCATTATCAAGCAGTAGCATATCTGCGCAGCTATGCTCTTGGGCGAGTATGGCGCGCGCGCTTGTAGCGGCTATGGCTTTGATGATAGGGGCTTTGGTGCGTGCTTGCAAAAAGTGGATTCTACTCTCGCGCTTCTCAAAGATCTCTTCGCCCTCACACAAATGGCTATCGTGTAGCTGGATCACATCAATCACGCTAGATTCTACAAGCTCTATGATCTGCTCTAAAGGCATATCCACAAAGACACCTACGGCTTGGATTTGCGGGTGCAAGAGTGATTTAAGATGCGTAGCTTTTGGCTTGCTTACTTGGCGGGGGCTTTTGGCAAAAACAAAGCCGATAAAATCAGGCATAAGCGCATTGACACAGGCTATATCCTCTTCTCTCCATAGTCCGCACATTTTAAGCTTAAGCATAGCTAGATCATATCATCTTGCGTGAGTGATTTCTCTAGGGCAAAGCATTGTAAAACCCCCTGACACGCCCGCATACCAAAGAGTATAATAAGCCACGAGACATAAATCCACACCATCAAAAATAGCACGATTGATACAGAGCCATAGAGTGTGGAGTAAGTGGTATTAAGCGTTACATAATAGACAAAGAGATTTTTCACTACAAACCAAATGCTACCTGAAACAAACGATGAGATAAATAGCGTTGTTTTATGCAGGGGCTTATTAGCAGAAATCCTAAAGAGCACCAAAAACAACACACAAGTAACAAACCACACAAATGCTTGGGAATACACAAGCGATTTAAAGTGGGTATCAAGGATCTCTTGCGCACTCATACTAAGATACACCATCGCCACCGAAGCTAAGGGAAATAGCGTAATCATCGTCCAATACATCATCAAAGAGTCAAAAAATTTGCGTGGCTTAGAGTTAAACATTTTTGAAGTGATAAATTCATAATTGCGAAAAAAGAGCAAAGAAGTGATAAAAACAGAGATCACCCCGACAACGCCCATTTTGTCGCCATTTTCTAAAAATGTATTCATAAAGTTCATCACCACTTCGGCATTTGCAGGGAGGATATTAGAGAGTATGAGTCGCTCTACATCGACAATCTTATCTTGAAAGTGCGAAAAAGCTAGCAAAACAGAAAAGGTGATAAACAGCATCGGGACAAGCGCGAAAATCGTATAAAAACTCAGCGAAGAAGCGTAGTAAAACATCTCTTCCCGATATGTCAAAAACCGATACGCAAGCTTTATGGTATGCCGCACTTTTGCTAGCAGGGATTTGTCATTTTTCTGCCAATGATTAAGCCATTTGCGCCACACTTTCTCTCTCCTTAACGCCACAGAATCAAAGCGGCTATCCTAGCAGAAATTAAGCTTAAAATGCTACAATTACCCACAATCCATAGCTTAAGGAGTCTAAAATGTTCCACGAATATCGAGATGAAATCCACGCGCTAAAGATGAACAATGCGCATTTTGAAAAAATTTTTAACGAGCATAATGAGCTTGATCAAAAGATCAAAAACGCCGAAGATGGCATAGAGCATCTTGCCAATACAGAAATCGAGGTGCTAAAAAAGCAAAAGCTTCTTTTGAAAGATGAAGTGTATGCGATGATTTTAGAGTATCGCAAAGCGCATAAAAATAGCTAGACCCAGCCTTGTGCAGTAAGAGTGGCTAGATGAATCAAGAGAAGCGACAAGCCACTCTTACCAATCTTTTACACACTTATAACGATCAAAATTACCCCCTTTGCCTACAAATCGCCACCGCACTGCTTGCTAAAGACCCAAACAACGCGCAAGTATGGTTTATTTGCGCGATGAGCTTGTATTATCTAGGTGATGTAGCACGAGCCATAGACTATCTTAAAAACGCCCAGAATCTCGCCCCAAATGATGAGTCCATAGCTATAAATCTCTCCGAGCTTTTGCGCAAAGCCGGCTCGCTAAAATCCGCCGCCCTAACACTCGCACCTTTTCTGCCAAGCACCAACCCAGACATTTACTTCAACTTAGCTAGAATCCTAAGCCAAGCTGATGAGACAGAACACGCCATAGCCGCTTACCAAGAAGTGCTAAAGCTCTCTCCCAATGACACCCAAGCTGCCTATAATCTCGCTAATCTCTATGCCAAAGTGGAAGCCTACCCCCAAGCCATCGCGCTGTATAAAACCTGTCAAAGCTTAGAAGCCCACTTCAACCTAGCCCACACTTATGTGATGGTTGATGATGTGGATTCTGCGTTGATTTTGTATAAAAATCTTGAAGCCTATTTTGCCCCACGGCTTAAAGAGCTAGGCGAGAGCGAGGAGCTATATCAAGCCTATAATGCCTCGCGCGCGGATTTTTACTTCAACTTTGCTAATGCCCTGCGCTATGCGGGCAAGAGCAGAGAAGCAGAGCGACTTTATCAAAAGTGCTATATGATCGCCCCAAAGTTTGAATATGTCATAAACTACGCGCATTTGCTGCTTAGTGTGGGGGTGCTTGAAAGGGGCTTTGGCTACTATCAAGAGCGATTAAAGCTCCACAAAGAGCAGACATTAGATAATGCGCGATTTTTCCAAAGCTCAAGGCATATTGCCGTGCTGCCAGAGCCAGCGGCGATCCGCGAATGTATCAAAAATGCTCGCGTGCTTCTTTTCCACGAGCAGGGCTTTGGCGATAGTGTGATGTTTGCAAGATTTATCGATAGCCTAGAATGCAAGGAGAAATATGTCTTTGTGCAAGCCCCTTTGCGTAGGCTTTTTGCCAAGCGGTTTAATGTCGTGGGAGAAGAGTTTAATGACTTTGATTATTGTATCTCTCTGCCAAGCCTGCCCTATGTGCTAGGGATCTCACTGCTTGAAGACTTCGCACACAATGCCCTGTATCTGCGTGATGTCTTTGCCACCACGCCCGCACATAGCCCTAGTGCGCTTGATGAGTTTGCCTTGCTAGATTCTGCTACGCAAGTGGTGAGGGACTCCTGTTTAGAGGGCATTGTAGAGACTTTTACCACTCCTACCCCAGATACCACTAAGCCTTTGCGCATAGGGATATTTTTCCACTCAAATCCCAACTTCGCCTATGCTGCATACAAGTCAATCCCGCTTGAAAAGCTGCTAGCCTGCTTCCGCTCTTGTGCGCAAAAGGGCTTGGCATTTTCTTTGCATTGTATCCAGCCTGAGCCACTAGAATCCATTGTAGAAAAGCCCACTTTAAAATCCTTAACCACAGAGTCCAAAAGCTCCCTAGAATCCCTGCAAGCCCCTGCTACAAACACGCAAGATAAGGTTTTATACACTTATGCTTTGCACGATTTTTACGATACTGCTAGGCTGATTACAGCTATGGATTTGGTAGTAAGTGTGGATTCTGTGGTGGCGCACTTAGCCATAGCTCTTGGCGTGCCGTGTGCGACTTTGGCATATAAGCGATATGATTGGCGGTGGGGCGAGATAGGCAAAAGTCGCTTTAGTGGGTATTGTGGGGGGGAGGTCTTTGCGCAAAATGTCTATGGACAATGGGAGCAAGTCTTGCAAGAGCTAGAATCCTATCTCTTGCGTATGGGCTAGCTTTGTGGCGTGCTGCCTATCATTACTTAGAATCCTCGTTTTACACTTTGCTGAATTAGGATTCTAAGATTGTGGTGCTAGAATCGTGGTTTTCAAAGCGAGCGAGTGAGATAAGACTAGAGGTCTATCGAGCGAGCGAGCTGATGAAATCTACGATTCTAGCCCACAAGCTGAATCCCTAGAATCCACTTTTTTCACCAATCGCGCATAGAGATAGCTTACGCTTAAAAACAGCACGCCCATACAGACAAATAGCGCGATCTTTGCTAGGCTATCAAGTCTGCTTGTATCGATGAAAAAGACCTTGAGCGTGGCAGCCCCAAAGAGCACAAACGCATAGATTTTATACACCTTATAGCGCGAGAGAAAATACCCCGCTAGCATAATAATCCCAAGCAGCACTAGCGCGATAGAGTAGGTATAAAGCTCAATCTCACCAAACCCAGCACTCCCAAACACATAGTGCAAGCTCCTATCGCCTATCACTATATCGCCAAAGGAAATATCCCCCCTCCCAGCAAAGCATAGTCGTATCGCATACACCAGCGCACCCACAATCCCCACAAGAGCCGCGGTATTGGCGATGAGCTGCAGTGAGAAGCGTGCAAATGTAAAAGAGTCTTTAGTGTCTTTTGCCTCTTGTGCGTGCCACGATGTGGCTAGGGATTTTGTGTAGCACAAGCATAGCACTCCAGCTAGCCCCACAAGCACCACTTGGGCTATGATCGCTATAAAGAATTGATTTGAGGCTTGGAGCATATCTATCTCCGCTGCGGCATAGGCATAGATATGGATATAGTCTTTATAGGAGAGAAGTAGCGAGCAGAATCCCACAAGCCCATAGACAAAAAGCACTAGGCTTGAGTGCGTATAAAACTTTATCCAAAGTGGATTCTGGTGCAAAGGATTCTGGTGAGATGGGGGGCTAGTGGGCTGGCTTTGCTGGGCTAGATTCTGCTTTGTGCGCGCTCTGCCACTGATTATAAGCGCACCAAATGCGATGGCAAACACCGCACAAACCACCAGCGTGTGCGATAGGCTCTCGCGCATAAAGAAATCATCAAACCCTATAAACCAATGTCGCACAATCCAAAGCGCGCAGAGATTGATGAGCGCGAGTATCTCCCAAAGTAGCAGCCCAGCTAGAGCAGCGAAAATCCCACGGCGTGAAGTGGAGAGAGAAGCAGAGAGAGAAGCGGCAGGAGAATCCACCGCACGCGCAAAAAGCCAGAGATTTATCGCACTCACAAGCATAAAGACGCAAAGCTCTGGCAGATACGAGCCGCGCAAGCCGCCAAATAGCCCATAGAGCAAATCAACCCCCACAATATGCGCCCAAGTCGCCAGCAGCCCAAAGCCAGCAAACACCCACTCAAAGCCGCTAATCCCCCTAGGCAGAATCTTTGTGCGTCCAAGCAGGGCTAGCAAAATACCGCTTGCAAGCCAGAGCAGAGAGACTCTCATCGTCTGTGGAAGCGTGTGTAAGAGATCATCGCCAATGAGCCCAAGTGCGCCAAGTGCCCCAAACGCGCTTACAAGCAGCAAGACATCGCGATAGGGTGTGAGCCCATAGACCACCACCGCGCGATACACCCAGCCAAACACCCCAAGCCCTAGAATCCACATCGCATATTTGCCAGCACTCTCAATCCAATCAAGGCAGGCAATCTGTGTGGAGAGTAGGAGAAAGCATAGCGCGCTAAAGCTCATAAGCCATAGATACCATACGCGCATACGCACCACACTAGAATCTTTAGCAAGGGATTCAGCTTGTGGGCTAGAATCGCGGATTTCTGCGCCTTGCTTCGTCGATAGATAGCCTAGTCTTATCTCCTTGCACGGCTTAAAAAGCCACGATTCTAGCCGCACAATCTTAGAATCCCAAAATCTCTTAGAATCCACTTTTGCACTAGAAGTGCCTTTTGCGTCATTGCGAGCGTTATTTTCCGCGTGGCAATCCACATCTATGCAAGTGGATTCTAGCCCACAAGCTAAATCCCTAAAGCGCACATAGACATAAAGCCCCGCTGCTATGCCTACCATAAAGCCAAGTGCCACAAGCGTGCTTGCCCCAGCAGCTTTAATCACAAAGCAGAGCATAACAATGCCAAAGGGGATAGGCAGGCTTAGATAAAGTGGGCTAATAGGATAGCGTGCAAAGCGCGTGAGTGCTGGCAGCGCGAACAAACACGCCATCACAAATGCCAAAAATGCCAGCTCAAGCGTGCCAAAATCCATATAGCCAAATCGCGCAAAAATCCCAGCAATCCCCACGCATAGCACAAGCGCAGAGAATGCCAAGCTAAGCCCCAGCGCATTGCGCCACAATGACATAGCCTTGCTAGACTTTTGACTGCTTGCTTGCTTATTTGTAGATAGCGTAGGCGCATACATAAGCGCGAAAACACTATGCGCCCCAAGCAGTGCCACAACCACAAACACAAGCAGCACAAGCGCGCCTCGCCCCACCTCACGCAAGAGCACAAAATCTAGCATATAGCCCAGCACAAACACATTTGCGATGAGAAATATCGCAAATTGCCTGCTTCTTATCGCAATGCTAAGTGTGAAAAAATAGCACACAAGCACATAGACAAAGAGCATCGTAGCGTGATACGCCCCACTTGCGAGCAGCACAGGCGTGCTAAAGCTCCCCAGCACGCCAAAAATCCCTATCACCACCCCATAGCGCAGGGTCAAAACAAGCGCAAATACCGCGATAAATGCCAGCAGCGCAAATGCCCCTGTAAGCCCAAAAAATCTATAAAAATAATACCCCCCATACACTGCTAGAAACTCCACCACCAGCCCTGCGCCAATGCAGGTTTGGGCGATTATGGAGGGGGATTTATGGCTTAGGCGTTGGAGCTTCCTTGCTAGTGTGTGTTGATAAAGCGTGGAGAGAAGCCCACACGCAAGCAGCAGCACGCCAAAGGCAAGACTCAAGCCTATGCGCACTTGGGGCGTGATTAGGGAGTGATTGATTGAGTAATTGACAAGGAAAAATGCCGCAAGGATAAAAAAGATGCCACCAAGCAGGGCAAGGCTGTTTTGCGTGAATGTGTGGAGGAGGCGTTGGAATTTGGGGGTAGGCTGTGTGCTGGGGTGTGCTGTGGATTGGGGCTTACTAGAATCTTTAGCGTGGGATTGCGCTTGTGGGCTAGAGTCCCAAGATCCACTAGAATCCACTTTTTTAGCGAGGGATTCAGCTTGCGGGCTAGAATTGCGGATTTCTGCGCCTTGCTTGTGCGATAGGCGACCTAGCCTTATCTCCGCGCTCGGCTTAAAAAGCCCCGATTCTAGCCGCACAATCTTAGAATCCCAAGACTTCTTAGAATCCACTTTTTCAAAAGCGGCGTTTGTGCTGTCATTGCGAGTCGCTGCGTGAGCTGCGGCGTGGCAATCCATACATTCTGCGCTAGCAGAATCTTTACTAGAATCCACTTTTTCGCCTTTTTGTTGCGCGTGGATCGCCGCGCCGATTTTATCGGCTTGTGATGATGGGGAAAAACTAGATTCTAGCTTCTCTAGTCTTGCCATCACGCGCCCAAGCTTACTATGTGCGCGCTCCAAATCTCTAGCAATCTGCTGCACCTTAGAGCGGGCGATAAACCCATACACCGCGCCGACAAACAAAAACACTATAAAAATAATGACCAACACAACCACAAGTTCCACTAATACTCCTTACTATCGCAGATCTAGCCCACCACCGCCACAATCGCCCACAATCCCCTAGCGCACAATCTCTCTAAGGCGCACAGGCGTGAAGTCTAGCTCCTCGCAGCAGGCATTGATACAGAAGCGATTATAGGTCTTTTTGGTGTGCGTGTGTCCGTGGATATTGAGACTGCAATCGCAGATTTTATACGCTTCATCAAGCACATCACGCGCTAGGTAGAATCGATCATCTCTCTTGCGGTTAAACACAGGAAAATGGCTAAACATCACGCGCTCTTTGCCAAGGTCTAGCACAATGGCATTGGCATAAGGGTCTTTAAGCTGGGACTTGCCAAATTTTGCCCTAAGCCGCGCTTTTACACGCTTGGCTTCAGGGATTTGGAGCTTTAGCTTATGGCAGACTTGCCACTCTTGCATTTTTTCTACTCGCTCAAATTTACCAATGTCATTATTCCCCACAACAAGGATCTTCTCTCCGTGTAGGCGCGGCAGATATTTATAGCCCATATCAAAGTATAAATCCCCCAAATGCAAGACTTTATCATCTGCGCCCACGGCGTTGTTCCAGCGATAGACTTGCAGCTCATCAAAGCGCGTAAAGCCGCTTTGCTTTAGGGCTAGCTTGCGGATAGGCTCCTTTTTCATCACGGCTTTATGCCCAAAGTGTGTATCAGAGATGACAAAAGTGTCAAGCGTTATGTGGTGCTTCATCGCGGGCTAAAAATCCTTGTGGGGTGGTGATGTCAGTGATTATGCCATTATCTAGGCAATACACGCGCGAGGCTAGGGAGATGGTGCTTGGGCGATGGGCGATTAGGATAATGATCTTATCTTTTTTGATAGTATCGATGCTCTCTCGCACGGCTTCTTCTGTGTGTATATCTAGCGCGCTTGTCGCTTCATCAAAGATGATCACATCGCAATCGCGGTAAATCGCTCTAGCAATAGCGATCCTCTGCCGCTGCCCGCCGCTAAGATTTGCGCCAAACTCATCAAGCATTGTGTAAATCCCATTTTCACAAGCTTCCACAAACTCCCACGCCTGCGCCTTTTTCAGGCTCTCTATCACGCGCGCTTCATCGATCTCCTGTCCATAGGCGACATTTGCCGCGATAGTATCGTGGAATATAAAAATGCGCTGCGTTACGATCGTGATATGATCGCGCAGGCTTTTTTGCGTGAAGTGCTTGATATTGGTGCCATTGATTGTGATTTCTCCACTGCTTGGATCATACAAGCGCAAGATCATATTCACAAGAGAGCTTTTGCCACTGCCGCTTCTGCCTACAAGTGCTACGATCTCATTGCGCTTTACTGCTAGACTCACGCCATTTAGCGCAGCGACCTCATCATAGTGCAAATGCACATTATTGATAGAAAGCTCTTGCAATGGGGCTTGTAAGATTGTATCGCCATCAATGATACTTGGGCGCAGATCTAGGATCTGCCCGATCCGCTCACCCCCTACAAGCGCGTCTTGAAAGCTTGTGATGATCCCTATCACGCGTTTAATGGGCGTATAGAGCATAAAAAGTGCCGTGGTAAAGGAGCCAAACTCCCCGGTAGTCATATTGCCAGCGATGACCTCGCTTCCTCCCACAAAGATCACCACCCCAATGGCAACAGCCCCCAAAGTCTCCATAATAGGACCATTAAGCCCGCCTATAAGCGTGGCTTTAATGCCAAGCTTGAAAAAGTGGTGATTCTCTCTTTTGTAATGCTCTAGCTCGATTTGCTCGCCGTTGTTTGCCTTGATGATTTCGGTATTGTTAAACACTTCGCTAATCTTAGCGGTGATGTCGCTGTTTTTCTCCTGTGTTTTGCGTGAAATGCGCTTTAAATGGCGGATAATGATTAGGATCGGCAGCACCGCAAGGGGCAGCACCACAAGCGAGTAGAACGCAAGGCGTGGATTTTGGTAGATCACCACACAAAGCAGCCCGATAATCGTAAGACTCTCGCGCATAAAATCAGCAAAATAATTTGACACCGCCGCTCGCACAAGCCCTATATCATTGGTAATGCGTGCGATGAGCTCGCCTTTACGCATTTTGTTGAAAAACTCTAAATCAAGCCGTAGCATATGGGCTAAGACATCTTCGCGGATTTTGCGCACAATATCTAGCCCAATGTAATTGACAAAGAAATTTTGCGCATACGCGCCCACACTTTTGCCAAAATATGTCGCCACAAATAACGCTGGCAAAAGCAGCAGCATAGCCGCATCTTTTTCGGTAAAAATCTTATCTAAAACAGGCTTTACAAGATAGGTGGCAGACGCCGTGCAGCCAGCATTAAGCGCACTAGCGCAAATGGCACAGAAGAAGAAAAAATAATAATCTTTAATGTAAGGATAAAAACGCGCATAAAAACTTTTCATTTCTCAAGCCTTGCGTAGGTGGTGATACTCTAAGATCCATTGTGGCGGAAATTGTAGCATTTTTTGGTGATTCTAGTGCTAGGGACTTAAGCTTGGGCTAGGAAGTCATTGTGCGAGCTAGCGCGAGGATTGGGCTTACTAAAGAAACAATCGCACAACGCCGAGCGTTTTACTTGCTTTCTAAAGAAGCTTCGCTTGCACCGCTATCGCTTGTTTTCTAAAGAAACTGCGCGTTGTGGATTACTAAAGAAGCTGCGGCTTCGCCTTGCTTTGCCACGATTCCGCTATCGCAGAATCTCGCAAGTGAGAGAAAAACGGCATTAAGCCTAGAATCCACTTTTGAAGGGTGTTTAATTTCACAAAGCCTATTTTATTTCAACACGATTCTAAGAGTTGCGGTGGGGCTTTTGGAGTTTTTTGGGGATTTCTAAAGAAACTGCGCTTCGCTTGTTTTGGGGGCAGAGCTAGACTTGAGGTCTGCGGTTGCCTCCAAATCCCCAAAATCTACGAAATTGCTCGCCCAAGACTGAATCGCCAAACCCCCTAGAATCCACTTTTTAGGGGGAAATGAGATTTTAGGGGGTGGATTTGGGGGAGAGGTTGGGAGAGTGGGGCGAGTGTATCAAGGCGTGCGAAGCCCCCTTGATACGTAAGATAAACGCGTAAAGTCTCAAAGGATTTTAGGAATTTCTGCGAGATTTGGGGGGGGTCAAAGCCCCAGCCACCTGTGCCAACTCTGTGCCAAAGATGTCAAAACTAGTGCAAAAAGGCTAAACAAGGCAAACCACAAGCCCAAAACGCGTGAAAGCCCTGCAAACTACAAAAAAGCGTAAAAGTGTGGGCAGAGTGGGTAAAAGCTAAGTGCAAAGGCTAAAAAGCGCAAGTCTAGCTACCTCTAAGCAAGTGCTACTCTACACTGCCAAAACTACCAAAAAACGAGAAGCGCGATGACAAAAAGTGGATTCTAGCAGAGACTATGGATCACCACGCCGACAAGTCGACTCGCGATGACAGAGAGATGGGGGCAAGGCTGGCGAGTGAGAGAGAATAACCCTTTGTGAAAAGTGGATTCTAGTATGGATCGCCAAAGAAGCTACGCCACGCGGTGCAAAGTCAAAAGCTAACAAAAGCTTAAAGCAAAGCTACAAAAGCCAACAAGCTAGCACCAAACACCACTAAAGCTACAACCATAAGACAAGCCTAGCGATGTCAAACACGCTCGCGTGTGGGTTGCAGATAAGGTGAAACCTAAGTCAAGGCGTGTAGGTGTGAGCTTAAAAGCGGATTCTAGCTTTAAGGCTATGGATCGCCACGCCTTGCAGGGTAAGGCTCGCGATGACGGAGAGAGGGGTAAGGCTCGCGATGACGGCTGGGCTTGCTTTTTAAGGGGTAGTAAAGCACGCCAAACAAAGCACCGCGCTGGATTCTAGGATCTACAAGCAAACGCCACTAAATTAAAAACGCACGCAGGATTCTAGCACCAAAAGAAAGCACCCACCCACGCAAAAAAGGATTCTAGCGTGAGAGTGGATCGCCACGCGGTGCAAGCACCGCTCGCGATGACGGAAAAAAAGAAGCGCGTTAAATCTAAGCACCGCGCTGGATTCTAGCCAAGCCAAGCACGCAGGCGGAAGGATTTGCCGATGATTTTCTAAAGAAACTTCGTTTTGGGGGTTTTCTAAAGAAACATCGGCTTGCGCCGAGCGGTGTCCCTTGTTTTCAAGGCGTGGGCGCAGGGATTTTACTAGGCGTAAATGAGCAAGCCCACCGCGCTGGATTCTAGTTGCAAGTAACGCTCAAAATCTAAACGAGCAAGCAAAGGATTCTAGCCCAAAGTGTGGATCGCCACGCAATCGCTACCGCGCTTGCTCGCGATGACAGCTGGGCTTTGCTTCAAACAAGATTCTAAGCATTACTAAAGAAACCTGCTGCGGCTTCGCCTTGCACCGCTTCGCTGGTTTTGCGGTGGGGCTGGGCTTGTTTTTTAAGGATTTTGGGGCAGAGCTAGACTAATGGTCTGCGGTTGTCCCAAAATCCTTAAAATCACGCGCATTGCTCGCCCAAGACTGAATCTCTTGCACTATTGACTCGCAGCTCTCAAATAACACGACCTACGACACCAACTTCAAAGGAGATTGTATGTGTAATTTAGAACGACTAGGTTTGAAAGTGAAAACCCTAGAGCAGCATTTAAACGATGATTTTCAAGTGGAAATCATAGATCAAAATGGCGATGTCTTTGTAACACTAGATAGCACGCAAGAAGCCAAAGCCTACTTAAAAGAGCTAGAGTCTATGCCAAAGGCTTGGGCGCAGCTTGATCAGCTAGGGTTTAAAAAGCTAAAAGTGCGGCTAAAACTTGATGATGTGCTTAGCGTGTGTGTGGCGTATCTGTGGCTTGATCGGAGTGGGATAGTGCGGATCGATGAAGAGTGGTGGGAGGGGCGATCGCAGGTAGAAAACTACATACCTAGCGACTGGGGTTGGCTTATAAGCTCTTATCTGCGTGATTTTGTGCGATCGCTTAAAAACTTAGATAGAGCGTGGAGAAGGGAAAGGGCGGTGATGTGTGGGGGGGATATGCCCTACTATCTAGGAGGTGTGTAATGTGGGTGTGGGATTCAGCTTTTGGGCTAGAATCGCGGATTGCTGCGGCTCGCTTGTGCGATAGGCGATCCAGCCTTATCTCCGCGCTCGCCTTGCAAAGCCACGATTCTATCTCCAAAATCTTAGAATCCAGCCACCAACTACCCCCAAATTTGCGCAAAATCTTAGAATCAAGCGGCGTTAGAATCCAAAACGCCTTTTTTGTCATCGCGAGCGGATTTATCCGCGTGGCGATCCATACTAAAAAAGTGGATTCTAGCTACCAGCGTTGTGTGGGTAAAGGTGGCTCAAAGGGTTTGATTTGGTCTTTTATGGATTCTAGGCTTTGGGATAAATTGTGCAGGGTTTGCTGCTGCTTTTCTAAGTCTTTTTTCAAGGATTCTAGGGCTTGGCTCTCTAGCTCTTGCTTGGATTTAAGCTCTTGCAGGGCTTCTAAAATAGGTGTGAGATCGTGGGAACCTGTGGCAGATCGTTTAAAAGATTCTATGGATTCTAAAAGCTTTTCATCGTGTGCTTGTATGTGTAAAATTATAGGCTTTTTACCAATAAGCTTTAAGACAATATTGACAATCCATAAGCCTCCCAGAGCAAAAAATACACCAACAACAAAACCTAAGAAAAAAGTCCCGCTATCTATGACCATAGGCATCATAAAAACTCCTTTTGTGATGGTGAATTATACAAAAAAAGGAGGTCAAAAATGAATGATGATAGGCTGTTTGAAATATTTATGAGTGGGGTTAGCAGTGGTGTTAAAGTAGTGATTTTTCTCGCACTTATTTATTATTTTTTGCGCTTTTTGGAGTGGGGGTCAGAGCGCATTGCAAAAGCGCGTTCTAGAAAAGATGAAGGAGATAAAAATGTGGAAATTTAGTATGGATCGCCACGCCTTGCAGAGCAAGGCTCGCGATGACAATAAAAAAGTGGATTCTAGTGTGTTTATGGATTGCCACGATTTTGCTAGCGCAAAATCTCGCAATGACAGAAACTTATTTTTTCAACAAGATTCTAGGAGTTGCGGTGGGGCTGTGGGAGCTTTGCAAACTTTGGGGAAGGTTAGCGATCTTGGCGATCGTGCCTTTCACAAAGTTTGCAACACTGCCGCATTGCCTACCCAAGACCGAATCTACAAAGGAGATTAAATGGACAATCTACACATTAAAAAGTCTCATATACGAGATCGCAACGGCATCGCCTATATCGACTGCAACACCAGCCTAGGGCGGCTGCGCTTTAGCTCTGGGGAGCCATATAAGCAAGAAAGCCTAGCAGATATAGCAAGCCGTATAAAAGAGCTTTGCATAAGCTTCTTACAAGGGCAAAAGGCAAGCCTAAGGGCTACAAGCACAAAGCTTGAAAACCTAGCAGATATACAGACACTAGGGGAGAGCTTTTTGCGCACTAGATGTGGGCATTTGAAGCCTCAAAGCCTAAAGCGATATGAAAGCCACCTAAGGTTAATCGCCCAAAAAATCCCTTATGAAATAAGCCTGCTAAATCAAGCTGGCTATGAGCAAATCGTGCGCGATATGGCAAAGGAGCAAATCGATATGCTAAATCGCCTTATCGCCTATGCTAAGGAAGCTGGCGTGCTTAGCAATAATATCATCGTCCAAAGGCATAGAAAGCTAGCCCTAAAAGAGCCAGATATAAAGCCGCTAAATCTACAAGAGGCAGAAGCAGTGCTAAGGGCGTGTGAGTGTCTAGCAAGAGATGATAAAAAGTGGCTAGAAGTGAGAAATTATCTAGGCTTTGCGATCTTTAGCGGGGCTAGGCTAGGAGAGATCCTAGCCCTAGAGGTAAGCGATATAGACCTAGAAAATGACAAAGTCTATATCTGCAAGTCAAAAGAGCGGCTAAGAAATGCCATAAGCACCACCAAAACAGGCAAGGCTAGATATATCGACCTACTAGAAAATGCCAAGCTAGCCCTGCAGAGTCAAATCGCTTTAAGAGCGACTCTAAAGCGTAAGCATAATCGGCTTTTCACCCTTGATGAAAAAGAACTTGCAGTCCGCTGGAAGCAAGCTTTGGCGATGTGTGGGCTAGAAGCTCGCGTGCTGTATCAAACGCGCCATAGCTTTGCCACGATGATGTTAGTAAATGGAGAGGAGCCGCTGTGGATAAGTGCGATGCTGGGGCATAGCTCGCTGCATACGACATTCACCCACTATGTGAAGTATATGCCGCAAAAGCGGGAGAGGGCAACCTTTGTGGGCTTTAGGCTTGGGGGATTCGGCTTTGGGGCTTAAATCGTGGATTGCTGCGGCTCGCTTGTGCGATAGGCGACCCAGCCTTATCTCCGCGCTCGCCTTGCAAAGCCACGATTTAATCACCCAAATCCTAGAATCCCAAAACGGGATAAAGGCGGACAGAGAGTCTGCGGAAAAATCGGCGAAAAAATAAAAGGAGCGAGAAATGAAAAAAGTGGATTCTAGTAAAAACGCGATTTTAGTGTCATTGCGAGGGAGCGAAGCGACCGAAGCAATCCATAAAGCACCAAACGCGGATTCTAGTGTGAAAATGGATCGCCACGCCTTGCAGGGCAAGGCTCGCGATGACAGAGAAACGAGAAAGGTGTGAAAATGAAAAAACTCTTTGACTACTTAAGGAAAAAAGGGGCTTTGGTTGTGAGTGATTACCTAGTGTTTATGGTGCTAGGTGTGATTGTTTATGTGCTAGTTTTGCGCGAGATTTTGTAAAGGAGCAAGAATGATAAAAGTGGATTCTAGTGTGTTTATGGATCGCCACGCGGATAAATCCGCTCGCGATGACAGAGCAAGCAACAATTCTAAGCCAACCACGCAAGCGGCAGGATTTTCTAGCGATTTTTGGGGTTTTCAAGCGGTGGGCGAAGGGATTTTACTCGGCGTAAATGAGCAAGCCCACCGCGCAGAATCCACAAAAAGCGCAGAAAAGACAACGCGAGAAAGGAGTGTGAGATGATCTTGATATTTGACTGCCCTTTTTGTGGGCGTGAAAATGAAATAACCACCAAGCTAGAAAATGAGTTTGACTACCTAGAGCAAGATGAGATCAAAGAGCTTAGGTGTGAGTGCCAAGAGTGTGAGAAAGAAGTAGGGCTAGAAATGCTCTTAAGCATAGGGGAGGTGGATAATGGATTTTAGGTTAATGGATCGCCACGCCGACAAGTCGGCTCGCGATGACAGAGAAAGCGCAGAAAAGACAACGCGAGAAGGAGCATAAAATGAGTAAAACAATCTACTACCAAAATAAGCAAATAGAATTAAAATACGGCAGGATCAATCACCTAATCCCTGCGGATATGTGGCATTGCGGGCTAAGTCTGCAAGCCATAGGCGTGGCAAGCTATATCTACACACTCCCTAAAGAGTGGAAGCTAAGTGTGAGTCATATCGCAAAGCAGCTAATGATAAGCCCTAATTCTTGCCGCAAGTATTTGCGAGAGATTTTTACTAATACTCGGGCGATAAAGGTCTTTAAAGGTGTGGAGAGGGAGGCAAATACCTATGATCTAGAAGAGGGCTTTTATGAGTATCCTTATGTCGATGAACCCCAAGAGGTAGCAAACTTCACTTCAAGCGTGGCAAAAGATGTCAGCGTGCCAAGGAAAAGGCGCGTGCTGATCGTGCAGACAGAAACACAACGCTATTTATTGAATCTGTGCTTTGCTAGGGGGTCATTGCGAGGGAGCGAAGCGACCGAAGCAATCCATAATGAAAAAGTGGATTCTAGTATGGATCGCCACGCCTTGCAGAGCAAGGCTCGCGATGACGATAAAAAAGCGGATCCTAGTAGTGAGATAACGCCTAATAAAAATGCGCAAAATTTGCGCACTATAAATAAGAATCTTTTACAAGATTCTTATAAAGATAGTAGTTCTAAACGCACGCGCGAGAAAGCAAAAGATCTTGCAAGCTTTTTAGACTTAAAAGCCTTTAACGAAAAAGAGCAAGAAGCGATAAAGCTTTGGATCCGTTATAAGCAAGAATCCAGCAAAGCACGATTAAAGCCTAGTCAAATCGACTTTCAACTACGCAAGATACAACGACTAAAAGAGCAGGGGCAAGATATATGCGCCGTGATTGAAAAGAGCGTGGATATGGGCTGGCAAGGATTATTCCCCGTCATTGCGAGTGAAACGAAGCAATCCATAAAAGTGGATCGCCACGCGGATAAATCCGCTCGCGATGACAGGGTGGGGGGAGCCGCTCGCGATGACGGAAACGCCCACGCCGTAGAATCCACAAATCACACGAGACTAACGCCAAAAATGCCTAAAAATCTCGGCGGAAAGGCTGTTCTATGCGTGAAATAAAAGTGGATTCTAGGAGAAATGCCCCTTTTGTCATTGCGAGCGGTGCTTGCACCGCGTGGCAATCCATAAACACACCAAAAGCGGATTCTAGGGAAGCGTATTTTGCTAGCGCAAAATTTATGGATCGCCACGACGCTATCGCGGCTCGCGATGACAGAAAAAGGAGCATAAATGCTTAGTGAGAAAATCCATAGCCCCAGCTTTTATTTGAGCGATGAGATCCTAGGCTTTATCCAAGTAGTCGCCACAAGCTATCACATCAGCCGCAGCGAAGTGATCGAGTGGGCGATCAACGCACACCTAAAGCCTTATGACAAAGCCCTAAAACTAGCCACAAGGAGAATCTATGCAAGGAAAGCACCGCAAAAAGTTCAAAATGCGACAAGCAAATATCACAAAGCTAAGAAAGTATGCCAAGAAGCAAAACAAGAGCAAAAACGCCTTTTTGATCCAAGAGCTTACTAGGCTAGCGAAGTATTTGCAAGAAACGAACTTATTTTTTACAAAGGAGCAAAAATGACAGAATCCCAAGCAAAGCAACTACAAGAAATGCAAGAAGTAATCGCTAGGCTCACAGAGTCAAATAATAATCTAGCACAGAATCAGCAACTAGCAATGGTGGCAATACAAGAGCTAGCAGAGAGAGTAAAGAAGCTAGAGAGCAAAGCGCAAAAGGAGAAGCGATGAAGCTAAAAGACTTTGATTTTAGGATTTGGGACAATGGGCAAAAGTATGCTGGAGATGTAGTTAAAAAATATATGGGGCTTAGTGGATTCAGCGATGATGCAGAAGTAGAGCTATGGAGTGGATTTTATGATAAGAATGGTAAAAAAATCTATGTCGGCGATATGGTGAAATATAGAAAATACACAAAACCGCTAGAAGTGATATATGCAGAAAGCACATTCTACATCATACACCCAAGCATTGAGAAAGAATTCCAAGTGGATTGTGGCACAAGACTACAAGGCATATATGATAACAGAGACAATGGCTACAAAGACAATAAGCTAGAGTGTGTGGAAGTCATAGGGAATATACACGAGAACGCAGAGCTAAGGGGGCAGAATGAGTAAAGCAACGATTATAGCCGTATCAATCGCGTTTATTGCTCTGCTAGGCTTTATCTCCACCCTTAGCGTATGGAACTACACGCAAGGCAAAGAGATAGCAAGGCTTAAAGGCGAGCTAGCAAACGCCAGCACACTCCTAGATACGCAAAATAAGCAAATACTACAAGATAAGCTAGACATAGTAGCCTACCAAGCAAAAGCCCAAGAGATACGCGAGAGAGTAGTGACGCGCTATATAAATACGCATACCAAAGATAAGGCGTGCGAAGCACAATTAAACGCGATTAAAAACGCATTAGAAATATTCTACACAAGGAGCCAAAAATGAAAAAAGTGGATTCTAGGAAAAACGCGATTTTAGCGTCATTGCGAGACACTGCGCTAGCAGTGGCGTGGCAATCCATAAACACACCAAAAGCGGATTCTAGTATGGATCGCCACGCGGATAAATCCGCTCGCGATGACAGAGAAACAAGCAAAGCAGCAAATCCCAACCATACCACGCAAGCGGAAGTATTTTGCGATGATTTTGCTAGCTTTCAAGGCGCGGGCGAAGGGATTTATCTAGGCGATAATGAGCAAGCCCGCGCCGTAGAATCTAGCAAAAGCGCGCAAAAGACAACGCGAGAAAGGATCAAACTATGAAAAAACAAGACTTTGTCAATTTTTTGCAATCCCAAAGCAACATAACCCTAAGCGAGTATTTTTGCCAAAATCTAAATGGCTTTATCAATAGCGCGAATGAGAGTGAGCTAGAAGTTTTAAGTGCCAAGATACTGCATAGCAAGAAGCGATTTATCAATGATAATGACTTCTTAGACTTGCTAAAAATGCTTTTCTGGGAGCAGGCGGGCAAAAGGGCTAGCACGGCAAAGATACAGCGATATAAGGGCAGCAGATACGAGGAGCAATACCTGCTATCAATGTATTTTTACAAAAAAGAAGTCAAAGAAAGGGAGCTAGAATGGATACTTTAGAGAGCCTAGAGCAAGAGATTTTACTCTCGATGGTGCATTATAAAGAGGATATTGATGAGTTTCTAGCGATCACGCCGCGCCAAGTCTTTAGCCAAAAGGGCAGCGTGATTTTGGAGAAAATCTTAACCCTGCAAGGCAAGAAAGCCCTAAGCACACATAGCCTTATGAACGCTCTAACCACAGAGCAGCAAAGCGATGAATATGTGCTAGAACTTTTTAGCAAAGCTCCTAACTCTAGCTTTGTCAATCTCTCCCAAGAGCTTATCACAGCCTACAAGCTAAAAATGCAAAAGGCAAATGGGCTAAAGATGATAAAAGCAAGCGACAACAACACGCTTTTAGATCTCTCAATGCTAGATCGTGCCGTGGAGAGTAATGAGTATAAAAACCTAGCCCAATGGATCGACTACTATGCTACAAGACCAGAGCAGCCAAAGTTTAAGACAAAGGTAGGCTTTTTAGACTCTGTGTTTGATGGGGGGATAGAAGTAGCGCAACTTGTGCTAATCAGTGGCGATCCAGAAGCGG
Source organism: Helicobacter canis (assembly GCF_900451095.1). Taxonomy (NCBI): domain Bacteria; kingdom Pseudomonadati; phylum Campylobacterota; class Epsilonproteobacteria; order Campylobacterales; family Helicobacteraceae; genus Helicobacter; species Helicobacter canis. The sequence goes on along the minus strand of NZ_UGHV01000001.1, from coordinate 62,905 downwards.
GGAAAACCACGCTAGGACTGCAAGTGCTAGAAAATATCAGCCACTATGCAAAGGTAGGCTTTTTTAGCTTTGAATTTACGATCGAGCAGTATATCCGCGCCAAGCAAGCAGAGAGAAAGCCGCCAAACCTTGATAATATGTATATCATAAACGAGGGCTATGAGCTTTACACCATCGCGCAAAATATCAAAAATCTCTATCGGCAGGGCGTGAAAGTCTTTTTGATCGACTCACAGATGAGAATCACTAGCCCAAATGGCAGAAATATGGAAGAGGAAGAGAGCTTAAAATTTAGCCTTTTAGCCAAGCTGTGCCACTCGTTAGGCATTTTAGTCTTTTTGATCGTGCAAACTTCTAAGAGCGATCGCGATAATCCTATGGGGAGCAAAAAGGGCGGACACGAAGCAAGCATAATAATCCGTATAGAACACTGCAAGCCAGAGATCGAAGCTTTGAGAGAGTTTAGCGAAAATAGCCGAATGGTGATCTTGAAAAAAAACAAGCAAACAGGCAAGCACTTCAAAGAGAAAGTCGCCTTTGATCCAAACACGCGCAAATTTGCGAGTATAGAGGTGGGGGGAGAGGCGATAACGGAAAGCGTGGAGATGGATAAGATCATAGAGGTGGTATCGATATAGATCGATATAGGCGACTATGCTTTTTGGCTAAAAATGGCGATTGCTGCGGCGAGTCTGCGCTCATTACCACTCAAGGTAAATCCCAAGTCTGCCCTTGCAAAGCCCCATTTTTATCACAAAAATCATACGCCGAGCAACTCTAGGAGAAACGCCAACGCGCAAAAGTTTATAAAATTTATATATACTTATTTGTAACAACTTTAAAGGAGCAAAAATGACCGCAAAAGTCTTTCAAAGTGGCAATTCACTAGCCATACGCCTACCAAAGTCGCTAAATCTTAGCAAGGATTGTGCGTTTGAGATCGCTAAGATCAATGAAAGCATAGTGCTAACCCCAAGCGATAAAAAGTGGGAAAATCTCTTTAGCGCGGTGGAGAGCTTTCAAGGCAAGCTAGAGCGAACGCAGGAGAGCGCACAGGAGCGAGAATGGCAAAAATAATGCTAGATACAAATATTTGCATCTATATCCTAAACAACAAGCCAGAACGCATAAAAAGCCACTTTGACAAATATGAGCTCGGCGAGATAGCCATAAGCGCGATCAGCGTGGCGGAGCTGTTTTTTGGCGTGGAGAAATCACGCTTTAAAGAGAGCAACACGCTAGCTTTGCACGCGTTTTTAGCGCATTTGCAGGTGCTAGAGTTTGGGAGCAAGGAGGCAGGAGCGTATGCCAAAATCCGCGCGGATTTAGAGCGCAGAAAAGCACTTATAGGGGCTATGGATATGCTTATAGCAAGCACCGCGCTAGCAAATGATCTAACGCTTATAACCAACGATAGTAAAGACTTTAAGCGTGTAGTAGGCTTAAGGCTAGAAAATTGGGTGTGATATGGTAACAAATATCGAGGCATTAAAGAGTAGTAGCATTGTAAGCGTGATCGAACGCTATATCCCTTTGCGCAAAAATGGCACAAACTTCATAGCCTGCTGTCCCTTTCATAGTGAGAAGTCCCCTAGCTTTGTGGTAAGCGATGTAAAGGGGATGTATAAATGCTTTGGCTGCGGCAAGGGGGGCGATGTGATAAGCTTCATAAAAGAGTATGAGAAAATCGACTTTAATGAAGCCCTGCAACGCTTAAGCGAGCTTACAAATATCGCCCTAGAGTATGATAAGGCGCAAAAGGTAGGCAAGAGTCCTAGCGAAGTGCTGGAGAAAATCAACGAGCTAGCAAAAGCCGAGCTACAAAAGCATAGAGAGATTGTAGAGTATCTAGCCTCAAGGGGGATCACGCAAGAGATATGCGAGCGATATGATATAGGGCTAGTGCCAAGCAAGGAGATTTTACTAGCAAATTTTAGCGCGGGGGAGCTAGTAGAATCCAACTTTGCTAACGAGTATGAAAAGGGCAAAATATCAATCCCTATGCGTGAGAGAATCTCAATCGCAATCCGCAACCCGCAACATAAAGTAGTGGCGTTTGTCGCACGCACGCACCCCCACTACAACTTCAACAAAAACGCCCCAAAGTATATCAACTCCAAGGAAAGCTACTTTTACAAAAAAGCCCAGATACTCTACCTTTACAGCAATGCCAAAGCCACGATCCAAGCGCAAAAAGCCGCCTTTGTAGTCGAAGGCTATATCGATAGCATACTGCTGCACGAAAATGGCTATAAACACGCGCTAGCCACAGGGGGGACAGCTTTCAATATCCAGCATTTAAATCTACTTACTAGGCTTGATTGTGAAGTGATCTTTTGCTTTGATAATGACAAGAGCGGTATGGCGGCAAACTTTAGGGCGGTGAAAGTGTGCTTTGAAGCCGGATTTTATAGGGTGAAGGTAGCACTGCTGAAAAATAAGGATTCTAAGGGGAGATTGTGCAAGGATATAAATGAAGCGTTGATGGCTATGGATCGCCACGCCGACAAGTCGGCTCGCGATGACAAACCCCAGCCGTCATTGCGAGGGAGCGAAGCGACCGAAGCAATCCATAAAAACGCAAAAGCGGATTCTAGCGTGAAAAATGGATCGCCACGCGGTGCAAGCACCGCTCGCGATGACAGAGAGTGGGAGAGCAAAGCCGAATCCACCAGAGAAAAGCTAGATTTTAACTATTTAAACGGTTTTGAGTTTTTTATAAAATGGTTGTATAAAAATAAAGACAAAACAAGCGCGTTTAATGAAATAAAAGGCGCGATTGCAGCGTGTAAAAACTTCTACGATAAGCAGGCGTTTTTAGAATGCGCGTGCAAGCTCACAGGCGTGCCACAAGAGTATTTCACCCAAGATAGACTACCCACAAAGCAGGCTAACGATGATTATAGTAGTTTTATAGCGAGTATTTTGCATAGTGAGGAATGCGCGTATATAGCTAGCGAATTAGATTTGAGTTTTTTACCCAAAGAGCTAGAGAAAAGCGTGCGGATATTTTTAGCAAGTCAAAAAGTGGATTCTAGTATGGATCGCCACGCCGACAAGTCGGCTCGCGATGACAGAGAAACGAGCAACGCCCCAAATCTAAACACGGCGCAGGATTCTAGGATTTTTGATGAGAAAGTAGGGTTGTGCAGTGGCGAGCAAGGAGATAAGACTAGAGCGTCTATCAACGCCGCGAGCCACAAACTCCCTGCTTTATCGCAAAAAGCCGAATCCATTTTTAAAGAGTTTATACAAACACAACCGCTAGAAAGCGAAGCATTTTATCAGCATTATTGCGATCTATATCTAGCACATTTGCACCGCGAGCAGACCAAAGCTAGGGCAAAAAAGGATTTGCATTTAGTGCTAGCATTAAGCGAGAAAATCGCCCAAGTCAAGCAAGACATACACGCCCAAAAGGCGTTTTAATTGTGCGCTTTATCGCTATCGCGCACACCTTGATAGATACTCCAAGCAAGCGCACAAAAGCACAAAAAAATCCCGCCAAAAATTATAAACATCATCGCTACTCCTTTTTGCTTTGATAAATTTCATCGATGATTTTTCTCATTTTTGCATTGATAAACAAAGCCAGCCCAGCAAAAATCACAGCAGACACAAAAGCACACACCAACAATAACACACTAGCAGCGGTGTAGTTTGTCGCGATCCAGCCAACAAGAGCCAAAAAAGTCGCAACAACTATACCAAAGCAAAATTTCAAATACCCTAAATCCTCTTTCAATCCATCAAGGCGCGGCATACACACTCCTTTATCCACATTGTAGCATACTTTACCCCCTTTTTAATGGGCTAAAACCTGCTAGCATTACAAGCGTGGAGAGAGTCTAAGTGAGAGCCAACTTCAGCCGTGCAGTCCCCACACACACCCTGCACACTTCATAGCCTCCTTTATAGATTAAGTCAAAATCCTTGCATACAAATCCTTTGAGAGACTCTCTCCACAACATTGCCTTTGAGAATCCCCTTTGACATAGCCCCTTTGATACCCCCAAGCTTTACCCCTTTTTTCTTTTGGGCAAGTTTTTTATATTACGCTTTTTAGAAAATGCTTAAGGACACTTATGGAACCACAAGAGCTAGTAGAGACCCAAGAGCCAAGCCAAGAGCTAGCCGAGCAAGCCCAAGCACCACAAGAGCCTAGCCCCTTTGATACAAGCGCAGAGACAAAAGAGCTAGAGACCTTGCAAAATGAGCTAGCACAAAGCGAGGCAGCTTTAGAAGCTAACTTTGCTAAATACGCAAGCGAGCTTATCACACCAGAGCTAGAAGATTTATTTTATGAAGATAAAGAGCAGTTTTTCATAAAAATAGCGCAAATGCAAAATCAATTCTACCAAGATAATATCGCGAGCAAGCAAGCCAGAGCCCAAGAGCTGCAAGGCTCTATCAATCAAAAGTCCCTTATGGGGCAGATCGATCAAGCAAGAGCGAAGTTTGAGCAAGAAGCAAGCGTGGATTTAAACACACTTTTGCAGTTTTATGAGGATTATATCCCAAACGCGGCAAAAGCACAGCTAGATCAATTACAGCCTTATGACTTTTTCAAACAACTAGAGCAAATCTATCTATCGCAAAATGCCAATCCACAAGGGAGCCAAGGTGGAGAGAAGCCACCAAGCCGCATAGCTGGGAATGCCACCCCAAGTGCCAACCTAGACTATAACGCCGACCTACTCCCTACGGAACGGTATTAGCCCACGGAGCGCGCAAGCGTAAAACACACATAAAGGAGTAACAATGTCTTACCAAAATCCACTAAATGCCATAAACTTTGCCGGCTGGAAAGAAGACCCAAATGTCCAGCTAAATATCGCTAGAGTGATCGAAAAAGCCAGCTGGAGTAAAAGCCCGTTTGAAAGCTTTTTTGGTAAAGGAGCGGATCGCGGCGTGCGATTTTATGCCGTGAAAGACTCCCAGCCCTACCGCCCAAGGCTTAAAGCCCCTTTGACAGGCACAGGAGTAGAGGGCAACGCCGATCTAGATACCAACTACGACTCACTAGAGATTATGAGCCAAACGACTTATCCAAAAGTGATCGCCAATGCCATTAAAAGCGAGATTGAAAAATACACCGCTTTAAAGCAAATTGATTTCATCAAAGAAGCCAGCGATAGCTTGACAGACTGGATGCGCTTGCGCAGGGATAAGGCACTAGTATCCGCACTTATTACAGATTTTACCAATTGTGTCGTGTGCGATCAAACAAGCAACTTTAAAGATACTAGCAGCGAGCCAGATGTCGCCACTGCCACTAAAAAAATCCAAAAAGGCGATGTGATGAATGTCCAAGCCCTGCGCCGCGCGATCTTTATGGCTAGAACAGGTATAAACTACAAAGGCAAGGAATGCTATCCACTAAAGCCTATCAAAAGCGATCTAGTCTCCGTGCAAGGCATATCCCTAGAGCATAATAGCTATATCATTTTACTTGATAGCTATGCCTGCAACCAGCTCAAAAACGATCCTGAATGGATTGAAATGCAAAAAGCAGCAGGCGTGCGCGGCGATGAAAATAGGATCTTTACAGGGCTTATCGGGCTTATAGATAACTGCCCTGTGCTAGATATGGGTATATGGACACCGCTGCAAAGTGGTATGCCAAATAGCGAGGTAAGTGATACAGACTATATGGCAAATATCAACCCCCAAAACCACAAGAAGCTAACCCCTCCTAGCTACTATGCTAATGGTCAGCCTGTAAGTATCGGGGCGTTGATCGGGGCTTCTGCGCTTGTTATGGTCGGCGGCGATAAGGTGGATTTCTACATCGATGAAGCCGACTCTGGGAGAAAGACTATCGTAGGCGTGGATCGACTGCTTGCCGTTAGCAAGGCGCGATTTGATAGCAATGAGAGCGGAAGTTTAAGCCCATTCCACGATACGGATTTTGCGTGTATTGGGATTTTTAGCTCCAAAGAGTAAAAAAGCGGATTCTATGGATCGCCACACCACTGCTAGCGCAGTGTCTCGCGATGACAGAAAAAAGGGGGGGAGTGTCTCGCGATGACAGAAAACGAGCAGCGCAAGAAAACGCGTTTTCTACACCAAGCACGCAGGCGGCAGGATTTTGAGGCTAGAATCGGGGCTTTGCAAGGCGAGCGCGGAGATAAGACTAGTGGTCTATCGCACAAGCGAGCCGCAGCAATCCACGATTCTAGCCCAAAAGCCAACGCCAAAACCAAGCAAAGACAAAACTAACAAACCAAACCACAAGGAGTTTTACAATGAAACAACGAGTCAAAAATATCTACTACCTAGCCAAAGCCCAAGTAACCCTAAAAGACCTAAAGTCTAAAACCTATGAAGCCGTAGCCCTGCCAGCAGGCGCGGAGATAATGAGCATAGATGTCGAAGTGCTAGAGCCAGCAGTAACGGCTACAAAGCTTGATCTAGGGCTTAAAGTAGGCAAAGACTATAGCAAAGAAGCCTTTGGCAATGATTTAGATCTAAGCGCAAAGGCAAACCACAAATCAAGTGTCGTTACTAGCACAAAGCTAGGCGGCGTGGTAACGCTAGAGTTTGATCAAAAGCCAACAGGCGGAGAGGTGGTAGTGAGAGTGGCATATTTCTGCCCAAGCGAGATTTTGACGGAATTCTAGTAGAACGGCTACGCTTTTGGGATAAAAATGGCGATTGCTGCGGCGAGTCTGCACTCATTACCACTCAAGGTAAATCCCTTGACTCGCCTTGCAAAGCCCCATTTTTATCTCCAAAATCCCACGCCGAGCGACTTTAGGGAAAACTACCGAACGCCTTTTCTGTCATTGCGAGGGAGCGAAGCGACCGAAGCAATCCATAAAAAAGTGGATTCTAGGAAAAACCAAAAACAAAGGATAAGAGTATGACACTATTTGACAAAATCTCCGCCCTTGAAACTACTTTCACAAACGCTAAAAACGACCTACAAGCCCTGCAGCAAAGCGTGCAAGCACATTTAGAATCCTTTGTGCAAGAGAGCCTAGAGACTACAAAAACACAGGCGAAAGAGTTTTTTACAAAAGAGCTAGAGACCACCGCGCAGAATCTAAACGCGCAAAATATCGCCCAAGTGCAAGAGCTTTTTAGTAAAAATCTCCACACCCTAGCCCAAGAGGTAAGCCAAAGCCTAGATCTAGAAGGCATAAGCCGCCAAGTGGCAAGAGACTTTAGCGATCGCAATGCCACCAACCTAGCCCAAACCCTAAAGCAAATCCTAGCAGGCTTTAAGCTTGATAGCAAAATACAAGCCCTAGAGACAAAGGCAAGAGAGCTTACCCAAGCATATAAAGACACATTAGATCAACTTATAAGCGACTTTGGCACTGCAGCAAGCATAAAGCTACAAGCCTATCTAGATCAAAACGCCCAAAAACTCCTAGCCGCGCTAGATCTAGCCGCCATCACCCACGCCGTGCAGGAGAAAATCACCCCGCAAATCAATTTGAGAGAGCTAGAGAGCAAAGCCCTAGAATCCGCAAAAAAGAGCATTGATAATCTGCTTAGCACCCTAGAATCCCAAGAGTCAATCCTAGAGAGCTTAGAAAGTAAGGCTAAAAACATCGCCCTGCAAGCAATGCAAAGTGATGAAGTGATAAAAATACGCTATGAGACGGCTCTGCGCTTGCAGAGCTTAAAGTGCTTTGCAAGCCAAGAGATCATAGCAAACATCATAGAGCTAAATGCCAAGCGCAAAAACTATGAAGACATCATCACAAACACCCTAAACGGAGCGGATAAAAAGATATATCTAAGCATATAAGGAGAGCAAGTGGCAAAGGATCTAAGCGATGCTATCGAGCAAATCGACTATGAAAAAGACCAAAGAGAGCAAGGGCTAGCCCCAGAGGTGCAAGCAGGCGCAGGACTTGCTATGCACTTTACCGGCACGCCCCAAGGATACACAGGCATAAAATATTGGGATGAAAAAAAGGAGATAACCCCTTATGACGCGTATTTAGCGAAAAAATACAATGACATCACCTTCACCGGCAATCTCAACATCAATGCCAACACAAAAACCCAAAGCGTTACCAAGCTTATGGGCGATATAAGTCAAACACTCGCAGGGCTTGAAAATCTTGAGAAAACTTTAGAGCTAGGCGAGAAGCAGGCGGGCTTTTGGAGTGGGATAGGCAGGAAGCTAAATCACTTTAGCGGAGGCATAATACCCATAAGCGAGGACAATGCACGCTACCAAAGCCTAACACAGCAGAACTTTTACAACATCGCTAGAGGCAGTGGTGGGCGACTCACAAATGCAATGGTAGAAGACATCAAAAAGGGAGCTGGCGGGGAGTTTAAAAGCCCAAGCGAGCAAGCCAAAAGACAGGGCGAGACAATGCGCATAGCTTTGACAAATCTAGGCACGCAAATAGAGCAGCTGGAAAGGCAAGGATACCCTGTCCCACCCCTTTTAATCTGGCAGTGGAATCGCTACAACGCCCTAGCCCAAGCTGCCACCACGCAGAAAAACTTTCAATACAGCAAATGGTGGGAGCAGCAGCAGAAAAATCAGCCTAAACAAAACCCTAGCCAAAGCAGCGACACCACCCCAAGACCCTATACGAAGCAGTAACACATAAAGGAGAGCAAATGAAAAAGCACAAGCAACACCTAATCGATCACAACACCCTAGAATCCACCGCGCAAAAAGTGGATTCTAGCACAGCGGCTATGGATCACCACGCGGATAAATCCGCTCGCGATGACAACCCTCAGCAGTCATTGCGAGGGAGCGAAGCGACCGAAGCAATCCACACAAACGCAGATTCTAGTGTGAAAGTGGATCGCCACGCAGATAAATCCGCTCGCGATGACAGAGAAAACGCGGATTCTACCCCCACACCAAGCACCAAGGCGGAAGGATTTTGCGATGATTTTGCTAGCTTTCAAGGCGCGGGCGCAGGGATTTTACTAGGCGTAAATGAGCAAGCCCGCGCCGTAGAATCTAGCAAAAGCGCGCAAAAGCCAACGCCCAAGCCAAGAAAAGCCGAATCCCAAGCGATTTTATGCGCGTGTAGTGAGTTTGTCTATCTAGGCTCCCTCCCCTACACCCTGCGACTCCCCACAGGCAAGACCTACCCCCTACACCAAGGCGATAGCTTCATAGTCCCCCAAGGCGATCTATCACGCTATCTAGAGTATAAATCCACTATGTTTAAGAAATTGCGATGAATACCACGCGCTTCCACCTAAACTTCCTAGAGCTAGTGAAAATCCTAAAGACCACTAGCTTCCCCCAAAGTCAGCTAGCAGAGCTTGCTATGAATGCAGCCTTAAAGCTAGAAGAGCTAGAGCTCCAAGATCGGCAAATCTCTTTGCAAGAAGAAAAGACCCGCCAAGAGATAGAGCTACAAATAATCCAAGCCAAAAACCTAAACAAGCAAGCCATAGCCGAAGCACTAAAATCCATAATCCAAGCCGAATCTATGGCAAGATCTGTGCAAGATAATGCCCTAATCAACAAAAGCAATGCGCATGTAGGATTTCTCAATGTCGTAGGCAATGCCAATGATACAAGCGCGATCAAAGCCCACGCCGATAAGGTTATGCAGACAATCAATTTGATAAATGGCAACCCCTTAAATGAAGAGTATGACACCCTGCTAGATAATTTACGCGATGAGCTTTTAGAAGCATTAAAAAAGGGCGATGGCTGCAAAGATGTGCTAGTATATGCCCACCGCACAGAGATCCTAGAAAATGAGCGCATAAAGATCCTAGGCTTTTCAAGCTATGGCAATAATGAAACGAGATTTTTCATAAACGAAGAGCAAGTGCAAACCCCCCACGCCAAATCGCTACTTTTCACCCAAGCAAATGCTGGGCTTTATAGCGTGCGCTTTGAAGCTAAAAATGACGCGGGAGAGTGGGTAGCAGATACGATCACCATAGAAGTGCGTAGCATAGTGTAGTGAGCATAGCGTGGGGATCGCGTGGGATAGAGATTCTAAAAGCTATCAAAGAATCAAAAATCGCTATAAAAATAAAAGGCTAGAAGCCTTTATGACCATCAATGCCGAGCATAATCTCTGCTTGCCACAAGAATGGCTAGAGGCAGAGGCAGAAGCCTATGGCAGAGTCAAGGCAGATAGCGAGGTGTTTTTGTTTAGCGAGCTAGATCCCATCTCTATGGCACTTATCACCGTAGGCGCGATACTAACGGCAGTCATCACGATCATCGCCCCTCCTGCTGGGTGGCTGGGCTGGACACTTTGGGGCGTGGCTCTTGGGGGGCAAGTGGGCGTAAGTGTTTTGACAATCACGCAGCAAGGCTTTTTAGACCAAGTAGCCTACTCTTTGCAAGCCCAAGCATTAAATACCACCACGCAAGCTAATCTCACCAAAAACACCCTAGAAGCTAGGAGCAATCAGCTAAGCGACTTTCTCATTTATAATCCTTATGCGATTTGCGCCGATGGGGAAGTGTATAAAGCAGGGCAAGCAGGAGGGGAGAGCTTCAACTACACCAAGGCTTATAATCCCGCACAAGGAATGCTAGGCGAATATACCCTAAGCCCCATTGATGAGCTCACGCAAAATAGATCGCACAAACACCTAGCGGGCAATGACGCCTACACCACCGCCCAAAATCCACTCCCAATCCCACGCAAAAAGGCAGAGCTAGCCTTTGAAAGCGTGCAAGGAGGCATAAAGGCAAGCATACAAGCCCGCCTAGATCAAATCAATGAAGGCTATATGAAGCTATCAAAAGAGTATTTTGGCTATCTGGATTCTGGCAAGCATATAGAGAAATACTACAAACACAGCCAAGATAAGCGCATAGAGCCGCTAAAAAACCGCTACAAGCAAAACGACTTCTTACACAAGCTAGGCAACTATAGCAAGGGCAAGAGGGCGGACTTTTTCTACGAGTATTTAAAGGAGCATAAGCTAAGCCCAGAGCAACGCCAAAAGATACTACAAGAAGTGCTAGAATACTACAAAGGCAAGCTAGAGTCTGCAAGCACGCCCATAGCAAAAGGCGCGATATTTTTAGAATTATCCTTAAGCTTTGTGGAGAGCTTTTATACAGATCTAGGGGAGCTGGGGGGCTTGGAGTTTGCGGGGAATTATGCTGATGGTAGTGCGTTTCAAGATTCATTCACAGCGGAGGGCTATTTTCACACCAGAGAGTATGCCGATTTATTTTTCTTAAGCGGCAAAACGCTAGGGCTCCCAGAGCCTAGCTGGTGGGGCGGACCTGATAAGGGGTATTTATACGCTACACGATCGATACAATTTGCTAATGAAGCCTTTGTGCAGGCAAAGCTAAGGCTAGATTTTTACACGCTAGGGTGGAGGGAGATCTTGCACGAGTTTGATGAGATCTATAACCATATAGCAAAAGGTGGTGAAAACTACTATTTTGCCACACATAAACGCGCGAAAGCGTATTGGATAACCTTCGATCTCTTCGGGCTAAAATTTTATGATGATGACATCTTTGACTACCTCACAATCTACAGACTAGATACCGGGACTATCAATGTATTTCTAGCCCTTTTAGATAGGAAGCCAGATCTAAGCGAGCAGGAGTGGGAGCAAGCCTATCAACTCTACACAGGAGCAATGAGTGAATCCACATAAAAAAGAGCTAGCAAAAAGAGCGTTAGCAAGAAAGAGCCTAAAGGAATTTGTCCTACTAAAGTGGCAGAGGTATAATCAAATGACCTTTAATGATAGCTGGCATTATGACTATCTCTGTGCCGTGCTAGAATCCACTTTGCCACAGAGTGATAGCAAGCCTATAACAAGGCTTATGCTAAATATGCCACCAAGCTATGGCAAGACAGAGATAATTGCTAGAAGCTTTATCGCGTGGGCGTTGGGGAAGTATCCGTGGCGCAAGTTTTTTTATATATCTTATAGCGATGAGCTTTGCCGCAAGATCTCAAACCAAGTGCGCGATCTTATGAAAAGCCCCTTTTATGCCCAGACCTTTAATAAATCGCCCGTGTTTTTACAAGATAATGCCAATGAATTTGTGCTAAAAGAGGGCGGAGGGCTTTTTGTAACGACATTAAAATCTGCTATCACGGGCTTTCACGCACATCAAATAATCATCGATGATCCCATAAAAGTGAGTGCGATGAGTAGCCGCGCTGAAAGAGTGCTAGTCAATCAAAACTTCAAAGAAAGCGTGCTTTCACGCTTGCAGGATAATGAGAGCAATATCACGATCTTAATGCAACGCCTTGGCGAGCAGGATCTATGCGGATTTTTACAAGATCCTAAGAACTTCGAGCAAGACATCATAAATGAGTGGAAGATCATAAAGCTAAAAGCCCTAGCTACAGAGGATGAGACCCACAGCATAAAGGGCAAGATTTATACGCGCAAAAAGGGGGAAGCACTTTTTAGCGCAAGGCATAGCCCAAGCGAGCTGGAGTTTTTACGCTTGCAGATGGGCAATGATGAGTTTAGCACACAATATCAGCAAGAGCCTATCGCAAGTGAAGCGGGCTACTTTGAAAAAGTGTATTTTAAAACGATCCCCGCCTTTGAGTGTAGTGCGCAAAATCTCTACATCTTTGTGGATAATGCCATAAGCCTAAACACCGCCGCGGATAATCGCGCTATCGTTTTAGTGGGGGTGGAGAGCTATAAAGACTCTATGCGCTATGTCGTGCGCGATTGTATCTATGGGATATGGAGTGAGGAGCAGACCATAGCAAACTTGCTAGATATGATGAGCCAAAATCCACAAGCAAAAGTCTATATAGAAAGTGATGGCGGAGGGCTCACGCTGGAGAGACTGCTACAAAACGAGCTAGTGAAAACTAATAATGAACTAAAAAGCCAAGATAAACCGCCCATCACCAATGATATAAAATGCTACACCCCAAGCCGCAAGATCTCTAAAGTAGAAAAGATCAAAGCCCTGCGCCCCTACTACAACACAGGCTACCTTGTCTTTCTACACAACGCAAGGGGGCTAGCACAGATACAAAAAGAGCTTTTTAGCTTTAATCCAGAAAAGCCCTTTAGGAAAGATGACTGCATAGATGCGATCGCAAGCGCGTGCGCACATAGTGAGATCGTGGCACCGCCAAGGGCGAGTGTGAAAGTGAGAGAGAGTGGGAGGCGCAGTGGAGGGGCTAGCACATTTTGGCGCATTTAGCTTTGGGCGTTGTCTTTTGCGTGCTTTTGAGGGATTCTGCGCGGTGGGCTTGCTCATTTACGACTAGTAAAATCCCTGCGCCCACCGCTTGAAAACCCCCAAAACGAAGTTTCTTTAGAAAATCATCGCAAAATACTGCCGCCCCCACCCAAAGCCTTATCGTCATTGCGAGCGGTGCTTGCACCGCGTGGCAATCCACAAGCACACCAAAAGCGGATTCTAGTGCGAAAGTGGATCGCCACGCCGACAAGTCGGCTCGCGATGACAAAAAAGGTGCAAGCAAGGCTCGCGATGACAATAAAAAAGTGGATTCTAGGATTTGCTAAGATCGTGGGCGACTTTGATCCCAAGACACAAGACAAACGCTATGCTAGCAAAAATACTCCCAAACACAACCACCTCAAGCATCACAACTCCTTTAGATCATTGTAGCAGATTTTACCCCTTTTATAAAAAGTGGATTCTAGGAAAACTACCATTTTATCGCACAAAGCAAACGCCAAAGGAGCAAAAATGGCACAATTTACAGGACTATCCCAAATGCCCACACCCAGCTGGCAAGCCCCACAAGCACAATCACTATTTCTCCCAAGTAGCCAGCAGGGCATAAACACCCTAGCCAAAAACGCAAGCCTAAAAATGCCAAGCCTAAACCCCACCCAAGCCACGCCAACCGCTCCCGGACTCACCGCAGGGCAAGCAACGCTAGGAAGCATAAACGCAGCACTATCAGCCACGCAGCTAGGGCTTGGCATTTGGAATCAAATAAAGAGCCAAGAGCTAGCAGAGAAGCAGCTAAAGACAGCCAAAGATCAGCTAGATATAGAAAACACCCGCTGGCAAAATCGTGAAGATGAGCGCAAGGCAAACAATCAAGCTATAGCGCAGAGTGCGAACGCCCTGCAACTCCCCACCGAGAGATATTAGATGAAAGAGCCGATCCCACACACCCAAGGTCTCCAAACCTACCTAGCCGCCGCTAGCAACGCCCAAAACACCCTAGCCAATCGCGATGCGTTTATAGCCCAAAGTGCAGCAGGCGTGCGAGATAGCCTAGCGATGTTTGAAGCCTACAAGGAGCTAAATCACGCCAAGGCAAAGCAAGAAGCCCAAGAAGCCCGCCAAATCCAGCTAGAAAATATGCAAAAGCAGCTTTTGCAAAAAGACATAGACAACTATGACAAGAAGCTTGATGCAAGTATCCACGCAAGCCGCGCCCAAGCCAATGCTTCCAATGCAAGTGCTAGCCAAATCTATCAAGCCGTGCAAGAGCTTAGAAAGCTAGAAAATATGCGCTATAACAATTTAAAAAAGCTCCAGCCAAAGCCCCAGCCTGTGCCGCAAAAACTCGACCCCACGCCGAAGCAAAAGACACCAACAGCAATAGTAGGATCAACCATTAACGGCGGCAATATCTCATAGATTCAGTCTTGGGCAATCATAGCAGTGATTTTGTGGATTTTGGGACAACCGCAGACCCCAAGTCTAGCTCTGCCCCAAAATCCACAAAAAGCACCACTAGCACTACCGCAATGCTTAGAATCTTTTTACACAAAAACGCCTTTTTTCTGTCATTGCGAGGGAGCGAAGCAATCCATTTAAAAAAGTGGATTCTAGCTTTAAGGCTATGGATCGCCACGCCACTGCTAGCGCAGTGTCTCGCGATGACAGAAAAATGGATTCTAGGAAAACAAGCGAAGCGCAGTTTCTTTAGAAAAACGAGCAACGCAACAATTCTACACCAACCACGCAAGCGGCAGATTGAAAAACCACAAACGCCCAAAATCTAAACAACTCGCAGGCGGAAGGATTTTTGATGAGAAAACCAGCGAAGCAACAATTCTAAACGAGACAGCAAAGGATTCTAGGATTTGCGATGAGAAAGTAGGGTTGTGCAGTGGCGAGCAAGGAGATAAGACTAGTGGTCTATCGACACAGCGAGCCACAAACTCCCTACTTTATCGCGCAAAGCCGAATCCACCAGCAACTAGGAATTTATAAGTGCCAAAAGCTCTTGCTCACTCATACTCTCAATCGGATTCTCCATAGCTTCAAGCTTTGTTATAGCAGGCTCTTTGCCATAGAGTAGCACTTGCATTTCAGCAAACATTTTAGCGACTTTTTCAGCGCAAGCGATGACCATAGGATCGCCTTTGCCGCCTTTGATTTGCAGCATTTGCATAAGCTCATTTTTGGCGATCATTGTAGAGAGAGCGACATTGCTTTGGATAAATTTAGAGCTCATAGCCTTTAGCAAAATTTCATCGGTGCTTTGATCTAGGAGATTGTTTAAGATCATTTCATCAAGCTCGCCAGCAAGCGCACCGAGATTTGCGCGGATATTGCTTTTGATCTTGCTAGCTCCTGTTTGTATCACAGAGCCTAGGCGTTTTTGCAAGAGATCATCGCGCACGACTTCTGCGCTGATACCTTGCAGAGCCTTAGCCCGCTCCCAGCCTTCATTTTTGATCCAATGCGCTAGCGTGCGATAGCTTATGCCAAAATGCGCGGCAACTTCTTTGGGAGAGTCGTTGTGTGTCTCAAAATATACGCGGATTTCATTTTTGTTGATATGAGCCATAACTAAGCCTTTTTGCGTGATTTTGCCCCTTTTATACCATATACAAAAGGGGCAAAATAGGTGCGCTTATGGATCGCAAAAAGTGGATTCTAGTATGGATCGCCACGCGGCTCACGCCGCTCGCGATGACAAAACCCAGCCGTCATTGCGAGGGAGCGAAGCGACCGAAGCAATCCATACACAAAAAGTGGATTCTAGCTTTTTAGTATGGATCGCCACGACACTGCTAGCGCAGTGTCTCGCGATGACAGGGAAACGCCAAAGGAAGCTGAAAATGTGTTTGATAAAAAAGCCGCAGGATTTTAAAACCAATCGCAACAATTCTAACCACGCACAAAGGCGGCAGGATTTTGAGGCTAGAATCGGGGCTTTGCAAGGCGAGCGCGGAGATAAGGCTGGGTCGCCTATCGCACAAGCGAGCCGCAGCAATCCACGATTCTAGTCCAAAAGCCAACGCGAGAAAGGAACAAAAAATGACTCATCAGAAACTACTAGAGATCTACTCTCTCGACTCCCGCGCCAACACCCCCAGCCTCCTAGAGTATAAAGAAGCTCACCGCTACTACCACGGCTCCCAGCTCCCAGATGAAGTGCTAGAAAAGCTTAATCTAAGAGGGCAGCCACCCATAGTAGAAAATATCTATAAAATGATTGTCAATAAAATCCTAGGCTACAAAATCCAAAGCCTGCAAGAAGTCAAGGTCTCAGGCAGGCAGGAGCAGGACAAGCCTTTGGCAAATCTTTTTAACGATCTTTTGAAAGTCTTTACACAAAGCAAGCAGTATGATAAGCAGATAATTTTACGCGATAAGGAGCTGATACTAGGGCTTGCAGTGTGCGAAGTCTGGGTAGAGCAGGATAAATATGGTGATAATTTCATAGAGCTTAAGAGTATCCCGGCAGATTGCTTTATCATCGATGCCTTTTCACGCGATCAAAACGCGCTAGATTCTAGGCGATTTCATAGAAGAATCGATATGGACATAGAAGAAGCTCGCGCGATCTTTGGGGAAGAGGTGTATATAGAAAATCATAGCTTTGTGGATTCTAGGACTTCTGTGATTGAGACTTGGGTGAGAGAGAGCCCTGCAAGTGCTTGGAGTGAGCAGGTATGGAGTAGGTATTATTGGCACGAGCGGGCTGGGATCTATCAGTATGAGCATAAGCCCTTTAAAAATGGAATGCATCCCTTTGTGATCGCAAAGTATCAAATCGATGAGAAAAATAGGTGGTATGGGCTTTTTAGAGACATTAAACCGCTGCAAGACTTCATAAACTTTGCCGAAAATCGCGCTGTGAATATGCTAGGGAGCTTTAAAGCACTCTTTGAAGATGATGCCGTGCTTGATACAGAGGAGTTTGTAGAGAGCGTAGGGCTAGATAATGCTGTGATAAAGGTGCGAAGCGGCGCGTTGAAAGAAAATAAAATCCAATTTATCAAGCATAATGCCGAGATCCAAGCCCTAAGCCAAAAGACAGAGCATAAGCGCAACCTTGCCAAAATCCTAAGTGGGCTAAATGATGAAGCCCTAGGTATGGCAGTAAATCGCCAAAGCGGCGTAGCCATAGCCCAGCGCAGAGACGCGGGGCTTTTGGGCTTGCAGGATTTCATAAAGATCGGCGATGATATGGATAAGCTGATTTGCGAAAAGGCGATAGATCTAATGCAGCAGTATTTCACCCAAGCCCAAGTCTTTAAAATCATCGATCAAAAGACACAGGAGCGATACATAGAGATAAACACCACCGAGCAAAACACCCTTAAAGCCGGCAAATTTGATCTCATCTTTAAAACCACGCTAAAGCAAGATGGGCGCGAAGAGAGATTTGCCCACTGGGTGGAGATGATGAAGACGATCCAAGCAAGCCGCCCCGAGCTTGTGCCAGAGCTTTTACCACTAATGCTAAAAGATGTCGATAGCCCGATAATCCAAGATATAGAAGCCCTTATGCAAGCCCACGCCAAAGCCCAAGAGGAGCAAGCCCAAGCCCACGCCCCACTAGAGCAAGCAAGGCAGGATCTAGCCCTAGCCCAAGCCCAAGCACAGCTAGAAGAGCTTCAAGCAAAGGCGAATAAATACAACGCCCAAGCCAGCGTGCAAGAAGCCAGCGCACAAGTCTTGCAAGCAGAGGCTAACGCGCTAGAATCCACCCCGCACAAAGGAGAGAAAAATGAGAGCAAAGCCCTAAATCACGCGCAAAAGCTTATGCAGTTTAATCCTAAAAAAGCCGCAGCAGATATGAGATAACTAGGGGGGCTTAAGCTTTTTGACTAGAATCGCGGATTTCATCGCCGTGCTTGTGCGATAGGCGATCCAGCCTTATCTCCGCGCACGGCTCGAAAAACCACGATTCTAGCCTAAAAATCTTAAACCCAGCGGCGTTAGAATCCAAAACGCCTTTTTTCTGTCATTGCGAGATTTTGCGCTAGCAAAATCGTGGCAACCCACTAGAATCCACTTTTGCGCTTTGTGGATCGCCACGCCTTGCAGAGCAAGGCTCGCGATGACAGAAAAACTAGAAACGCAACAAATCTAAATCAGCACGCAGGATTCTAGGAAAACGCCAGAATTCTAAACAAGCCCAAAGGCGGAAGGATTTTTGATGAGAAAGCAGGGTTGCGAAGCCTTTTGCGCGGAGATAAGCCTAGATGACTATCGCACAAGCAAAAGGCAAGCTTCCTGCTTTATCGCAAAAAGCCAACGCCAAAACCAAGCAAAGCCGAATCCCAAAAAAAAGGAGAAAAACACACCAATGCGCGAATTTATCTACCCTTTTAACCCCACCCACACCACACTCAAAGACCCTTATGGGCGTGTGCGAGCCAGCTTCACCCTGCAAAATGGCACAAACACACTCCCAGAGCTAGAGTCCGCAGGCTTCTACTATGAGAGCCAAGATGGCGCGCGCTTTTATATCTATAAAGGCAGCGGCGTGCTAGAGTGGGAGCACTGCCAAAGGGGCTATGATTTTAGCAGCCTTACTAAGCCCCCAGCACTTAAAGCCCTAGATCAAGCCTTGCAAGCCAAAAGCCTAGATCGCCAAAGCTTTAGAGACTTTGTGCAAGTCTATGATCTAAACATTGAAAAAGGCGCAGAGTATCTACTGCCACCGCATTTTGCAGAGATTGATAGGGTGTTAGGGCTAGGCTTTGCGCGTAGCTTTATGGAGTCGTATTAGCGCGAAGATGAAAGAATCTATTTGTAAATAGTCTTTATTTTTAAGCATTTTAATAATGGAGTCGGTGTTCTCATCGCACCGATCTATCTTTAACCCTAGATCATTAAATGTATCGTATATGTCATTTAGTGTAAGGGTTAGGTGATTGTTTTTAGCTTTGGTGGATTCTAGCTCTTTGGCGATGATCTCTATGATCTCATCTATTTTTGAGTTTGGCAAGTATCTCTCCTATCTCTTCATCATTAAACTTTGGTGGCGTGGGAGAGATCTCGCCGTGATATTTAGAGTCTTTGTGCGAGTCATAGGGGATAGCTTCTCCCTTGATCTCGCACAAGACTAGCTGCATTATACGGATATAGGGGGGGATTTTGATGATAGAATTAGAAGCATTGTAAATGACAATAGGCAGATTGCCGCTGTATCCCGGATTTGCATAGCTAGAGATAGGTAGGATAAGCCCAAGCCTAGAAAATGAGCTCCTAGGCAACACTATCCCACACATATCCACAGGGATTGAGACTTTTTCTACACTGCTAGAATACATATACTCCCTAGGCTTTAGCTCATAGCCACACGCCAAATCGATCTCTTTATACATATCTAAGCACACTTGATCTATATCTTCTATAAATAGATCTATAAGCCTATCATCTTTCTTGATATATGCTTTGTCATTAAGACTTAGATCAACACTGCTGCCGCGGATATTGTAAGCATTAAGAGCTGTGATATTGTGCAAAGATTTTAACTCACTACTACCTAAAACCACCCTGCACACTCCTTGTCAATTTTGGGGCATTATAGCATTTACCCCTTTTATATGGCTTAGCTTCTATGATATTTTACACGCACGATTGCAAGCCCCCCCTGTCATTGCGAGGGAGCGAAGCGACCGAAGCAAAGCAAGGCGAAGCCGAAGCTTCTTTAGTAATCCACAAAAAAGCGGATTCTAGTATGGATCGCCACGCCGACAAGTCGGCTCGCGATGACAGAAAAGGGACTTTTGCAAGCAACGCGCCAAATTAAACACGCCCGCAGGATTCTAGGTTTGCAAGCGAAGTCCAAAATCCACACCAAGCACGCAAGTTTTTAAAACAACTCGCAGGATTCTAGGATTTTTGATGGATTTTGCGCGTTGTGCAGTGGCGAGCAAGGAGATAAGGCTGGATCGCCTATCGACGCCGCGAGCCACAAACTCGCGCAAAAGGCGCAAAAAGACAGAATCCAAAAAGGAGAGAGAATGATAAATCCTAGAGAGCAAGCCCAACAACCCCGACTGCGCTTCAACTTTGACAAAGCCAAGCAAAGCGGCGCAAGCGATGAAGATATACTAGAATTTTTGCAAAGCAGAGATACCAATATCGACTGGGGAGAGCTAGAGACAAGATCGCAAGGCTACCAAAATCCACTCGCCTACAAGATAAGCACGCTTGCCCAAAACGACTGGGAATTTCTCCCGCCAAAACCACAAGAAGCTAAAGAGATAAGCCCAAGCCTAGAATCCACCCCCCCACTCCCCACGCAAGAAGACTTCACCCCCACACTTGATAAGCTAGAAAATGAAAGCGCACTGCGCGAGATCTACCGCGATCTAGCCCCTAGCTTTATGCTCACAAAAGAGATGGAGCAAGATAACACCACACTGCAAAAAGCTATCGATGAAGCCAAAGAGCAAGGCAGAGCCTTTAGTGATTTACACCCAAGCCTAAAGCAAGCCCTACGCAAAAGAGCCCACCAAGAAAAGAGCGTCTTCACAAATCCACTCGCCACGCCCCACGACCTAGCCTTAGAGTCGTATGAAAAAGATCTAAGAGACCTACACATCGCTAAAAAGACCCCCCAAGAGCTAGACCAAAGCGACAAAGACTATATCAAATCCCGTGCAAGCGCGTGGGATAAGATCTTTGCTAGTGATGATGAAATATACCGCGATTTTATAGAAAATAAACGCGCCGAAAAGATCGTGCCAAAAGAGATGAAAACAGCCCTAGAAGTGCTAGATAACTTCCACCAATACAAAAGCATAGCAAGCTTGCTTACCGGAAGCGATGAAAAGGCAAAGACAGACTACCTAAACTCCGCCCACACGATCGCTACAAATCTAGGCTTTGAAGGCATAGGGGTAAATGACAAGGGGGAGCTATTTTTGAACCACAAGGGCGAGTTTTATCGCATAAATAGTGGCTTTTTTGAAAGCTTGCCTACGATTTTAGCGGCAAATGCTGGGAGTATCACAGGGGGCATTGCAGGGGCGTTTGCCGGCGCGGCAAGGGGAGCGAAGCTGGGCAGAGCTGGTGGGGGCTATGGCGCGACTGCTGGGGCAGTGGTGGGGGGAGCGATGGGAGCCTTTGGCGGGGGGGCGTTAGATACGATCCTAGGCAATGCCTATTTACACAGAGAGACTACTGCCCAAGAGATCTTAGCTCACGCCACGCAAGAAGGCGTGCTAAATATCGTAGGCGATATGGCAATTTTGGGCGCGATCAAGGCGTATGACAAGCTTAAAGGAGCTGGCATAGCCCAAAGCCTAGGCAAGATCATAGACTACACGCCGGTGCTAGGCTTTGTCAAACGCTCCCAAGATGGCAACCAAGCTATGGCACAAAAGCTACTCTCTCAAACCTACACCAAAGAGCAAGAAAAATCCCTGCAAGAAGCGAGTGAAAACTTCGGGCTAGCCTTAGAGATCGGCGATCACACAAAGCGCATAGATACGACAAATCTGCCTCCAAAGTTCAAAGACGCAGTAGATAAGGTGCAAGATATTTTCACTTTGAAAAATCAGCAGCAGTTTCAAAGCAGGCTTTTGCAAGCGATCCGCGCTGATGAGAGCGGGAATCTACTAGGCTTTATCACAGAAGCTGCGAGCAAATCCCCCAAAGCGCACAATACTTTGACAAGGATCTTGCACCAAACCACCCAAAAGCTTAAGAGAAACCTAGAATCCATCGCGCCAAAAAGTAGCCTTAAAGCTATCTTTGATGAGCTAGAAAAAGGCACAAAAGACTCTTATGATGAAGCGATCACGCAGATTTTAGGCACGATCTATGATGATACTTATAAGGTCAATCTAAACACACTTAAAGAGCAAAGCGGCTCCCAAAGCTTTGAAGCCTTTAAGCAAAGTCTAGCAGACTCTGGAGTCGCCCCAGAATCTAGTGCTAATTTTTTAAACTTCATAGAAAAAAACATCTATAACCCAAAGGGCGTATCCTTCACGCAGCTAAACAACGCGCTGAAAAATCTCAACGCCTACTACAAAAACGAGCGCGATCCAAACTTCAAAACCCACATAAAGCAGGCTTATGATAGCTTTGTGCGAAGTGATATAAAAGCAGGCATTGAAAGTATCTTTGCCCAAAACAAAGTAGCCTATAATGACGCAAAAACGCTCTTTGATACGGCGTTGCTTGATTATGCCACGATGAAAGATAGCCTAAAGCTAGCCGATCGCCTGAAGATCCGCGACCGCAAAAATACCAATGAAAAAGCCCTGCAAAGCTTGCTTGATTTTGCCAAGGGGCAAGGCGACAAAGAGGCAAACCTCGATGCCATCACCAAAGCCCTGCCACAAGGAGCAAGAGCGCATATAGAGATCGCTATGCTAGAAGAGCTTTTTAGGAAGTCAATGCTAGAGGTGCGCGATATACAGGTATTTAATAGCACGAAGTTTTTAGATAATGTTAAAGAGCTAAAGGGCACTTTCACTTCAAAAGCAGCCCACGACTACATCAACGCCGCGGAGAAGTTTCACGCGCTTTTTAAAAATGATCCTTTAATCCTGCAAGCCATAAAGCCAGCCACCACGGACAAGATCGGCTCTAGTATCGCCACCACGCTTGAAGGGGCGGTGAAGTTTCAAGTGATTAAAGGGATCTTTGCCAATATGATAAGGCTACTGCCGCATATACCACTTCTGCCCTCTGTGAATCAAAAAGTCCAAGGAGCCGCCCTACGACACCACCTAAGCAAAGCCCTAGAATCCAGCTACAACATAGGGGATCTAAAGCTAGAGCTCACGCGGCTTGAAAAGCGCGGCGACTTCACTAATGCTACAAAAGAGCATATAAGAGCCTTTAAAGGGGAGCTAGATAACGCACGCCAAGAGGTGCTAGATATAGCCAAGAGCCCCCACACCCTAGAATCCACAGCGCAAGCCCAGCCGTCATCACCGAGCGACCCCATCTCTGTCATTGCGAGCCGCGATAGCGGCGTGGCAATCCACAAGGAAGCACCGCAAGAAACGCAAAAAGACACACTCATAGCGCAAAAAGTGGATTCTACCCTCCCCTACACCGACACGCAAGGACACACGCACCAAATCCCAGCCGACATCGCGCAAAAGTGGCTTGAGACCTTTGGGCTTAAAGACTTGCAAGAACCCTACACGCCACAATTTAGCGAGCAAGTAGCACAAGCCCTAGAGCCGATCTTGCAAGGGGAGCAAATCACCTTAAGCGCAAATAGTTTAGTGAAGCTTATGCAACGAGACAGGCTAGAGTTTTTGCCTTATATCAAAGAGACTTTAGAGCATAGCGACATAATCATAAAAGACAAGGAAAACGCGCTAATTTTTGCTAAAGACATAGGGCAGACAAGCTACTTCACAAGCGTGAGCAAAAACGATAAAGGCGAGTGGGTAATCTCTACAAACTCATATAAAACATTAAACCAGCTAAAAAATAGAGTGAGTGAGAATGGAGAAGTGCTATATTTAAGCAAGGAAGCCCCAAATATACTCGCTGAGACTTTTACCACTAAAGCGTTTTCTAATGAACTTGCAAGCGACATTATACCACAGCAAAAGCCCTACACCGATGAGAAAAAAACCCTGCAAGGCTTTGAGCAAGCAATCGCAGGCAAAGATACGCACACCAAGATACAAATCGCCAAAGAGAAAATAAAACAATTAAATAAAGAATCTAGAGATTTAGCCTACAACGCTCCAAAAGTAATGTATTTAGGGAGAGGATACACAAAAACACGAGACAAAAAATATTTAGATTATAGAAGTCGGTTTAGGGACAGACTAAAAGAAAATGGCATAGATTTAGATTATATGGAGCTAGAAAAACTCAAGCAAGATACAACACTAAAAGGCAAGGCAAGAAAAGAAGCTATGGATACAATCTATCTGCGTATGTATGAAAATATGCAACAAGCAGATAAGGAAGCACAAGAGAGAGCAAGAGCATTTAGTCAAAAAATAAGAGAAGAAGAGCTACAAAAAGCAAATGAGTGGCTAGAGAAAAACAAGGGGGCAAGTAGTGATGTAGATTATGAGTATAAAAGAAAAATAGCAGAGATAGATAAGCAATTAGATTTAGCTTTTAAAAAAAACACTAAAGATACAGACTTTATAGACTTAATGAATAGAGAAAGGGGAAAACTCACTTATGCTAAAAATGGGGATTTAGGTGTAGTGAGACTTCCTGAAGTAGAGAACTTTTATTGGCGTGGATACCCTATGGATTTAAAAGTGCTGCGAGATATACAAAAGGAGCATAACTACACGGATAAAAATTTGATTCTAAACGGCAGAGATTTTAGCAAGTCTTTTGAGGTTATGCGTGCGGAGATTGAAGCAAGGATAGGCATTAACCCCATAAAAGAGTTTGGCACGAACTATGCAGAGCATTATCACAGCGGGGAATCTGCTATTGCAAAACTACTGAATGAAAAGCAAGGGCAAGTGGCAGGTGCATTCCACCGCAAAGAGCTAGGGGATATTGATTTAGTCTGGGGAGAAATAACAGATTTAGAAAAGCACGATGGCTATGGATTAGCACATATTTTAGACAAAAGAAAAGCCGAGTTTATGCAGCAAGGCTTAAGCGAAGCAGAAGCAGAAGCTAAGGCGTTGGAGTTTGCTAAAAATGAAATAGCAGACATTATAGAAAATGGGAAAATCACAAGTAAGCCTAACGAAGCTACAAAGATAGAAACACAAGATTATAAGTTGATATTGAAACAAAATTGGAATGGAAAACCGCTAGAGAATAAGTGGCTAGTAACTGCGTATATCAAAAAAGAGAAAGGCGAAAGTATATCATCAACGCCTTTTACTAAAGGGGATAATCTCCCTTTAAACTCTAGCGATATTATACCACAAAGCCACACAACATTAAGCGAGCAAGCGCAAGATCACGCGCATAAAATCCTACAAGGCTTGCGCAAAACAGCACAGAAACCCTTAAACAAGCTAGCCGATGAAGAGCCTTATAGCACTGATCGTGGGTTTATGCTTAGAAATGCAAGACACAAAAAGCAGCAAGCCCAAGAGTTTGCGGATAATTTTGCCAACTTGCGCTGGGAGGATTTGAGAAGCGCGATACGATATGCTAAAGTGCCTTATGATGAAGCGATGTTTAAGGAGCTCAAAGAGAGCATAGAGAGCAGGGAGTTTGCCAGATTTATAGAGAGTAGCTACCCTCACAAACCACCACAAAAAAGCCTTTTTGACACGCAAGAACTCACACCGCCAAAAGTGGATTCTAGCCTAAACCAAGAGTTAAAAGACACGCCCAAAAAATCCCAACGAGAGCAAGTAAAGCAACAGCTACAAAGCATTAAAAACAAAGACCTACCGCACAAAAGCGGCATTATCGCAAGACTAAGCAGCACGGGTATTGATAAAATGCTAAGCGATAAGGCGATACAAAAAAGCTTAGATAATGGATTTAGCAAAGAGCAGCATTTAAGCGCAGTGGCAGACATTGAAAGGCTTTTTAAAAATAGCGATTTTTCACACACAGAGCCGCCCAAAAATCACAGCGCAGACATCGTAGGCGTGCATAGATACATAAACGCCCAAGACTTGCAGGAGCAAAACGCCCAAGCACTCATCACGCTTAAAGAGAGTGTGCAAAATGGAAATAGGATTTATAGTGTAGAGTTGGAGGGATTAGCCCACCCCAGCAGCGTAGATCGTAGCCCAAAATCTAAAGGGGTGGAGAACTCTCATCACGATGATGCAGGAGCTACCAAAGCCGCTCGGCTATTTGAGAATCCTAGTGACATTATACCACACCCCACGCGAGAAAAGCCCAAGTGGAGTAAAGCAGACCAAAAGGCGTGGAAAGCCGCAAAGCTCGCAGAGACAAGGGCAAAGGCACAGGAGCTACAAGCAAAGCTGCAGCCCATCTATGATGAAGTGCGCCCCCTAGTGATACAAGCTAGAAAGCTTGAGAAACCCTACAAAGAAGAGGGCAAAAAGCTCCCACCAAAAGTAGAAAAGCAAGTCAATGAGCTACTTGCCAAAGTAAGCGAGTCCATAACCCCTAAGCAGAAACCCTTTGAAGCCGAGCTAGAAAAGCACGGACTACAACTAAACCGCACAGATTTTTTACACTACCCAGAGAGTGGCAGCATACAAGTAACCCCTAAGCAAAACAGCAACCTAAAGTGGAAAAACAAAGAGCGCGGCGAGCAAGGACTAAAAGGCTCGGCAAAATACCGCGAGCAAGCCTTAGAAAAGCTTAGTGAAAAAAGCTATATCGATAGGCTAGAGCCAGCCACCAAAGCACAGAATCCACTCACACAGCTACACAGCTTGAAATATGAAATACTAAAAGACTTATACAAAGCAAAGCGTTACGCAAAGCAAGGAGGAGTAAGCTATGAGACATACGCACGATACGCCAGCCGCGCAAGCGATGAGCTAGATATAATCGAGCAAGCCATAAGAGAGCTAAAAAATGCGATCGTGCCAAAGCCCAAGCGAGCCGAGCTTGTGCGAAGCAAGGTGCAAGACTTCATAAAATGGCGCGATGAAGTGCGATTTGATGTAGATTATTTGCTAGGGCTTGAGAGTGATGGCACAAAGCACGCCCTAGAGTATCTGCGCGATCTCCCCACGCCTACCAAACACCACGCAAGCTTTGTCAAAGACTTGCAAGAGCAGATCCATAAGCACTTTGACACAGACCCTACACCACCCACACCACCCAGCACACCCACGCCAACAGAAACGCCAAAAGTGGATTCTACTCAAAACGCCCAAAATCTAAACAACTCACAGGCGGCAAAGCCAACGCCACCAACCCAAACGCAAAAGATCCCAGAGCAAGACCTACCCCACCACGCAGAAAAAGAGCTATACAAAGAGCTTGAATCTCTAAAGCCTTTAAAAAGAGAGCTTACACAGCTAAGAGAAAGTGGCGAGTGGAGAAGCAAGGAAGGGAGAGCTAGGAGAAAAGAACTAGATGAGAAAATCAAAGAAGCAGAAGCAAGGGGCATAACCTCTACCCAAATCCAAACCGCAAATGCCAAAAATTATGAAAAGTTTCTAAGCAAATATGGAGATATGGAGTATTTTAAAGAGCTAGCCCAAGCGAGCAGAGATAGGTATATACAATCCCTTGAGAAAAGAATAAAAGAGTTTGACACAAACCACGACATACTAGATCAACACACTATTATGGTGAATAAACAAGCCTTTGAAGATATGCTAGAAAGCACACGACAGCAGGAGCTAGATATTGCTGGGCAAATATGGGAAATAGCACATAGTATGGCAAAGCTTAGAGAGGGAGCAATCTATAAACAAACAGATGAAAAAATAGGAGAGTTTTACACTAAAGAAAGGGGGAAAATACAAAGGGCACTAGGCATTAAGCCCATTGCGGAGTTTGGAGAGAACTATGCCGAATACTACCGCGATGGAGTGGGAGCGATAGAGAAGCTACTAGCAGAGAAAAAAGGACAAGTGGCAGGGGCGTTTCATAGAGAGGGCTTGGGTGGCATTGATTTGGTATGGGGAGATGAGAAAATAGGCTTACAAAAAATCGTAGAAAAGCATTTAGATGACTTTGCAAGCTTTGGAAGCGGAGAAGCTGGGATCATAAAGGGTATAAGCGAGATTGTAGAAAATGGCAAGCTCATCACAGAAAATGGCGTGAATACGCTATGGTATAAAAAAGGCGATGAATATTATCTAGTGGGAATCTCAAAAGGCTTTAATAAACAAGGCGAGAATAATTGGATAATCACAAGCTATAAAAAGACAAAAGGTAGAATACCTGATGAGATTAAAGGCGACACCGCGAACCTGACCGCTTATAGCGATGAATTTAATCCTTTACTGACTTCTAAAGATGAACCTTTAAACTCTAGCGACATTGTAGCACAAGATTTGCAAACACCGCCAAAAGTGGATTCTACCCTAAGCCAAGAGATAAAAGACATTATAGACTCTAGCCCAGCAAAAGGGCGAGATATGCAAATCATAGGGGAAGCAAACTTCACACCCCAAGTCGTAGAATATGCACATAAAAACAACAAAAAAGTAGCCATTGATAAGCTAGATAAGACCGAAGCGGAGCAGCTAGGCTTCAAGCACCCAAGCGATGTGCGAGTAACGATAGACTACCAAGCCATAAACCACACGCTAAACCGACACGGCATAGACTCCCCACTCGTGCAGCAAAGTGGGCAAAAAGCGGTGGATTATAACGACATAGCAGAGTATAGAAGCATTGTAAAAAGTGCTGATGAAAGCTTAGATAGTGTGGATAATAGTGGCAATCCTGTTGTAGTAAGCTACAAGCAAGTTAATGGGCATTTTGTAGTCGTAGAGCAGATAAAGAAAAAGAATAATGAAATCGGCTTTAAGACAATGTTTAAAGAAAGTGGGGATTATAAAAACTCACAAAGCTACAAAGACACAACAAGGGCTAAGGCTCAAACGCTATCCATTGGTTACGAGCCAAGTGCTAATTCTCTTGCCAAAGCCGATGAGATTATACCACAAACAACACTAAATGGCGATAGTATAACCAACCCTGATATATCCTACGCCATACAAAATGAAAATATTGCTAAAGAATTAGCAGAGAAAATAGCAAATAACGGAGAGATAACCAACACAATAAAGAGAGATGATTTTAAAAAAGCGGATATTAGATACTATGATAAAGATAATATGACAATGTATTATGCCAACATAGGCAATTATACTGATGATGATTTGGGTATGAAAGGTGATAAATTTTTCTTAAATAATGTAAGGAAAAATGAGTTTTATATACCACCTACAAAATCATTGCAAGACTTTAAAGAACAATCCCTTAATCAAATAGAACATCTCAAAAATGCCATTAAAACAGAAATAGACAATGTAAGAGATGAAAAAGAATTGCATAAAAATATAAGAGAAATTAGATTTAAAGCCTATGAAAATGTTGAAAGAAGGCTTTTTGATGATGCGTTATATAAAGAGCAAGCACAAGCACGAGAGTTTTACACTACTCAATATGATGAAGCTATGCAAGAGCTACAAAACTACTATGACAAGAAATCTACAAACATTTTAAATGAAATAGATTTTAATGCCCCAATAAAAACACAAACGCCAAAGGATAATCCAAAAGCGGATTCTAGTGAGCCAACACCCCCAGCGCAAAAAGTGGATTCTAGTGGAGAATCCACGCAACCAAGCCCAAAGAGCGAGCCAGCCCAGCCGTCATCACCGAGCGACCCCCACTCTGTCATCGCGAGCCGCGATAGCGGCGCGGCGATCCACAAGGAGCCCACGCAAACCCCAAAAGAAACACCCCAAGCCAAAGAGCCCACACAAAAAGGGAAAACAGATTTTAATATGGAAGTGCTAGAGTCGTGGAGCAAAAACAATGAATACCTTAGAGATATACTTGATTTTATAAAAGCAAATCCCCTAGCTCAAAAAATCGACTCACAATTAACTGAAAAATGGGGATATGATAGCGATGTGCCACCTTTAGTAGTATTTGATAGTGCTTTATTGCTGAAAGATAAAGAAGCGTTTTTGCAGACAAAAGACCCGCTCACCCCTAAAAAAATGCAACGCTTTAGAGAAAAGGCGGAAAGACATTTTGCAGTGGCTCAAAAATATGGGCTAGATCTTGATGGATTTTATGATTTTGCTAGGGAGTGGAGAAAAGTAGTCAAAAACTATCACATTTATGGACATACTAACAAGAAAAAGATACAACCTAGACTAGATTCTAGCACGCCCACACCGCAAGCAACACCAAAAGTGGATTCTACTCCAAAGGCACTCACCCCACAAGAAGCCACGAAGCTACTAGAATCAAAGCAAGGTGCGAGGATACCGCAGGAGCTTGATATACAAAGCTTTCTAAAAAGCCTTGAAAGCGTGGAAAATAAAGAAAACTTCATAGCGCATTTACAGAAAAAAGGCGATGCCCAAAGCAGACTAGCCTACTTGCACATCATAGAGCCGACCCTGAAGCACCCAGACATAGAGCTGACAAAAGGCGAGCGAAAAACAAAGATCAAGGTATTTAACGATGGGGAGAACTTTTATAGCTTTTTGATAGCGGATTTGCAGGATAAAAGACTCTTTACATTTTTGCCCAAAGCACGCAAGGGATATATAGAATCAAAGATAAAAAACGCTGACCTTATCCATACTTTTACCAGCCAAGCAAGTAAAGACCAAGAGCCGAATGGACTTGCAAGAGAGATTGTAGCACAGGATTCTAACGCCTTGCTAAAATCCGCGATGAAAAAGTTTGCCTACGATGAGAAAAAGGCAAAAGATCTGCTAGAGTGGCACAAAGACTCAAGCCCTTTGACAAAAGATGAAAACGGACTGCCGAAGGTGTTTTATCACGGCACGAAATGGAAAGAAATAGGAAATAAAATTTTTGAAGTCTTTGATACAAAATATAGTAATCAAGTGGATAAATTTTTACAAGGGCATTACTTTTCATCAAGCAAAAAAATCGCAAGAACTTATAATGCTAATATTTATGAAGTATTTTTGAATGCCAAAAATCCTTTAGTGATAGACTTTAAGGGGCATACATTTAATGATTATATAGATGATGCAATAGATAGTATCCCTAAACATATACAAGAAAATATTAGGGATTTTCACGATTCTATAATATTTAAAAATATCATAGATGATAGCACACAAAATGGCAAAAAACACCCCGTGGCAGATACGATTATGGTGCTTGATAGCAATCAAATCAAGCATATAGAAAACAGGGGCGTAGAGAGCGAGAGTGGGCGGAAGTATTTTAATAACTCTAGTCCCAATATCTTTCACAGCAATCCACACTTAGGGGCGGGACTACTAGGCGGAAGCGTGAGCGGCATAGAGCAAGATGAAAATGGGCAGTGGAGATTTAGCCCCGAGAAGTTTGCCCTAGGGCTGCTCGGCGGAGTAGCTGGGAGCAAGGCAGTGGCAAAGGGACTAGAGTGGCGAGCAAAAAAAGTAGCCAAAAGCTACCCAAACATCGCAAAAGACAATCCACAGCTAATGCAAGAAATCGCCAAAAGAGACTTGCACACCTACGCCACCACCAGCACGCACAATGCTTTAACGCGCTTTTTACACAACAATAAGCTTTTTGATATAAATCCACAGCTTTTCGCAGGGGAGAAGGCTCTAGCAAATGAAGCCTACGCACCGCACAAAGCAAGGCTAGAGAGAGCCAAAGAGCTAGAAGCAAAAGGCGCAAAAGAGATAGAGATATGGGAGCAAACAGGCTGGTATAAGGACAAGGATCAAAGGTGGAAGTTTGAGATAAGCCAAAGGGGTGGGGAGCTTGATATACCCAAGCTTGAAAAAGCCCAGCAAGTAGAGCTAGGGGAGATTTTGCAAGATAAAGAGCTTTTTAACGCATATCCACAACTTAAAACCCTAGTGATAAAAAATGATAAAACACTAGAAGCCTTTGGGCTGTATATGCCAGAATATAACGGAAAGAGCAAGCACCTATCCATAAACCTAGGCGAGATCGCCACGACACACCACACCCCCAAAGAAGTGCTATACCACGAGCTACAACACGCAATCCAAGATATAGAGGGCTTTGCGTATGGGAGAAACTATTATAGACAAGCCAAAGAGTATTTTGACCTGCACGGAGAAGTGGAGGCTAGAAATGTGCAAGCAAGGCTAATGCAAGATGACGCACTTGCAAGAGCTGAAAAAAATCTTTTACAAACACGCCAAGAGCTAGAGAAAACAAAGAAAGAATATGACAACATACTTGCAGAATATAAAAAAGTATTTGACAATCCAATAACTGCAGAGAAACTAGCCAATGACAGAATCCACTCCTTGCAGGAGCATATCTACAAGCAAGAGCAAAATATACACAATTTAAAAACCCTAGGGGAAAAGGGATTTTTACAAGCACACCCCCATAAAACTATGGACACAAGCATTTATGATACAAATGCCGAAGCCACGATGATGGGCGAAGCATTAAGCAAGAAGCTAGAATCTAGCTTTTTAGATTCTAGCGGAAGGGTAGATTATAAGGCGTTAGAATCTTATGCAATACCTTTACCCAACCCTATGGATATGCAAACTTTTAGTAAATCTTTACTCAACTCAAGCAATGCCACACCAAATAAGGCTAAAAATAGAGTAGCATATAAAACACCAGCAGGAGTGGTAAATATCTATATCCCTTATGCGTATAGACATTTTAGCAAGCAAGGCAACAAAAAAGAAAATAGATTTAATATTACAGGTGCTTTAATCCATATCCTAGATAATCCAGCCTTTGTTACAAAAGATGAAGCAGGAACACTATATTTTTACAAACCTTTTAAGAATGCAAGCAACATCACAGATATTGTAAGCATTTCAATCGCTAAAAATGGAAAGATAGAGTATAAGACAACTTATGAAGCAACAAAAGGTAGATTAAAGCAGATGATAATGCAACACGACTTGATATATATGGGACATAAAGAAGTAGCCACCTAGCCTTTGCTATCTCCTGTGTATAGCTTCGCTTACTCAAGGCGTGGATACTACAATGCCGTATCTCAGGCAACTAGGAAGCAAGAGTGGGTGCATTATATCACAAGAACCACAAATACGCTAAAATCCACGCCAAAAGCGCAAGGACAAAAAGTGGAGATACAAGCAGACCAAAACACCCTAACATACAAAACACAAGAAAACAACGCATAGGAGCTTTAAGGGCAGATTTAAAAGAAGCCCTAAAACCCTATATCAACAAAAAGATAGTCAATAAAGCCACAGGCATATCCGCACAAATATCCACCACAGGTATAAATAAAATCGCAAGCAAAATGGCAGTGGATAAAAGCGTGGCAAATGGATTTAGCAGAGATGAGCATTTTAAAGTCGCAGGGGATTTGAAAAATCTCTTTGAAAACGCCACCAAAAAGACAAGCTATGCAGATAAAAAACACAGCAAAGACATCCTATCTATGCATAGATTTTTTACACAAATAACAATCAACAATAAGCAAGCACAGGCAAAAATGACTATAAAAGAAAGTGTGGAATATGGAAATAGAATTTACTCTTTAGAGTTGGAAGAGTTGCTCCCCAGCCTTTAAAGTGTATCCGCATACCAAAGAACACAGACAAGGGAAAAGCTTCACTCACTAAAAGTGGGAGATATGCTAAACCCCACGCCTATTGCAAAGCTTGCCCATATTCTACCCCACAAAGCTTAATATCCACTTTACCCCTTTTTGTGTGCTTGTGTTTAGTGAATAATCGCACAAAAACACAAGGGCAAAGATGATTTACACCAAGCCGCCGCTACCCTTTATGGGAAATAAGAAAAATATGCTAAAGCATATCAAGCAAGTGCTAGAGACTATGAGAGCAGATGGGGTGATCGATGGGGAGAGCATATTTATCGATGTGTTTGGCGGATCTGGACTTGTCGCGCATAATATCAAGCAATGGTATCCGCGCAATCAAGTGCTGTGGAATGACTATGACAACTACCAAAAGCGGCTAGATCATATCGCACAGACAGAAAGCTTGCGAGCGTGGCTCTATGAAAAAGTGCGTATTTACTAGGGGGGAGCAACACAGATTATATCATCTACCCAGAGGGCAGAAGTTTATTTAGCACGGCGTAAAAGTAGAGAAGCTAGAAAAGGGGAGATTATAGGGGAGCTTTACCCCTTTTTTAGCGTGGGGAGTTGTAGCACAATGCCAAGCAAAAAGGGGTAAAAATGAAAAGACAAGCCACAAAGCCCACCGCCCAAAAGAGCCAAGAGCCAAGCCAAGAAGCAAACCTAGAAGAGCAAGCCCTAGAATCCACCCAAGAGAGCAGCCAAGCCACCGCGCAAAAAGTGGATTCTAGCGCGGATTCTAGCGCGGCGGCTATGGATCGCCACGCGGATAAATCCGCTCGCGATGACGATGAAAACAAGGATTCTAGCGAGCAAGCCCAAGAAGCCACGCCAAGCACGGCGCAGGATTCTACCCCGCAAGCTGAATCCACACCAAGCGCGGCAAAGCCAACGCCACAGCCACCGCTTTTGCCAGAAGCCCCTGACCTAGGCGATGACCCCCTAGCCCCTGAGCTTGATCAAACCGATGAGAAAAAGCTAGAAGCCTTCAAGCAAGAAGTCGCCGAAGCGATCAAGAATAATGCCGGCGTGATAGAATCCACCCACTACACCTTGCAAGGCATAGCCGAGCTGCTCAATATCTCTAGCGATTTGTTTCGATTCTACAAATACCACGCACAAAGCATAAGCCTAAGCTCCAAGCAGTGGGCAGAGCTCAATGCAAACTTGCAAGCTATCACTAGCTATATAAACCAAGCCTTGCAGTCTCTAGCCACGCAGCACACCCAAAGCCTAGCGATCTATAAGCTAGTAGAGACTATGCTAGATGAAGCTAAATCCTTAAGCGATAGCACCAAGCTAGATCTAGAGCAGGTTAAAGAAGCTTTGCAAGCGTTAAATGAGCTTGATCATAAGCTAGCAGAGCTTATGAGCTTAAGCGCAGAGCTAGAAGCGCAGATAAAGCTAGCAGAGGCTTTAAAGCAAGAGGTAACAAACCTAAGCCAAACCCTACTAAATGAAATGCGCACGGAGCTTTTAAGCGATAAAGAGGGCTATGAAAGAGAGCTTGAGAGCAAAAAAGATGAGTATATCACGCTACTAGATACAAAGCTAGGAGATCTTACAAGAAAGCTAGCAGAGTTTGAAAGCACACTTACGCAAAAGAGCCAAGAGCTAGCCCAAAAGATCGCAGAGATAGAATCTAGCGTGCAAGACAAAGCCCAAGAGACCAAGCAAGCCCTAGAGACAAAGGGGCAAGCGATCAAGGGAGAGCTAGAGACCTACAAAGATGAGCTAAAAGCAGAGCTACAAGAGATCATCCAAAATGCTGGGGGGGACATTAGCGGATCGGGCAGTCAAGAAGCACTCAACGCTATAAAACGCGCCAAAGATCAAGCCCTGCAAGCCCTGCAAGAGAAAAAGAGCGAGCTAGAGACACAGCTAGCAGAGCTAGGCAATCAAACAAAAACAGAGCTAGAAGCCAAAAAAGCCATAGCCCTAGAATCCATAAACACCGATAAGACCACAGCCCTAGAGACAATCACGCAGGAAAAGACCAAAGCACTGCAAGAGATAAATGCCCTGCTGCAAGGGCTTAAGCCAAGCAGCCAAAGCCAAAACCTAGCTGATAGCGAGCTAGGGACCAATCTTTTATAAAGGAGCCACAAATGGTATTTTTACAGACAAGCAATCAGCCTTTAGCCTTTAAAGATAGTGCGAGTGGGAGGGTGAATGTATTCTTAGGAATGCAAGAAGCCCCCAAAACAAGCCAAGAAGCCAAAGCCCCGCCAAGCTACCGCTACGCAAGCGCGCTTTATATCAATCAAGCTGCAACTGATAGCGCGATATTGCAGGCTATGTTTCACACAGCGACTCTAACGCCGCTAGATCTCCCCACGCTTAAGGCGATCAAGCTAGCACAGATCAACGCAAGCTACCAAGAAGCCCTAGATCTTATCACGCAAGCCACGCCACAAGCCGAGATACAAAGCTGGCCTACCCAAGAGAGTGAGGCAAAGGCGTATCAAAATAATCAAGAAGCACAGACCCCCTACATCGATAGCCTTGCCAAAGCAAGGGGCGTGGAAAAGGCAGAGCTAGTAGCAAAGATCCTAGAAAAAGCCCAAATCTTTAGCACACTTTCTGCCACGCTCACAGGATCGCGCCAGAAGTGCGAGGACGCCATAACTAAAGCGCAAAGCTCACAAGAGCTAGAAGCGATCATTTTTAGCCCAAAAGTCGAGCAAGAATCCGCCCAAGATGATATGCAAACTTATGAAGAGCAAGCCTAAGGAGAGTCAATGAAAAATCAAATCCAAGAATCCACACAAGGAGAGCAAATGAGAGAGCTACGCCCACGAGAAGAAATGCTAGAGAGTCAAGTAGATAGCGAGCTAAATAGTGATGAAGAGCCAACACACAGCGTGCCAAAGCACCCAGATGAAGAGACCACCCAAGATACTGCAAGCCCAAGCGAGCAAGAATCCACGCCAGAAAGCGCGACAAATATCGCCCACCGCCAAGCCACACTCGATAAGCTAAAAGAGCTAGCCCAAGCGGCTAAAAATGCAGAAGCTTTGGGCTATATCATAAAGAGCTTTTATGAGCTAAACACCGATAGGCTAGAGAGAGTGCAAGACACGAGAGCTAGCTTGCTAAAAAAGGCTAAAGAGCTGCAAGGATCAGCCCAAGAAGCAAGGGATATTTATATCCTAACCAAATACACCCAAACCCTAGGGGAGAATCCACCTAGCGTGCCTAGCATAGCATTTAGCCACAAAGAGCTGCTAAAAAACGCAAGCGGCGAGCTAGAGATAAGCCCAAGCCATAGCGACACGCACGGAAGCAACCTTACCTATGAGCTACTGCTCACAAATCTAGCTGCCACAAAAACGCAAAACCTAGAAGCCGGGAGCTACGCCCTCACAGCGACAAATGCAAGCAGTGATACAAGTGCTAGCATAAAGGCACGCGCGATAAGCCCTACAGGTGCCGTGAGTGAGTGGAGTAAGCCCATAAGCGTGAAGGTAAAAGCTAGCGTGTTTGCAGGATTTATCGAAAATATCGATACGAATAAATCCTGCCGTATAAACACCGGCACCGCTGAAGATAACCTCTGGCTAGATAAAGTGCAAGATCGCTTAAATGAAAAGTCAAACGATGATCCTGTGACCAAATTTTTTGATCGCGCGGATATGCCCCACTCACATATCAAACGCTACGCTTTGAAAAATGACGGCACGCTAGAGTCTATCCCACAAGATGCCGACCTATCCCACCAAGCTATGCAAAAGTATAAAGATAGCGCGCTTTGGCAGTGTGTCAGCAAGATCCCAGAGCATCACATAATCGACATAGAGTTTGCCTACAATAGTCAAGAATATCTGCTAAAGCTTTGCAGTCTAAGTCCCTTTAGCTTTGATCTAAACGCCTATGGCTATCAAGGCTACACAAATTTAAGCGGAAGGGGGGCGGATAAAAATGGCGTGATCTCTAGCGTGAAGGTGGAGGGCTTTTATCTAGGGAGCTGGGAGAGCGTAAGCCTAGGGGGTATGCAAGGAAGCTTCTTTCTAAGTAGTAATCCAAAGCCTACCACAGAGATTGACCGCCCTAGCTTTAGGACTCAAACGCAGCAATTCAACAAAGATATGAAGATCCAAAACCACCACGAGCGAGAAGCCCTAGCATTTTTGTATAGTATAGAGAGAGGCTATCTAGGAAGCACGGCAGATAGCAAAAGCACAGAGCAGAGCAAGTGGGCGATCTATAGCTGGAATACAAGCGCGAACAACACAAGCTATCTCTATGAAGCTATAAGCTTTGCCACGGGGGATAAGACGATGAGTATCCCTGTAAGCGGGAGTGATAAAAGGGCAAAGATGTTTATCTATCGCGGTATCTGCAATCCTGCTGGGAATGTCTGGGAGTTTGTCGATGGGATATATCTCAATAATAAACTAGTCTATCTAGCTACTCACGAGCAAGCTTATAGCGATGAGACTTCTAGCAATGGCTACACAAATACCGGACATATTGTCAATATCACTTCAGGCTCTCAAGTGAAGCGCACCCACGCGGGCACGATGATCCCCAAAGCCACAGAGGGAGGCACTAGCACAAATGGCACTACTGATGGGAGCTGGATCGCAGATGGGCTACGGCTTTGTCTCATCGGCGGCAGCCTGTACAACTCCGCGCACGCCGGCTTGTTTGCTTGGGATGGCGCCGGGCTGGGGGTTCGCGGCTGGCACTTCGGCTCCCGCCCTTGTTTCAAAAAGACTACCTAAAAGCCGCGCGATCTTTATAAAAGATCGCGCCCACGAGAGTTTGGAAATCTAAAAAAGCA
Organism: Helicobacter canis; assembly: GCF_900451095.1. Classification (NCBI taxonomy): domain Bacteria; kingdom Pseudomonadati; phylum Campylobacterota; class Epsilonproteobacteria; order Campylobacterales; family Helicobacteraceae; genus Helicobacter; species Helicobacter canis. The sequence continues at coordinate 24,859 of NZ_UGHV01000001.1, read as the reverse complement.
GCTAAAGTATTTGGGGAGCGACGCTTGAGAGAGAAGCCCGCGCTAGGACCCGGCTGCTAGGGGGAAGCGGCAGCCTGAACAACTCCGCGCACGCCGGCTTGTTTGCTTGGAATGGTAACAACGAGCTGGGGGATCGCAACTGGAACATCGGCTCCCACCCTATTTCTAGCTCGGCGTTGGCTTTTGGACTAGAATCGTGGATCGCTTCGGCTCGCTTGTGCGATAGGCGATCCAGCCTTATCTCCGCGCTCGCCTTGCAAAGCCACGATTCTAGCCTCAAAATCCTTCCGCTTTGTGCTTGGTGTAGAATCCAGCAGCGTTATAGAATCCACTTTTTTATTGTCATCGCGAGCCGACTTGTCGGCGTGGCGATCCATAAAGCAAAAAAGTGGATTCTAACACCCCCTAGTAGCCCAAGCGATAAATGCGGATCCGCCTAGATCCAACGCTTGAACAAAGGAAAGCCCCAAATAATAACTAGTAGCGTAAGCGAAAATTATGGGGAGAATAGAAACAAAGGATCTACCATAAAAACACATAAACACCTTTATGAAAAGATCATAAGCTTAGAAAATATCCAGCTAGCGATCACCAAAGCAAGCCGCGGCAAGCTAAAAAGAGCTAGCGTGCAAAGAGTGCTAAAAGATCGAGAGCTTTATGCCAAAAAGGTGCAAGATAAGCTTATGGGCAAAGATCTTAAGCTACTAGAATCCACCACGAAGAAAACTCGCCTAGAAAATGGCAAGGCGCGCGAGCTAGCGATCTCCCCCTTTTATCCTAATCAAATAATCCACCACGCCCTAGCAAATATCATAGAGCCTTTGCTGCTAAAGACTCTTAGCACGCAGACTTGCGCGTGTATCAAGGGGCGGGGGGTGGATTATGGACTAAAGCGCGTGAAGAGATATGCCAAGGTGTATAGATACTATCTCAAATGCGATATAGCCAAATTCTACGCGCATATCAATCTAGCAATTTTACAAAAGCAAATCGCTAGGAACATATCGTGTGCTAGGACACTTACGCTTATCGCTAAAGTGCTAGGGGCAAATCAAAAGGGGCTAGATCTAGGGAGCTATCTAAGTGCTCTTTTTGGCAATGTATATCTAAGGGACATTGATAGGGCGCATACAAAGGGCGTAAAGCTGGTGCGATATGCTGATGATATAGTGCTGTTTAGCGATAGTAAGAGGGATCTATGGAGAAGCTTTGGGAATATTAAAAGAGCCTTGCAAGATCTAGGACTACAAGCCCATAAAGTGTGCCTAAGACCTATGCGTAGCGGGCTAGACTTTTTGGGGGTGGTGAGCTTTGAAAGCTTTGCTCGCGTGAGAAAAGCCACGGCAAAGCGCATAAAAGATCTAGCAAGACTAAAGCGCGTAGGGGCAAAAGAGTTTGCAAGGATCTTTAGCTACTATGGATATGTAAAACGGGCAAGCTGCTTTAATCTCTTTAGCAAAATCTTGCGCGTGATAAAGCATAAGATCAAAGCCTACTGCAAGAAAGCGCACATAGCCTACCCACTCAAAGGGCTATGCTTCTATCGTAGGGAGCCTAGACTTTTAGCCTAGGATAAACTTCATCGCCCCGATCAATATCGCAATCGTGCCAGCCTGCAAGCCAAAGACCCATTTTAAAATATCCACTTTAGCGCGTGCGATCTCTTGACGCACTTCTGCGATCTCCGCACGCACAAAATCCCTAGTCGCTAGCTCGCTACGGATCTCATCGATCGCGCGAGCCTTTAGCTCCTGCACATTTAAAAAATCGCTACTTGCCTTATGGCTCACCACTTCATCAAAGATACTTATAACTTTATCGCTTTTATCGGGGAATGCCTCTCGCACTAGGGCTTTAAAGCTCTCATTTAATGTCATTGTAGTCATCTAGGCTCCTTGATTTTTAGGATTGTAGCATTTATCGCTAAATACTTGCCCCTTTTTTATATAAGCGATTTTACGCATACTTGGCAAAAAGGAGCAAAATGGAATCACAAGAGCTAGCGAGATTTACCGAGCCTATTGAAGTGCGATTTAGCAATGATGGCAAGAGCCTGACACTACTGCAAGGCTTCTACTACTATCGCAAGGGCAGTAGCGCAGATGATCAAAGCGCGATAAAAGTGCCAAGGGGCTTTCACACAGATGGATTTAGCAACTTTGGGGCAGACTTTGTGCTACCGCGCTTTGGCAAGGGACTAAAATGCGCAGTGCTACACGACTATCTATGTGTAGAGTTTCACGCTGGCAGAGTCTCTAGGGTTTTTGCGGATAAGGTATTTCTAGAAGCGATGATAGAGACAAGGGCGTTTAGCAGGATAAAAGCATATATGATCTATGCGAGCGTGCGGATTTACGCAATTTGCAAAGGCTACAAGTGAGAAGGATTCTGTCTTTTGCGCGCTTTTGGTGGATTCTGCGCGGTGGGCTTGCTCATTTACGCCGAGTAAAATCCCTTCGCCCACCGCTTGAAAACCCCCAAAATCATCGCAAAATCCTAGAATCCTTTTTTCACAAACGCCTTTTTTGTCATCGCGAGCTTTGCGACAGCAAAGCGTGGCGATCCATTAAAACGCAAAAGTGGATTCTAGGTTTAAGCTATGGATCGCCACGCCGACAAGTCGGCTCGCGAGTGAGAGAAAAATGACAACAACACCATAAAGGAGCAAAAAATGAACCAAAAACAACAAATCGGCAAAGTCTTAAGCGGCGGATCTACCACAGGCGCAAAGCTAGCAGATAAAGTCAAAGAAATGCTAGGAATGCAAGATGACTATGAAGCTCGCGTGCAAAAACGCGCACAAGCAAACAAACGCGCAGAAAAAGCTAAGAGCACACTAAGCTTCACACTCCCTACCGAGAGAGAATAAAATGCAAACCATACTTCTACAACTCCGCTCCCGCCTTCGAGACACAGACTACGAGCGACTAAGCTTCAGTGATACAGAGCTAGGCGATGTGATCTTACAAGCCCAAAGCAAGATCATCTATGAGCTTTGCACAAATATAGGGCATTTTAGGCAAGAGCTAGGGGAGAGAGATAGCACACTAGAGCTAGAAGCCCCCGTGCTAGAGATAATCCACGCGAAGTTTAACGGCAAGGCGTGCGATCTAAAAAGCTACACCCAAGCCCTAAAGCACCCGCCAAGCTCCCCCACGCTTATAGCCTTAAGCCCTAGGGCTTACACGATCGCCCCCTTTACTAGCGGCGTGCTAGAGATCTGGGCAAACACCGACACAAATGAAAGGGAAGTGATCCTAGACCCGCTCTATCACAGGGCTTTGGTGCTGGGGGCTTTGGTGATCGTGCTTGAGATAGAGACCAATGCTAGCAACCTTGATCGCGTGGGCTTCTACACAAAGCTGTATGAAAAAGAGTGCGATAAGCTAAGGGCTATCACAAATGCTAGCCGTGAAAAAAGAGCGTTTATCACGCCATTTATCAAAGCATAGCCCAAATATCGCCTAGCTTTACCCCTTTTTAAAAAAGCGGATTCTAGGAATAATCGCGTTTTAATGGATCGCCACGCTTTGCTGTCGCAAAGCTCGCGATGACAAAAAAGAGAAACGCAAGAAATCGCGTTTTCTAACCACACACGCAAGCGGCAGTATTTTGCGATGATTTTGCTAGCTTTCAAGGCGCGGGCGCAGGGATTTTACTCGGCGTAAATGAGCAAGCCCGCGCCGTAGAATCTAGCAAAAGCGCGCAAAAGACAACGCGAGAAAGGATAGAAATGCTAACAATCACCCTACAACGCAAGAAAGAATACGCTAGCGTGCAAAAACCACCAAACGCTAAAACAGGGCGAGTGTATAAAACAGAGCCTAGCACAATCGGCGAGCTTACAATCACCGATGAGAGTGGTGCTAATATCTTTGCTTGCGTTACTTGCGAGAACGGCGGAGAATCTACCGATACACCAAACCAAGATAAGCGCATAGTGGCAAGAGAGTATTACCTAGAATGGACAGACTCTAGCACAAATGGTGCTACTGCAAAAGCATATCCAAAATGGAAAGCAAAGAATGGTAGAAATGTAGCTGTGTGGTTAAAGACAAAAGAGTTGCCAAGCTTTGCTTCTAGGCGTGTGCTTATTCATAGCGGGAATTCGCCTCACGATACCCTCGCGTGTATTCTTGTCAATTATGTAGATAATGGCAATGGAACTTGTAGTGATAGCACTAGATGTGTAAATGATTTGTTCTTGCTATTTGAGAAACACGGCATTGAAAACTTTAGACTAGTGGTTAAAGAGATTCAATGAGCAAACCACTAAAGACTACCAACAAGCGCATTATAAAAATGCTAGAAAAAATGCGCGAGCGACAAGCACAGAGTAAAGACAAGGCAAAGGCTAAAAAATGAAACATTTACAAGACTTAGGGCTAGTGGTAGTTACTTTTATAACCTTTTTTCTTATAGGCTTTTTTATCCACACGCTAGCGACTTACAAGCATTGCGATAAAGAGTTTAACTGCTCTGCCGCACGCAAGGATAAAGGCGAAGTAGTCCTAAGCCCTTGCGACTTTAAAGTGTGCAATGTAATGCCCAGCGATGAAGTGCTAAACAGTCATAGCAAAGCATACGAGCCACCAAAGCCACAAGGGTTAAGGTAATCCAAACCAACACAAAGGAGACACAATGAAAAGACTACTACAAAAATGGCTAGGAATCGACAAGGATTTAGAGCTAGAAAGATATGTAAGCACGCAAGCGCAACTAGCGCAATTAGCAAGATGGCTAGGCGATACCACTGGAACACTAAAGCTAATCACTAGCACCCAAGAGAAGCTAACAGAAGCGACTGAAGCATTAGCTAATAAGACAAAGCTAAACGCCGATGAAATCGCTGGGCTAAAAGAAGCCCTAGAGTATATCACTAAGGATTTAGTGGAGATTAAAAAGGCTAGCAAGAAATGAGAATACTTGCTAAGGTATGGGGCTTTGTAGTAGGGCTAGCAATGCTGCTAGTCGTGCTTATCAATGTAATCGCGTGTGCGGATATAACAAAGCGTGAAGCCGTGTATATCCCCACAAAGTGCAAGACTAAGGATATACCAAAGCCTATGCCTAGCAAGGAATCTAGTGTCAGTGAAGATGTCGCAGAGATACTGAAATACACCGAGCTACTAGAGAGAGATTTAGAATTTTGCAAAGGAGATGGGCAATGAGCTTGCAAGGGTATTTACTACTAGTATTTGTGCTGGCATTTGTGGTAAGTGTAGGGGTGTTTATACGCTACCTTTATAAAGAGCAAGGTGCAAGAGAGAGTGCAAGAAAAAGGCTAAGGTCATATAAGTTTCTTTTCCGCTGGTGGCTCATAGGGCGATACTACTGCGAGAGTGAGACTACTAGGGATAAAAAGCTTATAAAGCTGTATAAAACACTGCATAAAATCTTTTGGGGAGCAGTGAGCATAGGGCTGTGCCTTGTAGTAGCAGAGATAGTGGAGATGATACAATGGATTATTTAGTAGAGTTGTTCCCAAATTTGCCAGCATACCTAGAGCTTGTGCCTGTGTTTATCATAGGGCTATGCAGTGGATTGGTGGCATTTTTCAGCGATAAGACAGAGCAGCCCACGAAGTTTTATGCGTTTAAATCAATTATAACAAGTGCGTTTATCACAATCGTGATGTATGGGATACTTAGTGCTACGGATATACCCTACCTTGCCAAAGTAGCAATTGCTTGTGCGGTAGGCTTCTTTGGCGTGGATAGGGCGATAGAGATAGTGCAAAAGGTAATCGCTCTCAAAGGTGCAAGAACCACTGATGAAGTGGATAGCAAATATACCAAAAAGGATAAACACAATGGACAAGGCTAAGGCAGAATTCACACAAGACTTAGATAAGCGCGGAGGCTTAAGCTTAGGGTATAAGATATTCCGCGCGGTGTTTATACTACTACTTGTAGTAAGCGTGGCAAAGAATGTAGAACTTTGGCTGAAGTATGAACGACTGCAAGAGAGCTACATAGACTCCCTTGCCCGCTACACAAACTGGGATAGAGACTATATCCTAGAAGTGATGAAAAATAGTATGTCAAGCGTGAAAAAGGATATGAGAGGGGGGACAGGCAAGATAGAGATTACCCCCTACAAAGAGCGAAGTCTAAACAAAGAGTATGAGAACATAAACAAAGAGATAGAAGAAGATATAAAAAAGAAGCTTGATAAGATAGAGAGCTTAGGACTAAGTAGCAAGGGGGATGAGTAGGAGCTACAAAGGATTCTGTCTTTGCGCGATAAACCTTTGATTGCTGCGGCTCGCTTGTGCGATAGGCGACCAGCCTTATCTCCGCGCTCGCCTTGCAAAGCAAAGGTTTCTCATCGCAAATCCTAGAATCCTGCGCCGTGTTTAGTTTGGGGCGTTTCTCGTTTTTCTGTCATCGCGAGCGGTGCTTGCACCGCGTGGCGATCCATAAAGACACACCAGCCTCCTGTCATCGCGAGCCGCGATAGCGGCGCGGCGATCCACAAATCAAGCCCCACACCCACAAACACCAAAAGCGGATTCTAACCCCAAAGCTTAAAGTCGTGTCGATGATTCTACCCCCCCCCCCCACAGAGTCAAATCCTAGAATCCGCGCCACATTTTACACTTTGCCTAGCGATCCACACCGCCGCGGCGCATTACTCACACGCCCACATTTTACACCACATTTTACGCCACACGCCAAAGCCACACCCCCCCACACAAGAGAGCAAGGCGAGCGAGCTTGCTTGGGAGAAAGGATAGAAGCCTTTAGTATTTTAAAGGGGGCGATTTTGGTGGTAAATTGCGCGGCGTTGCGTGAAAATTGGACCGAGTGCAAAATGCAAAAATGCAAATCGCTAGGGCGGATTTATCTTTAGGGCGTGGTGGTGCGGGCGGATTCTAGGGTGTGCAAAGTGCGTGGGCAAGGGCGCGGGAGAGCTTTGGCGCGAGCTTTGGTAAGGACTTTAGTAAGGGGGATTGCAAGATTTGCAAAAAGTTTGCAAAAATGGCGCGATTTTGCGCTACAATTTGCGCCGATCGTTAGGTCGTGTTATTTGAAAGCTGTGCCAGATTGTGCCAAAGTGTGCCAAAACTAAGCTACACACGCGAGCATATCACCCCAAAAGCCAGCCCCCAACCCCCCAAAATCGCCCCTTTAATCAAACCCCCTAGAATCCACTTTTTAGGGGGAAATGAGATTTTAGGGGGTGGATTTGGGGGAGAGGTTGGGAGAGTGGGGCGAGTGTATCAAGGCGTGCGAAGCCCCCTTGATACGTAAGATAAACGCGTAAAGTCTCAAAGGATTTTAGGAATTTCTGCGAGATTTGGGGGGGGTCAAAGCCCCAGCCACCTGTGCCAACTCTGTGCCAAAGATGTCAAAACTAGTGCAAAAAGGCTAAACAAGGCAAACCACAAGCCCAAAACGCGTGAAAGCCCTGCAAACTACAAAAAAGCGTAAAAGTGTGGGCAGAGTGGGTAAAAGCTAAGTGCAAAGGCTAAAAAGCGCAAGTCTAGCTACCTCTAAGCAAGTGCTACTCTACACTGCCAAAACTACCAAAAAACGAGAAGCGCGATGACAAAAAGTGGATTCTAGCAGAGACTATGGATCACCACGCCGACAAGTCGACTCGCGATGACAGAGAGATGGGGGCAAGGCTGGCGAGTGAGAGAGAATAACCCTTTGTGAAAAGTGGATTCTAGTATGGATCGCCAAAGAAGCTACGCCACGCGGTGCAAAGTCAAAAGCTAACAAAAGCTTAAAGCAAAGCTACAAAAGCCAACAAGCTAGCACCAAACACCACTAAAGCTACAACCATAAGACAAGCCTAGCGATGTCAAACACGCTCGCGTGTGGGTTGCAGATAAGGTGAAACCTAAGTCAAGGCGTGTAGGTGTGAGCTTAAAAGCGGATTCTAGCTTTAAGGCTATGGATCGCCACGCCTTGCAGGGTAAGGCTCGCGATGACGGAGAGAGGGGTAAGGCTCGCGATGACGGCTGGGCTTGCTTTTTAAGGGGTAGTAAAGCACGCCAAACAAAGCACCGCGCTGGATTCTAGGATCTACAAGCAAACGCCACTAAATTAAAAACGCACGCAGGATTCTAGCACCAAAAGAAAGCACCCACCCACGCAAAAAAGGATTCTAGCGTGAGAGTGGATCGCCACGCGGTGCAAGCACCGCTCGCGATGACGGAAAAAAAGAAGCGCGTTAAATCTAAGCACCGCGCTGGATTCTAGCCAAGCCAAGCACGCAGGCGGAAGGATTTGCCGATGATTTTCTAAAGAAACTTCGTTTTGGGGGTTTTCTAAAGAAACATCGGCTTGCGCCGAGCGGTGTCCCTTGTTTTCAAGGCGTGGGCGCAGGGATTTTACTAGGCGTAAATGAGCAAGCCCACCGCGCTGGATTCTAGTTGCAAGTAACGCTCAAAATCTAAACGAGCAAGCAAAGGATTCTAGCCCAAAGTGTGGATCGCCACGCAATCGCTACCGCGCTTGCTCGCGATGACAGCTGGGCTTTGCTTCAAACAAGATTCTAAGCATTACTAAAGAAACCTGCTGCGGCTTCGCCTTGCACCGCTTCGCTGGTTTTGCGGTGGGGCTGGGCTTGTTTTTTAAGGATTTTGGGGCAGAGCTAGACTAATGGTCTGCGGTTGTCCCAAAATCCTTAAAATCACGCGCATTGCTCGCCCAAGACTGAATCTCTTGCACTATTGACTCGCAGCTCTCAAATAACACGACCTACGACACCAACTTCAAAGGAGATTGTATGTGTAATTTAGAACGACTAGGTTTGAAAGTGAAAACCCTAGAGCAGCATTTAAACGATGATTTTCAAGTGGAAATCATAGATCAAAATGGCGATGTCTTTGTAACACTAGATAGCACGCAAGAAGCCAAAGCCTACTTAAAAGAGCTAGAGTCTATGCCAAAGGCTTGGGCGCAGCTTGATCAGCTAGGGTTTAAAAAGCTAAAAGTGCGGCTAAAACTTGATGATGTGCTTAGCGTGTGTGTGGCGTATCTGTGGCTTGATCGGAGTGGGATAGTGCGGATCGATGAAGAGTGGTGGGAGGGGCGATCGCAGGTAGAAAACTACATACCTAGCGACTGGGGTTGGCTTATAAGCTCTTATCTGCGTGATTTTGTGCGATCGCTTAAAAACTTAGATAGAGCGTGGAGAAGGGAAAGGGCGGTGATGTGTGGGGGGGATATGCCCTACTATCTAGGAGGTGTGTAATGTGGGTGTGGGATTCAGCTTTTGGGCTAGAATCGCGGATTGCTGCGGCTCGCTTGTGCGATAGGCGATCCAGCCTTATCTCCGCGCTCGCCTTGCAAAGCCACGATTCTATCTCCAAAATCTTAGAATCCAGCCACCAACTACCCCCAAATTTGCGCAAAATCTTAGAATCAAGCGGCGTTAGAATCCAAAACGCCTTTTTTGTCATCGCGAGCGGATTTATCCGCGTGGCGATCCATACTAAAAAAGTGGATTCTAGCTACCAGCGTTGTGTGGGTAAAGGTGGCTCAAAGGGTTTGATTTGGTCTTTTATGGATTCTAGGCTTTGGGATAAATTGTGCAGGGTTTGCTGCTGCTTTTCTAAGTCTTTTTTCAAGGATTCTAGGGCTTGGCTCTCTAGCTCTTGCTTGGATTTAAGCTCTTGCAGGGCTTCTAAAATAGGTGTGAGATCGTGGGAACCTGTGGCAGATCGTTTAAAAGATTCTATGGATTCTAAAAGCTTTTCATCGTGTGCTTGTATGTGTAAAATTATAGGCTTTTTACCAATAAGCTTTAAGACAATATTGACAATCCATAAGCCTCCCAGAGCAAAAAATACACCAACAACAAAACCTAAGAAAAAAGTCCCGCTATCTATGACCATAGGCATCATAAAAACTCCTTTTGTGATGGTGAATTATACAAAAAAAGGAGGTCAAAAATGAATGATGATAGGCTGTTTGAAATATTTATGAGTGGGGTTAGCAGTGGTGTTAAAGTAGTGATTTTTCTCGCACTTATTTATTATTTTTTGCGCTTTTTGGAGTGGGGGTCAGAGCGCATTGCAAAAGCGCGTTCTAGAAAAGATGAAGGAGATAAAAATGTGGAAATTTAGTATGGATCGCCACGCCTTGCAGAGCAAGGCTCGCGATGACAATAAAAAAGTGGATTCTAGTGTGTTTATGGATTGCCACGATTTTGCTAGCGCAAAATCTCGCAATGACAGAAACTTATTTTTTCAACAAGATTCTAGGAGTTGCGGTGGGGCTGTGGGAGCTTTGCAAACTTTGGGGAAGGTTAGCGATCTTGGCGATCGTGCCTTTCACAAAGTTTGCAACACTGCCGCATTGCCTACCCAAGACCGAATCTACAAAGGAGATTAAATGGACAATCTACACATTAAAAAGTCTCATATACGAGATCGCAACGGCATCGCCTATATCGACTGCAACACCAGCCTAGGGCGGCTGCGCTTTAGCTCTGGGGAGCCATATAAGCAAGAAAGCCTAGCAGATATAGCAAGCCGTATAAAAGAGCTTTGCATAAGCTTCTTACAAGGGCAAAAGGCAAGCCTAAGGGCTACAAGCACAAAGCTTGAAAACCTAGCAGATATACAGACACTAGGGGAGAGCTTTTTGCGCACTAGATGTGGGCATTTGAAGCCTCAAAGCCTAAAGCGATATGAAAGCCACCTAAGGTTAATCGCCCAAAAAATCCCTTATGAAATAAGCCTGCTAAATCAAGCTGGCTATGAGCAAATCGTGCGCGATATGGCAAAGGAGCAAATCGATATGCTAAATCGCCTTATCGCCTATGCTAAGGAAGCTGGCGTGCTTAGCAATAATATCATCGTCCAAAGGCATAGAAAGCTAGCCCTAAAAGAGCCAGATATAAAGCCGCTAAATCTACAAGAGGCAGAAGCAGTGCTAAGGGCGTGTGAGTGTCTAGCAAGAGATGATAAAAAGTGGCTAGAAGTGAGAAATTATCTAGGCTTTGCGATCTTTAGCGGGGCTAGGCTAGGAGAGATCCTAGCCCTAGAGGTAAGCGATATAGACCTAGAAAATGACAAAGTCTATATCTGCAAGTCAAAAGAGCGGCTAAGAAATGCCATAAGCACCACCAAAACAGGCAAGGCTAGATATATCGACCTACTAGAAAATGCCAAGCTAGCCCTGCAGAGTCAAATCGCTTTAAGAGCGACTCTAAAGCGTAAGCATAATCGGCTTTTCACCCTTGATGAAAAAGAACTTGCAGTCCGCTGGAAGCAAGCTTTGGCGATGTGTGGGCTAGAAGCTCGCGTGCTGTATCAAACGCGCCATAGCTTTGCCACGATGATGTTAGTAAATGGAGAGGAGCCGCTGTGGATAAGTGCGATGCTGGGGCATAGCTCGCTGCATACGACATTCACCCACTATGTGAAGTATATGCCGCAAAAGCGGGAGAGGGCAACCTTTGTGGGCTTTAGGCTTGGGGGATTCGGCTTTGGGGCTTAAATCGTGGATTGCTGCGGCTCGCTTGTGCGATAGGCGACCCAGCCTTATCTCCGCGCTCGCCTTGCAAAGCCACGATTTAATCACCCAAATCCTAGAATCCCAAAACGGGATAAAGGCGGACAGAGAGTCTGCGGAAAAATCGGCGAAAAAATAAAAGGAGCGAGAAATGAAAAAAGTGGATTCTAGTAAAAACGCGATTTTAGTGTCATTGCGAGGGAGCGAAGCGACCGAAGCAATCCATAAAGCACCAAACGCGGATTCTAGTGTGAAAATGGATCGCCACGCCTTGCAGGGCAAGGCTCGCGATGACAGAGAAACGAGAAAGGTGTGAAAATGAAAAAACTCTTTGACTACTTAAGGAAAAAAGGGGCTTTGGTTGTGAGTGATTACCTAGTGTTTATGGTGCTAGGTGTGATTGTTTATGTGCTAGTTTTGCGCGAGATTTTGTAAAGGAGCAAGAATGATAAAAGTGGATTCTAGTGTGTTTATGGATCGCCACGCGGATAAATCCGCTCGCGATGACAGAGCAAGCAACAATTCTAAGCCAACCACGCAAGCGGCAGGATTTTCTAGCGATTTTTGGGGTTTTCAAGCGGTGGGCGAAGGGATTTTACTCGGCGTAAATGAGCAAGCCCACCGCGCAGAATCCACAAAAAGCGCAGAAAAGACAACGCGAGAAAGGAGTGTGAGATGATCTTGATATTTGACTGCCCTTTTTGTGGGCGTGAAAATGAAATAACCACCAAGCTAGAAAATGAGTTTGACTACCTAGAGCAAGATGAGATCAAAGAGCTTAGGTGTGAGTGCCAAGAGTGTGAGAAAGAAGTAGGGCTAGAAATGCTCTTAAGCATAGGGGAGGTGGATAATGGATTTTAGGTTAATGGATCGCCACGCCGACAAGTCGGCTCGCGATGACAGAGAAAGCGCAGAAAAGACAACGCGAGAAGGAGCATAAAATGAGTAAAACAATCTACTACCAAAATAAGCAAATAGAATTAAAATACGGCAGGATCAATCACCTAATCCCTGCGGATATGTGGCATTGCGGGCTAAGTCTGCAAGCCATAGGCGTGGCAAGCTATATCTACACACTCCCTAAAGAGTGGAAGCTAAGTGTGAGTCATATCGCAAAGCAGCTAATGATAAGCCCTAATTCTTGCCGCAAGTATTTGCGAGAGATTTTTACTAATACTCGGGCGATAAAGGTCTTTAAAGGTGTGGAGAGGGAGGCAAATACCTATGATCTAGAAGAGGGCTTTTATGAGTATCCTTATGTCGATGAACCCCAAGAGGTAGCAAACTTCACTTCAAGCGTGGCAAAAGATGTCAGCGTGCCAAGGAAAAGGCGCGTGCTGATCGTGCAGACAGAAACACAACGCTATTTATTGAATCTGTGCTTTGCTAGGGGGTCATTGCGAGGGAGCGAAGCGACCGAAGCAATCCATAATGAAAAAGTGGATTCTAGTATGGATCGCCACGCCTTGCAGAGCAAGGCTCGCGATGACGATAAAAAAGCGGATCCTAGTAGTGAGATAACGCCTAATAAAAATGCGCAAAATTTGCGCACTATAAATAAGAATCTTTTACAAGATTCTTATAAAGATAGTAGTTCTAAACGCACGCGCGAGAAAGCAAAAGATCTTGCAAGCTTTTTAGACTTAAAAGCCTTTAACGAAAAAGAGCAAGAAGCGATAAAGCTTTGGATCCGTTATAAGCAAGAATCCAGCAAAGCACGATTAAAGCCTAGTCAAATCGACTTTCAACTACGCAAGATACAACGACTAAAAGAGCAGGGGCAAGATATATGCGCCGTGATTGAAAAGAGCGTGGATATGGGCTGGCAAGGATTATTCCCCGTCATTGCGAGTGAAACGAAGCAATCCATAAAAGTGGATCGCCACGCGGATAAATCCGCTCGCGATGACAGGGTGGGGGGAGCCGCTCGCGATGACGGAAACGCCCACGCCGTAGAATCCACAAATCACACGAGACTAACGCCAAAAATGCCTAAAAATCTCGGCGGAAAGGCTGTTCTATGCGTGAAATAAAAGTGGATTCTAGGAGAAATGCCCCTTTTGTCATTGCGAGCGGTGCTTGCACCGCGTGGCAATCCATAAACACACCAAAAGCGGATTCTAGGGAAGCGTATTTTGCTAGCGCAAAATTTATGGATCGCCACGACGCTATCGCGGCTCGCGATGACAGAAAAAGGAGCATAAATGCTTAGTGAGAAAATCCATAGCCCCAGCTTTTATTTGAGCGATGAGATCCTAGGCTTTATCCAAGTAGTCGCCACAAGCTATCACATCAGCCGCAGCGAAGTGATCGAGTGGGCGATCAACGCACACCTAAAGCCTTATGACAAAGCCCTAAAACTAGCCACAAGGAGAATCTATGCAAGGAAAGCACCGCAAAAAGTTCAAAATGCGACAAGCAAATATCACAAAGCTAAGAAAGTATGCCAAGAAGCAAAACAAGAGCAAAAACGCCTTTTTGATCCAAGAGCTTACTAGGCTAGCGAAGTATTTGCAAGAAACGAACTTATTTTTTACAAAGGAGCAAAAATGACAGAATCCCAAGCAAAGCAACTACAAGAAATGCAAGAAGTAATCGCTAGGCTCACAGAGTCAAATAATAATCTAGCACAGAATCAGCAACTAGCAATGGTGGCAATACAAGAGCTAGCAGAGAGAGTAAAGAAGCTAGAGAGCAAAGCGCAAAAGGAGAAGCGATGAAGCTAAAAGACTTTGATTTTAGGATTTGGGACAATGGGCAAAAGTATGCTGGAGATGTAGTTAAAAAATATATGGGGCTTAGTGGATTCAGCGATGATGCAGAAGTAGAGCTATGGAGTGGATTTTATGATAAGAATGGTAAAAAAATCTATGTCGGCGATATGGTGAAATATAGAAAATACACAAAACCGCTAGAAGTGATATATGCAGAAAGCACATTCTACATCATACACCCAAGCATTGAGAAAGAATTCCAAGTGGATTGTGGCACAAGACTACAAGGCATATATGATAACAGAGACAATGGCTACAAAGACAATAAGCTAGAGTGTGTGGAAGTCATAGGGAATATACACGAGAACGCAGAGCTAAGGGGGCAGAATGAGTAAAGCAACGATTATAGCCGTATCAATCGCGTTTATTGCTCTGCTAGGCTTTATCTCCACCCTTAGCGTATGGAACTACACGCAAGGCAAAGAGATAGCAAGGCTTAAAGGCGAGCTAGCAAACGCCAGCACACTCCTAGATACGCAAAATAAGCAAATACTACAAGATAAGCTAGACATAGTAGCCTACCAAGCAAAAGCCCAAGAGATACGCGAGAGAGTAGTGACGCGCTATATAAATACGCATACCAAAGATAAGGCGTGCGAAGCACAATTAAACGCGATTAAAAACGCATTAGAAATATTCTACACAAGGAGCCAAAAATGAAAAAAGTGGATTCTAGGAAAAACGCGATTTTAGCGTCATTGCGAGACACTGCGCTAGCAGTGGCGTGGCAATCCATAAACACACCAAAAGCGGATTCTAGTATGGATCGCCACGCGGATAAATCCGCTCGCGATGACAGAGAAACAAGCAAAGCAGCAAATCCCAACCATACCACGCAAGCGGAAGTATTTTGCGATGATTTTGCTAGCTTTCAAGGCGCGGGCGAAGGGATTTATCTAGGCGATAATGAGCAAGCCCGCGCCGTAGAATCTAGCAAAAGCGCGCAAAAGACAACGCGAGAAAGGATCAAACTATGAAAAAACAAGACTTTGTCAATTTTTTGCAATCCCAAAGCAACATAACCCTAAGCGAGTATTTTTGCCAAAATCTAAATGGCTTTATCAATAGCGCGAATGAGAGTGAGCTAGAAGTTTTAAGTGCCAAGATACTGCATAGCAAGAAGCGATTTATCAATGATAATGACTTCTTAGACTTGCTAAAAATGCTTTTCTGGGAGCAGGCGGGCAAAAGGGCTAGCACGGCAAAGATACAGCGATATAAGGGCAGCAGATACGAGGAGCAATACCTGCTATCAATGTATTTTTACAAAAAAGAAGTCAAAGAAAGGGAGCTAGAATGGATACTTTAGAGAGCCTAGAGCAAGAGATTTTACTCTCGATGGTGCATTATAAAGAGGATATTGATGAGTTTCTAGCGATCACGCCGCGCCAAGTCTTTAGCCAAAAGGGCAGCGTGATTTTGGAGAAAATCTTAACCCTGCAAGGCAAGAAAGCCCTAAGCACACATAGCCTTATGAACGCTCTAACCACAGAGCAGCAAAGCGATGAATATGTGCTAGAACTTTTTAGCAAAGCTCCTAACTCTAGCTTTGTCAATCTCTCCCAAGAGCTTATCACAGCCTACAAGCTAAAAATGCAAAAGGCAAATGGGCTAAAGATGATAAAAGCAAGCGACAACAACACGCTTTTAGATCTCTCAATGCTAGATCGTGCCGTGGAGAGTAATGAGTATAAAAACCTAGCCCAATGGATCGACTACTATGCTACAAGACCAGAGCAGCCAAAGTTTAAGACAAAGGTAGGCTTTTTAGACTCTGTGTTTGATGGGGGGATAGAAGTAGCGCAACTTGTGCTAATCAGTGGCGATCCAGAAGCGGGGAAAACCACGCTAGGACTGCAAGTGCTAGAAAATATCAGCCACTATGCAAAGGTAGGCTTTTTTAGCTTTGAATTTACGATCGAGCAGTATATCCGCGCCAAGCAAGCAGAGAGAAAGCCGCCAAACCTTGATAATATGTATATCATAAACGAGGGCTATGAGCTTTACACCATCGCGCAAAATATCAAAAATCTCTATCGGCAGGGCGTGAAAGTCTTTTTGATCGACTCACAGATGAGAATCACTAGCCCAAATGGCAGAAATATGGAAGAGGAAGAGAGCTTAAAATTTAGCCTTTTAGCCAAGCTGTGCCACTCGTTAGGCATTTTAGTCTTTTTGATCGTGCAAACTTCTAAGAGCGATCGCGATAATCCTATGGGGAGCAAAAAGGGCGGACACGAAGCAAGCATAATAATCCGTATAGAACACTGCAAGCCAGAGATCGAAGCTTTGAGAGAGTTTAGCGAAAATAGCCGAATGGTGATCTTGAAAAAAAACAAGCAAACAGGCAAGCACTTCAAAGAGAAAGTCGCCTTTGATCCAAACACGCGCAAATTTGCGAGTATAGAGGTGGGGGGAGAGGCGATAACGGAAAGCGTGGAGATGGATAAGATCATAGAGGTGGTATCGATATAGATCGATATAGGCGACTATGCTTTTTGGCTAAAAATGGCGATTGCTGCGGCGAGTCTGCGCTCATTACCACTCAAGGTAAATCCCAAGTCTGCCCTTGCAAAGCCCCATTTTTATCACAAAAATCATACGCCGAGCAACTCTAGGAGAAACGCCAACGCGCAAAAGTTTATAAAATTTATATATACTTATTTGTAACAACTTTAAAGGAGCAAAAATGACCGCAAAAGTCTTTCAAAGTGGCAATTCACTAGCCATACGCCTACCAAAGTCGCTAAATCTTAGCAAGGATTGTGCGTTTGAGATCGCTAAGATCAATGAAAGCATAGTGCTAACCCCAAGCGATAAAAAGTGGGAAAATCTCTTTAGCGCGGTGGAGAGCTTTCAAGGCAAGCTAGAGCGAACGCAGGAGAGCGCACAGGAGCGAGAATGGCAAAAATAATGCTAGATACAAATATTTGCATCTATATCCTAAACAACAAGCCAGAACGCATAAAAAGCCACTTTGACAAATATGAGCTCGGCGAGATAGCCATAAGCGCGATCAGCGTGGCGGAGCTGTTTTTTGGCGTGGAGAAATCACGCTTTAAAGAGAGCAACACGCTAGCTTTGCACGCGTTTTTAGCGCATTTGCAGGTGCTAGAGTTTGGGAGCAAGGAGGCAGGAGCGTATGCCAAAATCCGCGCGGATTTAGAGCGCAGAAAAGCACTTATAGGGGCTATGGATATGCTTATAGCAAGCACCGCGCTAGCAAATGATCTAACGCTTATAACCAACGATAGTAAAGACTTTAAGCGTGTAGTAGGCTTAAGGCTAGAAAATTGGGTGTGATATGGTAACAAATATCGAGGCATTAAAGAGTAGTAGCATTGTAAGCGTGATCGAACGCTATATCCCTTTGCGCAAAAATGGCACAAACTTCATAGCCTGCTGTCCCTTTCATAGTGAGAAGTCCCCTAGCTTTGTGGTAAGCGATGTAAAGGGGATGTATAAATGCTTTGGCTGCGGCAAGGGGGGCGATGTGATAAGCTTCATAAAAGAGTATGAGAAAATCGACTTTAATGAAGCCCTGCAACGCTTAAGCGAGCTTACAAATATCGCCCTAGAGTATGATAAGGCGCAAAAGGTAGGCAAGAGTCCTAGCGAAGTGCTGGAGAAAATCAACGAGCTAGCAAAAGCCGAGCTACAAAAGCATAGAGAGATTGTAGAGTATCTAGCCTCAAGGGGGATCACGCAAGAGATATGCGAGCGATATGATATAGGGCTAGTGCCAAGCAAGGAGATTTTACTAGCAAATTTTAGCGCGGGGGAGCTAGTAGAATCCAACTTTGCTAACGAGTATGAAAAGGGCAAAATATCAATCCCTATGCGTGAGAGAATCTCAATCGCAATCCGCAACCCGCAACATAAAGTAGTGGCGTTTGTCGCACGCACGCACCCCCACTACAACTTCAACAAAAACGCCCCAAAGTATATCAACTCCAAGGAAAGCTACTTTTACAAAAAAGCCCAGATACTCTACCTTTACAGCAATGCCAAAGCCACGATCCAAGCGCAAAAAGCCGCCTTTGTAGTCGAAGGCTATATCGATAGCATACTGCTGCACGAAAATGGCTATAAACACGCGCTAGCCACAGGGGGGACAGCTTTCAATATCCAGCATTTAAATCTACTTACTAGGCTTGATTGTGAAGTGATCTTTTGCTTTGATAATGACAAGAGCGGTATGGCGGCAAACTTTAGGGCGGTGAAAGTGTGCTTTGAAGCCGGATTTTATAGGGTGAAGGTAGCACTGCTGAAAAATAAGGATTCTAAGGGGAGATTGTGCAAGGATATAAATGAAGCGTTGATGGCTATGGATCGCCACGCCGACAAGTCGGCTCGCGATGACAAACCCCAGCCGTCATTGCGAGGGAGCGAAGCGACCGAAGCAATCCATAAAAACGCAAAAGCGGATTCTAGCGTGAAAAATGGATCGCCACGCGGTGCAAGCACCGCTCGCGATGACAGAGAGTGGGAGAGCAAAGCCGAATCCACCAGAGAAAAGCTAGATTT
Organism: Helicobacter canis; assembly: GCF_900451095.1. NCBI lineage: Bacteria > Pseudomonadati > Campylobacterota > Epsilonproteobacteria > Campylobacterales > Helicobacteraceae > Helicobacter > Helicobacter canis. The sequence goes on along the minus strand of NZ_UGHV01000001.1, from coordinate 6,081 downwards.
TAACTATTTAAACGGTTTTGAGTTTTTTATAAAATGGTTGTATAAAAATAAAGACAAAACAAGCGCGTTTAATGAAATAAAAGGCGCGATTGCAGCGTGTAAAAACTTCTACGATAAGCAGGCGTTTTTAGAATGCGCGTGCAAGCTCACAGGCGTGCCACAAGAGTATTTCACCCAAGATAGACTACCCACAAAGCAGGCTAACGATGATTATAGTAGTTTTATAGCGAGTATTTTGCATAGTGAGGAATGCGCGTATATAGCTAGCGAATTAGATTTGAGTTTTTTACCCAAAGAGCTAGAGAAAAGCGTGCGGATATTTTTAGCAAGTCAAAAAGTGGATTCTAGTATGGATCGCCACGCCGACAAGTCGGCTCGCGATGACAGAGAAACGAGCAACGCCCCAAATCTAAACACGGCGCAGGATTCTAGGATTTTTGATGAGAAAGTAGGGTTGTGCAGTGGCGAGCAAGGAGATAAGACTAGAGCGTCTATCAACGCCGCGAGCCACAAACTCCCTGCTTTATCGCAAAAAGCCGAATCCATTTTTAAAGAGTTTATACAAACACAACCGCTAGAAAGCGAAGCATTTTATCAGCATTATTGCGATCTATATCTAGCACATTTGCACCGCGAGCAGACCAAAGCTAGGGCAAAAAAGGATTTGCATTTAGTGCTAGCATTAAGCGAGAAAATCGCCCAAGTCAAGCAAGACATACACGCCCAAAAGGCGTTTTAATTGTGCGCTTTATCGCTATCGCGCACACCTTGATAGATACTCCAAGCAAGCGCACAAAAGCACAAAAAAATCCCGCCAAAAATTATAAACATCATCGCTACTCCTTTTTGCTTTGATAAATTTCATCGATGATTTTTCTCATTTTTGCATTGATAAACAAAGCCAGCCCAGCAAAAATCACAGCAGACACAAAAGCACACACCAACAATAACACACTAGCAGCGGTGTAGTTTGTCGCGATCCAGCCAACAAGAGCCAAAAAAGTCGCAACAACTATACCAAAGCAAAATTTCAAATACCCTAAATCCTCTTTCAATCCATCAAGGCGCGGCATACACACTCCTTTATCCACATTGTAGCATACTTTACCCCCTTTTTAATGGGCTAAAACCTGCTAGCATTACAAGCGTGGAGAGAGTCTAAGTGAGAGCCAACTTCAGCCGTGCAGTCCCCACACACACCCTGCACACTTCATAGCCTCCTTTATAGATTAAGTCAAAATCCTTGCATACAAATCCTTTGAGAGACTCTCTCCACAACATTGCCTTTGAGAATCCCCTTTGACATAGCCCCTTTGATACCCCCAAGCTTTACCCCTTTTTTCTTTTGGGCAAGTTTTTTATATTACGCTTTTTAGAAAATGCTTAAGGACACTTATGGAACCACAAGAGCTAGTAGAGACCCAAGAGCCAAGCCAAGAGCTAGCCGAGCAAGCCCAAGCACCACAAGAGCCTAGCCCCTTTGATACAAGCGCAGAGACAAAAGAGCTAGAGACCTTGCAAAATGAGCTAGCACAAAGCGAGGCAGCTTTAGAAGCTAACTTTGCTAAATACGCAAGCGAGCTTATCACACCAGAGCTAGAAGATTTATTTTATGAAGATAAAGAGCAGTTTTTCATAAAAATAGCGCAAATGCAAAATCAATTCTACCAAGATAATATCGCGAGCAAGCAAGCCAGAGCCCAAGAGCTGCAAGGCTCTATCAATCAAAAGTCCCTTATGGGGCAGATCGATCAAGCAAGAGCGAAGTTTGAGCAAGAAGCAAGCGTGGATTTAAACACACTTTTGCAGTTTTATGAGGATTATATCCCAAACGCGGCAAAAGCACAGCTAGATCAATTACAGCCTTATGACTTTTTCAAACAACTAGAGCAAATCTATCTATCGCAAAATGCCAATCCACAAGGGAGCCAAGGTGGAGAGAAGCCACCAAGCCGCATAGCTGGGAATGCCACCCCAAGTGCCAACCTAGACTATAACGCCGACCTACTCCCTACGGAACGGTATTAGCCCACGGAGCGCGCAAGCGTAAAACACACATAAAGGAGTAACAATGTCTTACCAAAATCCACTAAATGCCATAAACTTTGCCGGCTGGAAAGAAGACCCAAATGTCCAGCTAAATATCGCTAGAGTGATCGAAAAAGCCAGCTGGAGTAAAAGCCCGTTTGAAAGCTTTTTTGGTAAAGGAGCGGATCGCGGCGTGCGATTTTATGCCGTGAAAGACTCCCAGCCCTACCGCCCAAGGCTTAAAGCCCCTTTGACAGGCACAGGAGTAGAGGGCAACGCCGATCTAGATACCAACTACGACTCACTAGAGATTATGAGCCAAACGACTTATCCAAAAGTGATCGCCAATGCCATTAAAAGCGAGATTGAAAAATACACCGCTTTAAAGCAAATTGATTTCATCAAAGAAGCCAGCGATAGCTTGACAGACTGGATGCGCTTGCGCAGGGATAAGGCACTAGTATCCGCACTTATTACAGATTTTACCAATTGTGTCGTGTGCGATCAAACAAGCAACTTTAAAGATACTAGCAGCGAGCCAGATGTCGCCACTGCCACTAAAAAAATCCAAAAAGGCGATGTGATGAATGTCCAAGCCCTGCGCCGCGCGATCTTTATGGCTAGAACAGGTATAAACTACAAAGGCAAGGAATGCTATCCACTAAAGCCTATCAAAAGCGATCTAGTCTCCGTGCAAGGCATATCCCTAGAGCATAATAGCTATATCATTTTACTTGATAGCTATGCCTGCAACCAGCTCAAAAACGATCCTGAATGGATTGAAATGCAAAAAGCAGCAGGCGTGCGCGGCGATGAAAATAGGATCTTTACAGGGCTTATCGGGCTTATAGATAACTGCCCTGTGCTAGATATGGGTATATGGACACCGCTGCAAAGTGGTATGCCAAATAGCGAGGTAAGTGATACAGACTATATGGCAAATATCAACCCCCAAAACCACAAGAAGCTAACCCCTCCTAGCTACTATGCTAATGGTCAGCCTGTAAGTATCGGGGCGTTGATCGGGGCTTCTGCGCTTGTTATGGTCGGCGGCGATAAGGTGGATTTCTACATCGATGAAGCCGACTCTGGGAGAAAGACTATCGTAGGCGTGGATCGACTGCTTGCCGTTAGCAAGGCGCGATTTGATAGCAATGAGAGCGGAAGTTTAAGCCCATTCCACGATACGGATTTTGCGTGTATTGGGATTTTTAGCTCCAAAGAGTAAAAAAGCGGATTCTATGGATCGCCACACCACTGCTAGCGCAGTGTCTCGCGATGACAGAAAAAAGGGGGGGAGTGTCTCGCGATGACAGAAAACGAGCAGCGCAAGAAAACGCGTTTTCTACACCAAGCACGCAGGCGGCAGGATTTTGAGGCTAGAATCGGGGCTTTGCAAGGCGAGCGCGGAGATAAGACTAGTGGTCTATCGCACAAGCGAGCCGCAGCAATCCACGATTCTAGCCCAAAAGCCAACGCCAAAACCAAGCAAAGACAAAACTAACAAACCAAACCACAAGGAGTTTTACAATGAAACAACGAGTCAAAAATATCTACTACCTAGCCAAAGCCCAAGTAACCCTAAAAGACCTAAAGTCTAAAACCTATGAAGCCGTAGCCCTGCCAGCAGGCGCGGAGATAATGAGCATAGATGTCGAAGTGCTAGAGCCAGCAGTAACGGCTACAAAGCTTGATCTAGGGCTTAAAGTAGGCAAAGACTATAGCAAAGAAGCCTTTGGCAATGATTTAGATCTAAGCGCAAAGGCAAACCACAAATCAAGTGTCGTTACTAGCACAAAGCTAGGCGGCGTGGTAACGCTAGAGTTTGATCAAAAGCCAACAGGCGGAGAGGTGGTAGTGAGAGTGGCATATTTCTGCCCAAGCGAGATTTTGACGGAATTCTAGTAGAACGGCTACGCTTTTGGGATAAAAATGGCGATTGCTGCGGCGAGTCTGCACTCATTACCACTCAAGGTAAATCCCTTGACTCGCCTTGCAAAGCCCCATTTTTATCTCCAAAATCCCACGCCGAGCGACTTTAGGGAAAACTACCGAACGCCTTTTCTGTCATTGCGAGGGAGCGAAGCGACCGAAGCAATCCATAAAAAAGTGGATTCTAGGAAAAACCAAAAACAAAGGATAAGAGTATGACACTATTTGACAAAATCTCCGCCCTTGAAACTACTTTCACAAACGCTAAAAACGACCTACAAGCCCTGCAGCAAAGCGTGCAAGCACATTTAGAATCCTTTGTGCAAGAGAGCCTAGAGACTACAAAAACACAGGCGAAAGAGTTTTTTACAAAAGAGCTAGAGACCACCGCGCAGAATCTAAACGCGCAAAATATCGCCCAAGTGCAAGAGCTTTTTAGTAAAAATCTCCACACCCTAGCCCAAGAGGTAAGCCAAAGCCTAGATCTAGAAGGCATAAGCCGCCAAGTGGCAAGAGACTTTAGCGATCGCAATGCCACCAACCTAGCCCAAACCCTAAAGCAAATCCTAGCAGGCTTTAAGCTTGATAGCAAAATACAAGCCCTAGAGACAAAGGCAAGAGAGCTTACCCAAGCATATAAAGACACATTAGATCAACTTATAAGCGACTTTGGCACTGCAGCAAGCATAAAGCTACAAGCCTATCTAGATCAAAACGCCCAAAAACTCCTAGCCGCGCTAGATCTAGCCGCCATCACCCACGCCGTGCAGGAGAAAATCACCCCGCAAATCAATTTGAGAGAGCTAGAGAGCAAAGCCCTAGAATCCGCAAAAAAGAGCATTGATAATCTGCTTAGCACCCTAGAATCCCAAGAGTCAATCCTAGAGAGCTTAGAAAGTAAGGCTAAAAACATCGCCCTGCAAGCAATGCAAAGTGATGAAGTGATAAAAATACGCTATGAGACGGCTCTGCGCTTGCAGAGCTTAAAGTGCTTTGCAAGCCAAGAGATCATAGCAAAACATCATAGAGCTAAATGCCAAGCGCAAAAACCTATGAAGACATCATCACAAAACACCCTAAACGGAGCGGATAAAAAAGATATATCTAAGCATATAAGGAGAGCAAGTGGCAAAGGATCTAAGCGATGCTATCGAGCAAATCGACTATGAAAAAGACCAAAGAGAGCAAGGGCTAGCCCCAGAGGTGCAAGCAGGCGCAGGACTTGCTATGCACTTTACCGGCACGCCCCAAGGATACACAGGCATAAAATATTGGGATGAAAAAAAAGGAGATAACCCCCTTATGACGCGTATTTAGCGAAAAAAAATACAATGACATCACCTTCACCGGCAATCTCAACATCAATGCCAACACAAAAACCCAAAGCGTTACCAAGCTTATGGGCGATATAAGTCAAACACTCGCAGGGCCTTGAAAATCTTGAGAAAACTTTAGAGCTAGGCCGAGAAGGCAGGCGGGCTTTTGGAGTGGGATAGGCAGGAAGCTAAATCACTTTAGCGGAGGCATAATACCCATAAGCGAGGACAATGCACGCTTACCAAAGCCTAACACAGCAGAACTTTTACAACATCGCTAGACGGCCAGTGGTGGGGGCGACTCACAAATGCAATGGTAGAAGACATCAAAAAGGGAGCTGGCGGGGAGTTTAAAAGCCCAAAGCGAGCAAGCCAAAAGACAGGGCGAGACAATGCGCATAGCTTTGACAAATCTAGGCACGCAAATAGAGCAGCTGGAAAGGCAAGGATACCCTGTCCCACCCCTTTTAATCTGGCAGTGGAATCGCTACAACGCCCTAGCCCAAGCTGCCACCACGCAGAAAAACTTTCAATACAGCAAATGGTGGGAGCAGCAGCAGAAAAATCAGCCTAAACAAAACCCTAGCCAAAGCAGCGACACCACCCCAAGACCCTATACGAAGCAGTAACACATAAAGGAGAGCAAATGAAAAAGCACAAGCAACACCTAATCGATCACAACACCCTAGAATCCACCGCGCAAAAAGTGGATTCTAGCACAGCGGCTATGGATCACCACGCGGATAAATCCGCTCGCGATGACAACCCTCAGCAGTCATTGCGAGGGAGCGAAGCGACCGAAGCA